>JABLXK010000009.1 GCA_013178095.1 Anaerolineae bacterium | reverse complement strand
ATAGAACATGAATTAAGGAAATACCTCAATAATTTATTTGATAATTATCCAAGAATCGATCAAATTCTTGTTAGAGCAAAAAGCGTTGATAGTTTTATTAATAAATCAAAAAAACAAGAAAACGGAGGAAATAAATATTCTGATCCTCTGAATCAGATTCAAGATCAAATTGGGGCGAGAATTGTTACTTTTTGATTGTGTATAATCTTTTCTGTAAAAGTGATCAAGAACCTTTCAGAATTTGATAATACTCTAACTGGTCTCCATTCTCAAATAAATCCTGCCATACTCCCATTCTTCATTGAATTCCATCAAAATAG
>JABLXK010000008.1 GCA_013178095.1 Anaerolineae bacterium | reverse complement strand
ATTCTTTTGTTAATGTACAATCACTCTTGTAGATCATGGTTCTCATCCTTTCTTTGGTTTGATCGACTTCTGAAAGGATACTGTGATCTACTCTTTTTTGAATTTACAGAAAATTTGAAACACTAACTTACACAGATTTAAAAGCGAGAAATTAATTTGTTGATATCCACAACTTAAATATTGATCCTCATAGGAAGAAATTTT
>JABLXK010000007.1 GCA_013178095.1 Anaerolineae bacterium | reverse complement strand
GCACTCGCAGAAAGCTTCGAGAGGAAACCGCCGACACCGGATAAAACAAAAATAAAGACTGAAGCTGAGATTACTGGTCGGGGTGGGCGGACTTGCCGAAGCGAGGCGGAGATCCTCGAAGCTTGTCCCTCTCCCTGCGCGGTCTGAAGCCGCGCGCGGTCGAGGGTCTCCGCTTTCTGCACTCGCAGAAAGCTTCGAGAGGAAACCGCCGACACCGGATAAAACAAAAATAAAGACTGAAGCTGAGATTACTGGTCGGGGTGGGCGGACTTGAACCGCCGACCTCTGCGTCCCAAACGCAGCGCGCTGGCCAACTGCGCTACACCCCGGCCCATAGAGTATAATCGGTTCTTGTTTGCCCCGTCAAGAAAGAGAACTTCATTCATAAATGATGCAATTGCGGGATTTTTGACCTTGAAAACACGCGCGGGATTCCTCATTTCGCTGATTTGCGCTCTCGGTCTGCTGATTGCCTGCCAGCCGCAGAGCGAAGTCCCCTTGCAAGCGCCCACCCTGGCTGCCACCCAGCCGCCGGTGGAGGTCACCCGCGACCTTGAAGCGGCCACCCCCATGACCGATACTACCGTCAAGGTGAGCATCGCTTGTACCCTTTCCGCTGAAATCAAACGCTATAAACTGGACTCGCAATTGTTGACCGGTGAGCTGTACGTCACGGTTTACCTGCCGCCTTGCTACGACGAAACCAAAGCCGGCGGCTACCCGGTGCTCTACCTGCTGCACGGTCAGACCTTCGATGACGGCATGTGGCTGGATTTGGGCGCCGGGGAGATTGCCGACGAGTTGATCTCCGGCGGAATTGCCCAACCATTTCTGATGGTCATGCCTTTTGAAGAGTTCTATTACCGCCAGGCGGCGAATAATAAATTCCCGGATGCAATCACCGATGAGATCATCCCCTTCGTGGATGCCACCTTCAACACCTGCACCGAGCGCGCCTGCCGCGCGCTGGGCGGCATTTCGCGCGGGGCTTCCTGGGCGGTGCGCCTGGGGTTGCAGCACTGGGAGCTGTTCGGCTTAGTCGGCGCGCACAGCCTGCCGACCTTCAAAGGCGATCTGGACGAGCTGCCGGATTGGCTGGAGCAGATCCCGGAGGGCAGCGCGCCGCGCCTGTACCTGGATATCGGGCGCTTCGACCCGGAAGTGAAAACCGCTTACCGCTTTGAGCAGGTGCTGAATGAGAAAGGCATCCTGAACGAATGGCACCTCAACGACGGCCGCCACAACACCGATTACTGGAAAGCTCATCTGCGCGAATACCTGCAATGGTATGCGCAAGGCTGGGATGACTTAAAGTGAAGTGCATGAAAAGGGCAGGCTGGAATCTCCTGCTGGTATCACTGTTCGCCACATTGGCGGCTTGTGGAAAAACCATAACTACTACCCAATCGCCAACTGCAATTCCCGCCACCCTCACCCCCGCGCCGACCGCTACCACTACTCCGGCACCGGCCTGCACGGAAACGCGCGGACGCTTCGAGTTCCAGGAAATCCAGACCGCGTTGATGACCCATCCGCTGGCTTTCCGCGTGTACCTGCCGCCCTGCTACGATGTGAATGAAGACGAACGCTACCCGGTGCTGTACCTGCTGCACGGGCAGAGCTTCAAGGACGACCAGTGGGACCGCCTGGGCGCGGACGAAGCCCTGGACGAGTTGATCGCGGACGGGGAGACGCGGTCTTTCATCATCGTGATGCCCAAAGAATCCAATTACATGATCGACCAGTGGACTTCCAAGTACGGTCCGGTGCTGGCTGAGGAGCTGGTGCCCTGGATCGACGCGCATTACCGCACGCAGGCGGAACGGAGCAAGCGCGCGATTGGCGGGTTGTCGCGCGGCGCGGCCTGGGCGATGCGCACCGGATTGATCTACTGGGATGTATTCGGCGCCATTGGCGGCCATTCCCTGGCGCCCTTCCGCGGCGATTTCAACGAGTCTCCTTTTTGGTTCCAAAAAATCCCGGCGGATCAATTGCCGCGTATCTGGATCGACGTGGGCACCAAAGATTTCATCGCCGACGCCGCCAAAGTCTTCGCCGGGCGGTTGGAGGATTACCACATCCCCTTTGAGTGGCACGTCTTCGACGGCGCGCACGTGGAATCCTACTGGTCGGCGCACGTTAAGGATTACCTGCGCTGGTACGCGCAGGGCTGGCAGTAAATTTCAGTGCGCTTCGCGAAAAATTCCGCCGAAAAAGGTTGCCGCTGTTATAATTACGCGCATGACCCTGACCCTGAAAGAAGTGGAACACATTGCCCTCTTAGCGCGCCTGGAACTGACGCCGGAAGAGAAAGAACGCTACCAGCAGCAGCTTTCCGCCATCCTTGACCATGTAGCGCAGCTGCAGGCGCTGGATACCAGCAGCATTCAAACCACCTCCAGCGTGCTGCCGCCGCAAGCCCGCCTGCGCGAGGACGAGGTGCGCGAAGGTTTGACCACCAGCCAGGCGCTGCAAAACGCGCCGGCCGCCGAAAAAGACCAATTCCGGGTGCCCCCCGTTTTCGATTGAGCGCCATGACAGAAATCACTGCTTTCACCGTAAAAGAAGCTTTGCAAGCCCTCGAGACAGGCCAGGTATCCAGTCTGGAGCTGACCAAGGCTTACCTGGAGCGCATCCAACGCCTGGAACCCGCGCTGCACGCCTTCATCACCCTCACCCCCGATGCCGCCCTTGCGGGAGCCAAAGCGGCGGACGAGCGGCGCGCGCAGCTCAAAAAAGCCGGCGCGGCTCTGCCGCCCCTGCTGGGCTTGCCCCTGGCGGTCAAGGACGTGCTGTGCGTCAAGGATGTGCGCACCACCTGCGGCTCCAAGATTCTCGAGAATTTCAAACCGCCTTTCAACGCCACCTCCGTGCAGAAATTGCTGAACGCGGGTGTGGTGGTGCTGGGCAAGACCAACACCGATGAATTTGCCATGGGCTCCTCCACGGAGAACTCGGCCTACGGCGTGACTCATAACCCCTGGGATACTGAACGCGTGCCGGGCGGCTCCAGCGGCGGTTCGGCGGCGGCGGTGGCCGCGTGCTTCGCGCCGGCGGCCCTGGGCACCGATACCGGCGGCAGCGTGCGCCAGCCGGCTTCCTTCTGCGGCGTGACCGGCATCAAACCCACCTATGGGCGCGTCTCGCGCTATGGCCTGATCGCTTACGGCTCCTCGCTGGATTCGGTGGGCGTTCTGGGGCGCAGCGCCGAGGACGTGGAGACCATTTTCCGGCTGATGGCTGGTTTCGACCCGCGCGACGCCACCTCGCTCGACCGGCCGGTGGACGAACCCGGCTGCGCCGGCGCGGCGGACCTCAAAGGCCTGCGCGTGGGCGTTCCCAAGGAATATTTCATTGAGGGCATCCAGCCCGAGGTGGAAGCGCGCGTGCGCGAGGCCATTCAGGTGCTGGCGGCGCAGGGAGCGCAGATCGTGGAAATCTCCCTTCCGCACACTTCGTATGCTTTACCGGTCTATTACCTGATCGCCCCGGCGGAAGCCTCCGCTAACCTGGCGCGCTATGACGGCGTGCGCTTCGGGCTGCGCGAGGAGAACAACGGCGTGATCGATATGTTCATGAAATCGCGCGGCAAGGGCTTCGGGCCCGAGGTCAAGCGCCGCATCATGCTGGGCACCTACGCCCTCTCGGCCGGCTATTACGACGCCTATTACGGCCAGGCGCAGAAGGTGCGCACGCTCATCAAGGCCGATTTCGAGGAGGCCTTCAAATCGGTGGATGTGGTGGCGGCGCCCATCGCGCCCACCACGGCTTTCAAGATTGGCGGCCACGGCGATGACCCGCTGGCCATGTACCTGGAAGACGTCTTCACCCTGCCGGCCAACCTGGCGGGCGTGCCGGGGCTGGCTTTCCCGGTCGGTTTCGACGCGCAAAAACTGCCGGTCGGTATGCAATTGATGGGCCGGCCCTTCGAGGAGCGCACGCTCTTCCGCGCGGCGCATGTCTACCAGCAGGCCACCGATTTTCACAAGCAGACTCCTGCTATATAATGATTTCATGCGCAAGCTAGGGGCAATCCTCTGTTTGTTTTGTGTGTTATTAACCGCCTGCCTGTCGGATGCGCCCCAGGCCAACCTGGACAGCGCCGAAACCGCGTTGGCGGATTTCTTCCAATATCTCTCGAGCGGCGAATACGAAAAAGCCGCAGCGCTCTACGGCGGAAGCTACGACGGGCTGCAATCCCTCAACCCCTCGCTTTCCCCGGACGATCATGCCGCGCTCTGGCAATACGGCTGCGCGCTGAACGGCTATCAATGCCTGCCGCTGCTGCGCGTGGTCAGCCGCCAGCGCCTTTCGGAGGATGAATTCCTATTCACGGTTGAATTTAAAGGGCAGGACGGCAGGGCTTTTGTGCTCGGTCCCTGCTGCGGCGCCAGCGCGGAGGACATGCCGCCGGTTTCACAGTTCGATTACCACGTTACTTTCAGGGACGGCGATTATTTCGTGCAGGATGAACCGGTCTTTGTGCCCTGATTTCACCTGTTAAAAACATTTAATATACAATACGTAATCCCTGTAAAATCGACTAAAAAATATTGACATGGGGGGAGGTTCATTTATACTTTATCGCCGTGTGCTTTTTTTAGGACAAATTATTATGGAAAATTATTCAACGTTTGTTATCGCTATCATTGGGTTGGCCGCCATCGCGGTGCTGGTCATAAGCGCCAATGTGTCGGTGAAGAAGCTGGTTGGGATCGCCGCTTATTTCAATCTCTCTTCCACTTTTATGGGCATGACGGTTTTTTCGGTGGCCACCAGCATCCCTGAAATCACCTCGCATCTAACCGCCTCCGCCCGCATTTTGGGCGGTACACTGGATTACCAGATCGGTTCCGCCATTGTATTGGGTTCCAATATCGGTTCGGATGTGGTGCAGCAGACGCTGATCATGGGGCTGGTGGTGCTGCTTTCCGGCACTTTGTACTTCCGCCGCTACTTCCTCTGGAAAAGCATGATCCCGATGATCGGCACCACTGTGATGTGCATCCTGTTTGGCCTTGACGGGAGTTATTCCCGCCTGGATGGCGCCATCCTGTTTGGTACGTTCATTGCTTACACGTATTACCTGTTTGCTGATGAGCGTAAGCATTACAAAAAGGAAGACAACGGCATTGCTTCTGAAGAGATCGCTGAGAATATCCCGCAGGATTTGAGAGAGGTTTTTATTGACACCGCTATTGCCGCGTTGATGCTGGCTGTTACCGTTATCGCGGCTGGCTACGTGCTGAGCATCACGGAGTTGGTCGTGGTGCGCACCGGAATCGGCGGCTCGCTGATCGGCGTTGTGACCTTGGGGGTGGCTTCGGCTATGCCGGAATTGATCACTGCCCTGGCGGGCGTGCGCCATAAAGAAAATGGTATTTCCCTGGGTACGCTGGTTGGCTCCAACATCACCAATCCCCTGGTGGCGATTGGCGGCGGCGCGTTGTTATCCACTTACGCCGTACCCAACCCCCTGATCCAGTGGGATTTGCCCTGGGAAACAGTCACCGGCGCGATCCTTTGGGCGATTTTGTGGTTCTCCAAGGGCAAGCTGAAAAAGATTCACGCCTTTTACCTGATCGGCATGTATTTTGTGTATGTGATCCTGCGCGCCTGGTTCTTTTCGGTGGATTATTAAGTCGGTATTTACTTGGAGATTAACGCGGGCAGATTTGTCCGCGTTATTTTTTTATTGTGTTGTGCCGCCTGTCATCAGCGTTGTGTGGGGCTGCGCGATCGTCGCTGAAACTTCTATCTTAATTATCTCTACCAGTATTCGCAATGATAACAAAAGAGACTGCAATTGTATTCGCGAACCCCGCTAACGCGGGGTGAAGCGATCTCACGCCATGAGATCGCTTCGTCGCTAAAGCTCCTCGCGAAAGCATCTTTGAATTATCTCTGCGAGCGAAGCGAAGCAATCTTCGAAGCGCATTGCGGGAGCAATGCGCGGAGATGCACCATCAATGGCGGCTTCAAGCCGCCTGAAGATGGGTACAACCGTGCCGAGAGATCGCTTCGTTGCCAAAGCTCCTCGCGAAAACATCTTTGAGTTGTCTTTGCGGGCAACGCAATCGAAGGAAAAGCTATAATTGAATGAAAACGCTAAAGGGAGACAATATGTATATCGCAATCGACATCGGCGGGACGAATATGCGCGTGGGACTGGTCGACACGCAGGGCGATCCCCGCATCCTTAAGTTGGAGAGCCGGCCGGTGCCCCAGGATTATCAGGTAGGTATGGCTGAATTGATAGATTGCATCGCGCAGGTCTCCACCGGCGCGGAAATAGAGGGCATCGGCGCTTGTTTCCCGGGCATCATCGACCAGGACGACATGGTCACCACGGCCAACAACTTGCCGGACTGGGCGCAGAAACCCATCAAGCAAACCCTGCGCGAGCGCTTTCAAACCCCGGTCAAACTGATCCACGACGTGCAGGCGGCCGCCATCGGCGAGGCGCTCTACGGCGCGGCGCGCGGGCGCAGCCGTTTCGTGTATTTCATTTGGGGTACGGGCGTGGGCGCGGGCGACATCAAGAAGATCGACGACAAACGCTATTTCATGTTCTCTTTTGAAAACGGCCACCACATCATGGAATGGGGCGGCAAGCTGTGCAACTGCGGGCAGCGCGGCTGCCCGGAGGCGTACCTGGGCGGGGATATGCTGCGCGAGTATTTCGGCCAGGACATGCGCGAAATATCCGACGACGACCCGCGCTGGGATTTGATCGTAGAAAAAGCCGCGCAAACCATCCTCAACACCCTGATCTTTCACCCTGTAGACCTGTTTGTCTTCAGCGGCGGTGTGATCACCAGGCGGCCCTTCCTGCTGGAGCGCGTCAAGCCCATCATGAAGCAGCGCCTGGAGCTTTTCCCGCTGCCGGAAATGGTGCTGGCGGAAAAGGGCGACCACAGCGCGCTGTTCGGCTGCGCGGGAGTTTTTCAGATCGACCTGATTGGTTGATGCCATGAACGACCTGCTGGCGTGGCTGGAAGGCGGCGACCTGCGCTCGGATGGGGCCTCCAACCAGGCGGCCGAAGCGGTGTTGAAAAACGAGGCATTGATGCCCGATCTGGCCGAGGGCCTTTCAACGGCGGACGAAATCGTGCGCGGGCGCAGCATGGACGCTATCGAGAAAGTGGCGCGCACGCGGCCGGACCTGGTGCTGCCCTATCTCTCAATCATTGTGAATTCACTGGAAACCGAAAAGACCCTGCTGGCGCGCATGCACGCGGCCATGCTCTTCGGGCATCTGGCGCTTTACGAGGAAGTCATCCCGCAAGTGCTGCCGGTGCTGCTGAAGATGCTGGACGGGGACTCGGTTTTCACCCAAAGCTGGGCGATCACCAGCCTGTGCATCATCGCCCGTAAGTATCCTCAACATTACGCGCAAATCGCCGGCCGCGTCCACCAAATGCGCGATGCCCCCGGCGCCGCCCTGCGCACGCGCGTGCGCTACGCCCTGGAAGTGCTGGGCGACAACCGCAAACCCTTTCCCAAAGGCTGGATCAAGAGCACCAGACTGGGGCTTTAGGATTTACATTTCCTTTTTGCGGGGATGGAAGGGCAGGGCTACCTGGAATTCGCTGCCCGCGCCCAATTCGCTTTTAACGCTTGCCTCGCCGCCCATTAATTCCGTCAATTCCTTCACCACCGACAGGCCGATGCCGTTGCCGCTGGTGGAATCCTTGCCCTTGTAAAAACGCGTCCAGATGTGAGGCAGGTCTTCTGCGGGGATGCCCTCACCTGTGTCCACTACGCTCAGCAGGAGCTTGTTCTTCTGTTTTTCCGCGCGAACCTGCACGATTCCGCCGGGCGGGGTGTGCTGGATGGCGTTGCGCACCAGGTTGCTCAGGATCTGCGCCAGGCGGTTGCGGTCCGAGCGGATGGGGGGCAGGCCTGCTGCCACCTGGCTGACCAGCTCGACGTGTCGTTTCTGCCAGGCCAATATTTTTTGGGATTCAATGACCTGCCGGACAATTTCATCCACAGCGCACTCCTCAGTGTGGATGGTCAGGCGCCCCACCTCTGCCCGCGACAGGTCAAATAAGTCGTTGATAATCAGGTTCAGCCGCATGACCTCCTGGTTGATAGCCTCAAGGTTGGCGGTCAGCTGCGCGTCGCGTTTATTCTTGATGTGCGCGCGGGTGGCTTCCAGGTAATTGGCGATGGTGGTGATGGGCGTCTTCAGTTCGTGCGAAACGCTGGCCACCAGCTCCTTGCGTTCATTCAGCAGCCCGTTGACCACCTGTTTCTCGCGGTTCAGCGCTTCGATGTTCTGTTCCAGGTTGTCGGCCATCATGTTGAAATCCGCCTGAAGCTGGGCGATCTCGTCCCGGCCTTCGACCGGGCAGCGCGCTTTGTAATCGCCCCGGCGCAGGGCTGCGGCCGCGCCGCCCAGGTTCTTCAGGCGGCTATTCAATTTCCTGGCGAAGAAATAGGAGAATAAGGCAAAAGGCGGCACCAGGATCAGCAGGCTGATGAACAGGAATCCCACCACCAGCCCGAACACCGGCATGACGTTATAAACCAGCCACTCCAGGATGGCGTCGCTGCCCGCCAGCGAAGCGTCGTTCAATGGATTCCTGCCCATGAACGAGAAGAACACCGTGACCACCAGCAGGAAGGCGAAAGCCAGGCACACCACGATCACCAGGAAGTAATAGGTCAGCGACCAGGTGAAATATTGCCGGCGCAGGTGGTCCAGGTAACGCCAGCATAGCAGGAACAGGCGGAAAAACAGGTAAATGAAAAAGGCCGAGCCCAACAGGAAGAAGGTGTTGGCATTGCGCAGGGCGGTGCCGAAGAGCGGCCGGCTGGAAGCGAGGATGCCGGCAAAAACACCCAGGACAATCCGCCCGATCAGGAGGTTGGCCAGCATGGCCGTCAGTGCGTTGATGCCCTCGGCGGAGAGTTTCGCCCACCAGTTGCCCGCTTTCCGCTCCACGAGAAGAGCGAAGGTCAGCGCGGAAAAGCCGCTGACCATCAACATACTTTGCGTGTATGTGGCTTCCTGCAGGCCGGGGTGGGAGACAGCGGCCAGGGACAGCGGCATCAGGATGGCCAGGCTGACGAATGACGAACAGGCCAGCGCCCGGATGAAGGAGGTTTCAAAAAGCTTGATTTTCATGAGGTCCACCTGAAACGATAGCCGACGCCCCACACTGTTTCAATGCGGTCGCCGTATGTCCCGATTTTCTTTCTCAGCCGCAAAATGAGGTTATCCACCGAGCGGTCGCCTTCGATGTAATTTTCCTTCCAAATGGTCTCGATCAGGTAAGCCCGGTTGAAGACCCGGTTGGGATTACGCAGGAACAGGTGCAGCAGGGTGAATTCGGTGCGGCTGAGCGCGATCTCTTTTGTGTCGATGCGCACCTGGTGGTTGGCCGGGTCCAGCCGCAGGCTGTCCAGCGTGATGGGCGTTTCCTGCGGATTCCGGTCTTCCTCCAGTTGCAGATTGACCGATTCGATGCGGCGCTCGATGGCGTGAATGCGCGCCACCAGCTCGCGCACGCTGAAGGGTTTGGTGATGTAATCGTCCGCCCCGATCTCCAGCCCCAGGATTTTGTCGATCTCCTCGCTCTTGGCGGTGACCATGATCACGGGCGTGGCGGCGTTCTGCCGGATGGTGCGCAGCACGTTTAGCCCGTCGATATCCGGTAGCATCCAGTCCAGGATGACCAGGTCAGGTTTTTCGTCGGCGTGCAAGCGCAGCGCTTCCCTGCCGGAAGCGGTATGCAGCACGCTGAATCCCGCTGTCTGCAGTTCCTGCTTGACGATGTTCGCCAGGGCAACGGTATCTTCCACAAAGAGTATTTTTGAGATCATTGTTTCATTTCTCAGGACAGTTTTTCTTATTATGCAATACTTTCCAGGGCTGTTTGTCTCAGATTTGTAACATTCGCGCGGCGGGCTGCGACAAACCTGCGTTTATTTTTTGTCGTGCCTGCGACATTGGCCTGCTATCCTAAAGAGTCGAATCGAAAGGAGCAAGTCATGAACGTTATTCAAACCGAAGCTTTGTTGAAGAATTTTGGGAACCTGACGGCCGTCGATTGCGTCGACCTGGCGGTTCCCGCGGCCAGCGTTTACGGATTCCTGGGCCCCAATGGCGCCGGCAAGACCACCACCATCCGCATGCTGCTGGGGTTGATCCAGCCCAGCGGCGGGCGCGTTATCCTGTTCGGAAAGGAATATGACGACAATCGTATAGAAATTCTCAAACGGGTGGGCGCGCTGGTCGAGCAGCCCTCGCTCTATCCGCATCTGACCGGTTGGGAAAACCTGGAGATCATCCGGCGCTATCGCAGCCTGGAGCGTGTTGAGATCACGCGCGTGCTGGAGTTGGTCGATCTGGCTAAAGACAGCCGGCGACTGGTGCGGCATTATTCCACCGGCATGCGCCAGCGACTGGGCCTGGCCATAGCCTTGATGGGCATGCCGCCCCTGCTGATCCTGGACGAACCCACCAACGGGCTCGACCCGGCCGGTATCCATGAGATCAGGGCGCTGATTACACGGTTGTCGCAATCCTTCGGAGTGACTGTTTTTCTTTCCAGCCACCTGCTGAATGAGGTCGAACAAATCGCAACCTGCATCGGCATCATCAACAACGGGAACCTGATCTTTCAAGGTACGCAGGATGATTTGAGGTTGAAAATCCCCCAGTGCGTCCACTTCGAACTGGATTATCCCGAGGCTGCCAAAAAAGTGTTGGAAGCGGAGGGCCGTACGGTAAAAGTGGTCAGTGCGTCCGGCGTGCTGGTGCCCATCGACGGCAGGGCGGATACCGCCAGCCTGTCGCGCCGCCTGATCAACAACGGCATTAGCATCACCGAAATGCGCATCGACCAACCCACCCTGGAAGATATATTCCTTGATCTGACTGAAGCGGCGGGAGCGGCGAAATGAAGGAGTTTTTTGCTGTCTTCTCAGCCGAGCTTCTCAAAGCCAAAAGATCGCTGCTGTTGAAGGTCAGCCTGGCGATCCCGGCCGGCATCATGCTGTTTGAGTGGATCGGCGCGCTGCAGCGCAATACGTTGGGGATTCAGCCCGGAGTGAATTTCTGGTCGGCGATCGCGGAACACATCTCGCGCATCTGGATTTTTCTCTTGTTCCCGCTGTTGATCACGCTGCAAACTGCGCTGATCGGCGAGACGGATTATCGCGAGGGAACCTGGAAAGTGGTGTGCAGCCAGCCTGTAAAGCGCTGGATGGCAGTCGCCGCCAAGCAATGCCTGGCTGTTCTGGCAGCCTTCATCTCGTTGATTTGCCTGCTGCTCTGCCTGCTGTTGTTCGGGTTCTCCCTGGGCATCCTGAAACCGGAATTCCAGGTCAGCGCGTATATCCCCCTGGCGGAGTTGGGCTGGTTTTTCTTGGCGCCCTTTGTCATCTCCCTCCTGATTATTTCTTTCCAGACTTGGGTCAGCCTGAATTGGGGCAATTTCATCGTCTCCTGTTCCACCGGCATCACCTTCACGCTGGTGGCACTGTTCCTCTTTGACCATGAATGCTCCCGGTTTTTTCCCTGGAGTTTCCCCGGCCTGGGTCTTTACCGGCTCATCGATGGGAAACCGGTGGACGATCTCCTGTATTTAAGCCTGGCTTTATGCGCCGGGATCACGCTGGCCGCCAATCTGTGGTTATCCAATAAGCAAGTCGACCGTTGAAAGGCGTCGAATCGGAGTTGAAATGAACAAAAATATCTTCATCAACGAGTTTTCAAAATTGAAGCGCACACTGTTGGTTTATTTGTGCGTCGGATCTCCGTTGATCATATCGTGCATCATCTTCCTGTATTTTTTCGTTGACGATGGGACTGTGATGGCGCAAGTTGTAGGCAGCCGCTGGCTGTTTTTTGCTGAATTGCTGCAAACCTATTGGGGCATTTTCTTCCTGCCCCTGTTTGTCACCTTGCAGACCGCGCTATTGGCGGGCATTGAGCATAACGGAAAAATGTGGAAGCTGCTCTATGTTCAACCGGTAAGAAAACTGGACATATTATCGGCCAAGATTCTGACCGCGTTGATCGTGGTTGGCGTCAGCCAGGCGCTGCTGCTGCCGATGACCCTGGTGGGCGGTATTTTGCTCCGCCGTTTTAACCCCGCTTTGGGCTTTGAACCGGTTGCTCCGCTCAGCCAAATAATCCTGCTGAATTTGAGCGTTTACGGTTTATCTTTGATCATCATCTCGCTGCATGCCTGGGTCTCGCTCAAATGGGAAAGTTTTGTCACGGCTGTTTCTTTTGGGATCATCGCCACCGTCTCGGGTGTGATAGTGGTGAATTCCCGCATCGCCGTCTATTATCCCTGGGCAATGCCCGGCCTGATCGCCAACCATTTTTTCGAGGTCGATTTTCCCTGGGCAAACCTGGGTTACAGCCTGGGTCTCTCAATCATCATCCTGCTGGCAGGATTGCTGGATTTGATAAAAAAAGAGACCTATTAAAAAGGACATGCGAGCGTCAATACAACGCTCGCATGTCTCGTTTTTCTAGGGTTGGTTCCCTCTTCCGAAACCTCTATTTCCATTTTGATTGTTTCGCTGCCCGTTTCCATTGCTGCCTGTCATGACAGCCTGGTATGCTTCGGCTGACAGGTATTGGGGGGTGTAGGGCGATCCGGTATATCCCTCCAGGGTGCCGGCAAACGCCCGCAAATGATTGTTGGAACCCTGCTGCAGGTTGCGGTAAATTTGCTGGATGTCGGCTGAATGGCTGGCTTCGATGGCGTTATCAAGGTCCCGGATATCGATCTCTTCGATTGCGGCTCCAACTCGCAGCGCGTCCGCCAGCGACTTGCTGCTTGTAGTGATGAGCTGGTTGTACAATGTTTGCAGGTCTTGATTCTTGAATTCACCTGGTTGCAAATCTTTGGCCGGATCGTCAATCCCGTAACGCTCGAGCAGCGAAAGGACAGCGTTTGTATGCGTGAGTTCACTAGCGGCAATGTTGCTGAAGATG
Source organism: Anaerolineae bacterium (assembly GCA_013178095.1). Taxonomy (GTDB): domain Bacteria; phylum Chloroflexota; class Anaerolineae; order Anaerolineales; family Anaerolineaceae; genus Pelolinea. Next base: position 123,152 of record JABLXK010000007.1, on the reverse strand, counting down.
GGCAGTTCCCAACGACTATACAAAAACAAATAGACGTCGTGAGCCAATTTTTCCTCTTCGCGCATGTAAGCAAGATCTTCGATCTCTTGATCGCTAACCGCGATGGTGGTTGTGGTTGTCCCTGATAAATCCGTTGGATTAATGGTGATTTCTCCCGGCGCGACAAAAGTAAAGGCCGTCAGCAATGGAAGGCTGAACAGAAATCCGAATAATATAAGTTTTTTCATTTTTTGCTCCTGAATGGTTATATGCCGTAAACTATAAATCGGCACTATAAAGGTTGTTTGGATTCCATGTAAAGATTCAATAAAGTTTGTCAGGTTTGAAAAGTTTACAATCACCGCAAGAGTATCTATAATGAATTTATAAGGAAAACCAGATGAATTTTTTTGTATTTATCGATAATGCGGCTCTGATGCTGGTCATGAGCCTGTTGAGCACCAACATCCAGCTCAGGTGGTTTAAACGGGAAAATGGCCGGAATATCATCCTGGGGGTTCTGTACGGTTTGTCAGCGGTGATGGCCATGCAGATCCCTATGGTGCTGCAGCCGGGCGTGATCTTCGACAGCCGGTCTGTCATTCTGAGCCTGGGAGGGTTATTTACCGGGGGTATCACCACCTTGATTGCCTGCGGTATCGCAGCGATTGCCCGTTTTCTGATCGGCGGGCCTGGCACCTTCACCGGAGTAGGTTCGATTGTCATCTCCGGTTTTGCCGGTCTGCTCTTCCGCAGGATTGTACGCGCAAGAAACCTTTCCCTGAATATGGGCTGGCTGTTCTTGTTCGGATTTCTTGTGCACCTTATCCTGGTAGCCTGGTTTTTCACTTTCCCCATCGAAATCGCTTTGTCGATCATCGAAAACGTTGCCCTGCCCTATCTGGTGGTTTTTCCCCTGGCTACCATGTTGATCGGCGCTTTTCTGATCGCGCAGCAGCAGCGCTTGAATACGGAAGCCAACCTGGTGAAGAGCGAAAAACGCTACCGCGACCTGGTCAACACTTTGAATGAGGGCGTCTGGGAAGCCGACGCGAATAAAATAACCACTTTCGTCAATCCCAAAATGGCAGAGATCCTGGGGTATCAACCCAGGGAGATGATCGGCAAATCTATTTATGATTTTATCGCGAAGGAAGATTACCCGGCCATGGATCGACATCACCAGAGTCGCCGCATGGGGGTTGCCGAGCAATATGAATTTCGTCTCAAGCGCAAGGATGGCAGCCTGGTGCCGGTGCAATTGGGGGTCAGGCCGCTGCAGGATGAAAAAGGGCAGTTCCTCGGTTCGCTGGCCGGCGTTCAGGACATTTCCTTGCAGAAGAAAGCCCAGGCGGAATTGGCCGAACAATCACGCCATCTGGAAGAATTGGTGGAAGAACGCACGCGCGATCTGAAAGAGGCGCAAGCCCAGTTGATCAAAGCTGAAAAAATGGCGGCACTGGGCGAGGTGGCCGGCAGCGTAGGCCACGAACTGCGCAACCCGCTGGCGGTGATCTCCAATTCGGTTTACTTGTTGAAAACTGCCCTGACCAAATCCGATGCAACTGTCCGGGAATATTTACAAATGATCGAAACCGAGACTCATAATGCCTCCCAGATCATCAATGATTTGCTGGATTACTCGCGCATCCAGCCCACCGTGAAGGAACTGGTGGATTTGTCAGATTTGATTTCGAATTTACTGGCCAAATATCCCGTGCCTGGGTCGGTGAAAGTGGAGAATGCGATTTCGGGTGATCTGCCGGCGGTAAAAGCCAATCCCCAGCAAGTTGAGCAGATATTCAGGAATCTGATCAGCAACGCGGTGGAAGCCATGCCTGACGGCGGAAAACTTGGTCTGAAATCTGTCATCAGGAAAAATCAGCTTTCCATTGCTGTTTCCGATACCGGTGTGGGAATTCCGCAAAAGAATATTAGAAAAATTTTCGAGCCGTTGTTCACCACCAAGGCACGCGGCATCGGGCTGGGTCTGGCAATCACCCGCAAATTGGCTGATTTGAATAACATCGGCATTCGCGTAAAAAGCAAAGTCGGACAGGGCACGACCTTCACCCTCGACTTTATGCTGCCGTTGTGAACCGGCGGGTAGTTTGTACTTCCGATGCAGGCACCTTGTCCTATAATTACCCAAAACCAACATTGTTATGAGGATTCAATGAAAAAAATTGAGATTGCCAACGTCGAATCGCTTTTGAATTTAAATTGGGATGCTTTTCAGCCCTGCTATCAGGAATTGCTGGCTGAAACGATCAACGCGGACACGGTGCAGGCATGGCTTGCCGACTGGACGCAGGTCACGGAATGGTGCGATGAAATGTTTAACCGTTTTTATGCCGGCACCACCACCAACACGGCGGACAAGCTGATCGCAGAACGGTTTCAGGATTACATGGAGAACTTTTATCCCCAATGGCAATCAGCCGAACAGGCGCTGAAGCAAAAATTGATTGCCAGCGGGCTGACTGTGGCGGGGTTTGACATCCAGCTCAGGAATATGAAAGCGGATGCCGATCTTTTTTGCGAGGCGAATCTGCCCCTGCTGGCCGAAGAACAGCAACTGAACAATGAGCACGACAAGATCATCGGCGCGCAGACTCTGACCTGGGATGGGCAGGAAAGAACTGCCCGCCAGATGGAGCTGGTGTTGCGCGACAATGACCGGGAAACGCGCCGCCGCGGGTGGGAAGCGCAGGCGCAGCGCCAGTTGCAGGACCGTGAAGCCATCAATCGGCAATGGAAGCAGTATGTAGACTTGCGCCTGAAGCTGGCTGCCAACGCCGGCAAGCCGGACTACCGCGCTTACCGTTGGCAGTTCTTTAAACGCTTCGATTATTCTCCTGCGGACTGCAAAGCTTTTCATAATGCCATTGCGGAGGTGGTGGTGCCGGCGGTGGCCCGCATCACCGAAAGGCGCAAACGGGCGCTGGGCATCGACAACCTGCGTTACTACGATGTCTTCGTGGATGTGACGGGCAAACCCCCGCTGCGGCCATTCACAGACGCCGGAGACCTGATCCGCAAGGCTTCTTCGGTTTTCCATCACGTCTCCCCCCATTTCGGCGGTTATTTCGATACCATGGCTCAAAATGGCCTGCTGGATCTGGATAACCGCAAGAACAAAGCCAATGGCGCGTATTGCACCAATTTCGCCCACGCGCGCCTGCCCTTCATCTTTGCCAATGCGGTCGGCATTCACGAGGATGTGGAGGCCGTAATGCACGAGGGCGGGCATTCATTTCACGCTTTTGAATCTTTCAAATTACCGTATTTCCAGCAGATCAACGATGTCCCCAACGAGTTTGCGGAAGTGGCTTCTATGGGGATGGAGAAACTCACATCTCCTTACTTGAGCGAAAAATTCGGCGGATTCTATTCCCAGCAGGACGCCGCCCGCGCCATGAGTGAACATTTGGAAAACGACTTGCGCTTTTGGCCGTACATGGCTATCGTGGATGCTTTCCAGCATTGGGTCTACGAAAATCCGCGGGAAGGCCGCGAGCCCGGGAACTGTGACGCCAAATGGGCGGAATTGGAAAAGCGTTTCCGCCCGGAGATCGATTGGTCCGGTTACGAGGATGTGATGATGACCGGCTGGCAGCGCAAGGATCACATCCACCAGGAACCGTTCTATTACGTGGAATATGGGTTGGCTTTGCTGGGCGCCGTGCAGATTTGGCGCAATGCCCTGGAGGATCAGGCCACTGCCGTGGCGCGCTACCGCCAGGCGCTGGCGCTGGGTGCCACCGCTCCGCTGCCGCAGTTGTTCGAAACCGCCGGAGCTAAACTGGCGTTCGACGCCATCACGCTCAAAGACGCTGTGGATTTGATGGAGAAAAAGATTGCCGAATTGGATGATTGGATGGCATAAAAATACATACAGATTGCAGAAAGCATATAATATATACATAAAGCTTTATAAAAATTAAGGAGGAGCCTGTGAAAAAAAATTTTAAATTTCTTTGCGTTGTAATGCTGTTTGCATTTCTGTTCACATCCTGCGGCGGGAAGGATGCCGGGGAATCGGAAGCGCCTGCGCCGGAACCGGTCAACCTGGCGGTTGAGGAGCCGGTTGATCTGGCGGCTGAAGAACCGGTCGACCTGGCCGCGGAAGATGGAGCGGATTCCACCGGAGGGAATTCAATGGAAGCCTGCGCGCAAGAGGTTTCCATGCCGGACGAACCGGCAATTCCCCTGGTGCTCTGCGACAACTTTGAAGACGCCGAAACCAGCGTGATGCCGGCCGTGGAGGATGAGAACAAGTGGGGTGCGCTGAAAACCGAGGTGTACAACGGCAAATACACCGCCCGCGTGGAAGTCAAGCGCGATAACGCCATGTGGCTGCCGGTTCCATCGGATGAGTTGCGTGACTTCATCTTCCAGGTGGATGGCGCCCTCACCAGCCATTCCGGACACCCTTATCATAGCTGGGGCGTGTATTTCAAAGCGGATGAGGAAACAGAAAACTATTACTATTTCCTGATCGATAACAACCAGTATTATTATTTCGCGTTGATCCGCGGCGAGAACAGAACCAACCTGATCAACGGGCGCAAGAGCGAAGACCTCAATCCGTTGGATGAAGGTAATACCATTACCATTGCCTGCGACGGCAGCACCTACAGCTTCTACATCAACGGCAAGTTCCAGGAAGACTTTTCCGATAACCGTCTGCAATCCGGCAAGATCGGTATCTATTCGGAAATGCGCGAGAATACCACCCTGGATTGGGAATTCGATAATATGGTTTTGTATGCGCCCTAACCGGCAAATCTGCTGAACAAAAACAAGAGAGCCAATCGAAATTGGCTCTCTTGTTTTTAACGTCGAGTGAATTCAACTACCGCGCTTCCGCAGACTGATCCAGGCTGCCGGCGGCAGGAGCGCAAAACTTCCTCCCACGAACAACCATTTCAATGGTGTGGCTATGGCTGCCAGGGCAGCCGCCAGCGGCTGCGGCGCGGGGTAAACCGCCATGACGAGCGCGGCGCTGGCATTTTCGAGCAAATCAAGCAGTACGGCAGCCAGGGGGATCAGGTTCAGGCGCCTCCATGGAGAGGCTTCGTCCAGTGACCGCCCCAGCAAGAAGCTCAGGGAAGTTGCCAGAAAAGCGCCATACACCAACGGAAAAACCAGGTCGAAAGTGAACCGCGCCCGGATGTAAGCCTGCCGCCCGCTGCTGCCAAACCTTTCCGCCATGCGGTTCAACTCGGCTGGCGTGTAAAAGAAGGATGTGTCGGGCGTGCCGGCGTCGGCGCTGTAGGCTGCTGCCTGCGAAGATTGGGCAGGCAATTGCGTGGCACTGAAAATCAGGAATACCAGCAGGCAGATCAAAACGATCGGCAGTTTTGCCAGGCGGTAAAGCCCGCGGGAAATTTGCTCAGTCATGCTCGCCGCCTTGCGCAAGCCCGCTGATGAACGCGTCCAGAAAGCGGGCGATATCGACTAACAGCGGGAGATCGACCAATTCCGGGGTGTCTTTCTCGGTGTGAGCGATCTCCGTTTCCATATCCATAAAGGCGGCGGTGGTGAGGGCGATGGCCGGCACCTGGTTCATGGCGAACACCATGTGATCGCTTTGATACCAGATGGCGCCTTCCCGGATGGAGGCGTACTTTTTCATCTCGGCCAGCGCCAGGTCGCGCTCGCCTGGCGGGCATTCATAGAAGGATATTTCGCTGGGGCTGCCGCGGTAACCGGCACCGTCCACGTTGATCGCCAGCCGGATTTCATCCAGATGGCCGGCGTGGCGATTCAGGTAAGCCAGTTCGCCGCCGGCGCTGTAATGGTCCTCGCCGTTCATGGCCAGCAATTCCACCGGCGCAGCGACTGGATGCGTTTTTAACATTTCCGCCAGCAGCAGCAGCACCACCACCCCGCTGGCGTTATCCACCGCGCCGGGCGTGCCGGTTTTGGCGTCGATGTGGGCGCACACCACCACGCGCTTGCCGGCCTGGCTGCCGTTGAATGCGCACACGTTCTCCGACCAGGAAGGCAGCCGCTGCGCTTCCATCTCCAGGCGCAGGGCTTTACCGGCCCAGGCTGCCAGCCGTTCGCCCTCAACGTCGGTCATGAACGCCGTCGGGATATCAAAATCGCCGTCTTCGATCAACGGGAACGGGTACTGCGCGCCGGCCATCGCGGGGTTTTTCGCGGTGGCGGTGATGATGGCGGCCGGCTGCTGGCTTTCCAGCAGGCGGTAGATTTCCTGGTGATGATCGGGATTATAAAAGACGTATTTCTTGGGGGCGAGCTGCTCTTTTGTCAGGTCGCCTTTCAATAGCAGAATTTTTCCGCGGTGATCGCCGGCGCGTAGTTCCTCGATGCTGGCTGCGATGGATAATTCGGCTTGCACGTTGCATCCCAGGGAATAAGGGCTGATGCTGACGGCGAAGCGGGTTTCCCCTGCCTGAAGGTTGATATTTCCTGTTTTGTAATCCAGGCTGTCGAAGCGTTGGGTTTCGGTTCGCCAGCCCAGGCTGTTCGCCGTGCGCTCGAAAAAATCGGTTGCGGCGCGGTTGCCGGCTGTGCCGACCAGGCGGGTGGGGATATCCAGGCAGAGATGCCGCAGATAGCCGCCCGCTTTTTCCAGGTAAGCGTCCATCGTTGTTCCTTGAAGAAAGTTAATTTGGTCGATAACTATTTTGCTACTCGGTTCCATCCACTTCCGGCCAGGAACAGGATGCCAATCATAATCGGGATGCCGCCGATCAACAAAAAGGCAATCAGATCCTCGCCTTTAGCCATAATTGGATATGCGGCGCCGCCCAGGATGAAAAGGATGCCGCCGATTAACGGCTGCTTCCAGGAGATCCATAAAAGGATCAGGATGATATAGGTCGGGATCAGGTGGATCAACAGCCCCTGAAGAATTTTTCCGAACGGTATGCCGGGTTGAAAGACGTCCAGCGCGAACAGGCTGATAAAGACTGCAAAGGCAATCGCCAAAATACGCGCGATGCGGTTCAGAACCTTAAATAAATTGCTTGGGCTTTTTTCGCTCATGAAACTCCCTCGTCAGTTATCTTTATGATTATATACGGTTGCCTGACGGAAAAGGTGCTATTTTCTGATTTGTCGATTGCCTCCCGCAGCCAGTTATAATTCAGGTATTGGATAATATGAAAAAAGCGATGAAAAAAACCATTTCCCTGCTCATGATCGTGCTTTTGCTGGCTGCCCTGGCAGCCGGCTGCGCGCCCAAAGAAAATACCGGTGAAAACGCTGCGGAAGCTCTTGTTGAGCAAAGCGCGGCTGCAAGCCCCGAAACGCCAGCGGATGCGCCTCCCGCTGCTGAAGAGGAGGCCTTGCCGGGAGATTCCGGGCAAAATCCGGCCGAAGCTCCCGCCGCGCAAGTCCCTGCTGAAATTCCGGCAGAAATTACTGATGCTCCCATCGAACCCATTACACTCAACGAACAGGTATATGTTTCCCCGTCCAACGCCTTCACCGTCAATTTGCCCGAAAACTGGAATTGCAGCGAAAGCGGACAGTACCGCGTGGATTGCCATAACGCCGACAACACCGCCGCGGTCATCCTGCGGGTCATCGGCACCGGCTATGAACTGACCCAGGAAAGTTTCCAGGCGCTGGCGCAGGCCGAATTGGTCAACCAGTACGCGGATGTCAGGGCGTATATTGAATTGGCGCGCGATCTTGAGGTTGGATCCGTGGTCAACCAGGCCACCTGGCAGGAGGGCGACGTTCCCTGGCGCGGCATTGACCGCTTTGTGCGCTCCGGTCCGGCAGTTTATTACATGACTTTCGCCAGCACCCAGGAGCGTTTTGATGCCTATCAACCGGCCTTTGAAGAGATCTTTCAGAAAACCAAACTGACCTCCTCAGCTATGTCCGGCGCTCCGCTCTATGCCTTCCGCAAAGAATTTGTCTCCCGCGAAAAGATATTTAAAATTCAGGTGCCCACTTCCTGGTCCAAATTTGCCGATGCCAGCCTGGACCGCACTGTGGTGGAGGGATTCACCTCTCCCGACGGCCGCGCCGGCGTGCAGGTGGCGATCTTCGCGAAAGGTTCCAATATTTCCCAGGAAACCAAGGGTGTGAAAACCCTGGAAATCATGCACGACCTGTACGGTTGGGATATGCGCGTCCTGACCGACAAGGCGCTGCCGGATGGGCGTGAGTGGCTGACCTGGTACGGCGAACGCAAAGGGATTTACGGCAGCACTTATTTCGACTCAGCAGGCACCTACCTGTACATCTTCAGCGTGATCTGGGAAGAGTCCACCAAATCCCTCTATAAGCCGGTCCTCGATGAGGTCGTCGCGTCCTTTGCCTATGTTCAATAAATTTCCCCGCCCGTTCCAAAAAACGCTCCTCCCGGGAGTGGCGCTTTTACTGTGGATGGGCCTGGCCGCTTGCGAAGGCGGCCCGCGGGTTAAAATGGCCCCCGGCTACGAAGCAACTTCCACCCCCGTGAGTGCTCAGGCGGACGTGATGGGCACGCCGAAGCCCACCAAAGTCCCGCCGACGCCCACCCCCGAACCATTGACCCTGGATAACAACCGTTATTCACTGCCGTCCAGAGCCCTGGTTTTCCAAATACCCCTGGGATGGACGCTGACTTCCGAGAGTGGCAATTATGCCCGTTTCGAAGCCCCCGATAAAACCGCCTGGATGGAAGCGGCGGTGGAATCCAGCGGTTATGCCTTGCCGGCGGAAAATTTCCAAATATACACGGAAAATATGCGGCAGGCGCTCTACGCGAACGCGGATTCACAAAATCTGCTCGAGCGTCAAAGTGAAGAAAGCCGGGCGGTTTACGTCACCAGCTTTTCGAAAGAGGGCGTGTTCTGGTACGCCTATGATGTCTTTATCCAAAAAGAAAAAGCCATTTACTCGTTTTCCTTTCAGACCGTGCAAAGGTTATGGGATGCGTATCTGCCGGGTTTTGGGTCAGTCGTGGCCAGCGCGGAAACCAACACCGGCTACGTCAGCGCGGACATGATCTACAGTTTCATGCGCTCGTATGCCTCACCCAACAGCCAATTCACCCTGACCATTCCGATGAGTTGGACCTTCACCCTTGGGCAGGACAAGCTCAAAAATGCGTTACTGGATATGGTTGTTTCTCCGGATGGAAATGCGGGTGTGACAATTGTGGCCTACAATGCGGGCGAAGAATTGAAGAACAAGGATGTCGGTCAGGTGTCGATCCCGATCATCAAGGAACTGGAGGATCAGGAATTGCATATCCGTTCCACCGACTTGCTGAACGATGGACGCATTCGCGTAAATTGGCAGATCGATGGCAAAGGCATCCAGGGCTATAGCTTTTTCTGGCAGGATCAAAGCATTGTTTATATTTTTACACTGAAATATGCGGATAAATACGCCGGTACTTACAAAGAGGTGATGGATAACATCGGCGATTCGTTCCGCTTCCCGGGTGAAAGCTAGCGCATGATCTCGAGCCTGGCCACCGAGGCCGCCAGGCGTTTCAAACCGACCGTCTCGAACATCACCGTGACGGTCTCGTCGTTTCCCAGGATGCGGGTTTCCACTACCATGCCGTCGCCCCAAACGGGGTGGATGACGCGCATGCCGGCTTTGAAGCGCGCTTCCGGCGGTTTTTCGTTTTTTCGGTTGGTTTGAGCGGCCGCGGCTGTTGATTCCCAGCGCGGCTGGCTGAGCGGATTGACGCGATGCACGCCCAGGCGCATGCCCTGGCGATTAATTAAATTCTCGGGGATGTCTTCCAAAAAGCGCGATTCCATCGTGTATTCGAAGCGGCCGTAATTGCTGCGCTGCCCGGCGCGCACCAGCGTGAGCAGGTCCTTGGCGCGCGTGATGCCCACGTAGAACAACCGCCGTTCCTCCGCCATTTCCTCCGGGTCTTCAAAGGACCGGCTGTGGGGCAGCAGGCCTTCGTCCAGCCCGATGATGTAGACGTGCGAAAATTCCAGCCCTTTGGCGGCGTGCAGTGTCAGCAGGGTGGGCGCGTCCATTTCATCGGGTACGGTGTCCTGGTCTGATACCAGGGCAATATTCTCCAGAAACTCGTTGATGCCGCGTTCCTGGTATTCGTAAGCCAGGCGGCGCAGCTCGAGCACGTTTTCCCAGCGCCCTTCGCCCACCTCGCTGCCATCGTCAATGTATTCCTTGTAACCGATGTCTTTCAGGATGCGGTCGAACAGCTCCGGCAGCGGCTGGCTTTGGCTGAATTCGCGCCAGTTGACCAGCAGCGCGCCGAAATCGGCCAGCACGCTCGCGCCGCGGCTGGAAAAGGGCAGCCAGAAAGGCGAGCGCTCGCCCTGTTCGCCCAAAGAGAGCAGCACTTCGCTGGGCGTCAGGCTGCTTTCCTGCGCCTGGATATTGAGGTCGATCAGCGTCTTGCTGCCGATGCCGCGCGGCGGCACATTGATCACGCGCGTCAGGCTGACGGTGTCCAGGGGGTTGTGAACCAGGCGCAGAAAAGCGATGATGTCTTTGACTTCCTTGCGGCCGTAAAAGCGCTGGGCGCCCACCAGCCGGTAGGGCAGGTTGATCCGCAGGAAAGCTTCTTCCAGCAGGCGGGACTGGGCGTTGGTGCGGTACATGACCGCGAAGTTGCCGCCCTTCTCGCCGGCCGAGATGCGGTCGAGGATATCTTCGACTACGAAAGCGGCTTCGGCGTGGTCGTCCACCGCATCGTACAGCGTGATGAGCGGCCCGCTGCCGCGCTTGGAATACAGGTTCTTGGGCGTGCGCGCTTTATTCTGGTTGATGACCGCCTGGGCGGCGTCCAGCACGTTCTGGGTGGAGCGGTAGTTGCGTTCCAGCAGCAGCTTGACCGATTGGGGGTAATCGCTCTGGAAACGCAGCACGTTGCGGTAATCCGCCCCGCGCCAACGGTAAATGGACTGGTCTTCATCGCCCACTGCAAACAGGCAGTGATGCTGCGAGGAAAGATGCTTCAATAATTCATACTGCGCCTGGTTGGTATCCTGGAATTCGTCCACCAGCACGTGTTCGAAACGCCTGGCGTATTTTTCGCGGATCGGCGGGTTTTCTTCGAACAGACGCACGCTCCACATCAACAGGTCGTCGAAATCGACCGCGTTGCTGGCGCGCAGGATCTTTTCGTATTGTTCGTAAACCCGTTTGGCGATCTCCTCGCGGTAAGTGCGGCTGCGCAGGTCGCCCGGCCCCTGCATGGCGTTCTTGGCGTTGGAGATGATGCTGTGGATGCTGGCGGGCGGGTAGAGCTTTTCGTCGATGTTCAGGTCTTTCAGCACGCGCTTGACGATGGATTGCTGATCGTCGGCGTCCATGATCACGAAATTGGCGTCGAATGGCAGCGCGGCCGCTTCGCGCCGCAGGATGCGCGCGCAAATGGCGTGGAAGGTGCCCAGCCACAGCGCGTCCACGCTGCCGCCCAACATGCGTTCCAGGCGGGCGCGCATTTCGCGCGCGGCTTTGTTGGTGAAGGTCACCGCCAGGATGGCCCGGGGGTTGACGGACTTTTCGTGTACCAGGAAAGCGATGCGCTGGGTGAGCACGCGCGTCTTACCGGAGCCGGGGCCGGCCAGCACCAGCAGTTGGCGGGCGTCGGACGTAACGGCTTCGTATTGCTGGGGATTTAGTTTCTGCAGGGATTCCATCGTCATGTCGATTGAAGATTTTACCTTATAACCCCCCGGGTAAGTGCGGGTGAAAAACGCGATTAGCTTAAAGAATAGCCCGCTGCGGGGAAAATGGCGCATGCCTTATAATTGGGAAGCGCGTAAAAATGACACAATTGACTGATTGGTTAAAAATCCTTGTCAGTGAACGGCGGAATACGATTTTTGCTGCCCTGGCCGCATTTGCCGCTTCGCTTTTGCTCTACATCGCGAAATTTCAACGAAACTTCTTCAGCAAGACCTATCTGGCTGTCACCATCCTTGTTTTCTTGGCCGCCTTTGTGCTTTTCGCGGTGATCAACCATTCCCTCATCGCGGGGTTTATGCGCAGGAGCAGTCCGGCGAATCGCCGTCTGCTGATTTTGTCATCCATCCTGCTCAGTTTGTTGCTGCTGCTGAACTTCAACCCCGTACCTCTCTATCTGCTGGATGGGGCTGGAACGCTTACGGTCGAACCTCTGGCGGAAAGCGCTGCCGCGTCCGCGCCGGTCGCTTTGTTGTACGCGCGCAACCAATTGGGTAATATCCCCTACGCCGACCTGCAAATCAGCGGCGAATGGCGCGGGGAATCCGACCGCCTGGTGCTGTTGGACGGCGCCGCGCTCGCCTGGCAGGGCGTCACCGCCGGGCAGTTGGAAATCGGGTTCGAGCCCGCGGCGCAGCCGCTGAAATTGCGGATAACCGTGAATGGAGAAGAACGGGAATTTGACCTGCAGGGGAAGGCGGATGGAGATATTGCGGTCTTTCGTTACGAAAGCCAACCTTCGTTGATCAGCAAGCTGCCTTTTATTCTCTCGGTCTTTCTCCTGTCGTTGTATTTATTGATTGCTTTGCTCAGTTTTCTTTCCTCTTGTTCCATTCAAAAGCGATTTGTTTCCATCCCCAAGGGAAGAGTGATTTGGCTGGGTGTGCCTTTATTGGCCAGCGCCATCCTCACGCTGCTGATCTTTTGGCCGGGTATGCTGACCAATGATTCCATGAATCAATGGGCGGAGATCGTCAGTGGTGATTATTCCGACCTGAATCCGCTCCTGCATACGCTGCTGTTGTCAGGATTGGTTCACCTCGTCCATTCGCCTGCCATTGTGGCGCTATTCCAAATCGTTATGCTTTGCCTGGTTTTGGTTTATGGTCTAGCTTTTTTAAATAGGCAGGGTGTTTCCCTGACAACCCTGATCGGGTTGGCCTTCCTTTTTGCGTTTTGGCCGTTCAATCCCTTGATGGTCAATACGCTGTGGAAGGATGTTTTATACAGCATCGCACTGCTGGCACTATTCATTTTTATCCTCGAGATCGTTTTTAGCGACGGAAAATGGTTGGAGAACAAACTGCATTTCCTGCTCCTGGGATTATCTGCGTTTTCGGTGATGGCATTCCGCCTGAATGGTTTGCCGGTGGCAATGATTTCATGCGGGGTGCTGCCGCTTTTCTATAAAAAATATCGCAAGGGATTATGGATCACCCTGGCTTCCCTTTTACTGCTTTGGTCATTGGTTAAAGGTCCGTTGCAATCTCGTTTTGCTAGGTCAGAAGTGAGTACAAGCGCGTTGAATCTGACCCTGCTGCACCATATTGCCGCTCATTACGATGAAGGCACTGTGATGACCCAACCACAATTGGATTACCTGGATGAATTGTTGCCCCTCTCGGAGTGGAAATATGATTGCTGCTATATGGGTAATATCTACACCCATCCAGAGTTCGACCAGATCTCCTTCATGTGCAATTTTTCGCAAAACTTCCAAATAGCCAGCTCGTTGTTTGTCAAGGATCCCATGATCGACGTTCGGGATCAACTTTGCGCCAGCGAAATGGATTGGAGATTTATTGATAATCGGTGCACTTTCAAATCGCTGCATCCCTTTGACGTGGATTCCACTTCAATAAAAAGCTGGATACCGGATAACGAATTCGGGCTTGAGGAAAATTCGCTCCTCCCCCAAGGGATACCGTTTTATTTCACCTTTTTAAACAAGATTGGAGCCTTTTCCGGCACTTCCACCGCGCTGCTGCGGCCGGCTTTCTATGTCTATCTCACAGTGATAGTACTGATCGCGGCTGCCATCCGGTTGAATAACAAAAAGCTGTTATTGGCTGCTCTGCCGGTTTTGCTGCAGACTGGAATTCTTGCCCTGATCAACTTCGCCCCGGCCTTCCGCTATCAGTACGGTGTTTGCCTGATCGGGCTTTTCTGCATTGGATTGTTATTCCTGCCGGTTGAAAACAGAAAAGATGGTTGAAAAATATCACAGATTGATGAAAAATTCTTTTTTACTGATCCTTATCAGGTAAACCATGCTGAGGATATAAGTGACCATGGTCACCAATCCTGCACCGATGATCCCCATGGTCGGGATGGCGATCAGGTTCATTAAAGCATCTCCAATCACCAGCGCGAAAATGAAGAAGGTATACAGACCGGGGCGGTTGCCCTGCATGATCAGCCCTTGCATCGCTCCATAACCGGAGTTTATAACCACACCGATGACAATGACGCTGAAGATAATCCAGCTATCAATCAAGTATCCCGGATTGGCAAATAATTTCACGACCAATGGATAAAGCGCGATGGAAAGGACGCCAAAGAAAATCATCAGCGGATAGAACATTTTTTTGAATTCCCTGGATAGGGTTTCAATTCCCTTGTTATCGTTGGTTGCGAATGCTTTTCCGATCAGGGGATTCAGGGTCAATTGGGCTACTACGGTGATTTCGTATAATCCTTCCGCCAGGCTGGCCGCGAAACTGTAGATGCCCACGTGCGTGTCGGTCATAAATGAGCCGATCATCAAGACATCTATTTTGGTGTTGATGCCGATCAATAAACCGCTCAGGAAACCCCGATAGCCAAAGGAGAGATGTTCCTTTGATAATTCCTTGAAATGGGTCTGGCGTGCAAACGGCAGGACCTTGGGAAAAATAAAGACAAACAGCCAGATGGATAATATAAATTCGCAAATACTCAACGAAAGCGAAATATAGCGGCTGTCCAGTTTTAAGACAATGATGATGAGGATAATAACTGGCAAAAGAACATAGCGCAGCGAACGGAAGAAGGAAAAGGTCTTCATTTCATCTAATCCGTTCAGTACGTTGATGAGTACTTTATTGATCGAGAAAAAGAATAGGCTCGGCAGTGTGTAAAACAAACCGGCAATCACATCCGGGCTGTCTAAAAAGTTGCTGATCGGTTTGATCAGCAGCATACTCAAGATCGTTGCCGGAATTGAGATCAGCGTGATCAGGATTAGCGCGGAAATGGTGATTTCTGAACAATAATCACGATCCTTCTCGTTCACGGATACCAGTCGCAGCACGGAATGATGCAGCCCAAAGACGACCACTTGGGAAAAGATCAGATAGATGGCATATACCTGGTTGAAAACCCCCAGAGCTTCCTCACCCCGCGTGGCAACGATCAGGGCATTCATCAAGAATCCGTTGGCTGCCAGAATGACCAGGCTCAACATGTTCCAGGAAAACCCCTGACCCAGGCGGCTGGTCATGGATGCTTTTATTTTCCTGAATATTTCCGGATTCAACTTTTCGAGGAATGCGAGCAGTTTTTCAGTGAAGCGTTTCATAAATTAGGACAAGGAGAAAGGATTATTTCCGGCTGCCGATAACTTTGCAGGGGGATCCAACTGCTATGGAATAGGGAGGAATATCATCCGCTACGACCGAATTGGCGCCAATGACAGCACCATCACCGATACGGACTCCTTTCACGATTACCACATTGGCTGCCAGCCAGACATCATTGCCGATTTCCACCGATCCCAATTTGAAACCCTGGTTACGGATGAGTGTTTTGGCGTCCGCGTAAGCGTGGTCGGTGGTCATGATCATCACGTTGGGGGCAATACGGACATCATTTCCGATCTTCAACCCACCGTAGGCGGTCAGGGTGCAGCGGGCGCCGATAGTGGTATTGGCGCCGACTGTCAAATCCCAGGGGCAAAAAACCGTAACCCCCTCGCCGATGGCAGCGGTTTTAATTTTGGCTCCAAAGAGAATCAGGCAGCCATATCGCAGATAGTTGCACAAGGGAAAGGACAGGTTTTTAAAAAAACCGTAAAGCAGATAAAAAAGACCATTCCAAATATAGTTTTTCAGACTATGCAGTTCTTTTTTGTCGATATGCCTGATTTTTTCCATTTCATTTTCCTCGGGCAGAAGACATCGGTTATCCCAAATAAAACTTTACCGGCGTTTGTTATAGTCCATGTCCATCCAGATGGCAAACAGCATGGATTGAAATGCAAAGAAGGCGACAAAGACCAGGATGATCAGCGTGGTTTGAGGTGCCTGACCATAGCGGTTGTATAAAACAAAGAATCTGACAATCAGGGGAATAACAACAAAAATACTCAGAAAAAAAGAAAAACCGTAAAACAGAACCAGTGGATTGAAATCACGGACAATGTAGCGCTTCCACAAGCGGCGGAAGAACAACCTGATCAGCAGGCAGCTTACTTCCGGTATGTATTTCCACAACTTGATCTTACTTTTTTCATTACCGTATACCGGCCTGATCTCCACATCATCTACTTTGCAGCCCTGAATATTTAACATGCACAGGATATCAGCATTGTAACCAAATCCCTTTTTCATCTCCTTGATCGGTATTTTTTTGAGGGCGGTATTCTTGATAGCGGTGTATCCGCACTGTGGATCCATGATGAAGTAATAGCCGGTAGCGAATTTGGTCAAAATGGTCAGCAGAGCGTTCCCGATCAGGCGATAGCGCGGCATCTTTTCAATTACGTTGGCGTGCAGCAAGCGATTGCCTTTGACGTAATCCAGATCTCTTTCGATCAATGCGTCCAGCAGGATATGCAAGTCATCCGGATGCATCTGGTTGTCGCCTGCCATGACCGCCGAGTAATCGATGTCTTCTTCCGCCAGGCTGGCGCAATACCCGTCGATCAGCGATTGCCCCAGGCCTTTATTGGTTTCATGGCTGATGATCGTGAGCCTTTTATTGTTTTTAGTGAAATTGCTTAGGAAAGCTGCCGTGCCATCTGTGCTGCCGTCATTGATCACAAAGATGCGATCTACATATTTCGGAATTCCTTTCAAAGTCAACGGAAGAAGGATTTCCTCGTTCATTGCCGGAATAATCACTGCAATTTTTTTGTTTTTATACATACGCCCTGGTTATTTCCCTTCAAAATATGCCCGAGACCACGCAATCGTCTGCATTAATCCCTGGCTGAAATCGGTCAGAAAATCAACCCCGAGTGTTTTACGGATTAATGAATTATCGACGTCAAAAATCTTGATGTCACCGGGTGTCCAATCCTGGTAAATGATCTCCTGGTGGTCAATTCCCAATTGTTGTTGAACCATCTCCGCCAGTTGTTTGATGGTCACTTTGATACCGGATGCGCAATTAAAAATTTTGCCGGCTGCTTCAGGTTTTGCGGCAGCCAGTAAATTGGCGCGCACCACATCTTTCACGTATGTAAAGGAACGTTCCTGGCTGCCATCGCCAAAGATATAAATAGGCTGTCCGCTTAACATCCTGCGCGCAAAGATGGAAACAACGCCGCCCACATCGGAGGATTCCTGCCGCGGGCCGTAAACATGAAAATAGCGTAGCACTGTGGTGTTCAATCCATACATATGTTCGAAAACTTTCACGTAACGTTCACCCGCTAGTTTAGATACTCCGTAGTAGGATGTAGGATTCAAGGGGTGGGTTTCATTCTGCGGTGTGAATTGCGGCTCTCCGTAAACCGACCCGGTTGAGGCATGGACGAATTTTTTGACCCCATGTTTCACGGCAAGCTGTAGAAGATTGAGAGTTCCCCCGCCATTGATCTGCAGGTCCTTTTGCGGATCGCGCATGCAGATCGTTTTTTTAGATGCTGCCTCGTGGAAGATGACCTCAACACCGGGAAGCAGCCGGTCCAGTTCTTGTAAATCGGTAACATCACATTCCACTTCGTGAAAGTTTGGAAAATTTTTCAGGTGTGCCAGGTTTTCGTGTTTACCGGCGAAGTAATTGTCAATACTGATCGTATCCACTCCCAGATTGACCAATTCCTCGACCAGATGGCTGCCAATGAATCCTGCTCCGCCTGTAACCAGTGCTCTTTTGAAATTGAATTGAAAATCCATTTTATTTGACCCTGAACACCATTTCCTTATTCTATTTTTAAGCGGAACAGTTGTGATGATCCCGCATGTTTATTAACGGCTTGCGTACAGCTCAATGATCTTCAAAATGACCTGCACCGACTTTTCCATGGTTTCCACGCTGAGGAACTCGTACGGCCCGTGGAAATTGAATCCGCCGGTGAATAAGTTGGGGGTCGGCAATCCCATATAGGAAAGCTGCGCGCCATCCGTGCCGCCGCGGATGGGTTTCATGATGGGGGTGATGCCCAATTCCAGCATGGCTTGTTTGGCGGTTTCCACCACGTGGAAAACCGGCTCCAGCACTTCGCGCATATTGCGGTATTGCTCTTCCAAGCGCACTTCCACCGTCCCCGCGCCGTATTTTTTGTTGATGAAATCGGCGCACTCCTGCATCAGCTTTTGCTTGGTGTCGAATTTCTGCGCGTCGTGATCGCGGATCAGGAAAACGCCCTGCACGTGTTCCACGCTGCCTTCGGACATCTTCCACAGGTGGATGTAGCCTTCCCGCTCCGCCGTGTATTCAGGGCGCTGCTCGACTGGCAGCATGGCGTTGAACTCCATGAAAACCAGCTGGGCGTTCACCATCACGCCTTTGGCGTCGCCCGGGTGGACGGACTTGCCGTGCACATCCACGAATGCACGCGAAGCGTTGAAGTTCTCAAACTCCAGCTCGCCCAGCTTGCCGCCGTCGACAGTGTAGGCGAAATCAGCCCCGAAGCCCTTGACATCGAAATGGGTAATGCCGTAGCCGGTCTCTTCGTCGGGAGTGAATGCCACCATGATCTTTCCATGCCTGATCTCGGGGTGATTGACCAGGTGCGTCAGCGCTGCCATGATTTCGGCTATGCCGGCTTTGTCATCCGCGCCCAGTAAGGTGGTGCCGTCAGTGGTAACCAGGGTCTGACCAACGAAATTGAGCAGCTCAGGAAATTCCCGCGGTGAGAGCTGCATGCCGGCTTTGCCCTTGAGCGGGATATCCTTGCCGTCGTATTGCTCGATGAGCTGGGCTTTGACGTTTTCACCGGAGAAATCGTGGCTGGTATCCAGGTGGGCCAGGAATCCGATCACCGGCAGACTCTTCTGCGTGTTGGCCGGCAGGCAGGCGGTGAGGAAGCATTGCTCGTTGAGCCTGATATCCTCCAAACCGAGTTCTTTCATTTCCTTTTCCAGCAAGCGCGCCAGATCCCACTGTTTTTCCGTGGTAGGCGTGCGGTCGGAGATGCTGTCGTCCGATTGCGTGTCGATCTTGATATAGCGGAGGAACCGCTCCAATACATCCGTCATGCTGATTTGCTCCTGTTGCGTTTGTGAGTGTATCTTATCCTCACTTGAATGAATTCGCAAGCGAAGAAAGCGGCTGGACTTGCGGTTGGAAGGACGCTTGGAAGGACGCTTGGAAGGACGCTTGGAAGGACGGTTGGGTTTGTCAAATCGAGTGCCATCGGCTACAATGGCAGGCATGAGCTGGGACTTGATGGGACACGACTGGGCTGTGGAGATGCTGCAACAGCACCTGGTGAGCGGCAGCCTGCGGCATGCTTACCTGTTCAGCGGCCCGCGCGGCGTGGGCCGGCGCAGCCTGGCGCTGCGCTTCGCGCAAGCCATCAACTGCCCACAGCCGACTGCCCCCGGCATTCCCTGCGGAGAATGCCGCGTCTGCCACCAGATCGAAAACATGCAGCACGCGGACTTGAATATCCTGCAATCCGAACGGGAAGGGGATACCTTGAAAGTGGAGCAGGTGCGCGAATTGCAGCACATGCTCTCGCTGGCCCCTTACGAGGGCGGTTACCGCATCGCGCTGCTGCTGCGGTTTGAAGAAGCCAATGACAGCGCCCAGAACGCTTTGCTGAAAACACTGGAAGAACCCAACCCGCGCGTGATCTTGCTGGCAACGGCCGACGATTCCGAAAACCTGCTGCCAACCATCACCTCGCGCTGCGAATTGTTGCGGCTGCGCCCGATGGCGTTGGAGGCGCTGGCGTTGGAATTGCAGTCCCGCCGGCAATTGGACCCCGAACGCGCGCAGTTGATCGCCCACATCGCCGCCGGCCGGCCGGGATACGCCCTGCGCCTGGCAGAGGATGAATCGCTGATGGCCGCCCGTAGCGCGTACCTCGAGGATTGCCTGAAATTGACGGGTTTTTCACGCCTGGAGCGGCTGGTTTTCGCAGAATCGCTGGTGAAATCGCGCGAACGCGCGGAAGCCAAAGGGGAACTGCGCGTTGAATTGACTTACTGGTTGTCCTTTTGGCGGGATGTGCTGTTGACTTCTCTGGGTGAAGCCGCGCCGCTGGCCAACCTGGACTACCGCCGGGAGATTCAGCGCCTGGCCGACCTCACCGGCAGCCGCAAAGCCGCGCAGATCGTGGGTGCGCTGGAACATTCCTTTGCGCGCTTGAATAACGCCAATCTGCAGGTCATGCTGGACAATTTGCTGCTGCAGTGGCCATTAATTCGGGATTAAATCAGACGGAAGTGCGGGGATTTTTTGGATGTCATCCTGAACCCCGTAAGGGGTGAAGGATCTCGGCTGGAGGTCCAATTATCCGACACGTAAAAAGTTAGTGTTCATCTGTGGTTAATTTCTTGTCCCGCCGGCTGTTGAGATACATCACCACCCCCAACGCAAAACCCGCGATGGTCAGGTAAGACATGTTGCGGAACAGGACCACCGAACCAGAAGCCTCGTAAATCACCCCGCTGATCAACGCCCCGGTGCCGACCCCCAACCCTGAGAGCACCCCGCCGCGGATGGCCTGCGCCGTGGTGCCCAGTTCCCTGGGCGCGCGTTCGTTCACGAATGCCACGCTGCCGGACTGGATCAGCGCGTAACCCGCTCCCCCGAAGACCTGGAAAAAAGGAATGGCGATCGGGTTGCGGATCAGGGAAAGCCCGAACAGCCAGGCAAACAGCACCAAAAACGAGAGCAGCATCATTTTTCCGGGGCCGATCTTGGCTAAAATCTTGTTGGCGATCGAAAAGGCCACAATCTCGCCCACCAGTGATATGGACAGGGCGATGCCCATCAAGGTCGAACTGCCGCCCAGCGATTTGATGTGCAGAAAAAGGAAGTTGCCGATGGCGGATTCGCCGATACCCCAGATGGCGATCAATAACAGCACCGGCAGCATGCCCGGCTGGCGCAGCATCTCGCCAACCATTTTGATGTTGGGGCGTTCTTCCGGCTTGACCGCGATCTTGTGCCCCTGCGGCATGCCGATGGTATTGATCAGGAATATCACCAGGAAGATAATGCAAATATAGAAAATAATCCCATAACCCCGGTTCAGTTTGTCCACCAGAAAGCCGGTCACCAGCACCATGATGCCCCAGCCGATCGAGCCACCCACGCGGATCTTGCCGTAATCCGCCGGATTTTCCAACGCGGTCAGGGTGGTTTGGTCCATGATGGATGTGAAGGGCGCGTTGATGACCGAATACATGAAGACGATCGGCAGAAACGCCAGGAAACTGCGCGCGGCGGGGTAAAGCGCCATCACCGCGATCATCGCCGCGGCGCACACCCGCAGGATCAGTTTATGCTTTTTGGAAACGTCCGAAAGAAATGCCAGGATGATGCTGCTGACCATAGACACGAAGAACGGGATGCTGCTGAGCTGCCCGATCTGCGTGCCTTTCAGGTTGACGCTCTCGTAATACACGCTGATATACGGCAAAATGGCCGCCGCCCCGGCCCAATAAATGAAATAGGCCAGCCACAGGTTGACCTGGGCTCCTTTGGGTGTGTTGATGAAAGCGCGAGCGCGCGAAATCAGGTCAGGTTTATGCATAGACGTCACGAAATATCCCTTGTTGAATGGTTTGTTGATGCAGCCAGCCGGTTAAATTTCCACCACCTCGCCGTAATCCGGGTAACTGACGGCGCTGATGTTTTCCGTATGCAATTTTTCCATCAGGATGGCTGCCGGGTTTTCTTCCCCGTGCACCAGAAAAATGTGCTTGAGGCCGTTTTGGTTGGCGGCTTTGGCGTAGTCGATCAACATAGCCTGCCCGGCGTGCGCTGAAAGTCCGCCGATGGTGGCCACTTCCGCTCGCACGGGCATCTCTTCGCCGAAAATGCGCACTTTGGGCTGGCGTTCCGCCAGGCGCCGGCCGAGTGTTTCGGGCGCTTGCCACGAGACGATGCAGATGGTGTTGCGCGGGTCTTCGATATTGTGCGCCAGGTGGTGCAGGATACGCCCGGTTTCCGCCATGCCCGAAGCGGAGATGATCACCATAGGCTGGTCGATGGTATTGATCTCCTTGGACTCAGCCACGCTGCGCGTGTAGCGCAAGCCGGGAAAATCGAGCGCCGGGTGGTGCCCGGTTTGCATGAATTGATGCGTTTCATCGTCGAAATAATCGGGGTGCCTGCGGAAAACCTCGCTGGCATCGATGGCCAAGGGGCTGTCGACGAATACCGGAATGTGCGGGATTTCCCCGTCGCTGATCATGCGGTTGAGGTCGTAGACCAGTTCCTGGGTGCGGCCGACCGCGAAAGCAGGAACCACCACCTTTCCGCCGCGTTCCACTGTACGCTTCACTGTGTCGCGGAATTCATTGTACGCCAGTTCCGGCTCGCGGTGGGGCTTGTCGCCGTAGGTGCATTCCATGATCAGGTAATCAACGTCTTTCGGCATTATCGGGTCGGCGATCAGGGGCAGGTTGAAACGGCCGATATCACCCGAAAACCACAGGCGCGTCTTTTTACTGCCTTCCTGGATTTCCAGGGCAACGGCGGCTGAGCCGAGGATGTGGCCTGCGTCCACCAGCGTCGCCACGACACCGGGGATGGGTTCGAAAGGCTGGTTGTAACCGACTTCTTTGAAAAGCGCCGGCACCTGTTCCGCGTCCGCGCGCGTGTAAAGCGGCTCGATGAACGGTTCGCCGTGCTTTCGTTTCTTCTTGTTGATGTATGCCGCGTCCTCCTCGTAGATGTGCGCGGAATCCAGCAGCATCACACCCGCCAGATCGGCGGTGGGGGGTGTCGTATAGATAGGGCCGTTATAGCCTTGCTTTACCAGGTTGGGCAGGTTGCCGGAATGGTCGATGTGCGCGTGCGAGAGGATGACCGCGTCCAATGAACGCGGATCGAAAGGAAAGCTGCGGTTGCGTTCGTAAAAATCGCGGCGTTTGCCCTGAAAAACCCCGCATTCCAGTAAAAGTTTATTGCCATTGACTTCCAATAAATGCTGCGAGCCGGTGACTGTTCGCGCGGCTCCGTAAAAACGAATTTTCATTGACTTCCATCCTGATGAATAACTTCCAATATTTCTGCGCCGAATCGCGAGTACCGCCAGGGAACATCGGCCATTTCAAGGCGCAGGTCGCTTTGATTTTGCGGGTTGCTGCCGACGATAGCTTCCAGGATGTCCCGCGGCAGAATGATATCTGATTGTACTCCCATTCGCGCCGCGGCATTTTTACGCCATTCCTTGAGGGTTTCCAGGCGGTTAAGGTAAGCGTCCGACGGCCGTTTGCGGTTTTTGACCACGATCGGCTCCAGGGTCAGGCCGGAATTCACTGCTGAGAGCAGCCCCTGGCCGAAACGGTCGAAAAGTTTTGGTGAAAGTCCCTCAATGGATTTCATTTGCGCCGCAGTCCGGGGGCAAGCCTGCGCAATGGCCAGCAGCGCGGCGTTGCCGATCACCTTGAAAAGGGGCCGATCAATGCGCTGCGCCTGGCTTTCCCGAAAACGGCAAAGTTCATCCAACACGCGCAGTTGCTGCGGTTCAAGCTTTTGGTAGCCGCTCACCTGGGTATAAGCGGGGGTATCCCTGTGATTCGCTTCCACCCGGCACAGGCGCCGGAAGTCTTCTTCGGCCAGGTCGAGCAAACCTTTTTCTTCCAATTGACAGCGCAGGTGATCTCGCAGGCGTATTAAATGGTGTGTGTCCATGCGCGCGTATTGCAGCATCTCCCCGCTCAAAGGGCGTTTGCCCCAATCGGCTTTCTGGTATTTCTTGCTCAGCTCGATCCCGAACAGGTCTTCCAGCAGGTTGGATAATCCCAATTTCTCGTACCCGAGGATGCGCGCGGCTTGCATGGTGTCGAAAAGGTTATTGAACGAAAAACCGTAATCGCGCTTCAGGCACAGGATATCGTATTCGGAGGCGTGAAAGATTTTTTCAACAGCCGTATCCGCCAGGAGTGCGCCCAACTTGTCCAGCTTCAAATCCGCCAGCCCGTCGATGATGAAATCGTCCGTCGGGACGGAGAGCTGGATCAGGCAAACCCGTTCCCGGTACGCATACAGGCTGTTGGATTCGGTATCCACTGCGATGATCGCGGCTTTTTCGATCGCTCTCAGTGCTTGCTCCAGCGTGTCGTTCCGATCGATCCAAACCGCCGGTTTTTCCAGGTGAACGTTCATACCCGCCATTATAGTATGGGATTTCAAATTAAAAAGCCGGACTGTTGTCAGCCCGGCTTTCGCGATGATGAGGTCCGATCAATAGCGGAAGGGATCGTTGTGCGTGCGCGCCTGTGTATTGAGCGGTTTATAGCCGCTGGGAACAGCCTGGCGGTTGTCGCTGAAACCCATCGCGCGGTGATGCGCCTGCGCGGGTTTGGCGGATTGAGTCCCGCTTTTGGGATTGAAAGAGAATACCAGCGCGCCGATGATCAGGATGCGGATCAGCCATACGCCGAAGGAGACCAGCAAGGGAATGGCGGTGACGAAGGTGATGGGATCCAGCACCAGCATGCTGTCAGCCGGTTGGTTGTAGATCGCCACGCTCACACCCCACCAGGTCAACCCGGCGTTCATGGTGGCAGCCACCACCCAGGCGCCCAGCAGGTACCAGCCGGCGCTGCTGCGGTCGGCTTTGGAGTTGGCAAGCAGTTTGGTGATGCCGGCCAGGTCCATCCCGCAAAATGCCAGCGCCAGGATGGTCGACCAGCGCAGCGCGCCCATGCCCATGCTGCCGAACATACCCTGCAGGGCGAAATCGGTGGTGCTGAAATTGAAACATTCAAACGCGATCAGCGCCGCCAGCATGACCAGCGTGTAGGCGTTGATGGATCGGTCGCGTAAACTGGAGAAAAATTTTCCGGATATCCGGCTCAATCGTTGGGTAGTGGTCAGGTTCATCTCATCCTCCGCAATATTATTAGTAAATCTGTTCTATTATAGAACAGGATTTCTATGATTGTCAATCGCCAGCGCTGGCAAAAAGAACCCCGCCCGATACAGGGGTGGGGGTTAAGCGGGGGATAAAAGAATAGGTAACTTGGATACGTTACGGTTTGACTTGCAGGACCACGTCGTCGAAGGTATAGCTGGCGCTCACGCCTTCCTTGGCGCTGGCCACCAGTTTGATCCCGCTTTCCTGCAGCAGCCCGCCGCTGAAGGAGTTGACCAGGTTGTCATTGATGTAAAAAGTAAAATCGCCGCCTTCGGCCAGGATGACCAGCTTGTTTGCCTGGCCTAATTTCAGTTTGTCGTAAGGGCGCCGGGTGATTAAGGGCACCCAGCCGCCGTTTTCATAGATTTCAAAGGCGTAAGTGTTGTCGTTATAAATGGAGAAGAGAAAGAAGCTGTCGTCATCCGCGCGGAAAGCCGCGCCCCAGCTGCAATTCTGGAAGTCGCTGTTGATGCGCCCGGTCACGGACAGGGCGAAATCCTGCGCCGAAGCTACGTCGAACCAGGTCAGCGCGCTGCGCTGGTATGCGGCGAAACTCTTGGCGGTGTAATCCAGGCTGTATGCGCCATTTTTGACATCGATGCTGTATTTGGCGTAAGGATTATCCTGGCTTTCCACTGTCCAGCCGCCGGTGTTATCGTTGAAACTGTCGCACAACCTCACCGGCCAGCCCTGGTCACCTGGCAGCGCCAGGCCGCAGGAGGAGGGCGGGATGGCAGTCGCTTCAGCTGCTTTATTTTCCGAACTGGTAAAGCCATTGGCTGTCAGCGTCATCTCCACAGATTCCGCCAGGCTGGGCCGCGGGGTCTTGGTACCCGCCGCGCCGGCTGAACCGCCGCAGCCGTAAACTGTCAGCGTTATTAGTAGCAATCCGAGCAGGCCCGGGAGAATGCGCAGTTTATACTTCATCATCATTTCCTTAACTATGGCAAATTATAGTTTTTTTATTCAATGCCTGTCAAATTGGTTAAAATGCCATTCCAAGGCCTTGAAGGTAGGGCGGGATTCCACCTGTACTCGGTCTTTACGAGTAATCCCGCCGGGATGATATTCCTCCCCCAATCACTTGCGCGCCGGCGCGGCTGATGCCATAATTGAGCCTATGTCGGATACCATTATTGTGCTGGACTACGGGTCGCAATACGCCCAACTGATCGCCCGCCGCGTGCGCGAGCTGCAGGTCTATTGCGAATTGTTTCACTGGAATACTCCTCCGGAGGAAATCCTGGCCTTGCAACCCAAAGGCTTCATCCTCTCCGGCGGTCCCAACTCGGTCTACGATCCGGGCGCGCCGACCCTGCCGGACTACGTGCTGGCCTCCGGCGTGCCGGTGCTGGGCATCTGCTACGGCATGCAACTGCTCACCTACGCCCTGGGCGGCAAAGTCGCCGCGGGCGGCTGCCGTGAGTACGGCCACGCCCAGGTGAACGTGGTGGCCGATAATCCCCTCATGCCGGCTGGTGAATATAAAGTATGGATGTCGCACGGCGACCGCGTGGAGCAGCTCCCGCCCGGCTTCAGCCTGCTGGGCAGCAGCGCCAACAGCCCCTGGGCGGTCATGGGCGATCCGCAGCGCCGCCTCTACGGCATCCAGTTCCACCCCGAAGTGCACCACACCCCGCGCGGCAGCGAAGTGCTCAAGAATTTCGTGGTATCCATCTGCGGCGCGGCTCAGGATTGGACCCCCGCGCACATCATCGAGCAGTCCGTGGCCTCCATCCGCAAGCAGGTGGGCGGCGCGCGCGTGCTGGCGGCGGTCAGCGGCGGCGTGGATTCCACCGTGGCGGCCGCCTTGCTGCACCGCGCCGTGGGCGACCAGCTTTGCGCCTTGTTCGTGGATAACGGTTTGCTGCGCCAGGGCGAACGAGAATCCGTCGAGGCTGCCCTGCAGCCCCGCCTGGGCGCGGCCTTGCACGTGCTGGACGCCGGGGACGATTTCCTGGCGGCGCTGCGCGGCGTGATCGACCCCGAAGCCAAGCGCCGCGCGGTCGGCGAGGCCTTCATCCGCAAGTTCGAAGCCTTCGCCCGCGCGCAGGACGGCATCGCCTTTCTCATGCAGGGTACCATCTACCCCGACATCATCGAATCGCGCGCGCCGGAGCGTTCCGCTGCGCAGGTGATCAAGTCGCACCACAATGTGGGCGGCCTGCCCAAAGATATGCAATTCGCGCTGGTCGAACCCCTGCGCTATTTATTCAAGGATGAAGTGCGCCGCATCGGCGCGGCGCTGGAATTACCGGACGAGTTGATCTGGCGCCAGCCCTTCCCCGGCCCGGGGCTATCCGTGCGCTGCCTGGGCGAGGTCACGGCCGAACGCCTGGCTTCCCTGCGTGCGGCGGACGCCATCTTCACCTCCGAGCTGCGCGCCGCCGGCCTACTGGAACAGCCGGGCGGCAGCGAGACGGGCATCGCGCAGGCCTTCGTGGTCCTGCTGCCGGTCAAGTCCGTGGGCGTAATGGGCGACCAGCGCACCTATCAGGAGACGGTCGTGCTGCGCGCCGTCAGCAGCCAGGACTTTATGACCGCCGATTGGGTGCGCCTGCCCTACGACCTGCTGGCGCGCGTCTCCGGCCGCATTGTCAACGAGGTCAAGGGCGTCAACCGCGTGGTCTACGATCTGACCTCCAAGCCCCCGGCCACCATTGAGTGGGAATAGCTTTCACGATTAATTGATGGTGGCGTTAATCGCTGTCATGATAGCCTGAATCCGATCAGCGGCGGTGGCATCCGAGTTCATGATCTTGTTCCACAGGGCAAAAATCATGCTTTGGATCGAGATCCCGCTGTTTAAATAGGCTTCGATGCGAGCTTCTTCGGTGGTGAGCGCCGAGCTATGGGCGGCGATCACCGCGGCAGCTTCGGTTTGTTCTGATTGAGTAAGCTCACGGGAGTAATCCACGCGGCCATCCGAAGATACGCTGGTAGCAGGAAGACCTGCATTTAAAAGCTCTTGATGTAATTTGCCCGGATTAACGACAATTGTAGCCATAATAAATACCTCTCTGATTTACGAAAGTTGATAAAACTTGTCTACCCCGCCTTCCGGCAGCTCGAAGCCGCCGATGGCGGAGTACCTGCTTCCCCTGCACCTGCAGGGGACTTCGGCGAGCAGGGAAAGACCGACACCCCGCCTTCCGGCAGCTCGACGCTGCCGATGGCGGAGCATCTCCGCGCCCTGCTCCTGCAGGGCACTACGAACGCTACCCCATCAAATTGCCGACCGCGCCGGAGTGGTGCATTTCGGTGCCGGAAGTGGTGAGCGTGCCGTAGTAGGTGATCACGGTGGAGTAGCCCAGCTCCAGCAGCTGCAGGTAGTGGAATCCGATGCCCGGGTAACCGGTGTAGTGCGCCTGGCTGGATTGATTTCCGGAGATCGATTGCGAATTCCAGACGCAGTCCGTGGAGGGCAGCGAGACAGAATCCAGGCCGATACCCACCGCGCGGGTGATGTCGGTGGTGCACGTGTTGGCCGCGTGGAACTGCAGGCGGATGAGCTCCTCGTTCACCCCGATCACGAAAGCCAGGCGGTTATTGACCGAGTTATTCCACGGCCGCCAGGTGCGGGCGTTGTAGGTCCAGGATTCAGTCGCCTCGGTGATGTAGAACGAGCGATTGACCCGGTTGTAATAATTCCACACAAAGCGCTTGACTTTGGTGTCGCAGGTGACGCCGGTGCCGGAGGTGCGGATGGTGCCCAGGTAGCGGTAGTTGAGCGCGCCGGACTTGCAGTAGATCCCGTCCTGGCGCACGATGGCCGTAGCGCGCAGCGTGTCGTTGCTCCAGGCGGTATAGGCCAGCGTGAGCACGCCGGCGTTGTCGTACAGCCAGATATCGAGGTTCGTGTCAGCGGCCACGGCCGAGATATCGAGGCTCAATTCAGCGAACGTGTACAGCCGCCAACCGTAGTTTGGCACGTAGAGCGCCACGCGGTTGCCCCTGTGGGGCGTGAAGAAGAGCGTGGCCGAGCTGGTGATATCGGTGGTGGACACGCTCACGCCGGTGGAGAGGGTCAGGCGGCCCTCGCAGATCTGCGGCTCGACGTAGTACAGCAGGCTTTTGAGACTGACAGCCAGCTCGGTGCGCAGGCTGTCCTTCTCGATTTTGGCCCCGTCCCAGAAAAAACGGCCGATGCGGCGCTGGTTGGCGCCCTCGGTGATGGACGTGGACACGCTGAGCGTAAAGGACGTGGA
Organism: Anaerolineae bacterium; assembly: GCA_013178095.1. Classification (GTDB taxonomy): domain Bacteria; phylum Chloroflexota; class Anaerolineae; order Anaerolineales; family Anaerolineaceae; genus Pelolinea. The sequence continues at coordinate 94,049 of JABLXK010000007.1, read as the reverse complement.
TCCATCGGTGCGGTTGGCAAAAATGTAATAGGTGTTTTCCGCACCGGTTGGAACGTCAGCGGCTGCCAGGTCGACGTTGGCCACGGCCTGCACCACTTCCAGCAGGACGTTGGCCGTGGCTCCCACGATGTTGGAGCGCGGCTGCCCGGAGAAAAAGTAAATCCTGGCTTTCCCGCAGCGGTAGATGTAGCCGGATTCTTTGGTCCACAAGTGCTTGGCGATCAGGTTACCGCCGAGCACGCGCTCCAGGCGGCGCATGGCATTGAGGGTCTGCGGCTTCCAGGTGGGCGAGACTTTGACCATTTCAGCGTTCATCAGGTAGTAGCAGCACAGCAGATAGGTTTCGAGCTGCGCCTGCAGCTCGTTCTTTCCGGATTGCCTGGGGAACATGACCACGAAAGAGCGGCCGGCGTGTTCCCGGACGGAGCGGAAAACCGCCTCGGCCACCCCGCGCTGGTAGTCGCGCAGTTTGATGGTCGAGCAAGTCTCGATGAAGGTATCCACGTCGGCCATGGCGCGCCGGCACTGCAAAATAACCTGGTTGTTGGCCATTAGTCTGCCGGCTTTCCGGAGGATAACCCCCACATGTGGCGGTGAAAGTCAACGATCGAAACCATATTTTGGGGTCTGTCCTCATTGCTTGCCCCCGAGCCAGGCAGCGATCGCGGCAGCGATCAGGGTGAGGGCGGCCTGTCCGGCCTGGGCTAGGGTGGCGGTGGATTTGTTGGCGATCACGGAATCATCGATGGCGCGGATGCGGCTCTCGTGGTCGGCGACGTCGGCCTGGATATGCTGGATCTGGTCTTTGATCAGGTTCATCTTCTCAGCGTCGAGGCTGTCGCGGTGCTCTAATTCTTTTTCGATCCGCCGAAAGCGCGACTCGATACTGTCTTTCAGGCGGTTGAACTGCTCGGTCAGGAGCTGGGCTTGCAAGTCGTCCATAGAACCCCATTTCTACGCAGATTACGGACAGCGCGAGCTTAACGTCCCGCGGGGTCGCTGAGTCCAAGGTCATGAGCTACCTCTCCGATGGCTTGTGACAGAACGCTGATCACGTCGCCGGAATCGCCGGCGATGATCTGCTGGGTGCGCAGAAGGCCGGCCAGGCGGGTGGAAGCGGCGCCCAGGGTGTTGAGGGCGGCAGACCAGGTGTCGAGGTTCTGGGCGTCGGTGTCGGCGTATTCGAAGACGCGGCGGATGATCACCCGGAGGAGGGCGATCTCGTCGGTGAGGCCGTCGGATAAAGCTGTGCCGAGGTCGGAGATCTCTAAATTGTTGAAGCGATGGGAATAGAAACCGTGCTTGAGGGAGTTGGTATTGCCTGGTTGAGCGCCGCGCTTGCGTTTGGGTTGGTTGTTGGTGGTGTGCGTGTCTGTCATGATTGCATCGATGTTGTGAGATTTTTTCCCTGCAGCGGGCCGGCCCGGGCGGGTGGAGGGGTGCCTGGCGGCTGCCCCGGCGCGGGAGGGAGCGCGCCGGAGTGAGCGTGCGGTGCAGTGCGGTCGTGTTTCCAAACCGTTCCCCGGCCCGGCTCCTGGCCCTGGCGGGCGCCGGCCCGCAGGTGAGGGAGAAATAGAAACTATGTTCTATTTACGCTGCTTAAGATATCAAGAATGGATGGAAAAGGCAACCTGTCAAAAGGTGAACGTGAGAGTAAGGGGATAGGGATTTGAGAGTTTCTGATAGCCTTTCCCCTCTAGAATAGCCTCCACGAATTAATAATAAGGAGATTGCAATGGAAGTTCCACGCCATTGGAGACTGCAAAAACAACGTTACGGCCTGGTGGGCGAGATCTGCCCGCACTGTGACGCCAAGATTTTCCCCGCTCGTGACGTCTGCCCCGAGTGCGGCGGCGAAGCCAAGGAACCCTTCCGCTTCAGCGGGCGCGGCGAGGTTTATTCCTACACCGTCATGAACAATGCCCCGGCCGGCTTTGAACGCAACACGCCCTACACCGTAGCCTTGGTCAAACTGGCCGAAGGCCCCACTGTCACCGCCCAGCTCACCGATCTGGGCAGCCAGCCCGTCAAGATCGGCATGCCGGTCGAGATGGTCACCCGTCGTATCAAGGAAGACGGCGACGAACGCGGCATGTTGATCTACGGTTACAAGTTCCGTCCGGTGATGGGAAGTTAATAATAAGAAAAATCTAAATTGCGAATCCCCGACAATAAAAAGCCGGGGATTTTTTATAAACCACCAAGTTACCATTATGGTAACTTAAGTGATATAATAATGTGATGCGGATTATCAGTCGGCGGGTATTACGTGAATTCTGGGTAAAGCACCCGGATGCCGCCATCTCCCTGCAAACTTGGTTTCATGATGTCGAAAGTGCTGACTGGAATAGCCCCGCTGATATTAAGGCAGTTTATCAAAACGCCAGTTTTTTGGCTAATCACCGCGTCGTATTCAACATAAAAGGCAATCGTTACCGGTTGGTGGTCGTAGTTGTTTATCAACATGGTGTTGTCTACATCCGCTTTGTCGGAACACATGCAGAATATGATCGTATAGATGCGGCTACGATATAAGGAGAATAAAAAAATGGAGATCAAACCCATTCGCAGCGAAGCTGATTATCAGACTGCTTTGAAAGAAATCGAAAAATTGATGGAATCTCAGCCCGGCACCCCCGAGAGCGACCGCATGGATGTGTTGGTCACGCTTGTGGAGGCTTACGAAGCCAAACACTTCCCCATCCCTGAACCGGATGATCCGGTGCAGGTCTTGGAATATTACATGGAAAGCCGCGGCTTGAGCCGTTCGGATTTGGTCGCTTATCTGGGCAGCAAGGAGCGCGTTTCGGAAGTACTGAATCGTAAACGCGGGCTGTCGCTGGAAATGATCCGCCGCTTGCATAGCGGTCTGGGGATTCCTGCCGATCTGATCATGGGAAAATCCACCCCTCATCATTCCTTGCATGCCAGGTCGGGTGTAAGAGTTTAAATCCATGCTTGCGGATTGGCCGAAGGCCCCACCGTCACCGCCCAGCTCACCGATTTGGGCGAGCAGCCCGTCAAGATCGGCATGCCGGTCGAGATGGTCACCCGCCGCATCAAAGAAGATGGCGACGAGCGCGGCATGGCTATCTACGGCTATAAGTTTCGGCCGGTGCTTGCCGGTACGCGGTAACGCATTCTTTTCAGCGAATTTGGGAAGTGCCCTCCAGAAATGGAAGGCACTTCTTCTTTCCTATGGCATAATTAAATCGTGTTCATAAGTTCCTGGGGCACATGAAACGAACAGCTCTCATCATTAAGGTTTTACTGCTTCCAGGCAAAGTTCAGACTTGGTCGCACGCATGATTGCGCAGACCAATAAGCCATAAAGCAACGCCCAAGCATTGACATAAAAATGAGGAAAGCAGCAGAAAATGAAAATAAATAAAACCCAATTACTAATGATTGCTTTGGTAACGATTTTTGCTCTTGTCGCCTGTGGAAGTGTTACATCAAGCTCCGAGCCTGTGGCGACGGATTATTCTCAGGCGAATCATTGGCTGTCAATACCGGTTGTGACCAAAGCCGTGGATGTGTTTTACCTTTACCCGACGGCTTGGCAAAGGGGTGAAGACGAACCCTATATTTGCGAGATCGACAACCCCTCTATGTTGATTGGTTCGGCCTCTGCTTTCACGCGATCGGCAGCCGTTTTTGAACCCATTGCCAATGTTTATGCGCCTTATTACAGACAAGCCGATGCGGCTTATGCCTTGTCATTGCCATTGCCTGAGCACGATGCGTTGATCGCGGGTGTACCGACGTTGGATGCGGTTGCGGCATTCGACTACTATATCAAGCATTTCAATCAGGGTCGTCCGTTTATTTTAGCCGGACACTCGCAAGGGTCGAATGTATTGATCAATCTGCTGACCGGGTATCTGAAAGATAATCCGGATGCGTATCAGAGAATGGTTGCTGCGTATGTGATCGGCTATCCGGTTACGGCTCAGGTTATTAAAGACAATCCGCACCTGAAGTTCGCCGAGGGCCCGGATGATACGGGCGTGATCATCTCTTACAACACGCAGGCGCCGGATGTCGATCCGGCTGATAATCCGGTCTTATCCGGGTTGGTGGGTCTCGTGATCAATCCAATCACCTGGACGAGAAGTGAAACTCTGGCTGAAACGAGCGAAGGGGCGGGATCGATTATGCCCGATCCGGCAACCCTGGCATTTGTAACGGTGCCTCAATACGCGGACGCCCGGGTTGATACCGCAAATGGTGCGCTGATTTGCACAACGGCCGATGAAGACGCTTTGTATGAATTGACACGTCATGGATTCCCCCGGGGTGTTTACCACAGCTTCGATTATCCTTTTTATTTCTATAATCTTCGTGCAAATGCTCAAAACAGGATTGACAAGTACTTGGGCCAGTAGAAGCGCAAAGGTTAGGTAAGCCAGGATCGTAAATTGATAAATACAAACTCCCTCACGTTGAGGGAGTTTGTTGTTTGTTAACTTAAGTGCGCTAAAGGCGTGCTTTCTTAGTTTTTTCTTCCCAATATCTCTTTCATCATCCCGACAAACTTTTCGCGGTCCGCGTCTTTGGCGACGATCGCGTTGGGCTTTCGGTTCCTGTCCCTGCCGCCCGTGTCGAACAGGCTCATGCCATCGGTGATGCCGTGCGCGATGCTGACGTCCATGTTCACGGTCATGCATGAGCGCAGAACTTCCCGGTCGATCAACGCGCACACCGCCAGAGCGTCGTGAATGGGCGCCGCGTTGGGAACTGCCATCGGCTGAAAGGCGTTGTATCCTGCAATGCGCTGTTTGATCAGTTTTCCGCTTATGACGGACCCCGGGGTGCCCAGGTTGATGAATTCCTCCGCCTCCTCCATGGTTACGTAAGCGGCATGCGTTGCGTCCAATGGCACGATCACCAGGGGAGCCCCGCAATCCGCGACGATTTTTGCCGCTTCCGGGTCGATCCAGAAGTTGAATTCCGCCCCGGCGGTGATGTTGTTCACCAGGTATCCTCCTCCCATGATGATGACCTGCTTGATATTCTTGACAATATCCGGGTCGATCCTCAGCGCCATGGCCAGGTTGGTCAAGGGGCCGACGAAAATCAGCGTGATTTTTTCTTTGGAATTTTTCAGCTTATCCACCAGCCAAACAACGGCGTGTTCGGGCTGGGCTTTTCGCGTGGGTTCGGGCAGCGGCAGGTAATCCCCATGCACGTCCTCCTCTTTGTTATCCGGGCCGGTAAAAGGCACGTGCTTGCGCCTGCCGGGAGTCAACGAGGCCACCATGGGCAGGTGGCATCCCCGGTACACCGGAACGTCCGCGCCCAGATATTCCAACAGGCGCAGCGTGTTGCTGGTGGTTATCTCCACGCTGCGGTTTCCGTTGACGGTGCAAACCGCCAGCAGGTCGATATCGGGGGATAAAAACGCTGTGGCGATCGCGATCGCATCATCCGAACCGGTATCGACGTCCAAAATCACTTTTTCTGCCATTATTTTTTCCTTTCAGGATGGGTGTGGGGTTTTTTAATTTTTACCGAATTCATAAATAAAGAAATCGAGAGAAAGGCATCAATGCTTGAGGTTGCCATAAGTCGAGTGGAATTCGCGTAAGCTAAAGTGTCCAAAACCGAACTACCGATAAGCGAGTTTTTTCCGTTTCTGATAAGCGGTCCAATTTAGTGATCGCGCATTGACTTACTTCTGAAAGGATTGGTGCTTGGACCTATGGTTTATTTTATCATTTCGTAAATTCGGCTGGCGGAGCGCTGCAAAAACGGGCAAGTCCGTGGAATCGCGATAGAAGGAAGAGATCATTCCTCGCTGGAATCCGGGAAGAGGAATTGGTGATACAGGTTCGGATCCATCAAAAAATCCCTTGTGATCTGGTAATGCTCGGTTTCCTCGTAAGCGACCTGCGTGATGCGCTCCTGGTCGAAGCTGTAGATCACCGCCCCCGGATAACTGAGGATGATGGGCGAGTGCGTGGCGATGATGAACTGCGCGGCTCCCTTTTTCTCGAGCTCGTGCATCAGCACCAGGAAGGCTAATTGCCGTTTGGGGGATAAGGCCGCTTCCGGTTCGTCCAGCAGGTAAATGCCCTTGTTGAACTTGTTTTCGAACAAAGCCAGAAAAGCTTCCCCGTGCGATTTCCCGTGCAATGATTTGCCGCCGTACGCACCGTAGATGCCCGCATCTTCCGCTGCTATTTCGTCGACGTAGCTGGCAAAGTTAAAGAAGCTTTCCGCCCGCATGAAAAAACCGTCCGTCACCCTGGGGAACCAGGCGAATCGCAACGCCGAGCCCAGGTTGGATTCGGTCTTTGGATGCTCGTAATGATGGTTGCGGTTCCCGCCCGCAGCATGGAATCCGCAGTTCCCGGCGATGGCTTCCAGCAGGGTCGATTTCCCCGACCCGTTTTCGCCCACGAAGAAGGTCACGTTGCTGCTGAACTCAAGATCGATCCCCTGCGAGAACGCCGGAATATCGAACGGATAGCTGTTTTCCGCGTGGAAGTTATCCAGGGAGCGGATGGAGGTTAGGAATGGCATGTGAGTCTTGTTGGCATTTCAGGTTTATGGAACCACTCAATTGTACTGTCGATCCCGCTCATCCCCCATCAACCACCTGCTCTATGCTTTCCGCCACGCGCGCGGTTTTTTTATACGCTGGAGAGTTCAGTATAATTTTGGTAGATGGATTTGAAATAGTGTTCCCTTTCAAAGCGGAACCCAACCCGCAGGAGGTGTGCGCGTGCCCAGGCGTTCGTTATTCGAGATGAAATTTGCCGATATCTATCCCCTTTACGTCCAAAAAGCGGAACGCAAGAACCGCACTCGAGAAGAAGTGGACCAGATCATCTGCTGGCTGACCGGCTATGACCGGGCCGGCCTGCGGGAGCAAATCGAACGAGGCCATGATCTGCAAACTTTCTTTTCGCAGGCGCCGGCCTTTCATCCCAATGCCTCCCTCATCACAGGCGTCGTGTGCGGCGTGCGCGTGGAGGAGATCGCCGATCCGCTGATGCGGAAAATCCGCTATCTGGACAAACTCATCGATGAACTCGCCAAAGGCAAAGCAATGGAAAAGATCCTGCGCCAGGATGCCCATCAACCGTAAGCAACACGCTGCCGGCTTGCCGCCGTCCACTGAGCCTGTCGAAGTGTGAGCGCCTGCCCTCAGCGTAATTCTCCCTCCCCTCAAAATGTCATCGCGAGCCCCGCTCCCTGAGAGCCTGCCCTCAGCGTAGCGTAGGGCGTCGAAGGGGCGGGGCGTTCGCGCAGCATCCCCTCGGGGGAGGCGATCTCGGCTTGAGTTGAGACTCCTTCTGCGTACGGTAGTAATTGAATGTTTCCTGAAGGAAAATTTTTCCAGCATGACAGCATTATTGTATAGAGGGCGAAGGTACTCATTCCGGGACAAGCTACTCGTAGGCTTTCACTTGTGTGAAAGCCGGAGACACCCTTTCGTTGATTGCGTCAAGCAATCAAACACAAGGGCGAGGCTGTCATCGGAATGAGTGGGAGAGGTGTTAATAAAACTCTACTCGAGGTGTGATTTTTGCGGGATATCAACCTAATCCTGTGTGCCATAATGGATAATAATTTCATAAAATAAAAATTGTGATTCCATTCACCTGACGGAGGGACACAAACCATGAAAGCCATCGCCCTTGTGGTAAGCGCCCGCGAACACGGCAATTGCTTCGATTTTGCCCGCTTCACCCTCGACCGCCTGGCGGCCGGCGGCGTGGAAACCGAACTGGTCAACTTTTTTGATTATCAAATCACCCCCTGCCAGCGCTGCGCCTACCAATGCCTGCAGCGCCTCGACCCCCGCAAAAAGCAGGATGCGCCCTGCCAGATCGATGACGACGTGCGTGCCATCTGGGATAAAACCTGGGCGGCCGAGATTCTGCTGCTGTTCGTGCCTACCTATGGCGGCATGCCCCCAGCCTTGTGGCTGGCCTACTCGCAAAGGTCGCAAGCCTTTTACAAACAGGCGCCGCTCGAGAAACTGAAGCAATCGGTGGTCAGCGCCGTCCTGCTCTCCACGCCCCACCAGTCCGCCGGCGCTTCCTGGATCACTTCCTTCATGAGCGACGAAGTCAAGGGTATCGACCGCAAGGTGGCTTGCTTCGAGTGCGTCACCCAGACCGAATTCGAAACCGGTTATCTGTTCGACCGGCTGATCAACGAACCGGAGATTCAGCGCCGCCTGGCATTCCTGGCTGACCGTACACTGCATATTGCCCGCGAATCTGTCGGCTGATCCCCGCGGGATCCTCGATCTTGCGCCGCATCCCCTTGCGTGCGCGGCAATGGACAATGTGCGTGAAAAACCATTGAGCGATTTCTGTCTGCCCCCGTTCTCAATCCTGTCCAATATCCAATTTCTCTATTGTATAATCTAGCTATTATGCCCAATGGTATTGAGGGAAACCTTAGCAAACCTTTGGTTATTATGACTGTAAAAAGACTTGCTGTTTCACCCACAAATTTTGCACGATTCGCGAGCGTGATTGTTGTCCTCTTGTGTTCTTCCTGTGTTGGTAAAAATTCGGTTGAGTTTACAACTACAAGTAAACCTGACTATACTCTCAATCAAACTCCAATTCCACTGAACACTCCTTTGACCACAACAACACCTGTCCTCATCGAAACACAGACTCTCCCTTCTTTACCTGAAGGAGTTAGTACTCTTACTGTCTACAACTATGAAACAGGCAAAGATGAAGTCTTGTCCCCAACTTTTGATGAAGAAATGGACACCTATGTCTGGAAAAACAGCAAGGATGAGGTGCGGCGTTTTCTTGACATAGAAACCGGTCATATTTTTGCTCAAACAGAGTCTGTCCGAGACAACTTGATTTATCAAATTGATACTGAATTTGGTTGGGAAGCTGATTTGACTGAATTTACTAAAAAGAACAAAGGTTATTCTCCCGCGGCACTCTCTTACTTATATATGTTACAAAATGATTACTCTAGTACTATCACTGTTTTCGGAGAAAACACCAAACTTGTTTTTAAAATAGTTCATGGTAGTTATGATGATATTGTTGATAAAAGCAAGATTTCCTCAATAAAGGATCGTGAAGAGCCAAATCTACAAATGTCCTTTTTTAGGCCGACCTATAACGCAAAATATGATAGTTATTTTTTTACTACATATTTAAATTATGACCACATTCGAGTTAATGACGCCATAGGAGGATACACACAAGACATGTTAAATGGTTGCCTTACCAATAATTTTCCTTCAGGAGATTTTCCTGTTGGAGTTCTTGATCTTCCCATCTCCAAAAAACCTATCCAATAATCAGTTGTTTAAGAACTACTTCTTGTACTTTGGCAGTTAATATTGAAAGAGATGATGTTATTGCTCCAAAAAATTCTTACGTAATTAGTATTTATACGCATTATTTGTTAAATTTCTGTTCAACCTCAGATCCCTTCTCTGGTGTAATAATAGGAAATGTTGGCGGATCACCACTAAAAAAACTATTCAATAATTGATTATTTATCTATTTGTTATCCTCATATTATGAAACACATGTTGATATTATTATTTCTTTAAAAAGCTATGCGCCTGCCTTTATGAGGGGGGCGTGGGGCTCAAGCTGCCCGCCGCGTCCGCCGAACGCCTGCTGCGCGAGGACCCGCGCGTCGTCCCCTTCCAACCCCTCGGCCGCCCGCCCATGCGCGCCTGGGTGCAGATCAACCTGCCCGCTCCTGCGGATTACCTCGCCTATCGATCCGTCTTTACTGAATCTGTGCGCTTCGTGCTGGAGCAGCAGGGCCTGCAAAATGAGGAAAATGCCTGAATAACGATGAGCTATCGGGAAATCACTCCGGGCGACATCTACTGGCTGGCGCTGCCGGGGCCGGATGGCTCCGAGCCGGGCATTGCCCATCCCCACGTGGTGATTGAAGTCCTCAACCGCGCCGGCACAGTGCGGGTGTGCACTATCTCCACCAACTTGAAGCGCGTCAACTACCCAGGCAACCTGCGGCTTGCAGCCGGTGAAGGCGGCCTGCCCAAACCCAGCGTCGTGCTTGTCTCGCGCGCATCCACAGTTCAAAAAACCCAATTGGGCACCTATATCGGCTCGCTTGCCCTTGAACGCGTCGCCCAAATCCTGTCCGGCATGCGCTTCCTGCGCCGCTCCACCGATCATCCCGAACTGGAGTAAAAAAAGGGCCGCCCGTGTTGCGATAAAATGGTTCCATATTCCGGGATGGCGCTTCGCGCGGATTCCCGGCTGGTGTTCTAAAATTATCGGGAGGAGTTAAATCGCATGAGCAGTATCGATATCAAAACCGCGCAAGCGCAATTTAAAGGCGCGACAGAAGCCGAAATGCTGTCCGCCATGGCGCAGGCTTACGGCTGCCGTCTCATCTATAAATACGCCAATGATTATGGCGACAAGCTGACGCCCACAGACTATAAAGTCATTATGACTCCCGGCGACGCCCAGGAGCAGGCGCTGTTCACCAGTCCCTACGTGCACAATCTGGTGCTGGTCTATCGGGATGGCCGGATCGTCAACGAAAAGGTTTAAATACCTGCATATCCATATCATGCTTGCTGAAGTGAATCGAAAAAAAGAAAGGTCATCATGAAACAATCCCTTGTGCATGTTGCCCTGGTGGTCAGGGATTACGACGAAGCCATTGCTTTTTACACGCAGAAACTGCATTTCACCCTGGTTGAGGATACTTATCAGCCGGAGCAGGACAAGCGCTGGGTGGTGGTTGCCCCGCCCGGTTCCAATGGAGCAACCCTGCTGCTGGCCAGGGCTTCCAAGCCCGAACAGCAGCCCTTCATCGGCAACCAGACCGGCGGCCGGGTTTTCCTCTTCCTCAACACGGATGATTTCTGGCGCGATTACCGCGACATGCTCGCCCAGGGCATCCATTTTGTGCGCGAACCCAGGCAGGCCGATTATGGCTTGGTGGCGGTTTTTGAGGACCTGTATGGCAACCTGTGGGATCTGCTCCAGTTGAACCCCGACCATCCGCTAAGTAATCGCAAGGACTGATTGAATGATTAAGGTGAGTGAATGATGTCTTCCCTGCCCGTCCCCGTCTATCTCGAAACCGCCAAAACCCGCGTCTTCGCTGTCGTGCCCGCCTGGCCGGGTTGGTGCCGCGGCGCGCGTTCCGCGGATGCCGCCCTGCAGACCCTGGTCGACTACGTCCCGCGCTACGCCCTTGCCTTGCAGGGCGCCGGCCTGGCCTTTCCCTCGATCAACTCCGTCGCGGATTTGCAGGTGGTTGCCTCCCTGCCCGGCAACGCCGTCACCGAATTCGGCGCGCCCGACCGGCCTCTGCCGGGCGACGAACTGCCTGTGGACGCGCCCGAACTGGAGCGTATGCGGGCCATCCTTCACGCCGCCTGGCAGGCTTTCGACCGGGCGGTGGCAGCCGCGCAGGGTAAAAGCCTGCGCACCGGGCCGCGCGGCGGCGGGCGCAGCCTGGAAAAAATGATCGCGCATAACAATGGCGCTGAAGAAGCCTACCTCACCGCCCTGGGCGGTAAGGCCAAGCCCGGCACCAGCGATGCGGATCTGCGCCTGGTCATGTTGGATACGCTGGCCGCCTCCGTCCGCGGTGAGATCCCCGCCCTCGGCCCGCGCGGCGGCAAGCGCTGGAGCCCGCGCTTTTTCGTGCGCCGCGTCGCCTGGCACGCCCTCGACCATGCCTGGGAGCTTGAAGACCGCGTCCAGTGAGCAGCCGGCGTGCTATACTGATAATCAACACAGACCGGGGTCTCCCGGAACCTCGCCGATTTCATCCCTGATTGACGTCCTTGACATCGAAATACCAAGACATCATCTCGTTACTCCTCCGGGTCACTTCCCTTCGTCATCCTGAATAACCCTGTGCGCAGCAGCTCATCCCACGGTTTTGTGATAGGCAGTGATTTCTTGTTTCCTCATTCAGGACAGGAGGATTAGATGAAAGAAAAATTGTTTTTATTAGTAGGTTTTTCTCTGGCCTTTTTATCGGGTAGCTGTCTCCCGGCAAATGTTCTCCCTTCAACCGCAACACCCCAACAACCAACCGCAGCGCTTCTGCCGGATATCGATGCCTCCAATCCCTATCCTTTAGCGGGCCCCGGCCCATATGGGGTAGGAATGCGCTCTTTCAAGGCCGTAGATAGTGCTCGCGGTGATCGGGAGGTGGGCATTACGGTCTGGTATCCCGCGGTACCTGCCGCCGGCGATGATGTCATGGAACCGGTTAAGGATGCCCGGCCGGATGGTGGCGGCGCGCCTTATCCCTTGATTCTGTCTTCAACCAAAGTTGCAAAAATTTTAGCGCCTTACCTGGTCAGCCGGGGCTTTACCTGGGCCAGCGTGGATGGCATTGATTATTACCTGAGCATGGGCGAATCAATGATCGACCAACCTTTGGATATCCTGTTTGCATTGAACCAGGTTGCCATCTACCCGCCTGAGGGTCTGGAGGGATTGATCGATACCGAGCATGCCGGCGCGATTGGCTATTCGTTCGATGGGTATAACGCGCTGGCCATGAGCGGCGCGCGCATCGACCCCGCTTACTACCTGGCTCAGTGTCCGGATCCTGATCTGGAGACACAAGCGATTTTAGGCAGTCTATCCGCATTCAGTTGCGCTCCCGCCCGCGATTGGGATGAATTTATCGCTCACGCGGGTAAGTCCGTGGCGGAAAGCGAAGATGGGCTTTGGCAGCCAATGACCGATGAGCGTATCCGCGCTGTGATGCCGATGGCGTGCGAAGGTTGGTGGCTGTTCGGCGAACGCGGGCTGGCGGCTGTTGATCGCCCGATTCTGATGCTCGCTGGAAGCAAAGATGCGCTTTACAAGGAAAACGTCCTGATCTTCAATCATCTCGGCACGTCTGACAAATCCATGATTGTTTTTATGGATCAGGACCACATGATGATTTATGATACCGGGATGATTGAACGCATTGCCCATTTTGCGATTGCTTTCTTCGGCTGCCATCTGCAAGGCCGCCGGGACCTGGCGCAGTACTTCTCGCAAGAATTTGTTGCCAGCCATGCGGACCTTGCCTGGGAGCTTGAAGACCGCGTCCAGTGAACCGTCCGGGGATTTTTGCGCATGAAAACCGTTTTCGAATTCTAAATTTCCCGCTGAAAATGTATAATCAATCCAGGGTGTAGTTTCAACCCAAAACCATTACAGAATTGAGGAATTCAATGCATACCAAAACCCTGACCGTCGGCATGGCCCTCCTGGCTTGCCTGCTGGCCGCCTGCCAGCCCGCGCCTGCCGCGCCGACTCCCACTGCCGTCCCCGCGCCCACCGCCACGCCCATCCCCGAACCCACTGCCACCCCTGCGCCGGCTGAGCCGGCCGCCGCGGCCATCGGCGACGTGCTCGCCAGCCCCAACTGGGAAGTCACCGTGCTCGCCGTCCAGTTGGTCGGCGACCAGCTTTACGATCCAGAGACCAACGGCAGCGTCCTGGCTGACGAAGGCAGCAGCTTCGTGGCGCTCGGCTTGAAAGCCAAACCGCTGGGTGACTTGAAAGCGGTGCCTTACGCCGCCCTCATGATCGCCGATGAGAACGGCCAGCCCCACGGCGCGTATTACTCTGGCCTTCAGGCGGGCGATGTGGACCCCTTCAGCATCGATGTCAGCCGCTGCTCCATGCTGGCCATTGCCGGCGGAGGCATCGACCTGCCCGCGGAATCGACCCTGCAGTTGGTCTACCAGATTCCCCAGACCAGCCTCGGTAAGCAACTCACCTTCAAGTTCGACGACAGCGCGCCGGTGACTTTTACCGTAGAATAAGCTTTGCTTGATGAAGATATGATTGAACCATCTGCCTTTCGAAGGAAAGGCGGATGGTTTTTTAATCGCTGCCTATAAATTTACCCGGCCTGGTGGGCGCATGGCCGCGCCCGGTAACTCGAAGACTGTGTCGAGTATATTATTATTGTTCATCCCATTAGTATGATTGATTGAATGATTCGCATCCGCGGCGAGGAAAAGCTGCTCGAAGAGGAAATGGATGGTTGGGAACGATTTCGCCGAAAAATCCCCTCCCGCCTGATCTTCTTTATCTGGTAAATTTATTATCGGCATAAAAAAGGATGGAAAGAGAGGGAAAGATGTTGAAATATTCCGGTGCGTTGATCGCGGTACAGGATATAGCCGTTTCGCGCAAGTTTTACGAGGGCTTGCTCGGCCAGAAAGTTAAGTTCGATTTCGGGCAGGATGTCGCTTTCGAAGGTGATTTTTCGCTGCACCTCAGGTCGCACTTTCAAACCTTGCTGGGCGATGCCGGGCGTAACCCCGCGCCGGCCCCCGGCCGCAAGCACGAGGGCGAATTGTTTTTCGAGACCGATGAGGTGGATGCGGTCTATCAAAGGTTGAGCGAAGCGCAGGTCGAGTTCATCCACGCCGTCCGCGAGCAGCCCTGGGGCCAGCGCGTCATGCGCCTGTATGACCCGGACGGCTTCATCGTCGAGATCGGCGAAACCATGGAATCCGTCGTGCGCCGCTTCCACGCGCAGGGTATGAGCGCGCAGCAAATCAGCGCCAAATCCTCCATGCCGCTGGATTTCGTCGAGCGCGTTATCCGCGAGACTTTGGCTGGGGATTGATCTTTCAGGCTCGGTCCGCTGCGGTGGGCGGAGCCGCGTGAAACGCGCTGAAAGCCTGCTGCCCCCGCCGGATAAACTGGTAGAATCAATCCTGCCGTAGGTATACAGCCCGCAGGAGGGCTGCAAAAAATGGCGTCATTTAACGAGTCCATGCAGGATTATCAACAGCAGCTCAAGCGCGGCTTCATCCAGCAGGCTTACCGCGGGCTGATGGATTACATGCAGGGGCTGAAAACCTTTTTCAGGAATCGCTACCCCCATGCCTTTGTGTCCGGCAACCTCTATCAAGGCTATATGGATATGACTTATTTTTCCTTTGTCCCCGCTGCCCTCAAAAGCCGCGACCTGAAGATCGCCATCGTTTTCGTCTATGATGTTTTTCGCTTCGAAGCCTGGCTGTCCGGCTGCAACCGTCCGGTGCAGGCCCGTTACTGGGAGATTATCCGGGAAAGCACCTGGGATCAATACCCGCTGGTGCCCGATCCCCTCAAAGCCGACGCCATCCTGACGCACGTCCTGGTTGAAGATCCCGACTTCGCAGACCCGCAAGCCCTGACCGCCTGCATCGAGCAGGGCACCCTGGCCTTCTCGCACGATATCGAAACCTTTCTGTCCACCATTCAGGACTGACCGGTCTTGGCTTCTCCCAGGATGCGCTGGATACTTTCCACCATGTAGTCCATCTGCGTGCGGCTGGTACGCTGGTCGCAGGCCAGTGTCAGCATGCGGCCGGCCATCTCCACCGCAGCCGTGTTGTCGTTCAGGCGCGTGTCATGCAGGATGCCTTGCCAGTGGATGGTCAACCCGATGCCTGCCTCGCCCAGCCGGTTCCACAGCTCGTCGCGTGCCATCCCGTTCACGTAGACCGGTAGTCCCAGCGGCGTGGTGTCTTCCGTCAATATGGGGAAGATAGGCGTCAGCCCGGGGATATCCCGGATCGCGTCCAGTAAATACGTGTAATTCTCGCGCCGCGCCCGGCGCATGCCCGCCCAGTCCAGCCGTTCGATGGCTTCTTTTTCCTGCGGGTCGCCCGCCACCGCCATGTCCTCGGCGTAGTAGCGCTCGGAAAGTTCGTACAGCTTCACCAGTTCGTCGTAGCTATCCATGTTCCCGAACAGGTATTCCGCCAGGCGCGCCCGATACTCGCGGATCACCGGCAGCCGCCGGTTGGGCGCGTCGCGGTGGCGCTGGATGAAAGCCGTCACGTCCGCGCGCGTGGCGAGATAGCCCCCGTCGTGCGCGCAGCACTTGCGCAGGCTGTTGAATACGAAGTCCCCGATACTGTGCTCCCAGAACCCTGTTTGTGCGTTGTCCTCGATCAGCAGCCTGCCCTGGCGCTGCAAACCTTTCAAGACCGCTTGCGTTTCGGGTGGATGGGGGAAGCCGAAGTAATTGATGAAATATACAGCCTGCTCCCCGGCTGCTTTGCGCTCCAGGTCTGCCAGGTCGATCGACAGGTCCGGCCGGATATCGTAATACGAGCATGTCAGCCCGCAGCGCTCCAGCGTGGTGGCGATGTCCGGGCACAGGTACGCCGGCAGCAGCACGCGCCCGATGCCCTGCGCGCGCAGGTGGTCGGCGATCACGATCAGGCAGGCCTTCCCCCCATTCAGGAAGGTCAAGCCGCAAGTGTCGACCCCCGGCTGGTCCAACGTCCAGCGCTCGTCTGCGTAAAACTCACCCCCCACGAACATATTTATCATCCTTCAAAACTTGCATAAATGCTATTGTATGTCGAAATAAGATTCTCCTCCCCTAAAATCGTTAGATTTTGGGGGAGGCCGGGAGGGGGTGAAAAACAGTAGGCCGGGAGAAGGCGAATAAAAAGTGAGAGAGAACGGGATGAAAGATAAAAATAAATAACGAAATAAACAAGTACTGAAATATCCAATGGCTCCTCCCCTAAAACCGTAAGGTTTTTGGGGAGGTTGGATGGGGGTGAATACCAAAAGGCCGGGAGGATGAGCACCAAAACCAGTATTAAAATGATTCCCACCAGAGGGAATCTATGTCATCCAAAGACCCGTTGATCCATGCCTACGTGCGCGACCTGCGCAGTAATCCTACTCCCGCCGAAGCGAAATTATGGGAAGCTCTTCGTAAAAATCAAATCTAAAATGTTCATTTCCGCCGCCAGCATCCTATCGAGCACTACGTTGTCGATTTCTGCGCCCCGCGCCTCAAACTGGTTATCGAAGTTGATGGCGGCCAGTACAAAGACCAATATGAGTACGACCAGATGCGCACCGCCGACCTTGCCCGCAAGGGCTATCATGTCCTGCGTTTCTGGAACAGCCAAGTGCTGAATGATCTGGATGAAGTGATTCGCGTAATTAAGGAAAAAATCGTCGAAAAACGTTTGGTGTAATTAAACTCCGAATTTTACTCATCTCCTACCCCATTTATGTTTTTCAAATGGGGGAGGCTGGGAGGAGGTGAATTCAAAAATAGAGAGGCTGGGTGGAGGCGAAAAAGGGGAGGTCAGGTGGGGGTGAGCAAAAATGGAAGCCGGGAAGATGTGCTATGCAAAATAAGTGAGAATTTCGCTGCGGATTACCTTGCGGCGCTTCGCGCTTGACGGTTCTGTGTGATAAATCGCAGGTTTACGCAATCCGTTCTTCTTTCCAAATATCCGCGTCGTTGTGATAGCCCGCCATCTCCCAAAACCCCTTACGATCGGTTGTGGAAAACTCCAAGCTGCGCAGCCATTTGGCGCCTTTCCAAAAATAAACGTCTTTTAAATCTTTCCGCCCGGGGATAGCTCCCACCACGCCGCGCAGCGGAAAGCCGTGCTCGGGCGTGAGCGGCTGCCCGTTGTAATGCGTGGCCAGCAGGAAATTCTCCGCCAGGGCAACCTCGAGCGGCAGGTTGGCGGAAAAGTCGTTCTCGGCATGTTGGATCACGAAACAGGTTTCCGGCTTCAAATCCAGCAGACCCGTATCGATCAAGGTGCGCAGGCTGACCCCTTCCCAGCTGGTGTCGAATTTGCTCCAGCGTGTGACGCAGTGCAGGTCCATATCAACTACAGTTCGCGGAAGTTGTTGGAATTCCGGCCAGGTAAGGCAGATTTCTTTTTCGATTGAGCCCCATAACCGGAAATTCCAACGGCTTTCTTCGAAAACCGGGATAGGGCCGTAATGCAAAACGGGAAATTTCTGCGTCAGGCTTTGCCCCGGCGGAAGCCGTCCTTGCCGGCGCATGCCATCTTCCTGATCTTTACGATTGAGCGGGGAATTGGTGGCCATAGATGAATAAATTATACTAAATTTGTCCGATTCGCTGAAATTAAACCGATTAGGCAAAAGCCTTTTGCTGGATTAAAATCAGGCTTGTGGAAAACTTGGATTATGAAATTGAATCATCCGGCGCTGCGTCGGCAAAACCGCAGGCGGATGAGATTCACCAAAAAAAACCGGAAGACCTGAGCTTCGAGGATCGGTTCCCTTTCCTGCTGGCGAACTTGCGCCTGGTGATTCCCCCGCTCCTGGATCTTCTTGACCTGGATGCCTGTGAGGTATACCTGGGTGAAAAATGCCGGAACAGTCTTGTGTTGGTCTATCACCACGGCAGGCTGCAATATATCTGGGAAGTCGATGCTGCCCGTGATGAAAGCAGTCTGCTGCTCAACCAATTTACAAAAAAAGAAATGCGCGTGGTCAACCTGCCCAACAGCCGCGTGAAAGAGTTGAACGTTGAATTGCGCGAAAAAGCCATCGGACAATTGATTTGTCTACCGCTTTATTTGAACGACGAGGCGTATGGCGTGGTCTGCTTTGCGCACTCGCGCCGCAGCCTGTTGACGGATCGCGAGATGAACTTTCTCCAGGCTACCGGTGCTTCGTTGTCGGAAGGAATTTCCTACGAGATCCGCAACCAGCAGGCTCGCGTGCAGATCATCTCCGAGGAACGCGAGCGCATCGGCATGGACTTGCATGACGGTATCATTCAATCCCTGTACGGCATCGGCCTCTCGCTGGAAAACGCGCGCATGAGCCAGGTGCAAGGCAAGAACAACGGCGTTCAGCAGATCGAAAAAGCGCTGGAAGCGCTGCAGGCGGCTATCGCCGACATCCGCGCCTACATCCTCAACTTGCGCCCGCGCCAATTGCGCCATGCCAACATGATCGAGGGCATGCGCAGCCTGATCCGCGAATTCCGCGCCAACACCATGGTCGACGTGAGCATGGAGGGCGAACCGCAGGACGTGGAGGGCATGGCGCGCCCACAGATCGACGCGCTCTATCACATTTTCCAGGAAGCGTTATCCAACACCGCCAAGCACGCCAAGGCCACCCGCGTCACCGTGCGCTTGTGGCGGCGCGGCGACCGCGTGATGCTCAAGGTGAGCGACGACGGCGCCGGCTTCGATACCCCCCGGCCGGGTGCGCGCATTGGCCACGGCCTGACCAACATGCAGGCGCGCGCCGAGGCTGCCGGCGGCGGCATGGAAGTGATCTCCATCCGCAAACAGGGCACCACGCTGCTGGCCTGGGTTCCTTACGTGAAAGAATAGATGATGGCAAAAACCGAAGACTCTCGACAGCTCGATAAAGCCGCCCAGCGTGGCGAACCATCTTATGTGTGGCGCGCCGGACAGGAGCGCCGCCTGGCCATGATCCGCCAGTGGGCCGGGGAAACCGTGAAAGGCGTTGTGCTGGAAAATGGCTGCGGGGTTGGTCAATACCTGGAACGCCTGGCAGAAAATGCCCGCCTGGCGGTTGGCATCGACGTGGAATTCGAGCGCTTGCTGGAAGCCAAAAAGAAGAATCGCGATCTGGTTTGCGCTGTAGGCGAACATCTGCCTTTTAAAAACAGCATGTTCGACCTGATGCTGAGCCACGAAGTGCTCGAACATGTGCAGGATGACCGCCAATCGGCTGAAGAGATGGCGCGTACCCTGCGCGCGGGCGGCCGCCTGGTGGTTTTTTGCCCCAACCGCGGATATCCCTATGAAACTCACGGTATTTATTGGAAGGGCAAGTATCACTTCGGCAACAAGCTCTTCGTGAACTACCTGCCGGATGTCTGGCGGGATAAGCTGGCGCCCCACGTGCGCATCTACATGCACCGCTCATTGCACAAACTTTTCGGCGGCTTGCCTCTGAAGGTCGTTTACCGCACGACCATTTTCGGCGCCTACGACAACATCATCCACCGCAGCCCGGCATTGGGCAAACTGCTGCGTAGCTTGCTTCAATTTCTGGAGAAAACACCCCTGCGTGCGTTAGGGCTCTCCCATTTTTGGGTGCTGGAAAAAAGCGAATAATTCAAGTAGGGCGCATTTCCAAATGCGCCGCCTTATTTAGTCCTTTAAATACGTAGGCCGCAATGGTGGTCTTCCAGTCCGACAAACACCCAGCACGCAGATCGCATTGGTGCTCTTCTAATCCGATATTTTCCCAGCATGGGTGCATTTCCTAATGCGCCGCCCTCGTCATTAATTAAAATGCCGTATTGCGCGCTTGCTCACGGTAAGCGCAAAAAGCGCATTCCGGATTGGCGGCCGGCGGCTGCGGCTGGCTGAGCAAATCGCCTACCCGCCGGATGAAATCCAGAAAAGCGTTCTCGTCCTGCGGGATTTCCACCCATTTGGTAGGCCCGATCAGGCTTAATCTATCCGGCGGCGCTTCATCCAGATGCTGCGGTTCGAAGTACAGCAACCCCAGCTTGCTGACCGGTCGGAGATGAAGCTTGCCGGGCGCGGGATGCGCCAGCGCGAAGGCGTATGCCTGAAGTTGGCGGCCGTAAAAGCCGATGTGTTCCTCTTTGGCTTCCGAGGTCTTAAAATCTACCACGCCGTACGAACCATCCTCGAACTGCACCACCGTGTCGAAAATGCCCTGGATGTAGCACGCGTTCAAGCCGTCGGCGGCCGGTATGAGCTCGGAAGTTACCCAGCGGCCGGTCATCAAAATCTTGCCCTCCGGTAGCTCCGGCGAGATCTTTTTGGTGGAATGGCCCAGGTAAATATCCTTCATCAATAAGTCAATGCGGCTGAAAATCTTGGGGAAAGGCATGGCCGGGCGCTTGAAGTTATGGCGCACCTTCAGGTAAAAACAGCGCGGGCATTCGTCCCACAGGAACGTCAGATCTGACGGGCTTAATTTCCAGTTTTCCATGCTTCCCTCCTAATTATGAAAATGAACCGATTATTTCAAGCGGAAATCGTAGATACCGTCTTTGAAAGCATAGGTTTGGCCGCATGCTTCGCAGGTCAACTTGGGCGGCGTATCTGCCAGCGGGTAATGCCCGCAGGCCGGGCAGCGGAAGAAAGCGTCGCCGGTTGGTGCCGCCGGTTGGCCGCCGGGCAGTGCGCGCAGGCGCAGGAAAACGCTCGGGCTGAGCGCCGTCCACGAAGCGATATGCTGCAGGAAGTTTTCCTTGGCCAGCAGCAGCTTCAGGGGAATGACGCGCTTGAAGAATCCCGCGCGCAGGAACGAAACGCTGATCTGCTTCTCCACCTTGAATCCGCTGGCGGCTGCCATGCGTTTGATGCTGGCGGGGTGGAAATCGAAGTTCAGTTCGACAAATTCCACCTGCTCCGGGCTGAACGGGCTCCATTTTTGCCGGCCGGTCCAGTAACGCAGGATCGATTTCAGGTTGCGCTTGTTGGCAAATTCCAGGATGAAAGCCGCGTCGTTTTTTAAGCAGGCGCGCGCCTGTTCCAGCGCGAGCTGCGGTTCGGATAAATGATGGATGGTGCGGATCATGGTGGCGGCGTCGAAAGCGCCCGGCGCGAAGGGCAGGCGGTACACATCAGCTGCCACGAAGCGGTATTGCGGCTTTGCGCCCAGACGCTGGATGGCTTGCTGTAACTGTGTGCTGGAATAATCCACCAACGTAATGTGCTCAAAACCTGCGTAGCGCGGCGTGTTGCGCCCGGCTCCCGCGCCCAGTTCCAGCAGATGGAGCCCGCCTTTTGGCAGCAGGCGCTTGAGTGCCAGTACCTCGGCGCCGTCTTCATAGGCGCGGCCGCCCTCCTCCCAAAATCGGTCCTGGTAGTCGGAGCCTTCGTAGTCGCAAACAGGTGGCGTATTGGTCATTGGGTTATTTTACCCAATAACTATTCGTTAATTCTACCCAATCCATACGAGATCTAAGGTCCCCAGCGCGGCTGCCAGTCGCAGTAGTCGTTACTGGTCAGGCGCAGGGTGGTGCCGTCAGAAATACGCATCACGTAAATTTCACAGCCGTCCGATTCCCAGAAATGATCGCGGTAGGACATGAAGGTTACCCAATTGCCGTCCGGCGAAAAGGATGGCGCCAGGTTATCGCCGCCCGAGGTCACATTGTAAGGCGCAGTATTTTCTCCAAAGAAAAAAATCTCACGGTTATGCTGGTCGGTCTGGCCTCGGTAGGAGGCCATCAACCCATTCACGCCCCAATCGCTGCGACCGCGCAGGCCGGAGATGTCGGTGACCTGGTGCGGGTTGCTGCCATCGGCATTCATCACGAAAAATTGCGGCACTTGCGATGGCGAGGCAATGAACAGGATTTGCGAGCCGTCCGGCGACCAGGTGGGATCTTTACAGTCCAGGTAATTGTTCAAGTCAGTCAATCCGCTGCCATCGCGGTTGATCACCGAGATGGTGTTTCGCCCGCCGTTGAAGCGTGTGAAAACGATCTTGCTGCCGTCTGGTGAGATCTCGGGCGCGTAGCATTCCCCGATCCCGGAGGTGAGCTGGCGCAGGTTGCTGCCGTCTATTTGCATTTCGAAGATCTCAAACCCGCCGGCGCGCGAGGAGATAAACACGATGCTGTTGCCGTCCGGCGAAAGCGAGGGATAGAAATGAATGGCTTTCAGATTGTCGGTCAACTGGCGGTTGTTCGTGCCGTCAGCGTTCATCAGGCAGATCTGATCGTGCGAGGTCTGACGGTCCACCTGGCAGGAATACACGATCTTGCCGTGGGGGGCGTTATCCGGTGTGGGTGTCGCGGTCAAGGTCACGGTGGGCGTGATGGTAATATCGTAGTAAGGTGTATCGGTGATGGTTTGCGGTGGAATGACTGGTGCTTCGGTTTCCGCTTCGCCGGGGGTGCGGTCGCGCAGGTACAGGATTACCACTGCTGCGGCGATCAGGATTGTGAAGATGGTCAGGGCGATGAACGCTTTTTTCCAGGGGAATTCATCTGCAGGCTGTCCGGATTTGTGGGAGGAAAATGAGAATAATCCACTCATTACCGTTTTTAATTTGCCGGATTCGATCCATTCTTTGCGGTTTATCAACAAATAGATTCCTGCGCTAATTATCAAAAGCACCAACAAAATGAGTAGGATGCCCCAAGGACTGCTCAAGAATGTTTTCGGCAGCGGCTGCGATGAGACTTTTACAGCATAATCGCTGACTGGTGCGCTGCCGTCAACCCCCTGTATTTTCATATCCCAATCCCCGTTTTTCGGTTCATGGATCATGACCAGCAGGGTGTTGCCGGAGCGTGCGGAGGTCAGCGCAGGGCTCGCCATGGTGTATAGAGTGCCTTTCCTGTATTGCAAGGTCACGCTCAGATTGGTATCGCCGGAGGTGACTGTGATAAAGAGATTTGCCTGGCGGGAAGGCACTTCGAATTTCCACGATGGATTGAATTGAGAACCCGCTGCTGCGTAGTTTTCATTCAGCAATATTTTTCCGTTGGAGGCGTGCCAGACATCCAGAAATACGCTTTCCAATTGGTTTGATTCGCGCGCTCTAAAGGATTTTCCGCAGCCGGATTGATTGGCGAGATCACTCAATAAAGCATCACCGAATTCCGCATCATCGGGTGAGGTGATATTGCCGAAACCGATGGTGAAGAGGCAAATTTGGTTGTCGATAGTTCCCCAGTTGATATCCTTGACTTCCTGGGCGATGACTTGCTGGTCATCGATTTCCTCGTTTCCATCGAGCGTGATGGTGGGAATGCCATCGCTGAGCAGTATGATACTTTTCCTGGCCTGCCGGTCGGATCGGTTCAACAATTCGATCGAAGCGGCCAAACCTGCGGACATATTGGTCCCGCCATCCGGATTAGCTTGAGTAATTGTGCTGCGGATCGGACCCAAATTGGTTGAGGGCTCCAGCGTATGAACAACGGTGTTGTTAAATGTGACCAGACCAACCTGGCTTTGGTAGCCGGAATTTCCGGTTT
The DNA here is from genome assembly GCA_013178095.1 of Anaerolineae bacterium. GTDB lineage: Bacteria > Chloroflexota > Anaerolineae > Anaerolineales > Anaerolineaceae > Pelolinea. The sequence continues at coordinate 70,322 of JABLXK010000007.1, read as the reverse complement.
GATTGATCAGGTTGATTAGATCCAACAGCTGGTTGATTGCGCTGCGCGCACCATCCATTTTGACAACGCCGGTTTCATCCGGGTCTATCATGCTCCCCGAAAGGTCTACCAACAGGACAGTCCGGCTGGCATTTACGGATGGAGCGGATTCTGTGGTTTGGGAATGATTGGAACAGGAACAAAGGATTATGCTGATAATAAAAAGGGTTGAAAAGAGCGTCTTAGGAAAGGTTTTCATGGAACCCCTGCGTAAATGGTTTTAGGAATGTATTAAATATACAGTAAATTAATTATCCTTTCAACAGGATCGGTTTTTTCGAGTTGGGCATTTTCTGCAGGGTAGCTAAACAAACGCTTTAAGAAATATGTCAACTGTTTTAGGTTTTATGCATCTGGCGGTTTTCTAAAATATACATATAATTCATTCAAATATATCGTTTGAAGGGATATCCGAAACCTTCGGAAAAGGTTCACCAGGTGAACATGTGGCATTAAACGACCGTTTTGTTATGATCCATATCAGGTTGCTTAATGGAAACGGTGCTCGCAACGCGGGTATCGTTTTGGGGGAATTGCTGCAGGGATTCTGCAGCTAAAGCTGTTTAAGGCTCTATTACATTCCGGATATATGATTTCCCATGTCGTTAATCAGTGCCTGTAACCTTGCTAAGTCGTTTGGTGTTGAGGATATCTTCTCAAACCTTTCCTTTAGTGTACCCAAACACGCGCGCATTGGCTTGGTTGGACCGAACGGGGTTGGAAAAACCACCTTGCTGCGCATTCTGATCGGTGAAGAAACCGCTTCGGATGGCACGGTTCAATACGCCAGGAATCTGCGCATCGGCTACCTGCCCCAGGAAGCGGCGCTCGAATCCGGGCGGACGCTCTGGGATGAGTGTTTGTCTGTTTTCAACGATTTGCTGGAAATGCAGGCGCAATTGCGGGGCATGGATGCGCAGATGGGCGATCATCACGCCGACACGGAATTTCTGGAAAAATACAGCCGCCTGCAGGAACGTTTCGAGCAGGCTGGCGGATATAACTATGAAAATGATATCGAACGCACCCTGAGTGGGTTGGGTTTTGCCAGGGACGAATATCACAAACCGCTGGCGATCCTCTCGGGCGGGCAGCGCACGCGCGCTTACCTGGCGCGGCTGCTGCTTTCCAATCCGGACTTATTACTCCTGGACGAACCCACCAACCACCTGGATATCCAGGCTATGGAATGGCTGGAAGGTTATCTAAAGAATTGGGATGGCGCGGTGGTGCTGGTTTCACACGACCGCTATTTCCTCGACCGGACGGTATCTGTGATCTGGGAAATGACCCCCACTATCGAGAGCTACCACGGCAACTACAGCGCCTACCTGCTGCAGCGCGAGGAGCGCTACGAACGCCAGTTGAAGGAATATGAAGCTCAACAGGAATTCATCGCCAAGGAAGAGGACTACATTCGGCGCAACATCGCCGGACAGAACACCCGCCAGGCGCAAGGGCGCCGCCGCCGGCTGGAACGCCTGTTGGTTGACGCACGCCTGGCGCCGCCCCAAAAGACCCGGCGAATTCACATCAAGCTGAATGCCGCCCGTTCCGGCGATTTGGTGCTGCGCACCTTTGATCTGAAGGTCGGTTATCACGATGACAGGAAAATCTTGATCAATGTGCCCGACCTGGTGCTGCAGCGCGGTGAGTGTGTGGCCATCATGGGCCCCAACGGGGCAGGCAAAACCACTTTCCTGAAGACACTGCTCAATAAAATCCCGCCGCTAGCCGGCCGGGTGAATTTAGGCGGCAGCGTGCAGGTGGGTTATTTCGCCCAGGCGCACGAGGGCTTGCACGACGATTGGACGTTGATCCAGGAAATTCAACACACTGCCCCCAATATGCTGGAACCGGAAGTGCGCAAATACCTGGCAACTTTTCTTTTTACGGGCGACGATGTGTTCAAGGAAGTCGGCGTGCTTTCCGGCGGCGAACGCGGCCGGCTGGCTATCGCCTGCCTGGCGCTGCAGGGCGCCAACCTGCTGCTCCTGGACGAACCCACCAACCATCTCGACCTGCCCTCGCAGGAAATCCTGCAGCGCGTGCTGGCTGAGTTCGGTGGGACGGTGCTGTTGGTTTCACACGACCGCTACCTGGTGGACGCGGTTGCCACTCAGATCTGGCAGGTTGAACCGGACAAGACGGGCATGCTGGTGTTCAAGGGGAATTACAGCCAATTGCGCGAGAGCCTGGAGCCGAAAGAGGCTGCCAGCGGCAAGAAAAGCGGACGCAAACCAGCCAAAGCTGCATCCGTGGAGCTGTCAAGAAAAAAATCCATCAATCCAAGGATCTTGCGCGAATTGGAAGAACAGATCAACCGCCTGGAAGAACAATTGAACGAAGTAACCGGAAAGCTGGAACATCCGCTGGAAGTCAATGAAAGCGTGGCGGACCTGGGTCAGCAGTATGTGGAAATCCAGAATGCTCTGGATCAAAAATGGCAGGAATGGAACGACTTATTTTTAGACTAAAATGTAAAAAGATGAGGATCATACGGTGAAAAAATTTAAAATTGCTGTTTTGGCGAATTTAAAGAAAAATGCCCCCCATTGGGATGGAATGCCCGAGGACCAGTGGGATGATCTCGACTCGGAAAAAACTATTAATGCCATCCAGGAAGCCTTGCGTTCCAACGGCCACAGCAGCGAATTCTTCGAGGGTGATCTGACATTGATGACCGAATTGCCCAAATATAAGCCGGATATTTGCTTCAATATCTGCGAAGGCCATTTTGGCGATTCACGCGAAGCGCAAATTCCGGCTTTGTTGGAAATGCTGCGTATTCCTTATACCGGCTCGCGCCTGTTCACCCTGGCATTGGCATTGGATAAACCCATGACCAAACGCATCCTGTGGTGGCACGAATTGCCAACGCCGGCCTTCCAGGAATTCGACCGCGCCGATGAACCCCTGAATGACGACCTGCGTTTTCCGCTGTTCGTGAAACCCAGCCGCGAGGGCACCAGCATGGGCGTCAGCGCTAAATCGGTCGTGCACACTGAAGAAGAGCTGCGTGAACAGGTTAGCTTTATTATTCAAAAATACAAGCAGCCCGCCCTGGTTGAGACCTACATCGACGGTCGCGAGGTGACGGTTGGCATGGTTGGCAACCTGGTCGGCCCGGTTGCGCGCCGCATGCCGCTCAACCCCAAAGCTCCACGCGTGCAAGCCGGGTTATATTTCCTGCCGCCCATGGAGGTGGATCTGAAACCGTATGAAATCACCGATGCGGTCTACAGCAACCGCCTGAAAGTGGCCCTGGCGGAGCAACTCGATTACTTGTGCCCCGCGCCGATTCCTGAAGAACTGGTGGATGAGCTCAACTGGCTGGCGGCGGCGGTGTTCCGCGTGATGGGCGCTTACGATTGCGCCCGCGTGGATTTCCGCTTGAATGTAAACGAAAATTGGAAGCCTTACATCCTGGAAATCAATCCCCTGCCGGGGCTTTCACCGGATATTTCCGACCTGGTGATCGAAGGCCGCGCCGATGGCACCAGCCACACCGAGCTGGTGAACATGATCCTGGAAGCGGCGTTGAAGCGCTACGGGATGATCGAATAGACGAAAGCGGGCTGGTGACAGCCCGTTTTTTGTTAAATTTTGTTGGGAGCATAGCGAAACCCAACATTAAGCTTTATCTCTTGTCATTCTGACGACCCTTAGCGAAGCATTGGGAAAGGTCTTGGCCGGGTTTATGGATTTGACATATTGAATTTTTTACTAAAATTCAACCTTTTGATGATTAATCCCGGCGCGCGAAATCGCACTCCATTTGTTTTCATAAATTAAAGCGATTAAATATAAAAAACCTTTATGTGCCCCAGTCGCGCAGGTACAGAAAATCGTAGCCGACTGTGCGGTTGCCCAGTTTAGCGATAGGCGGCATCACGCGCTTGTAGTGGTAGCGCTGGATGCGTTTGACCACCACGTCAACAAATTTGCGCTCGAAACCGGCTTCCACGCACTCATCCGGCGTGTAGCGCTCGTCCACCAGCAGGTAGAGCAGCTTATCCACTTCGGCGTAGGTGAAGCCCAGCTCGCCTTCGTCGGTTTGCCCGGCCCACAGGTCGGCTGTGGGAGCTTTGTCGACGATCACCTGCGGCACGCCCAGGGCGCGCGCCAATTGGCGCAATTGGGTCTTGTATAGGTCGCCCAGCGGGTTGAAGGCCGAAGCCGCATCGCCGAACTGGGTGGAATAACCCAGCAAGATTTCGGTCTTGTTGCTGGTGCCCACTACCAGCCCGCTGAAAGCTGCGGATTGGTCGTAAAGCACGATCATGCGGCAGCGCGCCATGATATTGCCCTTGCGCAGGTTGGACATGTCTGGAAATTTACTGATCAATCCGTCCGCCATCTCCGTGATCGGGATGGTCATGGATTGCACGCCGGTGGCGTCGATCACCATTTGAGCGTGGTCGAGCGACTCCTGTGAAGAGGTCTTGTAGGGCATGCGCACGGCCAGCACGTTTTGCGCGCCTAGCGCCTCGGCAGCCAAAAAGCAAGAGACGGCGGAGTCTACGCCGCCCGAGAGGCCCACGACTGCTTTCGAGAAACCGGCGCGCGTGGTTTCGCTGCGGATAAATCCGCCCAGGATGCTGCGCGCCAGATCGGTATTGATGTTCAAACCGTCCATCATTTCCTCCATTACCTGCCGGAACGGCTGCCGTCGCGGTTGAGGATGCGGGTCAGCTCGCGCTGCACCAGCGCGGTGCGTTCGTCGCGCAGCAGCGGCAGGCGCGCGCGTGTGCGGTGCAGCTGGTTCAAGTCAAGCTCGCAGAAGGTCAAGGCTTCTTCCTCCAGTGGAGCTTTGACCACCAGCTCGCCGTTGGGGTCGAACACGGTGGAGCCGCCCCAGAAATGCAGCCCGTCTTCGTAACCCACGCGGTTGCTGTGGATCACAAAGGAAGTGAAGATGCTGGCATAAGCCTGGTTGATACTCTCCACCCATTGTGCCGTACTAAGCTGGGGTGCGGAAGTAAGGCCGCGGCCGGGCGAGGCGGAGGTGAACAAGAACAAGTCGGCGCCATCCATCCATAGTAAATAAGGCGACGAGGTATGCCAGAAATCCTCGCAGATCAGGATGCCCGCCCGCCCGAAACGGGTGTCAAAGGCGGCTACTGAATCGCCCCAGGCGAAGAAACGCCCTTCGTCGAACAGGCCGTAAGTGGGCAGATACACCTTGCGATGCACGTGCACAATCTTGCCCTGCGAAAGATAAGCGCTGGAGATATAAAAGCGGTTGCGCACATCCTCCTCGGCAAAACCAACCACGATGTCAATGTTTTTACTGGCTGCCAGCAGTTCCTTGAAAACCGGGTCATCGCCTTTGGCGGGGTGCGCCACAGTGGGCACCAGATCCTGCAGCACGTAGCCGGTCAGCGAAAGTTCCGGGAAAATAATCAGATCGCTGCCTTCGGCTCCGGCGCGCTGGATGAATTCCAGGTGCTTTTCCAGGTTGGCTTCCACCACGCCCAATTTGGTTTTAATTTGCGCCAGCGCCAGTTTTACTTTCATGTGCATTCCTTAAAAATCGATCATGAATTTACCGTTTTTATAAAACAGCTCCCCGTCCACGGTGATCTCGCCGTTGTTGCGCAGGTCGCAGATCATATCCCAATGGATGGCAGAATCTTTATTCTCGGTTTTGGATTCGGGGTAGCCGTGGCCGAGCGCCAGGTGGAAGCTGCCGCCGATTTTTTCGTCGAACAGGATTTGCCCGGTGAACTTGTTGATGCGTTCATTGGTGCCGATGGCGAATTCACCCAGGTAGCGCGCGCCGGCGTCGATATCCAGCTTGGCGTTCAAATAGGCCTCATTCTTGTCGGCTGTAGCCTTGACGGCTTTGCCGTCCTTGAATTCCAGGCGCACGTTGGTGACTTCAAAACCTTCGTACATGGTCGGATACGTGAAATTAACGTAACCGTTGGCGCTGTTTTCCACCGGCGAGGTAAAAATTTCGCCATCCGGCACGTTGACCTGGCAGCAGCAGTTAATAAACGGCCGCCCTGCGATGCTGAGAGTCAGGTCGGTGCCGGGTGCGGTCACGTGCACCTGTTTCTTGCCTTTCAACCAGGCAATGGCTTTATCCTGGCGCTTTTGGACATTTTTCCAATAACCCACCGGGTCATCCATATCCGGCAGACAGGCGTCGTAGACGAAATCTTCGTATTCCGCCAGGCTCATATTGGCGTCCTGGGCGTAGGCCAGGGTGGGAAACAGCGCAGCTACCCACTTCATCTCCCCTTTGGCTTCGCGTTCCAACACGATTTTCAGGGCGTCGCCGTTGACGCCAAAAAATTGCGAGACTTTGGCCGGGTCGAACTGGGAAAGCTCTTTGGTATTCAACTCGCCCAGGATGCGGATACGCGCGTCGTAGGTTTCGTACATTTCCTTGAAGGGGCGGTAAACCTCGGCGTATTGCTCGGGGCTGCCGTAGCGCAGGGTGCTTTCCACCCAGTCGGCAATGTACGGTACGGCGAATGGATACGCGCCGGCTTGCAGGCATTTCTTGAAACAGGCGGATATCAAGGGTTCGCTGCCCAACTCGCCGTGGATCAGGACTTTTTGTTTGGGCTGAACTTTGACGCTGTAATCCACCAACAGGTCAGCCAATTTATCGATGCGCGGATCTCTCATTTTTACTCCATTCTAATTCTGTAGTGCTATGGTTATTTTACCTCTCCCCAAATGTTTCTAGAGCACCCATTCATGTGTACTACTTGGTTGAAAGGCTGCTTTCTTACACGGATAAACGCAGATGATTGTTTCATAATTGATGAACATAGATGACTCACTTTTATCTGTCTTTCTTGTGTAATCGGTAGGATGAGATTCCATTCCCGCCAGATACTGTCATTCTGACCTCGCGCAGCGAGGGAAGAATCTCGGCTGGAAGTGGAAGGTTTTTTGCCTTCTCCTCAAGGCGTATAAACCGGAGAGGGAGCTATCCCTAATCTGTGTTCACCTGTGGTTAAAATCCCTGTTAATATTCTGATAGTTTTTGCAAGCCGGCGGCTTGTATCATCTACAATCTAAAAATGGAAGAATATAACAAGAAATTTTACGAAATGACCCCGGCCGAACGCCTGGCGCAGCTGGCGGAGCAAACCTCGCTGGATCAGTCCGCGCTGGATGCGCTGAGCGGAGCGGACGGACTAAACCTGGCGCAGGCCGATCACATGATCGAAAATGTGGTGGGTACGTACGCCCTGCCCATGGGCGTTGCGCAGCATTTCCTCATCAATGGGCGGGAAGTACCTGTGCCGATGGTGATCGAAGAACCCTCGGTGGTGGCGGCTGCTTCTTTCATGGCGCGCCTGGCGCGCGCCGGCGGCGGTTTCACTGCTTCCGCAACTGCTCCCGAGATGATCGGGCAGATGCAAGTGCTGGATGTCCCCGACCTGCAGCAGGCTAAAGCTGCCCTGGAAGCCCAGCGTGAGGGCTTGCTGGCGGAAGCGAACCAGATCGATCCGCTGCTGCTCAAGCTGGGCGGCGGCGCGCGCGATTTGCAGGTGCGCCTGATCGAGAAATCGCCCATCGGGCCGTTCCTCGTGCTGCACCTGATCATGGACGTGCGCGACGCCATGGGCGCCAACGCCATTAATACCGCCCTGGAACGCCTGGCGCCGCAGGTCGAACGCATCAGCGGCGGGCGTGTGCTGCTGCGCATCCTGTCCAACCTGGCGGACCGCCGGCTGGCGCGCGCGCAATGCCGCATCCCGGAAGAGGCGCTGGCATTCAACAATTACACGGGAGCCGAAGTGCGTGATCGCATCATTGAAGCCTGGGCATTCGCCGCGGCGGACCCTTACCGCGCGGCCACCCATAACAAGGGCATCATGAACGGCGTGGACGCGGTGGTGATTGCCACCGGAAACGACTGGCGCGCGGTGGAAGCCGGCGCGCACGCCTACGCCGCCCGCAGCGGGCGTTACACCAGCCTGAGTACCTGGTCAAAGGGTGAGGACGGCAGCCTGCTGGGCAGCCTGGAAATGCCCATGGCGGTCGGGATCGTAGGCGGGGCCACGCGCGTGCACAAAGGCGCGGCCGCGGCCATCCAATTAATGGGTGTGAAGACCGCCGCCGAACTGGCCGAGGTGATCGTTTCGGTCGGGCTGGCGCAAAACCTGGGCGCACTGCGCGCCCTGGCGACCGAAGGCATTCAGCGCGGGCACATGGCGCTGCATGCCCGCCAGGTGGCAATTGCGGCCGGTGCGCCGGAGGACATGGTGGCGGCCGTATCGGAGCAAATGATCAACGAGGGCAAGATCCACATTCAACGCGCCCTGGAAATTATCGAAAGCTGGAGGGCCAAGTGAACCCTGAATCGAATTCTTTGCTGTTAAAACCAAACCGCCCGGTGGGCATTGTTGGCTACGGCGCTTACGTGCCGCAGTACCGCCTGCCCGCCACGGAAGTGGCGCGCATGTGGGGCGGTTCGGACGAGGGCCTGCCGATTAAGGAGAAATCCGTCCCCGGTTTAGACGAAGACACGGTCACCATGTCCATCGAAGCAGCGCGCAACGCCTTGGCGCGTTCCGCCCTCGATCCGCGCAAGCTGCGCGCGGTTTGGGTGGGCTCGGAATCGCATCCTTACGCGGTCAAACCCAGCTCCACCATCGTAGCGGAAGCTATCGGCACTGCGCCCAACATCCAGGCGGCCGACATGGAATTCGCCTGCAAAGCCGGCACGGAAGCCATGGTGATGGCCATTGCGCTGGTGGGTTCCGGCATGGGCGATTACGCCCTGGCTGTCGGCGCGGATACCGCGCAGGGCAAGCCCGGTGACGCGCTGGAATACACCGCCGCGGCCGGCGCGGCTGCCTTTATCCTGGGGCCGGCTGAAGAATCGCTGGTCGAGATCATTTCCACCTATTCTTTTGTTACGGATACCCCCGATTTCTGGCGGCGCGCCTACCAGCATTACCCCGAACACGGCCAGCGCTTCACCGGTGAACCGGCATACTTCAAGCACGTTTCCACGGCAGCCAAAACCATGATGGAAGCCAGCGGCACCACGGCGGCCGATTATGCCTACGCCGTTTTCCATCAACCCAATACCAAGTTTCCCCAACGAGTGGCCAAGCAGTTGGGTTTTAGCGCGGAGCAAATCAAAACCGGGCTGCTGGCGCCGATGATCGGCAATACCTACGCGGCGGCTTCCCCCATTGGCCTTACTGCCGTGCTGGACGAGGCCAAAGCGGGCGACCGCATCCTGGTGGTCTCCTACGGTTCCGGCGCCGGTTCTGACGCGCTGGATTTGCGCGTAACCGATCGGTTGGAGAAGTACCGGTCTTTGGCGACCTCGACTGCCCAATATATCGCACGGCGTGTGGAGATCGATTACGCCACTTATGTCCGCTACCGCGGCAAGATCGCGATGAGGTAGGGTATCGTGAGCGAAGTCATCATTGCGGGAGTCGGCGCCGTTCCGGTGGGGGAGCATTGGGAGCTTACCCTGGAAAATCTGGCCTCCAAAGCTATGCTGGCGGCCATGCGCGAGGCGGGCGTAATGCGTCCGCAGGCCATGTACGTGGGCAACCTGCTGGCGTCCTCTCTTTCGCAGCAGGCCAATTTGGGCGGGCGCCTGGCCAGCGACATCGGTTTGCAGGGCATTGAAACCTTCACAACCGAAGCCGGCGAGGCTTCCGGCGCAGCCGCCCTGCGCCTGGGCTACCTGGCAATTAAATCCGGCCTGGTGGAATCCGCCCTGGTAGTGGGCGTGGAAAAATACACCGACATGGTCGGCCCGGAAGTGGACGGGATCGTGGCGCAAGCTGCTGATTTCGATTTCGAGAGTACGCAGGGCCTGACCCCCAACGGGTTGGCGGGCATGCTTATGCAGCGCTATCTGGACCTTTACCAGGCTCCCCGTGCCGCTTTCTCTGTCCTGCCGCTGCTGGCGCACGCCAACGCCGTGCATAACCCGCACGCCATGTACCGCAAGGCAATTGACCAGGCAGCCTACGACCGCGCGCCGCTGGTGTGCGACCCGCTCAACCTGTATGACGTGGCTCCCTATGCAGATGGGGCGGCTGCCCTGCTGTTGGTCAGCGACAAGGTGCTCTTCCGCAGCCGACAGGTGAAACCGGTGCGTATCGCCTCCTCCACCATATCCATCGATGCCCTGGCGCTGCACGACCGCCCCGATCCGCTGGCGTTCAACGCCGCCGCGCAATCCGTGCTCAAAGCGCTGCAGAACGCGAACCTGGATTGGGACGGCGTGAGCTTTTTCGAATTATGGGATGCCGCCTCCATCTATGGAGTTTTAACGCTGGAAGCCTGCGGGTTTGCCGCGCGCGGCGAGGGCTGGCGCTGGCTGCAGGAAAACGACCTGAGCTCCAGGGGCAGGCTGCCGCTGCTGACCATGGGCGGCAATAAGGCGCGCGGTTTTCCGCTGGGCGCGGCCGGCGTTTACCAGGCGGTCGAAGCCGTGATGCAGTTGCGCGGGCAGGCTGGCGGGAACCAGGTGCCGGATGTGCGCACAGCCGTCCTGCAAGCCCTGGGCGGCCCCGCCTCCACCGCCATCACACACGTGTTCACAAATTATTAAAAATCATTAGTAGGTTGGGTTGAGCGTCGAAGCTCAATACAGCGTATTGAGCGGAGATACTCTGCAATAGCGGCTTCCAGCCGCATAATGCGGAGCACAGCGAAACCCAACTCTTTTATTTTTTATGGATCTGTTGGGTTGGTGCGGTTCCAACCCAACCTACGATCATTAGATTATTTTTATTTGTCATTGCGCACGCGCCGCTTACGTTGAGTCTATCGAAGGACAGACGGGCGTGGCAATCTCAAGCAATAATATACCCCCCTCATTTGTAACGCGAACTATTTATGGGTGAAAATTAGGTGGAATTGCATCGTGCATTTCTCAAACTTACAATATGAATCATGATTCATGTTATCCTAACGATAAACAGAACATGATGAGGGAGAAACCCATGGAATTGGATGGCAATGCGCAAATTATCGATCTAACCCCGGAGAACATTGCCGATTACGGTGTTTGCGGTTACAAGGATGTTGCTAAGCATCTGGAGCTCAGAAACAAAATCCAGTGGTTTGGCCAATATTACCCCCAAGGATTACGCATCAAAGCTTTGATAACTAAAACGGAAGGTTACCAGGGCATGCTGGAATACATTCCCGGTGAATACGTCCATCGGCCGGTGCGCGCGAAAGGCTATTTGTTCATCCACTGCATCTTTGTGGGATTCAAGAGTACCTGCAAGCATCATGGCTATGCTTCAGCCATGCTGCAGACAATCGTTGAAGAAGCCCGGCAAAAACAATTGGCCGGCCTGGCGGTGGTTACTCGCAAGAGCGCGTTCATGGCCGGCAGTGATATTTTCCTGAAGAACGGTTTCTTGGTTGTCGATCAGGCCAAACCCGATTTTGAATTGCTGGCATTGAAATTTGATGAAGCTGCTGAAAATCCGCATTTCAGGCACGAAATCATCAATCATTCCGACGGATACCCCGCAGGCCTGACGGTCATGCGCTCGTTCCAGTGCCCCTATACCGAAAAAAATATTAAAGCCATCCTGGAGGCGGCCAAAGGGGAATTTGGCCTTGAAGCCAACCTGGTGGAGATGGCTGATTTCGAAGCTGCACAAAATTGCCCCAGCCCATTCGGTTCTTTTTGCCTGATCTATCAGGGAGAAGTTCTCAGCCATCATCCCATCAGCAGCACGCGCTTCGCCAACATCATGCGCCAAAAACTGAAGGGAAAATAAGGCTAACTGCGTTTGAATCTGCGACGCGAGTATCCTTTTCAGCGAAAAGTACAAAATCCCGATCACTGTGCGAGTCGAAGAGCTGGGTTTTTAAATATCCGTGTTTATCAGTGTTCATCTGTGGTTATTATCAGAATCACTGGCAAAAATTCTCCTACAGAGCGGCGATTCTCAATGTATAATACCCTGCACACGGAGAGGTGCCGGAGCGGCCGATCGGGGCGGTCTCGAAAACCGTTGTAGCCAGTTTGGTTACCGTGGGTTCGAATCCCACCCTCTCCGCTGTTTTTTATCTTGAACTCTTTTATTTGATCACCCCAAGAACCCCCCCCCTGAAAATAATTCCACGCAATAATTTTATTTATGTTAGTATAGTTTTGGTATATTAATCATCCCTGCACTGGATGAGATGTGTCAATAATTCTTTTGTACAAGTACAAAGGAAGACAAAGAGGACAATTCATGCTTAACAGAACCTTTGAAGGTAATTTCTACGAAATCGGCCGGCAAATGGGCTGCGTTTATCGAGAGAATGGTGCCGGGAACAGTCCGGTCCCTATCGACCCGCAGCTGTTGAAAAATCAACTGCGGGTATACGAAAAATTCTACCCGGAGTACCTGGAAGAGTTGAGGGGAATAGCCGAGGGCGGCGGGTTTGACCTGCAAAGTGCGCTCTATGGCGCCATTACCGGCGAGATTTTCTTCTTCAAAAATATGATCGGGATGGGCAGGGCTTGTACGATTTTTGGTTGTAGGCAGGGCGATGCGCTTTGCGTAGGCCGCAATTACGATTGGCTGCCGGTTCCCGCCGATCTCTTCGAAGCCTACCGGGTGAAAAATTCGGAACGGAACGCATTTTTCGCGGTGACAGATTACGGCATTGTCGATCCAGCGCTGACCGCGCCGTCCTACCGCGCTTTCCTCCCCGAGGACGCCCTCAACGACCAGGGTTTATACGTCGGCATCACCTTCTCTTTTGCGGAACAATGGGCTTACGGCATTTCCAGCATCCACCTGGTGAAACTGATAGCCGAGACCTGCGCAACGGTGGACGACGCGCTGGCTGTGTTCGAAAGGGTGCCGGCCTGCTGCCCGAAGAAATATTTTTTGGCCGATCGCTTCGGCAACATGGCGACGGTGGAACACACCGCCCAACGCTTCAAGGTGATCCATCCCAGGGAGGGTGTTTTGATCCAGACCAACCACTATCTCGACCCCGAACTGGCGCGTGAAGACACCGTGTTGAAAAAAATCCCGTACCACAACACTTTCATTCGTTACTATGAAACCCTGCAGCGCATCGCCCTGCAGCGGGAAAAATTCACTTATGACAGCATTCTGTGGATCCTGACAGCGCCCGGAACCTATACCCTGCAGAACTTCCCCGGAATCAAAACCATCTGGACTTTGGCTTTGGATATGACCGGCAGAAAGTACAATATCTACTGGGACCTCTTTGAAGAGCGAAAAACACAAGAATTGAAGTTTTAGAAAGGCAGTCCGGTATGCAAACAGAACAAGTTCTCGATCTCCTTAAATCCCGCGCCCGGCCGGATCAACTGGAAAGCATGGCGCGCTTCGCCATCCGCACCGAGCAGCGGTTGGGACTTTCCATCCCCGACCTGCGCAAGCTGGCCAAAGAGATTCCGCATGATCACCAGTTGGCGCTCGAACTCTGGCAGAGCGGCATTCCTGATGCGCGCGTCCTGGCCTCCATGCTCGACGTTCCCGAACAAGCCACTGAGCAGCAACTGGAAGCCTGGGTGAAGGATTTCGATTCCTGGGACGTATGCGATCAGGTGTGCGACAACCTCTTTCAGCATACGCGTTTTGCCTGGGATAATGTGCGCGAATGGTCAACGCGCGATGAGGAATTCGTCAGGCGCGCTGCTTTTGCCCTGCTTTCCTGCCTGGCCTGGCACGACAAGACCGCCGATGACCAACAATTCATCGCCTGCTTTCCCCTGATCAAAACCTGCTCCGGCGATCCGCGCAACTTCGTCAAAAAAGCCGTGAACTGGGCACTGCGCAATATCGGCAAGCGCAACCTGGCTTTGAACAAGGCGGCCATTGAATTGGCCAATGAATTGCTGACCCTGGGCGACAAGACCGCCAACTGGATCGCGCGCGACGCGCTGCGCGAGCTGCAGAGCGAAAAGATCCAGCAGCGCGTGATTGAGAACAAACACCGGCGGGATCTATAATCTGCAATTCAATCAAAATCGGGAAATTGCTATGATCAACAAAAAAGCGCTCTTCAGTTTCATCGGGCTGACCTTCGGCGCAACCATCTTGCTGGCCTGCGCGGCCAGGCGGTTGGGGCTGACGCTCTACGACGCACCCTTGCTCAATTCGCAAATGGTGATCGCGGCTGCCATGTTCGTGCCGGCATTGAGCGCCATCTTCACCCAGACCATCGTAATGAAAAGACCGCTTAAGGATTTGGGCTTGAATTGGGGAAAAGCGTTCGACTATCTGAAAGTCTATGCCGTGATCCTGCTAATGTTTGTATTGAACTACGCCATTACCTGGGCTTTTATCCAAAAGCCCGACCTGACCCTGCAATCTTTCATGGCTCAATACGGCGTAAGCAGCGGGCTGCCGCTGCCGGCAGGCACCATGCTGGCTGCCCTGGCTTTCGTAACACTGGCAGGCGCGCCGGTTATGAACATGCTTCCCTCCCTGGGGGAAGAACTTGGCTGGCGCGGATTCCTGCTGCCGGCGCTGGAACCGTTGGGGCAGGTCAGGGCGGTAGTGCTTTCCGGTATGATCTGGGCTTTATGGCATACGCCGCTGATCCTGATCCTGGGGTTCGGCTATGGGCGCCAGGCGTTCCCGGGCGTGCTGTTGCACTTTATCCTGGTGTCCAGTCTGGGTGTCTGGATGGGCGCCGTATGGTTTAGAACCCGCAGCACCATCCTGGCAGCGTTCATGCACGCTTTCTTTAACGCCAATACTTACGGCGTATGGAGCGTGATCTTCATTAATCCCAGCAAACTGGTGGTCGGGGCAGCCGGCGTGATCAACGCGGGCTTGTTCCTTTGCCTGGCGCTTGCTACTCTCTACCGGATGCAGCCAGCCAGTCGGAAAATTACCGCGGAAAAAATGAACCGTTAAATCGCCTGCAATTACATGAAGCGCGCGAACTTGACGGTCGCGCGCGTGATGAAATATTCAAGCGCCGCCAGCCCAACTCCCGCGAAGGCGGAAAACAGCAGGATATTCTCGCGGCTGATTGGCCTGGATAGATGGAACATACCGTTGATATTGGCGGCTGTTGAAGGATCCAGGTAAGCGATGGTCCAACTAGCGGCGCAAACCGCTGCCAGCATGCCGGCGGCGAACAACGCGGTGCGCCGGGCGGCGATTTCCACTTCCGCTTTATCCTTTTGCGCGAAGCGCAGGCAGATCCCCACATAGTAGCCGCCCATGATTCCCAACAGTGCGTTGAAAACCGGCACACCCATAAAGAAACCGAACAAGCCGGCGGAGTAGAAGAGATAAACTGCCGCGAACCAACCCGCCGGTAAGGTGTAGGCCTTGCGCAGCCAGCGCCGCATGAACAATATATCCAGGAACAAGCCCAGCAGCAGCCCGCCCAGGGCAAAGAATTTGACCGCTTCTTCCGGTACAAAATACAGGCTGCCCCACCAACCCGCCAGCAGCAAGAAGACAGGCGGCACGATTCCAATCATGACCTGTATGTACAGCCGCTCCACGCCGGCTAACAGACTATCAACGCTCTGAATTTTTTTTGATTTTTTTGCCATGAATACCTCTCGATAGGTTCGGTTTTTGGATCACTAACCGGCATCGCCCTGCTGAATACGCAGGTCGAACACTTGGGAAAGCGCTGCCAGCGAGAGGGCGTTGCGCATGCGGCCTGCGTTGATCTCTTTACGGATTTCATCCAGGGATAGTTCCGCCAGGTCGATCTCTTCTCCCTCATCCAGTTGCAGGGGGAATTTTTGAATGACGTCCAGGGCCAGCCAGGAATGGCAAATATTGTTCATGAATGCCGGGTTGGCGTCGAACGCGCCGAGGTACTTCCAGTTATCGGTCACGCAGCCGGTTTCTTCCCTAAGCTCGCGCATCGCTGCTTGCTGCGGGTTTTCTCCTGCATTCATGATGCCGGCGGGGATCTCAAGCGTGTCTCGGCCTACCCCAAAGCGGAATTGCCGCACGATCAGGATCTTGTGCGCAGGTGTGAGCGCCACGATATTGACCCAATCGCGCGATTCGAGCACCACCGCTTTGATGGTTTTGGCGTTACGCGGATTTTTTGCCCAATCGTAGCGGGTTTTGAATAAACCCAAATCCGGTCCGCTTTCGGAACGGATCACTTCCCATGAATTTTTGGACTCTGTTTTCATAAACCTTGCAGTTGCATTTATAAGACTTGGCTGAAAATCAAATATACCCCAAATCCGGCAATGGTCAGGGCGGCAGCTTTATTGATGAAATAGATCACGCTTGCGTTCAAGCGCTGTCTGAGCAGGTTTACCAAGGTGCTCAGGGTCAACCACCAGAAAACCGAACCGCAGAAAACGCCCAGCACCAGCAGAAAAGCGGAAGTGCGGTAGCCCGTGTCGGATTGAGCGTTGAAGCCGGCGAAGATGGCCACGAACGCGAAGATGGTCATGGGGTTGCTGAGGGTCAACAACAGCGTGGAGATAAAATCTCCACCCAGGTTCCGGCTGTCGCTCCGGACCGAGTTTTCAGCAGGCTTGCTGAAAAAGGTCTTCACGCCCAAATAAAGCAGAAATCCGCCTCCCAGCAGGCCCATCCACAATTTCTGCTCGGCCAGGAATTTGGCCACCAGCGTTAATCCCGCGGCTGCGATAGTTCCGTAAATCGCGTCGGCTGCAGCGGCTCCTAACCCGCTGACCGCGCCCGATTTGAATCCGCGTTCCAGCGTACGGCGGATGCACAAGATGCCGATCGGCCCGACTGGTGCGGCGATTGAAAACCCCAGCGCTAGGCCTTTCAGGATGATTTGCAGAGATTCTGTGTTGATATTCATTTTGTGGATTCGAATGCGGGCGCGATTGTCTTTTCCAAAACCAATCCATCTTCCCCGCTGCGGTAATAACGCGACCAGATGTCCACTTGCCGGTAGCCCATTTTTTCATACAACCGCAGGGCGGATTCGTTGTTGCGCCGGACGGTCAGTTTCACGACCGGCATGCCCATTTGCTGCTCGCAAGTGCTGAGCAGGTCGTATGCGATTCCCCTGCGCCGCCAGAAAGGCAGCACGCCCAGGGTCAGGATCCAGCCGGTTTTTTCCGCGCGGCGCGCATCGCCGGCGATGAAACCGACCATTTCCTTTTCCACCACCGCTCGCAGCCGCACCACGCCGGGAAAAGTGAGCACGCCCATCAATTCCAGCAGCGGCCAGGCGTCTTCTTTGAAACAGATCTTCTCCAGTTCGCTCAAAGCGAACAGGTCGCGCCAGGTGGCCGGTTGGATGGTATAGGGTTTTTCCGCTTGCATGATTTCAACATTATAAATGGATATTCACAGATTTGACTTGACGCGTGTTAAAAATGCTTATACAATGATGGCGAACTTCCTTCGGGGCAGGGTGAGGGAACTGGTTTCCCGATTCCCGATCGGTGGTAATAACCCACGAGCGCTGAAATGCGCAGATCCGGTGTAATTCCGGGGTCGACGGTATAGTCCGGATATTAAAGAAGGTTTTCTTTTATGAATTGCCTCGAAACGTAGTTCGTTTTCGAGGTCTTTTTATATACAAAATGGAAACCGCTGAAGTAAAAAATCGAAGCATCAGGAGGTTGAGCGTGGTGATCACCATAGCTCTATTCCTGTTGCTGTGGGAGTTGCTGGTGCTGTTGCTGCAATTGCCGGCTTTTATCCTGCCGGCACCCATCCAGGTGGCTGAGCGCTTTGTGCGCGCGTTGAGCGACGGATCGCTGTTGGAACATGGCGCCGCAACCCTGTTGGAAGTGGTTAGCGGCCTTTCCTGCGGGGTTTTATTTGCCAGCCTGCTGGGGTATCTCCTGGCCAAGTCCAGATTCCTGGAAAACGTGCTGCAGCCTTTCCTGGTAGCCAGCCAGGCGGTGCCTACGATAGCCATTGCGCCCCTGTTGGTGATCTGGTTTGGGTCGGGAATTTTTTCCAAGGTGCTGATTTGCGCGCTGACCGTATTCTTCCCGGTGCTGGTGAACACGGTGGTGGGCTTGCGCGCCGTGCCGGAAAATCTGCGCGATCTGATGCGGTCCATGCGCGCCACGCCCTGGCAGACATTCAGCCAGTTGGAACTCCCGGCTGCCTTGCCAATTCTGCTGGGCGGCTTGCGTATCGGCGCCACGCTTTCGGTGATCGGCGCGGTGGTGGGGGAATTGGTGGGTTCAGACCGCGGTTTGGGTTTTTTGATCAATGTCGGGCGCGGCCAGTATGATACCGCTCTGGTTTTCGTGGGTGTGCTGACGTTGGTCTGCCTGGCAGTGCTGCTGTATTCCCTGGTTGTTTGGCTGGAAAAGAGATTGTTGCGTTGGAAACTGGATTAAGGAAGGATTTTAACGATGAAAAAGACATTGAATTTTATCCTGTGTGGGATCATCATGCTGCTGGCATCTGCTTGTTCATCCCAAAAAGTGAGCGCGGTGCGCCTGCCGCTTGGATACATCCCCAACGTGCAATTCGCACCCCTTTATGTAGCAATTGAAAAAGGGTATTTTTCCGAAGAAGGCATCCAGGTGGAGCTGGATTACAACATGGAAACGGATTCGGTGGCGCTGGTGGGTTCGGACGAACTGCAATTTGCCATCGTGTCCGGCGAGCAGGTGCTGCTGGGGCGCGCCCAGCAATTGCCGGTGGTGTACGTGGCCGCCTGGTATGAGGATTACCCGGTGGGTATCGCCGCCCTGAAGGAGCAAAACCTGCGTTCTCCACACGACTTAAAAGGCAAGACCATCGGTTTACCCGGCTTGTACGGCGCCAGTTATATCGGCCTGGAAGCCCTGCTGCATGCCGGCGGGTTAAGCGATGCCGACGTTACCCTGCAATCGATCGGTTATACCCAGGTCGAATCCCTGGCTAACCGGGTGGTGGATGTGGTAGACATCTACACCAGCAACGAACCGATCCAGCTGCAAGCCAGGGGTTATGAGGTCGATGTCCTGCCGGTTTCGGATTACCTGTCGCTGGTAGCCAATGGGCTGATCACCAATGAAAAAACGATGGAGGAGGATCCTGACCTGGTGCGCGGGATGGTGCGCGCACTCACGCGCGGGGTCACCTACACGGCTGAACACGCGGATGAAGCTTTCCAAATCTGCAAAAAATATGTGGATAACCTGGCTTCCCTTACGCCTGAAGAACAGGAAGTACAGCGCCAGGTGTTGGAAGCTTCCATCAAAATCTGGCAGGTCGAACGGCCGGGTTATAGCGACCCGCAAGCCTGGCAGAATATGCAAGATTTACTGCTGCGCATGGAGCTGCTTTCCAGCCCGCTGGATTTGAGTGCCGCTTACAGCAACACTTTTTTGCCTGAATGAGACAATGACCGCTTCAACTGCCAGCGTGATTTCCCTCCAGCACATTCAGATGACTTTCCACGATCAGAATGGAGAGTTGGAAGTGCTGCGGGATATTCAGGTGGAAATCCGTCCGCAGGAGTTTTTATGCGTGCTGGGTCCTTCCGGCTGCGGAAAGTCCACCTTGCTGCGGATGCTGGCGGGGTTGTTGGCGCCAACCGGCGGCCAACTGCTCAAAGCGGACAATCAGCAGTTAAGCGTAGGGCTGGTCTTCCAGCAAAGCAACCTGATGCCCTGGCGCACCGTGCTGGATAACATCCTGCTGCCTTTGGAGTTGCGCGGGGTGCCGCAGGATGCGGCGCTGCAAAAAGCGCAGGACTTGATCGAATTGGTCGGCCTGCAGGAGTTCACCAACGTCTGGCCGGAATCCCTGTCGGGTGGGATGGCCCAGCGCGTGGCGATCGCACGCGCTCTCATCCAGGACCCTGACTTGCTGCTGCTGGATGAGCCCTTCGGATCGCTGGACGCTCTGACCCGCGAAAAGATGGGGGCGGAGTTGCTGCGCATTTGGCAGGCGCGCCGCAAAACGGTGGTTATGGTCACGCACTCAATCTCCGAGGCTCTGCTGCTGGCTGATCGTGTACTGGTGCTCAGCCAGCGGCCGGCGCGCGTGCTGCTGGATTTGCCGGTCAGGCTGCCGCGCCCGCGCGGCGAGGAGGCCCGCTATTCCGCTGAATTTCAGGCCATGGCAAAACAAATTCGCGGCGCGATCAGCGTTTAGGGATTCCCCTATGCAAGGGTTAGGATTGTGGTTTAATTGCCTGAAATATGCCGCAGGAGTTGTCTATGCAATTATTAGAGGATCGCATTGCGAAAGAAGCTCGAAACCTGGGGGATGGAATTCTCAAGGTCGATGGATTTATCAATCATCAGGTTGATCCTGAGTTAATGGAAGCTTGCGGGAAGGAATTCGCGCGGCTGTTTGCCGGCGTGGGCGCCAGGCGCATCCTCACAGCCGAGATCTCGGGTATTGCTCCCGCATTGATGACCGCGCGATATTTGAATTTACCGGTAGTCTATGCTCGTAAAAAGAAACCAGTCACCATGTCGGATACGGTTTATCTGACCGTAGCACCTTCGCATACCAAAGGCGTAATGACCGAGTTGATTGTCTCTCCCGATTTTTTGCCCCGCGAAGAACCAGTCTTGATCATCGATGACTTTTTAGCCAGCGGTGCGACCATCATGGGATTGGTGCGCCTCATCCAGGCCGCCGGCGCGCCCCTGGTGGGAGTGGGTGCCTTGATCGAGAAAGAATTCGAGGGCGGACGGGAAGCCCTGGCATATTTGAATGTTCCCGTGCATGCGCTGGCTTCCATAAAATCGATGGAGAATGGCGAGATTCTCTTTTCGGATCGGCAAGAATAACCGCTCTTATTTAAGCAAAATCCAAAAAACTCTGAATTGTTAAACCTAAACCGGGAGCTTGAATGCTCCCGGCGGGTCGGAAATGGTTCCGGCTGCCTGCAACAGGCTTGCCAGATCCCTTGTCCAACGGTCAGCCGCGGCTGCCGCGCTAACCGCTCCTTCCCGTTGGGTGTTGAGATCGCATCCTCATTGCTTGGATGGTGGCTGTAAACCTAACAGGCTCATGGCCAGAAAGATAAATCCGAGAAATCCAATTACGAGATTTGTAAAAATAGCCATGGCTCTCCTCTTCCTGCCTTGACAGGCTTCCCATTGGTTTTCCAATGCGGCGCGGCAGCCTGTCTGCGGCATTTCAATAATAAGACCTGTAAATTAAGGTGCAATAATCGTACCTGTATCTACTTAACGCAAAAATACGAAAAAAGTTTCCGGTTTTGTGAAGTTTTTGTGGAATTCTTTAAGACCAAATGCCGGCGATGGGCTGCCCGCAATCCGGGCAGGTGCCTTGCGGGGTGACCCGGTTGCTGCGCACCAGGTAACCCGTGCGCCGGATCAACACAGCATGGCATTTGGGGCAATGTGTATCTTCCAGCGAGCCGACCCGGCCCGGCAGGTTGCCGGCATACACGTAATGCAGCCCGGCTTCCTGTCCGATCTCGGCGGCGCGCTGCAGCGTTTCACTGTCGGTGGCGGTCGCCTCCAGACGCTTGTACATCGGATGAAATGCGGTCACGTGCCAGGGAATGTCGTTTGATACAGAAGCGAGATAGCGCGCCATTTCCCACAGGTCTTCGTTGCTGTCGTTGAAACCCGGAATGACCAGCGTGACCACTTCCACCCACATACCCAGTTCGCGCGCCAGGCGGATGGTATCCAGAACGATTTGCAGCGAACCGCCCAGTTCGCGGTAAGCCGCATCGGTCATGCACTTCAAGTCGATCTTGTACCCGTCCAGATATGGCTGCAAGGCATGCAGCGCTTCCGGCGTGGCGAAACCGTTGGAGACGTACGCGCAGCGCAGCCCTTCTTTTTTGGCGGCTTTGAAGATCTCGATTGCCCACTCGCTGGTGATGAGCGGTTCGTTATAGGAAGATGCCACAGCCTTCGCGCCGCTGCGCACAGCATAGGCGGCCAGGTCGCGCGCGCTCACCTGCTGGATGTAAGCCAGGCTGTTGTCGCACGCCGGATCGCGCAAGGTTTGCGAGCTGACCCAGTTTTGGCAGAAATCGCAGTGGAAGTTGCATCCTAACATGCCGAAGGTCAATACGTCGCTGCCCGGCAGGAAGTGGGCGAACGGTTTTTTCTCGATAGGGTCCACGTTGGCGGCTGCCACGTAACCCCAAGGCACGTAGAGCTGACCATCGCGGTTGAAGCGCATCAGGCAAACGCCGCGCTTGCCGGGTTGGATGCGGCAGCGATGCGCGCAAGCCTGGCAGCGCACAGCGCCGCCGGACTCTGTGCTGTACAGGGATCCGGCTTTGGTCAGGGAATCCAGTTTTTCCTGAACTGTGCTCATGCGATTTAAAACCTCTATTTATTCTAAACCATCTGTGGTTTGGAATATCAACGCTTGCGCAACAGGTAATGGGGTTATTTAGATTGCGAACTGGGGTTGATCACGTTGGTCAGGTGCAGGATGTAGCGGTCGCCGCGGTAATACCCTTCGGTGTATTCCAACGGTTCGTCATACTGGTCGAAGGCGGTCGTGTGGAAATAAAAAACCGGATCGCCCTTTTGAATACCTAACAACTCAGCTTCTTCTGCCGGGCACTTGATCGACTCGATCACCTGTTGGGAGTATTTCGGCCAGACCGCGAACTTCTTGGCCAACATTTCGTATAAGGATTCATTCGCCAGGTTGACCGATAGAAAATCTTTGTACTTTTTGTAATCCATGTAGACAACCTCAAGCGCGATGCGCTTGTCATTGCCTTTTCGTAGCCGCTTGAGCAGGATGGCGTCATCGCCTTCGTTGATCTTCAGGGCTTTGGCGACCGCCGGGCTGGCCTTGACGACTTCAAAATTGAGAATGTCGGAGGTGGGCACCAGGCCGCGCATGCGCATGTCCTGAGAGAAACCGGATACCCTTTCGATCTGCTTTTCAATGCTGATCTCGGAAACGAATGTGCCGCGTCCCTGAATGCGCTCCAGCTTGCGCTCGTTGACCAGATCGCCGATGGCCTGCCGGATGGTGGTGCGGCTGATATTGAACTGTTCGCTTAATTCCAGTTCGGAGGGAATTTGCGTGCCTGCTTCCCACACCCCTGTTTCAATCTGCTCCTCGATGTAGGATTTCAATTGATAATAGAGCGGTATGGGGCTCTTGCTATCCAGTTTTTCAATACGTTCGCTCAAAGCAACCTCGAATGAATTAATTGTAATCGAACTTGCTTATTTTAAGAATAACCAGAATCAATTGCCGATATCCATAGTATAGACTATAATTGTAGTAACAACACGACATCATGACATAAATTATCTACCTAATTATTTTTTTTGTGCTGATAATTGAGTCTATATCGGTAAAAAATCCTGAAAAACGAGGTTCCTATGTTAACCAAAGGCAACGATTTTTTTGAAAGAAGCATGGAAGTATTGAAACAGATCCGCGAAACCCAGGCGCAGGCCATCGAAACAGCCGCCGATTGGATCAAGGACTCAATCGAACAGGGCGGTGTCTGGCATGTGTTCGGCAGCGGGCACAGCCACGCCATGTGTGAGGAACTTTTCTACCGCGCCGGAGGATTGGCGCCGGTGGATGCCATCCTGGACGTGAACCTGTCGATGTTCGGCGGCGGCTCGCCCACCCGTGGTACCAACCTGGAGCGGCTGGAAGGCTATGCCAAGATCATCATGGCCAGTTACGATCTGCGCAAGGGCGAGGTGCTGCTGGTGGTCTCCAATTCGGGCATCAACGCTGTCCCGATCGAGGTGGCCATGATCGGAAAAGAACGCGGGTTGAAAATCATCGCCATGACCAACCTGACCCAATCGCGGGCTGCCCACAGCCGCCATTCGAGCGGAAAGAAACTCTACGAAATCGCCGACCTGGTGATCGATAACTGCATTGATGTGGGAGATGCCTGCGTTGAAATCGCTCCGGGTTTGCCCAAGGCTTCTTCGCTTTCCACGCTGGCCGGCGCGACCATCGTTCAGACCATCGTGGCGGAAGTGGCGGCGCGCATGCATGCCGACGGCTTCGAGCCGCCCATTTGGACCAGCGCCAACGTTCCCGGCGGCGACGAGCGCACCCGCTTGTTGTACGACCGCTTCGGCGGGAAACGCTATATTTGCGGTTAAACTAACAGGCGCCGGTGATCCGGCGCCTGTTCTTAACTTCCGATTATCTCCCGCAAAGCCCAGGCGACCCCGCCCTCGTCGTTGGTGGGGGCGATCAGGTCGGCTTCAGCTTTTAATTCCTCAGGAGCGTTGCCCATCGCGATGGAAAAATGACTGGCTTTGAACATATCCAGGTCATTCAGCCAATCGCCGATCACCGCGATCCTTTCCAGTGGGATATTCCTGACATTTGCCAGCGCTCTCAACCCCGAACCCTTGTTGATCCCTTTTGCCAATATGTCGACGGAATTCGGGCCGGACATGGCAAGATTGAATGATAATTGGAGGCTCTCAATTTCCGCGAGCGCTGCCTGAATGGCTTCCGGTTCGCCGACGAGCACTGCTTTGATGGGGTTTTCGTCGATAACCTGCATCAAATCATCCACTTTGCGGTTGTTGAATTTAGCTGCCCGATCCTGGCTTTCCTTTTCATCAACCGCTTTCTCGTATGCCGAATATTCCAAATTCTCGAGGACGAGCAGCGCATCCTGCCTGCGGCAAATCCGGATCAATTCGGCAGTTTCATTTTTCGGTAATGGATGCCACTCGATCGTCCGGGAGGTTTTAATATCGTAAAGAACTGCGCCGCCGCAGCCGACGATCAATCCATCCAGCCCAAGTTCGCTGACAATGAATGTCACGCCTCCCAGATTGCGGCCGGTGATCAAGGCGATTTCCACCCCCGTGGCTTTTACCTGATCGATGGCTTCCTTGGCGCCATCCGAAATGGTCTTGTCGGTATTCAGCAATGTACCATCGCAGTCGATAGCAACCAGGTCGAATGACCTGTTCTGTTTGTTTTTCATTTCAGGAATTTCTCTTATGGAGCTTTCTTTTTAAAAATTGATTCAAGCCGGGGTGATTGTCTAACCCCAAAACGCAATCAGTCGTTCATTATAATATGTCCGTCATTTTTATGTTCGGGATTCTCAAACTATCGGAGATGGTCACGTTTCTCATTGTTTTTCCCGTTTGAACTTCAATATTTTTCGTAAAGCCCAAGCCAGGCCGCCTTCATCATTGGTCGGGGCGATCAGGTCGGCCTGCGCTTTCAATTCAGCGGGAGCGTTGCCCATGGCGATCTTGTATCCACCCACGTTGAACATATCCAGATCGTTCAACCAATCGCCGACTACGGCCACGCGCTCCAAGGGAACGCCCTGAATGTCGGCCAGCGAACGCAGGCTCACGCCCTTGTTCACACTCTCCGGAAGGATGTCCGCGGAAAAAGCATCCGCAAACACAAAATTCCCGAATAGTCCTCTTCTCTGAATTTCGTCAATCACACTGCTGACGTTCTCTTCCCCGATGACCATAGCTTTGACCGGTTCGGTCTGTATTTCGGACAGTAAATCGGATACCCTGCGGCGGTTGTATTGATGCAGGCTGTTCAGGTGCTCCATCAACGCATTGGTTTTTTCGTAAATGGCATAGTGTAAATATTCCAGGTACAGCACGGATTGGTAATCGCGGCAAATCTTGACCAGTTCGATAGTTTTGTCCATCGGCAAGGTGTGCATTTCCAGGGTTTTGCGCGAATGCTGATCGTAAATGAACGCCCCGCCGCAGCCCACCATCGGCCCGCTTAATTCGATGGCGTCGAGAATGAAGCGCACGGCGTCCACGTTGCGCCCGGTGATCAGCGCTGTTTGAATGCCGGCTGCGTTGACCTCCGCGATGGCTTTCGCGGCGCCCGTGGAAATTTCTTTCCGCGAATCCAGCAGGGTGCCGTCGCAGTCGATCGCCACCAGCTCGATAGCCGTTTGTGGATTTTTCATCATGATCAGTTACCCTGCAAAATCAAATTTTTGAGAACACGATCCGCCCTGTGATCATGGTCAATAATGGATTGTAATC
The DNA here is from genome assembly GCA_013178095.1 of Anaerolineae bacterium. Taxonomy (GTDB): domain Bacteria; phylum Chloroflexota; class Anaerolineae; order Anaerolineales; family Anaerolineaceae; genus Pelolinea. The sequence continues at coordinate 44,413 of JABLXK010000007.1, read as the reverse complement.
CTCATTCAGGATAACCAGGTCGGCGTCATAACCCGCTGTCAGGCGGCCCTTTTTCACGTTCAGGATCTCCGCCGGCACTGTGCTGGCCATGCGCACCGCCTCGCTAAACGAAGCCACCTCCTTCTCGACCAGGATTTTGAGCGAACGGTTGAGCAATTTATAAGCCCCTGCCGGGCGCCTGTCCGGCAGAATGCTGATCTCGCCGTCCGTGCCGATGTGCAGCCCGCACCAATCCATTTCGGTGCCGGCCGGCATGCCCGCCAAAGGCACGGCATCGCTCACAATGCTGATCCTGTCGATGCCCTTTGCTTTAATCAACAGGCGCATCAAGGGCGGCAGCACGTGAAAGCCGTCGGCGATCAGTTCGGCGTAAATTTGCGGGCTGTCCATGATGGCTGCCAGCGCGCCGGGGTTGCGGTGGTGCAGCGAAGGCATGGCGTTGTACGTGTGCGTGCTGTGCTTCAGACCCAATGCCACCGCTTGCATAGTCAAATCGTAGCTGGCGTTGGTATGGCCGATGGATGGGATGATGCCTTGCTCTTTCAGCCAGGGGATCACCTCCAGCGACCCCGGCAATTCCGGCGCGAATGTCACCATGCGCAGCCGGCCCTGGGAGGCTTTGATAAACAGCTCGATATCCCCTCGGGTGATCGGATAGCAGAGTTCCTCCTGCGAGAAAGGCGAGCGGTCCGCGGCGATCCAGGGACCTTCCATGTGAATGCCCAGGGGTTGGGCGCCTTCCTGCATGTTTTGCATATCCTCCGCAATCTGCGCGATGGAACGCAGCAGTTCGTCGTGGGTCATCACGAAATGCGTGCTGGGAAGGAAAGCCGTGGTGCCTTGGGTTGCCAGGTAGCGCGCCGCGCCGGGGGTGCCGCCGGCCGAAATATCGAACCCGCCCGCGCCATGAATGTGCGTGTCGATCAATCCCGGAATGACCTTTTTTCCGAGCGCGTCGATAATTTGCGTATCCGGGGGCAGGGAAGCCGTTTTGCCGGAATGGACCGCTGTGATCTTTTGCCCATCGATCAGGATTGAACCGTTCACGATATGCTGATCGGGAGTGTATATATCCGCATTTTCTATAAGCGTGTTCATCTTTTTTTCAGTTTACTTGATATAAGCAGGTATATTTTTATCGCATGAACGAATGGGAAGCCTTATAAAGTGATGATTTTTATTTTGACAAGCCCATCGTTCGCCTTTATACTCTGTGAAGTTGTAGGTACATCACGACATAATTATATTCTATAAGAGGGCTGCATGACGAACAATGATTGGTCGCAAGATGAGATCCTGGATTTGAAAAAGAAATGCCTGGAAGTCCGGCGCAACATCCTTGACCTGACTTTCTATGGCAGCTCCAGCCACCTGGGCGGATCGCTTTCCTCCGTGGAAATCCTCACCTGCCTGCTGTTCAGGATCATGAGCATCAATCCCGACCTGCCGCTGTGGGGAAAACGCGACCGCCTGGTGATTTCCAAGGGGCACGCCGCCCCGGGCATGTATGCCGTCATGGCCGCCCGGGGCTTTTTCCCGGCCGAGGAATTGAAAACCTTCGGCAAGAGCGGCACGCGTCTGCAAAAGCACCTGGACATGCACAAACTGCCCGGCATCGATGCCTCTTCCGGCTCGCTCGGGCAGGGGCTTTCCATCGCCGCGGGTATGGCGCTGGCTGACCGTATGGATGGAAAAGAACGCTTCACCTACGTGTTGATGGGTGATGGGGAAATGCAGGAAGGCCAAATCTGGGAAGCCGCCCTGACCGCTGCCCAGCACAAGCTTGACAAAATCATCGCCTTCGTGGACGACAACCAGATGCAGGTGGACGGTTTCACCAAAGACATTCTCAACGTCGAACCGCTTGTGCAAAAATGGGAGAGCTTCGGCTGGCACGTGCAGCGCATCGACGGCAGCGATGTGGAGCAGATCCTTAAAGCCGCCGCGCTCGCCAAATCCGTACAGGGCAAACCGCACGTGATCATCGCGGATACTATCAAAGGCAAAGGCTTCGATTTCATGGAACTTAAAGTGGAATGGCATTCCAGGGGGCTCACCGAAGACGAATATTGTTCTGCCATTAACCAGTTGGCCGCGGCAGAAGCTGCTTTTACCGCTTTATCAGGAAAAGGAGCCTAGGCATGTACCCAAAGATCGATAAGCCTTACGGAGCCGGCCTGCTCAAACTGGCGGAAACGCACCCCGAATTGGTGGTGATCGACGCCGACCTTTCGCGGGCGTGCGACACGGGTGACTTTGCCCAAAAATACCCCGAACGCTACCTTAACCTGGGCGTGACCGAAGCCAACATGATCGGGGTTTCCGCCGGTCTGGCGCTTTCCGGCAAGCTGGTGTTCAGCGGCACCTTCGCCTGCTTCATCACCCAACGGGTGTACGACCAGGTGGCCATCTCCGTGGCATACATGCAGAACAACGTCAAGCTGTGCGGCATCGAAGCTGCCCTCACCTCCGGCTCAAACGGCGCCACCCACCAGAGTATGATGGACCTGGCGCTGATGCGCGCCCTGCCCAACATGCGCGTGTACGATCCTGTGGACGCGGTCTCGTTGAACGCGGTCATGCATTACGAGGCCGATCATCCTGGTCCGGCCTATCTGCGCGGCATTCGCAAATCCGGCCCGGCCATCCTCGACCCGGCCGCGGCCGCCGACCCGTGCAAGGCGCTTATCCTGCGCGAAGGCCGGGACGCGACCGTCATCGCCAGCGGGATCATGCTGGAACGGGCGTTGGCGGCGGTAGACGAATTAGCTAAAACTGGTATAGAGGTGCGCGTGGTGGCGCTTTCCTGCTTGAAACCAATTGATGAAGAAACCATCCTGCGTTGTGCCGCTGAAACCGGCTGCATCGTCAGCGCCGAGAACCATACCGTTATTGGCGGCCTGGGCTCGGCAGTCTCTGAGATTGTCGGCGAAGCCTGTCCCGTACCGGTCGTGAAGGTCGGCATCCACGACGCTTTCGGCGAGGTGGGCAGCGCGGAATACCTGGCGGAGAAATTCCGTATTGGCGTCCCCGATATCCTGGCCGCGGTCAATAAAGCCGTTGAATTGAAGAAAAAATACAAAAATTAAGGAGTGGTCAAAATGGAACACTATCACATGCTGGATTACATCCACGAAAGCCCCATTGCGCTTGAAAAAACTTTGAAGGAAAACGAGGCCGCCATCCGCGCGATCGCCCAAAAAGCCAAAGAAATGAACGTGGACAAGGTCGTCCTGTCCGGCGTGGGCAGTTCCTATACCTCCTGTTTGATGGCGCTGCCGCTCTTTCAGGTGCATTGCCCCTTTCCGACCATCGTGATCAATTCCGAGGAGACCGGTTATTACGCGCAGCGCTGGGTCGACGCCCACAGCCTGGTGGTGGTGGTTTCCCGCTCGGGCGAGCGCGGCGCGGTGATTGACACGCTGCAAGCCGCCAATGATGCCGGCGCGCTGGGCGTAGCCGTGACCGGCGTAGCCGACAGCCTGCTGGCGCAGACTTCCAAATTATCCCTGATCACGCAGGAAGGCCCGGAAATCACCTTCCCTAAGACCAAGAGCGTGAGCGCCTGCGTGGCCACGCTCATGCGCCTGGGGTTGGCGCTGGCGTGCCCGGAGGATAAAGCCGCGCAGCAGCGCCTGGAAAAACTGAGCCTTCTGTCCGCCGAAATGAAGGGCTTCATCGAGAGCATCGAGCCCCAACTGCTGGCGCTCCTGCCCAAAATTGCGGAGCATAAACTGATCGACGTGGTGGGAACCTGCAGCAATCACGGCACCGCCCTGGAAGCCGCCATCAAGGTGCAGGAAGCCACATATATCCCCACGCGCGGCGACAGCACTGCCGGCCTGCTGCAAGGACCGGTGGGCGCGTTGAATAAAGACTGGCTGGTGTATGCCCTGGTCATGCCTCAGGACGTTGAATTGAGCAAACAACTGCTCAAACTGACACGCGGGTTCCATGCTTACATCCTGGCCGTTCACCCGCAAGGATTGGACCTGGGCGGATTGGCAGATGATGAAATCGTCACCCCCGCTTTCGACGATCCTTATCTGGCCGCCCTGGTTTACCTGCCGGCGGTGCAGCTGTTGGCATATTACTGGACAGTCCGGCGCGGCATGAACCCGGACGCGCCCGCTTCCATGGAATCCATCCTGCAGACCATTCTCCCGCCCGGCCGCCAGGAACCGGAGATGCGCAAGTAAGATTGCCCGGATTGAACTGCAAAATAGGAGGGTTGGCATGAAGGAAAAGAAGCGTTTCACGCTGGACCAGGTTGGCTACCTGGTGGCGGATATCCAAACCGCTGCCGGTCAATTGGAGGACCTGTTGGGCATCGGCCCGTTCGAGATCAGCGAGTGGCCTGTAGAGGGCAATCAGCCGGATTCATACCTGGACGGGCAGCCGGCGGATTGGCGCATGGATATCGCTTTCGCGGACGTGGGCAGCGTGCACCTCGAACTGATCCAGCCGATAGCGGGCAACCCGCAGATGGAGGAATTCCTGGCGCGCTGCGGTTCGGGTTTGCATCACCTGCGCTTCAGCGTGGACGATTTCGACCAGGCGGTGGCGGAATTCCAGCGCAAAGGCTACTTGATGATTTCCTGCGGGCGGGGGGTGCACGCCGGCTCGCGCTGGGCTTATTTCGACACGCGGTCCATTCTCAACGGGCTGATCATTGAACTGCGCACCTGCAGCTTTCAACCTGAAAAGGAAGCCGCTCCCTGGCTGGTCCGCTGCGCGCCGGGCACCTAATCATTGTGAATTTGCCCGGTTTTTGGCGGAAAAACATCGCTGGGGTATAATCCACAAGTCCGACCATATCGCGCTTTCAGGAGATTGCCCGTGAACGACCACATGCCTATTTACGTTGGCGATAAAGCCATCGAGGAATTCTTAAAATTCTGCAAGGAAAAGGAATATAAAAAATTCTACCTGATCGCGGATGAGAACACCTACCGCGTGCTGGGCGACCGCGTGCTGACAGCCATCAAAGGTCAGGGTTGGGACGTGCTCAGTCAAATCTTGAATCCGGAACACCTGCACGCCGACGATTTCTCCCTGACGCGCGTTTTCGCAGCCTATGATGCGCAGCCGCGCCTGTTCGTGGCGGTGGGTTCCGGCACCATCACCGACATCACGCGTTTCACCAGCCACCGCTCCCGCAATCCCTTCGTTTCCTTTCCAACCGCTGCTTCGGTGGACGCTTACACTTCCAAGAATGCCCCGGTTACCGTGGGCGGATTGAAAGGGTCCATCTACTGCCACGCGCCGGTTTCCATTTTCACCGATATCGCGACTGTCTGCGAATCGCCGCGCTTTCTGACAGCTTCTGGTTTTGGCGATTCCATCAGCAAATTCACTTCTTCCACCGATTGGAAATTCAGCCAGTTGATCTGGGGCTGTGGTTTTGACGACGATATCTACCGGCACGCGCTGCATGCCGCCCGCCAGTCCGCCGATGCCTTGCAGGGCATCCTGCGTTCCGATCCGGAGAGCATGGCCCGCCTGATGGATTCGCAGTTTGAAAGCGGCTTTTGCATGGCCGATTTCGCCAACAGTGCTCCGGCTTCCGGCGGTGAACATCACATCGCCCACTTGTGGGAGATGATGTACCACTGGGAAGGCCGCGATGGTCTGTTCCATGGCCATGCCGTGGGTGTTGCCACCATCATCGAAGCGGAGTGGTACGAACGCCTGCGCGCGCTTTCCAGGGCCGAAGCGGAAAGCTTGCTTAACAAGGCAGTCGTGCCCGATCGGGCAGCGCAGATCAAAGCCATCGAAACGCATGTCCCGCTGATCGCGGAGGAATTGGTGCATGGCAACCCGATCTACCTGCAAATGGCTGATCCGGCTTTGCTCGAACGCAGCCGGCAGCGTATCCTGGAGCATTGGGACGAGATCCAGTCTTTGGCGGCCAACGTACCGACTGCCGAACAGGTGCGGAGCTGGTTGAAGCTGCTGGGAGCGCCGACCACTGCCGCAGAACTGGAGATCACCGCCGAGCAAGTCGAAACTGCCAAGAATTACGGCCTGTACCTGCGTGAGCGTTTCTCGATGAATATCATCCGAAAATTATTCGGATGGGAGTAACCTGAAAAGATTTCTTTTCTCGAACAATAGACAATCAACACTATAATGGACAGAAATGGACGCCAAATCTGTTGCTACGCTTGAATTTAACAAAATTTTGGAGCGCCTGAGCGGCTATGCCGCTTTCAGCGCCTCCGCCGCGCTGCTGCGCGCCCTGCGCCCAACCAACGATTTAATCCTGGCTCAAGAACGCCAAGCCCGCACCAGCCAGGCCCGCCGCCTGCTGGCGGAATTTCCTGAAACGAGCATCGGCGGCGCGCGCGATGTGCGCCCGCAGGTGGAGCTGGCTGGGCGTGGCGGTGTGCTGACGCCGCAGGATTTGCTGGACGTCAAAGCCACGCTGATCTCCAGCCGCGATCTGCAGCGCTTCTTCAGCAAGCTGGAATTCGAATGCCCTCACTTGCAAGCCATCGCGGCCGACCTGACCCCACCGCCCGGGCTGATTGAAGCCATCACGCAAACTATCACGGAAAACGCCGAGGTGGCCGACGGCGCGTCGCAAAGACTGGACAGCCTGCGGCGCGAAGTGAAAGCCGCCAACGAGCGCATCCTGGCCAAATTGGAAAAACTGATCGGTGACAGCCGCACTTCAGCCATGCTGCAGGAAGCCATTATCACCAAGCGCAACGGGCGCTACGTGGTGCCGCTGCGTGCCGAGTTCAAGAGTCGCATGCGCTGCGTGGTGCAGGACCAATCCGCCTCCGGCGCGACACTCTTCGTCGAGCCGCTCAACGTGGTCGAAATGAACAACGCCTGGAACGAAGCGGTCATGGCAGAGAAAGAGGAAGAAAGGCGCATCCTGGCTGAATTATCCGCCGCAGTGGGCGCGCAGATTTCCCTCATCCAGGCCAACGTGCGCGCGCTGGCAACTCTGGATATGGCTTTTGCCTGCGCCAAGTATGCGGATGACCTGGGCGCGGCTGAACCGCTGCTGCTGGAAAATTCCGGCAAGACGGATGAAGATGAGCAGACCATCCTGCATTTCACGCGCGCCCGTCACCCCCTGCTCGATCCGCAGTCGGTCGTACCGATCGATATTGCGCTGGAAAAAGGCACCCGCGCGCTGGTGATCACCGGCCCCAATACCGGCGGCAAGACCGTCTCGCTTAAAACGGCGGGTTTGCTGGTGCTGATGGCCCAGGCGGGGCTGCATATCCCCGCCCAATCCGGCTCGCGAACCCGCATTTTCAGGGATGTGTTCGCCGATATCGGCGATGAGCAGTCCATCGAACAATCCCTTTCCACGTTTTCCGGCCATGTCACCAACATCGTGCGCATCCTGCAGAAGGCCGACGCGCGCTCGCTGGTGATCTTCGACGAGTTGGGCGCGGGCACCGATCCGCAGGAAGGTTCGGCCTTGGCGCGTGCCATCCTGGCCTACCTGCTGCGCCGCAACATCCCCGCGCTGATCGCCACGCACTACCCGGAACTGAAAGCCTATGCTCACAACACGCCCGGCGCATTGAACGCCAGCGTGGAATTCGACCTGCAATCGCTTAAACCGACCTACCGCCTGATCATGGGTCTCCCCGGCCGCTCCAACGCGCTGGCCATCGCCGCGCGCCTGGGTATCCGCGACGAGATCATCCAGGACGCGCGCGAGATGATCGACCCCGGCAGCCTGCGCACGGAGGACCTGCTGGACGAAATTCACCGCCAGTTGGAGCAAACCCGCCGCGAACATGCCGAGGCTGAAAATCTGAAGAACGAACTGGAAACGCAGCGCCGGGAAATGGCGGAAAAATTGCAGGACATCGAGAATGAAAGACTGGCAGTGCTGGAAGAAGCCCGCCGGCAATCATTGCGCGAATTGGAAGAGTTGCGCGCCGAAATGGAAACCATCCGGAAGGATGCCCGCGAAACCGCCGGAGACGTTAAAGAGAAGAAAAACCTGGCTAAAAAGATCGCCGGCCTGGAAGAAAAAGCCTCCGAACCGTTGGATAAAAAGGAATATGGATCGCCATCCACGCCGCGCCCGCTGCGCGTGGGCGATCGCGTGCACCTGCGCAATTTAAAAACGGATGGAGAAGTGCTGGATATCGGCGACGATATCGTGGAAGTTCAGATTGGCAAGATGCGCGTTAAGGTGGACCTGCGCAATATCGAACGCTCCGGAAAAGGAACCGCTCCCTCAAAAACGAAAGCTGTGCGGGAGGAACGGCAGGCGGTTGAATCCTCCAGCTCCATCTCGCTGCAGCCCTCGCCGGGCGTGGAACTGCATTTGCGCGGCTTGCGGGGCGATGAAGCCCTGGAGCAGCTGGATCGATATCTCGACAGCGCCTACGCTTCCGGATTGCCTTTTGCGCGCATTGTGCACGGCAAGGGCACCGGCGCGCTGCGCCAACTGGTGCGCCAGGCTTTGGGCGCATCGCCGCTGGTTGCCCGTTGGGAAAATGCCATGGATAACGAGGGCGGGGAAGGCGTGACCATCGTGCACTTCACGAATGAATAAGACAAAGATCGATAGTGGCTGACCTCTAGTCACTATCGATCTTCTTGCACGGTTCCCTAAACGTGCTGCAGTGTCCGATGAAAAAAAATAAAAGCTTCTACCGAACCATTGAATATATTACTCCATTTTAAGGAATAAATCAACGGATAAAATGGCAAATGCCATACCTCCTGTAATACAGTGATGATTTCTTTCAGTACCATTTGAAAGCTGTCCCACTGCGTGTAACTACCTGAAAACGCCCATTAGGTTGAAAGCAACGATCGATGCCAGAGCTGTGGATCCGAAATATACAGCTTGTAGAATCTGGGGGAGGTCATCGACACGCGCATGATTGCGAAAAAATCCCCCTCCGCAAAAAATAGGCATTGATAGAATTAGGTAATCTGAACCAGCCCGTATTGGGTTGCAGGAATAGTTCAAAGTTGAAATCAGGAGGAAAATATGAAAACGAAAATCGGTCATTTACAGGTGAATGTCAACCCTAAAAATCAGGCGTTCTATAAAGCTCTGTTTGATTTTCTGGGATGGTCGCTGTTGTATCAGGACGAAAACATATTGGGAGTGGGTGACGAGCATGGCTGCGGATTATGGTTTGTGCCAGGCTTGAAGCAGGTGGTGAATGACTACGACGGTATCGGCGCCAATCACATCGCCATCGCCGCCGGCAGCCAACAGGAAGTCGACCAAACCGCGGCCTATCTGAAGGATCAGGGTATCCCGGCTTTGTTCGAGACTCCGCGCCACCGCCCCGAGTTCAGCGGCAGTCCGGACGAGACGTATTACCAGGTCATGTTTGCTTCCCCTGATAATTTGTTATTCGAAGTGGTATACACCGGGCCGATTTCGAAATAAGCGGGCAAGCATGGAAGTCTATCAGGCGATTGCCGGTCGCAGGACCATCCGGGATTTTGCCCAAAAAGAAATTCCTGCCGGGATTATCCAAAAGATCCTCTCGGCAGGCTTGCAGGCGCCTTCCAACGACCATCTGCGCCAATGGGAATATATCCTGGTGCAGGATAGGGCGCAGCGCGAGCTGCTGGTCGGTAAAATCCGCCATCCAAAAGACCGCAAAGGCGCCGCGGCGGCGGTGAACCGCTGGGGGCTGACCATTCCCTCGCAGCGCAATGTCTACATTGAGGCCATCCCGCGCCAATCGCAAATGCTGCTGGATGCAGCGGTTTTAATCATGCCCTGCTTCTTCGCTTCCGGCGACTTGCTGCATCCCGAAAGCCTTTCATCGCTGAACAGCTTCGCTTCCATCTGGTGCTGCATCGAGAATATCCTGGTCGCCGCTGCCTCTGAAGGAATCTTTGGCGTGACGCGCATTCCCTTCGAACCGGAACGCAAGCATATTCGCAGGATACTCAAGGTACCGGCTGAATATGAAGTTCCCTGCTACCTGGCGTTGGGCTATCCGGCTGAAAACGCGGGGCGGCTGGAACAGTACCCGGTTTCAGTCGCTGAAAAAATCCACCACGACTGCTGGTAAGTGAAACGGATTCAAGCTTTAGAATGATGTTGTGGATTATGCCCTAAGCGAAAGTTTTATCCTTCGGAATACCCGCACAGCGCGATGGCCTGCGGTCCGGTATGCACGCCCAGGATGGGCGACACGATGGTGATAATCAACTCAGTGGGATTGTAAGTCTCTGTAACCTTTTGCGCGAGCATTTTGGCTTCTTCCAGCGCGTTGTTGTGCAAAACGGCAATGTGCAGGGGCGTCCGGGTATTCACGTTTTTAAAGAATTCGCGCTGCAACCCTTCGATAGCCAATTTGCGTGATCGCGCCGGCAAGCCGACGCCCACTGTCCCATTTTCGCGTTTGACGTATACCAGCGGTTTGATGCTGAGCACGGATTCAACCAGGCGGATGGCGTCTCCGATGCGGCCGCCCTTGGACAGGTATTCCAGCGTGTTGAGGGAGACGAAATACACCATTTTTTCGCGCACCTTTTCCGCGGCGGCGATCATGTCCGCCAATACGCCGCCGTTCTCGCGGGCGCGCGCCGCGGCGATCACCTGCCAGCCTAATCCCATGGAATTGCTGCAGCTATCGATGATATGCACCGGGATTTTCACCAGTTTGGCGGCTTCCTGCGCGGCAGCCATGGTGCCGCTCATGGCAGCCGCAACCACGATGGTCAGGATCTGCTTGGCGCCCTTTTTGATCGCTTCCAGATAGGCTTGCACAAATGCGGCCGGCGCGGGATGAGAGGTGCTGGGATGGACTCTTTCTCTGGGCAGCTGCTGGTAGAATTCCGCTGCGGTCATTTCGACGCCATCGACGTATTGTTTCTCGCCGAAAATAATGATTGACGGCACTACGCTGATATCGTACTGTTCGCGCCATTCAGGGGGAATATCGCACGTGCTGTCGGTTACCAGCGCAATTTCTTTACCCATATTCATATCCTTTTAATGCCGGCATTTTACTCAAACGATGAACACTTTGACTGGTTCCAAGTTTTTTTATTGTACGACAGTTGCTTTGCAACGGCTGAAATTTTCACCTGAAAGGAGCGAAATTAATAAATAATTTACATGTGTCCTGATAAATGGAAGAGCAGACTTCCGGTTTTGATAAAATAACGTAATCGGTTTGCCCGCAACCGGCTCTCAAAAAATCGTGAAGCGGGTATAATCAGCCAATTAACCTTGAACCTCAAATAATAAAAGAAAGCAGTATTAAAAATGGATACCACAAGCAATGAGAAGAAGCAATACGCTTCCGTTCCCCCAATGACCATTGACCCCCAAAAGCAGTACACGGCTGTTGTGAAAATGGAAAAGGGCGAGGAATTTCTGATCAATTTATATGCCGATAAAGCCCCCATCACGGTCAATAGTTTTGTTTTCCTGGCGCGGGAAGGCTATTTTGACGGCGTGACCTTTCACCGTGTCCTGGAAGGTTTCATGGCGCAGGGCGGCGACCCCACCGGCACCGGCCGCGGCGGTCCCGGCTACCAATTCGAGAATGAGGATTCGGATCTGGAGTTCGACCGCGCCGGGATTGTGGCCATGGCTAACGCCGGACGCGATACCAACGGCAGCCAGTTTTTCATCACTTTTGCGCCTACCCCACACCTGAACGGCGGTTACACCATTTTCGGACAGGTGGTCAAAGGCATGCCGGTGGTCAACAACATCAAGCGCCGCGACCCAAGCCGCAATCCTGATTTCCCCGGCGACGCGATCAAATCTATCCTTATCGAAGAATCTGAGATCAGTGCAGCCTGATCGATTCGCCTGAATGCCAAGCCCGATAGTATCACCCTCGGGCTTTTTCTTATAGAACTTAAAGATTTTTCCGCCTTTTGAGTGAGTATAAATAATGAAATAATTGCGGTAAAACAGGAGGTATCTTTAATATGGAATATCGTTATTTGGGGCGTTCCGGAATTCGGGTCAGCGCCCTCTCCCTGGGATCCTGGGTCACTTTTCACAACCAGGTGAATGTCGCGGATGCGGTCAACATGATGGCGGCCGCCTATGACGCGGGTGTCAACTTTTTTGATAACGCCGAGGCATATGCCAAAGGCAAATCTGAAGAGATCATGGGCGCGGCGCTTAAGAAATTGGGTTGGCGGCGCTCCAGCTACCTGATCTCGACCAAGTTTTTCTGGGGTGTCAACGAAGGCATTAATGAGAAGGATACGCTCAATCGGAAATACCTTTTGGAAGCTATTGACGGCTCTCTAAAGCGATTCGGCCTTGACCACGTCGACTTGGTTTACTGCCACCGCCCGGATCCCAATACTCCCATTGGCGAAACGGTTTGGGCGATGCACAACATAGTCGAATCCGGCAAGGCTTTTTACTGGGGCACCTCCGAATGGCCGGCGGCCGATATCCTGGCGGCTATCGAAATTGCCGAGCGCCATCATCTGCACAAACCGCTCATGGAGCAGCCGCAATACAACCTGCTTCACCGCGAACGTTTCGAGGTGGAATACGCGCGCCTCTTCAAGGACTACGGCTACGGCAGCACCACCTGGAGCCCGCTGGCATCCGGCCTGCTGACCGGTAAATACAACCAGGGCATTCCTGCGGGGACGCGCGCCACGCTGCCCGGTTATGAGTGGCTCAAGGACAGGGTGGCTGATACAGCGAAGATGGAAAAAGTGACTCGTCTGCAGAAAGTGGCGGATGAGCTGGGCGTGCCGCTGGCGCAAATGGCGATTGCCTGGATTCTGAAAAATCCCAACGTCAGCACGGTCATCACCGGCGCCAGTAAACTGGAGCAAGTCAAAGAGAACATGAAAGCCATGGAAGTGGTCGCGCAGATGACGCCGGATGTGATGGAATCAATCCGGATTGTGCTGGAAGGCTAAACAGGATTGAGCCGAAAAGAAAAAAAGTGCTTTGGTTTTCCAAAGCACTTTTTGCTTCCTAAGGCGCTGGTGTCAGGATGGCTTTTATCTCGTTGATTTGTGAGGATGTAAAAGTCACGCTGCCCGCTTTCGCGTTGGATTCCAGTTGAGCGACCGAAGACGCGCCGGGAATGACCGGGCCCATGCCCGGCAGGCTGAGCGTGAATGCCAGCACAAGCTGGCTGAGGCTTAACTCCCATTTGCGCGCCAATTCCGCCAGCGCGCGCAAGCTGGCATGGTTGGCCGGCGTGGCCAGGTTGGTCAGCATGCCCTGGTCGTAAATGCGATCGCCTTTGGAAACTGCGCTCAAATCGAGGTAGCGGTCGGTTAAGAACCCTTCCGCCAGGGGGCTGTAGGCAATAAAAGCCGCTCCCATCTCTTGCGTCAGTTTACGCACGCCTGGATAATCCGGGTGTTCTCCGCGCAGCACGTCGAATTGGTTCTGGACGGCGATGATCCGGCAGCGCGAGCCGAACGCTGATTCCAGTTCCCGGTGTTGATGTAATTGTTCCGCGGTGAAATTGGATACACCCAGATAGCGCACCAGGTCGGCCCGCACCAGGTCTTCCACCGCGCTGAGGCTTTCATCAACCGGCGTGTAAGCATCATAATGATGAAAATACAGCAGGTCGATGGTGTCGATCTGCATTCTTTCAAGTGACGCGTAAACCGATTCTTTGATGTTGCCGCGCGTCAGGCGGCAATGATTGGGCGTCAATCCGTCCATGCCGCCGTACAATTTGGTGGCGATCACAATGTTGCGCCGCTGGTCGGGGTTGGCTTTGAACCACGCGCCGATCACCCGCTCCGAGTTCCCGGAGGCGTTGTTGTACCGCGGAGCGGTATCCCAAAAGGTCACGCCCAGCTCCAGCGCGCGGTCGAAGATTCTTAAGCCGGTTTCCTGGTCAACCCGCGCTTCATCCCCGCTTTCCGGCCGCCCGAATTTCCACGTCCCCAATCCAACCCTGGGTACCCACAAGCCTGATTTTCCCAACTGCATGTAAGGCATGCCGTTGAACTGGAAAATGTCGAGAGGTGCTTTATAAAACTCTGGTCTTGGTTTATCGAAGTTCATGAATGCTCCGGTTGTTGTGATATGGATAACAATGCTTGTTTCTTTCTAAAATATAATTGTAAAGGAGGATTGGAAAAAGATGAAACCAGCCCTTTTGGTGATCGATATCCAGAAAGAGTTTTTCAAAGATGATGTGGGAACCATTCAATCGCTGAAAAGCGCCGTGGCATATATCAATGCTGCCATTGCGCTTTTCAGGGAAAAGAGCCTGCCGGTGATCAGCATCCAGCATATCGATGAAACGGAAGATTTAACCCCCGGCAAGATCGGTTTCGATCTGCCGGATGATTTGAATATTCTCCCGGGTGACTTGCACATTCACAAAAAATATAGCAACGCTTTCATCAAAACCAGTTTGGCGGAAAATCTGCGAAACCTGGGGGCCGATCCGATCATCTTGTCAGGTTATTGCGCTGAATATTGCGTGCTGTCAACTTATCGCGGCGCGATGGACCTGGACCTCAACCCCATCCTGCTGCGGGACGCACTGGCCAGCGGCAGTGAGGAAAATATCCGTTTTGTGGAACGTATCAGTGATGTGATTTCTTTGGGCGCACTGAAGAGCTTTATCGATTTGGACTGAACCATTTATAATGGATGCAGGGTTAACGTCATTTTGCTTGAACAATGGCATAAATGACCCTGTCCAATTTGATTGTATTATTTATAATTGGCTGGCCGCCCTTTTTTTACAAGAAACGATCGTATCATGAAACCTGTTTTCCATCGACTTGCTTATGCTGTCGGCGCAATCATTTCCTTTGCGTTATTCTATTTCCTGCTTACCGGTCTGATCAAACCCGCCGGGCAGGTATTGGACGATGGCTGGGTGTTGACAGAGAACGGCCGTCAAACCGAGATTGAATTGCCGTTTCGCGAATCGATTGCTGAATTATCGACTTTTAAATTCTCTCGAAAGATTCAATATGAATCCGGCGAAGGGTTGGTGCTGGCGCGTTTGGATGGTCAGGCGCTTGAAGTTCGCTTGGATGGGGATGTAATCTTCTCTGTCGGCGATCCCGCTCAACCTACCGCGAATATCTGGAATCAGACATTCCTGATCGCGCTTCCGGATGACGACGCGACTGTAATGGAAAAAAATCTGGACATTTACCTGTCCAGCGCGTCGTACCCGATCGATATTTCCAATTCGCCTTACATCATGGATATGAAATCCGCCCGGCGCAGAGTTGCCTTGGCCAATCTGGTCTACAACGATTTTCTTCTGATCGCGATCGGTGCTTCACTATTAATCGGTTTTATCCTCATCTTTCTTTCCATGATGCAAAAGAGGCGCTGGAGCGTGGAAATGTGGATGGGATGGGCGGCTGTTTTGGCCGCGGTCGAAAGTTACGACTTCGCATATAGCGTCTCTCTTGACAGCCTGTCTTTTTATTTTGCTTTCAAAAAAATTCTGATCAGCGCCGGGTATTTGGCCAGCTTCGCTTTCCTGGCAGGCATGGAAAAATACTGCCGCCAGAAACTTGTCATCAGTAAATCCATCGCCATACCTACACTGCTCTCGGTTTTACTGATCATCTTTCTGAGAGACATGACCAAGTTCAATGACCTCATTGCAGCCCTCAACGTCATTCTGCTGTTGAATGTGATTATTTCAATTTATTACCTTGTGAATAAATCCAGGGTCAGAAATTGGATGATTTTCCTGGCGGTCTGGTTATCGTTAAGCATTTTGCAGGTGCTGGCAAATCTCTTTTTCGGCTTTACCGGTCCTTTTGTGATGCAGACGATCGTTTTATTAAGCACAGCAGTTTTTGGCGTCAATCTTTTGCTGGATTTCAATCGGATTTATGCGGAAAAACAGGATCTGGAAAAAAGGATCGTCATGGATACGCTGACTACCGCGTATAACCGCAACATCCTCGGAAAAGCTGCCTCGGAGCAATATGACGTCCTGATCCTGATGGATTTGGATAATTTCAAAGCCTACAACGACAAGCATGGGCATCAACAAGGCGATCTGATCCTGATAAAATTCACCGAGATTATTAAAAAGAACCTGCGGCATGAGGACTTGGTGGTGCGTTACGGGGGGGATGAATTCCTGGTGCTGCTCAGCGGTATCCATATTCCCGATGCCGAACAGGTTGCATTGCGCATCAGGCGCGATCTTGAAGAAGCAACGCGCTCCGACAATCTCAGCGTTTCTTACGGGATCGAGAAACTGGAGCACTCGCTGGATTCCGATCTGGATAAAGCCGATCGCTTGATGTACGCCATGAAACAAGCCAAGCAAATTCAGTTAAAAAATAATTCAAAGAAACAGGATAAACCATGAAAACCATTCAATACTCCATTTCACCCGAAGTTTTCGAAAAATTCCCGGCCTATGTACGCGGAGTTGTCCTGGCAGTGGGCGTTAAAAATGGCGAGTCGTCTTCTGAGTTGGTGCAGTTGATGCGCAGCGAGGAAAAATCGCTTCAACAGCGCCTGAATGTTGACGATATTGCCACCGAACCCAGGATCAATTCCTGGCGCGAAGCATTCCGCGCGCTTGGTATTAAACCCAGTGAATACCGCTCTTCCATCGAAGCTATGTCGCGGCGTGTGCTTCGCGGCAACGAATTGCCGGCCATCAACGCTTTGGTGGATATCGGCAACATCATTTCTCTGCGGTACCTGATCCCTACTGGCGGGCACGCGTTTGATGATGTCACCGGCGATATCGCGTTGCGCCCGGCCAGGGGCAGCGAGGATTTCGTGCCCTTCGGCACGCAAGATCATGAACATCCGGACCCTGATGAATTTGTATTCGTAGAAGGCGATACGGTGCTCACCCGCCGCTGGAGCTGGCGCCAGGCCAATCACTCCATGACTTTGCCCGCAACAAAAGTCATTGAGTTCAATGTGGATGGGCTGCCGCCTGTCACGCTTGCAGAGGTTGAACAGGTCAGCGGTGAGTTGATGGAGCTGATCAAGAAGTTCTGCGGTGGCGAATTATCCTGCCAGTACCTGACAAAAGACAACCCGACCATCACCCTGCGAATTGATTAATTAAAGAATAGGAGAAAACATGCCTGAAAGAACGTACACCGAAGAATTTCAGGTCAATGGGGAAGAATTGCTGGAGAAGATAAAAGAATTGGTGCATGCCGGCAATATCCGCCGCATCCTCATCCGCAACCAGGAAGGACGCACGCTGATCGATATCCCGCTCACCTTCGGTGTAGTGGGCGCGCTGCTTGCGCCGCAATTGGCGGCCATTGGGGCGATCGCCGCTCTATTGGGCAGCGGCTCGATCGTGGTCGAGAGAGTCGAAGATTAATAAGCAAAGTTTTCGTAGCGCCGTAGGTACAGCAATGGTAAGATTCAATCATTGAATTCCTGTCGGAAATAGATGAAAAATGGAAACTGCACTTCAGCGCCTTGAAAATCACCTGTCCAAAGCAGAAAAAGAGTTCTTCGAAAGTCTACGAACGCCTGCCCTGATCCAGGCGTTTTTGGACCAAACCCGCTACCCCTCGGGCAGCGAAAACCGCTCTCCGCTCGAGGTCTATCGTCAGCGCGAAGCGCACTGTCTGGATGGCGGCTTGTTTGCCGTGACTGCGCTGAGGCGCATCGGCTTTCCACCGTTGATTATCGACTTGCAGCCTGATCCCGGTATGGATGATGATCACGTGTTGGCCTTGTACCGGATCGATGGCTGCTGGGGGGCGGTGGCTAAATCCAACTACAGTGGATTGCGTTTCCGTGAACCGGTTTACCGCAACCTGCGCGAACTGGTCATCTCGTACTTCGAAGATTTCTTTAATGTGAATGGCCTGCGAACGCTACGCTATTACACGCGGCCAGTCCACTTGAGCCGTTTTGACAGACATAACTGGATGTTCTCTTCTGGTGGTGTGGATTGGGTGGAAAGTTATTTAAAAACATTGAAACTGATTCCCCTGATCACGCCTGCCCAGGTGGCCCGGCTGAACCCAATCGATCAGCGCTCATTCGACGCAGGCTCACTGGGAATCAATCCGGATGGAGCTTATCAACCGAAAAAATAATAGCGATTGAGGAAAGATGCAGCTAAAGAGTATTTGCGTTTACTGCGGATCAAGTTCAGGTGATAATCCTGAGTATATGCGAGCCGCGCGCGTGTTGGGCGAAGAGATCGCCGCGCGCGATTTGACGCTGGTTTACGGCGGCGGGCGGGTCGGTTTGATGGGCCAGGTCGCACGTTCGGCTTTGCAGAACGGCGGGCGCGTGATTGGCGTGATTCCCAAAGCCTTGCAAGATCAGGAATTGGCCTTCAGCGAGTTGGCCGAATTGCGCGTGGTGAACTCCATGCACGAACGCAAAGCCATGATGGCCGAGCTGGCTGACGGCTTCATCGCTCTGCCTGGCGGTTATGGCACGCTGGAGGAGCTTTTTGAAGTACTGACTTGGTCGCAGCTCGGGCTCCACGTCAAACCCTGCGGTATTTTGAATATCAACCACTACTATGATCGGCTGCTTGAATTTCTCGACCAATCCGTGGCAGATCATTTTATTTACCAGCCGCACCGCGACCTGATCCTGCAAGCCGGCAGCCCTGCCGCACTGCTGGACGTATTCGCGGCTTATCAGCCCGTGCGCATGAATAAAGCCGAGTGGGTGCGAAAAATGGAAGACAAACCAAAGGATGGGTCACTTTTGTAGATAAGCAGCGCGGGCATTTCTGCTCGCGCTTTTTTCAGATTGCCATCTCGTAAATACGATACCGGCGCAGCGGTTTGGCGCCCAACTTGACGATGGCGTTGTTCATCGGTCCATTGTCTTCCAGAACGTAATTGATCTCCATACGTAAATCTGAGCTGAACAGGGATTCATACAACGCGCGGTAAATCAGGCTGTCGATGGCCTTGCCGTGATATTCAGGGATAACGCCTAACGCGAACATGCGGTATTGTTTCAGGCGCGGCAATCCGCGCAGCAATTTCCACCAGCCAAAGGGAAACAGGCGCCCGTCCAATCCCTTGATCAGCGCGTTAACGTCCGGCAGTGCAATGGCAAAACCGATCGCCCTGCCCTGGCTATCCTCGGCAAAAATTACCCCCTCGGGTTGAATGATCGGTTTCATATCATGCGCCATGGCGCGCACCTCGTCTTCGGTCACCGGGGAATAACCCCAGTTCAACGCCAGGCTTTGGTTGGATAGCGCGATCACCGTTTCCACGTCCCGGTCAAAGTTCTTTGTGTCCAGCGGACGCAGGCGCACACCATAAGTTTGGGCTACCTTGTCGGTCAGGGTCAGGATGCGCTCCGGGATCTGATAACCCTCGCGTGCGTCAATATAGTAAACCAGCAGATCTTTCGTTTTTGCCAATCCGTAAGCTGCGAAGTGATCGTTGTAATACGGCGGATTGTAGGGGGACATGACCACTGGTTCGGGGGTAAAACCTTCCAGAACCGCACCCCATTCCTGCGAGACGAAACTCCAGGGTCCGCGTATGCTTTTCATTTCCCTATCGCGCAGCCATTCCGCCGCGGTATCCAGGAGCATTTTCGCGCAGGATTCGTCCCGCGGGCATTCGTAGTAACCGAACAAGCCGATTTTTTCTTTCCAATAATCCACAGCCAGGGTGTCGATAAAGGCTGCGATCCGGCCGGCAGGTTTATCGCCATCCATCAATAAAAACAGTTGATATTCGCAATGGTCCAGCAGCGGATTGCGTCGGGGATCAAACTGCCCGCGCATTTCACTGCGCAATGGGGGAATCCAGTTGGGATCATTTCGATAAATCTGATAAGGCAGATTAATAAATTCGGTCAGGTCTTTAGGAGTGCTTGCTTTCTTGATCTGCATCAGGCGCCTCGTTGCGGAATAATAAACATTATATAACGGCTGCGTAAAAAGAACCGGCTTGTGTCTCAAGCCGGTTTAAAGGCAATTTCATGCATGGCAAAGCGTTTTTCTATAGTTCCCGCAATTGATTGATGCGGCGGTATATTTTATATGTGGCAAAGATAAAAAATAGTAACGACAGAATAAATACCGCTCCAAGGAATTCATAGAGTGGCGATGAAAGACGGTTGTCGATGATGGGAAACCATAAGAGCATTACCGGAAGAAAACCGACCAGGAAAGTCATCAGGCGTTGGAATTTCTGCGCTTTATTTTGGTCAATATCCGCGAAATGCGGCATTTTACCGTCCTCCGCAGGTTTGCAAAAATAATGCCAGCCATTCAGCTTGCTGATGAAAACCCAGCCGGCTTCGGTGCGGGGCTGCAAATATTTTTCCAACCCCTGCCCGCTTTGGTTCCAAAAATCCATGCGGAAACACACATCACTCGGTTGAATGGACTTAAAGATATAAATGCAAGGAGGATATATTGCTTCCAATTGAAACCCTTGCAGCGCCATCTCTCTCAACCAGGCTTCTTCTTTTTCATCATCCCATACCCAGAACCATTTATTTTTTTTCATTTATATTCTCAACAAGTATTTAGATTTTTCGAAAGCAGGATTATTTGAGCGATAATCAATGAAAACGTATTGAATTAATACGCCGATTTTCATGCTGTCTCAATTAAAAATTGTCTATAATTATCAAAACACATTGTAAATAGAATTACCTGATGCGATGACCGACTTTATTTTAACCCCTTATGCGCTGGCCCAGTTCATTGCTGCTGGTATTTCTATTGTGACCACAATCCTGGTATGGCAGCGCCGGTCGGTCAGGGGCGGAATTGCTCTTTTCCTGCTTTTCCTGGCGGTTTCTGAATGGGCTTTCGGCAACGGACTGGAAAGCGCGGCGGTGGGGCGGGATTTGAAAATATTATTTTCCAAGATCGTTTACGTCGGCGCCCAATCATCACCGGTCTTTCTGCTGCTATTCGCGTTAAAATTTTCCGGCAGGGTCGAAAGGATCCAGCCAATCAGCGTTACCGGGCTTTTTTTAATTCCCGCGGTGATTGTGAGCCTGGCCGCTACCAATGAATCCCATCATCTGATCTGGAGCGGTTTTGCCTCCGGGCCTTCCGGCACCAACAGCCTGATCTATCAACATGGTCCGGCTTTTTGGATAGGTCTTACCTATATTTACATACTGGTTTCTTTCTCCACGGCTTTGCTGGCTGTTTCGGCTGTTAAGAGCCAAAAGATCTATCGAATCCAAAACCTGACGCTGCTGTTAGCTTCAATCATGCCATGGGTGGGTACATTTTTATATTTATTGAAACCCAATCCTTTCCCCGGGCTTGAGCTGATCTCGATCAGTTTTGTGTTCACCGAATTATTCTTGTTGATCGGGATCGCCAGGGGGAATTTAATGGATTACATCCCGGTTGCCCACGAACTGATTATTAAAAATATTGACGAAGGTGTAGTGATCTTCGATGAAAAAATGAGGATTATCGATCTGAATCCCGCGGCGGCCAGACTTTTACAGCTTGAGTTCCCGCAATTGATTGACCATCCTCAAAAAAACCACGAAGATTTCTTGCGGATGATTCAGCCCTTTTTTAATAAAGAAAAAGCAAACCGGTTTGAGGCCATTTCTCCGCACAATTCCGCGGTTTGGCTGAACATCTGCGTTTCTCCATTGCGCAACGAACGCAGCCTTTTTTTGGGATGGGTGGCGATTTGCGAAGATATTACGTTACGAAAAAACGCCGAGGATGAATTACGCCGGATCAACCAAGCGCTGGGAACCCAATTGGATGACATCTCCAAACTTGAGGATCAGCTGCGTGAACAAATCAAACGCGATACTCTGACCGGGGTTTATAACCGGGGTTACCTGGAAGAGGTATTGAAACACGAGGTATCCAAGGCGCAAATTAATCAAACCTGCTTAAGTCTGATGATGTTGGACGTGGATGATTTTAAGATCATTAATGATACTTTTGGTCATAAAGCCGGAGATGTAGTCGTCATTGAATTGGGGCGTTTTCTGAAGGACAAAACACGCGAGAACGATTGCGTCAGCCGCTATGGCGGAGATGAGTTTGTCTTGATCCTGCCCGGAATGGATAATGAAGACGCGCGCCAGCGCGCTGAAATTTTGTGTCAGGAAATCCACGACTTGAAGTTTTCAATTCCCGGTCTCGATTTACCCGTTACTGTATCAATCGGTTTGTCTACCTATCCTAAAGATGGCAAGACAAACGATGATTTGCTCGGCGCCGCGGACGCCGCTCTCTACCATGCCAAACAATCCGGAAAAGATTGTGTATTTTCGAGTTGAAAGAATCAGTCAGATGTACTGAATGATTGATGATTGGAAGAGGCATTATCGTTACTGTAGAACGGTAATGTAAAATGAATGGTATGATTTAAGAGTGAATGGGCAAATGAGCGGATACGTATTCCCTGAATTTGCATTTGCGTACGTGGCAGCGGCTATCCTTTCGTTTGTGACCGCGGCCTTAGCCTGGAATCGGCGCGCGAATCCGGGCAACGTTTCATTTGCGTTAATGTTGATGTCGCTTTGCGTATGGAGTTTTGCATCGATATTCGAAGCGGGGGCACCTAACCTTTCAGAAAGATTATTTTGGTCTAAGTGGCAATATATCGGAATTGTGGCATTGCCCCCTCTTTGGCTCTTTTTTGCGGCTGATTTTGCGCAGCAGAATAAGCTTAAAGAAAAATTTAGATTGTTGATCATGGTCATTCCTTTGATCACGCTCGGAATGGCCATTACCAATGAACACCATCACTTGCTTTGGTCTAACGTTTCCATCCTTCCGGGTATATTGCATATCACGAAATACGAACATGGCCCCTGGTTTTACGTGCACATTGCCTATAGTTACCTCATGCTGTTTTTGGGGACCTATTGGCTGATCAAGTCTTTACTGAAATTTACGCGGAATAAACGCCGCCAGGTTTACATCATCTTTGCCGGTCTACTCATCGGTTGGTCTGCCAATGTCTGGTACATCACAGGTTTATTCCCCATCGAGGGACTGGATATCACACCGCTCTCTTTTACTTTCATTGCTTTTCTGTTGTTCTGGAATATCTTCCAGATGCGGCTATTCAATATTGTTCCCCTGGCGCGCGATATATTAATTGATAATATGCACGATGGGGTCATCGTACTGGATCCCGACAATATTATTGTTGACATAAATCCCGCCGCTGCTGCATTGATTGGCGTGAAAAAACGCGATTCCCTGTTGGGATTAACGCTGCGCGAGGCTTTAAAGGACTATTCCGATATCATTGACGGGCTGAAAGGAAAAACCGACTACTCAACTGAGATACAAGTATCTGATCATCCCCCTCGATTTTTGGGTGTCAACGTTACCACTATTCGTGATGATCAAAAAAAAGAAATCGGTGAAATCGTAGTAATTTTTGATATCACCAAAAGGAAGCTGGCCGAAATTGAGCAATCCGAGCAGCGCATCCTGGCGCAGGCCTTGGCCAACACCGCTGCTGACATCAACAGCTCACTGGACCTGGATGATGTACTGGAGAATATCCTGGAAAATGTGGGCAGCGTTGTCCCGCACGATGCGGCTAACATTGCCCTGGTGGACGTGAATAAAATCGTGCGTTTTGAAAAGATCAAAGGGTATGAAAAATATGGCACGGAAGAGGATATCAAGGCGATCAAATTTAAGCTGGGAGAAATACCCAACTTCCGCCGCATGGCCAAGACGAGAAAAGCCGCTTTTTGCTCGGATACCCGGAATGACCCCAATTGGGCGACTGAAATGCAAGGCTCTGCTTGGATAAAGTCGTATATCGGGGCGCCAATTATTGCCAAAGATCAATTACTGGGATTCATCAGCCTGGATGCGGAACGCCCCAATTATTTTCGGGAAGAACATATTTCACGATTGGAAGCATTCGCCAACCAGGCTGCGGTTGCCATTATGAATGCGCAATATTTCAAGGAAATTTCCGAGAGCGCTCAGGAGATGTCAATCCTGTATGAAGTTGGCCTGGCGGTCACTTCCGGATCAGGACTGGATAAAACTGTGGTGACGCTTTTTAACCAATTGAAGCGTGTCTTGCCGATCGAGGTGTTTTTTATTGCCATGTTGGATGATGCTGAAGAAAATGCTGTTTATACCATGTTCGAGCATGATGGTAAACAAATCGATTTCGGCCCGGTTTCCATGAAAGACCGCCCATCCCTGACCCGTTATGTCGTGGAACAATGCAAGAAGGTCTATCTACCGGATACACATTCCCCCGATTCGGAATTTCCTCGAAAAGATATGCTTTTAATACCTGGCCATGACCCGCGCAGTATTTTGGGGATTCCATTGATCCTTCGCGATAAAGTTCTAGGGGCCATGTTCGTGGAAGAATCCAGGCCGAATGCGTACAACCAGGATCAAATACGCCTAGTGGAAACTATCGCCAATCAAGCTACGATCGTTATGGATAACGCGCGCTTGTTTGAACAGGTGCAGCAAATGGCCATCACCGACAGCCTGACCGGTGTTTTCAACCGCCGCTATTTTTTCTCGCACAGCGAAAAGGAATTGGCGCGCGCCGTGCGTTACGGGAGCGACCTGGCGTTGATCATGTTGGACATCGATCATTTTAAATTGATCAACGACCACTTCGGCCATGTCATTGGGGATCAAACCTTGATCATGATGGCACAGGCCTGCGCTTCCCAATTGCGCAAGATGGATATCTTGTGCCGCTTTGGCGGGGAGGAATTTGTGGTGCTCCTCCCGGAGACTTCGCAATCCAAGGCTCTCGTGGCTGCGGAGCGAATTCGCAAAGCGATCTCCGGGAAGCATCTGGCTACCGAGCAGGGCGAGGTGCGCATTACCGTGAGTATCGGCGTTGCCGGCCTGGAAAATAAAGATGAATCCTTGACGGATCTGATTAGTAAAGCCGACAAGGCTTTGTACCAGGCAAAAGGCGATGGGCGCAATTGCGTGCGGGTCTATAAACCCTGAGCGGCGATAATCAAAAATCTCACGACAATCGTTGGATTTCTTAGAATTTGCTAATATTCAGCTATTTCCCCAAGAATTAATATCAATTTAGTCTTATTTATCGAATTAATTATGGGAGCAGGAATGAGTGAATATACAGCAATTGTGATGGGAGGAGGCCCGGCGGGACATTCCGCCGCCGTCCGCATCTCAGAATTGGGCGGCAAGGTCGCCCTGGTCGAACGTGATTTTATCGGCGGCATTTGCACCAATTGGGGCTGCACGCCCAGCAAAGCCATGATCGAGTCGGCCAAAGTGGCCAAGACCGTCGCGGAAAGCGGGCATTACGGCATCGAAGTGCAAAATGTAAAAGTTGATTTCCCGGCAATCGCGGATCGCCGCAACAAGGTCATCCTCAACACGCGTAATTTCGTCACGGACCTCTTGCAGCATTATCACGTGGATATTTACCAGGGAGAAGGCGAGATCGTGGCTCCGGGAAGGATACGTGTACGCAAAGGAAAGCTCGATCCGGACGGCAAGACCATGCACTATGACGGCGGCGAAGTCGAACTCAGCGCCGATCACATCATCATTTCCACCGGCTCGCAGCCGCTCATTCCGGGCTTCATCGATGCCTCTGATCCATCCGTTGTGAGCAGCAACCGCCTGATCAGTATTAACGAGCTGCCTAAGTCGCTGACCATCATCGGAGGCGGAGTGATCGGGCTGGAGTTCGCCACCATTTTTTCCAGCCTGGGAAGCAAGGTCACTATCGTTGAATTTCTCGACCGCGTGCTGGCGCAGATGGACGAGGATGTTTCCAAAGAAATCACCCGTATTCTGGAAGGACGCGGCGTGCGCATTCTCACCGCGCATAAATGTGTGTCCCTGAAAAACGGCGTGATCGAAGCTGAAGACGTGCGCAGCGGCAAAATGGTCAAGATCGACGCTCCCATGACGCTGGTAGCTATCGGGCGCCAGGCAGTCGTGCACGACGAGACTTATCAAAAATTGGGCCTGAAATACAGCCGCAAGGGCGTGGAAGTGGACGATTACCAGCGTACTAACGTGCCCGGCATTTGGGCGGTGGGCGACGCCACCGGCCGCTCCATCCTGGCGCATGTCGGCATTCAGCAGGGCGTCATCGCCGCCGAGAATATCATGGCAAAAAGTGATGCGGAACTGCGCAGGATGGACTACTCTGTCATCCCGGCGGTGATCTATACCTTGCCGGAGATCGTTTCCGTCGGCATGGTCCCGCAAGACCTGGAAGGCATAAGAGTCGTGAAGGTGCCCTTTGCCATCAACCTGCGGGCGGGTATTGAGGACTACAAGGATGGTTTCATCAAGATGTGGTTGAAAGACAACCGCATCCTGGCGGCCCAGGCCATCGGCCAGAATGTTTCCGAGATCATGCAGGAAGTTGCCAACATGATCGCGCTCAAGACCGACATTCGCGAAGTCAGCGAGATCATCCATGCCCACCCAACCTTCGCGGAGATCATCCACTCCACCCTGGATTACGCGTTGGATAAAGCGGTGGATTTCTACATATAAGCCGGAGGTATGTTAAACAAAAACAGGCTGAAGAATTTCAGCCTGTTTTTACTTTCGGCGAACTTTACTCGATGGTTACGTGCCGGTCGCTCATGTCGTTGAGGTCTTGGCCTGTTTTTTTAGCCAACAAAATGCACAGGCAATCCAATGTCAGCAGCAGCGATTGTTCAAAAAGCGTCCCTGAGAGGATTTTGCTCTTCGCGAGCGCACCATGATCCAGTTGCGGGTCGGGAATGACCAATATACTCTGTGCATATTGGCCGAGAGGCCCGGCGGGGTTGCGCGTGATCACGCCGATCTTTCCGCCGACCCGCTGCGCTTGCTGCGCGGTGAGCATCAATCCTTCGGTCGTCCCGCTGCCGGAAGCCAGGATCAACATATCTTCCGGCGAATATTTCGGGGTCGTGGATAGCCCGATAACGTATGCCTGAAACCCGAGGTGCACCAGCCGCATGGCAAACATTTCGACGATCAGCCCGGTGCGGCCCTTACCTAGCAGAAAGATGCGCTGCGTGGACCGGATGGCTTCCGCGAATTGCTCCAATTGCTCCTCATTCACGAGGCGGGCAGACTGCCTTTGATCCTCGCTGAACAGCTCCGCCAAATCCTGAAATTTCATCGGTTATCCTGTAATCCAACCAAGTTTATCTGATTATAGATGATATGCTTGCGAGACGGCTTCCGTGGTTTCTTTGAACACCTTTAAGACCTGTTCGACCTGGGCTTCCGAGATCACCAAAGGTGGTTTGATCTTGACCACGTTGCTCATCATCGGATAGGTCGATCGCCCGAAGAGCACGCCCCTTTTGGTACCTTCCTCGATAAACATACCGGTTTCGTCCAGCGCGGGTTCTTTGGTCTTTTTGTTTTTTACCAGCTCGATGCCGATCATCAACCCGTGACCGCGGACGTCGCCAAGTAACTCGTATTTATTCTTCAATTCCTCCAAACCTGCCAGGAACAGATTGCCCATTCTTTCTGACCGTTCGGGCAAATTTTCGTTCTGTAAAATTCCCAGGGTTACGATGCCGGCTGCCATGGAAACCGGGAAACTGGCGAAAGTGAAGCCATGGTCCTGCGAGCCGAAATCCACCAGGTCCGTGCGGTGCAGCGACCCGGCCAGGGGGAAGCCGCCGCCGATGGCTTTCCCGAAGGTCATAATGTCGGGCAGAACGCCGTACAGCTCGGAAACGAACATGCGCCCCATGCGTCCGAAGGCAGTCTGGATCTCGTCGAAGATCAGCAGGATATCCAGTTCATCACAGATTTTGCGAATTTCCTGCAAATAACCGTCGGGGTAGGTGATCATCCCGCCGGCTGCTTGCATGGGTTCCATTAAAATGGCGATTGGTTTGCCGTCCACGCTGTTTTCAATGGTCTTGCGCAGAAAGCGGGCGCATTCGAAATTGCATCCCGGGTAATGGTTCTCGAACGGGCAGCGGTAGCAGTAGGCGTTCGGGAAACGGACAGCGTGCCCCATAAATGGCAGAAATTGATTGTTGGGGTGCGGCCAGGTCATGGCGATGGTCGCCAGGGTGCGGCCGGCAAAGCCGCGCCAGGGGGTGAGAAAGTACATGCGGTTGGGTTTGTTGCGCATGGCCAGTTTCATTGCGCCTTCGTTGGCCACCGAGCCGTGCAGGCAGTAACTCACTTTCTTTAAATTGCCGGGGGCGATGTCTGCAAGCCGCTTGCTCAACAGAAATTTCGGGATGGTTCCGTAGCCGCTGCGCACGTGCATGGTATGTTGCACTTGCTCGGAGACCACATCGATGATCTCCTGTCGCCCGCCGCCGATGTTCAAACTCCAGGCTTGCGAAGTGCAATCGATGTACTCCTTGCCGTGTTGATCAGTGAAGGTCGCGCCGGTTTGATCGACGATCAGCAGATCCTCGCTTTTCCCGACGCTCCCCCCGGCCAACGTTTCACGGCCCTGTTTTAAGTCCTCTTCGGTATATTTGCCGAAGTATTTTTCCATGTAGTTACCCATTGATTTCTCCTAAAGAATCAAAGTTGTGTATCAAAATGATTTGGTTGAAAGAAGTGGCGGCGCGTGATGAAGAAAGACGGATTTACGGGTTTACTTTGACGACTTTAACTCCCAATTCGGTTATCCGTTTTTCGAATTCGTCCGAGATACCTGAGTCCGTGATCAGGTAATCAACCAACGTGACCGGACCGACTATCGCTGACGAAACGTGGCCGAATTTGCTATGGTCCGCCAGCAGGATGACCTCGGAGGATACTTCGATCATCGCCTGCTTCATGGATGCCTGATCCACAACGCTGTTGGAAAGGCCGTCCACCAGTGAAAGGCTGGTGGTGCCGATGAAAGCTTTTTGCGGCCGAAAGCGGTGCATGATCATCTCCGCCAGCGGCCCAACCAGGCAGGGATCGCCGTGTTCTTTATCCGTGAGATTGGATCGGGAAAGGATGCCGGCGCAGGAAATGACGTTGATCTGCCGGGAGTCATATAATTCCGTCAGCACGTAAACCGAATTGGTGATGACGGTGATGTTCTTTTTATCCTTGAGCGCTTGCGCGAAGTGAAAGGTGGTGGTGCCGCTGTCGATGGCAATGGTATCGCCTTCATTGACCATTTCAGCCGCTTTCCTTGCGATGGCTTGTTTTTCGTTCACGTACAGCAGTTCGCGCTGATCGTAGGGTGTGTCCGACAGGATCGGGCGGCTGGTGGAAATTGCGCCCCCATGCGTGCGCTGGCACAAACCCATTTCTTCCAATTGCAGGATATCCCGGCGGATGGTCATGGGAGTCACGCCCAATTTCGCGCTGAGCACTTGAATCGACACGATGTGCTCCGAGCGTAATTTTTCGATGATGTAATCCAGGCGTTCTGCTGCTATCATGGTTATCCAGTATAATCTTTTTATCCCCCCTCTTTATCCATGAATCCATTTTTCTTTCAGATAAAGAGGGGGCTGTGCGTTCATCGCTTCAATAACAATATTTTACTTTTGATTAATCTGCAACGACTGCCGTGTCTTCTGCTTCTTCCTTTGGCAGGTCCTTCTTGAACAAAACCACCAGCGTAGTGGTCACCGCGATACCGGCGGCCAGCGCAACCAGGTAAAGCACTGGTTTTTCGACCAGGGGCAGGACGAAGATACCGCCGTGAGGCGCGCGCAGCGCGCAACCGAACACCATCGATAACGCGCCGGCAATTGCTGAACCGATCATCTGCGACGGAATGACGTGCAGCGGATCAGCTGAGGCGAAGGGAATGGCGCCTTCGGTGATGAAGGACAAGCCCATGATCCAGGCCGCATCTGCGTGTTTTCTCTCGGAGGGAGAGAACTTGGCGGGTTTTAGCTTCGCAGCGATGGAAAGCGCGATGGGGGGAACCATGCCGCCCACCATGATGGCCGCCATGGGGGTGAACTGGTTTTGAGCAAGCATGGCCAGGCCGAAGGTGTAGGCTGTCTTGTCAACCGGGCCGCCCATATCGAAAGCCTGCATGGCGCCCAGGATGGCGCCGAAGATGACCAGGTTCGTGGCGCTCATGCTGGTCAGCCAGTTCTGCAAGGCAGTCATGACCGCGGCAATGGGGCTGCCGAGCACCAGGTAAAGGAGCAAACCGACAACGAGCGTGCTGAGCAGCGGGATGATCAGAATGCCCATCAGGGGTTTAACCAGGTTCGGCACCTTGATTTTCTTCAGGAAAAATACGCAATAGCCGGCCAGCAAACCGCCAACGATACCGCCCAGGAAACCGGAATTGACCTGTACGGCCACGTAACCGGCTACCAAACCGGGGGCAATACCGGCCCGATCGGCGATGGAATAGGCAATGAAGCCGGCTAGGATAGGCACGATGAAACTCAGCGCTCCACCACCGATACGCATCAGGTAATCGGCAGGGGTACCTTCAGTCTGGAACCCAAGATATCCACCCACGAGAAACGACAATGCGATCAAAATACCACCGGCAACGACTAAGGGGATCATGTAGGAAACACCGGTCAACAGGTGTTTCTTGATGTCCAATAAATGTTTCTTTTCGTCTTCCATAATATTGAGCCTCCTAATTAGATATTTGGTTTGATGAACACACCGAACAAAATGCTATTTACCGATCACCTCCTTTTCAGCTCTCTCGATAATCAGGTCAGCTTTTCGGATTGCTTCCGCAACTCCAACTTCGATGATCTTGCGGCCTTTGAATCGCTCCATTCCCTGGATTTTGATATCCCGGGCGATGATCACGATGTCGGCCAATTGGGCATCCTTCAGACTGATCGCGTTCTCTATCCCGATCGTGCCCTGGGTTTCCGCATAAACCGTGTGCCCTTTCTTTTTGGCTGCCAGTTCCAACGATTCCGCTGCCATATACGTGCTGGCAATTCCCGCGCTGCATGCTGAAACAATTGCGATTTTCATAATCAAAACTTCTCCTTGAACCGATTTCCTAATATCTTATCTTTGTTTCTCGCTTTGGAATACTTCAAGGACATCCTCAAACGTGGAGGCGGTGAATAGCTTCTCGATCACCGGCTTATGCACCAGCATGCGGGCCAGGCCGGCTAACGTGCGCAAGTAATCCTGGTTATGTTGTGTTTTTGGAATAGCCAGCAGGAAGATGAGGGTCACCGGTTTTTGATCGATGGAGTCATACTCGATTCCCTTCAACGACCGGCCGAAAGCGATGGATGGTTGGATGACGGTGTCCGAGATGCCGTGCGGTATGGCGATACCAAAGCCGACTCCGGTGGACACTTCGGCTTCGCGCTGCCTGACTGCTTCCAGCATTTTCTCGCTAGATTCCACCCGTTTTTCAGCAGCCAGCAGGTCAATTAATTCATTAATCGCCCCCCATTTTTCCTGCGATTCCATCTGGAACCTGATCAGTTTTGGGTCAAGTAATTGCGCGATTTCCATCGAAAGATCATCCAATTCCTTGCATTGAATTTGATATAAGAATAGCATTAATGTTATATAATGTCAATAAATGTTAAATATTGTGATATATTTATATTGTCGAATTTGGATCAGAACAATAATTAACAATTGCTGTGAACCAGTTCGTTTAACACATCAATGGTATCGAAGGGATAATCGAGCATGAGAGCAATGGCGCTTTACGGCAAAGAAGACATTCGAGAAATCACAATGGATATGCCAAAACCAACCGGCCATAGCCTGATCCTGAAGATTGTGGCGTGCGGTATCTGCGGTTCGGATTTGCGCATGTATTTTGAAGGACCCACTCCCAGGTATAAACTTCCAATCGTCCTGGGTCATGAGATTGTCGCGCAGGTTGATCAGAAGGGTTACCAGGTCAACGACCTTGCGGTCGGCGACCTGGTAACCGTCGCCCCGATCATGCCCTGCATGCGCTGTCCGGCCTGCATTCGTGGTGAAGATAACCTGTGTGAAAGCGGAGAGGTGATCGGCTGCACCATCGCAGGTGGTTTTTCAGAAACCATGTACATTCCCGAGCAGATGGTTTTGTCAGGAGGGGTCGTGCGCATTCCTCAGGGTATCAACCCGCTTTCCGCCACCATGACGGAAATCCTATCCTGCTGTTACCATGCCATCAATCTGGTGAACTTTCATGCCGGCGATCGTGTGCTGATCATCGGCGATGGACCCATCGGGCTGACCTTCCTGCAGCTCACCCGGTTCATGGGCGCTTCTTTTGTGGTGACCTCTGGTCGCCGGCAGTACCGCCGGGAACTGGCTGTTAGATTCGGCGCAGACGACACAATTGATGCCAAAGAAGAGGGCAGCCTGGACAAATTCAAGAATGCCTTCGATTTGGTCATCATCGCCACTTCCAACGAATCGGTGGTTGAGACGGCTTTCGAGGTGACCCGCCCCGGTGGCAACATCCTCCTGTTCAGCGGATACACCTACGGAACAAAAATTGCCATCGACCCCAACAAGATCCACTACCGTGAGATTCAATTACACGGCTCCATCGATGCGACTATCCGCGATTTCAATATGTCGGCGAAATTGCTGCCCAATCTAAAAATGGCCGACCTGATCTCCAGCCAGTTCAAGTTGTCGGCGATCCGCGAGGGTTTCATTGAATCCAGGTCTGCCAACGTCAGCAAGGTGATCGTGGTGCCCGATTAATTCCATCTTTTCCTTATCGGTTTATAACACTCGCGAGCAAATCAGATAGGATTTGCTCACGAGTGGAAAATTAATTTCCAACGTTAAAATTTCCACTCAAATTTATAATTGCGGTAAATAACCCGATCCTCGTCTTTGGGGTTTTCCTTGAAGTATACTGAACATAAAAAAATGGAATTGTTTCACATGATCAAGAAAGCAATGACCTTTATCATTACAATATTTCTTCTCGCAAGCTGCAGCGGTTTGCCGATTCTTAACCAGGTTTTCAATCCCGCTCCCCAGGCTACCACAGTCGGGATGCTGCTGGAAGACGATTTCTCGGAATCCGGCAGCGGCTGGGACCGCATGGAATCCGAAATCGGATCAACCAATTATGATGACGGCGCCTACCATATCCTTGTCCGCGAGCCGCTGGTGGATTTATTTGCCAACCCCGGCGGGTCATACAAGAATGCGATCATCGAAGTGAAAGCCGCCCGCCAGTCTGGCCCCTTGAATAACAGCTACGGCGTGATCTGCCGTTATCAGGATGAAAAGAATTTTTACACCGCTTTGATCACCAGCGACGGTTACGCCGGAATATTCGAGGTCAACGATGGAAAATACCGCATGCTTGGTCACAGCGAAATGATCCCCGTGCCGGCCATTCTGGGCGGAACAACCCCCAACCTGATCCATTTTGAATGCATCGGCGAATCGCTGGCTTTGGCAGTGAACGGCACGCCGGTGGACGCGCAGCAGGATAAATCCTTCGAAAGCGGCGATGTGGGTTTGATTGCCGGAACCTTTGACGAGCCGGATGTGCATATCGCGTTCGACGACATCAAGGTCTGGCAGCCCTAGAGCGGGTTTACAATTGATCGGAATGCTTGAGATATGATGCGGAAATTGTTTTACCTTTTAATTCTGTGGATGGTGATTTTTATTGCAGCCTGCGGCGCGGATTCACCGGATGCCACTCTTTCTCCCGAAAAGACCCCGATCGTCTACCCAACGGCTACTTACCGGACTTTCCTGACGATCGCGCCGGATAACGTCGCCACTTCCACGCCCACGCCGACCATGCGTCCGCTGCGCATCCAACCCCAGGGGCGTATTGCCTTCCAATCCAATGCATCAGGCAGCCTGGATATTTACGTGATGAATGCCGACGGCAGCCAGGTCAGCCGGTTAACGAATAATGCCGGCGCGGATGTGTTCCCTGCCTGGTCGCCGGACGGATCACGCATTGTTTTTGTCTCAGATATGAACGGCAGTCCGGATATCTTTGTCATGAACGCGGATGGCGCCAAAATCAGCCAGTTGACCCATGACGAATACGAGGATAGTTTTCCGGCCTGGTCTCCGGACGGAAAGACAATTGCTTACGTTTCCAATCGGGATGGCGACGATAAGATCTTTCTGATGAACACGGATGGCAGCGGCGTCAAACAATTGACCAGCGGCTTTGGCAGCGATGATTCCCCGAGCTGGTCGCCGGATGGGGAGTGGATCGCTTTTGCTTCCACGCGGGACGTAAACTCGGAAATTTATAAGATGGACAAGAACGGCAAAAACCTGATTCGTTTGACCAATGATCCGGCTGCGGATTACACCCCGGCCTGGTCGCCGGATGGAAGCCAAATCGCTTTTGTGTCGCGCAGGGATGGCTTTACCAACTTATACCTGATGGACACCGATGGTGAAAATGTGGTTCAATTAACCCGCTATAAATCGACCGTCGAGGTGCCGAGCTGGTCGCCCGACAGTAAATTGATTGCCATCGCCGCCGATTTCGAAAGCACGCGCGATATCTTCATCATCAGTTCGGACGGAACTACCATGCAGCGCCTGACGATAATGGAAGGTGAGGAGTTTTGTCCCGCCTGGTCGCCCAACCTGCCTTACCTGGCCGCAGCGCTTGCTGAACCCACGGCAGTGCCGGAAGCCGCCTGCGTGAATGCCGGCGATCCAACTTACGGATTTACGATTGATAATCCGATCCGCATCGGTTACGACCCACGCGACCAGGGCAGTTCCGGCTCGGGCTGCATGCCCTGGTTGTTGGGGCCACAGGGGCAGGTGCTGGATATTCAATTGATCGAAGAGGTCGAGAAAGACGGTTTGATGTACTGCAAAGTATCGGTGACTTACGAAGATCAAAGCGATGCCGTCATATTGTATTTCGACACCAACCGCTACGAGCAGCCCAAAGCGCCGGTCGGTTTTACCTGCGGATCGCCGGTTGAATACCTCAAAGCTGTAACCACCGCCCGTTATTGATGCGATCCGCGCAACCCTTTCGCCATTTTCCCGTATTTAATGTGAATTGAAGGAGAATAGAATGAAAAAGTTGTATCGCAGTAGGTCAGATGAGATGATCGCGGGTGTTTGCGGAGGGTTGGCGGATTACTTTGAAATTGATCCGGCCATTATCCGCCTATTATTTGTTTTATTGCTTTTTGCGGGAACAGGCGGATTCTGGATCTATATTATTTTGTGGATTGTCATGCCGCTTCAACCGGAAAACATCGATAACAGCATCGACGTAAAAGAAAAACCCGCCGCATCCAGCGATGCGCAAACCATCGACGTCAAACCGGTAGAAGAAAAATCAAAAGAAAAATAAGGGGCGTCCCGAATTCAAAAAACAGCCGTTGGTAACACAAACGCGGCTGTTTTGATTTAAAAATCAGCCTGGTAGGGAAAGGTTAGGAATAGCATCAGGGTTTTGTGATCGTTTCTTTATTTCGCGGGGCTGTTTTTCTTTTTTGTCTTTTTTTCTTCATACATGAGCGTATCGGCTTTTTGGAATTTTTCGCTCAGATTGTCCCCCGCATGTGCTGTAGCGCAGCCGATGGACACGCTGAGCGGGATATCCGTACCCCTGGTTTGATTATGGTTTTGAACGGCATGGTTGATCCTGGCCTTGGCGTTCTCAGCCCCTTCGGCATCGACCCCGGTTAGCAGAACGGCAATTTCATCGCCGCCGATGCGCGCGATCACGTCATCGCTGCGGAAGCAGTTCTTGACGATGTTAGCAATACTCTGCAGCGCCAAATCACCCGCCTGATGCCCATATTGATCGTTGATAGTTTTCAGGTTGTCCATATCCATTACCAGGATGCTGATGGGAAAAGAACGGCTTTTGGATAAGCGGGAAACTTCCTCTTCGAAGAATGCCCGGTTATAGATGCCGGTCATGATATCGTGCAGGCTGATATAGGTTAACCGTTCCTCGGCCAATTTCCGTTCGGTTATGTCCAGGTTGGAAAAAAGCACCCTGCCCCAGGTTTTTTCGTGTCCCGGAATCACGGATAATTTGGTGATCGTATAGATTTTTTTGCCGTCCATGCGGTTATAAATCAATTCCCGTTCCAGCGAGGTTTCGCCCGCCAGCATGCAATCCAGGATATCCAGGGCTTCGTTGCGGCATTCCTGGCTCAGGATATTATGCAGGTTTTTCTGCATTTCATCTTTATCTTTAACTCCGAAGAGCCACAGGGTGGCTTCGTTGAGATCGATCACCTGCGGCAGGGCCGCCAGACGCTGAAAAAGCAGCGCATCCTTTTCCCCCATTGCTTTAAGCGAAATACTTTGGTCGCGATAGTTTTCATCGAGCCATTTTCTTAGAGGCGAATAATCTTCCATGCGCAACGCCACCGGTGAATCCGAAAACATGCGCCGGAAGCGTTCCTCGCTGGCGCTCAGGGCTTCCTGCGCGCGCCTTTCAACAGTGATATCCCGATACAATCCAACGATGCCAACGCGTTTTCCATTAATTCTGATCTGTTCGCCAAAGATCTCCACGTCCACCATGTGCCCATCTTTGTGTTTTCGTTTTCCGAACTCGTGTACTGCTTCGCCTTCCCAGACTTTTTGACTGATCAAAAAAGCTTCATGAGGGCTATTGGGATTAGCGATCAGAGTATCAAGATCTTTCCCCATGACTTCGTCCTGATGATACCCAAACAATTCCTGAAATGCCGGGTTGATTGAGATGATCTTCTGATCCTGGTCCAGGGTGACGATGGCAATCGGGCTGTTGTCGACCAGGGCTTCGTAGAACAGTTTTTGGCGGATAATTTCAGTGGAGCGCAGGTTGATTAAATCTTCCAGTTTGTCAGCCTGGTCAACCAATTGCTGCTGGCGCACGCCGGCTGAGTAAGCAAATAGTCCCAGGAAGACAGGAGCGGTATCGATGATCCATAACAATGGGTTTAGATGAATCTCCCGAATGCTTTGCCCATTAACCGGCAGTTTGAGAATCACGAGCTGGCAGCAGGTGGCCACGAACGGGAACAGGAGGCCGAACGCACATCCAAAGATTGTATATTTGATGATCAAGTTGAATTTGTTGCGAGAGCTCATTTTGATGAAACCAATCGTTAATGAGTTTACCCGCTCTTCCAGTAAACGGGCATGCACATTATTATACGCAAAAAAGAATAATGTTTACGACTTGATCAGATTTAAACCCATACCACACGATAGATCCTCTGGGATATCTGCCAGGACTTTGATTGAATTACATAGTGTTACAATAAATAAGAATTCAGGTAAAACTGCCTGCAACCCCACTTGACAAGCCGTAAGTTTGAGTTCAAAATACGGCACTACTTCTGATTCCGATGCTCGACCCGGGAACAGATTGGAGGAAAAATGGTTAAAAGTATGAAATCAGTAAGCTTGGGGATCATTATCGCGGGGATGCTGTTGCTGACTTCCTGCGGCGGTGCCAGCCAGGAACCCACCCCGGATGTGGCCGCGATCCAAACCGAAGCCGTTATGCAAGCCATGGCGCAGCTCACCGTGGATGCGGCGCTGAACCCTTCGGCTACTCCGGTGCCACCCACGATGACCCCCTTGCCCACTGCCACGCTCAGCACGGTAACCCCAACCGTGAAGGTGGTTTACAGCGGCGGCAGCAGCTCAAGCAGCAGCTCGAGCGGCGGCAGTTCATCTAAAACAAAAATTCCTACCTATACGCCAGACGTCTATAAATGCGAGATTGTCAACCAAACTCCTTGGGACGGCCCGCAAATGACCGGGTGGATTTTCGATGGCGTCTGGACGGTGAAGAACACCGGATTGGTGACCTGGGATAAAGACGAATATTACGTGACCTGGATCGAGGACGAATCCACCGAGGACTCGGATTGGAGTCCGAAGCATTTGTACAAATTCTCCGAAGACGTCGATCCCTACGAAACAGTGGATATCACGATTGATTTCCAGATGCCGACTCATCCATTCAGCAAGATGAAAGTTTCGCAATGGGGTATTGTCAACGACAATGGTGACATATTCTGCCGTTTCTATCTGGCAGTTACGTACACCTATCCGTCTCCCACTAAAACCCCTGATGACGATTAAAGTCAGCGAAAACTGAACAGGAAAGGGCAGGTTTAATTTCAAACCTGCCCTTTTTTTTCGGCTTATTGAGTGCTAGTGCGGATTGGCATTATTCCAAATCGCGGCTGGCGACCACATCGATGCCTGTGCCCAGCGCGTTTTCAATCACCACCTGGTTTATCTTGACCGGGGCTTTTAATTCCACTTTACGGATTTCCGCCAGCAATTCACGAATCCTTCCCTTTGGAAAAGGCGCCGAGGTGTACACCGGCAGCAGGGGATGAATGGCGTTTAAAACCTTTACTGTGCTGGCAACCATGCGGCGCGGATCGGTGACTTCGCCGCGCGCATATTCCTGCCCGCGTTTACAGCCGGCGTGGTTGACCAGAATATCGCCTTCGCTGCGCAGGACTTCCAGGCGGCAGCCTTTGGGGCAGGCAACGCAAATGATTGGTATCGGTTCAGAAGTCATGGCAATCACCGTTCTGTAATATTTACTGTCAAAGTTCCGCTTTCTCGGAACGAGTCGACCACATCCGGCTTCAGGTTCAAGGTAACCATCTCTCCCGGCCGGGCATAGGGCAGCGCTTTGCGGGTAACCGACTTGCCGTTGCAGACAGCTTCAACCCATACCGGCGCTTCGATCGGCTGTTTCACGCGCATTTGCAGCGGAATGGCTTCTTCTGCCAGCAGATTGGGATCGAAAGTGTGCGGCACAATATAGCGTACATTTTCACCGGCTTGGGTTCGAACCACCTTATCCGAAACTGCCAGCTTTCCCTGAGCGAAAAGCGCGGCGCCCTTTCCCGCAGCTAACCCGGCCTGCGTGACCCAATCCACCAGATCGTAGACGTGCACCACATTACCGGCGCTGAAGATGCCCGGCACGCTGGTGTGGAAGCGGCTGTCTACGAAAGCGCCTGCGGTGACCGGATCGATGCGCACGCCGGCCTGGCGCGAAAGTTCGTTTTCGGGGATCAACCCGACCGAGAGCAGCAGCGTGTCGCAGGGAATGATTTCCTCGCTGCCCGGGATGATGCGGCGCTGCTCGTCCACCGCGGCGGCTTCGATGGCCTCCACGCGGTTGTTGCCGATGATACGTTTCACCGTATGGTTGAGCTGCAGCGGGATGTCGAAATCCTGCAAGCATTGCACGTAGTTGCGGGTTAAACCGGAAAGATAAGGCATGATCTCCAGCACGCGTTCCACTTTGGCGCCCTCGAAGGTCAGACGGCGGGCCATGATCATGCCGATGTCGCCGGAGCCCAGGATGACGAAACGCTTACCGGGCATGTAACCTTCCACGTTCACCCAGCGCTGGGCGGTGCCGGCGGTATAGACGCCGGCTGGCCGCGAACCAGGCAGGCGGATCTGAGCGCGTGTGCGTTCGCGGCAGCCCATGGCAAACACCAGCGCCCCGGCCTTGATCTCGCGGATGCCCAGTTTACGGTTGGTGATGAACAAGCGCCGGTCGGGTGTGGTTTCCAGCACCATGCTGTCCAACAAGGTATCAATCTTGAGATCATGCACCTGCTGGATGAAACGCTGGGCATAACTGGGGCCGGGCAGGTCTTCCTTGAAAACCTCCACGCCGAAACCGTTGTGGATGCATTGCAGCAGAATGCCGCCCAGTTCGATATCGCGTTCGATGATCAGCACTTTTTCAGCGCCGTTCTGTCTGGCGGAAATAGCGGCGGCCAAACCACCGGGTCCGCTGCCCACCACCACCAC
Source organism: Anaerolineae bacterium (assembly GCA_013178095.1). GTDB lineage: Bacteria > Chloroflexota > Anaerolineae > Anaerolineales > Anaerolineaceae > Pelolinea. The sequence continues at coordinate 4,853 of JABLXK010000007.1, read as the reverse complement.
GTCATAATGCAGATTAGTCATGGTCATCCTCCGCTTGCTTGGTGGGGCGCAGTAGGAAAGTGGAATCTCCGCCTTTCTTGCTGACGGCGGTTTCGGATATGCCCAATTCACGCGCCAGGATGTGCGTCACGCGCGGCAGGTCGAACCCGCCCTGGCAGCGGCCGGTGCCCAGCCAGGTGCGGCGCTTGATCGCGTCGTAAGTGGTGGCGGGCACGGGGGAATGGATCTCGGCTACAATCTCGCCTTCAGTGACGTTTTCGCAGCGGCAAACCACGCGTCCGTAACGTTCGTCTTTTTCGATGACCGCCTGACGCTGCGCGTGCGTCATGTGGCGGAAGCGCGGGCGCGCCGGGCGGATGGGATTCCAATCCGATTTTTCGACCAATTTCTCTCCGGCGTCTTTCAGCAAGTCGATCACGCGCAGAGCGATGGCGGGCGATGATGACAACCCGGGGGATTCGATACCACCCAGGTTGACCAAACCCTGGATTGTGGCCGGAATTTCGACGATAAAATCATGCCCATAATCCACGCCGGGCGTCTCGCAGGGAGCATTGCCTGCCGCGCGCAGACCGGCGAAAACCGCGATCACGTGGCGCGGATCTACACACGGGATCAGTTTGCGCCCGCCTTCCAGCACTTCCTGCAGTCCGCTTTCGCTGTTAGTCTTGTCTTCTTTATCATCCTGATCGTGAGCGGTTGGTCCGAGGATGGTGTTGCCGTGCACGGAATTAGTAGCCATAATACCTTTGCTGATTTCAGTAGGCACGGGAAAATAGACCGACTGAAGTTCAAAGTCAGCGCGGTCGAGAATCAGGTATTCGCCCTTGCGCGGCGTGATCTTGAATTCCGGGCGCACGCCGGCTTTGTGCATCACCACGTCCGAATACAGACCGGCAGCGTTGATCGCCCAGCGGCAGCCGAACGCTCCGCGGTTGGTCTTGACGCCGACAATGCGTTTGTTCTGAATAATAAAATCTTCAAAAGCGGTATCGCGCAGGATGGTGACGCCGTTCATCACCGCGTTTTCAGCAGCGGCCAAGGTCACCCCGAAGGGGTCGCACATGGCGCCTGTTTCAGCAAACAGAGCGCCGCTGACAGCGGGATTTATCAACGGTTCGCGCTTGCGCATCTCATCGCCGGAGACGATGGACATGCCTGTCACGCCGTTGCGTTTGCCGCGCTCAACCAACTCGTCCAACTGTGGTAATTCTTCCTGCCCGATAGCCACTACAAAATCACCGCAACGCTCATAGGCGAAATTCAATTCTTCTGATAAATTCAGCCAAAGCGGCACGGCAGCCACGTTCATTTTGGCTTTCAGCGAGCCGCTGACCGGGTCGTAGCCGGGATGCACCAGCGCGGTATTGGCAGCCGAGGTGACCGAACCGATATCGATTTCTTTTTCAATTAACAAAATAGATAGTTTATACCGCGAGAGGAAACGGGCAGTCATGCAACCCACCACGCCTCCGCCAATGATGATGATATCGTAAGTTTCAGACAACGTACAAGCTCCCAGGATGATCTTCAAACTATGGAATTATAGAAGCAATCAGGTAAAACTGCCACCTGAAGATATTCATATTTATAAAAGTAGGAATATAAACCTGATTGTGCTGATATTCGATCATTCGTAAAATTAATGGTTCATGTTCTCTTTTGCTGAAGCAGAATTTAGGATCATAATTTGTCCACCGCGCAAGCTTAACTGTATTTATACTTAATACAACAATTCAATGGAGGGTTTCTATGGCGGAATTTATTGCTTCGATTGATCAAGGAACGTCGAGTACCCGTTGTATGATTTTTAATCATGGCGGAGAGATAATCAGCAGTCATCAACTTGAGCATAAACAAATTTATCCACAACCCGGATGGGTGGAACATAATCCCTACGAAATATGGGCGCGCACTCAAGATGTTATCAAAGAGGCTATGAAGCTTGCAGGGCTTAGACTTGAAGATATTGCCGCGATTGGAGTGACCAATCAACGCGAAACCACCGTTGTATGGGACAAGGATAGTGGAAAAGTTTTTTATAACGCTATTGTTTGGCAGGATACTCGCACCGATGAGATAATTTCAGAATTGGCAAAAAAAGGGGGGCAGGAGCGGTTTATCAAACGTGTTGGTCTTCCATTGGCAACTTATTTTTCCGGCCCAAAAATTAAATGGATCCTGGATAATGTTCCGGAAGTTCGCCAGGCTGCCGAAGAAGGAAGAGCGATATTTGGCAATATCGACACCTGGATTATTTGGAATCTTACCGGGCAACACGTTACGGATGTGACAAATGCAAGCCGAACAATGTTGATGGACCTTAAAACACTGAAATGGGATGAGGAGATTTGTGAAATATTTACTATCCCCATGAAGATGCTCCCAAAAATATGCTCATCTTCCGAAGTCTATGGGTTGACTTTCAAGGATGGGCCTTTTGGCGGTGAGATTCCGGTCTGCGGAGATTTGGGTGATCAACAAGCGGCTACTGTCGGACAAGCCTGTTTTGATGTTGGAGAAGCAAAAAATACCTATGGCACCGGTTGTTTTATGCTGCTCAATACCGGAAACAATATCGTATTTTCGAAAAATGGCCTTTTAACAACGGTTTGTTACCAGTTGAAAAATGAAAAACCTGTCTACGCATTGGAAGGTTCTATTGCCATCACCGGCGCTCTTGTCCAATGGCTGCGCGATAATTTAAAAATGATCAGCAGCGCAGCAGAGATTGAAAATCTAGCCAAGACAGTCGATGATAATGGCGGGATTTATTTTGTGCCAGCTTTTTCAGGATTGTTTGCTCCGTACTGGAAATCAAACGCGCGCGGAATTATCGTCGGATTGACTCGATACGTGAATAATGGGCATTTTGCTAGAGCAGTGCTGGAAGCAACCGCTTTTCAAACCCGTGAGGTTTTAGAGGCGATGAAATCCGATTCAGGGGTGGATTTACTTGCGCTTAAAGTTGATGGGGGCATGGTAAGGAATGATTTGTTAATGCAAATCCAGGCAGATGTCCTTCAAGTGCCTGTCATTCGGCCTCGTGTTGCTGAAACCACTGCATTAGGTGCGGCTTATGCAGCTGGATATGCAATCGGATTCTGGAAAGACCTAAAAGAGATGCGTTCCAACTGGAAGAAAGATAAAGTGTGGAACCCTAAAGTATGCAGTCCTCTGTATTCTGAAAAATATAAAGAATGGAAAAAAGCAGTAACGAGAACATTTGATTGGATAGAATAAAAACGTTAATGTAGGTTTTAATAAATCGGGCGGTGATTATATCGATTCATAATTTCGATGCAATGTCCTTGTTGATCAAGGTCTTCTGAATTTAATGCTTTATACGTATATTCATGCATTCACAAGAGTACTGAATATATTTTTCTTAAAACGGTGGTTGTATTTATGTACGAAACAGGAGAATGAATTAATAACGGGTAATCCATTCCCATCCCGGTGATTATTTAGGAGGACAAAATTCAAGATCAATTTGCGAATACCAATCCGACCTTTTCCATTGAAAGTTTTAATCCTTTAAAAGCTTCAAAAGTCAGGTCATCGATGGGCAGCGAGTAAGCCTCTTTCAAGATGCTGAAGATGGCTAAATAACTGAGCTTGCTGCGCGCTTCCCAGTCCAATCCCAATTTTTCCGCAGCGGTCTGGATGCTTTCCGTATCCGGCCCCTCGATCTCGCAGAAATTGCCGAAGGGCATTTCATCGAGCGATACTTCCACCTTCCCTAGGTGGTATGCCGCCCGGTATTTTTCATACGTAACCACGACCCTGTATCCCAGCGCTTCCAGGATTTCACGCGCGGTTTTCAGGTCGCTGACCTCCACTTCAATTTCCGTGCGGGAGCTGACCGCGCTGTGCGGGTCGGCGGCGCCCTTGAAAGTCAGTCGGGTTTTTTGGTCCTGGCGCAGGCGCAGCGCCTGAAAAGCCTTGGCCAGGCGCCCATCCTCGGTATCGAAACGCAAGTTGAGTTCATAGGTGCGCGGCTGCACCAGGCGCGCATTTAGAGATATCAAATTCTGCTCCAGTTTCGCAGGGTCGCCCAGCCAGAATTTGGCTTCCTGCTCCAGTTTATTGGTGCCCATCTTTTTCCTCCCGAAAATAGTCGTATGGCTTGACCAGCGCGAACATGACCAGCAGCGTGGCCGCGCTGATCAGGCCGGTGACGGGCAGGTTATGGTAAAAAGCTTCCCGTGTGCCCAGCCAGATGACATCGAACCATAACCAGGCTAAAAAGAGGCTGCCCAGGGCGCGAATATACAGCGGCGTGCAGCGCAGCTTGAATACCACAAAGAATAAGGCTAGGCTGAAACCCAATCCGATTAATAATCCGCTCAATTGGATATATAGCGGCCGCGGCCAGACATTCAATCCAACGAGATAAGACTGATACTTCAGCGCTTCATAAAAGCGCAGTCCGCCCAGCAGCGCGTACCAGAATAAACAAAAAAGGGTTGCGGCGCGGCGCACGTTCCGCCGGCAGACTGCTTTTTTTTCGGAGATAAGCGGGTTTTTCACTCTGGAATTCATATACCTGGGCTGATTATAGCATCCGGTAAAATTTTACTTCCGGCCGGTATTATACTGAAATCTGAATAAGTTCAGAAACATATGAGACGAAGGCTCTGGACAAAAAGGAGCATCAGGGTCATCCTTAGCGGTGGTAAACCAAAAAAAGGAGATCCCGATGCACATTCGATATCACTTACCCAAGGAATTTTATCAGTTAGTCAAGCGCAAGCCAATAGCACTTAGCGAGAAAGCGAAACACAGACTGCAAATGCTGCGGGCATGGCAAGCACTGCGCGAGATGGGGTTGAGCGCGGAACGAGCCAGTC
>JABLXK010000006.1 GCA_013178095.1 Anaerolineae bacterium | reverse complement strand
CATAATCCGCCCAATTAACCGTTAATATATATCTTATATACATTAACAATCCAATACGCCGAAATCACTCCAGCCATCCGGCTGGAGATAGTGGGTTGTAATATCAACGACAATATCTCAATGAAGATCGTTTCGGTTTTTTTTTCGAGATGCTTCAGATGCAATGATAGCTTTTTTGAAGTAAAAGGAGGTGATGCCTTACAAGCAGATCATCAAAGTACCATTAACATCAAGTAACCAAAAATTCAAAATCAACGTCAAAGGAGTTGAGAAGATGAAAAAGAACGTATTATTGTCGTTAGTTGTTTTATTTGCGTTGGCATTAGCTGCCTGCGCACCCGCTGCTGCTGCTGAAGAAGCCGCCCCGGCTGCTGAAGAAGCCGCCCCGGCCGCTGAAGAAGCCGCCCCTGCGGAAGAAGGCGGAACGATCAAAATCGCCAACCTGTCCCCGTTGACCGGCCCCGTCCCCACCTTCGGCGCCTCCACCAAAAACGGTTTCGAAATGGCCGTTGAGGAATGGAATGCCAAAGGCGGCGTGATCGGTAAAACCATCGAACCCATTGTGGAAGACAGCCAATGCACTGCTGATCCCGCGGTGAACGCAGCCAACAAGGTCATCGACCAGGACGGCGTCCACTACATCGTCGGCGAAGTCTGCTCCTCCGCTTCCATCCCGGTTTCCGAGATTGCCGAGGAAAAACAGGTAGTCCAGATCAGCCCCACCTCGACGAATGCGACCGTTACCCTGAACCTCGATGGCAGCACCAAGAAGTACGTCTTCCGCGCCTGCTTCATCGATCCTTTCCAAGGTTTAGTTATGGCAAAATTCGCCAGCGACCAGGGCTACAAGAAAGCCTTCGTCATGCTCGATCAGGGCAACGACTACGTCCGCGGCTTGGCTGAAGTTTTCGCTGAGAAATTCGTAGAATATGGCGGCGAGATCGTCGGACAGGAATCGTACACCGGTACCGACACCGACTTCTCCGCCATTCTGACCAAGGTGAAAGACAGCGGCGCTGAAGTTCTCTACCTGCCCGATTACTACAACGTAGTCAATCTGGTAGCTGCCCAAGCTAAGCAATTGGGCGTTCCCGCTGCCATGATGGGTGGTGACGGTTGGGATTCTGCCGACCTCGATACTGCTGCTGTGGATGGTTATTATTTCTCCAATCACTATTCACCTCAGGATACCCGCCCGATCGTTGTCGATTGGGTAGCCAAGTACAAAGCCAAATTCGGCTCCGAGCCTGATGCTCTGGCAACCTTGGCATATGATGCGACCAACCTGCTGTTGGCCTCCATCGAAGCCGCCGGCGTGGATGATCCCACGGCTGTGGCCGCTGCCATGGAAGCAATCAGTTACGAAGCCGTATCCGGCACAGTAACTTTCGATGCCCAGCACAACCCCATCAAATCCGCGGTTGTTCTGCAAGTCAAAGATGGCGCCGTCAACTTCGTAGCTTCCGTAGCCCCATAATCCATCAATAGCTCCAACAACCAGGGGCGGCTTAATAAAAGCCGCCCCTGAAAATTACCCCACACAGAAAGCAGGAAAAATCAATGGAAAGGAAAAACCAAAATCCAATCATTCAATGGATTGTCAAGACCAAAATCCTGGGAATCCTTTTCTTCGTAGTCATTGGCGCTTTTGTGATTTATGCCCTCGGCCAAGCATTAACCAACAATCCATCACTATTCTTGCAGCAAGTTGTCAACGGGCTGCAATTGGGCTTTGTTTACGCGTTGATCGCGCTCGGTTATACCATGATCTATGGTATCGTCCGCTTGATCAACTTCGCGCACGGTGACGTTTTCATGGTCGGCGCATTCACCAGTTTCTTCACCATTTCGCGTTTCAATCTGCACTTATGGTTCCAGAACTTATTTCCATCCTTCCCGGCTATGCCCGCCCAGATCATCGGAGCAATCACCGTGGTGCTGGCATCGATGGCTATATGTGCTTTGCTTGCCTTTACAATTGAGAAAATTGCCTATAAACCATTGCGGGAAGCCCCTCGCATCTCCGCGTTAATCACCGCGATTGGCATCTCATTCTTCCTGGAATATTTCGGGGCGTTGAATTTCGTCTTTACTCCCAACTACATCACTTATAAACGCCCGTTTGAAGTTAAAAGCTGGTTCATCGGTCCTTCCGGATTTGGAACAATCGAAAGCGGCGTTACTTCCCCCAGCAACAGCATTATCTTTTCTAACATTTTCGTGATCATCGTTCTGGCTTCGCTCTCGCTTCTACTGGTGCTGCAATATATTGTCAAACGTACCAAGATCGGTAAAGCCATGCGCGCCGTGGCTTACGACAAACCAACCGCACGCCTGATGGGCATCAATTCAGACGCTGTGATCTCGATCACCTTCGCCCTGGGTGCGGCATTGGCCGGAGCCGCTGGAGTTCTGTACGCAATCGCTTACCCACAAGTATATTTCACGATGGGCATCATCCCCGGTATGAAAGCCTTTGTGGCCGCTGTAGTTGGCGGTATCGGCAGCATCCCGGGGGCGTTCATCGGCGCCCTGATCATGGGTCAAGCTGAAACTTTAAGCGCCGCCTACATTTCCACACCTATGCGCGATGCCATCGCATTCAGCCTGCTGGTCATTGTTTTGTTGATCAGACCCAAAGGTATCATGGGTGAAATCGCAAGCGAGAAAGTCTAAGGTGAAACCATGAAAAAAATCAACAAATCCACCATTTTCTTTCTCATCGGTGCTGCGCTGGTATATGTGATCGTCCAAACGCTAGCCAGCTTAAAGATCATCAACACATTCTGGGAAACCATCCTGCTGTTGGCAGGGGTTATGGCAATTGTATCTCTGGGTTTGAACTTGATCTATGGTTTCAACGGCCAATTTTCACTCGGCCAGTATGGATTTTATGCCATTGGTGCTTACACAGCCGCAGATATTACCTACCGCTGGACGCAATTGCATAGTGCGGAAGGCTTAACGGTAGTGTTTTTTATCGCGATCCTAACAGCGATCACTATTGTGGTTGTGCAAAAAGCAGTTTCGAAAATACGCGGGTTGGATACGCTCTCCGCTTTCGCGATGTACCTGGCAGTCGTGCTGGCTGCAATTTTTGCAGCCGTCAAATTGGGCCAATTAGTTGCCAATCCGATAACCGCTTTGCTCAATCTGCTGCCCGCCAAGACTGCGCAGATGATCGTTTACGTGATCGCAATCATTTTAGGCGGCGCGATCGCCGCGGAAGTCAGCTTCCTTTACGGTCTGCCCATTCTAACCCTGGGTTCGGATTACTTTGGCATCGCCACGCTGGGTTTCACGATCATTGTGAAAGTACTATTGGATAACTCCGACACCATGCTGGGTTTCCAGGAAATGAAAGGCGCCCGTGGGATGATTGGTATTCCCAAATTGACTAACTGGACCTGGATCTTCATTTTCTTATTCCTAACGATCGTGTTCATCCGTAACCTGTTGAATTCCAGCTACGGCCGGGCAATCGTTTCCATCCGGGAAGATGAAACCGCCGCAACCTCCATGGGCATTAACGTTCCATTCTATAAAACCATCACTTTCGTGATCGGCAGCTTCTTAGCCGGCATGGCCGGCGGGTTGTACGCACACGTCAACGGCTTTCTGCATCCAAATACATTCAGTTTCGTTAAATCCTTCGATCCCCTGATCATCGTGGTTTTCGGTGGACTGGGCAGCGTCACCGGTACAGTCACCGCTTCATTTGGTTGGGCGCTCGTGTTGGAAGGCGTCCTTCGTCTGGTTTTACCCGACGGATTCGAGACATGGCGTTATGTGGTATATCCCATCCTGCTCTTGATCATGATGCTATTGAAGCCCAACGGTTTGTTTGGCAACTATGAAATCCCTTTTATCCGTTCGATTGTGCCCCCCTTGAAGGATAAAGCTAACAATGAAAAGAAATCGGAGGAGGTGGCATGATGGCTGACAACAAAAATAAGACCCCCATCCTTGAACTGAGGAAACTCTGCCGATATTTCGGCGGTTTGAAAGCCGTCCATGAAGTGGACTTGGTATTAGAAGCGCACGCGTTGAACGGTTTGATCGGCCCCAACGGTTCCGGCAAGACTACCATCTTCAACGTAATTACCGGCATTTATGAGCCGACCGCAGGTGAAGTGATCTTCGACGGTCAAAGCATCGGCGGGCTGAATCCGTACGTGATCAACCAAATGGGTATCGCCCGCACTTTCCAGAATATCCGCCTGTTCCCCAACCTGACCGTGCTGGATAACGTGCGTATCGCTTATCATCCTTATGCCGGATACGGTATGAATGACGCGGTTCTGCACAACGGAAAGTTCAACCAAAAAGAAAGAGAATTAACAGAAAAAGCGCAGGATTTTCTAAGGGTATTCAACCTGCAGGACCGCCAGGCGGAAATCGCCAAGAACCTTCCTTATGGCGAACAGCGCCGGCTGGAGATCGCGCGCGCACTGGCCTCGAACCCTAAAGTGTTATTGCTGGACGAACCAGCAGCCGGCATGAATCCCAATGAAGCCACAAATCTGATGGAATTGATCCATTTCATCCGCGGTAAGTTCGACTTGACCGTTTTGTTGATTGAACACCAAATGCGCGTTGTGATGGGTATTTGTGAAAAGATCACCGTCATGGATTTTGGAGAAGTGATAGCGCGCGGTACAGCACAGGAAGTCCAGAGAGATAAACATGTGATCGAAGCTTATCTCGGACCAGGCGCTGATGAACTTTCAAAGCAATATTTGAAGGAGAAAGCAAAATGATGCTCGAAGTCGAAAAAATCAACGTATACTACGGCGCTATTCACGCATTATCTGATCTCAGTTTTGGGGTCAATGAAGGCGAGATCGTAGCTTTGATCGGCGCCAACGGGGCTGGAAAGAGCACCTCCTTGAAAACTATTTCTGGTCTCCTGCACCCGCGCGACGGCAGCATTCGCTTCCTGGAAGAAGAAATCTCCCAGACGTCCGCCGAGGAAGTTGTGCGCAAGGGCATCATCCACGTTCCGGAAGGCCGCAAGATTTTTGCGCCGCTTACTGTTCTGGAAAACCTGGAAATGGGCGCGTTTCTCCAAACCGACAAAGGTCAGATTGAGTGCGATATGCGCAATGTTTTTGAGCGTTTTCCCCGCCTGAAAGAACGCCAAAATCAACCTGGCGGCACATTATCCGGCGGCGAGCAGCAAATGCTAGCCATCGCGCGCGGATTAATGTCGCACCCCAAGTTGATGTTGTTGGATGAACCCTCGATGGGCTTAGCGCCGGTTTTGGTGGAACAGATCTTCGAGATCATCCGCGAAATCAACAAGCAAGGTACCAGCATCCTGCTAGTCGAACAAAACGCCAAAATGGCGCTGTCCATCGCCGACCGCGCATACGTGCTGGAAACCGGCAATATCGTTCTGCAGGGTAACGCCAGGGAAGTCATGGAAAATCCGTCAGTTATCCAGGCATACCTGGGTGGTTAGGGAGAAAGGAAAATTAATTATGAGCACTTTCAAAAAAGTTTTTTTCTTCTTCATCCTGCCGATCATAGGAGTTCTATTTTATGAACCAGCAACCCTGGCTAGTGTATTTTCGCTGCTTTGGGTGGTGCTGCTGGTTTTCTTCCTGCTGGGATTCCTGCTCTGGCAGGGTTATGCCAAAGCCTTGACATTCATGATCTTCCTGAGCGGAATGAATGTGATCATCCGTTTGATGATGTTGCTCTCTACCGCTTTCAGTGAAGCGGGGGTTTTTAATCCCTCTTTTACGATTTTCGGTTTGCTCGGCGCAGCTATTTCGTTTTACCTGGTTCTGCGGCTGGATAAGGTCGATATTCGACAGCACATGATTCGATAAATTGAATCCAAAACGAGCCTGAAAGAAAAATCAGGCTCGTTTTTTTTCTAGTTTTTTATTCAGCATTTTAAATATGGCACAAAAAGCTTCATTCGCTAAAATCGGTTCCTTATTTTGCCAAATCAACCACCCATTCTGGTTAAATAATTTTATATCAGATCGAGAATGGCGAAGCGTGCGTCTGCCAACTGGAGGCCTAACTGGACCTAATAAAATATGTCTGAAATCATGAGGCACAAGAGCCTGGAAACCCCGACGCTGGTTATCGATGAACAAGTAAAATCTCTCGGTCGTGTTCCGGTGAAGGAAGAGATCATTGAATGGATGGAAGTTGTTTGAAATCGTCTACATGCAGATTAACCCAATCATAAAAAATTCATAACTCGCTGTTAATCTTTTGAGGTTATAAATAAATTATGGAAAAAGAACGTGTCTTATTTCTCTGCACAGGAAATTCAGCCCGCAGCCAGATGGCTGAGGCTTTGCTGCGGAAAATGGCCGGTGATCGCTTTGAAGTTCACAGCGCCGGCCTTGACCCCAGCGTCATTCACCCCATGACCATCCAGGTTCTCCAGGAGATCGGAATTGACGCCAGCGGTCAATATGCCAAACCATTGACCACTTATCTGGGGAAGGTCCATTTCAGTTACCTGATAACAGTATGCAGTAAAGCGGAACAACGTTGCCCGATCTTCCCGGGGATTGGTCAACGGCTGCATTGGCCTTTCGACGATCCGGCGGCATTCGAAGGGAGCGAACAGGATAAGTTGGAATTCTTCCGTCAGGTACGCGACCAAATCGAGATCAGAATCCGCCAATGGTTATTCGAGCAGGAATCGGCCTGATTGCAGGAATAATTTAATAATCTTTTTTACTGTTTTTCCGATACAATCGGAGCATGTCCGCATTGATCCATCTGGAGAATGTCCATTTCACCTATCCCAATGATAGTTCTCTTTCTAAAGCTGTCCTCACCAATATCAAATTAACTATCCATGCCGGAGAATTCGTAGCGCTCATCGGAGCCAATGGTTCCGGCAAAAGCACATTGGCCAAATTGTTGAATGCACTGTTGCTGCCAGAGCGTGGCAAAGTTTTGATCGCGGGCATGGACACGCGCGAGTATGGTTTTCACACATTGATCCGTTCACAAGTTGGACTTGTTTTTCAACGTCCGCAGAACCAGATCGTCGCAACCACAGTAGAAGAAGACACTGCATTCGGACCGGGAAACCTGGGGTTGGAACCTGCCAAGATCAAAGCCAGGGTGAATGACGCGTTATTTCGCACGGGGTTGGCACATTACCGGCAGCGGTCGTCTTTCCAATTGTCAGCCGGTGAAACCCAACGGCTGGCTTTGGCGGGCGTGCTGGCCATGCAGCCGCGCTGTGTGATCTTTGACGAAACCACCGCAATGCTGGATCCGATCGGGCGTGAAATGGTGATGGCGCAGATCAGGGATTTGAACCGGCAAGGAATCACCGTCATACTGATCACTCATTTGATGCAGGAAGCTGCGTTTGCAGAGCGCGTGATTGTCCTGCATCACGGCGAAATCGCGTTGGATGACAGCCCATCCAAGGTTTTTTCCAATAACCGTGATTTACCCGCGCTTGGACTGGATCTGCCGCCGGCAACAATGGCAGCATCAAAATTGATCAGGTATTTTCCTGATCTGCAACCAAACCCACAATCGGAAGAGACCTTACTTGAATCCCTGCCAGGCTATTCAGGAGAACAGTCTCATTCCCGGTCCACGAAACACTCCGCCACATCCAACCAACCAATTGTGTCAATCGAGGATTTATCCTTCACTTATATGGCTGGCACTCCCCTCGCCCAGCCTGCTCTGGATCACTTGAATCTACAGGTAGATCAGGGCAAAGTGCATGCCCTGATCGGAGCAACCGGAGCAGGCAAGTCTACCATTCTGCAGCACATTAACGGTTTATACCGGCCTCAATCCGGGCGCGTATTGGTCGCCGGATTGGATACCAGCGACAGCAGGCTGGACATCATGGCACTGCGCAAAAAAGCCGCGCTGGCCTTTCAGCAACCTGAAGACCAAATTTTCGAGCAATATATTGGAGATGAGATCGCTTATGCGCCTCGTCATCTAGGATATCAGGGGCGCTTGGAAGATATCGTGCGCAGTGCCATGCAAGTGGCCGGCCTGGACTTCGATGAATACAAAGACCGCCTGACCTCCACGCTCAGCGGCGGCGAGAAGCGGAAGGTGGCTTTGGCTTCCATCCTGGCAATCCAGGCGGATATTCTGTTGTTGGACGAACCACTTTCCGGGCTGGATCCGCAAGCCTCCCGCGAATTCCTGCGGACAATGGACGATCAAAAAAAAGCAGGCAGAACCATTTTAGTTTCCACGCATCAATATGACGAAATGCTGCCTCTTGTTGATTGGGTAAGCACAATTCACAACGGAAAAGACTGTTTGCATGGAAATTCTGAGTTCGTATTCAGCCAGATTGAAACATTGGAAGAAATCGGATTGCGAGCACCGCTGCCCGCCAGGATCGCGGCACGGCTCATCCAGCTTGGATGGCCAATCATACGCGATACGGCAACTTTCACGTCCCTGGAACATCAACTGGCCAGCCTGACAAGCAGGGGGGCGGTATGAGCGAATTCGAATATCTAAGCAAGATAGCGTTAGGGCAATATCTGCCGGTCGATTCGCCAATTCACCGCTTGAATCCAGGTATAAAACTGGCAGGGTACATCCTGTTGATTCTGGCGGTAACACTCAGTAAACAACTCGCTGGATTGGGGATCGCTTTGATCGCAATCTTTCTGCTATTGCTGCTGAGCCAGATACCGATTCCCTTTGCCCTGCGCGGCTTGCGCTCGCCGCTGCCATTCATCCTGATTTTGGCGATTTTCCAATTTTTCATGATATCGCAGCGCAGCAGTGAAACTCCATTTTTTACCTGGCATTTTTTACGTGCAACCATGGATGGTCTTCTATCATCCGGAATATTATGTCTCAGGTTCTTCGAGTTGATCCTGCTGCTGAGCGCCGCCAGCAGCACGTTATCTACTTTGGAGATCGTTTACGGTTTGGATATTTTGCTGCGCCCATTGAGCTGGCTGGGCTTTTCAACCGCTCAAGCTTCCATGATTATCCAGATCATGCTGCGTTTCCTGCCCAGCCTGGCATTGAGCGCAGAAAAGATCGCAAAAGCTCAAGCATCGCGAGGCGCTGCCTGGGGAAACCCCAAAGCCGGGTTGATTCAAAAGGGCAGGCAGCTCCTGCCGTTCCTGGTCCCTCTATTCATCGTTAATTTGCAGCAAGCCGACGCGCTGGCAAACGCCATGCTGGCGCGCTGCTATGGATTCAATCAAAAGCGTACCTCCCTGACCGATTATTCCTTTGGATGGAATGATGCGCTTTCATTGGCCGCAGTTCTGGTTTTTTCTGTTCTGATCGTATTCTTTACCGGTACCCGCTTCGTTTTTTAATAAAACCTTATCGTTAATCTTTCAGGTTGGCGCCCTTGCGATTTCCAAGCGGAATATGCCAATAAGCTGCAACCACGGCAGTAGTGATAAAAGCTGAGAAGAGCATTTCCGGCAATCCGTTTGCTATCACAATTGCGCCCAGCGCCGCCCAGGGAAGGTATCCCAGCAAGCCGATCATCCCCAAGACCAAAATCGTATTGGTGAGACTGCCAGCCGCACCGGCCAGCGGTAACGCCAGCGCCGGCCACGCTTTCAAAGTCCGGCCAACCAGCCAGGCAATCGGACCGATAAATAAACGCGGGAGAACTGAGAGTACAGGGTTGGTGAACCAAACGTCAGTTGGGCCGGTAGGGGCTACACCGGCCTGGATCATGCTGAATATACCGAAAATCAAGCCCACGATCAAACCCGAAACTGGCCCTACTATGAGTGCGGCGATCACAACCGGGACATACATGATTGTAAGTGAAACTCCGCCAAACCAGGGGATGAAACCCCAGTGCGTCCAGCCCAAAAATATCGCGATGGCAGCCATCAGCGCCGTGATCACCAAGTTTCGTGTATTCTTGAATTCTTCCATGACAATACCTCAAAAAAGATTTTAAAAATCATAACACTATCCTCATATAAAGGAATCCGCTAATCAGCGGATTCTCTTTTTAAATTATTGATGGCAATAAAGTTTTTTCAGCCCTTGTTGGAAAGCCACTTGACCACATTCTGCCATAAACGGGCATATCCATCCCATTCGGCAAAACTGGCCGGGCACCAGTGCGGACCGATATCTGAAGCCCAGATCAATGAGCGGCCTTTGTCCACTTGCATGGCTGCCAGCAACGGATAATCGGCCACCTTGGCGATCAGA
This sequence comes from Anaerolineae bacterium, assembly GCA_013178095.1. Taxonomy (GTDB): domain Bacteria; phylum Chloroflexota; class Anaerolineae; order Anaerolineales; family Anaerolineaceae; genus Pelolinea. Next base: position 181,118 of record JABLXK010000006.1, on the reverse strand, counting down.
TGCGCATCAGGCTTGAGCATCAGTTCATTGAAACCTAAAAGTTGGGGCCAGTCCTCACCCATTCCGGTGACCACTGGGTGACCCGCATCGATCACTTCCGGTTTGGCGCCCTCCGGCGTTTCAATCCGATCGTCAAATGTGTAAATATTCACCGGAAGAATGTCTTCAATCGGGCTGCGGTAATACTTGGCAGCACCGTAAATTCCCGCAAAAGAATAATAACCGCCGCACATCAGCAGCCCGCCGCCGTTTCGCACCCATTCCGCCAGTAATTTCAGGCGATTTGGAGTCGATTTGCCGCCCACCCAGGTATCCGGGTGCAGAAGCAACGTATTGGCTCCCAGATCGCTCAAGGCAATCACGTCATATTGCTGCAAATCCTCCATTTTCATAGGGAACTTTGTAGCGGCCAAATGGCCGGGCATATGAATAAATTCCACATCGGTATTATGAAACACTTTTTCCAGATATTCCACGCCGGTTTCATACATAGTGCTGGAGAAAAAATCCCAACCTTTATAGTGGGTACTGTTGGAAACCCATGATTCACCTGCTAGTAAAAACTTCGTTTTTGCCATAGCTGCTACCTTTCAATTTTTAAGAATTTATTAATTAATTTATTGATATCACTTAATAAAAGTATTATATGATTAATGCACCATGATGACCACGAAAAGAAAAACAGTAGTGGCCTGCGCCCTGGGGGAATGTGTTCACGTGGCGGGTGTGATGAATTTTCTACGCCTTGCCGAGCAGGCTGGTTGGAAAACGGTGTTTCTGGGACCCGCAACCTCCATTCAAAGCGCCATCCAGGCGGCCGAGGATAATCAGGCTGATCTGCTGGCGGTCTCATACCGGCTCACAGCGGAGACCGGTGAGCGCTTGCTGGCGCAATTCGCCGAGAGCGCCGACCATCTGCGCGAGCGTGGTGTGCTCTTTGCGTTCGGCGGAACGCCGCCGGTGGCGGAGCGGGCGCGGGCGATGGGCTTCTTTCAGGCAGTGTTCGACGGCAATCAAACCTACGAGGAAGTACTGGCATTCCTGAAAGGCGAGGATTATCAGAGGCGCGCGGCGGAGGATTATCCCGACAGTACTATAGCGCGCATCCGATGGAAAGCTCCCTATCCCCTGTTGCGCCATCATTTTGGATTGCCAACCATGGAATCTACCATTGAAGGCATCCGCAGGATTGCCGAAGCACGCGTTCTGGATGTAATTTCGCTGGGCATCGATCAGGATGCTCAGGAGAATTTTTTTCACCCCGAGCGTCAGGACGCCCGCCGTACCGGCGCTGGCGGTGTGCCAGTGCGCAGCGCTGAAGATTACCGCGCGCTTTACCAGGCTAGCCGCCGTGGCAATTACCCGCTGCTGCGAACGTATTCCGGAACGGATGATTTCATCCGCCTGGCGGAAATGTACGTCCAGACAATGCATAACGCCTGGGCGGCTATTCCGCTTTTCTGGTTCAACCGCATGGACGGACGCGGTCCCTGGGATCTGGAAGGCAGCATCCGGGAGCATCAAACCGTGATGCGCTGGTATGGAGCGCATGACATCCCGGTTGAACTGAATGAACCGCATCATTGGGGGATGCGTGACGCGCCGGACGTGATCTATGTGACCGCCGGCTACCTGGCCGCTTACAACGCGCGGGCCTTCGGCGTGCGCGATTACATCGCGCAAATGATGTTCAACAGCCCGCCCGGCACCAGTGATGCCATGGACCTGGCCAAGATGGCTGCCTTGTTGGAACTGTGCGGTGAATTGGAAGATGATTCTTTCCATATTTGGCGTCAAACCCGCACCGGCCTGCTCAGTTACCCTCTGGAGCTGCCTGCCGCGCGAGCGCACCTGGCAGCCAGCATTTACGTTCAAATGGCGTTGAAACCGCACATCGTACACGTGGTTGGCCACACCGAAGCTGATCACGCCGCCACGCCAGAGGATGTAATCGAAGCATGCCAGATGGCACGGCGGTCCATAGAAAACGCTCTATCCGGGCAGGCGGATATGTTGAAAGACCCGATCATCACCAGCCGTAAAAATCACCTGGTTCAGCAAACCCGCATCACTTTGAAAGCCATTCGCAGCCTTTTTAACGACAAAGACGGCGACGCTTTTACCGATCCAAAAAATCTGGCGGAGGCTGTAAATCAGGGTATACTGGATGCGCCTCATCTAAAAAATAATTCATTCGCGCGCGGGATAATCCAAACCCGCATCCTCAACGGAGCCTGCGAAGTCGTTGATGATCAGGGAAACAACTTGAGCGAAGAGAAGCGTTTGGCAGCTTTTTTGTAATCAAATAAGGAGATCAACATGACATACCCAACCCGTTATACCGTTGTCGGCGCCGGCCACGGCGGAAAAGCTATGGCTGCCCATTTGGCCTTGATGGGCAAAGAAGTTACGTTATATAACCGCACACCAGCTCACGTGGAAGTGGTCGCCAAACGGAAAGGCATTGAACTGGAAAGTTTTTTGGATGGGCCGCATGGCTTTGGCCGCATCAAACGCACAACCTCCAATATCAAAGAGGCGCTGCACAACGCTCAGGTGGTCATGCTGGTCGTTCCTTCCTCCGCACACGCCGATCTCGCCAAAATCATGGCGCCGCATCTGGAAGACAGCCAGATCATCCTGCTGAACCCGGGACGCACCTGCGGAGCGATCGAATTCGACATGGTTCTACGCCAGGAAAAATGCGCGGCCAAGGTCGTTGTGGCGGAAGCCGAAACATTTATCTACGCCGCCCGGTCGGACGGGCCGGCGCAAGCGCGCATCTTCCGTATTAAGGAAGCCGTTCCGCTCGCTGCGCTGCCCGCCACCCAAACCCATCTGGTTTTGGAAGCCATCGAGGACGTCTACCCGCAATTTATCGACGGCGTGAACGTCCTGAACACCGGGCTGAACAACATGGGCGCCATTTTCCACCCCGCCCTCACGATCCTGAACGCCGGGCGGATCGAATCGACCCATGGCGATTTCGAATTTTACATTGACGGCGTGACGCCATCGGTAGCGACGGTGTTAGAAGCGCTGGACCGCGAGCGGGTGACAGTGGCTTCGGCGCTGGGTATCCGCGCGCGTAACGCCATGGAATGGCTGGAGCTGGCTTACAACGTCTCCGGCGCCAATCTGTACGAGGCGATCCACAACCAAAGCGGTTATTACGGGATCAAAGCCCCATCCACCTTATATCACCGCTATATTTTTGAGGACATCCCGATGAGCCTGCTGCCAATCGCTTCGCTGGGAATGGCATACGGTATTTCCGTCCACGCCATGGATAGCATCATCCGGCTGGCATGTATCATTCATAAAACCGATTACAACCGGCGCGGCAGAACGGTGGAAAAGCTGGGAATAAAAAACCTGAGTGTTGGGGAAATCACTCGCTACGTGAATGAGGGAGTGCTGGAACAATAAAATCGGAACCCATACACGCTATTGAATTTCAAAGTGTTAATCGCTATAATATGAACGAGGTCGCGCGGTTATACGCATTAATTCCGTTGACCAAATTTACATAATTGGCATTGTTCTTGCAACATACAGCGTAGAAAATTGAACTCAATTTGGTCATTAAGTTAAGGAGGACCTATGAAAAAGAAATTTTCACTCTTGATCGCCCTTTCCATGCTGCTGCTGGTAGCAATACCCGTGCAAGCCGCGCCGAGCATGGATACCAGTGTCTTCAGCGTGGAAGAAAACGAGTATGTCACCATGGTGCTGGAGAAATTCCCCGCCAATGAGACTTATTACGTTTTTATGGGTGAATATGGAACTTACGGCATGGGCGGCGAGCTGGTCTCCAAGCTCACCACCAACAACGGCGGTACATTCCTGGCCACCTTCCCCATTCCGGATGAACTGTACAACGAAGACCGCATTGCCATTCGCTTCCAAAGCGCCAGCGGTAAATCGGTGTGGTGGAACTGGTTCTTTAATGACACTTCCAAAGGTTCCTACTATTATGGCGGAAAATTCCCCTACGGACCTTCGGATGACGATGACGATTACGATGTCGATTACAACCAATTGGGCAATGGCTTCCCGACCTTCGTCTTCACAAAAGTTGTCAGAGGCCAGTCAGTCACCGTTCAAACTGTGAACTTCCCCTCGGACGTGAGGTGGGCGATCTATATGAAGGACGGCGCGATGGACGATACCAACTGGTATGAAGTTACCGGCTTCAACAGCGATGGCAGCGTACAGACATTGACGCTCAGCATTCCTGCCGACCTGCAATTTGTAGATAAATTGGCCGTCAAGTTCTACTGCCTGGATTATGTACTGGGTACCAACGACTTCATCACCTACAACCTGGTCGATAACCGAGACTATCCTTAGACCAACCGGCCAAGATCGGAGAAGTAGTATCCTCCAAACTTTTCAAATTTGATTCAAAAGCCCCTCTGGTCAACAGAGGGGCTTTTTCCTAATTACTATTTCTTTAATCACGGGAAATCAACTTGATCTCTTGCCCGCGCATGGCTTTCAGAGCAGTCCCGCGCCAATCAGGGATCTTTTCCAGTTCCGGCAGCATGGCGCTATCCACCAATAAAAGGTCTGCTGCGCGGCATCCGGCCGCCAGCGCAGATGGATGTCCTTCAAATATCCATACCGAATGGCCCAACGTTGAAAAACCAAGCAGGTAATCCACAAAGGGTATGGCCTGCCGCAGATCTTTTTTCAAGGCTTCCAGTAACGTGTAAGCGATCACACTGATCTGCAGCACCGGTTGGCGGGGTACAAATTTTTCCAGAAGGGCAATCTGCTCAAGGTTCAACTGGGCCGGCAGGGGGCAATCTTTTCCAATCAACAGCCGGCCGGGCGTGACGATGATGATCTGGCGGCGGTACACGCCATCATCGCCAAGTTTGGGTTCTCCCGCCGCTGCCCGCGCGCGCGCGAAGACCGTTTCAATGTCTGCATGGTCGTAAACTTCCGGCATGCGGGGAATGAATAAATCTTCATTAGTTTGCATCATCATCGTAAATTATAATGAAGATTTCAAAAGAAAAAGTATTGAGGGCTAATTTCAGGAATTCAGTTTTTTATAAATTCCGCTCATCTTCCTGTAGATTTCCTTAAAAACCATAAACTGCTCATCATAAACGCCACGGTTGACGGCCTGGGGCGAAAATATGGACTTATATCGCGTCAATGATTCGACATCGCGAAACTGGATTTCGCCCAAACCCACCGCGCCGATCCAGGCCGCGCCGCGCGCATTGGCGCAGACCGGATCCAGCACCTGGCGAATTTCCAGATTCATAATGTCGGCGAATATTTGGCACCAGACCGCGGATTGCGCGCCTCCGCCGACAATATTGATACGGTCCACTTTGCGCTTGATGAATTTTTCGAACGGATCCAGCAGCCAGCGCGTATTGTAGGCGATACCCTCCAGGAAAGCGCGGATGATGTCTTGGCGATTATTGTCGAGGGACAGGTTATACAATCCCGCGCGCAGCGTGCGCTCGTCCACCGGCGCGCGCTCGCCCCAAATCCAGGGCGTATACAGCACGCCGTTGCTGCCAGCCGGCACCCGTTCAGCAATCTGGTCGAGCACTTTAAAAATGTCCGGTACGTCCGCTTCCTGCAGGAGCTCATCCTTGTGGTACAGGATCTTATCACGTAGAAAAGTGAGGTTGCCGCCGGCTGTGGCTTGCAGGGCAGTCAACAGGTAGCGGTCCGGCAGCGCGCAGGGCACGGAAGCCAGCGAGGAAACCACGTCGGTTTTCTTGTAAGGCACGTGCGCAGCCATCCAGGAAGAAGTGCCAATATAGAGGTGCACGGCATAATCCGAAATGGTGCCGGCGCCGATGGCGGCGGCGGTGTTATCGATGGAACCCGCCACCACCTTGACGTCAGGCGGCAGCCCCAGGGTCTCGGCCACATCCGCCTTGAGCGTGCCGATCACGTCGGAGCAAGCTACGATCTCGGGCAGTTTCTCCCGATCCACGCCCAAGGTCCTAATAAGACCATCGTTGTACTCAATCTTTTTGGGGTTGCGGTTATTGGTCACCCAGGAAGTGAGAATGGAATCGACCGTTGCAACGTAATGCCCGGTGAGGCACAGGTTGATGTAATCCAGGACGTTGAGAAATTTATAGGCTTTTTGGTAGATATCCGGCTGCGTCTCGCGCAGCAGCAGCATATGGCCGGCGGGATCCTTGCCGGTCATGGAAGGCATGCCGCCGGTGAGGGTGACAAAGCGCACTAACCTGGAAAGGCCGACGCCATTTACGTTAATCAACCCTTTCAACTGACTGGCCAGATACGGGGCGCCGCGCATGTCCATCCACTCCACGCAATTGCCCAGGGGCTTGCCGTCGCGGTCAACCGCAACGGTCCCTTCGCCCTGCGTGGAACTGCAAATGGCAGCGACCGATTTGGCTGCCCCCGGGTTTTTGGAAAGAAGGCGCTTGCCGGTCTTGAGGAAAGCCTGCCACCATTCTTCGGGGGATTGTTCCGTGCCGCCGTCCGCCGTGACGATTAAAGCGATTGGTTCGCTCTCCCAGCCCAACACTTCGCCGTGGATATCCACCAGCGCCAGTTTCAGGCTGGAGGTTCCCAGATCAATTGCGAGGATATTCTTCCCGGTCATAGCGCCTCTTGTCATTTTTTATGATGGGGAGATTCCTGCATACGCGTGACCAGGAAAGCACCCACCAGCAGCAAAGCGATTGCCAGCAGCAGCGACGGCGCAAAAGAACCATCGGAAGTGCGCATGGCTTCCATGATGTAGACAAATACCACAGAAACCTGCCCGAAAAGCTGGATCAGGCCGTTGGAAGTGCCTTCAGGAGTCGGGTAGGTGATCTCGGCGGAATATTGCATGCCGATTGGGTTGACGCTTACCAGGAAAAAGCCCATTTCAAAAGCCGAAGCAAACAACAACCAGGGGGCGCGGGCATAAATCAACCCAATGATCCCCGGGATCGCCAGGAGGATGCCAATTAACATAAAAGGCTTGCGCTTGCGGCTTTTATCCGAAAAAGGCGGGATAGCCACCGCGCCGATCACGCCGCCCACCAGCATCAATGCACCCAGCACGCCGGCATCGGTGGGGGTGAAACCGCGCGGCTGGATGATTTTTTCCACCCAGGTGGTCACGCCGTTGTAGATGCCCAATCCGACGAACATGATGAACAGATAATACCAGAAGGATTTAACGGTCAGGGCGTGCTTCAAACCGTCCAGCATCAAAGCCCGTTCTTCTTTGCCAGCTTCGCAAGGCGGTGTGGGAGGCGTTTCGCGCGCCAGGGCTATGAACAGCACCGAGGTCACCGCCGCGATGATGCCGAACCACAATTGCACCTGGGGAATGGGCATGCCGCCTTCCACCAGGATAGGCGGTACAACCATGCCGATGCCGGTGCCGACCAGGCTGGAAAGCGTGACCATGCCAACCGCCGTGGCGCGTTCTTCAATCGAAAACCACTTGGCCGGAACGGTTGTCCAGGAATTCAACAGGAATGGCTGCGCGACCGCAATGCCGATGGTGCTGCCCAGCACCAGCCCGTAATTACTGCCGGCTAATCCGCGCAAAATCCCGAATACACCCATCAGGATCGCGCCGAGGCCGACAGATTTGTGAAAGCCCCAGGTATCGATCATCCAGGAAATGGGCAACGAAAGCGGGATATAAGCGATCATGAAGGTCATGGAGAGTAGCCCGATCTTGAGGTCTGTCACGCCATAAAATTTGGTGGCCAGGCTGGTGACCGGCGCGAAGCTGATCCACAACATTTGAATGGTGATGTTGATCAGCATGAACACCCCCAACACAACCCAACGGTAGCCGTAAAGTTTTACCTTCTCACTCATGGAAATCCTCCTCGTTTTTTATCGTACGTACCACTGTCGATTATATAACCCGCGCGGTGGAAGAAAGTACCGCTTCAAAACTTTCCAACGCGTCATCGATGATCGCGTCGCTGTCCGCCATGGAGGTATACATGCGCGAACCGGCCAGGGTGATCAAGCCGTGTGCCATATAAGCTGCGCCCATCTCTTCCATCATGTGCTTGCGGGGTTTGAGTTCTTTCAACAGGCGCAGCGGGTTGTGCAAATCCAGCAGCATCACACCGGACGTTTCCAGATGAACGATCGATCCCTGGTTGAACACCACATAAGGCAGCGCGTGTTTCTCAATGATCGTTTGCAGTCCTTTAGTCAATTTATCCCCCGCCCGGCCGGCGATGATGGGGGCGTTGGTGCGTTCCATCTCTTGCAGGGCATAATAACCGGCCGCGCAGGAAAGCGGGTTGGCGGAAAGCGTTCCGCCAATATACGCGCGTTCTCCGGTGCCGCCGAGACCGGCCGCAAAGGTGCTGATCACGTCAGCCCGCCCACCCACGCCGCCTGCCATGGGGTAGCCGCCAGTCACGCATTTGCCAAAAACCGTCAGGTCGGGTTTGATCCCGAAATAGCCCTGCGCGCCGCCCATGCCCACGCGGAAGCCGGTGACGACCTCGTCGAAAATCAGCAGGGCGCCGAACTCATCGCAAAGCTGGCGCACTTGCCGGTTGAAATCGAAAGGGACCGGGCGCGTGCCGGATTCCGGACCGAGCGGTTCCAGGATAACCGCCGCCGTTCCGCCGCGCAGGCGGTTGAAGATCAGGTGGCGCCGCAGGTCGGCCAGCGAATTGGGGAAGAACTCCTGCGTTGAAGCGGTGGCTCCGCGCGGAATACCCTTGGATTCCAGCCGGCGTGTGCCGGGCACATGCAGCGCGTAAACCATTGAATCGCTCCATCCGTGATAAGCGCCGCCGACTTTGATCACGAATTTTTTTCGCGTGAATGTGCGCGCGGCGCGTACAGCCGCCATCACGCTTTCCGTGCCCGAGCCCAGCATGCGGAACATTTCCACCGAGGGCATGTAACCGGCGATTAACTTCGCCAGCTTCAATTCATATTCGTGGAAGAGCCCGGTCACCGGGCCGCAGGAAGACAACAGCTCAAAGATCTTTTCGCGCAGCGGGGCGTAATTGCTGCCCAGCATGGTAGGCCCGCCGGCCTGCAGAAAGTCGATATAGCGGTTGCCATCCACGTCCCATAAATACGCGCCTTCGGCTTTTTCGATCGCGATCGGGAATGGATAATTGAAGGCCAGGTTATGCTGAACGCCGCCGGGAATATACCGTTTTGCTTCGTCTGTCAACGCTTTCGAACGGCTGCACTTCTGATCGAAATAAGCCAGGTTGGCTTGCATGCTTTCAGGCGTGATTTTATGCATGGGCTGGCTGATCAGGGCATTCAGGCGCCGGTACACATCCTCCACATCGGGATATTCACTGATGGCATATTTTTGGTTATCGTTCATTCTCAGATCCTTTCAGGTTCTTTATTCGCTGGAGTTGTGCGGCTCGCCTTTAATGACTCGTTGTTGATCTTTTTTAAGTTTGATTAATGCGATTTCGCGGATGGCGGCCGGGATGCGGGTGACCTTTTTCTCGCTGCACAGCGCGATCAGGTAAGCCAGCGAACATTTTTCCAGAATTTCCACGTTGTGAATAGCACGTTCCATATTCGTACCAAAAACCAGCGTGCCGTGGTTTTGCATCAGGAAGGCATTATTGTGGCCGCGCACGTACTTTGCGACGGTTGAACTGAGAAATCCCGTGCCGGAGGGGGCATAGGGGATGATCTCGACACTGCGTCCGAGAAAACGCGCTTGTTCGTCGAATAAAGCCGGGATGGGCGCTTGGATCAAAGTCAGGGTGCTGGCATAAACCTGATGGGTGTGCACAATGACGTTCACATCAGGCCGCGCCAGGTAAATAGCGCAGTGCATGCCCGCTTCCACGGATGGCTTGCGCTCTCCCGCGAGAATGTTCAAATCCATATCCAGCACGCACACATCCGCGGGTTTCATTTTCATGTAATCGTAGTTTGAGGGCGTGATGGCGAATCCGCTTTTATCGGACGCGCGCACGGAAACATTTCCCCCGGTTGCCATTAAATAACCTTTTCGCGTCAATTCCTGCGCAGATGAGACAATTTCCTCTCTCAGAGCCTGGTAATTTTCCATGCATCACCTCAACTTATCTTGACACTGTCAAGATTATAGCAATTCAACTTGACGCTGTCAAGTTTTACCGGTAACATCTACGCATGGCCGAAAGTAACTACCATCATGGCGACCTGAAAAACGCGCTGATCGCCGCCGGCGTTGAAATCCTGGCGCGCGAGGGAATCGCTTCATTGAGCCTGCGCAGTGTGGCGCGCCGCGCGGGGGTAAGCCATTCGGCGCCTTATGCTCATTTCTCCGACAAGCAAACCCTGATCGCCGCCATCTCCACCGAAGGTTTCCGCCGTTTATACAGCAAGCTTGATACCGCGCTTAATGCGCACAGCGCCGAACCCGGCCGCCAACTGGTCGCCTGCGGTCAGGCTTACATGCGTTTCGCGTTGAACGAACGGGATATTTTCAAGGTCATGTTCTCCGGCGTCCTGGAACAGGAAAAGGAATATCCGGAATTCGTCGAAATTTCGCAAGCCACTTTCCAATTGCTGGTGAAAGTGGTGGATGCCTGCCAGGAAAAAGGAATCCTGCGCCCAGCTCCAACGGATCTGCTTGCTACGGCAATATGGGGGCAGGTGCACGGGCTGGTTTCGTTGGCGCTGGAGAAGCAGATCTCGCATACCGTGCTTGACCTTCATCCGCTGGATGAGGTTTTGCTCTTCACCCTCAATCAATTTTCACAAGTTCCCTTAACCCTGTAAAAAAAGAAGGGAATCGAATACTTCCCTTCTTTTAGATTTTATATACTCCCAAAGAAATGTAGTCTATAAACCGAGCACGTCCTTAAGCGCTTTATTTTGGGCATCATCCAGCGTTTTGATCTCGTCAATCGCCGGGCCGTCATACTTCTTGCCGCGATTTTCGGTGAAGTGTCCCCAACCGGCCGCGCGCAGCAACACCCAGGGAGCAATGCCCAATTTTTCGGCGGCTTTGTAGGCGGCGTTGATCAGGTCTTGGTGGGTTTTGGAATGCAGCACTTCAGCCTGTTTTTCCAGCGCCTGTTTTGCCTCGATCACTCTCAAATTTTGCGCCGGAGGTTTGCTGACTCCTGCAGCAGGTTTGATCACAGGCTTGGCGGCTGGTTTAACAGGCGGCTTGGTCGTGCTTTTCAGAGTCGGCTTGGCAGTACCGGTGGCTTTGATTTCGGTGGGTTTGGCTGCGGTTTCTTTCTTGTCAGTTTTGGAAACTGTCAACAAACCCTTCAACGCGTCCAAAATTTTACCGGAATCTTTTTTTGGTTCAGTCATAATTCCTCCATTGGTTTTATACTTTCACTATAGCATATAAAAACATATTTTTCTACAAATTGTCGTATTTATATATAATTTATACAATACGTCGTAAAAAGGAACCAGCATGAAGAGTTACCGCAAAGAACTATGGATGCAGATCGCTCAGCGCCGCGGGCTGCTCAACATCACGCCTGAAGTAAACGACTGTCTGAAGGAAAGCGGCATCCAGGAAGGTTTATGCCTGGTGAACGCCATGAACATCACCGCCAGCGTTTTCATCAATGATGATGAAGAGGGGCTGCATCAGGATTTTGATCGGTGGCTGGAAAAGATCGCCCCGCATGAACCGGTCTCGGGATACTGGCACAATCTCAGCGGGGAAGATAACGCCGACGCGCATCTCAAGCGCACGATCATGGGGCGGGAGGTGGTAGTGGCGGTCACCCGGGGCAAGCTGGATTTCGGCATGTGGGAGCAGATCTTCTATTTCGAGTTCGACGGCAACCGCCGCAAGCACGTGCTGGTGAAGATCATCGGGGAATAGGTTGATACAATTTTTATTCACAAACCGATAAAATTAAACTCTGATTTACTTTATTGTTTAAATCCACGATAGTTCACAAAAGAGACAATTTCGTAGACTAACATTCCTAATACGAGAATACTGATAATAATAATAAGATTTGTTATTGATTTTGTAATCAATAATGAATAATAACCCCAACCAATCAAACCAAAATATAAGAGAAATGGCCAAAAATAGGCGAGTTTTAAATTATCGCAAATTATTTTGGAAATCATTATTGGGGATTTCCACAAAAAATAGTAAGTCTCTATGCAATCAATCAATTCCTTTTCTTGTTTAGTAGTCTTTTCCAAATAATACTTATCTAAGCAATTCCGAATTTCTTGCCATTTTCTTTGAATTGAATACTCAAGACAAGATCGGAAAAAAAACCTTATCATTAATGGAAAAGTTAGCAACAGAACGATTAATCCATATTCATTAGGATATCCCATATTATTTGATAAAGTAAATACTGCTGTAATAATCCCAAATGTAAGTGTTATTGCCCATTGATGGGTATTATGCAGACTCTCCCGAGCTAATGTAAATTGGTTAGTTGTTCTCTCATAGAACATAGAGAGCCATTCCCTATCAATTTCCTTTACTCTTTCATTTCTTTGATGGATGTTTGCCATTATTCTATCCTCCTTCTTAGCGCTTCCAAAGTTAATGGTTTTGTTATTCCACCATTTCTATCTCTGAGTATCGAAACATCTTTCTGAAGTAATTGCCTAGTAATTTTTTCTTGTTCCTCATGCCACAGATAAATATTCGGGAAATTATCATAAAGATGTGTCCATTGTTTAATACCTGCCTTTACACACGCACCACCGCAATTATTATGTTTAAATCCCAATTTGTAAAGTCTAGGTGAGATTAAATTGTATTTTCTTTCAAATTCTTCATATCCCTGACCATAATATATAGGGTTTTCAAGTAAAGGGAATTTAGTATAAATATTTTTTCTTCTCCAACCTTCGGAAATTCTTTTTCCTCTATAATCTTCATCACCAGAGATTCCAAAAACGAGGATAATTCTCTCATTATCAAATTCTTCTTCATGTAATTTATTTTCCAACACTCTTCTTTTCAATAATTTATTACAAGGAGTAATTCGTGAATTTCCAATATATCTCTCATCGCGAAAAACCTGCCATGGATTCCTGCCATCAGAATATATCTCTATCTTCATATTAAAAAATACTTCACAATCTTTTATAAACCTATAAGTATCCTGATCCTCAATTTTTGTATCAAAAAACCAGATCCTTGTCTCATTTGGAAATTCATCCAACAACCTACAAGTTGATTCAAAGGAAGAAATTCCACCGGAAAATAATGAAATATACATAACCATATAATCTCCCCTTTAATTTTTATTCAGTGCGTAGCGCAGGCAATACAGGGGTCGAAGGCGCGCACCACACGCCCGACGGCTTTCTCAAGCTCTAAATTGACGCTATCCGTAGTGATGTACCGCTCAGCGGCCACGCGCAGCGCGCGCTCGATGGCCAGCATGTTATGCACGGTCGGGATGATGAATTCTCCCATGGCAATCTTGCCTTTTTCGATGACGTAGTGGTGGATCAGCGGACCGCGCGGCGCTTCGACCAATCCCCAGCCTTCGCCGTCGCGGGGATTGTAAGGCATGTCCACTTCGCCTTTCGTAAAATCCTCCTCCAATAATTGGCTGGCCAGTTCGATGGCATACACCAGTTCGATGCCGCGGCACAAATCGAACAGCAGGATGGGATGAGCCGGGTGGCCGAATTCGCTGCGCAGGCGGCGCATGTAGGCATCCGCGCGGCGGATACCCATGCGGCGGGTCATGTTGGCGCGCGCCAGCGAATTGGCGCGTATCACGCCGCCCTGGTAACTGGTGCGCCCGGCATAGGAGTAATCGGTATCTTCAAAGATCAGTTCTTCGCGGAATGTATCGGCCGTGAATTCACGGCAGCATTCGCCGGCCGGCGTCATGACGCGGATGATGGATGAGTTATAGCGTGGGTCATCCCGCTCGGTGGAGGCGATGTAGTAAGCCGGCTGATCGTCGCCCCAGGTTCCGATGCGATCTTTCATGCGGGTGGAAATTTCCCAGTAATAATCCACCAATTCACAGGCGGTGGGCAGCGCAGCTTGCAGTCGTTGCTGGAAAGCGGCGGCTCTTCCAGGGTCAATACCGCTGCTCACGCCGCCCACCACAGCTTTAACCGGATGGATGAACTGACCACCGGCCAACGTGATCAAGTCCGTACCTAACTGGCGCACCATCAGCGCGCGCCGGGCAATATCGAATTGCGTTTCTTTTTTCGCTTCCTCCGCATCGACGTGGAAAAGGCTTTCCACGCCCAGTCGGTCAGGCATGGTGAAAATAAACAGCGAGGTGGCCTGGTTTTGGATGAGCTGGCCTAGCAGCAGCAATTCGCGAATTTGATTCGCCAACGGCGGGGGCTGGATGCCGTAGGCATTTTCGAGCGCCTTGACCGAAGCCACGTGATGCGCGGTCGAGCACACGCCGCAAATGCGCGGGACAATCACGGGCATTTGATCGGCCGGCACTCCGGTGACCATCAGGTTGAATCCGCGTTTTTCCATCGCCTGGAAGCGGGTCGAGATCACCCTGCCATCTTGCACCTCGATCTCCACGCGGGCATGGCCTTCGATGCGGGAAAGAGGGAACGTCAGCGTGGTCATCAGAGCACCTTATCCTTGGATCGCGCAGGCCGGTCGCCGCCGGCATAATCCGAGAATTGAAACAGGAAGAGCGCCATCTGGGGGGAAAGCAAAGCTTCGCGTAACTCCTCAGGCGGGATGTTGGTCATCGATTTAAACACGCGTTGGATGCTTTCCAGCCAGGTGCTGGAGTCCTTCTCGATCAGTGCGTTGGAAGGTCCGCGGCAGCCAACGCAGGGATGCCCGGGGCGCGTACACAAGGCGCGGCAACCGCCGCGCGTGGAAGAACCCACGCACAAATAACCCTGGTTTATCAGGCAAATATCCGGCGCAACCTGGCCGCCTGCCATGCCCACCAGGTGGGTCGGCTTAACGTCCATCAATTTTTGGCGCCCGCATTCCTGGCAAACGTTCGCTGAGGCTTTGAAGTCCGGCGGTTCAAGTAAAGCCGCCATGAACAACTCAGGGGTTGGCGGGCAACCCGGCAAGTATAGATCGACATCGACGAATACATCCACCGGCTGGCTTTTCGGCAGCATGCGCGGCAGGTTGTGCCTTTCGGATTGGGAGAGGAATAACTGGCGAACTTCATCCCGGTTGCCCAGATTGGTGACGCCGCCTGAAATAGCGCAGGTGCCAACCGCCACAATTTTCTTCGCGCGTTTAACAGCCTGTCGCAAGTTATGCAGATCCTCATCCGAGCGTACGCCGCCGGAAATCAGCAATATATCCACTTCCGGTACGTCGTACGCGGAGGTTACCAAGGGCATGAAAGCCAGGTCGAACCGATCGATCCATTCCCCGGCATTCAATAACGAAACTTCGCAGCCGGCGCATCCGGAAAGCTGGAGAACAGCAAAACGAGGTGGTTGAATGGTGGTCAAATCCGCTCCAAAAAGAATCTGTTTCAAGTATACACCGCTGGCTTGAGAATAGATTGGATTATTTAATATTTGGCATGTCTTTTGCAACATAAAGCATGTACCCCGGGATGAAAACCACCGGGGTCAAGGAGCATGCATGCGCAAATTCCTCTTCAAAATTTTGTGCCTGACAGCGGCCGTCACAGCCGCATTCTTCTGGTTCGAATCCGATGGCAGTATTCTGGCAGATTCATCTCCGCTGGGTTTGGACGACTCCGGCGGATGGCTGACCAGTCACAGCCAGGACAGCAAGTCTTTCGACGTGATCGAATCCATCCATAGCAGCATGCTGCGGGTGGAAATGCCCTGGAATGAAGTTGAGCCTTCGGCCGGCGCATTTGTTTGGAGTTATCAGAGCGAAACGGGGTACGTTGATTACAAAACCATCTTTTCCCGCCTGGAAAAGCGCGGCATCCAACCGGTGGTGATCCTGGATGGCGGCCCGGTTTACTTGAGCAGCTTATATCCGCAGCAGCCGGTTTCAGCCGAGAGCTTGCTGGAAAACTGGCAAAACTATGTGAGCGCGGCTGTGCAGCAATTCGGCAGTCAGGTGGATTATTGGCAAATCGGCGGCGTGATCAACGATCCGGCGTATTGGGGCAGCTTGCTCTACCCGCTGGATGAAGGAGCGCAAGCTGAAGCCGATCTCGAATTGTACGCAAAGATGTTGAAGAGTGCTTACACCATTATCAAATCTTCCGGCGCCGGCGACATGGTCATTCTGGGCGAATTGGCTCTGAATGGCGATTGCGCCCAACACCCCTTGTTCTACCTGCAGAATATCAATGAAAAAGAAGCTTGGTACGATTTCGACACGGTTGCCATCCGCCTGTCCGCTTTGGATGACGCACCGGACAGCGCGGTTGTGGACACGTGCGGCTTTAATTCCCTGCAACCCAGCGGCGTTGCGCTGGCCGACCCGGTAAAAGCCATCGGAGAGTTCATGGGAGAGATCAAACCCAAACCGGTGTGGGTGACCAATTTATCTCTTTCACAGGATCTGTTATCCGCCAGGGCAGCCGAACGTACCTCACTGCCGGAGGTGGTCGAATCCGATTACCTGGCGCGCGCCAGCGGGCTGCTGCTGGCCTATGGCGGGGCGGATAGGATTTTCTGGCGTTACGCTCCGCAAGACGGTCAGCCGGCAGTGATAGCGCTGCAAAGTTTCGCCAATCTATCGCAAACACTCAGCGCCAACGCCACTCAAGAGAACGCAGGGGCATCCGCGGATTTTAAAGTACTGCGCTTCCGGAAAAACGGGAAACTCGCCATAATGGCCTGGCGCACGCAGGGCGGCGACGAGGCCCAGGCGCTGGTGATTCCGGGTGTGGCAGGCTATAAACTCAAGGCTTATTCCACCGATACAGAATCACTGAAAGCGAGCAAAGGTGTAAAAATGAATGTGGACGCGGGCGGCAGCACCGCTTTAATGGTAAGCGAACGGCCCATTCTGATCAGCGGGAAGCTTTCCAACATAAAAGAGTCATTGAGCGCCATGCTGGCCGATAATTACGAACAGGCCAGCCGGGAACTACAAAACCGGTTGACCGGATGGGTGCAGGTGCAGAAAAACAAAGCCGCTGATCAGGTCGGCAACTGGGTTGCCAAGCAGCAGGCCAGTTTGCTGGACATTCTGCGCAGCAGCTTCCAGCAATGGATCCGGCAAAGCCTGGGGTTAGCAAAGAAGTAATAAAATAAGTCTGAGGTGAAAACCATGAAGAAAACCATTCAGCAGATTATTGTTTCATCGCTAATCGGTTTGGCAATAATGACTGCCTGCCAGCCCGTTGCGGGTCAATCTGCCGCAAAAATTCAAACAGCTGTGATCACCAGCCGGAATGCCGCCCAACTCGCGCCTGCCGCCCAAGCCCGGGAAGGCAGCGAATTTAACGAGATCGTTTGGGCTGCCGATGGCAGCGCGTTGTTAAGCGTGTCCGGCAGCGGAGCTGCCCGCTTCAGCGCCGCCGCGCTCGAGAAACAGGAAACCTTTTCTTTTGACAATCCCGCAACGCTATACGCCGCATCCCCCGATGGCAAAACCATCGTATTCTCAAATGATAATTACAATGCTTTCCTGGCGGACATCCAGGTAACCGAAAACGCCCAATCGATCTATTCGCCTACGTATCTGGGCAATTTCGATTTCTCGCCGGATGGTAAAACCCTGTTGAGCACATCGCTCGATGAAATCGCGGTAACGCTTTGGGACGCCGCCAGCGGGGCGCAGGTGCAGACCATCAGCGGCTTTGAAACCGCCGCCCCGGTTTACAGCGCCAAATTTGGCGAGGATGGCAAGCACATCCTGTGGATAGCGCGGGGTACTCTTCAGCTAACCGATATCGCCACGCAAGAATTCAGCCCGGCTTTCAGCCACGAGGATTTTGTGTCAGCCGCCGTTCTCTCCAAAGATGGCAGCTTGCTGGCCAGCGCGGCCGCCGGCACGGTGAACGGGGAATTCACACCGGCTATCTATTTATGGGATGCAGCCAGCGGCGAGTTGAAAACCACCTTGACTTATCCGGAGGCATTCAACGCGGTTGCTTTCTCACCGGACGGCAGCCTGCTGGCCGCATCGGCGGGCAGCACGCTGGTCTTCTGGAACATTGCCGATGGGCAACAGGTCGTTGAAATTGATAGCGGAAGCGAGGACATCTTCGGATTGGCATTCTCCCCCGATGGCGTTTCTTTGGCCGTTTCCGGCTCCGCCGGAACGATCACGTTGTGGCAGGTTAAGTAAATTACCATGCACTTACAAACAGGGCAGACGAGGTTGTCTGCCCTGTTTTTATTCTCTTTCTATTTTTTAATTTTGCTGGATATTCCTTACGCCATTAAATGTGTAATGACGATACGCAGGCCGATGGCAATCAAAACCAGCCCACCAACTACTTCCACTCTTTTACCAAAGCGTTGGTTGAGTTTTTTGCCGCCTAACATGCCCGCCATGGACATGAGCAGCGATACCAGGCCGATGACAATGCTGGCGCCCAGCACGTCTACTTTTAACAATGCCAGCGACAGGCCCACGCCCAATGCGTCGATGCTGGTGGCGATGGAGAGCATCACCAGGCTGCTGCCGCGCGAGGGGTCGCTGCATCCATTCACAGGTGAAGCGTCCTTTCTCGAAAATCCCTCCATGATCATGCGTCCGCCAATCCAGCCCAGGAGCGCCAGGGCAATCCAGTGATCGAAATTGGCGATCAGGTTAACAATTGTGCTGCCTAACAGCCATCCCAGCAGGGTCATGGCTCCCTGGAACAGGCCGAAATGAAAAGAAACGCGGAAAATCGAGCGCCGGTTATACGACGCCGGCGAAGAGCCGATGCACAACGAAACGGCAAAGCAGTCCATTGCCAATCCAAACGCAATGATCAATATCATCCAAAAATCAGTCATCGTTAGTAAATCCAATTATGAGATCTCAGCAGGCAAGCCGTTGAATTTTACCATCAACCGGCAATGCCTGATTACAATAGCATCCAATCCCCCGTGCCCCTAAATTAATTATTGTTCGTTTAACGCTGCCCCGTCAACTCAGCCAGGCGCGTCAGCGCAGTCCGGTAAAAAACCAGGCGCTGCTTGCGCGCAGCCGCGTCCGGCAGTTTTTCCTGATGAAAAGCGAAGACGGTTTTCCTACCAGCCGGAATAAGCCGCACCTGCAGAACGGCTGGCTGGGCGTAATCCGGCGGCTGCCAGCGCATGCGTAAATGGGAAGCGGGCTGAAATACCGTGATTTCGCAGCGCGTTCCATCGGGCAGTCTGAATTTTCCGTCAGCAGCAATCGGGTTTCTTCCGCCCAGCCAAATGTTGACAGCATCAGGCGATAACAGAAAATCCCAGGCTTTTTCGGGGGAAAGGGGCAATGTGCGCCGCACACCGGCTTGCCATCCGCTATCCCTGGTCAAGCCAACCGGTCTGTCACTCACTTTCACATTCCAATTCCAATGGATCATACATATTGCGCACTTTCTTGCCGCGCGGACCGGAAAGGTCCATGATCATCATCGGATTTTCAGCTGTTATCCAACGGCTGAAGTCCCAATCCGCCAGCAGGTTGCGGAACGCCTGGCGCGAATTCAAGCCAAATTTCGCCAGGACGTGGCGCACGTGTGTCTTGATCGTTTCAGGAGAAAGCACCAGCCGCGCCGCGATCTGGCGTCCGGTCATTCCCGCGCAAACCATCGCAGCCACCTGTTTTTCGCGCAAGGACAGGGATTCCCAGGCGCGGTAAGTCTGGCCTTCCCTGCGGCGTGTGTGCAGCGCCTGGCGCAGCAGCCGGACGATCATCTCTTCCTGCGCGCAGCCCTGGTTTTCAGCCAATGCGCGTACTTCGTCCAGAACGGCCAGGTCGAGCGATTCAGGCCGGGGAAACAGGTCAGCAACTTCAATTGGGTTAGAAATTTGAGGATTGGTGATCATACCTTTATTATATAGAATACTTGTTCTATTGTCAAGAGGGTCCGCTTTACAAAAAAGCTGCCGAAGCAGCTTCCTGTATTTCATGATAATGAAAAAGTGCCATGATTCTGCGGCTAATTCTTAAATCGATTCTACCTTCTCAATATCAGGAAAAAACTGGCGAATAGTGCCCTCCACCCAGCCGCGCAGCGTAGCCGGCTGCAGCGGACATTCTTCGCAAGCCCCGCCCATGCGCACCTTCACGACTTTGCCGTCAAACGAGCAAAATTCTACCCGTCCTCCGTGGTACTGGGCGATATAGGCGTCCAATTGTTCGATCAAACCGCGCATGCGGTCTTCAGGTGTGTGGTCGTGGGAATGGTTAAAATCTTTTAAATCCAGCATATCTTTTTTCTCTTAGTTTATTTTATATCATTATATTTTCGCCGTCCGCGAACGCCTTCGATTTGGCGCTGGAAGCCGGGGGTTTTCAACTGCCCTTCCATCACCGCCGCGATGTAAACGTTCATAATTTTTTGCATCTCCATGCGCGTATTTTCAGGCACATTGATCGTTTCGACCTCCGGGTAAGCGCTGCGCTGGAAGTGGCGCAGATAGCGCAGGGTGTCTTTCGCGGCGAATATTGACCGGGCTTCCATTTGGCCGCATTGCGGGCAGAGGATGCCGCCTTGCAGCACCGAGAAGTATTGATCTTCGGGTTGGATGGGTTTTTTACAGGCAACACAGTTGGTCAATTCCGGCCGGAATCCGGCCGTATCCAGGAAACGAAATTCGAAATAGTGCAATGCGTTAAACGTATCGGACGCCGCCTCGATTCGTTTCAAGGTGTCCAAAAGCAGGCGGTACAAACCCGGCTCAGGATGGTTTTCCCCGGCAATCTTATCGACCAGCTCAAGCACATACGCGGCATCGGTGGTCTTTTTCAGGTCATCGTGAATGCCGGTAAAAGCATTGAGTGTTTCGGCTTGCGTGATGATCCAAAAGGATTGGCCGCGCGCCAGCACCAGCGCCGAATGGGTGAAAGGTTCCAGATGAGCCGCTTTGCGCGACTGGATCTTGCGCACCCCTTTCGCCAGGGTGTTCAGCTTTCCATTTTCCAGGGTAAAAATTCTAACGAAACGGTCCGCTTCGCCATATTCGGCATGGGCTATGACGATCGCGGTAACTTTTCGGATTCTGTCAATCGCCGGCATACCGCTTCGTTCCAGCTTAAGGCAAATCAGCCGGGGTAAAAGCACCCGGCAGCAATTCGATCAACTTTTTTTCAGAGACAATGTTTTCGTGTTCATCGGCCGTGATCACCAGTATTTCCGTGCCGAATTCCGCCAGCACCTGCCGGCAGGAGCCGCATGGCGCGCCGCCGTTTTCAGTCACAACGGCAATGGCCTGGAACTTGGTTTCGCCGTTGGCAACCGCCGTGAACACGGCTGTGCGTTCGGCGCAATTGGTTACCGGGAATGCAGCATTTTCAACATTCACACCTTCGTATACCTTGCCGGATTCAGTCAGCAAAGCCGCGCCTACTTTATATTTTGAATACGGCGCGTATGCCCATTTGCGCACATTTTTGGCGATTCTCACCAGATCCGCTTTTTGTTCCTGCGAGAGGTTCATTTATAAATCCCTTTCCGGGTTATTCCGATTTTTTCTTGAGGGGTTTGGCAGGCACGCCCACCACCACGTTTTCATCTGCCACGTCGTGAGTGACCACCGCGCCCGCGCCGGTTTTGGCGCCCTTGCCGATTTTCACCGGCGCCACCAGCATGGTATCGCTTCCGATGAAAACATCGTCGCCGATCTCGGTCTTGAACTTGTTCACGCCATCGAAATTGCAGGTGATGGTGCCTGCTCCAATGTTGACGTCTTTGCCGATTTGCGCGTCGCCAATGTAGGAGAAATGGCCCATCTTGGTGCCTTCACCCAGGTAGGAGTTCTTGATCTCACCGAAATTGCCCATGTGCACGTGGTCGGCCAGGTGGGCGCCTTTGCGCAGGTGGCCGAACGGCCCCATGTCCACGTGGTTCTCCATTTTGGCTTTCTCCAGGACGGCGAACTTGATCTTGCAGCCATCGCCGATTTCGGTATCTTCCATCACGACCGACGGGCCCAGCGTGCAGCCCTCACCAATGCGGGTGCTGCCATACAGATAGACTTCGGGAAATAAAACCGTGTCTTTGCCGATGGTCACACTGCTTTCGATATAAACCCGCGACGGGTCGATCATGGTAACGCCTTCCAGCATCCATTTTTCGTTGGTGCGTTTCTGCGCCACGCGGGTGGCTTCAGCCAAGTGGATGCGGTTGTTGATGCCAATGGACTCTTCTTTATCCACCACTTCGTAAGCCTCGACCAGTTTGCCCTCCTGATAGGCAATTTCGACCAGGTCAGTCAGGTAATATTCGCCCACGGCCGATTTTTGGATACGGTCCAAAGCATCCCACAGCCAATCGGCGTCGAAGCAATAGGGATTGGAATTCAATTCCGTGATTTTCAGTTCATCGGTTGATGCGGCTTTTTCCTCTACAATACGGCAAACCCGCCCCTGCGCGTCGCGCACGATGCGGCCAAATCCACGCGGATTTTCCTCCACTACCGTGGAGATGGTCATCACGCTGCCGGATTGCATGTGCTTCCCGACCAAGCCCTGATACGTTTCGGAGGTAATGAGTGGAAAATCGGAATTGGCTACCAGCACAATATCTGATTTTCCTTTGAGCATTAACCGGGCGCTCTTGACCGCGTCGGCAGTACCCAATTGGGGTTCCTGTAAAGCAAAGCGAGCCTTGCTGCCTAATACCTGGCGCACCAGGTCGGCCTGGTTGCCGACTACGATAACGGGCGGGTCAGCGCACAAATCGTTGACCGCATCCAGAATGTACTCCACCATGGGTTTTCCCAGCAGCTCGTGCAGCACTTTGGGCTTGCTGGATTTCATGCGTGTTCCCAACCCCGCTGCCAGGATAACAACGTCAATTTGAGGCTTTTGATTGTTCATGCGATAACACCTTGCCTGATGCAAATATCGGGAAAAAAGGCTGGGGCACTCGGATTCGAACCAAGATCCACGGATTCAAAGTCCGGTGTGCTGCCGTTGCACCATGCCCCAGCGTTCCAGGTTCCATGAACGGGTATGAATTTTAGCACAAAATACCCGTCACGGCGAATTTTCCGGCTGATCAACTTTCTGAACTCGAAGAAGCCTCTTGCATCTTGCGAATTCTGGGATCCATCACGTCGCGTACAGCGTCTCCCAAAAGGTTCCAACCAAGCACAAACAGGATCAGGGTGATGCCGGGGTAGACCACAATGTACCAGTACGTTCCCAACTGGGTGATCCAGTCGCGGGCGAAACTGAGAATTTGTCCCCAGTCGGAATATCCGACTTCGGTTCCGATTCCAAGGAAAGACAACGCAGCGAAATTCAAGACATACGTACCGATATCCATGGAAGCCATCACCAGGGTCGGGAAGATCGCGTTGGGAATGATGTGTTTGAAAAGGATTTTGCTGTTTCTCACGCCAATCACGCGTGCGGCCAGTACGTAGTCTCTTTCTTTAACTGCCAGAATATCTCCGCGGATCAAACGGGCGTAACTCATCCACCCGAACACAATCAAGGCAATTACTGAAGGCAGCGTGCTCCTGCCCAGCACAGGCATTAAAACCGCTGCCAGGATCAGGGCAGCCAGGATGAACGGCAGGGTCATGAAGATATCCACAATGCGCATGATGATGTTATCGACCACGCCGCCGTAATAAGCTGAAATCGACCCGACCAGGATGCCGATGATCAACGTGGCGATTTCAATGATGACGCCGGTCTTCAATGCCGTGCGAGTTCCCCAAACAACGCCATAGAAAATATCATAAGCGTTTGAGGAGGTACCCATGAGGTGCACCCACTCCTCGCGGCCGGTCAAGGCTGTGTACCAGAACGGAATCGGAGGAGTGCCTGACTTCCATTCGCTCATGGGTGGTTTGGGTTGGGCGCTGTAGCCATCGCGGGGCATTGAATAAGGATTGGTGCCCGGAATGGGCGGGGCGATGATCGGAGCGGCCAAAGCGATGATTACAAATAAAGCGATCAGGACCAAGCCAATGATCGAGGTCGGCGTGGTCACCAGCCCTTTCAAGATCCGGTATGTTTCTTTGCCGATGATCCGCTCGAGCCGGCCGACTTTGCGGGTGGCGATGACGTCGGCCTTAAGCAGGTTCAGCTTTTCCTTGCTTTCTGTCGAAAGGCCGTTCTCCGAATGGTTATTCAAGTTTCGTTCAGGAGTTGCTTTCATTCACACCTCAATTAGTCGATAGCCGGATACGGGGGTCAACCAGGGCATACAGGATATCCGCCACCAGGTTCGCCAGGATCAGGATCACGCCATTAAATAGCGCAAAACCAAGCACGGTCACCACATCTAACTGCGAAGCCGCATTGGCAGCCGCCGAACCGATGCCGGGGAAATTAAAGATCGTTTCGGTTATCACCACACCCCCCAGCAAACTGACCACAGTAAAACCGGAGATCGTCACCACCGGGATCAAGGCATTAGGCAGCGCGTGTTTCTTGATGGCGACCTTGGTCGAGATACCCTTGGCTTTAGCGGTAGTCATGTAGTCCTGGTTCAAGGTCTCTAACATGGATGAGCGCGTGATCCTTAGAAAAGTCGCCCAGCTTATATAGGAAAGGGTGATAACCGGCAGGATCAAATGACGCAGAGCGTCCCATAAAACATCCAAACGGCCGTTGATCAAGGCATCGATTGTCATCAGGTTGGTATAGGTTTTAAATGAGCCTGAATTAATCTCGGCAATCACCCAATTGGAAAGACGCCCGGGCGGGAACCATTTTAGATTGGCATAAAAAATCATCAATACCAACAAACCAAAAACAAAAGCTGGAAATGAATAACCAATGATGCTGAAAACGCGGGCGAATTGGTCGATAAATTTGTTATGGTTGATGGCCGCCTGAATACCCAGCCACACACCCACTACAATGATCGGTATAATCGCCCAGATTGCCAGCTCGAGGGTGGCGGGGAAACGGTGTTTGATCATATCAATCACCGGCTCGGCGCCGACGCGCGAATAACCGAAATCGCCGCGTAAAATACCGCCGTGTATCTCACCCGTGTTCGGATTTTTCTGACCTACCAGCCAATTCCAGTATTGGATGTAAATCGGCTTATCCAAACCATACGTGCGGATAACAGATTCCAGCGCTTCGGGATTCTTGGGAATATCGCGTATATAAAGCGCTGCCCTTTCGGCTGGCTGCAGGAATTGCAGCATTCCAAAGATGATGATGGTAACGCCTAATAATAGCAAGGGTACTAATAAAATTCGTCGAATAATATAAGTTGTCATAAGATTTCCAGTTTTTACCTCGTAAGGGTCTGGGTTTTTCAACCCAGACCCTTGTTTAATTATTGGTAGTTCGCTTAGTTCTTGGACAACTCGTAGTAGTAGAAACCACCGTACAGAGGATTGAAGTAGTAACCGTTTACCCAGCGCTGTTCATAATGGCGGTTCGTGGGAACGGGGCCATTGATGATAGGAGCGTAGTCGTAAACTTTCTGGTTCAATTCTTTGTAGACAGCTTCGCGCGCGGCGGCGTCGGAGGCAGCCACACCACGATTAACATAATCGGTGAACATTGCTGCAACTTCATCGGGGAATGCGAAGTTGCTGCCGTAGGTGCCTACCAGGTAGGGTGAGTACCAGTTATGCGGGTCGTGGATGTCTTCCTGCCAGCCGATCATGTACATAGGCAATTGTTTGGCCTGGTAGTAATGCAGCATAGCCGCCCAAGGCATGGAAAGAACTTCCATCTGGAATTTCGGATTGACCTTCTTGAGGGAATCGGACAGAATAGTCAGAGCAGTCTGGCGGGCAGTATTGCCGGAGTTCCAGACGGAGACAAAGTAGAAGCCGGTATCCCAAACACCCTTGCCGTCCTCATTGACGAGTTCAGCGGCTTTGAATTCTTCTTCGCATTTGGCAGGATCGTATTCATACATCGGGTCGTCAGGATTGTAACCAATCTCGCCGGGCAGAACCAGTGAATAAGATGTGCGGACAGCGTCGCCCTGATAGAAGTCCTGGATCATCGTGTCCCAGTCCATGCAATAGTTGAACGCTTTGCGGATGTGCTCATCCAGGAAGAAATTCGCAGGAATACCTTTGCCGTCCAGCTTGCCGCTGCCGATATAGGGGCTTCCGCCTTCGGGAACCTGGACCTGTTCGGTCATCAGGATATCACCGCGGAACAGGCCGGGAGCGCCGTAGAACAGGCGCAGCGGCTGATCTGCTGTTTCGGTTGCCACTGCGGGGCCGAACGCGCCTGCCTTGGCATCGTAATCAACTCTCTCGCCGACCAATGGATCGACCTGGGAAACGTTGGCGATCGGAACCACTGCGGAATCGGCATCGCCAGCCTGCAGCATGGAAAAGCGGGTGCCCCACTCGTCCACGCCCTGGATCACGACACGCGCCAGTTTGGCGGGGCCGGTCTGGGCGCCATCCCACAGGGCTTCGCTGCGCCAGTAGTTGTCATTGCGGGTCAGGGTAAGGGTCTTGGAAGCATGGTCCCAGGATTCCAGCATGAAGGGGCCGGTGCCATTGGTGATCTCGGCAATCGGGGAATTTTCCCAGGTGGTGGCATAGTAATCCTGCCAGGTATCGCAGGAGCCGTCCCAGGCGCCCTGTTCGGCAGCCCATTTGGCGTCAACAATGGAAGCAATGTTGTGAGCCAGGGTAGCGATGAACGGGCCGTAAGGCTGGGCAAGGGTCATTGTGACCGTACCGGCAGCATCGTCGGCTACCACAGCAGCTTTGACCTTCTCGCAGACCGATTTCAATTGAGCGGCATCCACAGCCTGCATACCCTCGCGGGAATCCATCAGGTTTCCTTCGGGATCGATCAGCATGGAGACGTCGATGATACCAATGCCGAGGAAGGGTTCCGATAGCAGCAAATGCGGTGAGTTGGTGTTGCCGTTCAGCAGGACTCTCTGCAGGGAGTAAGCGACATCCGACGGGGTCAGGGGATCGCCGTTATGGAAGGTGACGCCCTGGCGGATGTTGAACGTATAGGTCAACCCGTCATCTGAGACTGTCCAATCGGAAGCCAGCATGGGAACGAATTCCGTGGCGCTGTCCTTCTTGTAGAACACGAGGGTTTCGTATACGTTCTGCAGGATTTCAGAACCGGCGGTTTCGTAATCGATCGCAGGATCGAGGGTATCTGGCTCACCAATGGTGACCGTATTGAACGTGGTGGGATCCTTCGATGCGAAGGTCGCAGGTGCCGCAGCTGCTGGTTCTTCAGCAGCCGGCGCTTCGGCTTCTGATGCCTCTGTGGGAGCTTCCGCAGCTTTGGGTCCACAGGAGATGATCAGCATGCCAAAGACTAAGACGATGCTTAGAATTGTCAAAATCTTTTTGTTCATTTTCTCCTCCGAGATATAGGTTGATTTTTCTTTGCAAAACAATGATGGGTAAGTTGTTGGAAACCACCTCCTCTCAATTCAAACCTTTCTTCATTTTTAAATAATTCGATAGACTTTCTACCGGTATTTTCACGCAAAATGACAAGCAACAAAATGGCCCTTTTTAACCTCTCGCCAGGCAGGACGTTCCTGCGCGCAAATCTCTTTTGCGATTGGGCATCTTGTGCGGAACCGGCATCCTGAAGGAGGGTTGACCGGAGAAGGCACATCCCCTTCCAGAATGATCCGCTTTCTCTTTTCTTCGATTTCGGGGTCCGGAATGGGTACGGCTGACAGTAGCGCTGTGGTGTAAGGATGCAGAGGATTCTTATACAGCTCGTCCCGATCCGCGAGCTCCATGATCACACCCAGGTACATGACTGCCACGCGGTTGCTGATGTGGCGGACAACGGACAGGTCATGGGCAATAAACAGGTAAGTCAGGCCCATTTCTTTCTGCAAATCTTCAAGCAGGTTGACGATCTGCGCCTGAACGGAAACGTCCAGCGCAGAAATCGGTTCATCGCAGACAATCAGGTCGGGATTCAAGGCCAGCGCGCGGGCCACGCCGATGCGCTGGCGCTGTCCGCCGGAAAACTCGTGCGGGTAGCGATCGATATAGGCCGGGTTCAGTCGCACCAGTTCCAAAAGTTCCTTGACGCGATCGCGGGTCTTGGAAGAGTCGATGATCTTGTGGATCAACAGAGGTTCGCTGATGATCTCCTCAACGGTCATGCGCGGGTTCAGGCTGGCATACGGATCCTGGAAGATCATCTGAATGCGCCTGCGCAGCACGCGTATCTTTTCGCCTTTCAGATCCACCAGGTTGACACCATCGAAGTAAACGTTGCCGCTGGTTGGTTTATACAATTGCAGGATCGACCGCCCGGTGGTGGTCTTGCCGCAGCCGGATTCTCCCACTAAACCGAGTGTTTCGCCTTTGTGAACTTCAAAACTGATGCCATCCACTGCGTGAACGTAACCGACCGTGTGCTGCAGCACGCCTCTGCGTATGGGGAAATATTGGACCAGATTATCTACTTTAAGCAGGACATTGTCATTCATCATCAGGGCTATCGCTCCTTGCGATTTTCAATATCCACCCAACACGCGACCTTGTGATTTGGACTGATTTCCATCAATTTCGGGTTTTCATTGAAACAATGATCGATTCGATATGGGCAGCGGGGAGCAAAGGGACAGGTCGAGGCTTTACGATACAAGACAGGAGGAATACCTTCAATCGAGGCCAGCCGTTCGCGTTCGTTGGCATCCAACCGCGGCAGGCTGCCGAGCAGACCTTTGGTATAAGGATGGCCTGGCGCTCTATAAAGCTCCTTCACGGGTGCTTCTTCCACAATATAACCGGCGTACATAACGATCACACGATCTACCAGTCCGGCCACAATGCCCAGGTCGTGGGTGATCCAAATGACCGCCATGCCCAATTCGCTGCGTAGTTTCTTGACCAGGTCGACGATCTGAGCCTGCACGGTTACGTCCAAAGCCGTGGTCGGTTCATCGGCGATCAGGATTTGAGGCGAGCAAATAAGCGCCATGGCAATCATGGCACGCTGGCGCATACCCCCTGAGAATTGATGCGGATAATCCTTCAAGCGCTCTGCCGGGTTGGGGATACCGACCAAATCGAGAATTTCAATTGCCCTGTCGCGGGCATCGTTCTCGGAAATATTCAGGTGAGTTTGCAGAGGTTCGATGACCTGTTCTCCGATCGTCAATACCGGGTTGAAAAATGTCATCGGGTCCTGGAAGATCAGGCTGATTTGCGCCCCGCGGATTGTGCTGAGCTCGTCCTCATTGATTTTCAGAAGATCTTTCTTTTTAAAAATTGCGGAACCATTTACAATCCGTCCAGGGGGTGAAGGGATCAGGCGAAGCATTGATAACATGGTTACGCTTTTGCCACAACCGCTTTCGCCGACAATCCCAAGCGTCTCACCTTCCGCAAGATTGAATGAGACTCCGTTTACAGCGTGTACGACCCCCTCCCAGGTGGAGAATTGTGTCTCCAGATTATTGACTTCAAGAATCTGATTACGACTTTCCATTAACTCCATTTCCTCTCGGGAATTACCCGATTTTACAATAATTAAAAATACATGTCAAATTCGTATAAAAATGTAATTAGATTATAGATGATAAATGCCTATCCTATGATCCGCAACTGACGTTTGGGTCTAACGATTCAATTGAAAATAACATTTTTTGCAGCGAATCGAGGTTTTCCGCCAGGCACAGATCGTCGCGAACGAGCAGGTATTCCGGATGATTATATAGCGGAATGAACGGCAAAGTATCCGCGAGGATTTGCAGCGTGCTTTGAATACTGGCGGTGTATACTGCTTTATCCAGGCCGGCTGATTCGGCTGTATCGCACGATTGATCATAAGCTGTGTTGCGATAACCCATGAAATTTGAACCGCCGGTGCTGGTTCCCAGCCAGTAATTGGCATTGGTGGGAATTTCGCTGCTGGTGAACAAGCCACAATGGGGTTCGGAACCGAAATCCATCGATAGCAAGGCCATATCAAAATTCCTGCCGAAAACCGCCCCATCCGGGCCGGGTTGATAGAGTTCAGTTAACGGTTTTTGTTCCACGGTCACCTGGATGCCGCATTCCGCCAGATTGGCCGCGATTTTGTCGGCGATGGCCTTGCGCATCTCGGACAGGGAAGTAAGCAGCGTGAATGTGAAATTAGTACCGTAGGGCACGGTGGTATTGGTAGCGATCATGGTCAGCGGGGTGGCGGGGTTCTGGTCATAATCTTTCCAACCGAGCTGGTCAAGCAGGGCTTTGCCCTGAGTCGGGTCGTATGCATACTGGCTCAAGGCAAGACCGTTTAACAGGCTGTTCTCTTTCACCAGGTACGTATCGGCTGCTTTCGCCAGCCCGCCAGTCAGTTCATCCAGGATGCCCTGCCGGTCAATGCACAGCGCGATGGCTTTGCGCGTGTTGACGTCACCGAAAATATCTGGACGGTCAGAGCCGTAGGGATAGTAGGAATCATCGTAAGAAACAGGGTTAATCCCAAATGCCAGAAACTCTACATTTCCTGAATCGACTTTTCTTAACTGGTAACCAGAAGCTTCCAGGTTGGCGGCATTAGCAGCCAGCCATTGGGTATCGACGGCGTCGTCCGCGATCACGTCGCAGGCGCCGCTTATTTCCTGGCTCAAATCCATGGATTGAACAAATTTAAAAGTAACGTAATCATATTTCGGCAGCCCTTCGCCGGTTCGAAAATAAAGCTCATTCTTTTTCAGGCGAAGGTGATCACCGCGCGTCCATTCATCCAGCGCGTATGGCCCCCAACCCAGGGGACTTTCTTTCGCTTGCTGCGAAGTCAGCAAATCGGCAGCGGACGCATCGCCCCAGGCATGCTGCGGCAGCGGCAGCCAAAAATAAATGCTGAAATCCCCGGGCAGCAGGCCCGGTTTGCCCACCCACTGCACGCTGCTTTCGTCGATAGCACTATAACTGGCGGTTTTGTTTACCAGGGTTTTATCCACCGGCGTATCAGCGTCAAAAGCCAGATTGAAGCTGAAAACCGATTCCGCTGCGGTCAAGGGTTGGCCGTCTGACCAGCTGACGCCTGTTCTCAAATAAAAGGTGGCCGAAGCCTGATCCATTTGCAAATCTGAAGTGCCATCCCAGGTCACCGCGCAGGCGGCAGTGGTGCAGCCGCTGGGGAAAACCCGCGCCCCGGCCTGCAAAGCGATCAATTGACCATAGGCGTTGACCACCTGGTCGCCGGCTCGCACGCTGACCGGCGTAAGCAAAGCGCTGCCATCATCGAAATTCGGGATTGATTGCAAGATGGCGGGGTCGGGCGTGCCATCGGATTGCGTCCGTGGCCCTTCGGCGATCAGTGAAAGAATGTCACCCGCCGATTGCGAATCCAGACCGTATAAGTAGAGTGAATCAGGTTCAGATCGCATACAAATGGTCAATTCGGTTGGCGGGATCGGTGTTGGCGTAGGCGGCAGGAATGTGGCAGTTGGTTCAGTCAGTTTGAGCGCCTGGCAGGCGGAAAGCATCCCAACGATGAATAACAGGGCAACCGAAATGATTTTTTTCTGACTCATGACATCTCCTCAACAAATTTCGCGAATTATAAGCGATTCCGGAGGAACAGCGAAATTCTAGTCATCGCCATTTCGCAGCTTGACATAGGATTCGTATCGCGCCGGGTGTATTTTACCTTCCGCAAGCGCCCGCCGCACCGCGCAGCCGGGTTCCATGATGTGGCTGCAATTGTTGAACTGGCAATCGGCCACCAGGTCGCGCAGCTCGGGAAAATACCCGTCCAATTCCTCCGGGTGTGTATCCCACAGAGATAACGAGCGCAATCCCGGCATATCCGCCACAAAACCCCCTTCTTCCAGCCGAATCAACTGGCGCACCACGGTCGTGTGGCGGCCCTTGCCGGATGATACCTTCAGCTTTCCGATCAACATACCCAATCCGGGCTGTATGGCATTCAACAGGCTGGATTTACCTACTCCCGAAGGACCGGAGAAAGCGCTGATTTTACCTTGCACTTCACGTCGGAGCAGGTCGATGTTCAATTCCTGTTTGACTGAAGTCAGAATTAACTTGTAACCCAAACGGGGATAGATGTCGAACATCTCGCGCGCTTTCTGCTCGCCCACCAGGTCAACCTTGTTCGCAACGATCACCGCGGGGATTTTTTGTTTTTCCGCGATCACGAGAAAACGATCCAGCATGCGCAAGCTGGGAGCGGGTTCGGCGCAGGCGAAAACCAGGAATATTTTGTCGGGGTTGGCGATCAGGATCTGTTTGTATTCACCGCGCGCGGTGGGCGCCAGACGGAAAAATGCTTTCTCACGCGGTAAAACTTTCTCAATCACGCCCTCATTCGGAGACAGTAAAGTAATAAAGACCCGGTCCCCAATCGCGGCCAGGTCTTCATTGGTCTTTTTTTCTTTTAATTTTCCACGCAGTTTGCAGGCAATCTCCCTGTTTTCAGCAAAGACCGCATAAAAACCCGCTTGCTGGCGGATCACCAACCCTTGAATCAAATCTGCGCTCATCCGGCCGGTGGCGTGGGTGTGGATTGCCGCCCGCCGCCCTCCGCGCCTGCCGTGGGTGTCTGCGTAAATTGCAGAGTGGGCGTCTTGGTGACATTGAACTTCACCTCCCAGGGGAACAATTTCTTGGGAGCACCGAAATAATAAGTTTCAAGGATTCTGCGGAAGATGGGAGCAGCCACTTCCGATCCCTCGCCGCCGTTTTCCACGATCACGGTCACCGCAATATCCGGCAGGTCCTCACGATTCTCATCGGTGTAGCCGGTAAACCAGGCATGTGAATTGCCCATAGGGTTTTCCGCCGTACCGGTTTTTCCGAACACCGGGATGGAGAAATCGCCCAGTGCTTCGCGGGCAGTGCCGTTGCGCGAACTGACCACACCGCGCATGGCCGTCTGGATTGCCTCCAGCGTGGTCGCGGCGACTGGCAAAGTACCTTGAGATTCGGGGGTTAGCACAAAGATATCCACACCTCCAGAGTTGGTTACCTTTTCAATCAGCTGCGGTCTGTAAAGCGTGCCGCCGTTAGCGATGGCAGCCGTGAAGCGCACGATTTGCAACGGCGTAACCAGCATATCGCCCTGGCCGATACCCTGCTGTACAGCGTCGCCGTCGGTGGCCGGGTCGACCACCTGGCCGGTTTCCTCATCCACTTGCTCGATGCCGGTTGCGCTGCCTAAACCAAATCCGCGCGCCAAATCGGAAATGTATTTGGCGCCCTTTTGGCGGAACAGGTCAAGCCCCAGGTGATAGAACCAGGGATTGCAGGAGCGGACCAGTCCCTGGCTTAGGGTCAAAGTGCCGCTCGGTTCGTAACCCTTGTCCACCGTCCAATCTTTGAATTTCTCGCCTTCCAACTCTTCAAAGTAAGAACCACAATAATAAGTGGTATCGGTTTTATATAAATCGCTTTCAAGAGCGGCCGCCATCACAATAATCTTGAAAACCGAACCCGGTGGGTAGGTGCCCTGGGTCACCCGGTTGAGCAGACGTTGATTGCCATCATTTAATTGATCATTCAACAACGCCGAAGAATTGGTATTGTTGGGATCGAACAGGTTGGTATCCAGGCTGGGAGAGGAAGCCATCGCCAGAATACGCCCTGTATCCACTTCCATGACCACTGCCGCGCCTTTGAATCCGAGCAGGGCATTTTGCGCCTGGATTTGCAATTCTTTATCGATGGTAGTGGTGATATTCTGCGCCAACTTGGAGTCAGCTTGATTCAGCTTGGAAACCACCTGGTTATTGGCGTCAACCACATATAAGTTAGCAGCAGGCTTTCCGGCCAATGATTCTTCGGCATACTTCTCCAAGCCGGCCATGCCAACCGATTCGGTGCCAAGATAACCCTTCTTTTTGTACGCTTCCACTTGATCGGTGGGGATGGCCAGCACGTAGCCGATCGCTTGCGGCGCGACACCGCCGTTGGAATAGTAGCGGGTTTTATAACTGCTCAATTGCAAACCGCCCAGACTGACCAGGGTATCCCAATTGGCCTGGACATCCGCGTCAGACGCTTCTCCCACAGCCACGTACCAATCCGTCAGGCGCAAATCGTCATAGGAAGCCTGAATCGATTCGACTGTACGCCCAGTCAATTTTGAGAGGAGATTTAACAATTGGCCTTCTTTGCCTTCCTCAATCTGGTTGGGGATGATGGCCAACGACCAGGCGGTTGTTTGCTCGGCAATCGGGCTGCCTTTGCGATCCAGAATGGAGCCGCGCGTATTATTTAGTACTTCCAGTGAAAGCCGGCTGCCGCCGCTCAATTCCGGAATAATCAAACCTGAATCCCAATTCAACTTCCAGGTTTCATCCTGCCAAACGAAAGGCAGGGTGATATCGCGTTCAAATGAACCGAATAACGAGGTATTGTAGGTCACATGGCAAGCTGCGGTCGATTGATTAGGGCTGAGAGAGGTGGATAGCAATTGGGCTGTGATCGATTGCAGCGTTGCGTTGGAAACCGTATCCTGGTAGTAAGCCGTAAAATCAGCCTGGCTGATGGCTTGTTTGGAATCCTTCGAAAGCATAGCATACATGGCTGCGTAGTCTTGCGCTTGCCAGGCTGTGAGAAATGCCTGCGCGTTGGTTTCAACATCCGGGACAGTGGTTACCTCGGCTTGAGGCGTCGGCAGATCAGCCACAGGCTGCGGCCCGCAGCTCACGAGG
The DNA here is from genome assembly GCA_013178095.1 of Anaerolineae bacterium. Taxonomy (GTDB): domain Bacteria; phylum Chloroflexota; class Anaerolineae; order Anaerolineales; family Anaerolineaceae; genus Pelolinea. The sequence continues at coordinate 146,526 of JABLXK010000006.1, read as the reverse complement.
AACATTGCCAGGATCAAAGCTATAAACATTCCTTTTTTAAACATGCTTAAGGCTTTTTTCATTTCGATTCCTTTTCTACCCAATATCTTCACCCGCTAAAACCCGCCGGGTGATCGGACAATCATATTTTAATTTCTTTCGGCAAATTCCGGACATATCGCTCGGGTTATATCCCGGAATCTTGCGCAGGGTGCGCTCCAGGTGGCACAATGGTAAACCCATGACGCTGGCGTAACAACCGCAAAAATGCTCAACGGGGTTAAAACGCGGATTTTGGATGGCATACCCGCCGGCTTTATCGAAGGGATCTCCGCTCTGGATGTACGCTTCAATCTCCTGGTCAGAGTAATTCCGCATGCGTACCTCGGAAACACAGACCTCCTGCCAGGAATCCGATCGGGTTGCCAACCGCAGCGCGATTGCCGTGATCACCTGGTGCGACCGGTTCTTTAACGATTTTAACATCACAAAAGCACTCTGCGCGTCGGATGGTTTTCCCAGGATATCCGTATCGCGAACGACGATGGTATCCGCGGCAATGATCAATTCCCCGGGTCGCGCCTGGGGAATGGCAACCATGGATTTTTCGTAAGCCAAACGCCGTACGTAATCCAGCGGTTTTTCACCTGATTTTACGGATTCATCGATATTGGAGGGCGCAACCTGAAAAGGCCAACCCGGCCAGGCAATCATCTCCCGCCGGCGGGGTGAATTGCTCGCCAACCAAATTTTGATATGGGACATAGCGGATTGATTCTAACACAGGCTGTTGGGCGCGATGACCACACCGGCTTACATTTCTTTAACCATCGGGAACCATATTTATATTTTTCATAGAGAATTTCCGCAGCCCAAGGGTATAATCCCTCCCATAGACAACATGGAAATCAAGATTCACCGCGATTTCAGCGAGATCAGCGAAACCGAATGGAACACGCTGCTGCAGCATAGCGGCACGAACGTACCGTTCCTTACTTATGGTTATCTCAAGAGCTGGTGGGAATTTAAAGGCGGGGGGGAATGGCCGGACGGCGAATTGGCAATCATCAGCGCGCATACAGACGGCAAGCTGACAGGCATTGCCCCCTTATTCACCGCCACGCACGAGGGCAGCCAAAAGCTCCTGTTCCTGGGAAGCATCGAGATTTCCGATTATCTGGATCTGATCGTAGAAACCGGCGCGGAAGAAGCGTTTTCCAATGCATTATTAATATTTTTAAAAGAACAATTCCCTGAAGTTCACGAAATCCTGCTTTACAACCTGCCCCAAGCCTCTCCAAGCCTGGCGCTGCTGGAAAAAGCGGCGCAGGCCAACGGCTGGAGCATGCAGAGCGAACGCGCATACCATACCCCAATCATTTCTCTGGCGGGTGATTGGGAAGCGTATTTGGCCGGCGTCGACAAGAAACAGCGCCATGAAATCCGCCGCAAGCTGCGCCGCGCGGAAGAGAGCGCCGAATCGATCGGTTGGTATATCGTAAATGAGAAGGAGCAGCTCGAAGGGGAGATCGAAGAGTTTTTCGACCTGATGGCATTCGACGAAGAAAAGCGGCGCTTTTTAACGCCGGCAATGCGCAACCAAATGCGCAGCATCATCAAGTGGGCCTTTGACAGCGGTTTACTGCAATTGGCTTTTTTCACCGTCCAGGGCAAGAAGGCCGCGGCTTACCTATGCCTGGATTACCGGGAGCGCATCTGGGTTTACAACTCCGGCTTCGATCCGCAATTCAGGGAATATTCACCAGGCTGGGTGCTGTTGGCTTACCTGATACGCCATGCCATCCAAAACGGGAAACGCGCATTCGATTTTATGCGCGGCGACGAAGAATACAAATACCGTTTCGGTGCGGCTGATGCCTTCGTGCTGAAGGTCTGCCTCAACCGCCCATAGATGCCTAAAATTCTGCGTCACCCCACACGCGCATGATGCGCATATAAAAGGCGATCATCCCCATAAAGGTTTTCTGCTGGATGCGTTCGTTGATGCCGTGCATACCGTGCTGCTCATCCAAAGTCAGCGCGAACGGCGAGAACTTGAAAATATTCGCGCAAATGGGTTGGTAATGATGCGAATCGGTGGCAGCCGGGAAAACGAACGGCGCCACGGCGACATTATCGAACACCTGGCGTGTGACCAATTCCAGCGAACGGTAAGCCGGTGTATCCAGCGGTGATACCGGCGAGGCCTCCCAGCCGCCATTGGCTTCATCCACCTTGATCTCGACTCGCGGATCGCCGATCACTTTTTTCTCATAAGCAATCACCGCATCCATGCTGTCGCCCGGCAATAAGCGGAAATTGATCTTGGCAGTGACCGAGGCCGGCAGGACGTTATCTTTGATGCCGCCATGGATCATGGTGGCGGCATGCGTGGTGCGGATCAGGGCATTCATTTGCGGAGATTTCTCGAGGTTTTTGATCAACAGTCCCCGGAACAGCCAGGCATTGGCGATCAGAAATTGCATTCTGAAAGGCAGCATGTACGCTAATTTTTCCAAAGTGGGCAGGAAATAATCCAGTCTGGCAGGCAGCGGATGATCGTCCATCAGGGCAATGGCGCGCGCCAGGATGCCGACGGCTGTCTGCCGACCTGGCTGCGAGGCGTGGCCGGGGCTGCCGGCGGCGCTCAATTGCAAGGTCATGTATCCTTTTTCCGAAATGCCCACCAGGGCAAACGGATCCTGCACGCCAGGCAACATGCCGATCGAAATCAAGCCGCCTTCATCCAATAAGGCCGCTAACTGCACGCCGCGGTTTTTGAGATGTTCCACAATCTTTTTGGTCCCGTTAAAACCCATAATCTCTTCATCATGCCCGAAAGCCAGGTAAATGGTGCGTTTGGGCTGATAACCGCTGCGGATTAATGCTTCAACCGCTTCCAGCAGCCCGGTGGCGTGGCTCTTCATATCAATCGCGCCGCGGCCCCAGATGCAGCCTTCGCGGATCACGCCGCCGAAAGGCTCCACTTTCCATTCGGGCAGAGTGCTCTCCTCCACCGGAACGACGTCCAGATGGGCGTTGAACAATACCGGCGTTAGTTTCAGGTCGGATCCCTTCCATACATATAAGAGACTGTATTGATTGATGCAAGTCTTCTCGAGGTTCTTCGTTAACAATGGGTAAGTGTTGTCAATCCAGCGATGGATATCCAAAAAAGGCTGCGGATCGAATCCTGCTGATGATTCCGTGGATATGCTCCTGAAACGGATCAATTCTGCCAGGTGGGTGGAAACAATTTTCTGGTCGATGTCCGGTTTGTCCACCGGAGCAGCCGGTTGCGGGAATTTGCTGAGTCTGGATGTCCTGAACAGCATATAGGCGATCAGGAAAATGATCAATGCCAGTGCGAACAACGCGATATTCATTCTTTTAAAATCCTTTTCCCTTTAAAACTTGACCTATTATATGCGCAAATCAAAAACCGCGTCCATTCAACCGGGCGCGGTTTTCAACATCCAATTTCGTAGAACTACTTTTTCATCATGGCTGTCAAGGCGCTGAGCAGGGTTGAGGTCACCAGTTCCGTGGATTGTGCGCGCGCGTCGGACTCGCCGGCGAATTGGCTGCCGGATACCAGCGCGCCGGTCAGGGCTTCCAGGTCGCTTTTGCCGCTTTGCTTGGCTGACATGTAGCTCATGCCGGCGGTCAGCAGGTCTCCCAAATCCAGTCCATCGGATCCGCTTGAGCTGCCCGACAGACCGCCAATCAAAGATCCGAGCAAATCGCCGCCAGCCGAGGAAGAAGACCCTGAAGATGCCATTCCGGCCGAAGAACCCAGGATGGTTGAAAGCATAGTAATCACGCTGTTGGCATCCAGTTCTTTACCGGTCATCTGCTTGGCAGCGCTTTTCAATCCTTCCGAGTACTGCTTGGCGGAACCGCTGCTGGATTGCTTGCGCAGCAACTGGGCAGCATATTCCAATTGATCCGCCGGATCGGCATTCTTTTTTTCTTTCATGGCCTGCGAGATCACGTCGAAGATCTCAACCATGTGGTCGCCATGATCGTGATTGTAGGTATCGGCCTGATTCAGAGAATCCTGATTGTCCGCTACTGCCTTGGATACTTCTTTAAATAATTTCCCCAGATCGATATTGCTGCTTGCCATTTTTTGTCTCCTGATATTTATTTAATTTATTCTACATCACAAAACATTTTCAGCGCCAAACCTGGTAAAGCGCCAGATTACCCTCACGGCCGTCCGAATAAAAAGTCTCAGCAACGGTGAATTCAGCCTCGGCCGCCAACTCCTGCAATTCAGTCTCACTGAAAATATGCACGTAGCGGAGCGCCGGCTCCATGCTTTTTTCCTCAAACCCGGCGCGCCAATCCATCAGTACATCCCCCTGCTCCACCTCGCGATGAGAGATGCCCACAATCTCCCATGGTTTTACGCGCGGCAGCAATCGCAGGCTGTTCTGCAATTGCCAGACAGACAGGTACAGACAGCTTTTCGGGCCAACCAGATGCCTGAGCTGGTGCATCAGCGATCGGCGCTGCTGTTGAGAAGGGATATGATGCAGCACGGCGAAAAGCGAAACCACATGCCAATCCCTGGCCGGCAAATTCTGATCCCAATCCGCCCGATTGATATCCACCAATTGAAATTCTATGTGCACATCCTCGCGGTTGACGAATTCCGCTGTCTTTTTTTGCGCGTCATCCAAAAGCTGTTGGCTGAAATCGCAGCCATAATAACTTAAGCTGCGGTTGTGCGTTAAACAGGCCAGGGCCAACGTTCCGTTTCCGCAGCCAATATCCAGCCAGTTCACGCCATCAGAGGTTCTTTCCAGCAATCGCGCCACACCGGGTTGAACCTGCGAACGCGTGGCCGAAAAAGAATCCGCGAATTTTTGATAGAATTCCTGGTTGATCTGTATGATCTTTTCGATAACCCATTCTTCCATACAATTTCATTATAGCGGTTTCGAAGGATGGAGAATATAAATAAATGGAAAGAGAATCCTGGCAAAACGCACGCCGATACAGCGATGAGCAGATGCAAATCGCCGCTCAGGTATTGGACGAGATTCTGCAGGGCATCCCGGTGATGAAAGCCGTGCGCAGCCATCCGCTCAACGCCGGGGGTTACATCGCCAAGCACACGCTGGTGCACGTCTACCGGCAAAAAGTTGAGCAAGGTTCACTGGCCGAAAATCCCGCGCTGCTGGCGCGCATTCGCATGAAACCGGTGCGTTCACTCTCGGGTGTCTCCACGGTGACCGTGTTGACCGAACCGCACGATTGCCCGGGAGAATGTCTGTTCTGCCCCGACGACCGGCAGCTCCCCAAAAGCTACCTGCGCGAGGAACCCGGAGCAGCCAGGGCATTCCAGAACAATTTCGATCCTTATCTGCAAGTGAAATCCCGCCTGGATTCCTACCTGGCCATCGGGCACCCCATTGACAAGATCGAATTGCTCATCCTGGGTGGTTCGTGGAGCGCTTATCCGGTGGAATATCGCGAAGAATTCGTCAAACGCTGTCTGGATGCCATGAACGGCCGCGAGAGCGGTTCGCTTGAAGAAGCCCAAACAATCAACCAAACCGCCGGCAGTCGCAATGTGGGATTGGTGGTTGAAACGCGCCCGGATACCATCAACTCTGCTGAATTGGCATTCATGCGCTCCCTAGGCGTTACGAAAGTGCAGATGGGCGCGCAAAGTTTCGATGATGAAATCCTGCGGTTGAATTGCCGCGGGCACGACGTACAGGCGACGCTGGATGCCTGCGCCCTGCTGCGCGCAGCCGGTTTCAAGATCGTGCTGCACTGGATGCCCAATCTGTTGGGCGCCACGCCGGATTCGGACCGCGCGGATTTCCTAAAAATGTGGTCGGGCGGTTTTTGCCCGGATGAGATTAAAATCTACCCCACCCAACTGCTGCGCGAAGCGCCGTTGTATGCCTTTTGGCAGGAGGGTCGTTACCAGCCATACAGCACCGAACAATTGGTGGAATTAATCGCGGATATCAAACCGCACATCCCGGTCTACTCGCGGGTCAACCGCATCATCCGCGACATACCGGCAAGCTACATCCAAGCCGGCAGCCGTCGTTCGAGCCTGCGTTTGGACGTGATGCAGGCGCTGGAGCGGCGCGGCCAGCGCTGCCGCTGCATCCGCTGCCGCGAGATCCGCGGTAAACCGGTGAAAGCCGATCAATTAACTATGGGTGATTTTATCTACCATCCGGCTGACGCGGAGGAGCACTTCATCCATTTCTCGACGGTCGACGATCAATTGGCGGGTTATCTGCGGCTCTCGCTGCCTTCCTCCGATTTTCCGCCCGCCCGCCGGCCGCAGCGCGAAGCGCTCTACGCTGCAATCCCGGAACTGCGCGGAACGGCGTTGATCCGCGAGGTGCACATCTATGGGCAGTCGCTGGAGGTCGGCAGCGAGCAAGCCGGCGCCGCCCAACATAGCGGACTGGGAACGGCTTTGCTGAAGGAAGCCGAACAAACCGCAATAAAAAACGGGTTCTCCAGGCTGGCAGTGATCGCCGCAATCGGCACCAGCTTGTATTACGAAAAACGCGGGTTTGTCAAAGAACACCTTTACATGACCAAAAAGCTGGCCTGAACTGCCTCAAGAAAAATGCCCTGCTGCAGCGAACTCTTTTACCGGCAATACAAAAATAACAGCGAAACTGAAAATTCAGTACCGTTGGTGCTGCTGCATGGCAGCGGCGGCAGCCACCTGGCCTGGCCGGTTGAGATCCGCCGCATGCGCGGTTGTAACGTGATCGCGCTGGACTTGCCCGGTCATGGACAATCCGGCGGTTCTGCCTGTCAAAGCCTGGAAGCCCTGGTCAGCGCCCTGCATACTTTCTTTCGGGAATGCGCCATCCGAAAGATGGCATTGATCGGCTATTCACTGGGAGCAGCCCTGGCGGCCGCTTACGCGCGTGCTTATCCAACACAGGTGCAAGGCATGGCATTGCTGGCCGGCGGCAGCCGTTTCTCGTTTCCGGCTGCTTTGCTGGACGCTTTGCGCAATTTCAATCATCAAACGCAATTCATTGAGATTTTCAACCGTCTGGTTTTCAACCCCGCTTATCCGCAAGCTGAACGGCGGAAAATTCTGGAACCGCTGGCAAAAATCGACCCCGGCGTTTTATGGATGGATTTGCAGATCTGCCTGAATTACTCCCTGCCCGCAGGCTGGGAAAAAGTAAATTGCCCGGTGATCCTGATCAACGGCGCTGATGACGCCGTAGTCAGCACCTGCGCGGCGCGTGAAATGGCGTATTCGCTGCCGCATGCTTCCCTGACTGTTTTACCCGGCTGCGGGCATATGTTGATCTATGAAAAAACCGCGCTCATCACTCCGATTCTGCACGATTTTTTCAACAGCCAGATGATTGGAAAGTAAATCTCTACAAATATTCGCGCAACTGGTGCGATCGGCGCGGATGTCGCAGCCGGCGCAGCGCCTTGGTTTCGATCTGACGGATGCGCTCACGGGTCAGCCCGAATTTCTTGCCGACCTCTTCCAACGTGTAGTAACGGCCGTTCTCCAATCCAAAACGCAGGCGCAGGATACGTGCCTCGCGATATGGCAGGCTGTCGAGGATCTCATTGATTTTTTCGCTCAATAGCTTGGTGTAAACGCTTTGGCTGGGAGTGGGAGTGTCCTGATCCTCGATGAAATTGCCCAATTCGGATTCGTCTTCATCTTCGTTGATGGGCGTTTCCAGTGAAAGCGGCAACCAGGAAACGCGGATCATCCATTCCAGTTTCTGCTTGGGAATCTTTAGGGAATCGGCCAGTTCATCCACGCTGGGTTCGCGCCCCAGCGTCTGCTCGAGTTCATGTGTGCGCTTGTACATCACGCGGATGCGATCCACCATGTGGACAGGAACGCGGATGGTGCGGCCCTGATCGGCAATGGCGCGTGTAATGGTTTGGCGGATCCACCAGGTGGCGTAGGTTGAAAATCGAAAACCTTTGCGATAGTCATATTTTTCAACCGCTTTCATCAAACCCAGGTTGCCTTCCTGGATCAGGTCAAGGAAAGGAACGCCGCGGCTGTTATAGCGTTTGGCAACGCTGACCACCAGGCGGGTATTAGCTTTGATCAGATGTTCGCGGGCCAGCAAGCCATCCTCAACAATCCGCTCCATCTCCACCCGTTTTTTCTCCGGGGCGGTTTCATTCAGCTTGATCAGTTTCGCGCGCGCGGCTTTTCCGGCTTCGTAGCGTTTGGCCAGGTTGACTTCCTGTTCCATGTTCAGCAGCGGAACCCGCGACATTTCCCGCAGGTAAAGGCTGATGGTATCTTCGCTCGGAACGCGTTCATAGTTCAACGCCTGGTCGATTTCTGCATTCATCGTCAGCGGGTCGTCGTTGTCAGAATCAAGTTCATCTTCGACATAAAGAATATCCACCCCCGGTTCATCCAATTCCACTATTTCCTGATCCAGTTTCTCGGAGAACGCACCGCTGCGCGGGATAATCTCCTCCAGCTCCCCCCGCTCAAGCAGCATGTCCAGGAGTGTATCTTGATCATTGTTTTCCGGATAAGCTGCCTTCATCGCATCCCTCCTCAATCGCTGATTGGTGTTTTTTTATCAGGAAGCAGGCTTCCTGCAATGGATTTCATCGCAGCGGCTATCGGCGCGGCCGGCTGTTCGTGCGCATGCCCGCATTCACGCATATTCAAATTTTCACCGCAAATATCACATAACCCGCGGCAGTCCGGTTTGCATACCGGATTAATGGGAACCTCCAGCAGCAGGTAATCCCGGATATAAGGTTCGAAATCGATATTGCCATCCTCCGGTATGATCAGCTCCTCTTCTGAAAGCGGATTATGTTCGTAGGTGAAGATTTCTTCGAATTCGGTTTCCAGCTGAAGGCCGAAATCCTCCAGGCAGCGCCCGCACTCCGCATGGGTGGCAGCCGAAAAATTTCCCTGGATGCGCAGTCCGCTTTGTGTGCGGCTGATATTGAGATTTCCCCGCAAGCATTCCACCGCCAAGATATCATCAAAGGTAAATCGGTCAAGTTCAAACGGAATATCGCGATTGTAACCAATGGGCTGGTTGATCAGAAACCCCACATTAATCCGAAAAATTCGCTCAGCCGTATTCACGATAATTCCACTAAAATTAGTATAATTTGACCGATTATAGCACGCGCAAATTTACGCGTCAAGTTTATTTAATAATATTCATAAATTTTAACATTCAATGATTGAACGATTGCTGATCGCCACCACGAATAAAGGCAAGCTGGAAGAAATTTCAGCGCTGCTCAATACGCTGCACTGCGAGCTGGTCACACCGGACGATCTGCACCTGGAGATTGAGGTCGAGGAGAACGGCAAAACCTATCTCGAGAATGCGCGACTCAAAGCGGCAACCTACTGCCAGGCCAGCCAACTCCCGGCCCTGGCGGATGACACCGGCCTGGAAGTGGCCGCATTGGGCGGACAGCCCGGCCTGTATTCGGCGCGTTTCACCGGCTCGCATAATGCCAGCGATCACGAACGGCGCCAATTTCTGCTTTCAAAATTAAAAAACTATCCCCGCCCCTGGGAAGCCCGCTTTGTGTGCGCGGTGGCGCTGGCGCTGCCATCCGGTAAGTTCTACTCTTATGAAGATGCCTGCACCGGCGAGATCATCCCCGAAGAACGCGGCAGCCAGGGTTTCGGCTACGATCCCATCTTCTTGTTTTCCCAATTGGGACGCACCATGGCGGAGCTTTCTTTGAATGAAAAGAACCGCATCAGCCATCGGGCTAAAGCGGTTCTGGGAATTCTTCCGGTTTTCAGGAATTTATAAAAGAACGATCAGGCAGCCGCCGGTTGAGATTTCCGGCGCCAATCCGCCACGGCGAACGGCAGGTAGAGTAGCAGCATCATCACCACTGCCAGCGCTTCCATGTACAACAAGTACCAGGGCCAGGCCGGTAAGGCATCCAATAACGTGGGACCGACCGGTTTATGCGCCACAAACAAATAATTGGAGCCAAGCCACTGGTTGACAAAGAAAATGACAACCATATAGATATTGGAAATCACCATCACGCGCAGCATCGAACGCCAGGTAGGGCGCAAACCCTCCACCGTAGTCATGTATACTGCCGAGGTGACCAACAAGCCATGCGAGATAAAGGTTTGGACGAAACGGAAGTGCGGAAAGCCATAGATGCCGATGTCGGGCGTCATCAAGGCTTGCAGTGCGCCGGCGATACCCATGAAATAAACAAACTCATAAATGGCGTAGTTTTTGAAGATCAACATGAAACCTGCCAGCCAAATGAGAACCGAACAGGCATGTAAGGGCAAGTGCTCCTGGACCGTCCAGGTGCCGTTGGCAATGTTCCAAATGTGCCAGGATGCTTCGTTTACCCACAACACAATAGCCATGATCAGGCGCACTTTTCTGCGGACTGATTCATCTTTCGCGCGGTAACGCAGCAGGAAGATGTTCAACAGGATCAGGATCAACAGGGTGGCGATATGCGCCACACCCAAAAACTGAAAGGAAACGCCGGTATAGTCTTTCGTGAAAAAAGCCTGCATGCTTCACCTCGTCGGACTTGTTTGATATAGGAACCCCGCGCTGCCCTGCAAGTTCCTAAAGGAATTTTACATTCAATGATCTCTTTATGTAAAGTTATCTATTCTGACTGCACGAACGCAGTTTTTGCATGCGGGCTTTGATCTCCGCCTCGCGGCCTTCTTCGGAGGGCTGGTAAAAATGGCGGCCGAGCACCTCGTCCGGCAGGTATTGCTGCTCGACGTAATGCCCGGGGAAACTGTGCGGGTATTGGTAACCCTTGCCGTGCCCGAAGCCTTTGGCGTCGCGGTTGGCATCCATCAAATGAACCGGCACCGATTTGGCGCCTTCCTGCTGGATCAGTTTGGCGGCTTCGAAATACGCGCCGGCCGAGTTGGATTTGGGCGCGGTAGCCAGGTAAAGGGTGGCTTCGGTGATGGGATAGATGCCCTCCGGCATGCCGACGTATTCAAAGGCATAAGCCGCCGAGGCCGCCACTTGCAGCGCCTGCGGATCAGCCAGGCCGATATCCTCGCCCGCCAGGATCAGCAAACGGCGCAGGATGAAACGCGGGTCTTCGCCCGCATTGAGCATCTTGGCCAGCCAGTAGAGGGCGGCGTCCGGGTCCGAGCCGCGCACGGATTTGATGAAAGCGGAAATGGTGTCGTAGTGCTCATCCATATTCTTGTCGTAGTGAATGGCGCGCTGCTGGATGGAATCCTGGGCGGCCTGCAAGTCGATTTGGATTACGCCTTGCGCGTCCGGTTTGGTGGATTCGACCGCCAGTTCAAGCGCGTTCAGCAGGCTGCGCGCGTCGCCGTTGGACATGCGCAGCAAATGCGAGCGTGCTTCGGGGGAAATTTGAACCGGCTTGCCGCCATACCCGCGCTGCGGATCTGAAAGCGCGCGGTCGAACAGTTTGCCTAAATCCTCCTCGCTGAGTGATTTGAGCATAAAGATGCGCGAACGCGAGACCAGGGCCGGGATAACGTCAAAATACGGATTCTGGGTGGTGGCGCCGATCAGGATGATCAAACCGTTTTCGATGTTGGGCAGCAGGGCATCCTGCTGGGCGCGATTCCAGCGGTGGACTTCATCCACGAACAGGATGGTGCGTTTGCGGTACAGGCGGCGGTGTTCGCGCGCCTCATCGATCACCTCTTTCAATTCGCTCTTGCCGGCCATGACAGCCGAAATCGTGGAAAAGTGCGACTGGCTGTAGTTGGCGATCAATTGCGCCAGGGTGGTTTTCCCCGATCCTGGCGGACCGCACAGGATGATGGAGGAAAACAGGCGGTCGGCTTCGATAGCGCGCCGCAGCAGGCGGCCTTCGCCGATGATATCGTTCTGCCCGACAAATTCGTCCAGCGTGCGCGGGCGCATGCGCGCCGCCAGCGGCGCTTCGCGCTGCAAAGATTCTTGCATGGCATGATCGAACAGGTCCATATTTGCCTCCACTTTCCGGTACAATTGGGGAACACGCTTATTAGAACTTATGTCCAATTATATCAAGAATGGCAGCGGCTCATCTGCCGGGGATATGCCGATTACGATACAATATTCTCGATGGAAACGGACCTCTCCCCCGCCACGCGCGCTCTGATAGCCGCCGCCCTGGTGCTCATCCCAATCCTGCTGGTGATCCTGCAGCGGTTGGAAGATATCTGCGATATACTGCGGCGCTGTAAAACCGGCGGGAAGTTGGGAAGTTTTAGAGAATTCTTAAATCCGGCTTCCGCGCACGCCGGGCAGGGCAACAATGTGATGATCCACTGCCCAAGCTGCGAGGCGGAAAATCCGCGCAGCCAGGCGTTTTGCGGCGCGTGCGGAAGCGCCTCGACCCAAATACAAAGGATGGACAATGCGAGTAATTACCGGTTTTCTGCTATTTCCAATGGCTTGCGTGGGATTTTTCCTGATCACCGGCCTGGTCATGCTGCTCTTTCTGCGGCGCGGCACGCAGGTTATGCAAGACTCCATGCAGAGGATTGAGACACTGGAACAAAAAATCCCGTCGGTGGATCATGCAGGCGGTTCAAATCCTTCCGACACCAGTAAAACGGAAAATATTGCCCAGCAACCCTGCCCGGCTTGCGGGGGAAGCAACCCGCCGGGAGCGGCGGCCTGCCAGTATTGCGGTAGAAAGTTATAATTACCCCATTCTGTTCCTCCAGAGGTCGACATGCCGCTAAAGTTTAAAGATATTCTTCCAGAAAAAGATTACGCCGGTTGGCTGGTTTTTGGTTTGATCCTCATGCTGATCAGCCAGATGATCTCAACGCATACCGGCTGGTGGGTGCCGGTGGTGCGCTGGCTGCTGCTGGTGGCGGCGCTGGTCAACTACTTGATCGTACTGATGCGTTACGACCGCAACCGCCGCGCCAAGGAAAAGGAAAAAACACAGGACAGCGATAATAAAGAACCCAAAGCGTAACACATCCAAACGCCGGTTTGTGCGTATATATTGCACAAGAACAAATTTGGTTTGGCTTTTGAGGTGAGAAATGAACAATAAAACCGCAATCCCCGCCGTGTTGATCCTGGCGATCCTGCTGACCGCGCTGTTGACCGGCTGCGCTGATTCCAGCCTGCAAACCCGCCAGGAAGAAGTCAGTGGTTTCAATCGCATTCGCATTGAAACCTTCGGCGAATTCATCATCCAGCAGGGCAGCGAAGAATCCCTTTCGATCGAGGCCCCGCGCGATTATCTGCGCTACGTGACCACCGAGGTCGAGAACAATGAGCTGATCATCAGCACGCGGCGCGGATTTATCGGTGCGCCCATCGAACGCGTGACCTTTACGCTGACTGTGAAAGACCTGAATAAGGTTTCTTTATCCGGCGCGGGCGCGATCAAAATTCTCAAGCTCGACACCGACGACCTGGAAGTCGACCTGACCGGCGCGGGCAGCGTGGAAATCGACCATCTTTCCGCCGATAATCTGGATATCAACCTGACCTCGGCCGGCGCAATCGTGGTAGCCGGAGAAGTGGACAATCAGCAGGTGAACATCAGCGGCGTTGGCAGTTACGAGGCCGGTGATTTGCGCAGCAACAACGCCGAAATCCTGCTGACTGGTGCCGGCAGCGCGATAGTCTGGGCGGAAGGCTCGCTGGATGTGAACGTGACCGGTGTGGGCTCGATTTCCTATTTCGGGGAAAACCCGCAGGTGAGCCAGAACGTGAGCGGGCTGGGTTCGGTCAACAGCAAAGGCGCGCACGATTAAATTATTCATGCGCAAAGGAAAAATATAAAAAAAGCCGTGCGGACTGAATTGCACGGCTTTTTCCATACTTTATCGGGAATCAATCAATCTTTCCAGGACAATCCTGAATATTTTGAGAACCCACTGGTCACCAGGTATGATTTTCCGGTAGCCAGTTCGTAGGCGTTAAGCTGGCAGCTTTTTCCGCTTTCGCTGACGTAAGCAATGTACTTTCCGTCCGGCGACCAGGCAGGAGAATGAATGGTAGTAGCGGTATCGGTTAGCTGACGCTCTTCGCCGCTTTGCAGGTCTAGCAGGTAGAGTTGAAAATGCTGACCGCGTTTTGAGATGAACGCCAGGCGCCCGCCGTCGGGCGACCAGACCGGCGCGGCATCGTACACTTCATTTTCGGTAAGCTGCTGCACATCAGTGCCATCCGCCGCCATGCTGAACAATTCGAAATCGCCATCGCGGTTGGAGACGTACACCAGGCGGCTGCCATCCGGCGACCAGCTCGGCTGGGTTTCCTGGGTATCTTCGGTGGTCAAAGTATCAGTCGATCCATCTGACAGATTCACCGCCCAGATATCGTAATCGCCGCTGCCGTCGGATTGATAAGCGACGTATTTTCCGTCCTGCGAAATTCGCGGTTCGGTTTCGTCGGAACTGGCGGTAGTCAACTGGTCAACGCCGCCATCCGGCAGCACCATGCGGTAAATATCATAACTGCCGCCGCGGTTGGTGGAAAACACCAACAGGTTGCCCACGCTGGTGAAATCGGGCGAAATATCCGCATCACTGTTATCGGTCAACTGGTAGGATTTTCCGGTCTCGAGGTTTAAAAAATAAATATCAAATTGGCTTTGGGAACCGGCTCGGGCGGCAAAGAATAACTTGCCGCTGCCGCCTTTCAATGGTTCAGTCACGTCCGCGCTGGTTTCCGGTTGGTCTTCAAGTTCCGTTGAACAACCGGTCAATGCTGCGGCAGCCAGCATTCCCATCAACAGAATTTTGCACATCGGTTTAATAAACATGGAGACTCCACTACTCGTGATTGTTTTGATATTGCACATCCGGATTATTGAGGGTTCTCTAAAGATATCATCTGCATTTTACCCTTATTTTTTAACTGCCGGGAAGCTATTAACAGCAACTGTTCAATTTGCAAAAATATCCCAACAGGCATTATGATTAATACGCTGAACTTTCTTCTTGATTCAATCGGAGGTTTGGATGGCACTTGAATTGTTGAACGGCAGCCTGGTCGTGGATATTTTCTACGATCCTAAAGACCGGGAATTCGAAGATAACATTTGTGTCTGTCTGAAAGAATTCGGCCCGGATGAAGAAAAGATCCTGTACGCAAACGAAACCAATATCTACCTGACCGCGGAAGAAGCCCGCGCGTTTTCAGACCTTCTGCTGGAAGCGGCTGACAAAAGCAGCCACGCTTCAAGATGAACCGCGAAAAACCTTTCTGGGCGGTAAAAAAACTAACCGAGATGACCCTGGATGAGTGGGAGTCATTGTGCGACGGCTGCGGTATTTGCTGCCTGTACAAGATCGAAGATGAGGAAAGCGGTGAGGTGTTCCTGACCAACGTGGCCTGCCGTTTCCTGGACATGCAAAGCTGTGTCTGCATGTTGTATACGGAACGGCGCAGCGCCATGCCTACGTGCATCAAATTAACGCCCTCCAAAGTTGAAAAATTGAAATGGCTGCCGGAGACCTGCGCTTACCGCTTGGTACTGGAAGGTAAACCGCTGCCCGCCTGGCATCCGCTGGTGAGCGGCCACCCGCAATCGGTGCATCAGGCGGGTGTTTCAGTCAAGGGCAAGGTTATCACGGAATCGGACGCGAATTTGAATCACCTGGAAAATTACGTGATAGATAAGTTGGAGAAAATCGACGGGGGTAAGTAGACTCTCCAGTTTATCTCCATTTATAAAATAAATCACAGGTTCTGTCTATTATCCCTATGATCACAACGAGAGTCGCATTGTGATTTTCATCAATAGCTTAAAATTTTTTTGTTTCAGCTGAGATTCCTCGCTTCGCTCGGAATAACAAAATTTTTTACAGGCATAACTGCCCGCAATGAGTTAACAAAAAAGGGCGGGATGTGATTCCCGCCCATGAAATTATTTACGCTTTCTGGATCAGCGTCTGGATCTGCTCGTGCATGTAGAGCTGGACGTAATACAACCCGCCGGCATTCTTGCCGCTGGAGCCGGAACCTTTCCACCCGCCGAAAGGTTGAAAACCCGGCCAGGCGCCGGTGGTAGCGCCCTGCGGCCGGTTGGCGTAGTTTACGCCAGCCTGGATATTGTCGAAGTACCATTTGGCTTCTTCCAGCGAACCGTAGAAGCCTGAAGTCAGTCCATAAGCCACATCGTTGGCATAGCGCATGGCCTGCTCCAGGCTGTCCACCGCCATGACGGTGGTGATGGGCAGGAACATTTCCTGTTTCCATAGATGGTGGCTATGCGGCAAGTCGACCGCGATGGTGGGCGCGCAGAAGTAACCTTTGGCAAAGGCGCCATCCTTGAGAACTTTTCCGCCGGTCAGGATGCGCGCGCCGGCTTTGTACATTTCGTCGATATAAGCCTGGTAATCCTCGTATGCTTTGCGGTTGATCACCGGGCCGAGGTATACACTACGCTGGGTGGGATCGCCGATCTCGAATTTTTTGGTTAATTCGAGCACGCGATCGAGCACTTTCTGGAAGACCGGTTTTTCGATGTATACGCGCGAACAGGCCGAGCATTTCTGGCCCTGCAGGCCGAAAGCTGAACGCACAATGCCCAGCGCGGCTTCTTCAATGTCGGCATTCTTGCTGACGATGGCAGCGTTTTTGCCGCCCATTTCCAGGATGGTCGGACGCACGTAAGTACCCTGCGCGAAACTGCGGAAAATGTGCATGCCCACGTCGTACGAACCGGTGAAGGTGATCCCGTCCACTTGCGGGCTGTCGATGAGCGCCTGGCCCAGGGTGCGTCCGGGTCCGGTCACGTAGTTGCATACGCCGTCCGGTAAACCGGCATCGCGGAAGCACTCCGCCAGCAGGCGCGAGGTCCAGGGCGTATCGGAAGCCGGCTTGATCACCACCGTGTTGCCGGCGGCCATGGCCGCCCCCGCTGGCCCGCCGGTTAGCGCGGCCGGGAAGTTGAAGGGGCTGATGATCAGCCATACACCGTAAGGTTTGAGCACTGAGTAATTGGTGGCCTTATATCCCGCCAGCGGGTCGTGTCCCATTTCCTTGATAAAGCCATTGTTGGCGGTGATCTGGTCGCAGGCGTAACGGATCAGGTCAGCCGCCTCAGCGATGTCGCCCAGCGCTTCCATGCGATTCTTGCCTACTTCCATGGAAATGACCGCGGCGATCTTGAAAATGCGTTGGTCGATCAGGTCGGCCGCTTTGCGCAGCAGAACCATGCGCTCCTGCCAGGGGCGTGCGCCCCAATCGGCGGCCGCCAGGCGGGCTGCCTGGATCGCGTCGGCGGCGTCTTTTTCATCACCCTGCGGGAAATATCCCAGCACCCAATCAGTGTCGATCGGGCTGTGGTCTTCAAAAGCCGTTTTCGCTTTACGATCCTGCCCGCCAATGAGCATGGCATGTTCTTTGCCCATTTCCGCTTTCACTTCCGCCAGCGCGGCTTCAAAGCGCTCATGTAATTCTTCGGGCGGATTGAACATGGTGGCGTATGTGAGCTTGAAAGGTGCATTTGTTGTCATAAGTAAACCTCCGGAAATTTAGAACCAATTGCATGTTTAGTATATCCGAGCGAACAGGGCCAGTCAAAAGACAAATGACCAGATGTAAGTAGTTTTTCCTCTGAATTTAAAACTCCGATAAAATAGGGCTCTATGCAGCATATCTACTTTGTACGACACGGTACGACCGAATGGATGGAACTCAAGAAAATCCAGGGAATCTCGGATATCCCGCTCAGCGCAAGGGGAAGAAAAGAAGCGGAAAATACCGCGAAGGCTTTCGCCGAAATCGAACTGGATGCCGTTTATTGCAGCCCGCTCTTGCGTGCTTATGAAACCGCCGCAATTATCTGCCAGTCAAAAGATCTTCAACCGCAAATTATTCATGATTTACGTGAACTAAATTTCGGTTGGATGGAAGGCAGGCGTGATTTCAATTTCCCGCAAAAAAATTGGGGGATCCTCCGCTATATGGCGCTTCTGGGGCGCATCTTCATCGTTTGGATCAGCGGAGAACATTTTTCTCAAGTGAAGAAGCGCGCACAAAATAGCTGGCGGATCATCAATGAGCGAAGCCCGCGGGGAACGATCCTGATCGTCGCGCACGGCATCCTGCTTTCTTTTTTGATCACCGGCCTGCTCAGTCCTGAACAGCGCAAAGCAACTAAACGTATTTACCTGCAGCCTTGCAGCATCAGCGAGATAGTGTTGAATGATGACGGCAGCGCCAGGATTGTGCGAATGAACGACATCAGCCACTTGAATTAAATAGCCGTCCTCCCGGCGCTATTACAAACTCAGCGGTCGGGAGATGAAAAAAGCAGGCGTAATGGTCTGCTCTCTGGTGAAAGTAAAACTCGACCCCCGAGTGAATCGAGGGTCGAGTTTTTTTAGTCGTTGTTCTATTTTTCCTAAGCCAGTTCGTATTGGCCGGTGTACAGGCGGTAATACCGGCCTTTTTGCTTCAGCAAATCGTCATGATCGCCGCGCTCGATGATTTCGCCATGTTCCAGCACGATGATGGCGTTGGCGTTGCGCACGGTGGAGAGGCGGTGAGCGATCACGAAGACCGTACGGCCTTTCATCAGCGCGTCCATGCCTTTCTCGATCAGGCGCTCGGTGCGGGTGTCGATGGAGCTGGTGGCTTCGTCCAGGATCAACACCGGCGGATCAGCCACAGCCACGCGCGCGATGGCCAGCAGTTGGCGCTGACCCTGCGAGAGATTGGTGCCGTCGGCGGTGATCAGGGTGTTGTAACCTTGCGGCAAGCGCCGGATGAATGAATCGGCGCTGGCTTGTTTGGCCGCCTGCACGCATTCCTCATCCGTGGCATCCAGGCGTCCATAGCGGATGTTGTCCATGACCGTACCGGTGAACAGGTGCGTATCCTGCAGCACCATGCCGAGCGATTTGCGCAGGTCGTCCTTCTTGATCAACTTGACGTTGATTCCGTCAAACGTGATGCTGCCTTCCTCGATATCGTAGAAGCGGTTGATCAGGTTGGTAATGGTGGTCTTTCCTGCGCCGGTGGAACCTACAAAAGCGATTTTCTGGCCGGGTTTGGCGTACAGAGAAATACCGCTCAACACTGGAACGCCCGGCTCGTAGGCAAAGGTCACGTTATTGAAACGCACATCGCCTTTCAATTCAATATATTGCACCGAACCGTCCGCCTGGGGCACTTTCCAGGCCCAATGGGTGGGATGCACGCCGTTATGCGAGACTTCAATGAAACTCTCCATGTTCTTATTTGCACCCACTAATTTGATTACTCCCAGGTCATCTTCAGGTTTCTCATCCATCACCTCAAATACACGCTCTGCGCCAGCCAGGGCTGCCAGGACTGTATTAAATTGGTTGGAGATCATGGTGATGGGCATGCCCATCTGGCGTGTGTATTGTAAGAAAGAAGCCAGGGAGCCGACATCAAAACGCCCCGCCACGGTCAGCAAACCGCCCAGCATGGCCGCCACCGCATAAGACATATTGTTCAAATTCATGACCACCGGCATAATCACACCGGCAAAAAAATTGGCATTGGTGGCAGCCACGCGGTAATCTTCATTGCGCTTGCTAAATTCCAGGTTGGCCTTATCTTCATAATTGAAGACTTTCACCACCTTCAAGCCATCCACAATTTCTTCCACGTAGCCGTTCAGGCTACCGAGGTTTTTTTGCTGAGCTTTGTAAAATTTTCCGCTGCGGCTGGTGAAAAAACGGGCGGCAAAGAACATCACGGCAATGATCGTTCCTGAAGCAATGAACAGGACAGGATTGAGGATGATCATCATGATCACAGCGCCCAGGAACATGAGGGAACTAGAGAAGAGCTGCACCAGGCTTTGCTCAAAAGCCATCTGCACATTGTCGATATCGTTGGTATAGCGGCTCATCAACTCGCCATGCGTATGTGTGTCGAAATACTTGAGCGGCAGGGTTTGCATTTTTTTGAACAGGTCGCGGCGCATGGAATTGGTCATTCGCTGCGCGATCAGCAGCATCAAGCGGCTTTGCCCATAGGAAGCGCCAACACTGACCAGATATATGCCGGCCATTAATGTGAGCATCCTGGCCAGACCGCTAAAATCACCGGGTAGGATATAGTTATTGATAAGCGGTTTGAGCAGGTAATTTCCAGCCACCGAACCGCTGGCGCTGATGATCATCAGGAAAAACACGATCACTAACTGGAATTTTCGGTTGGCCATGTATTCCAACAGCCGGCGGATAATCCTGCCGGTATCTTTGGGCTTTTCAAACCCCGGCATCGCGCCCGGGCCATGACGCGGTCCGGTTTGCTGCATGGGTCGGATTTCTTTTCTTGGGTTGTTCATTGCGCCAAAACTCCTTCCTGTTGGGAAGAATTAATTTCCTTATAAATCGTATTGGTTTTTAATAATTGATCGTGCGTCCCGACGCCCGAAACACCGCCGTCGTCCAGGACAATGATCTTATCCGCCTCGCGCACCGAACTAATGCGCTGGGCAATGATAAACACGGTAGTTCCTGCTAAACTGTGATAGAAAGCTTCCCGAATTTTGGCCTCAGTTGCCATATCCACGGCGCTGGTGCTGTCGTCCAGGATCAGAATTTTCGGTTTCTTCAGCATGGCGCGCGCGATGCACAGGCGCTGTTTCTGCCCGCCGGAAACGTTCACTCCGCCCTGCCCCAGCACCGTATCGTAACCATCCGGGAAAGACATGATGAATTCGTGCGCCTGGGCATCTTTGCAGGCTGAAATGACTTCCTGCTCGCTGGCTTGTTCGTTGCCCCACAGGATATTTTCACGGATGGTACCGGAAAATAGCGTGTTCATTTGCAGCACCACGCCGATACCACCGCGCAGGTCTTCCAGACGGTAATCGCGCACATCCACGTCATCTACCAGTACTGCACCTTCGGTAACTTCATACAAACGCGGGATCAGGTTCACCAGGGTGGATTTTCCTGAACCGGTGCCTCCCACAATCCCGACTACTTCGCCCGGTTTTATCACGAAATTTATGTTATGCAGCACATTCTCGCCGCTGCCGGTAAGGGCATATTTGAAAGTCACATTCCTGAATTCGACTTTTCCGGTGGAAACTTTCGGCGAATCAATGCTGCCGGGGTTAGCGATCATCGCTTCAGAACCCTTTGTATTGGTGAGCAGAGTCCATTCAGGTTTGTCACTGATATCGATTTTGGTTTCCAGCACTTCGATAATGCGCTGTCCGCTGGCTTCAGCGCGCGCATACATAATGAAAACCATTGAAATCATCATCACGCTGTTCAGGATCAGAAGGACGTAGCTGATGAAGCTGATCAGCTCACCTGTGCCCAAAGTTCCTGCGGAAATCATTTTACCGCCCAACCAGATGATGGCAATGGTTGCGGAATTCAGGACAAACATCATCACCGGCATGTTCAGGATAGCCAGATTGATGGCCTTTATTGCGGAGCTGGTAAATTCGTCGTTGGCAATTTTGAATTTATCCTTTTCGTGGTCTTCGCGTACGTAGGATTTGACCACCCGTATACCAACCAGATTCTCCTGAATGACGCGGTTGATATTATCTATTTTTTGCTGCATGATGGCGAAAAGCCGGCCGGCTTTACTGATAATCAAGCCAATACCGATTACCAGCACCGGGATAGCAATCGCCAGCACTATGGCCAACTCCGAGTTTATGTTGTAAGCCAGAAAGAACGCGATAACCAGCATCATGGGGGCGCGCGTCAGCAGGCGCAGTGCCATCATGAAGGTCGTCTGCAAATTATTGACATCGTTGGTCAGTCGCGTCACCAAGGATGCCGTGCTGAACTGATCGATGTTTGTAAACGAGAATTGCTGGACTTTTTCAAACAATGCGTTGCGCAGGTTGGCTGCAAAACCGATGCTGCCGGTGGTGGATGCTTTCATGTTCATCACGCCGAAAGTGATGGCGCCCAACGCCAGCAGGATCATGTAAATTCCCGTACGGGTGATAAAAGGGATATCGCCGGCAGGGATGCCCTGATCGACGATCCTGGCCATCAACAATGGCATGCTCAATTCACAGATCACATCCAGGAACACGAACACCGGCACCGCCAGGACATATTTTTTATATTTTCCGATGTAAACAGACAATTTCTTTAACAATGTAACCTCCGTATCTTAAATAAGACAATAAACGTAAAATTTTTGAGAAAAAATTCTATTCTTGTGAGAGATTGGTCAGAATACGCTCGAGATAATTCCCGAGATTTTCCAGGTCCTGCTTTGAAAAATCTTGGAAGGTTTTCTCCTCCAGGCGTAAAAATGACTGGTGAACATCTTCGATCACAGCAAGGCCCTTGGGAAGGATAAAGACCCTGGAGATACGCTCGTCCTTCTCGTCCTGTTTACGCTGCAGGTAGCCTTCTTCCTCCAACCGCTTGATCACCTTGGTGGTTGCCGCGGGGGAGATTTTCAGATAATCCGCAATTTCAGAGTGGGTCAGGCCTTCATGGTCCCAAATGAACATGAGCAGCACGCCCTGTCCGCGGAACAAGTGGTTTTTTTCCATGAATTGATCGACCATTTTACCGCGCATGCGGCAGATATGCATCATCAGGTGGCCGATTTTCCCTTTTTCTGTTTTTATCATTATTATTTCACCTGTTTATTATTAACCAGTTAATCAATTAATACCATCCCAACAGAATTTTGTAAAGAAGGAGCATGTTAATCTTTTGTAAGAAAAGAAAGGTCAAGTATAATTTGTTGGCCCTCCCATTGGGAGAGCTTCTTTTAAAAAGCCATCATATGGAAATCAACAAAAGCGCTTCAAGGGTTTATCTCGTCCGCCACGGCGTCACCGATTGGATCGAGCAGGGGATTCTGCACGGCATTTCCGATCGACCCTTGAGTCCTTTGGGATTGGAACAGGCGCAGTTGACCGCGCTGGCTTTGCGCGGGTTGAAAGCCTCCCATCTCTATACCAGCCCGCTGGCGCGCGCCGCCCAAACCGCCCAGGCCATCAGCCGGGAAATCAGGGCAGTTCCCGAGCCAATCGCAGAACTCAAAGAGAAGAATTACGGGTGGTTGGAAGGCAAGCAGGACCTGTGGCCGTTGGTCAAGCAGCATGCGGCATTGATTCTCTTGTACCACGCCTGCCTGGACCTGGCGGGGTTGACCGGCGGGGAATCGCCAGGTCACTTTGAAAGACGCGTAATCACCGCTTGGAAAAGCCTGCGGAATAACCTGAACGGAAATACCATCATCATCGTGGCGCATTTCAATGTGCTGCGTACGATCCTGAAAACCGAATTCGCCGCAGGGGGAAGGGAATCTGTTAAATTCTCATTGGGCGCTTGCAGCATCAGTGAAATTGAAGTGTTTCCGAATGCCCCCAGCCGGATCGTACAACTCAACAATATGGACCACCTGAACGGGAAGTCAATCGAATGACTATTAAAGCCATCATTTGGGATTTGGAAGGCGTGATCCTGTGCACGAAAGAGGGCAGCGTGCCCGCGGCGCTCGCCAGAGTGCTGGAATTGCCGGAAGAATCCATCCAGCCGGTCATCGGCGACGAATTTGACCGGCGCGTCAACCTGGGCGAATTTACCCAGGATGAGTATTGGGATTACATCATCGAAAAAACCGGACGTCCAAAAACTTATAAACAAAAACTGGAAAAATTCCTGCTGCAGGATATGTTCATCGACCAGGATATTCTGGCCGATATTCACCGCTATCACAAATACCTGAAAACCTGCCTGCTCTCCAATTTCTCCAGCGATTTGCGTGCTTTGATTGAGGATCATTGGGGAATTGACCATGCCTTTGATAAAATTTTGATTTCGGGCGAGATCGGCTTGGTCAAACCGCAGCCGGAAGCCTTCCGGCTGGCGCTCGAAGCATTAGGCTGCCATCCAGGCGAGGCGGTTTTCGTGGATGACAGGCTTGAAAACGTGGAAGGCGCGCGGGCGGTCGGGCTACAGACAATCCATTATCAAGGGCGCAGCGATATGAACAAACGCATCATGGGCTTCATGGATCAACATCAGAATTGCCGGCAGCAAATTCAAACCGCTTTCACAGAATAAAGGAATCATCATTGGCCACTTATTATCTCATCCGTCACGGCACAACCGCCTGGGTCGACCGGCAGCTCTTGCATGGCATCACCGATATCCCCTTGAACGATAATGGCTTGCGCCAGGCAGCCAAAACCGCGGAAGCGTTGAAAGGCTTGCGTGTCCAACACTTGCTTTCCAGCCCGCTCTCCCGCGCCATGCAGACGGCTGAATTGATCGGCCAGGCAGTCGGCCTGACACCCGAACCCAGAGCGGGATTGATCGAGATCAATTTCGGCTGGATGGAAGGCAAGCAGATCCACGACGATACAATGGGAGATCATTCAATCCTGCAGGAAAAGATCGATCATTATTGGTTAAGCTTTATCCGGTTGGTCAGCGGCGAATCCCTGAACCGCTTTCGGAAGCGCGTGATCAATGAATGGAACGCAATCCGGGATTCCCTCCTCGATGAAGATGCCATCATTGTCTGCCATTCAGGTGTGTTGACCGCCATCCTCGAGTATTGCTTTGGAAACGCCTACCGCGGCAGCAAACCGTATTACATCACGCATCCCTGCAGCATCACGGAAATAAAAACCGTTGATAACGGCGGTTATCAACTGGTGCGTCTGAACGATCATTCTCATTTGAAAGAATGGTACCCCGATGAGCACTAAAGCTATCATTTGGGATTTCGCCGGCGTGCTGCTGCATACCGTCAAAGGCGATTTCAACAGCCTGCTGGCTGAACGACTGGATGTACCGCTTGAAGAGATCGTGCGCGTGTTCTCAACCGAAGAGAATTCACAATGGGATCTGGGTGAGATCGACGACCATGATTTTTTTACCTTTGTGTTAAAGGAATTGCGTCTTCCGGAAGAAAAACGGGCAGTTCTGGATCGGTTCGTGCTGAAGGATTTCTACGTTCAAGCGGAATTGCTGGAATATATCCGCGGCATTCGCAAGACCTATATGACTGTCCTGCTGACCAACTTTCCCACCCACCTGCACGATTTCCTGAAAACTGATTGGCACATCGAGAATACATTTGATCATCTGATCGCTTCCTGTGATATCAAGCTGATCAAACCTGATGAACGCATCTACCGTTACACGCTCGAAAAGATCGGCTGCCGGGCAGAGGAAACCATCTTCATCGACGACCGCGAGGTGAATATCAAGGGGGCGCAGGCAGTGGGCATCCCCAGCTTGCTCTACCGGAATACCCCGCAGATCATTGCGGACATCCAGAAAATCCTCGATTCGGATTAAATTCAGGAAAGGGGCATTAGGCTCCGGTAAAATTCGCCCGCCTGGGCGCGCACTCTGTTCAACTCCGCTCTTTCCTTTAGAATCTGAATGTTGCCTTGCCTGGCGCGCTGGCGTAATTCCGGATGGCGCAGGGCGCGCAGGATCGCGTCAGCGGCCGCATCCGCATCGCGCGGATCGACCAGCAAGCCGTTTCGACCGTTTTCCAGCCATTCACGCAAGGATTCAATGTCACCCACCACCGGAAAACAACCGCATGCCATCGCCTCCAGAAAGGTATTGGGGGTGCCGTCGTGGCTGGAAAGCGACACGTATACCTGCGAGCGCGAGAATAACTGCCATAATTGCTGTTGGTTCAAATAAGGCAGCAGCAGTACGTGATTTTCCAGATGGTATTCGCTCACCCATTTCTGCGCCTGGGGCTGGTTTTGCATGGCAGTGCATACAAAATACGCCTGCGGAAATTCAGCCAGCACCTTGGGCAGGCAGCGGAAGAAGACGTCCTGATGCACACTGCCGGGGCGGAAACCGCGCGGATTGACCACCAACGCGCGTTCTTGCGGCAGACGATAGGGTTGTTCGATATGCAAAGTGATCGTGCGGTTGATCTCGTCCAAATCCAATCCGCCGCTGCCTGGCAGCACCAGCGCAGGCACCCCCGCACGCAGGCCCCAATTTTGTGCCAGGCGCAGGTCGCGACCGGCATCCGCCAGCAGGCCATCCACCCGGCGCAGGGCTTTACGGGTTTGGCGCGCCATCAAAAAGGAAGTGCGCGCGTGAAAGGTCAGGTCGTTGCCCCAGATCGATAAAATGAGCGGTATCCCGGGCGGCGTGGCAGCCGCTAACATCCCTTCAAAAGGAATACGCAGGGCATGCACGATATCCGGCTTGAGTTGCTCCAGCAGGCGCAGATATTCCGCCCGAAATCGGCCCAGGCTCAAAGGCGCGGCCAGCGCGCGCACGCGCAGCAGCAATGGGCGCAATCGCGCCACCCAACCCCGCACCCAGGTCTGATTGCGGCTGCCGCCGGCTGCCACCTGGCTGCCCGACATGGAAGCAAAAGCCAGCGGCAGGGTAAATTGATCTTCAAGCCCGGAAATGCTTTCACAGGGATAGGTCGAAATCAAAGATACCCGGTATTTCAGTCCGGAAAGCATGCGCAGCCAGGAACGGGTGATCGGGCTGCGCCCATCGGCAACCAGCAAAATATGCATTTACCCCTCCAATACGCTATTGACGGCAGTGATGAAAACATCCACCATTTTTTCCAAATTGATCTCCTCGCTGACGATACGATAAGAGGCGGCGCCCATCTGCCGCAAGCGATTCACGTTCCCCAAAGCTTGCTGCAGCAAGCGCGACAGCTTTTCAGGATTATCTTCCGCGAGCGTCCAGCCGTTCTCCGGCCGCACCAGATCGGATTGCGTGCCATCCGCCTCACCGACGATCACCGGCAAACCGAATGACATGGCCTGCTGGACTGCCAACCCGCCCGTACCCGGCAGGACAAAAAGGTCGGCGCTCTGGAAAAGCTGCTCCAGTTCTTTGCCGTGCTGCGCGCCGAAAAATTTCACGGTCGGGTACAGTCCTTCAGCCAGGGTTTCCAGCTCGCGCCGTTGGGGTCCGTCGCCCACGATCCACAAGACCGGCTGCTTCTCTTCAGGCATTTGCGCGCAGGCGCGGATGAGTTGATCCACTTTCTTGCGTGCCTGCAAGCGGCCCACAAACAATACCACCGGCCGGCCGGCCGAAAAATCCAGCCGGCGCTGTATCAGCGGCCGGGTTGGTTTGGGAGCAACGGCATTTGGCGCGCAAAAGATGCGTTCAGCCGGAAAACCTAATTTGACATATTCCTGCGCCCCGGCCTGGCTGTAAGTGATGAGTGCATCGAAACGGCTGATGAAATCTTTGCGGCGCTTCAGCCGCAGGCGCGAAAACCTGCCGGCGGGAGTGGGCGATCCCAATCCCCAACCGATCAACTTGCCGCCATGCATGCGCATCCAGCGTATGGCGCTATAGGAGCTCGGGTAGCGCGAATTGGCTTCCATGATCAACACGCGCGGATTCCATTTCTCCAGCCAGGCCAAAATATTGACCTGCCAGCACATATAGAAAACTCTTTTTAAGACATGCAAATTTCGCGCATGGTAATAACCGGCTTTGAGCGGTACTGCCCCGGTATCCAGCGCTTCATCCGAACGCGGTTCGCCGGCAAACACGCCCAGCCCTTGCGGACAGACCTCCGCCAAAGCATCAAAAAACGGCACGCGATAAGTAGGCAGCACGCGCTGCTGGAATCCGACTTTCACCGGTATATTGCGATCCATCATGGCATAACCTCCACAGTCGACCCCCGGAGTGTTTTCTGTACTTCGATCCTGGACGGAAAAGCATCCTTCAATTCATCCAAATGCGTGATCACTAAAATTTTGGCGAAATCCCGGCTGACCAGGTTGATCGCTTCGATCAGACGCTGGCGGCCTTCGGCATCCTGACTGCCGAAACCTTCATCGATCACCAGGGTCTGCAAGCGCGCGCCGGCGCGCTGCGCCAGTACGCGTGAAAGGGCCAGGCGGATGGCGAAATTGATACGGAAAGCTTCCCCGCCCGAGAATAGCTCATATTCGCGCTGGCCGGCGGAATCGCTGATAAGAATGTCGAGGGTTTGTTTCTTATCCTCGCGTTTTTTATCCTTATATTCGCGTTCGGTCAGGAAAGCGATCGACATGCGCCCATCGCTGAGCCGGTCGAGGATTTCGTTGGCTTGCGTTTCAATCTGCGGCAGCGCCTGCTCGATCAGCAGCGCCGGGATGCCGTCTTTTCCGAAAGCCAGTTCAAGCGCTTTCAAGTCGGCAATCTGCGCTTTGACGGCAGCTATTTCTTCATTTATGGATACATGGCGGCGGCGTTGGCTTTCCAACACGTCCACCATCTGGCGGGCTGCGCCGACCTGCTGGCGTAGACTATTTTCCTCGCGGTTCAAATTCTCCAGATCCGCCTTAATCGCCTCCACATTCGGCAAAGCGGATTGGCGGGCTTCCAATTGAAGGCGGATTTCCTTATGCAAGCTTTCATTTTGCGCGATCTCCTGCGCCAATACCGCCCGGTTGGCTTCCAGCGTAGCAAGTTCGCGGCGCAGCGAATCTGCTGCCGCGCGTGCGGCTTCCAGTTTGCGGTAAGTCTCTTCAACTTTACGGGCTTCCCGTTCCGCCTGGCGGCGGCGTTCGTGCTCCTCAGGTTGGTAACCCAGTGCCTGCAAAGACGTTTGCGTTTGCTGAAGCTGCACGCGCACTTCGGCGGAAAAATCGTTCCGTTCCAGCAACGCTTCGAGCTCCTTCAGCCGGGGCTCTTCCCGGCTTTGCCAGGATTCCAAAGCTTCTGTATAATCAGCCAGGCGCTGCTCTTTCTGGCCGCGATTTCTCTGCAAAAAGGCCAATTCATTTTGATCTTTGCGCAAAACAGATAACCGGTCTTTGCATTCGGCTTGCGCCTGCTCGTTCTCGCGCAGTTCGCGCGAATTTTCGCGATAGCGGTCGCCCTGGTTTTTCCCCGTCCGGTCCATCTGGCCCAAAATTGACCGGCGGTGTTCATCGGTCAGGGTTTGCCCGCATAACGGGCACTGTGAACCCCCGGCGGCTTTCAGGGCTTCGATATCTTTTTTTAATTGATCCATGCTGTCTTTGAGCCGTAAATTTTCGGCGCGTAATTCGGAATTGCGGGATTGCAGCGTGGACAACTTTTCTTCCAGCGCGGGAATCTCAAGCAGGCGATTCTCCAGATCATCCAGTCTTTGCTGTTCTGCAATAATTTCCGCCCGCAAGCTCGCCTGCAGGCGGCTGATTTTCAACACCTCCGCCTCACGTTCCTGGAGATGCCGGCGTTCCTGAAGCAGGCGGGCTTCCTCGGTTTTCAGTTCCGTCTCAAAACGTGAAAGGTCTGTCTGAATTGCGTGGTATCGGCCGGCTAACTGGTCCCATTCCTCCAGCTCTGTGCGCTGCGCCTGCCAGGCTTGATAGGCGCGCATGATGGTTTCGGTTTGCTGCAGGATGCGCTCCCCCGCATCCAATTCGGCGCGGCGCTGTTTTTCCTGTTCGGTCAGCTCAGCCTGACGCCGGCGGTCGGATTCCAGGCGCGCGGAAAGCAGCGCCAGCTTTTCCTGATCGGACGTAACTTGCTGATAATCCGCTTGAGCTTTGTTCCAAAGTTGTTCTTTCTCCAGGCGCAGCGCAGCGGTTTTTTCGAGTGTTTGCGTCAGCAACGCCAGTTTGTCGCGCCGTTCCGGTTCCTGTTCCAATTCTGCCAGAATTTCATTCAAAATTTGCTGTTTGAGGCTCAGGTCATTTTCGCAGGCGCGGCGCCGGCGGGCAGCCTCATCGCGGTAGACTTCCCAAACCTCCAAACCCAGGATGCTCCCCAGGATCTCCTTGCGCCGAGCGGGGATTTGCTGAGTGAACAAATCGGCTTTGCCCTGCAAAAAGAAAACGGAATTGATAAAAGTATCGTAATCCAGATGGAGCGTGCGGCGGATGCGCTCATCAGTGGCGCGCACCCCTGCCTCGGTGAGCGGTTTCCACTCGCCACTTTGCGCGCGCATCTGGAATTCCAGTTGAACGCCTTTACCGCGTTCCTTTGTGCGTTCCACGCGGTAGCGCCCGGATTCATAATCGAATTCCAGTGCCACGCGGCAGCTGCCCTTGTCATATTTTTTCAAAGCATCGTTGATCAGCGCATCATCGTCATTGCGGCGGGCTTTGCCGAACAGCGCCCAGGTGATGGCGTCGAACAGGGTGGACTTGCCAGCTCCGTTCGGGCCGGAGATGCAGGCCACTTCAATTTCGGAAAAGTCAACGACCGTTTCATCGCGGTAAGAAAGAAAACCCTCCAGGGTGAGCTTGAGCGGGATCATAGCAATGAATTTGTCCCTTCAATTTCAGAGGACGCGTTCTCATCCACTGCCGTAAATATTTCCTTTGCCAGACCAGACAGGCGGCCGGTATCCAGCTTTTGGTCCGGAAAGACTTTCCAATACAAATCCAGCAGTTCGAGCGGGGTAATGGACGTAATGCTCTGGTCCTCCGGCAGTCTCAGGCGCGACGCAAGCAGGGGGCGTTTGACAAAATGGAATTCAAAAGCGCTTTCCGCCTTGCGCCGGATCTCGGGTTCATCGATCAGGGCGTCCAATTCGCGCGGGTAATAAACGATCAACCGGAAGATGGAATCCGCCAGGTTTTCTTCCGCAGGAAATTCAGCCAAAATCCTTTGGGTGACGTCCTCGCTGGACTTGATGTGAACTGTCCGATCGAAAAACCGTCTGCCCCTCAGGATGTGATACTTTAAATCTGCGCTGCCTTTATCCAGCTTCACGACGACAAATGTCTTTTGTTCTTTTGCCTCGCCAAAATCAATGCGCTCGATTGAACCGGGATAAACCACCGGCGGTTTCCTATCCTTGTTTAAATCCTGGTGGGCGTGAATATGACCCAGAGCGACGTAATCCAGACGCTGGTCGCGCACAATCGATCCTGGCAAAATAAAATCTGATCCCAGCATGATCGATCGCTCGCTGCTGTAGACCGCCCCCTGCACGGTGGCATGGCTGGTGAGGATGGCAGGCAGCTGCGGGTCGAGCGCTTCCAGATACCCCTCGATCACAGCGGTCAGATTTTCTTCCAGGTTGGAAATAAGGTCGCGGGGGTCATTCTCTTCTCCCACCATGGCGGCCGCCAGGCCGGAACGGTTCAGCCAGGGAATGCCGATCACCTGCAGCGGCAGCCCGCCCAGGTCTGCGGGTTTTAACAAGCAGGGTTTGCTGATCACGTGCACATTGGGCACCTGCAGCGTTTCGAATTCCTGCAGTGCGTTGGCGCGGCCGGAAGCCGGAGAAACGTCGTGGTTGCCGACTACCAGCAGGGTTTGAATACCTGCTCCGGAAAGGCGCATGATGCGCTTGCCCCATTCACGCTGATAGGTTGGCGCGGGCGTGCGGTCGCGGTAAGCGTCGCCGGCGAAAACGACCAAGTCGACCTTCTCATCGATGGCTGTATCCACGATGGTATCCAGAGATTTCAGGAAATCCAGCACGCGCAGCGGCAGCCCGCTTTCAGGGTCATGCCTTCCCTGGCGCGCCAGGTCGATGTGTGCGTCCGCGAAATGGAGGATTTTTATCATTTTGAAATGCTTATTTTTATGAAAACCCGGTAACCATCTCTATTTTAACGCCCCTTGGAAATTACAGTGCTTAAGAAATTACTGTCAAAGAATTAATAAAAGACTAATTTTCAGCTTACACCAACATTTGTATACTATAC
This sequence comes from Anaerolineae bacterium, assembly GCA_013178095.1. Taxonomy (GTDB): domain Bacteria; phylum Chloroflexota; class Anaerolineae; order Anaerolineales; family Anaerolineaceae; genus Pelolinea. The sequence continues at coordinate 114,999 of JABLXK010000006.1, read as the reverse complement.
TCTGTACAAGGAACTCAACATGATACCCATTCGCGATACGATCCGATCCCGTTCTTTTCCCTTCGTCAACTGGCTGATCATCATCCTGAACAGCTTGATCTTTTTCTACCAATCCAACCTGTCCTCCAGCCAATTGAACGTATTCGTTGAAACCTTTGCTCTGATCCCCGCACAGGTCAACCCGCTCAACCCTGTGAGTTGGTATCCGCTGTTAACGCATATGTGGCTGCATGCCTCCTTCTGGCATTTGCTCGGCAACATGTGGGTGCTGTTCATCTTTGGCGATAACGTGGAGGACCGCCTGGGTTCGATACGTTACCTGATTTTTTACCTGTTGGGCGGCATCAGCGCCGGTCTGCTGCAATATTTCTTCTCAGCCAGCAGCGATATCGCTGCGCTCGGCGCCAGCGGAGCTATCGCTGCCGTGATGGGCGCTTATTTTGTTTTTTACCCGAATTCCAAAGTCGTCACGTTTGTACCCATCTTTTTCTTCGGATGGTTCGTCAGAATTTCATCCTACGTGTTTTTCGCCATCTGGTTCGGCATGCAGCTTTTCAGCGGCGTGAGCTCGCTGGCCAGCGCCGCAGGCGCGGCTGCCGGCGGCGTAGCCTGGTGGGCGCACGTGGGCGGATTTCTGTTCGGGTTGATCATGGCCAGGCCGTTCTGCATCGGAAGATGCCAGCGGCAAACCTACTTGGATGAACATTATCCCTGGTAATTATCTCAAGTCATTTTTCGGAGGTTTTTATGGATTACACAAGCATCATCTGGATATTTCTGATCTTTATCAGCCTGGCGCCCATGGTCAAACAGCGCGTGCTGGATTCGGAGCGCCTGCGGCTGATGCGGCGCCTGGAAGAAAAACGCGGCTCGCGCGTGATCGCGCTGATCCACCGCCAGGAAAGCATGTCTTTTCTGGGTTTTCCGCTGGCTCGCTATATCGATATCCAGGATTCGGAGGAAATTCTGCGGGCGATCAAGATGACCGACGCCAAAATTCCGATCGACATCATCCTGCACACGCCCGGTGGATTGGTTCTGGCGGCTGAACAGATTGCCTACGCGCTGGCCAAGCGCAAGGGCAAAGTAACCGTCTTTATCCCGCACTATGCCATGTCCGGCGGCACCATGATCGCGCTGGCTGCTGATGAGATCGTGATGGACGATAACGCCGTACTCGGGCCGGTGGACCCGCAGATTGGAAATTACCCGGCAGTATCCATTCTAAAAGTTCTGGAAGATAAGCCCGCCAAGGATATCGACGACGAGACCATGATCCGGGCGGATATCGCGCGCAAGGCGATCGCCCAGGTCAAAGACACCATCCGAAAGATCGCCTGCTGCCAGTACTCCGAGGAAGCGGCGCGCAGCCTGGCGGAAAAACTGGCCAGCGGCCAATGGACGCACGATTACCCGATCAGCTTCGAAGAAGCCCAGGAATTGGGTTTAAAAGTCAGCGATAAAATGCCGGAAGAGGTTTACAAATTGATGAACCTATACCCGCAATCGCGCCCGCAGCGTCCATCGGTTGAATACATCCCGCTGCCCTATGAAAAACGCCCGGGGGCTCAAAAAAACTCCAACCGGGAAAAGTAGAACGCGATTGATCTCCACACGAGAACCCGAAAGCCTTCGGGTTCTCTTTTTTTCGCCACATATATACCCGCTCATCGTTCGAATCCCACCTGTTCGGATTGTTTTCCAATTTAAATATGATATATTATTTATACAGACAATTGATCCGAAAAAGGCAAACTCAGCGAAAGCTGAGGACGCAAAGCTATGGGTCTACAGCATTCGCTAGGATCGCCAGGCCGCCGAAGATTTTTTAATTTAAACGTTCAGCAGGCCTGGCAGCGCGCCGGCCTGCTTTTTCGTTAATCAACCAAGCCCCGGGAGCTTTTGTCGAGAAGAAGATGATGAGGTTCATTTAGTACGTGGTACCGCTGGAGGAAATTATGAAAAGATTATCCGATATTGCCGTTAGTGCGGTGATGGTCGCGTTTTTATGCGTCTTGTTGACCTTTACCAACGCGCTCGCGGATGGCGACTTACCCGAAGGAGAAAGCGCGGCGGTCGTGGAATCCTCGCAAAGCAACCCGGACGCAAGCGCGCCGGAGGATGTCGAGGGTATCGAGAACACTGAAGCGACCGCGGATTCGACTGCGATCACTCAGGAAGAAATAATCGAGCCCATTTCCACGGAGGCGGATAGCCAGCCCGGCGAAGCCGGGCAAGAAGAGGAAGCCGGGCAAATTCCTGTTCAAGATAGCGCGATTCTCATAGAAGTTGAAGGAGATTCGGAAAATGAAACGACGGTTGAAAATTCGGAACCGGCGATTGTGGTAGTCAATGAAAATGGTGAAGTGCTCGACCTGGCCAGCCAGGAAAGCGCCGAGGCTGTCGCCAGCAGTGATCCCTGGTGGATCGTGGCGGGCGTTAAATACGCGGTGGTCGCTGACGAATCCGACTGCCCGTCCGACGCTGCCACCTGCTGGGTGAATGAAGACCCCATCACCTATGCCCTGCAGCAGATCGATGGCGGGTTGGTGCCGACAGACGGCAAGCTTTACGTGCTGGCGGGCAATTATGAAGAAGATGTGACGATCGACGGAACCAGCGGCAGCGGCAACCTGGGTAAGTTAAAAGGATTGATGGGCGCGGGTTCCGGATTGGTAACCCTGACCGGCAGCATCACCATTCGGAACACCACGCTGGGGTTCACCCTGAGCGGTTTCACTATCGACGGCAGCGTTACGCTGACCAACAACAGCGGCGCACTGGTTCTGGACGATTTATATATCCAGAATGACAGCGGCGACGGATTGACCATCAGCGGTCATAACGGCAGCGTTAAAATGACCAGTGTCCAATCTCGGGGCAACCTAGGAGATGGCGCCCGCATCGACAACCGCGCCGCCGCTTCGGGTTCGGTCATCATTACCAACAGCTCTTTCGATTACAACGACGATGGCGAAGCGTTGACCTGGAATGTCGGCCTGTACGTGAACACCAACGGCGCGGTCACCCTGGAAGGCGTGACCGCCAGCAATAATAACGGCAACGGCGCGGAAATATACGGTTTCAGCAGCCTTTCGATTAAGAACAGCCTGTTCGACCACAATTCTGTCGCCCCGTATTCGGATGAATACGGCTACGGTTTGATCGCATCCACGAGCAAAATCGCCGCCGTTAGCATGCAAAACGTGTTCGCGTATTACAACGACAACACAGCCATCGATATCACCACGCCCGGAGCAGTCACTCTTAACTACGTGCGTGCTTCGCACAGTTCGATTCGCACCGGGAACATCGCATCCGGCGAAACCGTGAACGAGCGTTTGAACGAAGATAACAAATTCAGCGGCGACCGCTGGTATTTCAACGGCACAGATGCGCAGGAGTTGGAAATCCTGCTGGAAAGCGGCATGTTCGATGCTTATCTGGAATTATGGGACGCCGCCACAAACACCCTGCTGGCTTCCAATGACAATATCGACGGAACCACCACCAACTCCAAAATCAATTTCACGCTGGCAGCGGACGGGGTGTATTACATCATTGTCAAAACACTGGAAAGCAGCAGTGCGTTGGACGGGGATTACCAATTATCGTTGAACGATTCGCTGCATGCCAACGAAACCGACTATGCCATTCCCGGCATCGTCATCGACACTACCTCAGGTTCCGGCATCATCACCATCAACAGCGGCATGTTCCAGGACAACTCCGGCAACGGGCTGGAAATCGAATCATTGAAGAACGTGATCTTGAACACAGTGGACGCTTCCTACAACAGCCAGAACGGCGCGGTGCTGGACACCTGCCAATACGACGCGGTGCGCGGTATCTGCCGCGGGCTCGGCACCATCACGCTCAACAGCCCCATCGCAGCCGGCTGGTATGGCGCAAATTACTTTCTGGGCAACAGCGCCAACGGCCTGGTGATCAGCGCCGGCTCGACCGTGACGCTCAACAACACCAGCGCTTACGACAACCTCGGTCACGGACTGGAGATCAATAATCCCATCAGCACTGTGGCGATCACCATTCGCACCACGCTGGTTAACTTTTCCAATGTGTTTCGCAACAACGGCGGATCGGGTATCAAGATCGATTCCAAGGGAAGGATCAGCATCAGCAACACGCAAGCCGACCTGAATACCCAGAACGGATTCGAGCTGGCTTCCATTTCAGCCATCACGTTAACCAACGTTTCTGCTTCCGGGAACGGCGGCAGCGGCATCCTGGTTGATAACAGCACTTCTTCCGGTACGGTGACCATTGTCAATAACATCAGCGGTTCGCAAGGCGAGTTCAATAACAACGGCGGCAGCGGCATCGATATCACCACGCGCGGTCTGATTTCGATTACCAATGTGCAGGCCAACGAAAATGTGGGGTCGGGCATCTCGCTGGATACCTGCGTTACGGATGGAAGCAAATGCCTCGGCAGCGGCGCCATTAACCTCACCACCCTGTTCTATCAGTTGAATACCTTTGACGGCAACCACGAGCACGGTATCTACATCACCTCCGGTGGAGTCGTCAACCTGCAATACGTCAGCGCTTCCGAGAACAACGAGTCGGGCATTTTTGTTGAGAACCCCACCACCTATGGAGCGGTCACCATCAGCAACCCGGCAAAGACGGCGACCGGGGATTTTTCCTATAATGGCGGCGATGGTATTACGATTTCCACGCGGGGCGACGTGACTTTAAATAATCTCAACGCCAGCAGCAACAGCGTGTCCGGCGTGGTTATCGATAATTGTCAGCTCAGCGGCGAAGAATGCCTCGGGTTAGGGAAAGTGACCATTAAGAACCTGTACAGCGTGATCAATCAATTCAACAATAACCACGATTACGGCGTGCACATCCTGTCCGGCGGCATCGTGAGCTTGTCTAACCTGCAGGCTGATTCCAACGGCTATAACGGTTTGTATGTCAACAACAGCCTGGAAACCGCTGTGGTGGGTGTGAATATGTCCGCCTCGAAAGGATTGACCAATACATTTAATAACAACGGTTCGCTGCTGCAAGGCACCTATCCCGGCATCGAGGTTTATTCATACGGAAGTATTTCGTTGAGTTCGCTGGAAGCCAATAACAACCTGGCGGCTGGCGCTTACCTGAAAAACAGCGAGGGAACCATCTCCGCCGGCGCCATCACCATCACTGACGGCAAATTCAACGAGAACCAGGGTTCGGGATTGCTGGCATACGCCAAAGGGGCAGTCACGCTCAACGGGGTGACGGCTTGCTACAATTCGCTGATCAACAGCGACATCGTTTCGGCAGGCGAAACTGTCCACGAACGCCTCACTTCCATCAGCAGCCATGACACCTGGTACTTCGATGCCACGGAAGGGTTGCACGTGAAGATCATTTTAGAAAGTACCGAATTCGACGGATTACTGGAATTGTACGATGCGGCCGGCAACCTGATCGCGTCCAACGACAATGGCTACAGCGAAACCGACGCCTTGATTGAAACTGACCTGGCGATCGCCGGCAAGTATTTCATCCACGTGCTGGCAGCCGACGATAATCATGGGAACTATACCATTTCCATCAATGATGAAACCCACACCTACCAGACCTACTTCACGTATTACGGCGCGATGATCGACAATACCGCGGGCAGCGCTATGGTGATCATCAATAAAACCGCCAATAACCTCTGGAATACTTTCGATGACAACAATTTCAGCGGTCTCGAAGTTCTCTCCAAAAACGCCATCACCATCACGAATCTGACTGCCTCAGACAACGGCAACGCAGGACAGTATGAGTCGGCGGGGGCATATTTGTATAACGCCGGCGGCAGCGGCGGCGTCACCCTGCTTTCTTCGGTGAGCGGTGTGCTCTCCAATTTCAACAGCAACAGCGGTCTGGGTCTCTCGATCACTTCAAGAGGAAATATCACTCTGACCAACGTCAGCGCCAATTCCAATGGCAGCGCCGGAGCACGTTTGAATACCTGCAATTTGAGCGGGGGTTACTGTCTTGGAAACGGCTCAGTCAATTTACGCTCGCTCAATGCTGCAAATACATTCAACACCAACAAATTCTACGGGCTTTATATCGTCTCCAGCGGTACGGTCAATTTGAGCGACATTCAGGCGGACGCCAACGGATATGACGGTCTATACATCAAGAATCAATATCCGCTGGTGAGCGGCAGCGTAACGTTAAAATCATCCAAGAACAAAACCAATAGTTTTTCCGGCAACGGTTGGTTGAATCCGCTGGATATGTACGGACTGGAAATCTATTCCAACGGCATTGTTACTTTATATGCCGGGAATGTGATTGCCAATTACGGCGGCGGCGCTTACGTGCAAAACAATACCTCCATCACATCCGGCAGCGTTTATTTGTACGATGCCAATTTCGAAGCCAACCAGGGCACGGGGGTTGAGGTGGACTCCAAGGGTTGGATTTATTTATCCGGTGTGCAGGGGCGCTACAATTCAGTGAATAGCGGCGAAATCGATCCGGAAGGCGAGACGATCTTTGAACACCTTACGCCATATTACCAAGCGGACACCTGGTGGTTCGACGGTACTTCCGGGCAGGAGTTGGACATCATCCTGGAGAGCGAGGAGTTCGACGTTCTGCTGGAGGTGTATGACAAGGACGGGCACCTGATCGCCACCGACGATGACAGCTATGGCGGAAGCGACGCGCGCCTGACCTTCAACCTGCCAGCAGACGGCAATTACTACATCCGCGTCAGCTCGAATAGCAGTGAGACAGGAAATTACATACTCTACCTCAATGACGAAGAAATGAATAACCCCACCCAATATCCCTTCCGCGGGGCCATGCTGGATAACAGCGCCGGCAGCGGCGGTGTTTCAGTGATTAATAGTTTGTTTAACAGCAGCGTCAACTTTTACCACAACAATTATCACGGGCTGCAGATTGTCACCAACGGCAGCGTCAGCATTACTAACGCCAGCGCAATGCAGAACGGCGAGGATGGGTTGAACGTCGATAGCGACGGCGGTACCGGCAGCGTTTCGATCAAATCAACCACCAGCTTGATCACCAGCTCCTACAGCTATAACACCAAGTACGGCATCCGCATTGAAGCCAGGGGCGCAGTCAGCATCATCAACAACGGCCGCATGTTCCTGCGGGATAACGGCTACACCGGCGCGTACATCGATAACCAGTCCGGCACCAACGCCGCGGTGGCCGTCTTCAAGGCGGAGGTGAACGAGAACGTTATGAAAGGCCTGGAAATCTATTCTTCCGGCAGCGTCACACTCAATAACATCCTGGCGGTCAACAACGGCTCTAACGGTGTGTTCATCGACAATACTGCCGGCAGCGGAACGGTCAGCATCCTGGGGACAATGGGTGACAACACCATTTCGGATAACGGCGGCTCCGGGTTGGCAGTCTATTCCAATAAAGCCATCACGATAGACAGGGTCATCGCCATCCAGAACGGCGGCAATGGCATAATCGTGGACAACCAAGCCGACGGCGGCGCTATCACCATCACTAATTCCATCACACGCCTGAACGCAAAGGACGGCCTGCAGCTCTATTCCGGCGGACCGTCGGTGACGCTGCGCAACATTCAGAGCATGTCCAACGGGGTGGGTTACGATGGCGATGGCCTCTACATCGAAATTCCCGATCCCCTTTACCTGAAGATTTATGCCAGTTCCTTCATCGGCAACGAAGGCAACGGCATCGAGGTGATCGGTACCGGTTCCATTCCCACCGAGCCGCAATTGTTCAATGTAAGTTTCTGCGGGAACGACACCGACAGGGATGACGATCCGAACTATCTGGTCACGCTGGATAGTTAAAAACAAAAACGGGAGGGCTTGAGACCCTTCCGTAATCATTCTGCTAATTTTTAAGGAAGGTTGAAGAACAATTCCCAAACTTTTGGCTGGATCTCTTCATACGAGGAATTCAGGCCCGTGATCACAATCCAGGTGTTGCCGGGTTTAAGCGGCATCGGTTCGCCCTGGTCATTGAAAAACTGAATGGGGTCATCATCCACCTTAGCGCGCCAGGTGCCCTCGAAAACCTGTCCGTCGCGGAAGTAATACGCCGGTTTGCCTTTGTTGTTCCCAATGATGTCGATCAAGTGACGGCTGGGAGCCAGTTCGGTATATTTGGCAAACAGGACAATTACGTTGGAAAAGGCCAACTGGCTGCCGGTCACCTTGTCCACCAGCGGGATCATATCGTAGGTGGTGTCGTTCTCGTCCTCGAAATATTCAATCCAGCGCAAATATTTGCCGGACCCGGCATCGTAATGCCATTCGCCGCGGTCGTTGTAATTAAACAGCACATTCAATTGATCAGCATACTTGCCGCGATCGGGAATATCGTAGGAAAAGACCATGCCGGGCAAATCCGGGGCGCTGTTCTCCCATCCCTGAGCGGAAACGAATTGGCTGATGGCGGCTGAGTTGGCATACACGCCCGTCACGCTGTGCGTGTCGGTGCCGATGAAAGCCGGTTCGGGCGCGTCAAAATTGGAGATGGCGTAATTTCCCAATGTAGAAATGATTTCAGCGTCGGTATCTTCATCCGCGCTGCCGTAAACCAGCACGCCGCCGTACATGGGCACCAGTTGGGCATCCACGAAACGGCCGGAGCGCACCGGGCCGATCTGGCTGCAATCCTGGCCGTAATACAGGGCCAAGAAGCGGTTGGTGCCGTTGCCGATGTAATACTCGAAAACCATATCGGCAAAGGATAACCCGGCATGCGGGCGGCCGTATTGCGGATAATTGGAAACCTTCACCATGATCGGCCGGCGCTCCAGCAGCGCAGGATCGGCTGCCGGCAAGCCGGTCAGCGGGTTAATAACCTGCTCAGGCGTTGGAGTCGATTGAGGCACTTCGGTAACGTGGGTTGGTGGAACGGTAAAGGTGGGTGACTGCGCCAGCTGCCCAGTCTCTTCCGAAGCAACCGCAGCCTGACTGGTTGGCTGGCAGGCGGCCATTAGCATGATTAAAATCGGCAGCAAGTATTCAAATTTCTTCTTCATTTATTACCCAAACAAGTTTAAGATTATAAAAGATACTTCCAGCATGTTCCATTTCGATTCTTTAATAAAGGCCCACTGAGCATTATAATTTTTAATAATGGAATCGGGAGCTATGAAACAGAAAATTCGCGTTTTGATTGCCAAACCCGGACTGGACGGCCATGACCGCGGTGCCAAGGTGATCGCGCGCGCGCTGCGCGACGCCGGCATGGAAGTGATCTACACCGGCCTGCGTCAAACCCCTGAAATGATCGCGACCGCCGCGCTGCAGGAAGACGTGGACGCGGTGGGGCTTTCCATTCTTTCCGGCGCTCACATGACCTTGGTGCCGCGCGTGCTGGAGCTGCTGAAAGCCAACGGGCAGGGAGAGTTGTGCGTCTTTGTGGGCGGCATCATCCCAGACGAGGACGCCCGTCTACTGCGTGATATGGGAATTAAAGCCGTGTACGGCCCCGGCACCCCCACCTCGCAAGTCATCGCCGATTTGCAGCAAATCCTGCAACCGGCATAACCGCTCAGAAAGAATACAACCGATGAAAGACGTCGCCAGTCAAATTCGCCAGGGAAACCGGCTGGCGCTCTCGTGCTTGTTGACCTGGATCGAAAATGAAAATCCTGAAGGGCGCGCCGCACTCGACGAGCTATTCGCCCTGACCGGCAGGGCTTTCATCATCGGGATCACCGGGCCTTCCGGATCAGGCAAATCCACGCTGGTAAACAGGCTGGCCATCCAGCTAACCGGCAGCCCGCAAACTCCTCAATCCGTCGCGGTGCTGGCGATCGATCCCAGCAGCCCCTTCAGCGGAGGCGCCATATTGGGCGACCGCGTGCGTATGCGCGATTTGATGGAGCATCCAGAGATATTCGTCCGCTCTGCGGCCACGCGCGGGGCGCTGGGCGGGCTGGCGCGCGCTGCCAGCGAAATGGTGCTGGCGTTGGAAGCGGGCGGATTTGATTTTGTCCTGGTGGAAACGGTCGGCGCGGGGCAATCGGAAGTGGACATTGCCTGTCTGGCGCACACCACCCTGGTTGTGGAAGCGCCCGGATTGGGCGATGACATCCAGGCCGCCAAAGCCGGCATCCTGGAAATCGCCGATATTCTGGTAGTCAACAAAGCCGATAAGAATGGCGCGGATACTGCGGCGCGTTCGCTGGCAGCCATGCTGGAGATCGGCGCTGACGCCGCGGGTCTGAACCGGGAAGAACAAGTAACATGGAAAGTCCCGGTTCTAAAAACCTCCGCTTTGAATGACGAAGGCATCGATGAACTGGTCGCTGCCATCCGGCAGCATAGAACCTATCTCGAAACCAGCGGCGAATGGCAGCGGCGCAGTCAGATCCGTCTGGACGACCTGTTCGAACGGCTGCTGCGCGAAAAACTGTTTGCCGAATGGAAAAGGAATATTCAAAACCGGAAATACGAACAAATTTTAGGGGAAATTCATACCCGAAAAATCTCGCCCTATCAAGCCTTAAAGCAATTCCGGGCATAATTCTTCCTTTTTTTTCACATAATCAATGTTTGTGGATTACAATCTATGTAAATCATTTCTTAATATTTTTATCAGGAGAAATTGAGCAATTATGGAACGAACGCTTATCGGCAGCCTGAAAGAGCATTTAAACGAGACCGTCACGGTTCAAGGATGGCTGCAAACCCTGCGCGACCAAAAGAACATGCAGTTTTTGATCCTGCGCGACCGCACCGGGTTGGTGCAAATCGCGCATTACCGGCCGGCCAATCCCGAATTGGGCAACCTGATCTCCGCACTGGGCACCGAAAGCGCCCTGACCATCAGCGGCAAGGTGGTCGAGAACCCGGTGGTCAAGTTGGGCGGACTGGAAATTCAGTTGGAAAATCTGAAAGTCGAGAGCCCGGCTGAAGCCCCGCTGCCGTTCGATCCATTCGACAAGGATAATATCCCCGCCATCGATTTCCGTATGGACTGGCGCTATCTGGATCTGCGCCGCGAGCAGAATTTACTGCTCTTTAAAGTCCAGACTCTTCTGGAACACGCTATGCGTGAATACTGGCTGAAGCAGGATTTCATCGAAATCCATTCCCCAAAGATCACGGGCAGCCCGAGCGAGTCGGGCGCAGAGCTCTTTGAGGTTCAATATTTCGAGCGTAAAGCCTACCTGGCGCAGAGCCCGCAATTCTACAAACAGATGGCCATGTCGGCCGGATTTGAAAAAGTATTCGAGATCGGGCCGGTTTTCCGGGCGGACCCCTCGTTCACCTCGCGCCACATGACCGAATTCACCGGCCTGGACGTGGAGATCTCCTGGATCGATTCGCACGAGGACGTGATGGTCTTCACCGAAGGCTGGCTGCAATACGCCTACCAGCGTGTCAAGGACGTTTACGGCGCGGAAATCGAACGGGAATTCGGCGTCGACATCCAGGTTCCCGCGCTGCCCTTCCCGCGCATGACCATGTCCAAGGCTTACAGCATCCTGAAGGACATGGGCTATAAACTGCCGCCGGAACGCAAAGGTGACCTGGACCCGGGCGGCGAGCGCGCCATTGCGGATTACGCCAAGAAAGAATACGGCAGCGATTTCCTGTTCGTGATCGACTGGCCGATCAGCGTGCGCCCCTTCTACCACATGCGCCACCCGGACGCGCCCGAACTCACCCGCAGCTTCGACCTGATCGCCGGCGGACTGGAAATCGCCACCGGCGCGCAGCGCGAACACCGCCTTGAAATTCTCAAGGCGCAGGCGTTGGAAAAAGGGTTGGGGTTGGAAAATATTCAGTACTACCTGGATTTCTTCCGCTTCGGCACGCCTCCGCACGGCGGTTTCGGCATGGGGCTTTCACGCCTGCTGATGGTGCTGCTGAATCTGCCTAACATCCGTGAAAGCGTTTATCTATTCCGCGGCCCCAACCGCCTACAGCCTTAGACTCCAGAGGAAAAGAATGATCACCGGAAAACGCGTGCGATTGCGGGCAGTAAACAGCGAAGACTTACCCGCCTTTACAAGCTGGTTGAACGATCCGGAAGTTACCCGGAACATCACCATCTATTATCCACTCTCGCAGGATATGGAAGATGCCTGGTTCAAAGACATGCTGACCCATCCGGTGGAAGAGCGTCCGCTGGCGATCGAGATTGCTTCCGGCAAAAGCTGGAAGTTGGTCGGTGATATGAGTTTTTTAAATTTCGATCAGCACGAACGCAGCGCGGAAATCGGCATCTTCATCGGCGATAAAAGCGCCTGGGACAAAGGCTACGGTACGGAAGCCATGCAATTGATGGTCAATTACGGCTTTGCCAACCTCAACCTGAACCGCATCTATCTGCGAGTGTTCGAAACCAATCCGCGCGGTATGCGCTGTTACGAAAAAGCCGGATTTCAACACGAAGGCCGGCAGCGCCAGGCGCATTTTCAGGATGGTAAATACATCGACGTTCTGATGATGAGTATACTTAAAAGTGAATGGAAATTTAATGAGATGAAAGAAGGAAAAGCATGAGCGCACCTACCCATGTGCATTCAAGCCCATTGATGTACGGCGGCATCCGTTTGTATGCCGGTTCTTCCTGCCCTGAACTTGCCAAGAGCATTGCGGATCATCTGAAACTGCCCCTGTGCGACCGGGAAATCGTCACCTACCCCAACGATAATATTTTCGTCAAGCTGGCCGCCAGCGTGCGCGGGCAGGATTGCTACGTCATCCAAACCACTTCCATTCCCGTTCACCGCAACCTGATGGAATTGCTTATCATGATCCAAACCCTGCGCCTGGATTCCGCCGCGCGCATCACGGCCGTGGTGCCGTACCTGTGCTACACCCGCTCGGACAAGAAAGACCAGCCGCGCGTGCCGATCACTGCGCGCCTGGTGGCTGATATGATCGAAGTGGCCGGCGCGGACCGCTACATGACCTTCGACCTGCACGCCGACCAGATCCAGGGCTTTTTCTCGATCCCCGGTGATGTGCTGCGCGCTTTCCACGTGGTTATCGGCCACCTGGAAGGCATGGTCAAGAAAATGCACAAACCCGTGATCGTCTCCCCCGACTTGGGTTTCGCCAAGAAAGCGCGCAATTACGCTGCGCGCCTGGACCTGCCGCTGGCTTTTATCGAGAAGCGGCGCCTGACCAACGCCCCGACCGCCGAAGCGCTGACCCTGATCGGCGACGTGAAAGGACGCGATTGCATCCTGATCGACGAAGAGATCAGCACCGGCCGCACCATCGCCGCGGCGGTGAACTTGATCAAAGATTCCGGCGCGCGCGATATCACCGTGGTATTCATCCACCCGGTCCTGCCGCAGGGATCAGCCGATATGCTCACCGGCCTGCCCGTCAAACATTTCGTCACCACCGACACCATCCCGATCTCCCCGGAAGATTGCGCCAAATTCGGCAAGCGCCTGACGGTTATCAGCGTGGCTCCGCTGCTGGCAGAAGTGATCTGCCGCGGCAACCAGGGCCGCAGCGTGGGCGAGCTGTTCAACGAGTAGAAAATAACATTAATAGCCAACCTTAGTGTAGTATAATTTAATAATAGAATATATATTCTATTGTAAAAATGAATATAATCAATGAAATTCTTCTTGGCGACTGCGAAAAGGAATTGCATAAATTCCCAGATAATTATTTTGATCTTATTTTCACGTCACCTCCTTATGCAGATCAAAGAAAAAATACCTATGGGGGTATAAAGCCAGATAATTATGTTGAATGGTTCATACCAAAATCGGAAGAATTTCTTCGCGTCTTAAAACCTACTGGAACATTTATCCTTAACATAAAAGAACGTGTGGTAAACGGAGAACGACATCCTTATGTTCTCGACCTCATTAGAGAATTACGGAATCAAGGTTGGCTTTGGACAGAGGAATATATTTGGCATAAAAAAAATTCATATCCGGGAAAATGGCCGAATCGCTTTAGAGATGCCTGGGAGAGATTGCTTCAATTTAATAAAACAAAGAAGTTTAAGATTTTCCAGGAAACCGTAATGGTACCTGTTGGTGATTGGGCAAAAGATCGCTTATCGAATTTAAGTGAAACCGATAAAACAAGGGATGAATCACGTGTAAAAAGTGGTTTCGGAAAGAATGTGTCTAATTGGGTAGGGAGAAGCATGGTTTATCCCACAAATGTAATCCATTTGGCAACAGAGTGTGGCAATCGCAATCATAGTGCTGTCTTTCCTATTGAATTACCCAAGTGGTTTATTAAATTATTTACTGAACCAGGCGATAATGTATTGGATCCCTTTGTCGGCTCCGGTACAACTGCCCTGGCTGCACTTCAATTGGGAAGAAATTATGTTGGCCTTGATATAAAAGAGGAATTTGTCGAAATATCAAGAAGAAGGTTGATTGATGCACAAATGCAGATCCCATCAATCGCTGAAAATGAAGAAGATTACGGGGAATTCGAGAGAAATGATGAATAATATAGATATCAATCTATTAAACGCCTTTGTTAATAAAAATATTGATTCTTTTCATGAAACTCGTTTGAAATGTCTTGAGGATTTAAAGCTAAACAAATTACTTTCAAAAAATCCCTATTTGTTCAAAGCAAAAAACATTAATAAAGCAAATGATTTAATTCAGAGTCTTTTAGACGCATTTTTATCATCTTCAGAAGAAAAGATCTTTGGTGATTTTCTAGAAGGCTTAGCGATTTTTATTGCAGATATGGCCTTCAACGGTTTTAAATCGGGTATTACAGGAATTGATCTAGAAATTAACAGAGAGAATGTCCATTACCTGATTTCAATTAAATCTGGGCAAAATTGGGGAAATGCTTCTCAACACAAGAAGCTTGAGCAAGATTTTAAGAAAGCAACATCAACAATCAAACAGAATGATCGGACAATCAATGTTCAGTCCATTCTTGGCATTTGCTATGGTAAATCAAAGACTAATTTTAATAATGGTTATTGGAAAATCATTGGACAGAACTTTTGGTATTTTATCAGCGGCGATAAAGATTTATATAAAGAAATCATAGAACCAATAGGCTATCGAGCAAAAGAACACAACGATCAATTCAATCAAGGTAAAGATGCAATCATCAATCTCTTTACAAAGTCTTTTGTTAGCGCATTTTGCGATAAATCAGGAAAGATTGATTGGGAAAAACTGGTTGAATTTAACAGTGGAAATTTAGATCTGGATTCAATCAACTTGCACTAAGCTTATCCATTGATATGCCTGAATTACCCGAAGTTGAAACCATTGCGCGCTTCCTGCGGGAAGGCGCAGGCAACGGACTAGCCGGCTTACCGGGCAGCCGCATCGAGTCCTGCCAGGTGCTCTGGCCGCGCACCATCGCCAGCCCCGCGCCGGACGAGTTCATCCGGCGCATCGCCGGGCAGCGCGTCGAGGCCGTTTCCCGGCGGGGCAAATTCCTGGTCATTCCGCTCAGCACCGATACGCTGTTGATCCACCTGCGCATGAGCGGCGACCTGCGCGTGGAATCCGGCGCGGAACCTATCCGCAAGCACGACCGTATGATCCTGAACTTCGCTGACAACCGCCGCCTGGCATTCAACGACACGCGCAAATTCGGGCGCGCCTGGCTCACGGCGGACCCGCAGGAAGAATTGGGTAATTTGGGGCCGGAACCGCTTGACCCGGGGTTGACCACGCAGCGCTTCCACGCCATGCTGACAACGCATGGCCGCCAATTGAAACCCCTCCTGATGGACCAAACCTTCCTGGCCGGATTGGGGAATATCTACACCGATGAAGCCCTGTACCTGGCCAGGCTGCATCCCCTGCGCCAGGCGGGGCAACTCACAATGAAAGAAGCCGCGCGCTTGCTGGACGCCATCCGCAGCGTGCTCACGGAGGGTATCCGCCGCAACGGCGCCAGCATCGATTGGGTCTACCGCGGGGGCGACTTTCAGAACCATTTCAAGGTATACGGCCGGACGGGCGAAGCCTGCCCGGAGTGCGGAACGCCCATCCAGCGCCTGGTGGTCGGGCAGCGCGGGACGCATATCTGCCCCAAATGTCAGCCGATTAGATAGTCAGCCTGTCATTATCCGCGTTCCTCATTTATAATCGCTCTTCCGTATATAGTTGAACCATCATGTGGAATAAATCATTTCTTCAGCAATTAATAAAATTGGGTTTTCCGATCATGCTGCAAAACCTGTTCACGGTTTTGGGCGCCACGATCACAACCCTGATGACCGGCCAACTGGGCGACGTCCCGCTGGCGGCAATAGGCCTGGCTAATCAGCTCTTCTTTATCCTTTCATTGGTTCAGTTTGGGATATCCTCCGGCGCAGCCATCTTCACCGCCCAGTTTTGGGGCAACAACGATAAGGATGGCATTTCCAAGGTATTGGGGGTTTCGCTGCTGGTGGACCTGTCCGTCAGCGCCATGTTCATGGCAATCGCTTTGTTCTTTCCGGGAGATTTCCTGCATCTGTTTACTTCCGACAAACAGGTGATCGAATTGGGTGTCAGCGTACTGAAAATCGTGGGTTTCAGTTACCTGTTCACGCCCATCACCTTTACTTATAACGCCATTCTGCGCTCCACCGGCAACGTTCGCCTTCCCATGGTGGTCAGCTCCATCGGTATCCTGCTGAATATCGTGTTCGGTTATTTACTCATCTTCGGCAAACTGGGCATGCCGGCGCTCGGCGCCCAGGGCGCTGCATACGCCAACCTGATCGCGCGGGTGGTGGAATGCGCCGTTATGGTGGGCATGACTTACTACCTGAAAACCCCGCTGGCGGTTCACCCGCGCCAAATGTTCTCTTTCAATACCAGTTTTCTAAGCAAGATCCTGAAACGGGTGCTGCCCGTTACCATCAATGAATTGATGTGGGCTTTGGGCATTTCCGCATACAGCGCCATTTACGCGCACATCAGCACAGAAGCCATCGCGGCCATCAACATCCGCGCTTCAATCGAGGATATGTTCTTCGCGCCCTTTTTAGGGATTACGCATGCCTGCGCCATCGTGGTGGGCAATGCCATCGGCTCGGGGGAGCAGGAGAAATCTCACGGGTATATCAAACAAACCGTCAGGATTGTTTTAGTGATGGGTATCTGCCTGGGGGCTGTATTGATCTTCGGGCGCGGATTCATCGCTTCGCTTTACAACATCAGCGATCTGACCAATTTCTACACGCGCAATCTGCTGCTGGTACTGGGAGCTTTCCTGTGGCTGCGGACCATCAACACGCTCTATTTTGTAGCCATGCTGCGCAGCGGCGGCGACACGCATTTCGGTTCTCTCGTGGACGTGGGTTGCATGTGGTTGATTGGTGTGCCGGCGGCTTTGGTAACCGCCTTCGTATTCCACCTGCCGGTTTATTTCGTGTATCTCTCTATCATGCTGGATGAAGCCACCAAATTGGTCCTCTTCATCAACCGCTACCGCAGCCGGAAGTGGATCCACAACCTGGTGGAAAGAGCGTAATAGCTTCTTATGAAGATTATCCGAAACTCCAACCCGACCAAACGGATTCACTTGAATCCGTTTGCAGGGAGAGTCGGTTTATAGCACCGAAAGTACCAGCCATACAGCCAGGGCAAAGAAAACAATTGCCATGCCGATTTTGACCGTAGCGGCATGCTTTTGTAGAAATTTAGTCAGTTCTTTCGAGGTTGTGCCGAAGTAAGCCAGGATGAAAACCACCACCAGCGGCAGGATGAAGAGCAGGTTATATAACACCAGAAAGAAAATCGCCCGCAATTTCAACTCCGGCATGCTGCTGACGAAAATGATGGTCGGCAGGTAAACCTGGCCAGTGCAAGCCAACTCCAGGATGGCAATCAGCAATCCGCTCATGAATGCCCCGGCCGCGTAGGCTTCGCTGCTGCGCCCTTTGCGGATCACCTTGTTGATGCGCATGCGCAGCGCTTCCGGCAGCTTGAGCGCCATATCGTCCAATTGACCTTGCCGCGCTTTGAAATAATCCATGATGCTGAAAAGCCCCAGCCCGAAACAGAGCACAGCCGTGAGAATATACACCCAGCGCGCGATGATATTCAGGGTGTTGCCGAGCAAATCCAGTACTTTGTACAAACCCAGCCCGATCACCAGATAAGCGGCGAAAACGCCCAGGGTGAAAGCCGCCCCCACCGCGATCACCTCGCGACCTTTGCGGCCGGAGAGCGTCAGGTAGGAAACGAAAAAGATGAGCGTGGCAAAGGCGCAGGGGTTCAACCCATCCACCAGGCCGGCTAAAATCACCGTCAGCCAGCTCATCTGGCGGAATCGTTCGGCGATATTTGAACTGCCCATCTCGGGATTATATGACTCCCAAACCTTGGGAGCGCCTTCCTGCTGGTAGCACTTCAGCGCCGTTTCAAGCGCTTCCGGTGTGATCTCGCCTTCGCCGATCCAGGCCTGGTTTCCGATGAACACCGCCGGGGAATGAAATTCTTTACGGCCGGCCCGCTCCGCCAACCACAAACCCAAACCGGCATGATCGTAAACGTTGAATTTTTCGACGATCAACTGCGGATAACGCGCCCGCAGATAAGCCAGGTCGGCTTCCACCCGGCTGCAGCTATCGCAGCCGGTTTGATAGAAATATGCGGCATAAATGGGAGCGCTGGTTTGGCACGTCTCGCCGGAATCCAGCGTGCAAATCTGGTCATTGGTGGATGCGTTTTCTTCTGAAATAATCGCCGAAGGGTCAAAATCCGGTATTTCCGGCCAGCCGATACCACCTGCGCGGATGCCGTCTTCCACAATGGCGCGCACCTCGGCGCGGATCGCATCCACTCCGATGAGTACGCGGTCGCCGATGATCAGGGTTGGAATGGCGCGTTCCTCCGCCTTCACGCCGAAATGTTCCTCGGCATCGATCAGCAATTCGTAATTATCAGCGTAATCGATCTCGATCAGGCGGATATCCAGCCGGGTGCCGAATTCATTCTGCATCGGCATCAGCACGTTGTTGAGCGCATCCATGCAATGTGGACAATCCGCTGAATAAAAATACAGGCCGTGCACGGCTGAAGGGTCGCAGGGCAGCGTTCCGGCCTCAATCAGCGATGGTTGAGTGGGAAGCGGAGCCGGGTTATCGAATTTTACCGGATTCAAGACCGAAACTCTGCCGGCAGGCTCGAGGAAAACCGAAGCGGGAACCAGCCATGCAGCCAGTATGATCAATCCCAACAGGATCTTATTATTTTTCATGTGAAGAACCCTCACCCGAAAATAATGGCTAATCATAACCTGTTTTATTAGTTGCTCGAAAAACAAATCAACCCGGGAATAATTTGTCAAAAACCTGCGGCGCATATTTCCGCACGATATCGGAACTGATGGCATTCTGGCGGCAAATCTCCGCATACATATCCACGCTTGGGCGGCGGATGCGACGCTGGGTTTCCAGATCCAGTCCCCAAAGTCCGAAGCGCTGCGACCAGGCGCGCTCCCATTCGAAATTGTCCACCTGCGACCAATGATAGTAGCCGCGAACATTCCAATTGAAGTTGGCCATGCGCCACACTTCGTGCAAATGCTGGATGGTATACTGCGGCCGCAGCGTATCTTTTGAATCTTCAACGCCGTTTTCAGTAATATAGATCGGCAGGTTAAATTGATGCGCCCATTTTAACGCGGCGGTCATACCGCGCGGGATGTTGGCAATAAAACCGGTCTCGCTCATTTCGGAGTCCGTCGGGTAGAACCGGCGGCTGAACACGTCTTTCACCGCAAAAGGCTTGAAGGCGACTTTGTCCAAGGTGTAGTAATTGATACCGACAAAATCCTGGGTGCCGATCGCCTCGGGCACGTATTCTTTCTTTAGGGCGAATTTCAATGTTCCGTTCACCAAAGCATTGGAAAACGCATCGTTGAAGCTGGCATTGTTAAAACGGGTGATCCAAACATCCGGCAGGAACCAGGCGCGCGCCGGTTCAAAGCCGCGGTAATTCTTAGCATATCCAACCTGCGCATTTGGTTGAATCTCATGGATGATTTTGTAAGCGGCCGCGTGCCCTTTCAACAAATTGCGCATCACCTTGAACGCAGCGCCCAGATCATTCTTGCCGGGAGGGAAATCCCCGCCCACGTATCCGCTGGTGACATACACATCCGGTTCGTTGATGGTTACCCAAAAATCCACCAGGTCGTGCAAAGCGCCAACAACTTTCCGAACATACTCGGTAAAATATTTCGGGGCGGCGTCGTTCTCCCAACCGCCGTTTTCGTACAACCAGAGCGGGTCGGTGAAATGGTGCAGGGTCAGCATAGGCTTCAATCCCACTTTGATCGCGCCCCGGATAATCTGACGGTAGTGCTCGAGCGCGCCATCATCCCATTGATCCGGCCGGGGTTGAACGCGGCTCCATTCGATGGATAGGCGGTGCGTGTTCTGGTTATCGCGGGCTGCGTTTTCAAGGTCTTCTTTCCATCGGCCGCCCCACCAATCGCAAGCCAGGCCGCATTTTTGTCCCTGAAAAATACGGCCGGGTTCGTTCTCCCAGGCATACCAGTTATTGTTGGTGTTCCCGCCTTCTACCTGATGGGCGGCTGTAGCAGTACCCCAAAGAAAACCCTGAGGGAAATGATAGATTGCGTCCGGCATTCGGAATCCTCCTGTTTGCAGCGTTTGACGAGCAAGATTATTATAAAGGATTGTCCGTTCTCTCTGTCAATGCTCCCATAGCAGAACCGGCTTCACCCTTCCCGAAAAAAAGCTGCGCTCAACTGATGAACCCTCATGCAAGCCGGTAAGGTAAAATAAACATGGAAATGTGATAAAATCCGGCGCTGTTTCTCTATCAGGAGTCTAAAAAAGATGATCCGTAATTTTCACAAAGTTTTCCCGAACCATTACCACTTGCCCGAGCGCATCAACCGCCTGGGCGAACTGGCATACAATCTTTGGTGGGTTTGGAACCCGATCGGCTTGCGCATTTATCTGCAATTGGACCGCCGGTTGTGGGAGAAAGTCAACCATAACCCGATCGCTTTTCTGCATCAGATCGATGAAGCCAAACTGGCAGCCGCTTCCAGGGATAAGTACTTTCTGGAAGAGTATGACCACGTCATGGCGGAATTCGACGCTTATATGGGCAATGAGAATACCTGGTTTGCCCGGCAATATCCTGATTTAAAAAACCGTCAAATCGCATATTTCTCCTTCGAGTTCGGCTTGCATGAATCTATGCCTTTCTATGCTGGAGGTTTGGGGATCCTGGCCGGCGATCATCTCAAGGAGGCCAGTGATTTGGGATTACCGATCACGGGGATGGGATTCATCTACAAGCAGGGCTATTTTGTTCAGAAGATCACCGAAGACGGCTGGCAGGAAACCAGCAATTATCACTTTGACTTTGAAGAAATGCCGATCATCGCTATCGTGGATGACAAAGAAAAACCGCTGACGGTATCGGTGAAGCTGCCGGATCGTACGGTCCATGCGCGGGTGTGGATGCTGCAAGTTGGGCGTGTTTCCCTTTACTTGCTGGATTCCAACGTGCCCCAAAACTCTGTCAACGATCGCCAGCTAACCTCCCGCCTGTACAGCAGCGACCTGGAGATCAGAATCTCACAGGAGATGCTGTTGGGCATGGGCGGCGTGCGCGCTCTGCGCAAACTGGGGTATAAGCCTGACCTGTGGCACATGAACGAAGGCCATTCCGCCTTTCTGACGCTGGAAAACGTACGCGAGTTGATTGACGAAGGCATGACTTTCGAAGAAGCTGCCCAAAAATTGCGCAAATCCAACATCTTCACCACGCACACCCCCGTCCCTGCCGGGAACGACCAATTCCCGATCTGGCTGATCGATAAATATTTCCCAAGCTATTGGGAGGAAATGAAATTAACCCGCGACCAGTTTGTGGAGTTGGGCAAGCAAACCCAGCCCTGGGGGGATACGTTCAGTATGCCCGTGCTGGCGCTGCACCTTTCGGAACGCTGCAACGCGGTTTCGGAACTGCATGGCGAAGTCGCCCGCAAGATGTGGAACTTCCTGTGGCCGGAACGCGAAGCCAGAGACGTACCCATCCAATACATCACCAACGGCGTTCACATGGGCTTTTGGCTGGCGCGCCGCATGCGGCTGTTGTTCGACCGCTATCTGGGAATGGACTGGATGGAGCACATGGACGATCCGGATCTTTGGACGCGGGTCGAGCAGATCCCGGATTTGGAACTATGGGACGTGCGCCGGCACTTGAAGCGTAAATTGATTAATTACGCCATTGAAAACGCGCGCGAAAATTGGCAGAGCACCAAACACAGCGCCAGCCAGGTGATCGCGGAGGGCGTTATGCTGGATCAATACTCGCTGACCATCGGATTCGCGCGGCGCTTCGCAACTTATAAGCGCGCCGACCTTTTCTTCTCGGATTACGATCGTTTGTTGAGGCTAATCAACGATCAGGACAGGCCGCTGCAAATCATCCTGGCCGGCAAGGCCCACCCGGCTGATGAACCCGGCAAGCTCCTGATTCAGAAAGTATACCGGGTTGCCAAGGATGCGCGCAGCGGAGGACGCATCGTCTTCCTGGAAGATTACGATTTGAACATCGCCCGCCTGCTGGTGCAGGGTGTGGACGTTTGGATGAACACGCCGCGCCGGCCCAACGAAGCTTCGGGAACATCCGGCATGAAAGCTGCCATCAACGGAACTTTAAATTTTTCGGTTCTGGACGGTTGGTGGCGCGAGGGATTCAATGGCAGCAACGGCTGGGCCATTGGCAATGACGAAGATTACGATGATCCCAATAAACAGGATGAAGTGGACGCTGCCAGCTTATACAACACGCTGGAGAACGAGATCATTCCGCTGTATTATCAAACCCGTTCGATGGGCGACGCTTCTCCCCAGTGGATCGCGAAGATCAAGGAAAATATGCGCTCGCTTTCGTGGCAATTCAATACCCGCAGGATGGTCAAGGAATACCTGCACAAGATGTATCTGCCGGCTTTTAAAGAATAAAGAATCAAGGTTTGGAGAATGGAACACTTTTTAGCGACACAGAGTATTTGGGTGGTTGCATCGATTATATTCATCACGCGCGTTTTGAATATGGCGCTGGATACCATCCGCATGTTGACGGTGGTGCGCGGCATGCGCGCGATCACCTGGATTTTGGGCGTCCTGCAAACGATCACCTTCGTTTTAGCGCTCGGTTCAGTGATGAGCGACCTGGACAACCCGATTAAAATCATGGCGTACTCGGTCGGCTTTGCCACCGGCAATGTGATCGGCATGATGATCGAAGAACGGTTGGCTTTTGGTTTTGTGAACATGACTATCATCAGCTCGGTACGCGGCCAGGCTTTAGCCGGTAAATTGCGCAGCCAGGGCCATGCGGTCACGGAAATCCCGGCGCGCGGCAAGGACGGCAGCGTTGCGATTTTGGAATGCAGCGTTCAGCGGAAATTTGCCCCTGAAGTCCAGACCACTGTTCTGGAATGCGATCCTAACGCCTTCATTACCACCCGGGATATTCAAAGAGTTTGGCGCGGGTATTGGCGGGATTAATTTTTTCGAAATCGGGAAGCATGAAAGCCGGATCAATCAAAATCCGGCTTTTTTATTAATTTAAGGTCTTGCGCAAGTCAAATAAGAATAAAGCCACGCTGAGCAGGGTCAACAGGGTGCCTGCTGCCAACAGCAGCGTGTGCAGGTTCGTATCCAGGAGATAATCCCCGATGGGGTTTTCCCCAACTGGTTGATTACCCAAATCGTTTACTGCCTGCAACCGGGCCATCCGGTCATTGCGGTACAATCCGATGCAGATCCCTAAGATAATTCCCAGGATACCGAGCGCCAGGATGACAACGTTGATCGTCCTCAATACACTCTTCATATCAATCCTTTACAACAACCACCAGGAAAAACCTGGTTTTTTAAGAGACTGGAGTAAATTCCAGTCTCTTCTTATGAATTTATCCAACTTCAAATTAGCGCGGTCCTCCACCGCGGAAAATACTGATCATTCTATTACGCTGGCCGCCCATCATCATGCCATTTCTTTCGGGAGATTCTGTGTTGGAAAAAACCGCAACCCGGTCCCCTTCCTGAATCTGGTCGCTGATGATGGCGGTGTTGGTATCGGACTTCGCGCCGACCTCAACCGGAACGATTTGCATCGTGCCGTCCTTGCCGATGACATTCACGGCATACGTTCCATCTTCCTGGGTGACCAGGGCGTCGTTGGGCACCAGCAATGTTTCTTCGGTCCGGCTGACGATGATACTTGCCACCGCCGTGAATCCGGGTTTTACGTTTTCATCGGCGTCCTCAACCTTGATAACCACTGAAAAATAGACGATCCCATAGGTATTGGTTTCGCCGGAGGACGAGATGGATTGAACAAAACCGGAATATTGTTTTTTTGGAATTGCATCAAAGGTAATTTCAACATCCTGGCCGATTTCAATTTTATTGACATCTTCCTGCGATACCTGCACAGTAATAATCAGATTATCCAGGTTATCGATGCGGATTGCTTGATCACCGCTGCTGACCACATCGCCGGCCACCGCTGAGATCGAAGTGATAGTCCCGTCAAATGGCGCAATGATCTTGGCCTTGTTAACCTGGTTTTGCAGGCTTTGCACTTTTGCTTGGGCAGCGCTGATTTCTTTATTTGAATCCACATACCGCTGATATGCTACTTGTGCTTCCGCAACCGTTGCCACCTGTTGGTCATACTCGATAAAATCTGTCTCGACCGGGATATCAAACGGAATACCAAGTATTTGGTTCAACGCTCGCAACAGGCTGTCCCTTTTGAGAATTCCAGCCTGTAAAGCTTCGTACGCTTCCACCCTGGCGGGGTCGTTCTCTTCCAGGTTTTTAACCGCATCGTAAGCTTCCTCAAGATCCCAGACTGCAGCCCGGGCAGCATAGTAATTATCGCGCACCGCGTCAACTCGTTCCATGGAAGATTGGCCATAATTCCAGGCAAGTTTGTCCGCTTTTTTATTAATCAGCATTTTCTCCTGATAAACCAGGTCTGACAGGACGCTTTGATATTCGCTGTCAGCAGCGATCAACAAGTCCAGGTCATTTTGCGCTTCCAGTAAATCGTTGTAAGCATTCAGGATCGATGCCGATTGCGAGGAAGGTTCGAGTTCGATCAACACATCGCCTTTCTCAACCTTGTCGCCCACCTTCAAATCGAACTCGCCAACAACGCCATCCGAATTCCATATCAAGGTCGTGGACGGCTGCGCTTCCAGCGTACCATAGCTGTCGATGGTTTCCGTGATCGAGCCAAACGTGACCGTCCCGAGCTCTATTTGCGGCAATGCATCACCACCCCGGAACATCGGTAACACCACCACTACGGCTGCAAGCAACACGAGCAGCAGCACTCCGGCGATCAGTACCTTTTTCTTGTGGGTCGCGAAGAAGCCTGGTAACTTTTTTTCTTTTTTCATTTTTCAACCCATTTCTCGAGACACCGGTGGGAACAGAATCATCCCACCGGTTTTCTTTTTATTCACTGCGTAAGGCTTCTACCGGTTCGAGTTTCGAGGCGCGGTTGGCAGGATAGATACCAAAAACCAGGCCCACACCTACTGAAAACCCCATGGCTAAAAGCACGGAACCAAAAGTGATTACAGGCGTCAAATTGAAACTGGAAGCAGCAGCGATATTCTTTATCACGATTGTCAGGACCCAGGCCAAAGCAACTCCCAGAACACCGCCAACCAAACCGATGATCAACGACTCGACCATAAACTGCAGCAGAATGTCGCTATTCTTGGCTCCCACAGCTTTGCGTAAACCGATCTCCTTGGTACGCTCAATCACGGATACCAGCATGATGTTCATGATGCCGATACCACCCACCAGCAGGGAAATAGCTGCGATGCCGCCCAGGAAAACAGTCAATACTCCGGTAATGGAAGTGGCAGCCTCCGCCATGGATTCCATGGACATGATGTTGAAATCATCGTCTTCATCTGAGGAGATGTCATGGCGTGAGCGTAAAATTGACGTAATCTCACTAATTGCGGCATCAGTTGAATCCGAACTCACTGCCGACACCGAGATCATATTCACTTCATTATTGGCATTGGAGCGCGCAATCAAGCGTGAGAATGCCGTTGTGATAGGTACAATGATCTGGTTATCCGCCGAGCTGCCCATTGAGGAACTGCCGGAAGATTCCAATAAACCGATCACTTCGTATAGCATGTTACCGATGCGGATCTTTTGGCCGACAACACCAACGTCCGATCCAAACAATTCCTCCACGACATCGCTGCCCAATACGGCCACCGTGGATTTGGCATCGATATCATCATCGTTGATGAATCTCCCGGTGGATACCGATGTATTGCGGACAGTTGCGTAATCAGGCGTGACGCCGTTGATGGTAGTTGAAATGCTGTCATCGCCGTAAACAACTGTGCGGGTCGTACTTACCGAAGGCGCGACCGCCATCACGTGCGGCGCTCCGCCTGATTCTATGATCGCTTCGGCATCCGCCAGCGTGAGCGCTTGCGGATTGGCGTTTTCCCAGGCACGTGACACATAGATTAAGTTCGTACCCATCGACTCAATGGAACTTGTGATCGATGATGAGGCACCTTGACCGATAGCCGTCATAGCAACCACCGCCGCCACACCGATTACAATCCCAAGCATGGTCAATCCTGTGCGCAATTTGTTTGTGCTCAGGCTTTCCAATGCTTCTTGAATAAATCTCCAACTATTCATTTTCAACCCTTCCATCTAAAATCCGCACCGTTCGCTGGGTCAAGGCAGCAATCTTGGGATCGTGCGTTACGATAATCAAAGTGACGCCGCGTTCTTGATTCAAACCCAACAGCAGGTCCATAATCTCCCTGCCCGATGTCGAATCGAGGTTACCGGTGGGTTCATCCGCCAGGATAATGGCCGGGTCGTTCACCAGCGCGCGAGCAATTGCCACGCGCTGCTGCTGCCCGCCGGACATTTCGACCGGTTTATGATTCATGCGGTTCTCGAGCCCCACTCTGGTTAACAGCTCTTTGGCGATTTCCTCCGGGTTGCCATGCCCGTTGTTGCGCCGATAGCGCATGGGGAGCATAACGTTGGCTACCGCAGTGGAACGCGACAGCAGGTTATAGGATTGAAAGATAAATCCTACCTGGCGGTTGCGCACGTCTGCCAGTTGATCGTCATTCATGGCGTGTACATCCTCACCGTTGAGAATGTACGTTCCGCTGGTGGGTCGGTCGAGACAACCCAGCATATTCATCAGAGTCGATTTACCCGATCCGGAAGGACCCATGATCGCGATGACTTCTCCTTTTTTTACCGACATAGAGAGTCCACGCAGGGCATTCACCTGGATCTCACCGATCTGGTAGGTTTTGACAAGGTCAATTACTTCTACAACATTTTTTTTCATTTTTTTAATACCAATCATTGATTTATAGACTATCTTCCACCGCCGGCAGGAGCGCCGCCGCCAGCCGGGGGTTGGCCGCCGCCACCACCGCCACCCATCATCATCATGCCGAACATATCTTCGCTGTCCGTACTGTAGATGATCACCTGGTCGCCTTCTTCAATTTCGCCGCTGGTAATTTCAGCAAACAGATCGGAGGTCGCGCCTACTTCAACCGGCACCATGGTGGTGCTGCTGCCATTCACAAGGACAACCATATACGAACCATCGCGGCTGACGATGGCATCATAAGGCACCAAGAGTGCATCTTGCACTTCCGCAGTGACAATGGAGACAACAGATGTGAAACCGGGTTTTACCTGGTCATCAGCATCCTCAAGCTTGACCCACACGGAAAATTGAACTACACCGTTTTCATCTTCCTCACCGGAAGAAGAAATGGATGATACGTAACCGGTATATTCCTTGTTGGCAATCGCATCGAAGGTGACGGTTGCTTTCTGCCCGACAGCCACTTTGTTGATGTCAACTTCCGAGATTTGGACTTCGATCATTAAATTGTCAAGGTTGCTGATAGTCAGCGCTGCTGTGGTGTTATCCGAATCGGAATAGCTGGTGATAAGGTCTCCGGCGACAGCATCAATCTCCGTGATCGTGCCGTCGAAAGGAGCAATAATGCTGCCGGTTGCGATGGTATTTTTCAAAGCCTGCACGGCCGCTTCAGCCGCTGCAATCTCTTCGCTCTGATCCAGATAGCGGTTATAAGCCACGCGCGCTTCTTTGACGGCTGCCAGTGCTTGATCATATTCGATAAAGTCAGTTTCGACACTATAATCATAGTAGACACCCAGGATGTAATTCAGATTTCGCAGTGCTTTTTCTTGCGCTTCGATGGCTGCTTTCCTGTCTTCGTAAGCCGCCATTTTTTCAGGATCATCGGCAGCTAAATCGGAAAGCGCATCATAAGCGGCCTCTTTTTCCCAGACAACCTCTTTGGCATCATAATATGCCTTGCGAGCAGCGTCGATGGTTTCGTCGGAAGCTCCTTTGGTATTCCAATAATCACGGTCGGCCTTTTTCTGCCTCAAGGTATATTCGTTGTCCGCGAGGGTTTGTGCCGCAGTATGCAAGTCTGTATTGGCGCTCTTCAGGTTCTCGAGGGTTTCTTCAGCATCCAGCAGACTGGATTGCGCTTCGAGGATAGAGGAATCCAGCGTGCTCTCGGTCAGT
The DNA here is from genome assembly GCA_013178095.1 of Anaerolineae bacterium. GTDB lineage: Bacteria > Chloroflexota > Anaerolineae > Anaerolineales > Anaerolineaceae > Pelolinea. The sequence continues at coordinate 86,414 of JABLXK010000006.1, read as the reverse complement.
GTCATCAACACGTCCCCTTCTTTGACCTTATCGCCGACTTTAACATCGAAGCTGTCCACAATACCGCCCGACTGCCAGGTAAGCGTAGCGGATGGAATAGCTTCCAGCGTTCCGACCACATCGATGGTTTCAGTTAAATCGCCCCGCGTCACCTTGCCATATGCGACAGTGGTTTCCGCCTGCTTGGGTGTCAGGAATGGAAGCACAATCCCGGCCAGGATGACAACCACCAGCGCCGCGCTGATGATCCAGAAAAGTTTACGCTTTGTGTTGTAAAAATTCACAATCTTTGATTTATAGAAATCAACAATCTTCGTCTTGATTTTTTCAATATCCATTTTCATATTCTCCTATCGTGTTTTCGGCAGGGAAACAAATTTCCCAAGCTGTAATCATAAAAGCAGGGCGTCAAAAATGCATATGCAGGGGGTAAACAAATGGCATGAAAGCAATCATCGTTGCTTATGACTGCCATCACATTTAATATCTATTAATATGTGTTAATATGCACATATGAAAAACGAGTTTATTGACCGCCGTGTTCTTCAGATTTTACGCTGGTCTATTTTAGTCCAGTTGTTATTTCTTCTATTGAGCTCTTTTTCGCCTCTTTTTTCACTGCGCGCGAATTATTTTCAGGTAGATCTCTATGATTACATCACCTTGAGCGCTGTCGCTTTGATGGGGTTGATTCTGCTGACCCTTTCTTTCACGAAGGTCGAACAACACATCACAAAGAAAATATTCCTGGCAATCCTTTATTCCATCGCCCTGATTACAATCCTCTCGCGGCATATATTTTCTCTTTCCGTGCAAAGGATGATACCGAATTCTTCTCCGACTCTCCTGCGCTGGGACGCCATTTTTTTTCTGATCATCCCGCTGGTATTCATCGCCTGGCAATTCCCGCTTAAGCAAGTACTTCTTTATTGCATGGTCATACTGCTTGCGGATACGCTTCCGATGATCGTAGAGCCTAACCGTGGAGTGCTGGTGATCATGCACGACCTGTCGGCGAAATCGGGGGTAGTGATCACGGCAGACGATATCGACCGGGATATTTTTTTCTTTCTGGCGGATTTCATGGGCAGCTTCGCGCGCAGCGTGATCCTGGCAATTGTGGGTTGGATCGAAAACAGCCTGGTCACTGTGCAGCGCAGCCAGCACGAACAATTGGCCGAAGCCAACCTGAAACTGCAAAAATATGCGCTCACTAGCGAGAAACTGGCCCAGACGCAGGAGCGCAATCGCCTGGCGCGCGAATTACACGACACGCTGGCGCATACCCTGAGCAGTACATCCGTACAGTTGGAAGCGATTAAGGCATTGTTCGACCGCAATCCTGAACAAGCCAAGGTCATGCTGGCGCAAACGCTCGATAACACCAAAAGCGGCCTGGCTGAGACACGCCGGGCGCTGGTGGATTTACGTTCATCCGAGCTTGAGGCTTATGGCCTCACGCAGGCGCTCCGCAACGTTTTCCAATCCGCCAGCGAACGAGGCGGTTTCAAGGTGGAATTTCATCTGGAAAAAAAGCTGGACGTTCTTCCGGATGAGATCAGCCATACCATCTACCGTACCGCACAGGAATCCGCAGAAAATATCCTGCGGCATGCCAACGCCACAAAAGCTGAAATCAGCTTGTTGGCAGATGGGGATCAGATAAAATTAAGTATCAGGGATAACGGAAAAGGTTTCGATCCGAAGAAAGTAAAAAAGGAACAACTGGGCATCCGCGGGATGCGCGAACGGATCGAAATGCTGGGCGGTACTTTTGATATTCGGAGCGCTGAAAAAAGCGGAACGGAAATCACAATCCACATGAAGATGAAATATGATTAGGCTCATCATTTGCGACGATCAGGAAGTGGTCTGCCAGGGATTGAAAGCCATCCTGAGCACGGCTGAAAACCTGGAAGTGCTGGGCATTGCCAACAACGGCGCCGAGGCTATCGACCTGGTGGAAAGCCATCCGGTGGACGTGGTCTTGATGGACCTGAAAATGCCGATCATGAACGGCATTCACGCCACTAAAGCGATCAAGGAAAAACACCCAGAAATCAAAGTGCTGGTGCTGACAACTTACGATGCCGACGCCTGGTTGTTCGATGCCATCCGCAACGGAGCAGACGGATACTTGCTTAAAGACACATCACGGGAAGCGCTCATCCAGGCTATTGAAGAAATCGTCGCCGGCAATACCCCGGTGGATACCAAGGTAGCGGGAAAATTATTCCACCAGCTTGCCAGACAAGCCCTGCCCGGCGATTCGACCCTGGGGCAGAATCTTTCAGACCGGGAAAAAGAAATTCTCAAACTGATCACTCACGGCATGGCCAACGCCGAAATCGCGCAAACGCTCTTTCTTTCTGAGGGAACCGTGCGCAACTACGTCAGCGCCATCCTGGAAAAGCTGGAAGTGGAAGACCGCACCCAGGCTGCCGTTCTGGCGCTGCGTTACGGTCTGGTCGAGTAAAGTCTCTTCCTTTTCAGCTACGCTGAGCAATTCATTTACCTTATCCTCACGTAATTCGGTAGAATAAAAATATGAATAAAGAAATATATGACGATTTCAGCCGGGATTACGATCGTTTCGTCAATTGGCCAGCGCGCCTGGCCGTGGAAATGCCTTTCATTGAGAAACAATTCAGATTGGCCGAAGAGCAATTGCAGCGAAAGCCGAAAGTGCTGGACACAGCCTGCGGCAGCGGCATGCATGCCATCGCGCTGGCCGGATTGGGAGCCATCGCTTGCGGTTCGGATATCAGCCTAAAAATGGTGGAAATAGCGCGCGAAAATGCGCACTCCGCCAAGGTACGGGCAAAATTCCTGGTATCCGCTTTCGGAAACCTGGCCCGCGATTTTCAGGCTGAACCCGAATTTCCTTTTGACTTGATATTGTGCCTGGGCAATTCATTGCCGCACGCGCTTTCCGAGCAAGCCTTACGGGAGGCCTTGCAAGATTTTGCTGACTGCCTGCAGCCGGGCGGCAGGATCATCATTCAGAACCGCAATTTCGATGCGGTGATTGAAAACAGGAACCGTTGGATGGAACCTCAAAATCACATCGAAGGCACGCAGGAATGGGTCTTTTTACGTTTCTACGACTTTGATTCAGACAGTTTGATCACATTCAATATCCTGCGCCTGCAGCGCAGCGGAACCGAAGCCTGGCAGCAGCGCATCTCCTCCACCAGACTGTTTCCCCTTAAACAGGCGCTTATGGCCGATCTGCTGCGGGAGAACGGTTTTTCGGATATTTGCTTTTTCGGCGCTTTGTCGGACGAGCCATTCAACGCTGCTGTCAGCGGAAATCTGGTGATCACCGCACGCAAGAGGTAATTAGGACTATATTTGTCTTATTTATCTACCGGATGATATAATCGCCGCATGAATAGACGCTGGCTGATTGTCACGACTGCCATTCTGCTGATTTTGACCATATTGAGTTATTCCCTTTTGTTGAACCGCACTTTCCAGGAAAAACTGGGGTGGCACATCAACCTATGGATGGGGCGCTTGCGCACCTGGTTGAATCCGCCGCAAGCCGTCGCCTTTTCAAGCAACGGCAGCGCCGGCGATGTGGAGCAACTGGCCATCCCCAGCCCGAACGTAGCCACCATGACGCCCCTCCCCACGCGTCAGGTTACCCAAGAGCCGACTGCGACCTTCGCCCCCCTCCCGTTGGCGTATTCCATCGAGGGCGGAAATTACTTTTCGCAGCATAACCGCTGGAACTACTGCGGGCCGGCCAACCTGGCCATGGCATTATCGTATTGGGGCTGGGAAGGAACGCACGACGACGTAGCCGGCAAGGTCAGAACATACAACAAGGATAAGAACATCACCCCCGGTGAATTGCAGGCTTATGCCGAAGAAGAAGCCGGCATGGGCATGATCATTCGCGTCGGCGGCAGCCTGGATACCCTGAAACGCTTTATTGCGGCCGGTTTCCCGGTGATTGTCGAAAAAGGCCCCGCATTCCGCGATATCCAATACAACCTCACCTGGATGGGCCATTACCAGGTGCTTTCCGGTTACAACGATGCACAGGCTTACTTCATCGCCCAGGATTCGTACATCGAACCGGATTACCATCAGTCTTATGACACGCTTCTGGATGAGTGGCGGTCTTTTAATTATCTATATATGATCGTTTATCCGCCAAATCTGGAGAATGATGTCTTGAATTTGCTGGGTGATGATCGCAATGAATTCAAGAATTATGAGAACGCCCTTGAAAAAGCCCAACAGGAATTTTACCAATTAAGCGGCATACAACGCTTTTACGCTTTATTCAATTACGGCACTAACCTGGTCAAATTGCGGGATTACGGCGGTGCAGCCAAAGCGTACGATCAGGCTTTCGAACTTTACGATGCGCTGCCGGACGAAAGCATCATTCCCTACCGCATCCTGTGGTACCAGACCGGCCCCTTCCTGGCTTATTACTATAGCGGGCGTTATTCGGACGTGATCGAGAAAGCCACCAAGAATTCCATTGAGATGGTGCGGGATAATGAACCCGCGCTGGAAGAGAGTTATTATTGGCGCGGCATGGCCAGGATCGCCAGCGGGGAGCGGGAAAAGGGTATCGATGATTTCTACACTTGCCTGCAATACCACCAGGATTATGATCCCTGCGTGGAAGCTCTCAACAATCTGGGAATTTATCCATAATCGGCTGTTAGATCGCTTCCAGCAGAGCCGGTTATGAGATACCATTAAACCATTACAATAAACGCGATGCTGATTTTTAAAAAACTGGCCAGGTTTTTTCTGTTTGGGGTGCTTTTCGCCGCCAGCCTGCTCGCGTCCGTCTCTCCCATCCAGGCTCAGAGCAGCTTAAATCTACGCGTGAACGCGCCGGATTTGAGCCAATTTCCCAAGATCACATTGTACGTGGAGGCATACGACAGCCAGGAAAAGTTCATATCCGGCATGGATTTGAACAATTTCAGCGTATTCGAAGACGGATACCAGCGCGTGGTCAACGAAGTGCAGGAGCTGGAACCCGGATTACACACCATCATCGCGCTAAACCTGGGCGCAACCCTCAGCAACCGCAAAAATACCACGCTGCCCACCCGCTACGAGGAAAGCGTCTACGCCATCGCCAGTTGGTTGAATGACCTGCAAAGCACTGCCCCCAACCAATACACCCTGATCAGCAATGAAGGCACGCTGGTGGAAAAATCGCAGGAAAAGACTTCCTTTACCAATACCCTGCAAAATTACAAACCCAACCTGTTCAATTTCGAACCTAATTTATCCAGTTTATCGACAGCCTTGGATGTAGCCGCCAAACCCAGCCTGATCGCCCAAAACAAGCAATCCATCCTGTATATCACCCCACTGCCGCTCGACCAGGACCTGGCCAAAATCGCCTCGCTGCAGGCGCGCGCGCAGGAGATCGGCGTGCCGGTGAACATCTGGCTGGTGGCGCCGGAAACCGCCGCCAATGCGCCGGCTTTGCAATACCTCAACCAATTCGCCAGCGCGACGGGCGGAAAATTCCTGTTCTTCATAGAAGGCAGCGCTTTGCCGAACCCGGAAGAATATGTCGGGCGCATGCGCAATGTTTACCGGCTGCGCTACACATCAGCCGTCAGTCAAAGCGGCACGCACAGCGTGCGCGTGGCAGCCAAGTACGGCAACTTATCCAGCGAAACACCTGAAACGCAATTCTCAATCAATCTGAATTTACCAGTCGCCACTCTGATTAACCTTCCTCCGATAATTAACCGGGAATACACTGAAGCGCCGGATGGCAGTGGAAAAGTGCTGGAGCCGGAAGTGATCACCCTGCAAGCCGCCATCACCTTTCCGGACGGGTTCAAACGCCAGTTGAAAGCGGCGCGGTTGTACGTGGATGGAGCGGTTGTCGCCGAAAATACAGAAGAACCCTTCGACTACTTCGGCTGGCGCCTGGATCAATACATCTTCAGCGGCGAACACCTGGTAGCCGTGGAAGCGGAAGATATTCTGGGCTTTCGCAATATCAGTCCGCCAGCATCGGTGATGATCAACGTGGCATCGCCCTACCCATCCTGGCTGGTTGGTATCTTGAAATTCCTCAACCAGGGCGGCTGGATCCTATTATCGATCGCGGCAGTCGGCGGGTCCATCTTTGCCGGAATTCGCCTGCGCAGGCGCTGGATCGCTTTCAGAAAAAATCAGCCGCTGTTGGATGAGGAGGGCGGCCCGCAAGACCCCATGCTGCAAAGCGTGCCGGGATTGGGCTCTACCATTGATACGGATTATATTTCGGTGCAAACGCAAAACAACAGGGCTGTGCGGGAAAGCGCGCCAAGCCTGGTTTGGGCCGGAAAAGAGGCGCCGCTTGAAGGGTTGAAAGAAATTGCCCTCGAAATGAACGAAATCCTGCTCGGCAGTGACGCGGAACTAGCCCAGATCAGCCTGCCATATCCCGGGATAAGCCCGCTGCACGCCAGGCTTTCCAAAAGTGAACGAGGTTCCGTCACAATCGCGGACATGGGCTCCGAAACGGGGACGTGGGTCAATTACGCTCCGGTTTCCAAAACGGGCATCCTGCTGCACAACGGCGACCTGGTTCAGATTGGCAGACTGACCTTCCGCTATAAGATCGGATCGATCAAGCAGGTTTGAAAACATGCCTACACCATACCTGGAGCCAGCCCAACAATCGCATTTTCCGGTCATCGCTTTCAGTCATAAAGGACTGATCCGCCCCAATAATGAAGATAGCTACCTGATCAGCGCTTTCCAGGCAGCAGACGCGCAACGATCGAATGTCCTGTTAGCAGCAGTGGCGGATGGCGTGGGAGGACATAAAGCCGGAGAGATCGCCTCGCGCATCGCCATGGATACTATCCACGCCGTCATCGCCGAATGCGCCAACCTCGACGATCCGGCCAGTCTGCTGGTTCAAGCTTTCCAGGCCGCCAACCAACACATCGTGCAGCAAGCGCAAACTCACGGCGAATGGAACGGGATGGGAAGCACCTGTGTTTGCGTACTGATCATCAACCAGCGCTTGTACATTGCCAACCTGGGAGATTCACGCCTGTATCTGATCCGGGAAAAAGATATCCTTCAATTGACTTACGATCATACATGGATGGCGGAAGTGCTGGCATCCGAAATGCCGGATTGGAGTACAGTCGACCGCCGCCACCCGTTGGCTCATGTGCTCAACCGTTACCTGGGATCAAGCGAACCCATCCAGGTGGACTTGCGCATGCGCGGCGCCACACCGGCAGGAGAAAAACAGGGAACAAGCCAGCTCGGGTTGGAACTTAAAGCAGGCGATATCCTCGCGCTGACCAGCGATGGCATCAGCGATTTGCTGACGGAAGCGGAGATCAAAGCCAGCCTGACCGGCCGCCGCCGGGAGCGTTGGGCGCGACGGTTGGTCTACTGCGCGTTAAAAAATGGCGGGCACGACAATGCCACCGCCGTGGTCATCCAGGCGGCCGGGGCTGCCTGAGTTATCATAATTTTTCTCCATTGGAATCGGTTTTTTGTGTTAAAATTTTTATCCTTGCTGGAGTTGGCATCCAGGAGGGATGGCCGAGTGGCTTAAGGCGCCTGTCTTGAAAACAGGTGTGGGGCGAAAGCTTCACCGTGGGTTCGAATCCCTCTCCCTCCGCCTTAACAATTGAATTTCTCCATACGGGGAGGTGCCAGAGTGGCCGATTGGGATCGCCTGCTAAGTGATTGTCGGGGCCTTAAACCTCGACCGAGGGTTCGAATCCCTCCCTCCCCGCTGATATGAACCGCAGCCTGACTGCGGTTCATTTTTTTATGACATACTTGCGACAGTCGATTTTCAGACAGTTAGTTATAATACAGCGAATTTCCATTACAGGATAAAACGAAATGGCACTCTCAAAGAAATCCAGAATTGTTCAAGAATACCTGCTCAAATTCGGCCTTAAAATCGAGGTCGTCGAATTTTCGGAAAGCACCAAGACTGCCCAGGAAGCCGCCGACGCGATCGGCTGTGAAATCGGGCAGATCGTTAAATCGCTCATTTTCAGGAACAGTAAAAACCAGGGGTTGCTCTTCCTGGTCAGCGGGAAAAACAACCTGAATGTCGACAAGGTTGCACGCAATTTAAAGATTGAATTTAAGAAAGCGGATGCCGATTTTGTAAAAGAAGTGACCGGGTTTTCTATCGGCGGCGTGCCGCCCGTTGCTCACCAAACCAAAATGGATACCTATATCGATCAGGATCTTTTGGAATACAGTGAGATTTGGGCGGCTGCCGGAATGCCGTTCTCGGTTTTTAAGCTGGACAGCCGCATGCTCCAGCCCTTGACAGACGGCAAAGTGATCAAAGTAAACTAAGCCACCAGGCTCAAAGCCAGCCGGGCCGCCTGGCTGGCGTCCGAAGCATACCCATCCGCGCCGATCTGACGCGCGTATTGGTCCGTCACCGGCGCCCCGCCCACCAAGATCTTGACCTCGCCGCGAATCCCGGCCTGCTTGAAAGCCTCGATGGTCGCCGGCATGTTGGCCATGGTGGTGGTCAGCAAAGCCGACATCGCCACCAGCCTGGCGCCGCTCGATTTGACCGCTTCCACAAACTTGGCCGGCTCGACATCCGTCCCCAGATCGTTGACTTCAAAGCCTGCACCCTGCATCATCATGCCCACCAGATTCTTGCCGATGTCGTGCAAATCGCCTTTGACCGTGCCGATCACCACTTTCCCGACCGGTTCCACATCCTCCGCTACCAGCAGCGGTTTGAGGATATCCAGCCCGCCCTGCATGGCGCGCGCCGCCACCAGCAGCTCCGGCACGAAATACTCGCCTTTCTCAAACAACCGGCCGACTTCCGCCATGGCGGTCATCATGCCCTCTTTCAAAATGGACTCGGCGCTCAGCTTGGATTCCAACGCCGATTTCACGCCTTCAATAACACTTTCCCTGTCTCCATCCAAAATTCCCCGATAAACATCCCGCAAAACAGCATCCATTAACTTCCTCCAAAATACATTAGTTGATCATCCGCATGGTAGGTTTTGGGTAACCCGGAACGCGGGTAAAACCTGAAAGCTGCCTGTAGCTGATGGTGGCAGCTCTGAAATTGCTTCCAATAATTTTATCAAGATTATCCTCGACGGATTGCAAAGGCGCTTCAAGCATGGCATTGATCCGCAAGGTCGCTTCGAGGGTGTGCATTTTCTGGATCGCCTCCTGAAATTGAGCCAGTTTTTCTTCGTAATGGTCCAATGCTGTCAGATTGCACTTCAGACGCGTTTCACCATCGTCGAGCAGCATTTTTAAATGCGCCACCCGATACTGCGGGCTGGAAAACTCGCAGCAAAGCGTTTGAATACAATTGCTAACCGCGGTCCAATCCTGCGCAGATTTGAGCGAGATGCAAAATTCGCGATCCACCCAGGCAAAATGCGCTTCACCCGCGGCATAGCGGTCGTAATCGATATCCAACGCTTGCTGCGGCATAGGGCTTTCATCGGAAGCCAAAATCTCCAGCCATTCTTCAACTTGTTCACGATCCAGCGAATTTTGCAGCCTGCCATCGGTTTTTTTCCGGCAAGCAGGCCGGTAGTTCCATACTCTGCGCCAGGGGATGCATGGCGACGGAGGGCGGCGCTTTTTCCGCCCGGATCAGTTCGCAGCCCAGGATTTCCGCCTCGATTTGCAAGTCGAAAACTACCGGCTGGCCGTCCGGGTCGTACTGCCGGTTGACATCCAACAAGGCATTGACCAGTTTTTTCCCGTCAGTCAAAAATTGCCGGGCATTATAGCCTTTCAACGAACCGGCGTGCACACCGGCAAAAGGAACCCAGGGGATCGCAGGGGTTTCTTCATGCCGCAGGGCGGCAAAGAGCAAGTCCTTTTTAACCAGGATGCTGGATGGATGTTTCATGGAATAACCTTATTTTCAAAATTTTTAAAACCCGCGCCGCTGTCCCTGCCAGGGAGGCGGTGTTTTGCTATTAAATTCGTCGACGCTGGGGCCTTGCAACGCCGCCAGACGTTTTAATCCATACAGATAACTGACCACCAGCAGGATGATCAAGGCCGGCCAGCCGCCGGCAACGTTGAAAATTGCCAGTGCAGAAAGGTCATTCCTCTGATACAGGTAATACCGTATTGCCAGCTTGACCGAGAAAAATACAACCCAGATGGCCGTGACCTCGCTGTAAGCAGGACGGACGCGCGGGTGCCAGTACCATTCCAACGGCCAGCGGCGTGTTATATAACTGGTGAAAGCCACCGCGGGACGCTTTACAAGGATACTCAGCAGTAGAATGATCATGGTAGCTCCGTCGTTGACCAACGCAGGCAGATAGAAAGCGCCGGCATAATCCAGCAGCCAGGCCAGTCCTCCCGCGAGGAAGGCAGCCGCCAGCCCGCCCAAGGCATATCGAAACGGTTGACGGCGGATAAGCCGGATGAAAATGATCAGAAAACTGCTGCCGATAGAAATCCAGAAAGCAACGGGGAAATCTGTGAGCGCATGGACAATGGCAAAAACCAGGGGAGGGATGACGGCATCTAAAAACTTGTCCTTTCCCCTAAAGACAAGTCGCAACTCCTCGACTAATTCCCTGAGCTTTGCCATCAACTTTATTATAGCGAAGGCGTTAGGTGGTTGACGCGCCAATCAGAGGTTCAGGGTCCGTCGAACTCTGTCCAGGTTCTCCTGCGTAAATTCATCAATCACCATACTGGCCCCTGTTAACTGTTCGCGGGGATAGGAAGTGGTAATTGCCACGCACGACATGCCAGCCGCGGCGGCCGCCTGCACCCCTACCAGCGAATCCTCGATCACCAGGCAATTTTCCGGCGCAACGCCCAATTTGCGGGCAGCTGCCAGAAAAACACCCGGTTCCGGTTTGGGAGGGTATTCATCTCCGCTGGCCGTGGCGTCAAAATAAGATAACAAATGCAGCGAATCCAAAATCGAACGCAAGTTTTCGTAAGAACCGGAAGAGGCAACCGCTTGGCGGATGCCGTCCTTCCTGAATTCGTCCAGCCAACCGACAACCCCCTTAATGATGCTCACTTCGGTTGCACACGATTCCCTAAAGAATATATCTTTTTCACGATCGATTTCCTCAATCATTGCGTCCGTTAGAGGCGTATCCGTCATGCGCTGGATCATGCGATTATTGGCCATTCCAAACATACCCGCATATTCTTCTTTTTTAAAAATAATGCCGAACTTGTTGAAGGCTTTTTCAAATGAGAGAAAGTGAGCATAGTGCGAGTCGATCAATACGCCGTCCATATCCCAAAGCACAACCTGCAAACAGTCATGTTTCATCATTCATCACCAGTATTTTTAATTTAATAGGGGCTACCTGAGAAATTCAGCGGAGCAGCCGAACCTGCAATTCAACGCAAACGGAACTTTTCCCGGGGCGCGCAGACCATTGTAGCTGATTTTTTCAGCTTGTGGCAGGGGCATGTTACAATCGGAACATATTCCACCAGAAATCAGGAAAGTATGTTCATTTTTCTTTCAAAATTACTGCCGTTGTTCGTCTACCCTTTAGGGTTGGCCTGCCTGCTATTGTTCACCGCGCTGCTGGTGGCGTATAACCGCAAAGCCAGCGCGATCCTGGTGATCAGCGCGCTGGCCATCCTGTGGTTGAGCAGCACGACCGGCTTTTCCGATCTGTTGGCGCGTTCTCTGGAATTGAAATATTTACCCCCGGAGGAAATCCCCAGCGCGGAGGTCATGGTGGTTTTAGGCGGGGGGACCGAACCAGCGGCTTACCCGCGCAAGACTGTTGAACTCAACGGCGCGGGCGACCGGGTGCTGTATGCCGCGCAATTATATAAAGAAGGCAAAGCCGCGCACATTCTGCTGAGCGGCGGGGATATTGAGTGGTTGGACGAAGGCAGCACCACGCCCGCTGAGGACATGGCCGCCATCCTCACCCAGATCGGCGTCCCGCAGGACGCGCTTTGGCTGGAAACTGAGTCGAAAAATACATACGAAAATGCGCTCTACGCCAAACAATTCCTGGAAGAGAAGGAAATCAATAAAATCCTGCTGGTCACGTCCGCCATGCACATGCCGCGTGCGGTAGCTTTGTTCGAAAAGCAAGGTTTTGAAGTGATTCCCCTGCCGGTCGATTACAGCGTCACCAACTCACCCATCGCTGCGGAGGGGGCAGAGGGTTTTGCCGCCAAATTTCTGGATATCCTGCCGAGCGCCAGCAACCTGTCCCTTACGACGAACGCCATGAAGGAATACATCGGTTTCGTTATCTACAAACTCCAGGGATGGCTATAAGCGCCGAAGTCAACGCAGAAGTCCGGGAAGCAGCCCGAACCCTCTGGGATTATCTCCGGCTGGATCAATCGCCGCAGCACTGCGATTGCATCATCGCCATGGGCAGCCATGATTTGCGCGTGGCCGAGCATGCCGCGCTTTTATACCTGGAAGGTTGGGCGCCGCTGCTGGTTTGTTCGGGAGGGTTAGGCCGGTTGACGCGCGATATCTGGCATGAAGCGGAAGCAGAAAAATTCGCGGAAATCGCCGTCAAGGCCGGTGTGCCCCCTCAGCGGATTCTGGTCGAAAACCGCTCCGCCAATACCGGTGAAAACATTCTTTTTTCAAAGGAATTATTGATCCGGCAGGGCTTTTTGATAAACCGGGCATTCCTGGTCCACAAGCCGTACATGGAGAGGCGCGCGCTGGCAACCGCCTTAAGACTATGGCCGGAGATTGAATATTGCGTATCCTCCCCAAGAATTTCATTTGAAGATTATCCCAATGCGGATATACCGCTTCATCAGATGATCGAAATCATGGTGGGGGATTTTCAGCGCATCCTGGAATACCCGGCGCTCGGGTACCAAATTCCGCAGGAGACACCCGCAACTGCCTTGAGAGCCTATGAGAAATTGGTTGGATTTGGTTATACCGCTCAGACGCTCTCTGGATAAAATAGAAAGATGCTGAAGGCCAGGGGATTTCAACCGGAAAATCGAACGGCGGAGATCGAAAAAATGTCTGCCGTGATCAAGCGCGCCCGACCGCGGGCATGGCTGCTGGACAGCCCCAGTTTTACCGATCTGCACGAGCTGCTGGCGCTGGAATCGGTGCAGGCCAGTGCAGTCATATGGGAAGACGAGCATGCCCGGGCGCATGCTTTCGCGCTGGTCGATCCTTACTGCAACTTATTAATGGAATGCACAGTGGCAGAAAGCTTTTCAGCGATATTTGATGAATCTGTTCATCGGGCAAGTTTCTATCTGCGCCAAGCCTATTCAAGCTCCGGGATACTGCCAACCCTGGATATCAGCTGCCGGGCGGAAGATGCAGCTCGCCTGGATTGTATTTTAAAAGAGGGCTTTATCACCGAGCCATATCAAACGGTCACCCTGCGGCGCGATTTGCGCGCGCCTCTTCCGGAGGCAGCCTTGCCGGCCGGATTTCACATCCGCCCGCTGGAAGGCGGGCACGAATTGCCGGCGTATGTTGCCCTTCATCAGGCAGCCTTCGGCAGCGGGGAGATGACCCTGGAAATGCGCAGGGCGATCATGCGCGCGCCGGAATACGATCCGGCGCTGGACCTGGTAGCAGTATCTCCGGATGGAAAACTGGCTGCGTTTTGCGTCTGCCAGATCGTCAGGGAAGAAAACGCGCTCACGGGCGAAGAATCCGGATGGACCGACCCTATCGGGGTCCACCCGGATTTTCAGGGGCTGGGCCTGGGGCTGGCCTTGCTGCACACGGGTTTCCAGAAATTACAGGAACGGGGAATGGCCCGCGCGATCATTGGCACGCGTTCGGATAATGAACGCATGTTGTCTCTCGCCCGGAAGGCCGGTTTTTCAATTGATCATACACGCCTGTGGTTCAGCAAATCAATCGCGTAACCTGTCAGCGCATGTGTATAATGAATTCATACAACAATTTTGATTTATATATGGAGATTTATGTTTGAAAATACCAAGCAAATCAGCAGCCGCCGTTTGGCTGTTCTAATCGACGGGGATAACGCCCAGCCTTCGCTGGTGGAAAAAATCCTTTCGGAAGCCAGCAAGTACGGAACAATCACGGTGCGGCGCAATTACGGCGACTGGACCACATCCAACATGGGCGGCTGGAAGGATACGCTGCAAACCCATGCCATACAGCCCATCCAGCAATTTCGATATACCATCGGGAAAAATGCCACTGACAGCGCCATGATCATCGACGCCATGGACCTGCTTTACAGCGGGAACGTAGATGCTTTCTGCCTGGTTTCCAGCGACAGCGATTACACCCGCCTGGCAACGCGCATTCGCGAAAAGGGTTTCTTCGTGATGGGTATCGGCCAGAAAAAAACCCCGCGCGCCTTTGTCAACGCCTGCGACGTTTTCGTGTACACCGAGAATCTTGTGCCGAAAAAAGCTGAAAAGAAAAGCGAAAAGAAAAAGCCCACCACCCACAGACGAGGATCAAAACCCGCAAAGGAGCAGGAACATGAAATTGAAGTTGAACAGGAACCCGAAACTCCGACCCCTGAACCGATGCGGCTGCTGAAGCAAGCTTTCGATAATGCCGTCCAAGATGATGGATGGGCTTTCCTGGGGACACTGGGTCATCACCTGCGTCAGCTCGATCCGGGCTTTGACGCGCGCACTTATGGTTTCAGCCAGCTTTCATCGCTGATACGCGGTTACCCGAAGGTGTTCGAGATCCGCGAGGTTAAAGGCGAAGATGGAAATTCATCCATCTATGTCAAAGTAAAGGAATAAAAAAAAGAATAGAAGAGGAGCGATGAGCAATATTCTGGATACGATCTATACACGGCGCAGCATCCGCGTGTTTGACCGCAGACAGGTGAATAAAAATATCCTGATCGATCTACTCAAAGCAGCCATGGCGGCGCCTTCAGCCAGCAACAGCCGGCCATGGGAATTCATCGTGGTTACTGAAAAAGAGATATTAGCCGAACTGCAAAGCAAGATCCAATACGGGAAATACAACGCCCCGGCAGCCATCATTGTTTGCGCCAATTTGTCGATTGCCCGCAATGAATCGGCGTTCCGTTTTTGGGTGCAGGATTGCAGCGCCGCGACCGAGAATATTCTGATCGCAGCCGCCGGGATCGGCCTCGGAACCGTGTGGACCGGTGCATATCCCAAAGAAGACGTGATGGAAACCCTGCGCCAGATTCTGGGTATTCCGCAGGATATCTTTCCTTTGAACATGATCTATGTGGGCTACCCGGCGGAGGAAAAAGAACCGCGCACGCAATACGAGGAAAACCGCGTGCATTGGGAGAAATATTAATTGCGCTGAAGGCGCGCATTTGCTATACTAAAGCGTACCAAGAATTTTTTTACGTCATCAAATCTTTTGGAGGTAAAAATGGAAGACTTTTTCAAGTTTCGCAAAATGATCACCCCGGCTATCATTCAGGTGATCTTCTGGGTTGGCGTCGCCATCTGCGTGATCGCCGGCTTGGTCACGATGGGCGCCAGTTTTAGTTCCTATTCCGGCGGCGTAGGCGTTTTCCTGAGCGGTTTGTTGATGGTTGTTCTGGGACCAATCGCAGTTCGAATTTATTGCGAGATCATCATCCTTTTCTTCCGCATGAATGAAAACCTGAGCGACATCAAAGACAGCCTGGCCAAGAAATAACTTAACAGTTTCACACACTGCCTGTTTTCTTGAAGACAGGCAGTGTATTATTTAATCGAAGATCATCATCCACATGATAATCGGGGGTTGATATATAATGTCTTTATCTAATTATTTAAGGTATTTTTAATTATTTAAGGTATTTTTAATTATTTAAGGTACTTGATATGACGCTTGTCTGGGAAGATTTACTCAAATTGGCCGTCGCGCTGGTGCTGGGAGGCATCATCGGCGCAGAGCGCGAACGCCACAAAAAAGCTGTCGGCTTGCGGACATTGATCCTGATCACGGTCGGTTCGGCTTTATTCACGATCATCTCCGCGCGCATGGTCGGGCCGGACGGCGAGAATCCGGGGCGCATAGCCGCCAATATCGTCAGCGGCATCGGCTTTCTGGGCGCCGGCGTCATTCTGGAGGAGCGCGGCCGCGTGGTCGGATTAACCACCGCCGCCACAATCTGGATTGCCGCAGCCATCGGGATGGCAGCCGGGGCAGGGGAATATATCCTGGCAACTTTCACCGCCGGATTGGTGATGGCGGTGCTGTTGCTCTTCACCCGTCTGGAGGAATATCTGGAAATCGCCAGCGAGCAGCGCACCTATGAGATTACCGCGAAGATCGACTGGGATAAATATAAGGAATTGAAGTCCCTCTTCAAGGATTACGGGCTGGCGGTCAATAGTTATAAACAGGAAAAAAAGGGGCTCTACATGGTGTGCACCTTCGAAATCAGCGGGCAGACCAAAAAGCACGACAAAGTGGTGCAAAAATTGTTGACCGACAAGGAAATCAAAGAAGTTTGGTTTTAGCCGCTTTTGAATAAACACTATTACCAGGCATAATCAGGGGCTTTACAGCCGCGGGATGCTTATGTATAAATAGAAAAACTCACTGCCCAAGGCTGATCTTCATGAAAATCAGGTCATTAATCCATTTCACCCCCTTGTTTTGCGCCGCCGCACTACTCACGGCATGCAGCGGGGCTGCGCTGCCAGATGGAGCCGTTGAATCCCAGGCAGCCCCTACTCTTGAAGGGGAAGCTATTGCGCCCACGCTGGCCGCCACCGCCGCGCCGGAAAATTTTCCAACCGGCGTTTTGGTGGACATCGGGAATGATACCAGCCTGGCGCTATTTGACCCCTATGGACGGCAAATCGCAACGCTGGAAACCCCCGGGTTGCTCCAGGCCAGCCCGGAAACGGTCATTTTGGCAGGCAGCCCAATTTCGGGGGATTCATCCGTATCGGTGATCTATCATCTTCCCGGCTCGGAAGGCGGCCTCATGTTGAGCGCTGCCGGCGAAAGCCAGATGCTGCGGAAGGACGATGCCATTCTCGCGCTGGCCGGCACCCGCAGCCAGGCGGCTTTCGCTTTTTCAGAGTTCCAATTGGTGGACGGCATTCCGCATAGCAAATTGTTTGCCGGCAGCACAGAAAACGCCGGCGCGCTGGACGCATTCCTGCAAACCAGCGACGCGCTCACGCAAAGTGTGCTGACTCCGGTAGGGGTCAACGTCGTTGGGGAAAGCCCGATCGGCGTATGGTACACGCACAGCGCCTGGGGGATCGGCGGGCAGGATCTGATCTTTCCGATCACACGCGGACTGTATTATTTCGATCTTGCCGCGGGGAGAAACCGAACTTATCTGGACGAAAGCCGCAGTTTTCAGGGCATCTCGCCCGATCTGCAATGGGCTGGCAGCGTGTCCTTTGAACCGCAGGCTGACCGTTCCATGACGGTCTCACCCCTGTTGGACGGCAATGAAGTGAATTTCCCGCTAAAACCGGAAAGCGATCGCGGCGCCGGTTATGCGGTTTTTTCCCCTGACGACCGCCATATCGCCTGGCTGGAAGCCGGTGGATCGCTCACCTCCGACCCGCCCGATTTTCAGGCCACGGTTCGGGTGGGAAGCCTGTCGGATGGAACTATCGAAGCGGAAGTGGATTCGGCGGCCGCCGCGCAAGCCTTGAACGTGGAAGGAATCGCTTTTCTCAAACCAGCCGGGTGGCTGGACGATCATTCCCTGCTGCTGGAAGCCCGTTCCCTGGATTGGAAGCAAGCTTACCTGCTGCGCTTCGACCTGCAAAGCGGGGAACTCGCGCTTTTCAGCCAGGGAAGTTTTTTGGGTTTTTCGTATCCGTAAATCACTTCTGATCAGTCAATTGAAAACATTAAATTTTTCTTTTAAACGTCCTTTCGTAAGGTTAATTTCTGCCAGCGGGTTTAGAATAAATTGCTCTCAACAAGCAATTTCAGCAACTTATTAAAGGACAGATTAAGCCACATGAAATTAAAAACACTATTCACCATCACACTCGCGCTGGCCTGCGGGCTATTGGCCGCCGGCTGCGAACATGCCAATTCAACCACTGAGTTGATACCAGCCGCGGTGCTGGTCAATCAAAATCTTGCGGAATCGTTAACCATTATCGCCCCCGACCAGAAATTTATCGCCAACGTAAAAATTGAAAATCCAGGCTATATGTCGGTTGGCGACGTGGTACCGGCAGGAAAGTACTCAAAAGAAAAAGCCAACCTGCCGCTGGTTTACGCGGCCTACGCCGCCGGCGCAGAGGTCAAGCTCAGCCAGAATGACCAGATTGAAACGCTGCGCAAACTCGATTCGCTCAGCAAAATCGCCGGATCCAACGGACAGCAGGCTATCGCTTTCGCGGACGTGGCCTACATCGGCTCCAGCCTGAAGAGTTCCCTGTACACGGCGAACATCGATAACCTGGGATTAAGCACCCCGGTTTTCCAGATAGAAGATGTTTTACAGCAATGGGCTTTGGCGCCTCTGGCGGTGGAAGTCAAAGATGGCCAGCCCGGCGGCGTGTGGTACACCACCACCGGCTGGGGCGTGGGCGGGCCGGGCATCGTCTTCCCCATCACCCAGGGCTTGAATTACTTCGACGTCCAAGCCGGCAGCAACACGGAATACTTGAGCCGGGATGAAAGCCTGCAAGGTCTCTCGCCAGATAATCGCCTGGCCGGCAGCATCGCATCCAGCAGCTCCGGCGATCACGCCATGACCGTCACGAACCTGGAAACCCGCTGGACCTTGAAGTTCCCTCTGCGGAAGGAAAGCGACATGGGAGCGGGGTATGCGGTTTTCCCGCCCAACGGCCAGTACGCCGCCTGGCTGGAAGCAGGCGCTTCCCCCTATGATCCTTACCAATATAACTACGTCGTACGGGTGGGCAACCTTTCCGAAGCGAAAGTGATATTCGAGATCGATGCCGGCGCCGCGGCGCAGACTTTGAATGCGGACGCCGTCACTTACCTGCGGCCAGTGGGCTGGCTGGACAACAACTCGCTGCTGATTGAAGCGCGCGGGGAGAATTGGGAAGATGCCAACATCGTGCGGCTGGATTTAAACGACGGCAAGTTATATCAATTCGCCGGCGGGGCATTCGTCAGCTTCCTGTATTAATTTCTCACCAGAAAAGAAAAGCGACCCTTCGACGTTGCTCAGGGACCGCCCTTCGACGTTGCTCAGGGACCGCCCTTCGACTAAGCTCAGGGGTCGCTTTTTATTATCCCAATTTGGCGCCGTTGGGGATCGGTTTATCGGGCACCGCCAACACCACCGCCCCATCCGGGCGGTAAAAACCGGTCACCAGGCATTGCGATATGAACTTGCCGACCTGTTTGGATGGGAAATTCACCACACCCACCACCTGTTTGCCCAGCAGTTCTTCTTTTGAATACAGCTCGGTGATCTGGGCGCTGGAACGGCGCACGCCGACCTCTTCGCCGAAATCCACGGTCAGTTTGTAGGCGGGTTTACGGGCTTCGGGAAAATCCTCGACCGTCGTGATGGTGCCAACCCGCAATTCCACTTTTTCAAAATCCGCCCAGCTTATTTGATCCATCAAATCCTCTTTATCAGTCGTCAATCAATGATCATTCTGGTTTTCCCGGGAAACATTATAATTGAATCAATGAAATATGATCATTTATTGAAAGAGAAAAGAAAACAAATTCTCGAAAAGGCAGCGCTTTATGGAGCATATGACGTGCGTGTTTTCGGATCAACCGCGCGCGGCGAGGAAACCTCCGAAAGCGATATTGATCTGTTGGTTAAGCTCGAACCCGGCCGCAGCTTGTTGGACTTGGGCGGTTTTTTATATGAAATCCAGGAACTATTGGGGGTTTCCGTCGACGTAGTTACCGAGAAGGGTTTACGCGCCCGGATCAGGAATTCAGTAATGAAGGAAGCAAAACCGATATGAGAAGTGATCGGGAACGGTTCACTGATATATTGGAAGCCATCGATAATATCGAACGGTATGCTTCCCGGGGGAAACAGGGATTCATCAACGACGAGCTTCTCCAAGTATGGGTTGTGCGTCATCTACAAATCATCGGAGAAGCCGCCAATCGGATTACCGAGGAAACTCGAGACCGATTCCCGGAAATTCCCTGGGGAAAAATGATTGGCATGCGCCATATTTTGGTGCATGGGTATTTCGAAATCGACGCCGAAATTGTATGGTCCGTGGTCGAAAAAGATCTTTCATTTCTTAAAGAGCAATTTTTATCTGCTATTGATAAACTCTAGCAGAATTCTCAACCCTTTACTTTAAAGCCAAATCCACCGCCGCCAGGGCATGCATGAGCGTGGTATCAAAGAGAGGCACGCGGCTGTCTTCCGCTTTGACCAGCAGCCCGATCTCGGTGCAGCCCAGGATGATACCCTGTGCGCCTTCATCCACCAGCGCCTGCATGATGCGCGCGTATTGCGCGCGGGATTGCGGATTGACGACACCCAGCACCAGTTCTTCGTAGATCACGCGGTGAACGACATCGCGGTCTTCCGCGTCCGGCACCAGCACGCGCAAACCATGCTTCTCCTGCAAACGCCCTTTATAAAAATCCTGCTCCATGGTGAAGCGCGTACCCAGCAAGCCCACGCTCTGAATGCCGGCGGCTTTAACCGCTCCGGCGGTGGGATCGGCGATGTGCAGGAAAGGAATGGAGATGGCCGCCTCGATCTCCGCGGCGGAAATGTGCATGGTGTTAGTGCACAGGACAACGAAATCAGCCCCGGCGCGTTCCAACACGCGGGCTTGTTCGGCCATGGCGCGGCCGGCCTCCTCCCAGCGGCCTTCGCGCTGCAGGACCTCGATTTCGGCAAAGTCCACCGAGGCCAGCACGCATTTGGCGGAATGCAGATCGCCCAGTCGTTTTTTGACTTCTTTGTTAATAATGCGATAATATTCGGCGGAAGATTCCCAGCTCATACCGCCAATCATTCCAATGGTTTTCATGATGATTCCTTTGTTTTATTTATAGATCAGGCGAAAGCGTTCGCAAACCAGCAGCATCTCTTCGGAGAATTGGCCGCCGATGCGCGCGAAAGTCCGCTCAAAGAATCGCTTGTGCGCCGCGCGCCAATATTCCAGGCTGCGGTCGCCCTCGCCCTCGTCGAAGGCAAATGCCGCATCAACCTGGTTGTAGGGCTTGATAACCACCTCGACCGTCTCGACAATGCACAGCGGGATATCTTTGCCATCCAGCACCACCGTGAGCAATCCGGGCTGCGGCAGGTCTCCGCCATCGTGCTCCCATTCCGCCAGGGCTGAACAGGTGGCGGTCTTGACGCCGCTGGCGATCAATGCGCCCAGTTCATCCGCCATGGCCGGGCTGTCGCCCCAACCTTCGGCCAGCATCGGCCGCGCGAGCCAGGGAGAATCCGGAGGCAGGCTATCGAGAAATTTCCGCCAATATGACTCGACTGATTTATTCATTTTTTCAACCATTCCAGACCAAAACTGTCCAGCAGATCCCACCATCCCATCTGACGGCACCAGCGTTTGACGAGCAATTGCCCGTGAGGGGTATTCCAGTCCCTTTCCAGGTCGGCGTGGCAGAGCCGGCCCTGCCCGACGCGCTCGTGATGGCAGAAGGCGCATTCCAGCGGCAGGAAGGGCGTGGCGTGCAATTCACAGTTTTTGTCCGGCAGGAGAAAACTGCAGCCCTTTTCGGCAGCCGATTGCAGGGCAAAACCGCCCTCGCAGCCTTTGAAAGCCGGCGAGAGGACAGCAAAAGTCCGTTCGGGCGAGATTTCCAGCATGATACGCCCGGCATAGCCTTCGTGCAGCACCAGTAGCGCCTGCTCCACCGTCCACCAGCCCGGGCGCCGGCAATAGGCAAGGCAAACCTCGCAAGCGCAGGGTTGCGAAGGCGGGTATTTCTCCAGCAGGACAGTATGTTGCATTTATCCTCAAAAGAAACCATTAAATAATTTTTGGGAGTGTATTGCTAATTTTATATCAGGTTTTTTAGAACCAATTTTTTTTCTTACATAAATTCGCCGCGCGCCACCAGCACGCTTTTTCCGCCCACATCGATGGCGATACCGTCCGCAGTTTCCTGCGATTTGAGCAGGAGCAGCGACGGCCGGCTGATCTCGTAACCCTGCTCGACGCGCGCGTCCACCCACGGCTGGCCGAAATAGCGGTAATGCGCCAGGTAACCGGCCAGGCAGCCGTTGCCGCTGCCGGTGGCGGGATCCTCGGGTATGCCGAAATAATCTACAAAGACGCGCACGCTCAGGTCGTTGCCCTGCTGGTGGGTCTGCGGGCAAAACACCAGGATGCCCTTGGCTTCGGTTCGGCGCACCAATTCGAAGCAGCGCTCGCGGTTCACCTTGGCTTTCTTTAGGGCCTGGATGGTCTTGAGTGGCACAATAAAGAAGGGTAGACCGGTGGAGACCTCCTGGATGGGGAAGCGCCCGTCGAAATCGGCAAGCTCGAGCCCCAGGATGGGGGCGAATGTTTCGGGCAGATGCTGGCTGCCGAAGGTCGGCTGGATCTGGCGCATCCAGCTATAGCCGTCCGGGCTGAAGCTGACCGGGATCTGCCCGACCTTGAGATTCAGCAGCACCTTTTCCGCCCGGCCGTTCAGAATTTCATTCCGGATGATGAAAGCCGTGCCGAGGGTGGGATGGCCGGCGAAGGGCACTTCTTCGGAAGGGGTGAAGATGCGTACGTCGAAGCCGCCATTGCGCGGTTCATCGGAAAGGATAAAAGTAGTCTCGGAGTAATTGGTTTCGCGGGCGATTTGCTGCATTTCGTGGTCGGAAATGGCGGCGGCATTCCGAAAGACGGCCAGTTGGTTGCCCGCGTATTTGGTTTCGGCAAATACGTCCACGATATAGTAGGGTTTTGTGCTCATGGTCCTCTCCTGTTTGATCTTGTGATTATGCCATGACTTTACAGAAGGTCGGGGTAATTACCTATGCATTTTAACCACAGATGAACACGGATAAACACCGATGAAACTGAATGGACAGATGCTCACAGATGGAATTTTCACTTTGCATCTCCCGTGAACCGCACCCGGTCAATCGGGAGAGGTGGGCGTAACCGATATCTTCATGGTTCGAGGATATCTCCAGCAGATTCCCAACCTGTCGTTTCTGCCCATTCGCGGGCGGCTTCCCAGATCAGGTCGTAGACCGGGTCCTTAATGTCGTAATAGGCCTCCACATCGTCCGCGTGGTATTGGACCAGGGCGCGCTTGATGCGTTCAACGGTAGCAGTCGAGCGGGGATGGGCGCGCAGGTAATCGCGGAAGAGCAGGGGGTAAAGCTGATTGGGGCGCCCGGCGGCGCGCACGTGAATGTGCGCCGCGCGCTGACCGGGGAAGTGGGTGAAATACAGCTTGGTCCATAATTCCGGCGCCGGGTCGGCACCAGCAGGAACGTGATCGCAGGTGATATCGGGACGGTACACGTAACCGGCCGCGCTCAACCGCTCAACAATTTCTGGCGCCAATGCCAGCACGGTGACCTGCACGTCGAGGATGTCCTTGGCACCCAGGCCTGGCACGGCTGTGGAGCCGATATGGTCGATGCGCAGGGCCAGCGCGCCCAGCGCAGCCGCCAGGCTGTCGCGCAGGCGCTGGAATTCCAACGGCCAGGCGGGGTTATAGGGGACAATCTCCAGCATGTCCCCTATTGTATTCGCAATTCTTCTAGGGCAGGAAGGCCGTGAACTTGCGCCCGTCGGCCTTGCAGATAATTTGCAGGAGGTTGCGGGCGGAAACCGCCACAGCCGGGATGCCGCCGCCCACCTCCACCCACTGGCCGGCCATGTAGAAATTCCGCAAGCCGGGCAGGGTGCGGGGCATGCGGAAGGGCGGGGTATTCTCTTTGGTCATCTTCCAGCCCTCGAAACTGCCGCGCCAGTTGGCGGTGTAGCGCTCCCAGGTCAAAGGGGTGGCTACGTCGCGCATATCCACCTGGGCGGCCAGGCCGGGATAGTGTTGGTCAAGCTGCGCGATCACCCAGTCGGCGATGTTGTCTTTTTCAGCCTGATAGCGAGCCGGATCGGCCGACAGGTTCTTCCAATAATCGTAATCGCAGGGGAACATACATTTGATGAGCGTCTTTCCGATCGGCGCCAGGCTGGGGTCGAAGTTGTAGATCTCGACGCCTAGCGAGGGCTGGGCTTGCCCGCCGATCACGGGTAAATCGGGCGCCTCAGGCAGCGGGTAGACCACCCAGTGCGGCAGGCCGGCGAATGAGCGCGCCACGCCCAGGGTGACGTACACCAGCGGGTCGTACAGGGAAAAATCCTTGTAATAACGGCGCAGGTCGTCGTTGAGATATTCGCCCTGCAACAGGTCGAACAGGGTGGCGTGCCCGTCGGCGGCTGAAATGACGATGTCCGCGGGCTGCCGGCTGCCGTCCACCAGGCGCAGGCCGCAGGCGCGCCCGCCCTCCACCAAAATCTGCTCCACGCGCGCGCCGTAATGGATTTGCCCGCCCAGGGCAAGGAAGCGGCGCTCGATGGCGCGCGCGAATTCCAGCGAGCCGCCCAGTGGAAAGCCGGCTGCTTTTTGACTCAGCCATCCCAGGGTCATGATCAGCGCAAACGGATCGCTGAAGGCCAGCGGGAAGGCGCGGCGCAGGAAGGGCGAGGAAAAACGCGCGGCGAAATCGGCCATGGTCACGTCCTTCCAGGCGGCGTTCACCTTGAGGAATGCCCCGTTCTGCGAGAGGAATTTGAGGCCATCCAGCGGGCTCATCAGCTCGGGGGCTTTTTCCACGTCGGGGTTAAAACGCGCACAGACGCGCAGCGCAGCCATAAATTCATCGATGACCGGCGCGTCGGCGGGTGAGAGCTGCTTCAGGTGCGCTTCCAGTTTATCTGGGTCGGTATATAGGACCAGCTCCTGCCCGTTCTCATCGTGCACGCGCAGGAACTCATCGTGATTGATAAAGGTGCGGCCTTGAACCGCGCCCAATTCCTCATAAATGCGGTAATAGGAAGATGACGGGGAGGAGCCCAGCAGCCAGCCGATGCAACCGTCGATGGTGTAACCCTGGCGCTTCCAGGAGGTGCACACCCCGCCGGGCAGGTTGTGCATTTCGTAGATGGTCGCATCGTAACCGTTCATGCGCGCGTAGCAGCCGGCGGAAAGCCCGGCAATGCCGGCGCCGATAATGGCGATCGATTTTTGATTCATGATGAAATTCCTTATCTTTATTATTATTTTCGTTTCAATACTTCCATTTGGGGGACGACCAGTTGGCCATCGGGCGACTGCAGGATGTATTTCTTCAGCAAATCGCGCAGGCGTGCCCCCGCCTGCGGACCGATGTGCCGCAGCGCCAGCAGCGCGGGATCATCCGCGGCGATGACCGGCACCTCCGCCAGGAAGCGCCGCCCCTCGTCGGTGACGTGCAGCGGGTTGCGGCGGCGGTCGCGCGCGTCGCGCCCGCGCAGCGCCAGACCTTTGCGCTCCAGCGCGTCCAGCGAGCGCAGCACGGTGGAAGGCTCCAGGCCCAGGCGTTTGGAGATCTCACTGATGGTGAGGGTTTCGTGCTCCAGTATGCGCAGGATGGAATGCTGCAGGGCGCTGATCGCCAGACCGCGGGCGCGCAGGCGCCCCTCCAGCGAGTTGTTGAAAAATTTGAGCAACAGGGCGGTGTAGACCTGGATCTCGGAAGCCAGCGCGATCATTTCAGCATCAGTCATATTATTTCCTTAGTAGTACTTATTATTGCTACTATCAATTATACCTCTGATTCAAAAAAAATACCTGCCCTTGCGAGGCAAGTCTTTTACTTTTATTTTTATTATTTAACGAAATTCAGGGTATACGACCAGGGCCGGCCGAAGCAGGCGCTTTCGGCAAAACCGGCGGCGGCCGCCAGGGCGCGCACTTTGGCCTGTTTCTGGAAGTGCGGGTCGGCGATCACCTCAGTGATGGAGAGCAGGCCGCCGGGCTTGAGGCAGGCATGGATCTCTTTCAGCGCAAGCGGCGCGTCGGGCAGCTCGCCCAGCACAGTGACCAGGATGGCCGCGTCGTATGCGCCGGCCGGCAGGTGGGCCTGGCCGGCTTCCGCCCGCACGTACTCGATGTTGTCCAGATTTTCAGCCTGCGCTTTGGCGCGCACCTTCTCCAGCATTTCCGCCTGCAGGTCCAGGGAAGTCACGCGCCCCTGCGGGGCGAGCGCGCGCGCCAGCGGCAGGCTGAGCCGGCCGGGGCCGCAGCCGTAATCCAGCACGCGCCAGCCGGGTTGGAGCGCGAGGTGCGAAACGATCACTTTGGCGCTGTCGTTGCGGAAGATGGGGTTATCCAGCTCCACCATCCAGCCCAGCCAGGCCGGGCAGGGAATCGAACGGCGGTCGGAAATCAGGCGCCATACGGCGTTGACCACGATCACCAATAAAATAATACCAAGCAAGATGTATAGAATCGTCATGAAATTTCTCCTCCATTATCTACGCAAATTATAGCGATGAGTGTCTATTGAAGCCCATCGTCAACTGCCTGCCAGAAGCTTGCATCCTCCTGGCCGAGCGCCCAGACGGACAGGCCGCCCAGTTTGTAGCGCGAGACCAGGCTGGCCTTGGAACGGATGCTGGCGGCATCTTCGTACCAGACCACGTGCTCGTGCTCATTTTCTGTGTAAATCAGATAGGGGGAATCAACGGACGCGTCGCGCCCGGTCTGCGTGCCGGGCCTGGCCAGCAGCGCAGGGATATCGGTCCACTTCAGCTCGCCCACCTCGGCTTGCGGGTCGGTGGTGTCCCAGTCGTAGGCGTAAGCCGGCAAGCCGATGAGCAGTTTGGCCGGGTCGACCAGGGAGGCGCTGTAAGCCGTGCAATCTTCCACCCAGTCCAGGGAAGCGATCGGCCCGGGCTCGCCCCAGGGGCCGTGCTGGTCGTAGGTCATGAGCTGCAGGTAATCGGCGGCTTTCCCCAGCGCGGCCAGGTCGTAGGGGTAAGCCCAGTCATCGTCGGGGGAGTCGGCCGACTTGGCGGGCACGCTGATGACCAATTGCTTATGCAGGGCGTGCAGCTTGCCAGCCAGTTCCTCAATAAAGGCGGTGAAGGCGGCGCGGTCGGCGGCAATGTCGTCCGAGTAAGCAATACTTTCCAGGTCGATGTTAATCCCGGCGTAGCGCGGGTCGCCCGCCAGGTCAAGGAGTTGATCAATGAAGGTGTCTTTGTGATCCTGGATGGCCGCGCGCGCCAATGCGGGGTCGAAATCCCAGAGCGGCTCGCCGCGGTAATTGCTGACGCAGGCATAGGCCTGAATATTGCGCTGAACGGCGTAATCCGCCGCGCCCAGGTCATCGCCGCGCGCGATGGTGCCGTCGTCCTGCACGTTGAACACGTCGATGGAGAGCATGTCAAGGTGGGAGGAGGAGGCTTTCAGCGAGGCCAGCGAGGCTGCTTCGCCGGTGTAGTAGGCCAGGATGTGGGGAGAGGAGGGAGGAACTGGAGTAGGAATGAAAGTTTTAATACAACTCATTACAAGGAAATTCATCAATAATACTGGTAAGGATTTGGTCATGTAATGATTGTAGCTTATACCAGTTATTTCAAAATTGCCATGATTTATTTATTTTCATTTCGAGAGAGAGGTTTTTTTCTATCTCAGCTGATTTGCTTAGGTTTGTCATCGCGAGGAGCGAAGCGACGTGGCGATCTCAATGTCTGATGTACACCATCACCTGTCGTCTAGTAGTCACTTTGGTGGTGTATATCCATCCACTGCTCATGCAGTAGGTGGAGAAGATTGCTTCGCTTCGCTCGCTAAGACATATCTAGAAGCAAGATTGCGACATCAGGCGAGGTTGAAAGTAGACGCATTTTGGTGGGCAGTATTAATGAAAAAATCTGTGTTCATCTGTGGTTAAAAATTGGGGTATGGGAAAAAGGTTTGTACCATATACGGCACAGAAATGAAACCTGTGCCGTACATGGTATCTTCGGCAATTGCCCACGCAATTGCCTGCGAAGATCGCCACGGCCGGCTTTGCCGGCCTCGCGAAGACAATCTTAATAAAATTCTCTCCCGCCACCTGAGATCCTGTGCCACGTGACTGAAATTTGAATTTTCTCTTTGGCTCCCTCTCCCACACTTCGACACCCTACACTACGTTGAGGGCAAGCGCTCAGTGATCGGGAGAAGGAGCTGAGGTTTCCATTCGAGAGTCTAGAACTCGTCGCCGAAGTCGGCGCGGAAAGCTGCGGCCAGTTGGACGCCCCAATCGCCGACAGGCTCCAGGCGGCCGAAGAAGAAGCGCAGCACGGGCGGCTCCTCCACGAACTGCAAGCCGCCGACCATCTCGCGATGCGCGTACAGCCATTTGACGCGATCCACGGCGTATTCGATGTGCGACATGGTGTAGAGACGGCGCGGGACGGCCAGGCGCAGCAGCTCCAGATCAGACATCACGTCGTTGCCCTGCGCGTCGCGGTCCATCGAAACCGTGCCGCGTTCCATGCCGCGCACACCGGAGGCGATATAGAAAGCCGCAGCCAGCGCGCCGGCCGGGTATTGCGCCTGTGGGATGTGCGGCAGGAAGCGCATAGCGTCCAGGTGGCAGGCCAGCCCGCCGGCAGGCGTGACTACAGGCACGCCCTCTTCTTCCAGGCGGTTGACGAAGTACTGGATGAAATCGGCGCCGCTGCTGGCCACCGCCTGCTCGGTCATCTCGCGCAAGCCGACAGCCATGGCCTCGACTTCCTTGGTGGACATGCCACCGTAGGTGGCAAAACCCTCGTAAACCGGCAGCCAGGGCAGGATCGCGTCATAAAACTTCTTCTCGTTGGTGGCGATCAGCCCGCCGCGCACGGCCGCGCTTTTGCGCCCGGACATGTAGAAAATGTCCACGTTCTTCATCAGTTCAGTGATGACCTGCTGGATGGTGGCGCCCTTGAACTCGGGCTCGCGCTGCTGGATGAAATAGGCGTTCTCGGAGATCAGGCTGCCGTCGAACACCAGCGGGATGCCGAAGGAGGCGGCCATGGCCTTGACCTCACGCAGGTTGGCCATGGAGAAGGGCTGCCCGCCGATCAGGTTGGTGGTGGCTTCCATGCGCACGAAGGGGATGTGCGCCACACCATGCTGCTTGACCAGCGCTTCCAGCTTGGCGGGATCCAGATTGCCTTTGAAAGGATTGCTGCTGGCGGTCTCGAGCGCGCCTTCTTTGAAGATCTCCGCCACCTTGCCGCCGGCCAGGTCCACGTGGGCTTTGGTGGTGGTGAAGTGGTAGTTCATGGGCACCACGTCGCCGGGTTTGACGAAAGCTTTGGCCAGCAGGTGCTCGGCGGCGCGGCCCTGGTGCACGGGCAGCAGGTACTTGAAACCGAGCACCTCTTTGACCGCGTCGGCCAGCTTGTAGAAGCTCTCGCTGCCGGCGTAGGCTTCGTCGGAAACCATCATGGCGCCGAGCTGGTTATCGCTCATGGCGTTGGTACCGCTATCGGTGAGCATGTCCAAAAAGACGTCGCGCGTGCGCAGCAGGAAGGTGTTGTAGCCCGCCTCGTTGATGGCCTCCAGGCGGCGTTTGGATGAGGGCAGGTTGGTCTTTTGCACAATCTTGACTTTGTGCATCTCGATGGGGATGATCTTGCCGGTGGATAGTGTGATATTCATGATCGATGCTCCTTGGGTGTGTTGAAAACAATTAATAAAATGAGATCCGGGTATGGAAATGCAAATCGGCCTTGCCAGGCCGATTGTGGGGGAACGGGGCTTTACCTGCTATTCAGCAGCCAGGCAAGCCCCTAAAGATAATAATACAGTAGGGTGGTAATGGTGTTGATTCGCGTGAACGATCTTTGTACGCTCGCCATGAGGCCTGATTGTAGCACAGCCGTAGAAATTACGGCAGGGTTTTGCTCCGATCCGGCGCTTTTCGGATAAAAACAGAACCCATCTTAGCGATGAGTTCTGTTTTCAATGTTTTTTACTTTTTCTTTTACTAAAGCATTACTGAAGCGATTCGGCGATTTTGATCAAATCCTCATCCGAAATACGCGCGCCGGAACCGGTGACCGTCGAAAACTGCAAGATATAGAATTGGTCGTCTTTCTCCCAATACAGGCTCAGGCAGAATGGCTCCTGCTGCCAAACCGGGGCATCAATTAATGAATTCCCGGATGCATCATAAGAGCCGATCAGCATCCCTCCCCTGATCAGGTGGGCCGGCAATCCATTGACTTCCGCCGCGGTGAAAGCTTCTGCGGGGAAAACCTTATATAGTTCTGTGAAATCCTTTTCCTTCTTACCTTGTGACAACATGAGCATATTGCCGAGCAATTGCAGCTTGTCATCCGCGAAATCCCCATATAACAACATGATACTGCCATCTTCATTCAAGAGAGCGTGGCTGAAGGGCAGCCCATCCGGCAGGACCGCCGGCTGCAGGAATTTTTTCCCATAGGCTTTTTCAGCATCCGCGATCGACCGGTAAACGTCCGGCTGCGGGATGGAAACGTTGGCTGTCTGGTTGCCGGAATCGACCTTTTGCACGTCTGGCGTCAGATTGGAAGCCAGGTCGGCCAGTTGCTGCGGCTGCATGGCGGGTGCGCCCCATTTGACGAACTGGAACCACCAGCCATCCTGCTTCCAGCGCAAGCGGATCTGGCCGGAATCGGGATTCCAAATGGCGTGATCTTCGCCGGGCCGCGCCACGAAACTGCCATTCACGAATTCGGCTGCCTGGCCGTTTACGGTCACTTCCTGGATGACATCCTGCGGAACCGAAAACCAGTCGTTAGCCTCCTGCGACTTGAAATCATCGCTGGATTGCAGCACGCCCAATTCTCCGGCCGGACTTGCATACCAGATGGCGGTCAAGCCAGCCTTATAGTAGGCGTTTTTGAAGGTATATCCATCAGGCGCCTGGGGAAATTGCCAAGGCGTGAACCCGGCCGCGACCGCCGCATGATTCACCGCACAGGCGTAGTCCTGGTCGCTGCCATCCGCCGGGCAGGTCGTCAATCCATTGAGCACGGACAACCAGACCTCCCGCGCCAATCCGGTTTCATTCCCGGCATCTCCCTGAAAGATTTCCAGCATCCGTTCCACACCGGCCTGTTCCCAGCGCAGGACCGTACCGGCGCCGTCCGCGAACAGGGTGGGGGCGCTGATCCATTGGATGGCATTCCCGCCAACCTGGAGCGTTTCCCGGCTGGCATCCGCGGGGATTTGCAGCGCTGCCAGGTTACGACCCTGGGCGAGGACAAAATACTCGCGTGGCCCAGCATTCCCGGAAGCATAAGTAAACAGCACCGCTTTTTGAGTGTCGTCGTAGCGGATATTGCGCAGCCGGTAGGCATCCGGCAAAAAGGAGGGTTCGAGCAGCGGAAAATCCACCAGCCCCCTGGCAGTGGTGCTGTCCGTGTCCTGCAGCAGGTCGAGGTTCAACTGGGAATCAGGCAGCGGCGTGACTTCCGGCGCTGATTCGGTTTCGGTTATTTGATCTGCCGGAAGCAATGCCGGGTAATAGGTCGGCTGCGGCGTGCTAGTGGGTACGGGCGCCATGATTTGATCTTTCGGCAGCGGGAAAGTGTTGCCGATGATCTGGTTGAAGAAATGGATGATCTCCTGCGCCAGCACCTGGCCGGCGGGAGTGAAGGCCAGGCCAACCAGAAGGACCGCGATGACGACCAAGCCGGCCAGCCGGTAACTGCGCACAGGGTGGAAAGTCCTTTTCCCCCCGGCATCGGAAACATTCCAGGGAGCGGACTGCATGCGGCGATTGAAACCCTCGCCGGGAAGCGGTTGGATGGATCGGAGCAGGGCTTCAATCCGGGAAAGCGCTTGTTTATCATTTATAGGCTGATTCATCTCACAAACTCCTTTCAGCCGGCCAAATCCGGCGCAACTTTTCCAATGCCCGGCGAATGTAAACGGAAACCGTATTATCGGGGAAATCCATGTAATGGGCAATTTGTTTGATTTTCCAATCCAGGAAATAACGCAGGATGAGAATTTCACGCTGTTCCTCGGCCAGCTCGCCCAACAACGACAGGACGATGTGCTGCTGCTCTGAAAGTATCACCTGCATTTCCGGGTTGGGAAGCGCGGCAGGCGCATCCAATTCCTCCTCCAGCGGATCAGCGCGGCTGTCAATGCCGGCTGTGGCGCGGCGGTGCGTATCGATCGCCAGATTGCGGGCAATGCGGATGACCCATGCCACCGCCCCATCCGGCCTGCCTGAATACGTGGTGCGATTTTTCCAGGCGCGCATGAAAGCTTCGGCCGTCAGATCTTCCGCCAGTTCGCGCGATCCCCCGGTGTACGCGTAAAGATAACGAAAGACCGGGAGGCAGCTTTTTCGGTACAGTTTTTCGAAGGCCTCCGCTGAAACCAGTGGAGGTTCCTGTTCAAATGCTGTCCGAATCATTTTTCTATTGTTGAAACTGTTTTCGGGTGTCAATAGTTCTCCTTTGCTGCAGCTTTTTGGGTTCGAACATTAAAGAAAACGGAAAAAACCCAAAAACCTGACAGCTTATTGACAAGCGGCCAGGTGTTCAATTATAGACAAAAAGAATTAATTAATAGTCGGGGGGGATGAAAGTTACTTTACTCCAGAAATCGACAATCCAAAAGGATTGGCTTTGATCCAACCTCCAACCAGGCAGCTATTTTTTATCATATCCCTCAATTCGACTGCGGTGTACGCCGCCCCAACCGAAGTCTTCAAACCCGGCCGGATGGCAGCCGGCTGGGTGCCCAGCCATAAAAATGCGTATATCAGAAAGTTTATATCCCGGCGTAAATCGGAGATGAAATAGCGGCCGCCGGGTTTGAGCACACGCCAGATCTCGTTGAAGGTTTCCACGGGATGCGTCCATTCGTGCAGAGAACCATTGGTAAAAACTGCATCGAAACTGCCATCCGCGAAAGGCAGCTTGTCCCCGCGGCCCAGGCGGTAGTCCGCCCGATCCAGGCAGCCGTACTCCAGGGCATTGCGCCCGGCCAGCGCCTGCATATCCGGGCTGATATCCAGGCCGGTCAGGTGGCCCTGCGGGCAGCGGCTCAGCCATTCCAGCCCCAAATAACCCGGTCCGTAGCCGATTTCCAGGGCATGCCCGCCGGTGATGCCGCTCTTGAGCAAATCGCCCGTTTCCATCCAGCCCTTATCGCGCAGCGTGCGCTGCATTTGGTCGTACATGGCGACGATATCGACACCCTGAATACCGCTGTCGGTTTCCGGAACACGTGGTTTCGTCATTCTTAATCTCCTTGTTATATTAGTTTTTATATTCCAGATTGTATAATACTCAAAAAAATTATTTGATAATCCCTCCTTCAATTTTTTCCAGGAGATCCGTAATCCAATTCAACTCCGCGCGGGTGTGCGCGATGGAATGTTCGAAGATGGCGCGCGCGATCGGCGGGATATCCGGCTGGATCATCTCTTCGTCACGGTGGCTGGCGATATGTTCCAGGACACCGCGCAAAGCCGCCTGGCGGCTGCGCAGGTAGGCTACGATCTCTTCCGTTGGGAGCGCATCCTTGAAAAACAGGCAGATATCCAGCGTAAAGTATTCCCGTTCCACGTTCTGCCAGCTTTCGCGCAGCAGGCGCAGGAATTCCTGCCGTCCGGGAGAGGTAATTTGGTAAACACTGCGTGAAGGGCGCCTGCCTTCCTGCTCGACGCTGATCTTTTCCACGAAACCCTCATCGGCTAGCTTATCCAAAGCAAAATAAATCGAGCCGAAGGCAATCGAGGTCCAATCGCTCATGTGTTCTTCGATGATCTGCTTGATCTCGTATCCATAGAGCGGATTCTCGCGCAGCAGCCCCAGGATCACCAAACGTACACTCATTCAAAACTCTCCTAAATATATATCACATTATATATTCTAACTTGTATATAATGGGTTGTCAAGGGATAAACCGCGAAAGATAAAAGTTAACGGCAGGTTGCCCTGCCGCTATCTCTCACCGCGCAGAATCGCCAGCGTCCCCACCATGAAAGGCAATTTCACCCATTTGGGAATAAATTCCCGGTCGCAGGTGCGGATGAACTCCACGCGTCCTGCGCCCCACCCGCGCAAGGTATCCTGCAATTCCTGCGGCGTGCCGAAATAGGGTTCCAATAAGAAAAGATCCTGCAGCACGAACACGCCGCCGGGTTTGAGCACGCGCAGGGCTTCGCGCAACGGTTCGCGCTTGTCCGCCGCATCGCGCACTTCGTGGAAGACCAGGTTGCTGATGACGAGGTCGAAGCTGCCATCCGCGAAAGGCAGGCTGGCCGCGCTGCCCTGGCGGAAGTCCACTCGCCCGGAGAGGCCGCAGGCCGCGGCGTTGCCCTCGCAGACCTTGATGGAATAATCCCAAGATTTTCCCCAAAAATCCACTCCGGTCACAGCCGCTTTGGGAAAGCGTTGGGCTGCCTTGATGGCCAGCGCCCCGTTGCCGCAGCCGATATCCAGGACCTTACCGACGGCATCCGCGGGCAGGTGCTCCAGCAGCAATTCCAGAATCCGGTCCTGCACGTTCCCGCCGCGCGCGGAAAAGAGCCACCGGGCGACCGCGAAATACACGGCGATTGCGCAGAAAAGCGCAGCCGGGATCAGCAGCGGCCACCAGCGCAACCCGGCCCCCAGGCACGCCAGACCAAGGATGGCTGGAACAACGATCATTTTCAGCGGCACCCAGTTGCCGAAATCAATGGGCTTATTTTCAGGTTTTATGTCAGTCATCATTTTTCCTCTTTCGTTTTTCTTTGACAAGTCATCTTCATCCGACCTCAGCGTCGGCGATGCAGTGCGTGCCGTTCACATGCGCCTGCGACGCAGCAAAGTACTTCTTTTCCAGATCGGCGCCGGTGTAATGGGAGATCAAGTGAAAGCCGCGATCCGCCAGGTAATTCCCTATGACAGCGTCATCAATCCCAAAGGTCCAGGTCTCGCCGGCGCTTGCCACCGTATCCGCCAATCCCTTTTCGCCATAGAAACGACCTTCTTTGCGCAGCACCGCCGCCTGGACGTAGTCGAACACCAGGAGGCTGCCGGGCAGGACGCTCTCATGGATGAAAGCCAGCATGCGCTCCACGGCATCCGCATTCAAATACATGACCAGTCCTTCCATCATGAACAAGGTGCGCAGGCCGCGGCGGTATCCGGCAGCGGCCAACACCTGCCCCAAATCCTCCTTGTTGAAATCAATGCCCGCCATAACTAGACCCTCCGGCAAGGCAACCCCCTTGCGTTTGAGGATCTTGAGCTTCTCGCGCTGCACACTTTCCAGATCCAGCTCGAAAACGCGCGCGCCCCGATTTTGGTTCGCGAAACGCCAGGCGCGCGTATCCATGCCCGCCCCCAGGATGACGATCTGCCGGTAACCTTCCTGCAAAGCCCGCACAAAAAATTCATCCATGACCCTGGTGCGGGCAATCACATACTCGTAAATCCCATTGCCGGAGATTTTGTTCAGGAACATTTTCTTCAGAAAAGGAACATTCAGGATCACCCTGGCAAAGATGGGCAGGAAAATTTCCGCCATGCTATCGGAGCCGTGATAGCATGGATCGCGATATGCACAGGCGCGCGTGAAACAGATATACCCCACGGTGCCCGATCCTTTCACCAATTTTTTATTTGATTCATTGACAACATTCATTCCTGATCCCTCTCAAAAATATCCAATTTAAACCAGCGCCATACTTCAGGCTTTGTTATCGGCTTGATCTTCCAGCAAGGGCTGATACAACTTCATGATCATGCGGATGAATTCTTCTTCGAAATCCCGGTTCAACTGCTCCGGGGAGGCATCCAGATGCAGCGTTCGGCGGAACTCCTCGCGGTGGCGTACCCAAAAATGCAGCGGACCGATGGTCATGGTCAGCAGCGCCACCGGCGAGAAGCGGTCATCCGCCTGCCCGTGGATTTGCATCTCCTTCACCTTTTCCGCCAGCCCGGCCGTCAACCTGGCCTCCGATTCGATCAAAGCGCTTTGGTTTTCGAGATAAGCCCACAGAGAAATGCGATAGTACGCCGTGTCCTCACTCCAGTATTGGAACGCCGCGCGCAGCGTTTGCAGGGCGATTTGCCGCTCATCCTGCGCCCGGGCGGAAGCCTGGTTGATGACTTGCAGATATTCCGCCGCCAGATCTTCCTGCACCATGCGGTAGAGGTTTTCCTTGCTCTTGAAGTGATGCAGGATCAGGCCGTCGGAAATGCCGCAGGCCTGCGAGATCATCGCCAGGGAAGTGCCGGCAAAACCGTGGTCGGCAAAAGCCTGGCGGGCGGCTCTCAATACTGTTGCTTTGGTAGACTCTCCATCACGCTCTTTTCTCATTTCATCACCTTTATATTTAGTTAATACTAAGTAATTATTTAGATTTTGTCAAGGGATAGTGTTTGCATTCTGCCGGTGGAAAACTTTTTTCCCTCATCCCCGGCCTTCTCCCCTGCGGAGCGAAGGGGTTGCAGTTATTACACTTCTTTTTGCGAAAAGTGCGATCTGTGATCATCAAGCTTAAAAGGTTTTTCGGTATTCATCTGTGGTTATCCGTGGTAAATAAAAAAGGCATACAAAAATGTATGCCCTGTCAATCGCGTTAGTCAGAATTGGGAACTACTTCCCGAAGCGGCGGCTGCGGGAGCCGAATTCTTCCATGATGGCCAGCACGCGCTCGGGGGTGATATCCGGGAAATAGTAAGGCTCGAAGAAAAGTTCGGCGTACTTGCATTGCAGCGGCAGGAAACCGCTGATGCGATGGTCGGCGCCAGTGCGGATGACCGCGTCCAGCTCGACCGGCACGGAAAGCGCCTCGATCAGTTTTTCCGGATCGGGGCCGATGGCGTCGCGGGCGGCTACAATCTCTTCATAAGCGTCATAACCCGCCAGCAGGTAAAGGCGCGGGAAGGGATCGGTGCAGCCGTTGCCGGTCTCGCACACACCGTTCAGTGCGCTGCGAAATTCTTCGGGGAGCGAAGCGGGATTGCCGGCGTGGTACACGCGCACGCCCAGGTCGCGTTTGAGCGCCGGGATCAGCTCGCGCAGCATGCGCGCTTCGGCAATGACCACCGCCTGCAGGTCTTCGCGCGCGCGCAGGATGTTGTCTTTGCTCAACAGGTAAACGGAAACAGAGGAAACACCTTTGTGAAAGAGCGCGCCGCAGCAAGCTGTGATCTTCTGCATGGCCAGCCAGTAGGCCTCGGTAAGATCCATATTATTCTGTTTAGCCCAGCGGCGGTTGCCGTCGGGGATGATGCCGACGTGGTGAAAAATCGCATCCGCGGATACGGATTGATCGCTTGTCATAAAAAGCTCCGGTTTTTAAGTTGGCTTCATTTTACCTGCGATTGGCACCGCGCTGCACCTGCGCCAGGCAGGCGGTCAGGATAGGCCCACGTTCGAAGAGGATGCACATCCCGTCCGCGATAACCCGGCGCGTGCCTTCATCCAGCGGCAGGGCCGCCCAGCTTTCGCCGGTAAAACCGTACTCGACTTCAAGGCCGTCGCGGCACCAGACGCGCAGCGAGCACAGGCGGCCGTAATCCTCCACCTGTTGGCTCTCTACCTGGCCAAAGCGCTCCGCCCAGGCAGTCTCGTCCAGATAAACGCGCGGTTCGCGCGCCAGGATGACCAGGTCCACGTCCGAATGCGGCCCGGCCGTCCCGCGCGCCTGCGAACCGACCAGCGCAGCCGCTAGAATATCCGGCCGGGAGCAAGCCCAGCTTGTGAAAGCGAAAAGCAAATCCGAAACGGGTAAATCAGGCATCATCGCACGTATCCACTAAATCGGTGTTCAGATCGATAAATTCCTTGAGAACTCCACCGCCCCCATCCAGCAGTACCTCCCAACCGTGTTCCAGCGCATGATCCCGCAGGATCTTGTCGGGAGCCACCGCCACCGGATAGGCCGTTTTTTGCAGCAAGGGCAAATCGTTGCAGGAATCGCTGTAACCCCAGCTATCTTCCAGCGAACACCCATGCTCGCGCAGCCAGGCGTCCAGCAAGATCACCTTTCTTGACTGGAAAGGAATAGTGCCGATGATTTTTCCGGTCGGCCGGCCTTCGGTGTCCAGTTCGCTTTGCGTCGCGATCAGATCCGCCACACCCAGCAGCTCCGCAATCGGGCGCGAGAGGAAGACGCTGGTGGCCGTGATCAGCAAGATCCTGTCTCCCTGCGCGCGGTGCCGGTTCAGGCGTGCGAGCACTTCCGGGCGCAGGTGGGAACGCACCAACTCAAGAAATCCCGCCAATGAATCCCGCAAGACCTCGGCCGGCAGCTCTTTAAATAAATTCAGGAAAAAGACTTCATACTGGTCGAAATCCATTTGTCCAACCGCGTAAGTTCGGGTGAACTCGATCACGCGCTGGATGGCCTGCGCATCCACCAGGCCGCGCTCTACCATGAATTTCAACCAAAGACCCTCGCTGTCGCAATCCACCAGGGTATCGTCCAAGTCAAAAATAGCCAATGCCATTCAATCAATCAATACTGTCGATGAATTCAGGCATTATTAAGAAACTGCCCGCTCGATATCAGTATCCTTTCAAAAAGCTGCATAATGATACCAAACTCAGTGCAACCAAATTCAATTTTCGGTTCGCTTGAGTAGATATTCTTTCGGAAATTGAATTTACGCAGGGTCAACCGTTCAGTTCTTGACTCCATTGGTCAGCCAACAAGCCTCCACCGGGAAATTGACATGAAAGGGTTGACCAACAACCGGAATTTCCAGCGAGCGTTCGTTGAACATGTCCAGCGAGACCAGCTGCCCATCCACATCCACGCGGATGCGCACAATTGCGCCCAGATAGGTGACCGATTCGATCATGCCGGTCAGGTTGTTGGCGCCCTCCACAGACCCGGCTTTCAATTCTTCCGGACGCACCGCCAGGCGCACCGGGCGGCCGTTCAAGTGTCCGAACTGGCCGGCGCGCACGACCTGACTGCCCAGGCGCACCACGCCCGCATCCGCTTGCACCACTTCCACCGGCAGCAGGTTGATGTGACCGACAAACTCAGCCACAAAGTCGCTGGCCGGAAAATTATAGATCTGCTGCGGCGTACCGACCTGCTCGATCACCCCGCGCCGCATAATCACAATGCGGTCGGAAAGTGAAAGGGCTTCCTCCTGGTCATGAGTGACGTAGATGGTGGTAATACCCAACTGGCGCTGAATACGGCGGATTTCCTGGCGCAGTTCCAGGCGGATCTTGGCATCCAGGGCGGACAGGGGCTCATCCAGCAGGAGCACGCGCGGCTTGATGGCCAGGGCGCGCGCCAGCGCCAGGCGTTGCTGCTGGCCGCCGGAAAGCTGGTTGGGATAACGCTCCGCGAAATCATGCATCTGGATCAAATCAAGCATCTCAATCACGCGCTGTTCGATCTCCACCCTGGGTTTCCCAGCCACCCTCAAACCATACCCAACGTTTTGGGCAGCGGTCATGTTTGGAAAAAGCGCATACGATTGGAAAACCATGCCCATGTTGCGCCGGTTGGGAGGCAAGGGGGTGAGATCCATGCCATCCAATTGGATCACTCCGGATGTGGGAATCTCAAAACCGGCCACCATGCGCAGAGTGGTGGTTTTTCCGCAACCGCTGGGACCCAGAAAAGAAATAAACTCACCAGCTTCCACCGCCAGGTTAAAATCCTGCACGGCGGTCATTTCGTTGAAAGACTTGGAGATGTGAATCAGTTCCAATTGTGCCATGAATTCCTCTTTGGTTATCTACCGGTAAGCTGCTGTTGGCTTCTTCCACGGCTGAAATATTGGATCAACCCCAGGCAAAGCCAGGTCAGGCCGTAACTGATGATCGCCAGGGCTGCCGGCTCATATGCTTTGGAACGGCCGACCCCGGCCATGTAAGAACCCAAAGCCGGGCGCACCAGGAAATCACCCAGGATCAATTCGCCCATGACCGTGGCAAAGCAGATCAAAGCGCCGCTCAGGATGGCGATGCGCAGGTTGGGTAAGATCACCAGCGTGAGCACCTGAAACCAGTTGGAACCCAGATTTTGAGCGGCCTCGGTGAGGGTGCGCACGTCCATGGAGCGCATGCCCACATCGATGGCGCGGTACATGTAAGGCATGCTGATAATGACATACCCGGCCGCGATCAACACATCCGTTCCAAATGACGATAAGGTCAATTGAAAAGGCGGGCGGCCGAAGGTGCGGATCAAGCCAAAAACCAGCACGATCACAGGAATCACAAAAGGCAGGATGGAAATGATCTCCATGACAGGTTTCATTTTGGGCGCTTTAATATAGATCCAATACACGCTGGGCAGCAGCAAAACAACGCTGACGATCACCGTGACCACCCCCATGGTGGCGGAATAGCGAAAACTGCGCAGGAAGTTCGCATCCGACAGCACCGATTGGTAAGCCAGAAAGCTCAACACACCGCGCTTCATGCGCAGCGAAAAAATAAAGGTGCCCAGCATCGGCACGAAGAAATAGAGCATGGCCAGAACCGCCCAAAAAATCGCCCAGGGATTATTTTTCTTTTTCATAGTTTCAACCAGCGGGCAGTTTTGCGCTGCAACAGGATATAAAGAACGATGGTCAGGCTCATGATGATCACCATACCGAAAGCCAGCGCATACCCTTCGTTGGGATTACCCAGCACATCCCCGCGGATCTGCTGGCCGATCATGATGGTCACCAAGTAGATGCTGCCGCCGGTTAGTGCCTGGGCGGTGGCGTAGGCGCCGAAAGCATTGCCGAAAAGCAGGATGGTGGCGCCCAGCAGGGAGGGCAGCAGCACCGGCAGCGCCACGTAGCGCCAGTATTGCGCGCTGTTGGAGCCCAGATTGGCAGACGCTTCGGACCATTCTTTTTTCAAGCCCTCCAGGGCAGGCGTGATGGTCAACACCATAAGCGGAAATTGAAAATACGTGTAAGCCAGGATTAAGCCGGCGGCGCTGTATAAATTGAATCCGTGATCATAAGGGTTGAAAGGACAGATCGCCGCGCCGTCTGCGCCGTTGAAACAGACGCCCTTAAGCAAAGCCGTGATAAAACCGGTGCGCCCGAGCGTAGCGATGAAAGCGAAAGCCAGCGGCACGCCTCCAAAATTAGCCGCCAGACCGGAGAACGTGGACAGGATATTGCTCATCCAGCGCGGCGCGCGGGAAGAGGTGGTGGCATAGGCCACAAAAAAGCCGAAAATACCGCCGATCAGGGAGGTGGTCAGGCTTACCCAAATGCTGGTAAGGTAGGACTTCAAGGCAAAGGTGTTTTCCAGGAACGAAAAATTGGCCAGGGTAAACCTGCCTTCGGCATCCTGAAAAGCCCCGGAAAACAGCGTCAAAGAAGGCATGACCAGAAAAAAAGTGATGAAAAGAAAAAAGGGCAGCAAACCAATCCAGGTTTTCCAGCCTGCCTGACCTTTTCCATGTATGCGTTTGTTTTGTCCGGCAATCATCCATTCTCCTCGCAGGGAATATTTGAATTCAATGCGTGACCCAACCGGAGTTGGGCCACGCATGCAGGTCATTTTGTAGATTGATTATTTGATATCCAAACCAACTACGCTGTCCCATTGCGCCTTGATCAGGTCGCGGGCGGCGGACAACTGGTCGCCGTTGGGAACGATGGCGCTCTCGATGATGGCCGGATCGGGAAGTTTGGCTTTCAGTTCATCGGAAACCACGCCGCGTTCCAGCATATCGGCCAGGCGGGCCGGGGCGCAGTAGCCTTTCATCCAAATGGTCTGGCCCTCATCCGAGTAGAGGTATTCCTGCCACAGGCGGGCAGCCGCAGGATGGGGAGCGTAAGCGCTGATGGCCTGCAGGTAGTACCCGCCCCAGGTGACGGACTTGGGATAGACGATTTCCACAGGGGGGTTGCCGGCGAAGGAATCCGCATTGGCCATAGCCAAGTAGTTCCATTGGAAAGTGATGGGGGTTTCGCCCATGGCGATGGAACCGGTATTGGCAATCAGGGGCAGCAAATTTCCTGCTGCATTCAATTTTTTGAAAAACTCAAGACCGGGTTGCACATCATCCAGCGAACCGCCGTTGGCCAAAGCCGCGGCGTAAACAGTCTGGGCAGCCTGGTTCGATGCACGCGGGTCGCCCGCCAGGGCAACCTGGCCCTTATATTTGGGATCCAGCAGATCGGCGTAGTCTTGCGGAACATCCTTGACCACATCGGTGTTGATTTCAAAAACCAGAACGCCATTGTAATCCGTGAAGAAATAACCATCCGCGTCCTTGACGCCGGCGAGGCTGTCCCAGGTGGCGACTTTATAGGGAGCCAGCAATCCTTGTTCCTTGGAGGAAGGACCATAGGCAGGGCCTACGTCAATCACGTCGGGGGCCTGGGGACCCTTGTTTTCCTTGTTGTCAATGATGGCCTGAACCTCGTCAGCAGAACCGGCATCGGGGGTGATGGAATTGATTTTGATACCGTATTTGCTTTCAAAGGTCGAGATCATTTCACCGTAATTGCACCAATCTTCGGGCAGGGCGATCACGTTCAGTTCGCCTTCCTCCTTGGCCGCTGCCACCAGCGCATCCATACCACCGCCGGCTTCAGCGGAGGCAACCTTGCTCCAATCCGAGGCCGCGGCTGCCGCGTTTCCGCCGCAGGCAGTCAGCGCAAATAATGCGAGCACCAACAACGAAACGGGTTTTATAAAACGGGTTGAATTCATCTTGTCTCCTATCAAATTCAGATTTGGTTTCAAGATGATTTTAGGAAACTCAAATTAAATATCGATTAAGCCGATATTCAGATCAGGTTAAATTCTTGTTAATTTTTATGAACATTATCCGATTTGTTTACACCCTAAAAATGCCAATGAAGGCGAGCCGCACTCAACGATTTTTAAAATGAGTTTTTTACGGTCTACCAGATTCCCGGGAGCAGGCGGTAATGCACCTTTTGAGCATACTCTTTGTAACCCGGCAATTGGTCTTGCAAAAAATCATCCTCCAAACGGGTGCGAATGAATATCAAGACAGTCAGCAGCCCCGCCGGAATTAAAGTCCACACGGAATCCAAAAAAACAGGGACTGTCAGATAAGCCAAGAGCGCGCCGGCATAGCCTGGATGACGCATGAAATGGTAAGGGCCGCTGCTGACCACTTGATGCCCGCGTTCAGATTGCACGCGCACCGTACCGGAAAAGAAGCGATTCTCAACCAGCGCCCAGGAACTCCAGGCGAAGCCAGCCAGGAAGAGTATCAGGCTGACGATTTTCGGGATCCAACTGAAAATATGCACCTGACCGTAATAGGCTTCCAACCCCACCACCAGCGGGATGAGATTGCCGCCAAGCCCCACCAGCGGAGCCAGGATTTTATCCCAGGGCTGGGTGTTTTCGTTTTTCAGGAATTTGCCCCGTTCGGCGATGAGATCGGGATTTTTGCGGGCAACCAGCAGCCGGCTAACCACAAAACCGGCGATGCAAATCAGCGCATACACCCAGGCTTCCCACCAATCCCAGCGTCCGGATAAGATCAATGGAAGAAGAGGAAAGAACAGCAGGTATAAAAATACCTGAATCCATTTGGCAATGGGAAAAGCTTTCGGTTTCGATTCCATAGAATCCCTCCCTTGAAGAATACGTGTTTTTGATGACATCGGAATATTACCACACACCCGGCAGCAGACGGTAGCGCACGCGGGCGGCGTAATCCGCATAACCAGCCAGTTCAGATTGCAAGGTATGATCTTCCAGGTAAGTTCGCAGTATCAGGAGAAAGATATTGAACAGGCTGACAAAGAATGCCGGCCAGGATCCCAGCAGGAGCGGCGCCGCCAGTTCAAAAAGGATCGCGCCGGTGTAAGCCGGGTGCCGCGCCCACCGGTAAGGACCGTCCGTAACGACGCTCTGGTTGCGCTCAGGCTGCAGGCGCACGATCTGGGAGAAGAAAGCGTTGGACGCCGTCGCCCAGAGCACCAGCGCGTACCCCGCCGCGCCAAGCAGGAAAGCGCCAAGCTGGAGGCCGGTTGGGAAAATGCCGCTCCAGGCAAAACGCCGATCCAGGCCGGCCAGGACGTAGCGCATCAATTGCAGCAAGCCGACAGCGCTCATGATGGCGCCATCCCAACCCTTGGAGCCCTGGTGCGGGCCGAGGCGTTCGGCAATCAAAGCGGGATGGATGCGCAAAAGCACCACCGCCGTGGCTGCCACCCAGGCCAGCATAATCCCCAACACCGCCCAGGCTTGCGGCCAATCCAGCCGTCCGGCAGGGATGAACAACGCGGCGGCCATAATCAACAAGCCCATGATCTCGCGGATGGCATAGCGGGCGAACAGTTTCTTATTCACGCCTTTATCATACATGATTTGCGTGATTTTGACAGGTCAACGCACGCTACACCGCGAAATACCGCCGCACCTTCGCGGCAATCTGGCGATTGGTCATCCGACCTGCCTTTTCGACGCCGGCAATAATTCTGACCAAACCGTTTCTTTGCATACGTTTCTTTAATTCCTCGCGAGCCTCGCTGGGGCCCATGATGAGCACCGCGTCGGCAGCCTGGATGTCGGTGACAATGGAATCGTAAAAAACATTCATGCGGCTGG
Source organism: Anaerolineae bacterium (assembly GCA_013178095.1). Lineage (GTDB taxonomy): Bacteria > Chloroflexota > Anaerolineae > Anaerolineales > Anaerolineaceae > Pelolinea. The sequence goes on along the minus strand of JABLXK010000006.1, from coordinate 42,019 downwards.
TAAAAGCCCGCTGGCGGACAGTATCGGCCGGAACGTGTAAAACGTCGAACGGCCCACGCAGGGGCGACTCCCCGGAACGGCGCAGCTGCCGCTCCGCTCCGGATTGAACGGTATCAATCTTTTCCCCCCGGTCTGTCAAAGTAACAATCACTGCCTTGCGGTGATCGATCCACAAACCCACTTTCATGCCCATCGTATACTCCTTTGCAAAACCAAATTTTACAAAGACCAGTGACGATGCGGTAAAGTGAAAAGCCTGCGTAATCAATCAGGCTGTCGCTGCTATCATAGTAGCACGAGAATCAATCCACAGGCAAGTCCGGGATATCAATCCTCCGGCGTCAGGGGGTACCAGATGCGGCTCAGGAATCCGGCGGCATCCGGCTGGTCAATCTGCTCCAAGATAACTGGGGTCTCTGCCTGGCAGCCCCAACTATAAATGGTGGCGTGCCCGGTGACGCTCATGGGGATGGCTTCGGCGCCGGGGTTCTGGGCGCAGAAATCCAGCATGGCTTGCGAGGGTTTTTCATTGGTGTCCGCTTTGGAGTCGCAGGGCAGGTTGGCGCCGTAGTTGCAGGCATATACCTTGCCGTCCATGCAGCGCCAGATGGTGGTCTGGCGGAACATCTCATAGGCTTCTTCTCCCGCCGCCAGCTCGGCTGCCCGAATGAAACCGCCGATAACCGCGTCCGGCACCGGCTGGCCGGTGTAATGCGCGTCTGGCGTATCGATGGTGTTCACGGCGGCGCAATAAGCAAAGGGGTCCGAAAAGGTCTGCGCCGGCGCGGCTGCCGCGGTTTCCGCTTTCGATGAACATCCGGCGATGAGCAAAGCACACAACGCCAGCCAGCCTGCAGTCGTCATCATTCTCTTATTCATGATTCATCTGCTCCTTTTGTGTTGCCGGAAGTAACCTCATGCATCCACTGCAAGTAATCCGGCAAGCCGTTCTCGATGGGAATTTGCAGGATCTCCGGCACGGAATAGCTGTGATTTTCGCGCAGCAAACGCTCCACCTGCGGGTATAAAACCGTGCGAGTCTTGATCAACAGCAGGTATTCCTGCGCGTGCTCCAGTTTCCCCTGCCAAGCATAGGCGCTGGCGATATCCACAAGCTGCACGCAGGCGGCCAGCCGGCGCTCCACCAACAGGTCTGCCAGGCGCTGCGCTTCGGAGCGGCTGCCGGCGGCGCAGGTTATCAGGCAATATTTGGACGCTTCCGGGTTCACCATACGCTTTAATTAAAATATACACCAACAAAACTGCAAGTTATAATGCAGGCACAATTGCATGTTGGAAAAACCTTAACGATTCAGGAGCAGCAGTGTGATGAGAGCAGCAATTTTCGAAGAATTCGGCAAACCCATTTCCATCCAAAATCTACCCGATCCAAGCCCCACAGACACCGGCGTGGTAATCGAGGTGAAAGCAACCGGCATCTGCCGCAGCGACTGGCACGGCTGGATGGGGCATGACCCGGATATTCACCTGCCGCACGTGCCCGGGCACGAACTGGCAGGCGTGATCGCGGCAGTCGGCAAGCAGGTTGAACGCTGGAAGGTGGGGGAGCGCGTGACGCTGCCTTTCGTGTGCGGCTGCGGGAGCTGCCCGCAGTGCCTGTCGGGCAACCAGCAGGTGTGCGACCATCAGTTCCAACCGGGCTTCACGCATTGGGGTTCCTTCGCCGAATACGTAGCCATCCACTACGCCGACGATAACCTGGTGCGCATCCCGGATGAGATCGATTTTGTCACGGCCGCCAGCCTGGGCTGCCGCTTTGTGACATCTTTCCGCGGCATCGTGGATCAGGGCAAGGTCAGCGCCGGGCAGTGGGTGGCGGTGCATGGCTGCGGGGGCGTGGGCCTTTCGGCGGTTATGATCGCCGTCGCGGCGGGCGCCAAGGTGGTAGCAATTGACATCGACGACACCAAGCTGGATTTCGCTCGCTCGCTCGGCGCGCTGGCGGTTATTAATTCCAAAAAGGTGGATGACGTGGTGGCCGCAGTGAAAGAGATCACCGGCGGCGGGGCGCACCTTTCCATGGACGCGCTGGGCAGCCCGACCACCTGTTTCAACTCGATCGCCAACCTGCGCAAGCGCGGCAAGCACGTGCAGGTGGGCTTGATGCTGGCGGAACAGCACCACCCTGCCATCCCGATGGACAAGGTGATCGCCAACGAGCTGGAGATCATCGGCAGCCACGGCATCCAGGCGCATCGTTACGGCGCGGTCTTCGAGCTGATCCGGGCGGGCAAGCTGGAACCCTCCAGGTTGATTTGCAAAACGATCGGTTTGGATGAAGCGCCGGAGGCGCTGACCACGATGGATCAGTTCAGGAGCATCGGAATCACGGTCATTGACCGGTTCCATTAACTATGGAAAACACAGAATATATTCCGGTGTAACAAATCTGCCACGGTTTTAGAGCCTGCCTTATGCAGGGTAGATTCGTGTTCAATAAAGCGAGAAGTATAGAAATTTTTACTGCAATTAATCTTTCGCTTGAAACTGTATAACTTTTATTTATGCCCCAACCGGAAGAAGCGCGGCGTGATCAATACCAAAAAGACCGCCCAGGGAAGCAGTGAAGCCAGCGAGAAGATTAGGCCGAGGGTGCCGGCCGTGGAGGGAATCGTCATCAAGATTCCCGACGCAAGGCCGATTGCGGCAATGGTTTTGGAGAAGGAGGGGCTGCGGAACATGAGCACGGCAAAAATTAGCAGCGCGGCGGCGTTGAGGACGTAGTACATATCGAAAGCTGTGCCGCCGTAGGTTTCCAGCATGGCCTGCCCCGCGGACTGATAAATCAATCGCTGCGCATCATTGAGCGCGGCGGCATACTGGCGGCTGAGAGCAAGCATCTCGAAAGCCGTGTTGGAGGGGTAATACGCCGCGATACCCACCAGCCCCGACACCAGAGCAACCAGCGCGGCGGATTCATTCACCGGTTTCAGGGCGGTATACAATGCCAGATAGATCAGGATCAAGACGGAATTATTGACCACGTAGAGCAGATCCATGCTCAACAGCCCTAAAAATGCATTTTTCTGAAACAGGTTGAAAAGGTCCAAAACGGTATCCGGCGGCGGCCACATGATAAAGACAATCATTTGAGCTGCCATGATCACCAGCATGGCGACACAGGCATAACCGCCCAATCGCGCGAGACCGGACCATTTTTCATCGATACTTGAGGATTTTCGATTCTCAACCATTTTTGAGACTCCTTTCCATCTCCCTAAAACCAGTATAACTGATTCTTAGTACTGCACTGCGGAAAAAATTTTTAGTCGTTCGAATCCTGGATCAGCTCGATGGGCGCGCCGTTTTCCTCGATGACGGCCACCACCACTCCCGGTGAGGGGCTGTTGGGCGGGATGATGACGTGCCGGCCTTTTATTGCTTCGGTCACATCATCGACCTGGAAAGCCACGTGCGGGAGTTTTTGGACGATCTCCGGCAGCGGGCAGCCTTCCTCGTAGCGCATCCACTCGATGCCGAATTCGCTGGTTTCGTAGCCGCAATGGTAGAACTTGAGCTCGGGGAAGTAATTTTCGCCGGGTATGGGCTGGGCCGTGGGGATGCCAAGGTGGTGGTAACGCAGGTTGAGTTTGGGCATAGGATTATAAAAATTAATAATGAGGATTAGCTTTTTACAATTTCTTTCAATCGAATGACCAACCGTGGCAAATCATTTTGAATGATCGCCCAAAGCACATCGAAATCCACGTTGTCGTAACCGTGAATCAAGCGATTGCGAGCGCCGATCATTTGAACCCAGGGAAGGTCAGGATATTTCTCCCGTTCTGTTACCGGAATCCGATTAGCCGATTCACCAATGATCTCGATCAGCCTGGTCAGAGCCAAATTCAATAAACGGTCGTTATCCAAATCCTCACGGGATTTTCCACGGCTGATTTCTATCGCTTCACGGGCGCTGGAAAGCATTTGCTTGAAGGTTATCGAAGGATCATGCTCGCTCATATGCAATCACAGCCTTATCCAAAACGGATCCACGAATTTCCGGGCTTAGAAAAGCAGGGGTCTGCAAATCCACTTTTCGCTTTAACAAATGAGATAATTCTTCTTCCATCAGGAAAAAATCATAACCAGGGGTATGACCAGCTTCGAATTCGACTAAAACGTCTATATCGCTATTCTGTCCGAAATCGTTGCGAATGACCGACCCAAAGAAAGACAGCTTGCGGATATGGTTTTTCTTACAAAATGCCTTAATTTCTTTGGATTGCAGAAGCATATCGATTTTCATATTTTGATTATAGCATCCGGTAAAAAATCTTAACTAATTTCCTCTAGAGAGGGAGGAAAGCAGGCAGCGGTTTGCAGTGTTATATAGAAATGGCACACACGCCTCTGCGGGGTGTAGGTGAATGTGTGCCCTGCTTTCTGCAAAATATCTCCGCTCATCTAAATTAATAAAATGAAATTTGCGAAAAGTCGGATTGGAAAAGCACCAATCCGACCTTGTATCTTTAAGGGTAGATGTGTTAGAAAGGCTGAAGGCACCGATTGCGCAAAGCCAGGGTGAATCTGGATCCGCCCTTCAGGCATCAAGCCCGATGCGTAGATAAGATCCCCTGGCCTTTTTCCGAGTTGAGATCGGACGGTATCTGAAGCCTTTCCAACACATTGGAAATGAGCTTGCATTCACAAGGTTGATCCAATCTCTGAACGCTCAACCAGTGCCCCATCCCAAGTTTACCAAAGAGGTGGAAAAATGACACAATCAATCATCGGTATCGATGTCTCCAAGCATACGCTGGATATTGCCCTGCTGCAGGAAGAAGGAACTCAATATCTGAGAATCGATAATAAACAGGAGGGATTCAAGCTATTGGAAAAGTGGCTCAGGCAGCATGGCTGCAGGGAGGTGCATGCCTGCATGGAAGCCACCGGACAATATGGCTATGCCGCCGCGGATTATCTGTACCTGTGCGGTTATCGGGTCAGCGTGGTCAATCCTGCCCGCATCAAGGCTTACGCTGCCAGCCGCCTGAAACGCAACAAGACCGATAAAACAGATGCTTTATTGATCGCGGAGTTCTGCCAAAGGGAAAAACCGGGGCTGTGGTGTCCTGCGGAGCCTGCTTTCAAGGCCCTCAAGGCCCTGGTACATGCATTGGATGCGTTGATGGCGATCAAACAGCAGGAACGCAATCGTCAGGAGTTCAGCGCCGACGTACCGCTGGTGGATGCCATCTTGTATGAGCATGTTGAATTCCTGGATGAAAAGATCCGGCTGCTGCGCCAGGCAATTCACAAGTTGATCCAGCTGGATGCCCGCCTCAGCCATCAGTATGACTTGTTGGTCTCCATCCCCGGGATCGGAGAACTCAGCGCGGCCAGATTATTAGCCGAGATCCGTGATTTTCGCGAATTCAGCGGCTCCCGTCAACTGACAGCTTATGCGGGATTGAATCCCCGTCAATTCCAATCCGGCGTCTCCATCCACCGCAAGAGCAGATTATCCAAGACTGGCAATGCCGCTTTGCGGCATGCACTCTATATGCCTGCCCTTGTGGCCAGGAAACACAATCCGATCATCCGCGAGTTCAGCCAGCGCCTGGCGGATCGCGGATTGTGCAAGATGGCAGTAGTGGGTGCCGCCATGCGCAAACTGCTGGTTTTGGCTTATGGCGTTATCAAGACGGATATGCCTTTTGACCCCAATTTTGCTCTTGGGGCTTGACAAGCAAGACGGTATCTATAAAAACTCAACCTGATTTGCAAGAGTTGGATTTCGTTGCACTCAATCCAACCTTCGTAAAATCACATTGGCGTTAAGATTACTAAGAGAAATGCTCCTGCAGGCTGCGGTAGTGCAGCTCTTCCTGGCGCAGGACGCGGATGGCGGAGACAGCCGCGGCGGCCGCCGAGAGGGTGGTCAGCAGGGGCACGCCCATAGCCAGCGCAGCCGCGCGGATCTCGGCGCCGTCCTGATGGGCGTTGGGCCCCAGCGGGGTGTTGACGATCATCTGCACTTGACCTGCGCGGATGAGGTCAACCACGTGCGGCGAGGCTTCGCCCAGCTTGTGGACCGCCTGCACGGGCAGCCCCACCTTGCTGAAGAAAGCCGCCGTGCCGGGAGTGGCCAGCAGTGCGAAGCCCATGCGCTGCAGGTCGCGGGCGATCTTCAACCCGGCGCTCTTGTCGTAGTCGTTGACGCTGATCAGGGCGGCGCCCGCCAGCGGCAGGCTCTCCCCGGCAGCGATCTGCGATTTGGCGAAGGCCAGCCCAAAATGGGCGGCATGCCCCATCACCTCACCGGTGGAGCGCATCTCCGGTCCCAGCAGCACGCTGCTGCCGGGCAGTTTGTTGAAAGGCAGAACGGCTTCCTTTACGAAAAAGCCATCCACGCGCGGCTCCTCGGTGACGCCCAACTCGGCCAGCTTGCAGCCGGCCATGACCTGCGCAGCCACGTAAGCCAGGTTCAGGCCGGTGGCTTTGCTGGCGTAAGGCACGGTGCGCGAGGCGCGCGGGTTGACCTCCAGCACGTAGACCATCTCATCCTTGAGGGCGAACTGCACGTTCAACAGCCCGCGCACACCCAGCGCCAGGCCCAGCTGTTCGGTGAACTCGCGCATGATGCCCTGGTGGTAGGCGCTGACCTTATAGGGCGGCAGCACGCAGGCGGCGTCGCCGGAATGCACACCGGCTTCCTCGATGTGCTGCATGACCGCGCCGATCACCACGCGCTCGCCGTCCGCCAGCGCGTCCACGTCAATCTCGAAGGCATCCTCCATGAACTTGTCGATCAGCAGCGGTTGGCCGGGGGAAGCCTCGAAGGCTTTTTGGATGAACTCCGCCAGGCGCGCTTCGCTTTCCACCAGCGCCATGGCGCGCCCGCCCAGCACGAAAGACGGCCGCACCAGCACCGGGTAGCCCAACCCGGCGGCCACACCGCGGGCTTCTTCCAGTGAACGCGCGATACCATTATCGGGCTGGGGGATATCCAGCTCGCGCAGCAATTTGGCGAACTCCTCGCGGTCCTCGGATAATTGAATGGCGTGCGGCGAGGTGCCCAGCACGGGCACGCCGGCCGCCTCCAAGCGGGCAGCCAGGTTGAGGGGCGTCTGCCCGCCGAACTGCACGATCACACCCTGCGGGCGCTCACGCTCCACCACGTTGAGCACATGCTCAAAGGTGAGCGGTTCGAAGTACAGGCGCGCGGCGGTGTCGTAATCGGTGGAGACCGTCTCGGGGTTGCAGTTCAGCATGACCGTCTCGTAGCCCAGGCGCTGCAAGGCGAAGGCCGCCTGGCAGCAGCAGTAGTCGAATTCGATGCCCTGGCCAATGCGGTTGGGTCCGCCGCCCAGGATGAGGACCTTGGGTTTGCCGGTGGGGCGGGCTTCATCTTCCGTTTCATAAGCGCTGTAGAGGTAGGGTGTCTGCGCTTCGAATTCGGCGGCGCAGGTATCCACGCGCTGGAAGGTGGGCAGGATACCCAGTTGCTTTCTCAGCCCCCTGACTGCATCCTCGGAAATGCCCAGCAGGCGCGCCAGGTGGCTGTCGGTAAAACCCAGGCGCTTGGCGGCGCGCAGCAGGGTTGGGAATTGTTCCTCTTGCGGATCGGCAGCCGCGAGCCGCGCCTGCATTTGGTGGATGGCTTGCAGCTCCGCCAGGAACCACAGGTCATAGCCGCTGGCTTTCTGGATACTTTCCAAAGACAAGCCTTGGCCAACCGCGCGGTACACGCGGAACAGGCGGTCGGCAGTGGGGATAGCCAGAGTAGTCAGATCTTCGGTTTTCTCCGGCAGCCCACGCGCCGGGCCGCTGCCGTCCAGCGCGTCCACGCCGATTTCCAGCGACTGGACGGCCTTGTGCAGCGCTTCGGGGAAGGTGCGCCCCAGCGCCATGACCTCGCCCACCGATTTCATCTGCGGGCCGAGCCGGTCATCCACGCCGGGAAACTTCTCGAATGCCCAGCGCGGGATCTTGACCACGGTGTAATCCAGCGAGGGTTCGAAGGCGGCCGTGGTCCGTCCGGTGATGTCGTTGGGGATCTCGTCCAGGGTGAAGCCCGCCGCCACCAGCGCGGCCAGCTTGGCGATGGGCACGCCGGTGGCCTTGGAGGCCAGGGCGGAGGAACGGCTGACGCGCGGGTTCATTTCGATCACCACGGCGCGCCCCGTTTCAGGATGGACGGCAAACTGCACGTTGGCGCCGCCGGTTTCCACGCCCACCGTGCTGAGCACGCGCCGCGCCAGGTCGCGCAGCACCTGGTACTCGCGGTCGGTGAGGGTCTGGGCGGGCGCGACCGTGATGCTGTCGCCGGTGTGCACGCCCATGGGGTCGAGGTTTTCGATGGCGCAGATGACAGCGAAGTTATCGGCCCGATCGCGCATGACCTCCAGTTCGAATTCCTTCCAGCCCTGAATGCTTTCCTCGATCCAGGCCTGGCCGATGGGTGAGGCGGCCATGGCCTTGCCCACGGCTTCGGGCAGCCCGGCGGGCTCCCAAACCCAGGCGGCGCCTGTGCCGCCCAGCGCGAAAGAGGCGCGCACCAGCAGCGGGTAGCCGATCTCGTCCGCCAGCGCCTGCGCTTCAGCCAGGGAGCAAGCCGCGCCGCCGCGCGGGGTGGGAATGCTTGCTTTTTTCATTGTATCGCGGAACAGCAGGCGGTCTTCGGCAGCCTCAATCGCGCGGATATCCGCACCGATCAGGCGCACGCCATACTTGTCCAGCACGCCGCTGCGGCTGAGCGCCAGTGCCAGGTTCAGCCCGGTTTGTCCGCCCACGGTGGGCAGCATGGCGTCCGGGCGCTCCTGGCGGATGATGGCTTCCAGCGCGTGCGGGGTGAGCGGCTCGATGTAAGTGGCCTCAGCCAATTCAGGGTCGGTCATGATGGTGGCTGGGTTGGAATTGACCAGTACCACGCGGTAGCCCTGTGCGCGCAAGGCTTTGAGCGCCTGCGTGCCGGAGTAGTCGAACTCGGCCGCCTGGCCGATCACAATCGCGCCGGAGCCGGGAATGAGGATGGTATGGATGTCGTCGCGCTTAGGCATGGCAGACCACCTGATCAATCATCTGGAAAAATTCGCGGAAAATGCCGTGCGCATCGTGCGGGCCGGGGGCGGCCTCGGGGTGGAACTGCACGCTCAGCACCGGCTTGCGTTTCAGGCGGAAGCCTTCCAGCGAACCATCGTTCAGACTTTTATAGGTGATCTCCACCTCGGCCGGGTCCAGGTCTTCCGGCGCCACGCAGTAATTATGGTTCTGGGCCGTGATCAGCACCTTGCCGGAAGGCAGGTGCTGCACGGGATGGTTGCCGCCGTGGTGGCCGAAAGCCAGGCGGCGGGTGCCCGCCCCCAGGGCGCGGCCGATTAACTGGTGCCCCAGGCAGATGCCGAAGAGCGGCACGCCGCTATCCAGCAGCTCCCGCACAATATCCACCAAATAAGGCAGCCCGGACGGGTCGCCCGGGCCGTTGGAAAGGAATACGCCGTCCGGGTGGAATGCCAGCGCTTCGCGCGCGGGGGTGGCAGCCGGCACGACCGTGACGCGCGCACCGCCGGCGGCCAGGTGGCGCAGGATGTTCTCCTTGATGCCGAAATCGTAGGCCACGATGCGGGAGGTGGACGCATTACCTTCCGCCATCACCCAGGCGCTGCCCGCGTCGCCCGGCCAGTCGTAAGGAGCTTGGCAGGTCACCTCCCGCACCATGTCGCGCCCGTCCAGGCCCGGCCAGGCGTTGACCATCGCCATCAGTTTTTCCGGGCTGGTGCCGCGGGTGGACAAGGCGGCCTTTTGGGTGCCGCCGTCGCGCAGGCGGCGCGTCAGCCAGCGCGTGTCCAGGTCAGCGATGCCAGGCACGCCCTGTTGCGCCAGCCAGTCCGCCAGCGGCAGGGCTGCGCGCCAGTTGGAGACCAGCGGGCTGAGGTGGTTAATCACCAGCGCCGATACCTGCGGGCGGGCGGATTCATCGTCTTCCAGGTTGATGCCCACGTTGCCGATGTGCGGGGCGGTGAAGAGCACGCCCTGCCCGCGGTAGGAGGGATCGCTGAGAATTTCCTGATAACCACTCATGCTGGTGTTGAAGACCAGCTCGAAAACGGCGTCTGCCGGCGCACCGAAGGCGCGTCCTTGCAGCACAGTGCCGTCCTGTAAAACGAGAATTGCAGCTTCCATATTGAATAACGCTCCATCATCAACGCAAAATTGCGATCTTCCCTCGTGAACCGCCCGCCGGGCGCAGGCGCAAAAAAAACAGCCCTCCGAAAAGAAGGGCTGTTTGGGTTTTGCTTTAAATGACGCTCATTGTGCTGCGCTCACGCTTTCGGCGATAAATCCAGGCGGCCGTCTTCCCGGGGAGAAACGGTGGGTTGAATTCGGGTTCGCAGCGTTCGGTTCATGGGGGACATATCGCAGGCTATTCTATCATGTATAGACAATTTGTCAAGAATGTCTATACATGATTTTTGTTTTCCCAATCACCTATGTCATTTTGGCGTAGAGATTGCCACAGCCCGCTGACGCGGGCTTCGCAAAGACAATCATGGGAAATGATTTCGCGAGGAGCGAAGTCCTGCGCTACGCTGAGGGCAGGCGACGTGGCAATCTCAAAATAATGTACACCATCGTCCAGCAGCAGGTCAGGTATTCTTGCCTGACTTTCTACCGTCACTTTAATTTAGCACTGAGATTGCTTCGGTCTGCGCTCAAGCACAAGCGCAGACCTCGCAAGGACAATCATAGTCGGATTTCGTTTACGCCTCTGCGGGGTGCAGGTGAATGTATGCCCCACAAATAGTTATTATTAAGCTGCCACGGTTTGTTTGGCATTCACGTAAGTCAACCACTCGGGCGAGCGCGGGCCTTTGCCGGTGATGGCGGCATGGAAGGCTTTCTGAATCTGGCGGGTGACGGGGCCCATGCGTCCGATGCCGATGGTACGGAAATCCACCTCGCGGATGGCGATGCACTCGGCGGCCGTGCCGCACACGAACAGCTCATCGGCAATATAAAGCTGGTCGCGCGAGACGGGCTGCTCAAGCGTTTCGATGCCCAGGTCGGCGCACAGGGTCAGGATGGAATGGCGCGTGATGCCTTCCAGGACGGCCGCGGTGAAGGGTGTGATGACCTTGCCGTTGCGCACGATGAACAGGTTTTCACCGGTGCATTCGGCCACGTAGCCCTGCGGATCGAGCATGATGGCTTCTTCAAAGCCCAGGCGCATCGATTCGGTCTTGGCGAGCGTGCTGTTGGTGTAGTTGCCGGTGGATTTGGATTTGGTCATCATCACGTTGGGATGATGGCGGGTGAAAGAGGCGATATTGGCGCGGATGCCTGCTTCCAGGGCTTCCTCACCCAGATAAACACCCATCTGCCAGACGGCAATGCCGACCTTGGGCTGGGTGTCATCCAGGTTCAGGCTCAAGGCCGGGCCGCCGGCGTAGATCAGCGGGCGGATGTAGCATTGCTCGACCTTATTGGCCGCCACCGTGTCCACCACCGCCTGGCACAAGGCCTCAGAAGTGTAAGGCAGGTCGCGGAAACCCAGGATCATGGCCGAGTCGATCAGGCGGTCCATGTGTTCCTTCAGGCGGAAAACCGCCGGGCCGTTATCGGTTTTGTAGGCGCGGATGCCCTCGAAAACGCCCAGGCCGTAATGCAAAGCGCTGTTCAGAAAAGGCACGGTGGCCTTTTCCGCTTCCAGCATTTCGCCATCCATCCAGATATATTTTTTATCAGTGCTCATAATATTCTCCTCTTTGGTTGATTAATGATTTCTTTTCAATAAGTTCGAGATTGCCGCCCTACGCTACGCTGAGGGCAGGCGCTGGGCTACGCCCGGCTCGCAATGACATCGATCATGCGTTAAGTCGCTCCAGGATTTCGTCGGTCATCTGCTGGCTGGTGAGCGATCCTCCCAGGTCAACCGTGCGCAGGCCGTCGCTGATGGCTTTATCCACCGCCGCCTCAATGCGCGCCGCCGCATCCGGCAGGTTCAGCGAATAGCGCAGCAGCAAAGCCGTGCTCAGGATGGTGCCGAGCGGGTTGGCGATGCCCTTGCCGGCGATGTCGGGGGCGGAGCCGTGGATGGGCTCGTACAACCCTGCGCTGCCCTCGCCCAGCGAAGCTGAGGGCAGCATGCCCATGGAGCCCGCCAGCACGGAAGCTTCATCTGTGAGGATGTCGCCGAACATGTTTTCGGTTACCAGCACGTCGATGGCCGCCGGCGACGAGACCAGGCGCATGGAAGCCGTGTCCACCAGCATGTGCTCCAGCACCACATCGGGGAACTCGGCCGCCACTTCCACCGCCACCTTGCGCCACAGGCGCGAGGATTCCAGCACATTGGCCTTGTCCACCGAGGTAACCTTCTTACGGCGCTGCTGCGCGAAGCGAAACGCCAGGCGCACCACCCGGCGGATCTCTTCATCGGTGTACACCAGCGTATCCACCGCTTGCTCGCGGCCGTTCACCATCTGGCGACCCTTAGGCTGTCCAAAATACAGGCCGCCGGTCAGCTCGCGCACCACAATCAGGTCCACGCCTGCCAATCGCTTGGGTTTGAGCGGGGAGGCCGACACCAGGTCGGGGTGCACGCGCACCGGGCGCAGGTTGGCGAAGACCCCCAGTCCCTTGCGCAAGCCCAGCAATCCCTGCTCCGGGCGTACTTTGGCTTGCGGGTCGTCCCACTTGGGGCCGCCCACCGCGCCGAGCAAAACCGCGTCTGCCTGCCGGCAATCCGCCAGGGTTTCGTCGGTCATGGCCGTGCCAAAGCGGTCGATGGAACAGCCGCCCAGCAGGCGTTCAGTGAATCGCAGGCTTGTTCCACAAGCCGCGGCAGCCGCCTCCAGTACGCGCACCGCCTGCCCAACCACTTCCGGCCCGATCCCGTCTCCGGGTAAAAGTACAATGTTTTTTTCCATGTTCTCCTTTCTTTTTCAGGCCGCTTACCGGGGCGGCTTTGCCTGCCCGGCAGTGGTCAAAAGGCCGTATTCGATCGAATCGGCCAGGGCCTGCCAACTGGCTTCGATGATGTTGGGGCCGGCACCCACCGTACTCCAGCCGTGGTAGCCGTTATGGGTGTCAATCAGCACGCGCGTAATGGCTTGCGTGCCCAGGTTGCCGTTGAGGATGCGTACCTTGTAATCGGTCAGGTGGAATTGTTCGATAAGCGGGAAATCCTCCACCAGCGCCTTGCGCATGGCCACATCCAATGCGTGCACCGGGCCGCAGCCGTCGCCGGCGGTATGCAGCACCTTCTCGCCCACGCGCAGCTTGACGGTCGCCTCGGTGATGATGCCGCGCCCCTGGCGCTGTTCGACGCTCACGGAGAAATCGATCAACTCGAAAGGCGGCTGGTAATCGGCCTGCTGGCGCTTGAGCAGCAACATGGCGGAAGCCTCGGCAGCTTCGAACGAGAAACCCTGCGCTTCCAGTTCCTTGATGGTCCTCAGCGCGCCGTTGACTTCCTCACTGCCATTCACGTCCAGGCCGTACTGTTCGGCTTTGCTGAGGATGTTGCCCTTGCCGGAAAGCTCGGAAACCACCACCGACATCTGGTTGCCCACCAGGGACGGGTCGATGTGCTGGTAAGAAGTCGGGCTGCGGCGCATAGCGGCCACGTGCACGCCGCCCTTATGGGCAAAAGCCGCCTGGCCGACATAGGCCTGGTATTCATCCGGCGCCAGGTTGGCCAGTTCAGCCACGAAATGCGACAGGTCGTAAAGCTCGGCTAATTTTTCCTGCGGCAGGCATTCGTAACCCAGCTTCAATTGCAGGTCGGGGATGATGGAGCACAGGTTGGCGTTGCCGCAGCGCTCGCCGTAGCCGTTGATAGTGCCCTGCACCTGCGTGCAGCCAGCCTGCACCGCCGCCAGGCTGTTAGCCACCGCGCATTCGCCGTCGTTATGGGCATGAATGCCCAACGGGAGATCCACTTGCTTGCGAACCGTTGCGACAATCGCGCCGATTTCGTGCGGCAGCGTGCCGCCGTTGGTATCGCACAGCACCACCTGTTCCGCGCCGCCGCGCACTGCCGCGCGCAGGGTTTCGAGGGCGTAATCCGGGTCGGCCTTGTAGCCGTCAAAAAAATGTTCGGCGTCGTAGATCACGCGCTTGCCCTGTTCGCACAGGTAAGCCACGCTGGCTTCGATGATACGCAGGTTATCCGGCAGGGTGGTGCGCAGCACCTCCAGCGCGTGCAGGGTCCAGGACTTGCCGAAGACCGTGCAAACGGGCGTGCCGGCTTCCAGCAGGGCGCGGATGTTCTCGTCGTCCTGCGGCCCGCCCTGGACGCGGCAGGTGGAACCAAAGGCTGAGATTAAGGCATGTTCCCAGGTAATCTTGGAGGCTTGCTTGAAAAATTCCACGTCCTTGGGATTGGAACCCGGCCAGCCGCCCTCGATAAAATCCACACCCATCTCGTCCAGGCGCTGCGCGATGCGCAGTTTATCGCTGCAGGAAAGCGAGATATCCTTGCGCTGCGTGCCGTCGCGCAGGGTGGTGTCGTAAATCTGGATCATGCCCCCACCTGTTTGCCGTGTGCCTGCTCATATGCCAGGATCTGGTCCATAAAAGACAGCAGGTAACCCAGCTCGTCCGTACCGCGCATCAGGCAAGTCTTAGAAAATGGATCCACGTCAAAATGTACCGTCAATCCACCCGGCAGCGACAGGCTCTGCGCTTCCAGGTCCAGACTCCATTCGCCCTGCGGGTTTTCTTCCAGCACCTCGCGCATCTTCTGGTGAGTATCTGCGTCTACCCTGACCGGCAGCAGGCCGTTCTTCAGGGCATTGTTGCGGAAGATGTCGCCGAAAGAAGTGGCCACCACCACGCGAAAGCCGAATCCGGTAAGCGCCCAGGGGGCGTGCTCGCGCGAGGAACCGCAGCCGAAATTATTTCCGGCAAACAATAACTGCGCGCCGCGTGATTGAGGCTGGTTCAGCACAAAATCGGGACGCGGGCTGCCATCAGCCGTAAAGCGCCAATCGGCGAACAGGTTGGCTGCCAGGTCGGCTTTATCGGTGACTTTCAGAAAGCGCGCCGGGATGATCTGGTCGGTGTCGATGTCATTGAGCGGCAGCGCCACGACACGGGAATTCAATTTAGTTAAAGGCTGCATCGTTCTTTCTCCTTAATCATCCAACAAGGTGCGCACGTCCGCCACCATGCCGGTGACCGCCGCGGCAGCCGCCGTCCAGGGGCTGGCCAGCAGGGTACGCCCGCCCTTGCCCTGGCGACCTTCGAAGTTGCGGTTGCTGGTGCTGACGGCATACTGGCCGGGCTCGATCTGGTCGCCGTTCATGGCAATGCACATGCTGCAGCCGGCTTCGCGCCATTCGGCGCCGGCTGCCAGAAAGACCTTGTCCAGCCCTTCGGCTTCCGCCTGGCGCTTGATGGGTTGTGAACCGGGCACCACCAGCACGCGCACGCCTTTGGCAACCTTGCGTCCGCGCATTACCTGGGCAGCCTGACGCAGGTCGGTCATGCGTGAATTGGTGCAGCTGCCGATAAAGACCACGTCCACGGCATGCCCAAGCAGGGGCGCGCCCGGCTGCAAGTCCATGTAGGCAAGCGCTTTCTCCAGAGCAGCCTTTTGGCTCTCATCGCTGTAATCCGACGGGAAAGGAACATTGGCGGTGATGGGCATGCCCATGCCGGGGTTGGTGCCGAAGGTGATCATGGGTTCCAAATTGGAGATGTCCAGGGTGACCACGCGGTCATAACTTGCGTCCGGATCGCTGGGAAGCTGCTTCCATTTTTCCAGCGCCGCATCCCATTCCGCGCCCTTGGGTGCGAGCGGGCAATCCGCCAGGTAGGCAAACGTGACTTCATCCGGCGCGATCAGCCCGGCGCGGGCGCCGGCTTCAATGGACATATTGCAAACCGTCATGCGCTCGTCCATGTTAAGCGCGCGGATGGCCTCGCCGCAATACTCCAGCACATAACCCACCCCGCCGGCCACGCCGATTTTGGCGATAAGCGCCAGTATGATATCCTTGGCGGAAACACCCTTGCCGGGTTTGCCCATCACTTCGACTTTGCAGGTTTTGGGCTGGCGCTGCAGCAGGCACTGGGTGGCCAGCACATGCTCAACCTCGCTGGTGCCGATGCCGAAGGCCAGCGCGCCGAACGCGCCGTGAGTGGAGGTGTGGCTGTCGCCGCACACCATGGTCATGCCGGGCTGGGTGAGGCCCAGTTCCGGCCCGATCACGTGCACGATGCCGTTGCGGTCGCTGGCGGGTCCGTAGCACTGGATGCCAAATTCTTGGGTATTGGTCTCCAGTTGGGCAATCTGTTTTTGCGAAAGCGCATCGGCCAAACCCAGGCGCCCGGCCAAGGTGCCATCCGGAGAAGGCAGGGTGGGCAGGGCATGGTCTACCGTGGCAGTGGTGCGGTCGGGGCGGCGCACTTGCAGCCCGCGCTGGCGCAGGCCGGTGAAGGCCTGGGGAGAGGTGACTTCGTGAATGAGCTGCCGGTCAATGTAAAGCAGCGCGGGCGAATCCGGCTGCTGGGCAACCAGGTGCTCATCCCAAATCTTTTGAACGATGTTCTTCGGTTGGTTCATTGATCATTTCCATTTCATGGTTTTTCAGGCTTGCCCCACCGCCAGGACGGCCGGCGTTTCCACGGGTCCGTACTTGCCGGTAGCGACCAGCAGCTTGTTAAGCGCGGAAAGGTAAGCTTTGGTGGCGGCTACGATGATGTCGGTGTCCGCGCCATATCCGCCGAAAGTTGTTACCCGTTCGCTTTCCTTTTGCGCATCCTTGGTGGCGGGCAAATGTTCGGCGGCAATACGCACGGTGACTTCGCCCTGGGCATCGATGCCCTCGGTGATGGCGTGGATGACAAATTCCACCAAGGTGCTGGGTTCCTCGACAATGGCGTCGATGGCTTTAAAAGCCGCGTCCACCGGGCCGGTGCCGATGGCGGCGTAAATGTGCTTGCCGCCGTCCGGGCCGACCAGGCGCACGGTGGCGGTCGGCAGCCCCATGGTGCCGCAGGCTACCTGCAGCCCATCCAGCGTGTAGATGATCTTGGGTTGGTAGATCTCGTCGGAGATCAGGGCTTCGATATCCGCGTCAGTGATGGTTTTCTTCTTATCTGCCAGCACCTTGAAACGGTCGAATACTTTATTCAACGCTTCTTCGTCCAGGGTGTAACCCATCGAGACCAGGCGTTCTTTCAACGCATGCCGTCCGGAGTGTTTGCCCAACACCAGCTTGGATTGAGTCACGCCCACCGTTTCGGGGCGCATGATTTCGTAGGTCAGGTTGTTTTTCAGCATGCCATCCTGGTGGATACCGGCCTCGTGGGCGAAAGCATTCGCCCCGACGATGGCTTTGTTGGGTTGCACGCTCATGCTGGTGTAATTACTGACCAGCTTGCTGACGCGCGTCAACTGGGTGGTATCGATATGGGTGCTCAAATCCAGCAGCTGGCGGCGGGCAAAAAGCGACATGACCACTTCTTCCAAAGCGGTGTTGCCGGCGCGTTCGCCGATGCCATTGATGGTCACTTCCGCCTGGCGGGCGCCGGCGCGCAGGCCGGCCAGGGTGTTGGCGGTGGCCAGCCCCAGATCGTTATGGCAATGCACGGAAACCACGCATTTGTCAATGCCGGGGGTATTTTTGATGATGCCGGCGATCAACGCGCCGAATTCATCCGGCATGGTGTAGCCGACCGTGTCGGGGATGTTCAGCGTGGTCGCACCGGCCTGGATGGCCACTTCCAACACCTGGTAGAGGAATTCGGGGTCGCTGCGCCCGGCATCTTCCGGGCTGTATTCCACGTCGTCGCACAGGCTGCGCGCGTAAGCGACCATGCTTTTCACCTTTTCCAGCACCTGCGCGCGCTCCATCTTGAGCTTGTATTGCATGTGGATATCGGAGGTGGCAATGAAGGTGTGGATGCGGGGATGAGCCGCTTCGCGAACGGCTTCCCAGGCCTTGTCGATATCGCCCTGCGTGGTGCGCGCCAGTCCGCAGATGATCGGCACCGGCGAACCGTCGGAGGAATTACCAACCTCAATGGCAATGCGGCGCACCGCCTCCAAGTCGTCCGGCGAAGCCGCCGGAAAACCCGCTTCGATGACATCCACACCCATACGCGCCAAAGCTCGTGCAACTTCCAGCTTTTCAGCCGCGGTCATGGTCGCGCCGGGCGATTGCTCGCCGTCGCGCAGGGTAGTGTCGAATATTTTTACAATATTACTTTCCATCTTCCTTACCCCAGTTTTCCGGGCGCAGCGAACGCACCACGGCGCCGGTCGCCCACATTTCCGATTCACGCATCTCGGATAATTCGGTATTCAGTTTTTGCTTGTAATCCGGTGCGCTGTTGGCTTTGATCACAACGCGCGTTTCTTCGCCGCTGACCACGCTCTGATAGAGTTTTTCAAAAACCGGTTCGGTGGCTTTGCGGAACTCGTGGCGCCAGTCCAGCGCGCCGCGCTGGGCGGTGGTGGAACAGTTGGCGTACATCCAGTCCATGCCGTTCTGGCTGACCAGGCGGATGAGGCTTTGGGTTAATTCCTCAACCGTTTCATTGAAAGCTTCGCTGGGCGAGTGGCCGTGCGCGCGCAGGGTGTTGTACTGGGCTTCCATGATGCCGGCCAACGCGCCCATCAGCACGCCGCGTTCACCGGTCAGGTCGCTATAAACTTCATTCTGGAAGGTGGTCGGGAAGAGATAACCGGAGCCGACCGCAATACCCAACGCCAGCGTGCGTTCGGTTGCCCTGCCGGTGAAATCCTGATAGACCGCGTAGCTGCTGTTGATGCCGCTGCCGTCTAGGAAGTTGGCGCGTACGCTGGTGCCGGAACCTTTGGGGGCAACCAGGATCACATCCACGAAATCGGGCGGAACCACGCCGGTTTGGTCGGAGTAGACCACTGCGAAACCGTGCGAGAAATAGAGCGCATCGCCGGGTTTGAGGCATTCCTTGATAACCGGCCAGGTCATCTTTTGCCCGGCATCCGAAACCAGGAATTGGATGATTGTGCCGCGTTTGGCAGCTTCTTCAAGCGTAAACAGCGTTTTGCCCGGCACCCAACCGTCCTTGACGGCCTTGTCCCAGGAATGGGTATTCTCGCGCTGCCCAATGATAACGTTGATGCCGTTATCGCGCATATTCAAGGATTGGGCCGGGCCCTGTACGCCGTAGCCCAGCACAGCCACCACTTCATCTTTCAACACTTCCTGAGCGCGGGAAAGGGGGAATTCCTCGCGAGTGACGACATTTTCTTCCACACCACCAAAATTTATTTTTGCCATAATGTATTCTCCTTTGAAATGAATCCGAATAATTTAATTTTTAAGAAACCATCTTGTATTCGATGGGTAACTTCACGCCTTGATTCTCGTAAGTCTTGTTCAACAGCCGGGGAATGCCGCGTTCCATGGCGATAATGCCGGTGCGTACCAATTCAATGATGCCGTAAGGCTGCAGCACTTCCACCAGCCCATCGATCTTTTCCTTGTCGCCGGTGATCTCAATGATGAGCGAATCATTGGCCACATCCACCACGCGCGCGCGAAAAACTTCTACCAACTGCAGGATGGCGGAACGGGTTTCGGGCGGCGCGCTGACCTTGATCATGGCCAGGTCGCGGCTGACACAAGGCTCATGGGTGAGATCCTCCACCTGGATGACGTTGATCAATTTGTGCATGTAGGGGATGATGCGCTCGACCTCGGTCTTGTCGCTATCCACCACGATGGTGATGCGCGAGATGCCCGGCTGGTGGGTGTGGCTGACGGTAAGCGACTCGATATTGAAAAGCCGCCTGCGGAATACCGATACCACCCGATTCAGCACACCTGGTTTGTCTTCGACTAAAGCCACAAATGTATGTCGCATGATTACTCCTCTTTCCTTTGGCAAACGAGATAATTGCTCATTTTCCTTGCGCCTGCGGTACAGGGCGTCGGATCATTTTATCGATGGCCGCGCCGCTGGGCACCATCGGGTAGACACTATCCTCTTTCTCCACGTGGAAATCGATCAGCACCGTACCGGGTATTTCCCTGGCCTGGCGTATGGCGCTCACCACGTCCTCCCGACGGGTCACGCGAATGCCGGTCAGACCATGCGCTTCGGCGATCTTGACAAAGTCCGGCCCGACCATGGGCGTGGCGGAGTAACGCTTATCGTAGAAAAACTCCTGCCACTGGCGTACCATGCCCAGGTAACCGTTATTCAGGATGGCGATATTGATCTTCATCTTCTCCTGCGCCAAAGTGGAAAGCTCCGCCTGGGTCATCTGGAAACCGCCGTCGCCTGCGATCGCCCACACCTCTTCCTCTGGGCGGGCGAACTTGACGCCGATGGCTGCCGGCAAGCCGAAGCCCATTGTGCCCAGTCCGCCGGAGGTGAAATAAGTGAACGGTTTTTCATGTCGGTAATACTGCGCAGCCCACATTTGATTCTGGCCGACGTCCGAAACGACCAGTGCTTCACCCTGAGTTTCGCGCCACAAGTCGTTGATCACATGCGCAGCGTACAGGTGCCCGTTATCGGGCAGATTCTGAATGTCGCGCACGGCGCTGTCACCCTTCCAGGATTGGATAGTATCCAACCACTCATCGTGCCGCGCGGGCTTCAGGGCCGGCAGCAGCTTCTGCAGGGTTTCTTTCAAATCGCCCACCAGCGCGATATCTACCGGTACATTCTTGTTTATTTCAGAAGGATCGATGTCGATGTGAATCTTGCGCGCCTTGGGCGCAAATTGCTTCAGGTTGCCGGTTACGCGGTCATCGAAGCGCATGCCGAAAGCCAGCACCAAGTCGGCTTCCTGGATGGTCTGGTTGACCCAGGCTTCGCCGTGCATGCCCGGCATGCCCAGCGAAAGGGGATGCGAACCGGGGAAAGCGCCAATTCCCAACAGGGTGCAGGCCACCGGCGTTTGGGTGCGCTCAGCGAATTCCAGCACTTCCAGCATGGCGCCGCTGATGAGGATGCCGTGACCGGCCAGGATGACCGGACGCCTGGCGGATTGGATTGTCTCCACCGCAGCCTGTAAATCCGCCGGCAAAGGGCTGAGGTCGGGGCGGTAGCCGGGGATCTGCACCGGACTGTCATCGTACTCCCATTCGATCTCGGCCATCTGGGCGTCTTTGGAAATATCCACCAGCACCGGACCGGGGCGGCCGGAAGCGGCAATAAAGAAGGCTTCCTTGATGGCCGGGGCGATATCATGGGGATCGGTGATCAGGTAATTGTGCTTGGTGATGGGCAAGGTGATGCCGGTCACGTCCGTTTCCTGAAAAGCGTCATAGCCGATCAGGGGGCTGACCACCTGGCCGGTGATGAACACGACGGGAACCGAATCCATTTGGGCATTGGTGATGCCCGTGATCAGGTTGGTGGCGCCCGGGCCGGAGGTAGCCAAAGCCACACCCACCGCGCCGGAAGCGCGGGCGTAACCATCGGCCATGTGGGCGGCGCCCTGCTCGTGGCGGGTCAATACGTGATGCACAGGGCTTTCCACCAGGGCATCATAAATCGGCAGGGTAGTGCCGCCGGGATAGCCGAACACGACTTTCACTTTCTGGTACTCTAAACATCTCCAAAAAATCTCTGCTCCGGTAACTTTCATTTCGCTTCTTTTGCTCCTTATGAATAGGGTTTTTTGTGAATCAATTAATTGCGCAGCACGGCACCGGTATCGGCGCTGGTGACCATGCTGGAATAGCGCCGCAGCCAGCGGCTCTGTACGCGCGGCTCGAACTCCGGCAGGGCGGCCAGGCGCGCCTGGATCACTTCGTCGCTCAGGCGCACGTTCAAGCTGCGCGCTTCGATGTCGATTTCGATGATGTCGCCCACTTCCAACGCGGCGATGGGGCCGCGGGCAGCTGCTTCGGGAGAGACGTGGCCGATGCAGGCGCCGCGCGTACCGCCGGAAAAACGCCCGTCGGTGATGAGTGCCACCTTGTCGCCCAGGCCCATGCCCATGATGGCGCTGGTGGGGCTGAGCATCTCCACCATACCCGGTCCGCCCTGCGGACCTTCGTAACGGATCACCACCACTTCCCCTGCCTTCACCTCGCCGGCCAGGATGCCGCGCATGGCATCTTCCTGCGATTCAAAAATGCGCGCCGGGCCGGAGAATTTACGCATGGTTTCGCTCACGCCGCCGGCTTTAATGACCGCGCCTTTGGGCGCCAGGTTGCCGAACAGGATGGCCAGCCCGCCGCGGGCGGAATGCGCTTCCTCAAAAGGATGGATGACCTCGGTATCTTTAATGGGCGCGTCGGCGATGTAGGTGCCAAAGGGCTGACCGGTGACCGTCATGCGCTCCAGATGCAACCCAACGCCATGAGATTGAAGCTCAGCCATGATGGCCGGAATGCCGCCGGCGCGGTGCACATCCTGGATGTGCCAACGCCCGGAGGGGCTGACCTTGCAAAGGTGGGGAACGCGGTCGGCGATGGCGCTGATGCGCGCGAGGGAATAATCCAGACCGGCTTCGCTGGCAACCGCCAGGCCGTGCAGCACGGTGTTGGTCGAGCCGCCCATGGCCATATCGAGAGCATAGGCATCGTCCATGGCTTCAGCCGTTATGATCTGGCGCGGGGTGATGTTGCGTTCCACCAGCTCAAGGATCAGGGCGCCGGCGCGTTCGGCCATGGCATTGCGCTCTTCGCTCTGCGCCAGGGCGGTGCCGTTGAAAGGCAGGCCCATGCCCAGCGCTTCCGTCAGGCAATTCATGCTGTTGGCGGTGAACATGCCCGAGCAGGATCCGCAGGAGGGGCAGGCATTATCTTCCAGCATCTTGAGCTGGGCTTCATCGATCTTGCCGCTTTGAAAAGCGCCTACGCCTTCAAAGACCGAGATCAAGTCAATATCTTTTCCATCCGGGGTGCGGCCGGCGGCCATGGGACCTCCGGAAATAAAAATTGCCGGGATGTTCAGGCGGACAGCCGCCATCAACATTCCCGGCACTATTTTGTCGCAGTTGGGCATACACACCATGCCATCAAACTGGTGAGCTTCCATCATAGTTTCCACGCAGTCGGCGATCAATTCGCGTGAGGGCAGGGAGAACTTCATGCCTGGATGACCCATGGCAATGCCGTCGTCCACGGCAATGGTATTGAACTCAAAAGGCACGCCGCCTGCCGCCCGCACCGCCTGCTTGACGCGTTTGGCGAAATCCTGCAAGTGCACATGTCCCGGCACGATATCCGTGTAGGAATTCACGATGGCAATGAAGGGCTTGCGCATGTCGGCGTCGGTGATGCCGGTAGCTTTAAGCAGAGCCCGATGGGGTGCACGTTCGAATCCTGTTTTTACTTTGTCTGAGCGCATTGTTTTTTCTCCATTTTTGTTTTTGATAAAAAAAGACCACCCGTTTCGTTGGGTGGTCTTGGTTTACGTTTGCCAATCGCTTTTTCAGGTTTTTGCAGTACTACCTTACCTTTTCCATCCCAACTGAAAACTGGTTCTCGATGAGTACGAGGACCAGAAGAATAATGGCGATAAGGGATAGAGCGAGTTCAGCTAACATTGTTTCAATCTCTAAAAGTACCCTGCGTTTCCTTCCACGGGCCGGTTAACCCGGCCTTCAGTATGTATTTCGGCGGAAAGTCATGTGACTTTCTTCCCGCCCCAAAGAATTGCTCTTTTATACCAACCTATCGGGTTTAAGTCAAGGAATTTAACGGTTTCCGTGCAAAAAAGTAAAGAAACAATGAGGAATACCCGCGCCACTTTATACGCGTGCGTGGTCATGCAGCCAGGCAGCGATTTGTTGAATCGACAACTCGGAACGGGCACAGGCCAAAGTAAAAACCACGACCTCGTCATTGGCAGCGTTGAATCGGTATCCATTCAATTGCAGAAACAATATTGTTGATACCAAGGCAGTCCTTTTATTTGCGTCCATAAATGGATGGTTGCGCACCAGAGAGTCCATCAACGCCGCCGCTTTCAGGAAAATATCGTGATACAGATCGGCAGCATCGAAGGTTGCTTGCGGCCTTCCCAGGGCAGAAAGCAGCATGCCCATATCACGCAGCCCGTGACTTCCGCCGGTTTCAATCACCAGGCGGCTGTGAATGAATAGAACCTGCTCAGGGGTCAGGTAGCGGGTCAAAGATCGTCCCGAATTTATTTCGCCAACTCATCCAGAGCTGGTTTATATTTTTCGATAAAATCATTCACCTGGCGAGCAAAATCCTCATCTAGACTTTTAACCGCCTGGTCTTTTTTCAGAGGCGAAACGATCAGGCGATGCCGCTTTTGATCCAATTCAAGGTTTACGTTTTCGCCATTTTTAACCCCAAGGCTGTCCAATACTTCCCTGGGCAGAGAAATCACCACGCTGTTGCCCGTTTTAAATAATCGTTTAATCATCTCTTCTCCTGTGCTTACTATGTAAGTACATATTGAATTATATCATTCACCATTTATAAACGAGCTAATTAACCCGTTTGCTATCGTAAACAACTTTGCCTGGTATGCGTACCTTGCACATAAGGATTCACAGTATATTTTTATTAATCCTTAATGGAAAGCGAATGTAGTTTAAAATGGTGACAGTTCGGAGGAATAAAGAATGATCACTGCGGAATTTTTGAATGAACTGGAAAAACAAAACCTGGCGTCCATCGCGCTCAAGCTGGAACCACAGGACATTACGTTATTGTTCGAGCTGCTTTCCGAGAAGGACGATAACCTGAGGTATAAAAGTTTCTTGTTGCTGCAATCGCGCTCGGAAAATTTCGCGGATGTATACCCTTACTGGGATGCATTTGTGGATAAATTGAACAATGACAATTCCTATCAGCGCAGCATCGGCTTAATGCTGATCGCCGAAAACGTGCGCTGGGACGAGCAGAAGAAATTCAATGCATTGGCCGACCAATACCTCGCATTGTGCGACGATGAGAAGCCTGTCACTGTGCGTCAGTGCATCCAGAGCCTGGTGAAAATCGTGCCCTTCAATCCGGATTGCATAGCGAAGGTGGTGGACAAACTGATCGGCATCGACCTGATGCAGCGTAAAGACACCCAGCGCAAGTTGCTGCTGACGGATATCCTGACTGTTTTGCTGGAATGCCAAAAGATCCAGCCGCAGGAAAAGGTGGACCGTTATATTTGCGAGGCACTGACCGGGGGCATCCTGGACGAAAAAACCAGGAAAAACTTTATCGCCCAATACCCGTAGATCAGCCTCTTATCTGTCGTCCCGGGCATCCTGCAGTTTTTGCATATCCAATTTAACCATCCAAAAAAATACGAATTTAATTTAGAAGTAAAATTTTATTAATGAATTCTTTAGAATTGGTTTCGGGTTTTCCAATGTATGATTCTGACAATACAACCAATCGAATAAGGTATTCAAAACGGAGAACCATTGAAAGATAATCATCAGCCGCCCAGTCAGGAAAATAAATATTACCAGGCCGTGATCCACAACAGCCCGGCCGCCATCGTGGTGATCGACCATGACAGCCACATCACGGAATGGAACCCGGCGGCGGAAAAACTGTTCGGCTATACCCGCGAGGAAGCCATCGGCAATAATATCGATGATCTGATCACCAATGACGCCATCCGGTCTGAGGCCAGTGTATATTCCGAAAAAACAAAATCCGGCGAGTCTATACGCCTGACCACCACCCGAATCCGCAAAGACGGGACTCCGGTGGAGGTCGAGGTTCAGGGCGTACCCATCTATGCCGAAGATGGCGCCGAGGTGACCGATTACATGGCAATTTACCACGACATCAGCGAACTGCAGCAGGCGCGCAAAGACGCGCTGGCCGCCAGCCAGGCGAAAAGCGAATTTCTGGCCAACATGAGCCATGAAATCCGCACACCCATGAACGGCGTGATCGGCATGACCAGCCTGCTGCTGGATACAACCCTGTCTCCTGAACAGCGTGAATACGTGGAGACCATTCGCAAGAGCGGCGACGCGCTCCTGTCCATCATCAACGATATCCTGGATTTCTCCAAGATTGAAGCCAATAAACTGGAGCTGGAATCGCATCCTTTCAACTTGCGGGAGTGCATCGAATCCGCGCTGGATCTGGTGGCGTACCAGGCTTCCGAAAAAGGCCTCGAATTGCTATATAACGTAAAAGAGGATGTCCCGTCTGCGGTAATCGGCGACGTCACGCGCGTGCGCCAGATCATAGCCAACCTGTTGAGCAACGCGGTGAAATTCACCGAAACCGGTGAAGTGGAGGTGTCTGTTGGCCGTGAGGACAATTCCAGCGATCCGGTCAATTTACTGTTTTCCGTGCGCGATACTGGTATCGGCATTCCGCAGGATCAATCCGATCGCATGTTCAACCTGTTCTCGCAAGTTGACGCGTCCACCACGCGCCGTTTTGGCGGAACTGGTTTAGGGCTTTCGATTTGCAGACGCCTGGTCGACCTTATGGGAGGCCAAATCTGGTTTGAAAGCAGTGGAATTCCGGGGAAAGGAACCACCTTTTTTTTCAAGCTGACTTTCGGTATACCGAAGGAACCCTATAAATCCGCCGGACCTGCGCCGAAATTACTCCTGCAAGGAAAAACCGCGCTGATCGTGGATGATAACGCCACCAACCGGTTGATCATGGCACGCATGACTGCCTCGTGGGGCATGAAAGCGATCATTTGCTCTTCGGGGAAAGAAACCCTCCAAAAGATGGCTGAAAACCCGAACGTGGATGTGATCCTTTTAGACGTGCAAATGCCGGAGATGGACGGCCCCACCCTGGCCGGCGAGCTGCTGCGCCAATCCGGCAAACATTATCCCACCGTCGTGCTGAGCTCCCTGGGAACGCGCGCTGAAATGCCGGAAGGGATCAACGCCACTTACCTGCATAAACCGATCAAACCATCGAATCTTTATGAGGCCATGTGCAGCGTTCTCAGCGAGGTAGAGGAGAACGAAAAATCACCACAGGAAATCGGCGATGCGTTCGACAGGCAAATGGGCATAAGGCACCCGCTGCGTATTCTCCTGGCGGAGGATCATCCGGTCAACCAGAAAGTGGTCGCTTTAATGCTCGAGCGGCTGGGTTATCGCGCAGACGTGGCCGGTAATGGTTTGGAGGTGCTGGAGGCGTTCCACCGGCAGTGTTACGATGTGGTCCTCATGGACATTCAGATGCCGGAAATGAATGGGGTTCAGGCAACCGAAAAGCTGCGGGAAACGCTAGCCGAATGCGCGCAGCCGCGCATCATCGCCCTGACCGCCAACGCGGTTGGGGGAGAACGCGAAGAATATTTGCATGCCGGTCTGGATGATTACTTGAGCAAACCGGTCAATGTACTGCAATTGCGCGAGGCTTTGGAAAAATGCATGCCGCTGGGGATCAACGAGACTGCGGAATCCGGAAAGGAAATTAACCTGCACAGCAGCCGAAAATCCAAACCGACCGGCTCAATTGATCTTGTCAAATTAAAAAAATATTTTCCGTATGAGGGCGAAGATGTCCGCCTGATCATCGAACTGGCGCGCGAGTTCTTTGCGGATACAGAGAAACGGCTGGCAGAGATGGAAACACTTCTGAAAGCTGATAATGCTGCTGATTTTGGGGAGAGCGCTCACGCCATAAAAGGCGCCAGCCTGACATTTGGAGCAACCGCGTTTTCCGAACTTTGCAGGGAAATGGAAATGATGGGTAAATCCGGCAATTTGGAAAACGCCGGTGAAAAACTGGAACACGCGCGGCGCGAGTTCACTCGCGTCCGCTGCGATCTCGATGAGGTACTCAATAAAATGCTTCCATGAACGGGAATAAAAGATGAGCACAAATTACCTCGAATTCCTGGTTGAAGATCTGCAAGAAATCCATCGAAAAATGGATGAGCTGCTTGCATCCAAAATGGCTCCGGAAAAAGCCGCGGCTTTATCTCAAGCCGCCCATCGACTGGCAGGCGCCGCATTATCCGCCGGTTTCAACGAAATCGGCCAAGCTGCGCGTGCGCTTGAAAACGAGATCAGGGTGAATGCGGACTCACCGGACTTTGAACGTATCCACATACGTATTGCGGTAGTGGAAAACGCATTTGAAAGGCAGCGAACCATCCCGGGCGATATAAGGCAATTTCAATTGACCTTTCATACCAAAGAAAATAATCCCAACCAATTGATCCATATCGTTGACGACGACCTCAACCAGGCCGGAAATTTGGCCGATCAAATCAGCCGGTTTGGTTACCAGGTCAAAGTTTTTCCGTGTTTATCGGATTTACGCGCTGAGCTTAAAAAGACCATCCCTACTGCCATATTAATGGACATCGTCTTTCCGGAAGGGGAATTGGCCGGAATCGAGGAGATCCGCAGCTTGCGGGAGGAATTCGGCGACAGCCTGCCGGTCTTCTTCATCTCCGTTCGCACCGATACCATCGCACGTATCCAGGCCATCCGCGCCGGGGGAAAAGGATATTTCACCAAACCGGTCGACATTGACGCATTGATGGACGAGATCAACAACCTGGACATTCAGATCGATCCCCAGCCATACCGCACCCTGATCGTGGACGATTCCGAAATCCAGGCCAAAACCAACGCCATGCATCTGCGCAAATTCGGTATCGAAACCAGCATCATCACCAAAGCGGAAGCCGTGCTGGATGAATTGGATAACTTCCATCCGGATATCGTTTTGCTGGACCTCTATATGCCGGATTTCAGCGGGCTGGAACTGGCGCAAATGATCCGTCAAATTAAAACATACGTCGGCCTGCCCATCGTATTTCTGTCGGCAGAAGCAGACCGGGAAAAGCAATTGAATGCCGTCGGCATGGGCGGGGATGATTTCCTGACCAAACCGATCAAACCGGATCTGCTGATTGCTGCCGTGACATCACGCATCGAACGATACCGCAAACTGCAGACGTTGATGCTGCGGGACGGATTGACCGGCTTGTTGAATCACACCACCATCCGGGAAAACCTGGCGCAGGAAATCAACCGCGCCGGACGCAATAACCAGCCGCTGGCGGTTGCCATGCTGGATATCGATCAATTCAAGAACGTCAACGATACCTATGGGCATGCCACCGGCGACAAAGTGCTGCGATCGCTGGCACAGATGCTTTCACTGCGTTTGCGGCATACCGACCTGATCGGCCGCTACGGCGGCGAGGAATTCTTGATCCTCCTTCCCAACACGACACAAACAGAAGCCGCTAATTTGATGGATGAATTGCGCGATGCTTTCTCACAGGTGGTGCATATCTCCCATGAGGAGGAATTCCGCGTGACTTTCAGCTGCGGAGTGGCTGCCTATCCGCAGCAAAGCGAACTGGCAACCTTGAGCGAAGCAGCCGACCGCGCGCTCTACGAAGCCAAGCGCCAGGGGCGCAACCGGGTTGTTTCTGCACCATCATTCCAACCTGAGCGATAACGAACGGGGATTGCACAAAATCAGACTGCTCCAGAGTGGGTTTCCATTGCGTCTAAAATGAAACGGCTTTCAATCACTTCCGCGAATTCATTATGAATAGTCGCCAGAGAAAGCGCGTGGACTTCTTCGGCAGAATATTCGCGCCCATCCGGACCGGTCAGGCCGAAAGCAGCCGTGGCATCCGAGACGACATAGGTCCTGAAACCCAGGTTGCCTGCCATGCGGGCAGTGGTGGAAACGCAATGCGGCGTGGTGAGACCAATGATCACCAGGGTGTCATAGCCATCGGCGCGCAGCCGCGCTTCCAGGCCGGTGCCGATGAAAGCACTGTTGACGTGCTTTTGAAAAATTGGTTCGCCTTCCAGCGGCCTAACCTCGTCCTTGAAGGCGCTTCCCGGATTTTCCGGGCGCAGCGGAGAGCCCGGCATAACAGATAAGTGCTGCACGTGAAAGACCGGGCGGTTACTCGCGCGCCAGGCAGCCAGCAGGCGCGCCATGACCGTTTCCGCCTGCGGGTTATTGCGCCGACCCCAGCGGGGATCAACGAATCCTTTTTGGACGTCGATAATGACGAGAACGCTTTTATTTGGCAATGTATCCATTCTGCACCTTTTTATTCAGGATAATATTACATAGAAAACAGCCGGTTTTCGCCCCCACTCTCATGATTCAGCCCAAAATCTGCGGCCAATTGATAATATCGGAGTGCCTGTTTCGTGTGACCCAGCAGTTCATGTGAACGACCCAGGTTAACATACAAAGAAGGGTAGAAATCCTGCACCCGTTCATCGTCCACGGCCTGGGCGCGCGCCAGGGCGATTTCGTTCCAGCGCAAAGCCTGAGCGGGGTCGTCCTGCGAGCGCGCCATATAATGCGCGGCTACACAGGCGTCGAAATCGTCGCGCGCGGCTTCCCAGGCGCGCCGGTAAAGGTCGCGAGCTTCCTCCAGGCGGCCGGCGTATTCAGCCTGCGTACCTTGCATGCAAAGTGCTGCAGCTGAGTTTTCTGATTTCGCTGTCATTTACTCTTTGCCTGTGCCCGTTCACGGCTCTCTTTCACGCGAAATTCCGTAATGCGGGCCACCAAATCGTAGGGGATGGGCTTATCGAGCGGGAAGCGCACCGTGCCGCGCGAAAGTTCGTAATTGGCCAATTCCCGTTTGAAATGCTCGATACCGCTGGGGCTCGGGTAGAAGCCGACGTGATGCTTGTAACCGGCGAAATGCACCAGGTTCTCGGTGGTGAAAAAGGTGGGGATGCCGTAATTGATCTTTTCTTCGGCATCCGGGGCGGCCGTGCGGATGACCGCGCGCATCTGTTTAAGGATGACTTGCACATCTTCCGGAAAGCCGGCGATATATTCGTCAATTGTCATACAGGTTTTCAAGCCTTTTTTCATGCTCGTCGCTCCTTTAGCTCTAATATACATAAATTTACATTATGTATTAATTATATATATAATACTTTCATTAACATTACAAAAAACCGGGGCAGATAGGATCTTTCAAAAACCTGCTGAGTAACCCATATATCCACGGCGCCAGCCTGACGGTGAAGAACAGCTCCTTCCTGCGCAACGGGACCTACGGCCTGGCGTACATGAACGACCCGGCCATCGTGTTCACGGCGGCCAACAACGCCTACCAGCGCAACGGGGAAAATTACCCCGACGGGCGGGATAACCTGGTGGCGATCATACCGTAGCGTAAAAGGATTCACTGATACACAAAAACAGGGAGCGGCGCTCCCTGTTTTTATAGTAAAAGAAGGGAATGGCATTCCCTTCTTTTTGCTTAACCGCCAAATATAAAAAAATGTTCAAGCAGGATTTATAACAATCTTAGAAACTCGGATAGAGAAAGCATATTCCTGACATGCATGCCGTAACCGGAAAAACTGGCTACAAAAAATCGTAGATCAAATAACGTAGAAAACTCGAATTTTTCCATTTCGGTATCAACCAGAATATCTTTCAACTTGGAACTGCGAGGATTATGGTTGGAAAGCATAAAAATCACCTCAGGTTTTTCCGTAGGATCGAGCTTAACCCTGGCTTCGCTCGTTCCTCTGTTAAAGTTCAATAACCCAAGTTGGTCGAGTTGGTTGAACTGGCTTTCCATCATGCCCAATAATTGTGCATAACGATCCTTATCCGAAATCAAAGCGGTCATATCTTCAAGATGTTTGATTAATCCGGAAGTCCCATTAATAACAGCATCGCCATATTTCATTTCAATCAGAGCTGCACGGCAATGATTTCCGGTTTTACGGTTTGAGGCAGGCCAGCAAATCGATGTCATATCAAAACGCGCTTTTAATGCACTATCGGCAAACTCAATATCCGTAATGAAGTATTCACTCTCGTTCGAAATAACCGATTGATTATTCACTCGGGCAATGACTTGTTGAAACTCCCTCTCCGTTTTCTCGTGGGCTGAAAAATATTCATCCATCACTTCTTTGCGATATGGAAAGGAGATTATCCATTTTTCAGCATCTTCCCGAGCCTTTATTAAAGACGGTGAATCAGGTAATCCATAATCGCATTTGTTATATTCATCATTAAATTCCGCCTTATATGAACCGTGCATCTTTTCCGTAATCCTGAGAATATTGCCGCCCCGATAATAAATATTGACGTAATTTTCCCGAATCGCGAGCATCAAGGTTTGATCTTTCCGCACACGTTCCAGAACCATATGAAGCATGCCATCCTCTCGTAAAAGATCCTGCATGAATTGTTCCGACAAAGCTCTCAATTAAACCTCCCACCATTCATCGTCAGCATGGATTTCAACTCCGGGGAAAAGATCCACATAGCGGTCAGGGAAAAATGTGTGGATGGGTACTACCTTTTGTGGATTTATCGCTTTCACCATTTCTTTCAAATCCGCAGGACTGGCGTGTCCCGAAGTATGAATACTGATTTTGGGTATGTTGTTATCCTCCAACCAGATTTTTAGGTCTTCATATGAATCCCGTTCCCAATACCCTTCCCATTGGGAATAAATAAACACCGCTCCTTCCAGGCAATCATTCCGTTCAAGATCACGGCAAAACAAAGGGCGGAAAACCAACGTTGACTTTTCCTTCTGCCGGGATAGGTCTTCAAAAAAGATACGATTAGCGGAATGGTGATTCAGTAG
Source organism: Anaerolineae bacterium (assembly GCA_013178095.1). GTDB lineage: Bacteria > Chloroflexota > Anaerolineae > Anaerolineales > Anaerolineaceae > Pelolinea. Next base: position 9,544 of record JABLXK010000006.1, on the reverse strand, counting down.
ATCAAACCAACCATGCTTTTTAATCTGGACTCGTTGGGATTGCGGGATGAGCAAAGCAACATTTTCCCAATTGGATTGTGGAATACGCCGGTTGCCGGTCGCTTCCAGAATCGCAGCAGTGTACAGGTCAATGACCAGCTTTCTACCAGTACGGATGGACGCGCGCATAATCGACACTATACGATCAATATTCTGGGAGGAAGCGTGGACCAATACCAATCCTTTGGCGGAAGAAAAAGCTTGAACCAATTCTCTCTCAATTTCTTCCTCAGTTAGAAAATTCTGTTCCCCATTTAGGCGCCCCAACGAGGTTCCTTCCAATAAAAGCACATTCACCGGTGAAGGAGGTTTTTGAATCAGGCGATCCACCAAAATGGATTTACGGCCATGCCTGCGAAAATCACCACTGTAAAAAACTGACTTACCCTCACTTTCAATCCATAATGCATAGGAATCGTAGGCAGAATGATCCACCAGGTACGGGGTGATTTTAAAAGAGCCGACAATAAATTTATGACCATCTTGATAATCCCATCCCGTTGCAGAATCTGGCCAATTCCCGGGCATGAAAGGCCGGGCCGCTGCCAGGATGCGCCGGGCTGCCGAACCCATGCCCACTGGAATTTTGGGTGAAACACAATTCAATAACCCAAAATGATCCAAGTGGGGATGAGAAATCAGGATACCCAACAAATTGGGGTCGCTACCGTCCAAGCCTTGTATGTTCGGCAGATATTTTTCGGGATGGTCTACCAGTGCGTCCAGCGGCAAACCTAAATCGAGAAGCAAGCGTTGACCGTTGCTTTCAATTTCGACGCAACTCCCACCTATTTGATCGCTTCCCCGATGAATGCAGCAACGCATAGTATCTATTTTTATCACATATCAATTAGATTTGCGTTTTTTGAATTCAGTTTTTTTATGAAGTGATTCACAAACAGATGAAATAATCAGCTCATCTTGTCGAGGATCAATTTCACGATTTCTCTCGCCCGGGAAGCGGCAATACCGGTGTAGCCCTCGACCGAGAACAGGGCGCGAATTTCCTGCGGCGCAAGCCAGCGCGCCAGGCGTCCGTCGGCGCAGGCGAGTTCGACCAGCGGGTTGGCTTTGCCTTCCTGGATAGCTTCCCAGGCGGTCATGCTGAGCTGGCGCAGAACCTCGTGCGTCTCCTGGCGGTCGGCGCCGTTTTTTACCGCGGCCATCAGCAGGCGCTCGGTGGCGGCGAAGGGGCCGAATTTGGCCAGGTTGGCCTTGATAGCAGCCTCGTTCACGCGCAAACCGGAGACGATGGCTTGCATGGCAGCGAGAATTTCATCGAGGGCCAGGAAGGTTTCGGGAAAGAGCGTGCGGCGGTTGGCGCTGTCGTCCAGGGTGCGCTCGAGCAGCGAGCCGGCGTAATTGTGCCAGGCGGTCAGCGGGGCAGCGCTCACGGCGCGCGCCAGCGAGTCGATCTTCTCACTTTCAATGGGGTTGCGCTTGAAGGGCATGGCGGATGAACCGACCTGCTGTGCGCCGAAAGGCTCGCCCAGCTCGCCGATCACCTCGGATTGCAGCAGGCGCAGGTCAAAGGCGAACTTGGCGCAGGTGGCGGCCAGCCCGGACAAAGCGCACAGCAGGGTGTAATCCTGCTTGCGCGAATAGGTCTGGGTGGTGACCTCAAAGAAAGGCAAATCCAAAGACCGGCTGAGGCTTTCCTCCAAACGGCGCTGGCCGTCCTCTCCATAGAGCATGACGTAGGAAGCCGCGCTGCCCACCGCGCCTTTGAAGCCCTTGCCTTTCAGTTCGCCGCGCAGGTGCACGAGGGCTTTATAATCGGCCAGCAAGTCCTGCGCATACGAAGCCAGGCGGTAGCCCAGCGTGGTGGGTTCAGCCGGCTGCAGGTGGGTGAAGGCAAGAACGGGTAAATCCGTATAGGTTTCGATTTTATCCACGAAGGCTTTCAACAGCTCCGCCAATCGGGGCAGCAGCAGCTCCAGCGACTGGCATATCTGCAGCACCTCGGCGTTATCCTTGATATCCATGGAGGTGGCGCCCAGGTGCAGCACGCCGCCAGCGTGCGGGCATTGGGAGGCAAAAACCTTAAGCTCGGCCATCAGGTCGTGATGGTTGACGGCTTCGATTTCCAGCGCGCGGGCCACGTCCACTTCATGCGCGTGGGCTTTCAGTTCGTCTAGTTGGGCGGGCGAGACCAGATCCCATTCAACCTGGGCTTCGGCCAGCGCAATCCATAACCTGCGCCAGAGCTTTCTTTTATTTTCTTCGCTCCAAATCCCGCGCATGGCGGGCGACCCATAGCGCCAGCTAAAGGGGCTTTGGTAGGAGGCGAAGTCAGCCATGATGCTAATCCCGATAGAGCAGCGCGTCGCGCTCCGGCCCGACGGAAACGGTCTTGACGGGCAGGCCGGTGTGCTCCTCGATGAATTTTACGTAATTTTGAGCCGCGGCGGGCAGGTCCTGCCAGCGGGTGCAGCCGCGCAACTCTTCCTGCCAACCCGGCAGGGTTTTGTAAACCGGCATGCAGCCATCCAACATGCGCGCGTCGCCGGAGAAATCCAGGCTGGTGAGCGTGTCGCCGTTGCGCTGGTAGGCTACGCACACCAGCACTTCCTTCATGCCGGAAAGTACATCCAGCTTGGTGAGGAAGAGCTCGTTGAGGCCGTTGACCTCGCGGGCGTAATTGAGCAGCACCAGGTCGAGCCAGCCCACGCGTCGCGGCCGGCCGGTGGTGGTGCCGAATTCATCCCAGGGATTGGCGCCCGTACCGCGCAGGAAAACCGCCAGGTCGCCCTGCAATTCGGTGGGGAAAGGCCCGGCGCCGACGCGCGTCTGGAAGGCCTTGACCACGCCCACCACGGCGCGCACGGGCTGCACGCCCAGGCCGAGGCCGCTGAACACGCCGGCGGCGGTGGTGCAGGAGCTGGTCACGTAGGGATAGGTGCCCTGGTCCAGGTCCAGCAGGGTGCCCTGCGCGCCTTCAGCCAAAATCGTGCGGCCGTCCTTCAACGCTTCCTGCAGGAGCGGGCCGATGCGGCGGATGTAGGGACGCAACTGCACGGCGTAATCCATGTATTCTTTTAAAACGTACTCGATGTCGATGCCGGGCTGCTTGAGCGACTCGGTAAGGGTCAGGTTGACCTGTTCGAGGTGCGCGCGCAGGCGGCCGGCGAAAAATTCCAGATCGAGGATATCCCCGGCGCGCAGCCCGCGGCGCGAGGCGCGGTCAGTGTAAGCGGGGCCGATGCCGCGGCCGGTGGTGCCAAGCTTGCCGTTGCCCAAAGCGGCGTCCTGGGCGCGGTCCAGCAGGCGGTGGCCGGGGGTGATCAATTGCACGGCGTCCGAGATCCACAGGCGCTCGGGGTTGATCTTGATGCCGCCGCGGCGCAGCATGTCCATTTCTTCCACCAGGGTCTGGGGGTTGAGCACCATGCCGCAGCCGATCACACCGATCACGTCCGGGTGGATCAGGCCGGTGGGAATGAGATGCAATTTGTAAATTTTGGGGCCGACGGTGACTGTATGGCCGGCGTTGTCGCCGCCGTTGTAGCGCGCGACGATCTGCGAACTTTTCGACAGCAGGTCAACCGCCCTGCCCTTGCCCTCATCCCCCCATTGGGCTCCAATGACAATATCCAGTGGCATAACTTACTCCGCTCCTTTCGCGAGATCGATGGCCGCAATATAGGGAAGATTGCGGCCTTTTTCGTCGTAGTCCAGGCCGTAGCCGACCACGAAATAATCGGGAATGCTGAAACCCAGGTAGTCGATGTCGATGGAGACTTTGTGACGGCTGGGTTTATCCAACAGGGCGCAGACTTTGAGGCTGCGCGGGGAACGGTCAAGCAGCAGCTTGCGCACGGTACGGATGGTGTAGCCGGTGTCGATGATGTCGTCGATCAGGATCACGTCCCAGCCGCGGATGTTGGTCTTGTGGTCGGAATCGATGCGCACGAAGCCGCTGGATTCGGATTTGCTGTAGGAGGAGACGGACATGAAGTCCATGGTGATGGGGCGGCGGATCTCGCGCATCAGGTCAGTGAGGAAGACCACGCTGCCGCGCAGCAGACCGAGCAGCAGCAGTTTTTCGGAATCCTTGTAATCTTCGGTGATGGTCTCGCCCAGGGCGCAAACGCGCTCCCTGATATTCCTGGCCGAGATGATCTCGCTCTCAATAAAATCGTACGGATAATGGCGTGAAGCTCCCATTCAGTTCTGTGCAACCTTCCTGTTTTCGGAAGCGCGCTTCCGAAGATTATGCCTGATGAATAGACAATGTATTTTAAACCATAACCGCAGTTTGCGGTTTTAATAATTACAGCCCGAAGCAGGAAAATAGTTAATTTTACATTTTACCTAATATATCTTATAATTTTTCCAGCATCCCCAGCGGGGGAAATCTAACTCGAGGATACTCACATGACAAAACACCAAACCATCCCTTTGGGATTGAATATACTGGCTTGGATCGGACGCATACTGGTTGGAATTCTTTGCCTGTTACTGTGCCTGCCGATGGCGCTGCTGCCCAAAGCCACCGCGGTGCCGGCCTGGGTCTGGCTGCCGCTGGGTGCGGCTTCCGCCGCCCTGTTCATCGCGCAATTCCTGCTCAAACCGGCCTGGAAAGCCATCTGCGTGCCATTGGGCGGGCTGCTGGTTTGCGCCATCCTGGCGGTGGTCGTTTCGCAGGCCTTCGCCACCACGCCGCCCATCACGGACGAGAACGGCCGGCCGCTGGAGGGCAGCATCGCCGTGCTGGAGCGGGTGCCGCTGAACGGCAGTCAACAATGGATCTCCATCCGCGGCAAGGACACCAGCAAGCCAATCCTGCTGTTCCTGTCAGGCGGGCCGGGCGGCAGCCAACTGAGCACCGAGCGCTTCGCGCTGGGCGGGCTGGAGGACGACTTCGTCGTGGTCAACTGGGAACAACCGGGCGCGGGCAAATCCTACGACGCGGTCAAGCGTTCCACCATCACGGTCGAGCGCTACATCCAGGACGCGCACGCGCTGGTGCTGCTGCTGCGCGAGCGCTTCGGGCAGGACAAGGTGTACCTGCTGGGCGAATCCTGGGGCAGCGCACTGGGCATCCTGCTGGTGCAGCGCTACCCGGAACTGTTCGCGGCTTTCATCGGCACCGGCCAGATGGTGGCCTTCACGGAGAACGACCTGATCTGCTACAACTTCGCCATGGATTGGGCGCGCGAGCGCGGCGACAGCGATAAGATCGCGAAGCTGGAGAAGCAAGGCCCGCCGCCCTATTACGAGAAGGAGGTAGCCTGGAAGCAGATCACCTACCTGGCGGATACCTACGCTTACATGAACCAAAACCCGCAGATCTCCGACAACGGCGCCAACACCTTCCGCGACCTGGCCGCGCCGGAATATGGCTTGTACGACAAAGTCGCCTGGTTCCTGGGAATCGTGGACACGCTGGGGATCGTCTACCCGCAGCTGTGGGACATCGATTTCCGCACGCAGGCCGCCAAGCTGGACGTGCCGGTTTACTTCCTGATCGGTCGGCACGACATCAACGCGCCGGTGGAATTGACCGAGGAATACTACAATTTGCTGGAAGCGCCGCACAAGGAACTGGTGTGGTTTGAAAATTCCGGGCACAACCCGTGGGTTTCGGAATCCGCGCGCTTCATGCAGGTGATTCGCGAAAGCGTGCTGGCGCACTAACGGGAATTGAACAGGAAAGCCGTGGAGGATTCTCTTCCACGGCTTTTTTTATTCCGTCCATTTATCCAGCAGCAGCTCGAAGTACACGTCGCCGTCTTTATAGTGGGTAATGCGGAAGCCGAATCTCTGATAAAAGGCGATCACCTCGCTCCAGGTTTGAGTGGTTTCGAGGATGATGCGCTTGAAGCCGCGCGCTTTGGCTTCCGCGCACAGGGCAGTGAGGATGCGGCGGCCGAGGCCCTGGCGGCGGGCGGCGGCGGCCACAGACATGCGCACCACCTCGGCGGTATCGGTTGAGCGCGGCACGAGCGCACCGCAACCGACCACCTCGCCCTGTTGTTTGGCGACAATGAAATATGCGTCCTTGTAGGTCGCGGCGATATCATTTAAATCCGGGTTTTTGCTCAGGTCGAGTGTGCCCCAGTGATCAGCAAGGCCGGCAAGCACCAGGGCTTTAACGGTAGGTTGGTCGGCGGGGGTGAAGGGGGAGAGGGTGATGGACATTGCAGGTATGATTTTACGATGGGTTTCATTAATTTTGTATGCGTGCTTGGCAATACTAGAAAAAATATTTATCCCTGTTCTTCTTTTTTCTTTGCATCAAAAGGTAGATCATAGACAATTAATCTTATTCCTAATTGTCTTGAATGGAGGTTTAGAGATTCTAGAAGGTGCAATAATTGTGCAACTTCAGATGTCCGTTTCTGTTCATCCAATATAGCCTCTTTTAATTTTTCATAATCACAACAACCAGACGTAAGTAAAACTACATACAATTCTGGATTGCTGTAACAAATAATATCTGATTTGATTTTTTCCCAAATCGTATTATATGCTGGTGGATTCTTAGGAACTCTAATAAATTTAGGGATATTCGTCTTGTTCCATTTTGATTTTTGATTCCATTTAAAAGACCCTTTTGGGGAATCAGCATTTCTAGTTAAAAACACAAGATTTTTCATCGCTTGTGCAACAACATCATGAAAAGCAGAAGCGGATATTTGGGATCCGTTTCCTACTTTTGCATGAATCAATGCCAATTTGTGATCAGAAAAATTCGCCGCGATAAAATCGGCGCATTCTGTTCCTAAATCGGCGCAAATTAATAATTCATCTTCAAATGGAAGATCAAATAACCTATTTGTAACTGATTGAAAGAGAGAACCCTCGAGAAACGTGACCGATTTTGTTTTTTTGATAGTTTTTATTTCATCCTTTGAACCCTTTTCGGTCCAAATAGGTTTCGCAAGATCTTGGTGTCGAATTAGATTTAATAATTCTCGCTCAGCATAAGAATAGTCAATTTTATAAAAATTTTTTCCCTGATAAACAATATCCCCACCTTCAAGGCCAATTAATAAAATGTCTTGATTCTGATTTAAATATTCTGCAAAACTTTTTAAAGTTATTCTATTATCATCTGAATAAATTCTGATATTTGCACCACTTTCCCTTCTAAAAATAAATCTTCGTTTTTCTGAAGAATAAACAATGAGAAGAGTAGTGGATAAATTATCAAAATCACTTCCTTCAAAAGTAAACTCGCATACTAATTTCAGCGATGTTCCATCATTAATTTCCTGGATCATAGAAGAAGAACTTTTTAGTCTACAAAGACCTTTTTCTAGATCTTCTATGCTTACATCTGGTCTTAGAAGATCGATGCATATTGTTTTCGGTTTTATTATTGATGGGGGTTCGCAGGTAGGCATATACCTATTAAATAAGGCATTGCACTTTAAGTTTGATTCAAAGATTTTGTTTACTTCTTGTGCCCATTTAATGAAAGTTGGAAGGTCAAAATTATGTCTAATCTCATCAGAAATTTCATCACGAACTCGTCCATTTATCATACCCAAATAGCGCCTACCATATTTTTTTGAAGTTCCCCGTAAAGAATGTAAGATTTGAACACGATCTGTTAAGGAAGTAGGAACTTTTAATAAATTATGGCTTCTAATTACTGCGCCCCGCATAACATTATCATATGGAATAGAATTATTTACACTTACATGAGTCGGCTGAAAACTTTCATCAATATAAAGTGAGAGTATCTCTCTTGGTACGTATCTTGAATTTTGTTCAAGATATTCGACTGGATAATGTCCACAAGTATCCGAAATAAATAGAAATTTATTTACAACCACTACACAATGCGTTTCAAGTTTAATTTCATAAAGCGATGTTCTTTGAAGATTTCTTGAATTGTGGATCGATGCATAAATCCAAAGAGCAAAATTATCCCCTTGTTGGCAAGGTTGATTACCGTCTCCACCAAGAATAATTGCATCTTCCAAATTTAATGTATCAGTACAATCTTCAATATATTTTGTCAAAGAGAATTCACTACTTATTTCCCGAACTAGAACACTAGGAGAGATGATTATTTGTGAATTCTGACTAAGATCATCGGGGTTAAATCGATGTCTAAATCGTCCTTCGAAATACTCAACTTTAGGCTGTTGATCAAGAAGATTTTTTACTACTTCTTTATAATGATTATGGTTTAATAAATCCAACTTTGTTTCAAATTCCAAATATGCATTCCATTCATAATTAATTGAAAATTCTTGAGGAGATAAAATTGTTGCTGGAAAATCCTGATCATCTTCATTACGACGAAGTATTCTCCCAATCTGTTGGATAAGTTTTCTGTCGTTACGAATCTTTGTAAAAAGAGCTAAATAACAAAAACGATGGTCATCAAGACCCTCAGCTAATTTGTGTTGATGAACCCATATTTCCGCATCATTAGTTTTAGGATTAGGTACATCCTTGAAGTAGTATGAATCCTGACCTTTATTTTTAAATTGTTCGTGAATACCGATAGCTTGTAATTTATTTTTTCTTAGGTTTAGAACAACTTCTTCAATCGCATCTTTATCTGAACAACAAATTATTGCACGCGGATTTTTTGATGGCAGGTTTCCAGATCTTTTTGCTTCATTCCATTCTTTCATGAAGGCTTCGGATAGATTTTTCATATCCAAAGCAGAATCTAGATTAGTAATTTGTAAATTCCGGATTATATTTTTTTTAGTTGCATCTTCATGTGTAAAATGCCAGGTTGAGTGCTCAGGATCAGAAATTCTAAATAACTTTAAATCGTTTCTATAAGGTGTTGCGGTTAGTAGTACTGTTTTCCTTTTTAAACCTTTTACAGATTTTCCCCATTCGACTGCCGGTTCATAATGACCTTCATCAACAATTACTAAAGAAATTTCTTCAGAAAGTTGTTTGTAAATATCCGCTTGGTTAAGGCGAAGAATATTAATTGTCGTAAAAGTAGCAATTATGATTTTTTTGCTTTTATTTTGTAGAATTTCGGATGCAGTTGTTGGAAGCATTGGGAAAATGTCAATTTCATTTGGATTAATACCAATTTTTTTCCAAAAATTTTCTACAAGATCGTCTACCATTTGATCTCTAAGGTTTGCCCAAGGTGTTAGAACCAGAGATGACCCTTTACACGAAAGGCGGGTTAGATAAGCTATCACGCCAGTTTTGCCCGTGCCTGTTGGCATTCGGATTAAACAAGGTTTTTCAAAGCTATTTTTGTTAAGATGGTTGATAGCAAAATCAATGGCTTCTATTTGATGAGCCCATAATTTGCCTTTTTGCTCTTCCGGTATTAAATCGAACATTTTTTACTTAACCTCCCTTTTCTAAATACAAAAATTCTTATACAAGAGATATCTTGTACTTTTGATTTTTATTTATAAATTATAGGATAAAGTGGATTGTGTATAATCTTTTCTGTAAAAGTGATCAAGAACCTTTCAGAATTTGATAATACTCTAACTGGTCTCCATTCTCAAATAAATCCTGCCATACTCCCATTCTTCATTGAATTCCATCAAAATAG
>JABLXK010000005.1 GCA_013178095.1 Anaerolineae bacterium | reverse complement strand
ATTCTTTTGTTAATGTACAATCACTCTTGTAGATCATGGTTCTCATCCTTTCTTTGGTTTGATCGACTTCTGAAAGGATACTGTGATCTACTCTTTTTTGAATTTACAGAAAATTTGAAACACTAACATTGAGCTTCCACTAATAACCATTCGATGGGTTAAGCGAAGAGAAACCCATCTTATAGTAACATCACATGTGCTACGACACCCAAACCCTGATCATGGATTTCGCTTTACCTTATCCGGACTGCTTTGCGAGATTAGCTTTCAACATCTCCAGCGCTTTCAGCGCGGTTTGCAGTTTGATCTCTTCGCGCGTGCCGCTGAAATGGTAAAGCTGCGCGTCTTCGATTTCCATGCTGCTGAATCCCACCCATACAGTCCCGACCGGTTTTTGCGCTGTGCCGCCGCCGGGACCGGCGATGCCGGAGGTGGCTAAACCCACCAGCTTTTCCATTGGTTGAACGTGCGAGAATGCCGCGCGGGCGCCGCGCGCCATTTCCAGCACTGTCTCGCGGCTGACGGCGCCGAAGGCGGTCAGCGTTTCAGGCCGCACGCCCAGGAAGCGCTGCTTGGCTTCATTGGAATAGGTAATGAAGCCGCCCAGGTAATATTCAGATGACCCCGGCACATTGGTGATCAGGTGGGCCAGCAGGCCGCCAGAGCAGGATTCGGCGGTTGCCAGGCAGCGTCCCTGTGCTTGCAGCAGGCTGCCGGTCAGATTGCCGGAAGAATGTGGTTGATGCATAAACTGGATTATAATCAAAACCGTTATTTTTAATCACAATAAATACGGCCAGAATTATCCTGATTTATCTCGCGACTTACCCGCTTTTTCCTATGTTATGATATTTCCTTTGAGGATGGAATGGACGATAAACGCGCATCGCAGGATGCATTGAATGACAATCCGTCTCCCCGCCGGATGCCTGACCCGGCAGAAGAGCGCCCGCAGCTTTTGAAAGGCTGGGATTATCTATGGGAACGCATCACGCGCCTGGGCTTGGGCGACGTGGCGCTGCGCGTGGGTTCGGCCATGGTGACGATAGCCCTGATCGGTTTGATCATCTGGGTGATGAAAGGATTTTTCCTGGGCGGCGAAATGTCCATGAATGCCGCGGCGCCCCTGCAATTCGGCGGTTCGGATGAGGAAGGCATCCCTTTGCCTTCTTACGCCGGTTCAGCCCCGATCGAGGGCTTGTCCCGTTTGGTCGAAACGCATACTGACGCCGATTCCCCTTCGCGCTATGAATTTATAGAGTATGAGGTCCAGACCGGCGATTCCATTTACGCCATCGCCGAAAAATTCGGACTAACGCCTTCTACGATTCTATTTTGCAATTACAACACGCTCTATGACAACCCGGCGTTCATTTCTCCCGGCGAGGTGCTGCAAATTCCGCCGACCGACGGCGTGCTCTATACCTGGAATGAAGGGGACGGCTTGAACGGTGTGGCCAAAGGGTTGAATGTCACTCCCGAAGCGATCATCAATTGGCCGGCAAACAATCTGAGCGCTGATACCATCGGCGATTACGCCCATCCCAATATCGCCGCCGGCACGCAGATTTTCGCACCCGGAGGTACGAAGGTATTCACCGATTGGACAATGGCCTTGTTCACGCGCGATGAAGCCGCTACGTCGTCATCCTTGTGGGGTCAGGGCAAATGCGCGGCGGTTATTGGCGGTTTCACCGGAACCGGCACCTACGAATGGCCGACTTCCGACCACTATATTTCCGGGTATGAATATTCCCCGGAAACCAATCACTGGGGTATCGATATCGGCGGTAAAACCGGCAACCCAATTTACGCCACCGACAGCGGCGTGGTGGTGTATGCCGGCTGGAATGACGTAGGCTATGGCAACGTGATTGCCATCGACCATGGGGAGAACGCGGATGGCAAGACCGTGCAGTCCGTTTACGCCCACCTGAGTTCCATCGCTGTCGGCTGCGGCACGTCCGTTTATCAGGGCGATATCATCGGCTACATGGGCAGCACCGGCAGATCCACCGGCCCGCACTTGCATTTCGAGTTGATTATCGGCAGTTTTAAAGCCAACCCGCATGCTTATTTAGGTGAATAGCCCCCGGCACGCCTGGGTATAGTCGGCGTGAACGGATATAATCATTTAAGCATAAACAAGGAGGCGGCTATGGAATTCCTTTCGGACGCGCGCCCCTCTCCCATCGCTGGCACCTGGTACGCCGGCAAGGCGGATGCGTTATCCCGCCAGATGGAGTCATTTTTCGGGGCTGTGAAACTAAAAAAAGAAGACTTGTCAGGCCAGGTGCTCGGTTTGATGGTGCCGCATGCCGGGCATCGTTATTCGGGGCTGACTGCCGCTTACGGCTACCAGGCCGTGGCAGACAGCCCGCACCAATTGGTGGTGATCCTTTCACCGCTGCATCAATATTTTCCGGATGATTTCATCACCACCGCGCACGCCGCCTATCGGACCCCGCTGGGCGACGTCCGGGTGGCGCAGCCCGAATTGCAGCAATTGAACCGTCTGCTGGATGAAAGTGAAATGGCGCTTGCGCAGGTTGCCCGCGATGGAGAGCATTCACTCGAAATTCAATTGCCCTTTCTGCAATACCTTTGGAAAACTCCTTTCGACCTGCTACCGGTGATGATCCGCACTCATGAACGCAGTAAACTGGAAGCTTTTTCGGCCGCATTGCAGCAAACCATTGCGGGTATGGACGCGCTGGTGATCGCCAGCACGGACCTTTCGCATTTCTTCCCGCATCTGCGCGCCCAAATCCTGGACGCTGAGACGCTGCGGCGCGTGCGGGATTTCAATCCGCAGGCGGTGCTGGATGGCGATCTTGATCAAAGCGCCCCGGCTTGCGGGTCGGGCGCCGTGGCGGCCATGTTGTATACCACCCGCCTAATGGGCGCGGACAAAGTTCAAATTTTGAATTACAGCACCTCGGCGGAAGCCACCGGCGATGAGAGTTCTGTGGTCGGCTACGGCGCCGCGGCTGTGTTGAAGACGAAATAAAGGGATTTAGAGAAAATGCCCCTCTTTGCCCGGGTTGCCGTTAACGTGCCTGCTGTCAGGGATGCTTTTGATTACCAGGTGCCGGATGCCTTTCAATCCCGGCTGACGCCCGGTTGGCTGGTTGAAGTTCCCTTCGGCAGCCAAATGGTGCAGGGCATCGTGCTTTCGCTGGAGAAATCCAGCAGCGTCAATGAAACACGGCCGATCAGCCAGGTTCTGGAAGACGCACCCGTATTAACCACCGCGCAGCTACAACTGGGGCAATGGCTGGCGCAGCAATATTTTGCGCCTGTATCGGCTTACTTGTTCGCCATGCTGCCGCCAGGCCTGGGGCAGCGCGCCGATACACTTTTTGAGCTTAATCCTCAAGCTCCCGCCAACATAGCAGAGCTTTCACCCCTGCAGCAAAAAATCTTTGATCTATTGAAAAGCAAAGGCGCATTGCGCGCCCGCCAATTGGATCGGGCTTTCGCCCATGTGGACTGGCGCGCCGCTGTGCGGTCGCTGGGCAGGCAGGGATATCTCCACTCGCAGCCGCTGCTGCCCAAACCGGCGGTCAAGGCCCGGCAGATACGATCCGTCAGGGCGCTTATACCCATTTCGCAGATTGAGTCATACACATCTAAATTGGGGCGGCCGGATTCGGCAGCCCATGGCCGCCGTCTGGCGGCATTGCGCTTATTGGCGCGGGAAAACAAAGAAGTGGACGTTTCGTGGGTGTATGCCGCTTGCGGGGCAGCGGCCGACGATCTGCGATTTTTAGAAAAACAGGGACTGGTTTGTTTTGGCGCGCAGGAAGTGTTGCGGGATCCTTTGGCCGGCAAAAAAATCGAACCGGCAGCCGCGCCCAAATTGACCGCCGACCAGGAGCAGGCATGGCAATCCATTCGCGGGATCATCGAGTCCGGGTGCTTCGATCAACCGGTTTTGCTGCACGGCGTGACCGGATCGGGCAAGACCGAGTTATACCTGCGCGCCATTGCAGCCACGCTGCAAGCCGGCAAACAGGCCCTGGTGATCGTCCCGGAAATTTCCATGACTCCGCAAACCATCGAACGCTTCATGGCGCGCTTCCCCGGGCAGGTCGGCGTGGTGCATTCCAAATTATCGCCTGGCGAACGCTATGATACCTGGCGCAGGGCGCGCACCGGCGGTTTATCCATCGCTGTCGGTCCGCGCAGCGCGCTGTTCACGCCCTTCCCGAACCTCGGCGCGATCATCCTGGATGAATGCCACGATGATTCTTTTTATCAGACCGAAATGGGACCGTATTTCCATGCCGTAAAAGCGGCCATCGCCTTGGGGCGCGATTGCGGAGCTTTAGTAATGTTGGGGTCGGCCACCCCGACGGTGGATTTGTTCTTTCAGGCCCAACAGCAGAACTGGCCGCTGATCGAGCTGCCCAGGCGTATTCTCGCCTTTCAATCAAATGAAAACCGGGGTGAAATCGAAACGCAAGCCCTGCCGCCAACGCAGGTGATTGATATGCGCGCTGAATTGAAAGCGGGGAATCCCTCCATTTTCAGCCGCGCGCTGCAAGACTCGCTGGCGGAGACCTTGCACAGCGGGCAGCAGGCTATTCTGCTCTTGAACCGGCGCGGCAGTGCTTCTTATGTGTTTTGCCGCGATTGCGGCCAGGCGCTGCGCTGCCCGCGCTGCGATCTGCCTTTGACTTACCATCGCAATCCGCCGGGGTTGGTATGCCACTCCTGCGGATACACCCGCAAGCTGCCGGAAAAATGCCCGCTGTGCGGCAGCCGGAAAATCCGGCAATTCGGATTGGGCACCGAGAAAGTGGAAGCGGAATTGCAGCGCGAATTTCCTTCTGCGCGCCTGCTACGCTGGGATGCAGACACTTCCAGGGGCAAAGGCAGCGAAGAGATTATCCTGGCGCATTTTAAAAAACACAACGCCGACATTCTGATCGGCACTCAAATGCTGGCCAAAGGACTGGATTTACCTTTGGTGACGCTGGTGGGGGTGGTGCTGGCCGATGCCGGCTTGAATTTCCCCGATTACCGCACCGCGGAACGCGCTTTTCAATTGTTAACCCAGGTGGCCGGGCGGGCCGGGCGCAGCGGCTTGGGAGGCCACGTAATTTTCCAGACTTTCCAACCTGAAAATTATGCCATCCGTTTTGCCGCGCAGCACGATTTTGCCGGTTTTTACCAGCACGAATTAGCTGAGCGCCGCCGCTTGAATTATCCGCCCTTTACCCGCATGGTGCGCTTTGAACTGCGCGACGCGGATAACCGGGCTGCCCTGGAAAGAGCGCAAGGGCTGGCCGGCCGCCTGCAGGCTGCCATCCATCAAAGCGGCGACCGAACCCTGGCCCTCAGCAGGCCATTGCCGCCGTATTTCGCCAGGCGCGGCGGGTATTACCGCTGGCAGATTATCCTGAAAGGCAGCCAGCCGGGAAAGATTCTACGGGATTTTGACTTAACCAACGTAATCGTTGAGGTCGATCCGCCCAGCTTGCTGTAGTGCGGACATGCTTTCCTAATCCTTAACCTGTGTTATCCTGAGCTGTTTTTCGCGAATGATCTCTGCCGGCAATCAGGACTCTCTCATAAATATCCACCATATATCGTAGAACAAAATAAGAAAAGGGATATTAAGAAGAATGAAATTTTTTCAGCTGGCGCAAGCCAACCTCGCAATGGCAAATTTTGATGAGATGGATTGAAATCTAACCGTCTGATTTTTACCCCTCGGTTTTATCCTTCTTGACTATGCCTTCCTTCCATGCAAACACCGCCACCTGGGTGCGGTCGGCGAAATGTAGTTTGCTCAGGATATTGCTGACGTGGCTCTTGACTGTTTTCTCGCTGATCACCAATTGGGCGGCGATCTGCGCGTTGGAAAGGCCCTTGGCGATCAATTCCAGCACTTCCTGTTCGCGGTTGGTCAATTGCATGTAGGCTTGCATGGTCTCATTGGCATCATCGCGGTATTCGTGCATCAGGCGCGCGGCAACCTTTGAATCCAGGATGGCCTCGCCCCGTGCCGCGGATTTGATGGTTTCGGCCAGTTCTTCCGGGTCGATATCCTTGAGAACGTAGGATAATGCCCCGGCCTTGATGGCTGGGAAGATATTGGAATCTTCATGGTAGGAGGTCAGGATGACCACCTTGGATCGCGGGCTCACCTGGCGAACGCGCCAGGTGGCTTCCACGCCGTCCATGCCGGGCATGATCAGGTCCATCAGCACCACATCCGGCGCGAGCTGCTCGGCCAGTTTCACGCCGTCACTCCCCGAATCCGCCTGACCGACCACCTCGATGTCGGCAACAGTCTCAAGGTAAGCGCAGATCCCGTCGCGCACGATCTTGTGGTCGTCCACGATCAACAGGGTAATCGCATCTCTATTTTTCATTCTGGCCTCCATCAGGCTGACCCCGATACGGGAATTTTAACGTGAGGGTGGTTCCGCCGGGGCCGGAATCCACCTCCAATTCGCCATGGTTTTCCGCCGCTCTCTCGGCGATGGAACGCAGCCCCAATCCTTTTTTTACACTTTCGGGGTCGAAACCGGTGCCGTTGTCGCTCACCTGCAATTGGATGTTTTCCGGCAGATAATCCAGCGTCAGGCTGGTGGCGGTGGCTTTGCTATGCCGGGCGATGTTGGAAAGGGCTTCCTGGGTGATGCGGAAAATGGATTGCTCGACTTCCGCGGGGATTGCGCGTTTTTTCCCGCGCGTGCGGTAAACCACCGAAATGGCGCTGTTCTTTTCCCAAACTTTCACGTATTCTTTCAAGGCCAGCTCCAGATCCTGATTTTCCAGTTGAGCTGGCATCAGGGTGTAAATCAGCGTGCTTAACTCATTGCGGGCGTGTTTGGCCAGATCAGCCGTCACCTGCAACTGCTCGGCTGCTTTTTCAGGATTGGATTTGATCAGCGACTTGATTGCGCTCAGGTTCATCGAAATTGAGAAGATTTCCTGTTTTACGCTGTCGTGCAAATCGCGTGCAAAGCGGTTGCGTTCTTCCAGTACTGCCAGCATCTTTTTACTCTCGATCAATTCTTCCAGTTGACCGACCATCTGGTTCAAGGCGATGGATAGCTCGCTGATCTCGTCGCCTTCCCTGACGTTCTCAATCCGGGAGAAATCCCCTTTTCCCCAGCGGCTGGTGAATTGGATCAACTTTTTGATACGGGTAGTAAAACTGCCGGCCAGCAAGCTGCCAAATACGAAACCCACAACCACCGAAGTGACCAGAAAAATGGGCAGGTCAGGCAGGAATCCTTCCAGTGCGGCGAGCAATTCCTCTTTTACCGTCGGGG
The DNA here is from genome assembly GCA_013178095.1 of Anaerolineae bacterium. GTDB lineage: Bacteria > Chloroflexota > Anaerolineae > Anaerolineales > Anaerolineaceae > Pelolinea. The sequence continues at coordinate 174,092 of JABLXK010000005.1, read as the reverse complement.
CGGCGATGCGCATGAATACGATTGCTTTCATTTCCCCCGCTTCGACCAGGGGAAAAGCAAGCGAGGCATATTGCGAGTTGGTGTTGGCGTAAACCACCGAGGTTTGCGCGCCGGAAAGGATGGTCTGCACTACATCGTTTTCGTCGCTTTGCAGATAATCTGTTAATTGAGCGTAGCGCGGAAACTCGTCCGGTGTATCCGAACCGAGAATCAAGCCTTGCGGGCTGGCGATCACCAGCCGGCTTTTTTCGCGGCTGAAAGGAACGGGCTTGGACTCGAACAGGTTGGTGCGCTGCGCGGGCATTTCCTTTTGTGGGGAATCCATGAAGTTGTTTTGCTCGGGTTGGGGACCGTCCGGTTTTTCCATGCGCGGATTGGATTGCAGGAAGGATTTATTGTTCACAATCCATGCGTCAATGGCTTCTTCATCGACAGGATTGTCCAGTGCATTTCTCAATCCCCGGCCGGCTTCGTTCAGGGAACGGGCGGTGTTGGTGATAAAAAATGGATTGGAATAAGAATTGCGGTTGTTGGAAACCAGCACCAATAATTCCACCAGGAATAACATGATCAGAGTGGCCGCCATATAGGTAAAAGTCAACTGCCACTGGATTTTCCGTAATTTTCCGAGAGTCTTTTTCATGCGCTTAAAATATTTTCCTGGTTTTGGGTGATCCGGATTTCATGTATTCCCGATAGAACTATACAATGAATACCGCCCCGCCACAATGCGACCAAAGTAGGAAAAAATCTCCATCTCGCAAGGGATTTTTAAGCGGATATTAATGAAGGGTGCTTTCGCGCAGGAGCGCTCAATCGTCCAGCTCAAAATACAATCCCCAGTAGCCGGAACCTTTGCTGCGGCCGGCCACCAACTGATTATATTTTTCGGAATTGACGGTTTCCCAATAAACCGTGTAATTCGGCACCAGCTCGATCCAGGTTTGGCCGGGTTTGAGCGGGAAGGGATTACCATCCGCGTCGATGAAACGGATTGGGCGCAGTTTGCCGGTGGTTTTTTCATATTCCGCGCTGCGGGTGGTCCAGTAGATTTCCTGCATGATGCCATCGCGGAACAGCAGCGCTTTGCCGCGTTCCACGTAGGTCAGATCAATGTCGATCAGGTATTTGCGGGTCACCTCGTGATCGGCGAACAGCACAATCACGTTTTCATAAGTCAACGGTTCGCCGTTGAGGCGGTCGGTTTGTTCGATAAAAGTTTGCCCGTCGGCGTTATCCTGCCAGCGGTGATAGGAACCGTCAGCTTCGTTGTAGCGCCAAAAGACCTGATTCTTGTACGCGTAAAAGATCCACAGCGAGGGCGCGGGTTTGCCGCTTTTTGGAGGCTGGCCGTCGAAGTGCATCACATCCAACGCGCCAACCGGTAGTTCTTTGCCGGTTTCCTGCGCGATTTGATGCAGGTCCTCCACCGGGATCAGCGCGCTGTTGACGTCGGTTTTGTCGTCGCCGAACACGTTGACGTAATCGCCCATCTGTTCGGCCACTTCGGAATAAGCCGAGGCCATGACGATGAAACCGTTATAGAGTTGCCGCACGGATTCGTATGGAAGGCGCCCGGAGCGGATGGGGCCGACTGACGCCGGGGCCGGCTGCGGCATGCCTTCGGTCAGGTCGTTTTGCAGGTCGGCACTGCTGCCGGAAGGCGCGGCCGCCTCGGGATAATCCCCGTAGAAAATGGCCAGATAGCGCGTCATGCCGTCACCGATGAACAGCTCGAAGACAATCGGGCTGAAAGATAAGCCAGCTTGAGGACGGGCGGTGGGTGGAAAGTTGGTGATGGACACCAGCGCAGGCGGCAGCAGCAGGTTTTCCGGGTGCTGAACCGGTAATCCGCTCAACGGATTGAGCACGGCCGGTGCGGGATTTTGCATACCGGTAACGCTATCAGGATTGGAGGCTGCATCGTCATCCGGTTCGGATTGCGGGCAGTCGAGATCGGCTGTCGATTCCGGATGATTCTCATCCGGCGTTACATCATCGGAGGCAGCAGCCTGCTCCGCATCGCTTTGCGCCGGAGCTGCGGTCAGCGGGATGGAAAAAGTACAGGAAGCCAGCAAGGTCGCCATTAACCAGTAAATCAAAATCCTCTTCATCATCATTTCACTCTTTCCGGCCAAACCTGCCCGGATAGTTAATAACAAAAAAGACCTTCAGCAGCCTGGCTGTCCTGGACAATGCGGTAGACCCATGGCTTTGCGCCGCCGGTTTTCACCGGTTTTGCTTTTTTCGATCCGGGATATTTTCTACAATATATCACAATCTTAGAATTAAACAATCCCACATATCGGGTCAATATTATCGGAATAACAACCTGTTAATCTTCCCGAGACCTATTGACAAAAACCTGAAACATGCTAAACTATGGTTTAGTGGTATGACCAATATACCACTAAAGGTTTTTTAAGAACAATAAATGGAGAGTGAAATGAAAAATAAATTTCTGATCGTCCTGCTGCTGGGAGCTTTTGTCCTGGCATCCTGCGGATCCATGCCGACTGTAAGCCTGGGTAATTCCAACAAGGATATTGTCGAGAATATGGAATTGCAGGAAATCAAACCCGAACCGACCGAAGCGGTGCTGCCGGAAGGCAATCCCTATTACCGCGATGAACTCGAGGATGATATCAACAACGACTGGGGCTTGAAAGTGGTTTCCGGCCTGGAAAGCCAATTGATCTGGAACCAGATCAACGGCAAGCTGCGGCTGCAAACCCTGCCGCCCAACGATACCAATTTCATCTTTATGAATAAAAAACACACCTATAAAGATGTAATCGTGACGGCTGAAGTCGAAAATGCGGGCCCGTTGGATAACGCCTTCTCGCTCATTTGCCGCGCCAGCGAAGCCGGGTGGTACGAGTTCCGCATCAGTCCCAGCGGCTATTATGAATTGCTGCGCTTTGACCAGTACAAACAAGATGAGGGTAAAAACGCCTATACCAACTTTGTGGAGAAACGCGTTGGCAGCACCAAAATCGTGGGCGGTTTGAACAAGAACCAGTTCTCACTGTCCTGCGTGGGCGATACCATCTCGGCTTTCGTCAACGGCGAACAGCTCTACTGGGAAAAACGCCCCCTGGCAATTAAGGATGATACCTTTAGCGAAGGCACCATTGGTTTCGGATTCCTTGGTTACGGAAAAGAACTGGACGCGACCTTTAACTGGGTCGAAGCCAGCAAACCCGATTAGTTCCCTGTTCCCCCTGAAAGAGGAAGGCAGACCTCACCTTCCTCTTTTTATTTAACCTTGTCTGAATCCTGCTTTTCGATATAATCAAACATATGTTCGAGAATACCCGGGGATGCCGTTATGCCGCTCAATTACCTTGAACTTCAACCCCAGCTCCGCGATTATGCCCAAAAAAGCGCTGCCGCGCGGGAGAAAACGACTGCCCAGCGCGAGCAGTTGCTGGCATGGTTGAACGAATGCGCTGGCGAGCCGCGCGAAACGCTGCGTCAAAGCTGCCGGGCTTTCGCGGATGAGCGCTGCGCCCTGCCGGCAGGGGAGGTTGTCAACCGGTTTTTTTCCTCTTCCGGGTCAGGCGAGTGCTTATTGCTGGCGGCGGATGGTTCGCAGATCGTCCCCAGCGCGCATGACGCCGTGCCGCTGGCGCTGATCAATACCAGCCTGGTTATGCTGGATACTGCCAGTGGTCAAGCGCCCGTGATCCGAACGGAATCCGCCATTCTGGAGGATTTTCCCGCCGGCGTCGAATTCGAGCTGCTCAGCGAAGACCTGATCAGCCTCAAACGCGACGTGGCGGAGCTGGATATCCTGGTAAGCTGCCAGGCTTCGCATGATTTACCGGTGATCGCGCTGCGTGATGGACCGCTGGAGTTGTACCACGAGCCGCGCCAGGGCCGACAATTCCAACCGGAATTCGAACGCTACATCGCGGCCATGCAACTCCTTGCGCAAAAGGATTTCAGCCTGGCCGGTTACATCGACCGCTCGCAATCCACCACCATCACCCAGATGTTGTACATCTTTAAAACCGGGCAGCCGCTGCCCAAAGAGCAGAAAGCCTTGCCGGATGTCAGCCTGATGGAAGCGCTGCTGCCGCCCGGCGGGCGATCGGCGGTGTTCGAAATGCAATCCACTTCCAGCAAGCATTACGGCGAAACACTGCGGGTGCATTTTTTCTATTTGAATGTCGGCCGCCCCGAGAAGGCATACATCGTGCGGGTGGAGATCCCGGCCTGGGTGGCGGGCAATCCCGAAAAAATCGAGCGCTTGCAGATTGCGCTGTTGGAGCAATGCCGCGTCATGGGCAGCCGGCCGTACCCCTATCTCTTGCACCGCGCGCATGAAGAAGCGGTGGTGCATTACGATGAAAAAGAACAGCTTCAACGGGCGCTGCTGCAGGAGCTTCAAAACAAGGGCATGGATGCGTTTCTACCCTCAAACAAATTGGCAGCCAAGATGCTGCAATCCAGAACCAGGATGTGATTATGGAAAAGATCATTGTCGGTCGTTTACTGCGTTCCAACACGCGGGCTTGCGTGGTGGGCTGCCCGCCCGCCCAGCAATTCCCCGCTTTCGGCTCGCTGGTCAGCATTCCCCTTTCTGAGACGGAAGTTGTTTACGGGTTGATCGGCGACATCCACATCGACGACGACGGGCTGGTGCGCCAATTGGCGACGGCGCCATCCGTCGATGAAGCGGTGATTCAGGATAACCGGCTGAACCGCAACGTACCGGTGGAGATGACGGTGCTCTTCGTGGGCAGTAAAACCGAAAACCGCATCTCGCATCTGCTGCCCGCGCGCCCGCCGCTCTCGCTGGATTGCATGTACCTGTGCAGCACGCAAGAACTGTGCGAGTTCACCGCCGGCAGCCGCTTCGGTTATCTGCGCCACATCCTGGATGCGCAGGACGTTCCCGCTGCCGATCTGCTGGCCGCCCACCTGGCGCAAGCCGGCGCGGCGCAGCGGGCGCAAGGAAACAGCGCCTGGTTCGGCCAGGCGGCCGCCAGGATCATCACCCAATTGCGCGATGACTACCCGCGCCTGATGCCCATCCTGGAAACGCTGGCGGACGTGGAAAACGCGTAAGGGGAAAGGATACTATGACTGAGAAATCATCCATCCGAAAACTGATCGGCAGCGTGACCGGCGGCGGCCTTAAAGAGAACTTGCAGGTGCGGTTGAGCGTCCCGCCTCAACAAGTGCAGGAGGGCAGTTTCATCGTGATCGACAGCCAGGAGTGGTTCTTCTACGGCATCGCCACCGACCTGCAATTGCAGGCGGTCGACCCGCGCTATGCGCTGGAACCCAGCCGCCAGCGCCTGCCGGAAAACCTGGCCGGATTGCTGGATCAACAAACGCTGTATACCAATCTGGTGGTGCTGCCGGCGTTGATGCTGGAACAGGAACCGGCTGACCCTGAAGCGCAAATGGCCTGGCATAAAGCCATTGAGGCCGGCGATAAAGAGAAACCGAATCCCCTGCCGGTCAAGTCCATCCCCGTGCACCACGCGGATGCGTTCCTGGCCAGCGCCGGGGATGTGGCGGAGATCTTCGGCAAACCGGAAGAAGAAGGCAATTTCGTGATCGGGTTCACGCGCGAGCAGGATCACCCGGTATGCGTCAACCTGGACAAACTCATCCAGCGTTCGTCGGGTATCTTCGGCGCCACCGGCTCGGGCAAGTCCTTCCTGACGCGCATGCTGCTGGCAGGCTTGATCGACCGCAACCGCGCCTCGGTGCTGGTGTACGACATGCACAATGAATACGGCCTGGACGATACTGCTTCGGATACCGGGCAAAATGTGCGTGGGTTGCGCAGCGGCTTCGGCGCAGCCAGGGTGCAGGTGGTGGGGGTAGGCGCCGGCGCCGCCATCCGCGGCAGCGTGCCGGATTTCAACCTGGTGCTGGGTTACCGCGACCTCCTGCCGGAAGATATCGAATTGCTGACCCTTGAACTTAATTTAAAGGAAACCACGCCGACAGTGCTGGACGCGCTCAAGCAATCCTTCGGCAGCGATCACTGGTTCAAAGCCTTCAAGGAAATGAGGCGCGGAGCCGTGATTGAAAACGAAGACGGCAAGAAAGTGCCCGCGCCCGACAGCGTGGCGTATTGGGCCAACCAGTGCGGGGTCAACCAAATGGCAGCCGAAGGCCTGCATGACAAACTACGGCGTTTGTTCAACCGCCCTTATATCCTGGAAAATCCACCCGCCGACAGCATCCAGGCGGTGATGGATGCATTAAAAAAAGGTAAGCACATTGTGCTTTCTTTCGGCGATTTTGAAAGCGACCTGGATTACCTGTTGATTTCCAACTTGCTGACGCGCCGCATCCGCGAGGAGTGGGAAAAGATCACCAATGAATTCCGCAGCGGCAAAGGGCAGGAACCGCGCCCGCTGGTGATTGTGGTGGAGGAAGCGCACAAGCTGCTCAATCGCGACATGGCTTCGCAAACCACTTTCAGCACCATCGCGCGCGAGATGCGCAAGTACTACGTGACCTTGTTGGTGATCGACCAGCGCCCCTCACAAATCTACGACGAGGTCATGTCGCAGTTGGGCACGCGCGTGTGCGGCTGGCTGGGGGATGAGGATGACATTCACGCGGCGCTTTCCGGCCTGGCCGGGCGCGACGCGCTGCGCGGCATGCTCTCGCGCCTGCAGCCCAAGGAGGAGGTGCTGTTGTTGGGCTGGGGCGTGCCCATGCCCATCCTGGTGCGTTCACGGCGCTACGACGAACAGTTTTGGAAAGATGTCAAATCCAACCGGAAGGTTGGATTGGATCAGGAACAGGTCATTAAAAAACTGTATCCGGATTAATGCGTGGTCCAGTAGAGCGTCAGGCTGATGATCACGCCCAGTAAAATGCCGGCCAATACCTCGAAGGGTGTGTGGCCGAGCATTTCTTTTAATTCTTTTTCCGGAAGCTGCCCGCTTTCAAAGAATTTGCTCATGATCTGGTTGATACGCTCGGCGTGGATGCCGGCCTGGCGGCGCACACCGGCAGCGTCGTAGATCACGACCATGGCAATGGCTGCGGAAAGCGCGAAGACCGCCGAGCCGAAACCCTCCTGCAGGCCGATGGTGAGGGTCACCGCGGTGACCAGTGAAGAATGCGAACTGGGCAGTCCGCCGGAACTGAAAATGATGCCCCAGTTCCATTGTTTGTTCAACAGGTATTCCAAGGGGAATTTCAGAAACTGGCCGATCATCCATGCCAAAAAGGCGGCGATGACAACCTGGTTGTGGATCAAATCATTCAGCATGCCCGCTTTTTAATCCTCTGTTTCCTCGATATCGTTATTTTGTCCCAATGTGCGGACTTTCAATTCGGCTTTGTCCAGCAGCGTTTGACAATGCTGGATCAATTGCCGCCCGCGTTCGAACAGGTTCATGGTGTCGTCCAACCCGCGCGATTCGCTTTCTAAATCCGCCAGGATCTTTTCAAGTTCCTGCAACGCCTGTTCATAGGTCAATTGCTCCACTGCCGGGTTTGCTTTCGCCATGACTTATGCCGTTCCTTTTCTATCTTTTTCGGAAATATGCTGCACTTGCGCGTCCAGGGAACCATCCGCTATCTGTACATTGATTTCCTGACCTAATTTTACCTGCTTGATGGTGGTTATCAAAGCGCCTTTTGCATCCTGAATCAGAGCGTAACCGCGCCGCAGCACGCGTACAGGATCCAGGTTTGCCAGCCGTTCAACCAGGTTGGCGAGGTGGGATTTCCGGGATTTTAGATCATGAACTGCCGATAGATACAGTCTCTGGCTGAGGTCATCGAGATGCTGCCTGCCCTGGCGCACGCGCCAGGCGGGCGATTGCCGCTCCAGGCGGTGCGCGGCTGTGGTCAACTCCAACGAGAAAGCTGCCAGGCGTTCGCGCGCCCCCTGCTGCAATTGCAGCGCTAACCCTTGCAAGCCGGCTTGCAGGTCCGCGATATCCGGCGCGGCCAGCACCGCCGCTCCGGTGGGCGTGGGTGCGCGCAGGTCGGCGGCGAAATCGGTCAGGGTGAAATCGGTCTCGTGCCCCACGCCGCTGATGACCGGCGCTTGCGAAGCAGCCACCGCGCGTACCACGCGCTCGTCGTTGAATGCCCACAGGTCCTCAAGCGAACCGCCGCCGCGCGCCATGATGATCACGTCCGGATGGATGCGATCGTTCAACTTGCGCAGCGCGTCCACGATCTGCAGGGGCGCGTCCTCACCCTGCACGGCTGCCGGCGCCAGCACCACCCGCGCCAGCGGGTAGCGCGCGCGCAGCGTGTTGAGCATGTCCTGCAGCGCCGCGCCGGTGGGCGAGGTGACGATGCCGATCACGCTGGGCAGAGGCGGCAGCGGCCGTTTGCGCGCCGCATCGAACAACCCTTCGGCTTCCAGCGCAGCTTTCAGGCGCAGAAATTCCTGGTAGAGCAGGCCTTCCCCGGCGGCGCGCAAGCCGTCCACATAGAGCTGGTATTGCCCGCCCTGTTCATAGACTGAGATAGAACCATGCGCTTCAACGGCCATGCCGTCGCGCAGCGCGCCTTTCAGGCGCCAGGCCTGTTCGCGCCAGATGACACAGCGCAGCGAGGCATTGATATCTTTCAGGGTAAAGTACACATGGCCGGACTTGGGCTGCGAGAGATTGGAAATCTCGCCTGACACCCAAATATCGATCAGGTTCTCGTTGCTTTCCAGCACCGCGCGGATGTAAGCGGTCAGGTCTGACACGGTATAGACGGCGGGTTGTCCGGCTGGGTCGTTTGGGAACATACGGTTAGGATACCCTCTCTGCGGACGGATGTCAATCAAGCCTGAGTTATGCGTTAGAATTGGGGCTGAAAGTTCGTTTTAAGGAGCTTATTGATTATGAAACAGATCTGGTCGCCCTGGCGCATGACTTACATCCGGGATCACCAGGCACCCAAGGGGTGCATTTTTTGTGATGCGCTCCAAAAGGAGGACACCTGCGAGAACCTGATCGTTAAGCGCGGCCCTCAGGCTTTCGTGATCCTCAACCGCTATCCCTACACCAGCGGTCACGTCATGGTAGTGCCTTTTCAGCACGTGGGCACGCTGGCCGAGCTAAACAGCCACGCCACTGCCGATATCATGCATCTCATCCAGCAATCCATCCAGGTCATCAACCAGGTATACAAACCGGAAGGCTATAATATCGGCGCCAACCTGGGCGCCGTGGCCGGGGCGGGTGTGGCGGAACACGTGCATTTCCACGTGGTTCCGCGCTGGGGCGGCGATACGAACTTCATGACCTCGGTCGGGGATGTGCGCGTGCTGCCGGAAGACCTGTGCGAAACATACGCGCGCCTGAAAGATGCCTGGCGGCAAATGGCATAGCGGCGAACTATGCAGGATATTTGCATCCGCCCGGTTCGGAATGAAGACCATTCCCAGGTCGAAAAACTGATCGTCGCGCATTGGGGCTCGGCGCGCATGGTCGTGCACGGGGAAGTGTTTTTTCCGGCGGAGTTGCCGGGCTTTTTGGCTCTGCGCGATGCGGAAATTTGCGGCCTGGTGACTTATTGCATCCGCGAAAACGCTTGCGAGGTCATGTCGCTGGATGCTTTCCAGCCCGGCCTGGGTATCGGCAGCTTGCTGATCGAAGCGGTGAAAGAAGAAGCGCGCGCCAAAGGCTGCGCGCGGTTGCATCTGGTGACCACTAACGATAACCTCAACGCGCTGGCTTTTTACCAAAAACGCGGCTTCCGCCTGGCGGCACTGCGCCCGGGCGCGCTTGAACTCTCCAGAAAAATCAAACCGGAAATCCCGCTGGTGGGAGAGAACGGCATTCCCATCCGCGACGAAATCGAATTGGAAATCGACTTATGAGCGCTGCCAAAAATCCGCTGTTGAAACTTGCCTCCTGGACGGCGCGCGCGCTGCCTGTTTCCGTCAAGCGCTGGTTCTACAAGGTGCCCTTCCTGGCAGCTTTCCTGCGGCGCTCGCTGAACAAAGCTGCTCCACGGGGAATCACCGAAACAGAAATCGCGGGGGGTGTGCTGGTTGGACTGCGCATGGCGCTGGATTTGCACAGCGAAAAAGATTACTGGCTGGGTACTTATGAACCCGACCTGCAGGCAGCCGCCCGGCGCTTCATCCGCCCCGGCATGACGGTTTATGACGTGGGCGCCAACATCGGCTACATCAGCCTGATGGCCACGCGCCTGAACGGGCCGGACGGGCAGGTTTTCGCTTTCGAAGCCCTGCCGGCTAACATCCAGCGCCTGGAACAGAATCTCAAGCTCAATGGACTGGGAACGCGCGTTGCCGTACGGCATGCCGCGGTGGTAGCCGGGAGCCAACCGGTGACCTTTTTTATGCACCATTCCGGCGCGATGGGAAAAGCCGCCGGCTCTGCCGGCCGCGATGAACACTACGAGCAATCCATCACGGTGGCTGGATTGGCGCTGGATGATTTTGTATACAAGGAAAAACACCCGCTACCCGGGTTGGTTAAACTGGATATCGAGGGCGGCGAAGGCATGGCGCTGGCAGGAATGACCCGCATCTTGAAAGATGCCCGCCCGATCTTCCTGATCGAGCTGCATGGTGAGCAGGCGGCTGCGCAAGTGTGGGAGCAACTGACAGCCAACCGGTATAGCCTACACCGTATGCGCAAGGGGTATGCCCGTGTCGCTGCATTGGCAGAATTGGACTGGAAGGCTTACGTGGTGGCGCTGCCGGATTGAGCGGCAGTGCGCGCTTTGAGGATCATCGTAAAACACAAAAACCGGCCTGTTGACGGCCGGTTTTCATGACGATTCGCACATAGGTTATGGTTCCTCGGGAACGATCAACATCATCACCAGGTAAGCCCAGAAGGTGGCTCCGCCCGCGAATAGACCCAGTACGAACAGCAAGCGTACGATGGTTGGATCGATATCCACGTAGGTGGCCAAACCGGCGCAAACCCCGGCGATCATGCGATTATCCCTGGAGCGGTACAGTCGCTTCACATCATTGTTGGACATTTCATTCTCCTATCTCGATATTCTATAACATATACGTGGTTTTTAATATCCGGTTTCTGATTTTTAAGGTATTACAACTTTTTTACATCAATCCCGTATATGAACATGGAAAAGAGGAAAAATGCACAATAATTATCAGCACACCCCCTGGATTTTTTGGCCCGTGCGGGCAGTTTTTGAGCTGATCGAATGGATCCTGCGACTGACCGGACGGCTGGTGGCGGCTGTCATTGGCTTGGCCATCATGATCGCCGGCGCGGTGTTGACCCTCACGCTGATTGCCGCTCCGCTTGGGGTCCCGATGATCGTCTTTGGATTCCTGTTGATGGTGCGCGGGATTTTCTAAATCAGAGCAATAAACTCTTAATTGGTGCAAATGCTATAATGAGTATATAAATTCAACTACCGACGGAGGAAAAATGAAAGGAAACGAGAAATTACTGGAAAAGCTGAACGATCTGTTATCGGACGAGCTGACCGCGGTCAACCAGTACATGGTGCATGCGGAAATGGACGATAACTGGGCGTATACCCGCCTGGCGGAATCTGTTGAGAAACGCGCCATCGACGAGATGAAGCATGCCGAACAATTGATCTCGCGTATCCTGTTTCTGGAAGGCACACCGGTTGTCAGCAACTTGAAGAAAATTATGATCGGCAGCGCGGTTGAAAAACAGTTAGCCAACGACTGGGATGCCGAATTCGGGGCGATCAAATCCTATAACGACGGCATCAAACTGGCTTGCAGCGTGGACGATCACGGCACCGAGCAGCTTCTTAAAGCTATCTTAAAGGATGAGGAAGCTCACATCGATTGGCTGGAAGCCCAGCAAGACCAGATCAAACAGGTTGGCATCCAGAACTACCTGGCTCAACAGGTCAAGGAAGAATAAAATTCGGATTTAAAAACAACTAACTCCCCCCGCCTTTTGATGGATTGGTGTATTTCCAACCCAACTTACCGGTAAACATCGGATATAAGGTCAGGTTGAGTGAAACGAAATTCAACGTTTTTGCGTAAAGAAAAAAAGTTCCCTGAAGTGGGGAACTTTTTTGATAGAGGCATTACCTTTGCGAGTCCACTAAAAGTGGGCGAAGCAATCTCGGGAACGAGATCGCCACGTCGCTACGCTCCTCGCGAAGGCAGACTGAGTGTATTTGCGAACTCTGCGTAAGCAGGGTGAAGCAATCTCATGCCCCGAATTCGATTCCCGTGCGGGGATGCTGCGCAATTGTTGCTTTGCTCCTCGCGAAAGCAACTAAGAATGATTTTGCAAGCCCGCTGAAAGCGGGCAAAGCAATCCCACGCCCTGAGATCGCTTCGTTGTCGCCCCTTAGCGTAGCGCAAAGGTATACTCCTCGAGAAATCACTTCGAAAAATTATTGCCCCAACCGCAGGCGCTCTTCATTGACAATCTTTTCGTCCAGCTTCTTGAATAACGGGCTGGGCGCGTTGAAGCGGCTGCCAGCCTGCAGGCTGCTGGGCTGCCATTTACCGCCGGCTTTTTCGGGGTTGTAGAATAGCGCTGTGTGGCTTCCGAGGGTATCTTCAACTTCCTGCGTATACTGCTCACCGAACAACTGGCCCGCATGCCCAAGATAGGTGTGTAATTTTTCGCTGCTGAAGGGAATGAAGGGCGCGAACAGGATCTTGAGCGAGTCGATGGCTTTCATGGCCGTGAAGATCGCGCGCCCGGCCCTGGCTTTGTCGCTCTTGATGGTGAACCAGGGGGCGGTCTGATCGAGGTACTTGTTCACCTCGCTGGCCAGGCGCATGGCCTCGCCCAGCGCGGCCCGCAGGTGCACAGCTTCCAGTTCCCGGCCGACCGTATCGAAGCCTTTTTCGACCTGCTCCAGCAGGTCTTGATCTTCTTTTTCCAGTTCCCCGGGATCGGGCACCACGCCTTCCCAATGTTTGTAGGCAAAAGAGAGCACGCGGTTGGCCAGGTTGCCCCAGGTTGCCACCAGTTCGTCGTTGTTGTGATGGTAGAACTCGTTCCAGTCCCAATCGGAATCGTGCGCTTCGGGCATGATGGTGGTGAGGTAGTAGCGCAGGGGATCGGGATCGTAACGCGTGAGAAAATCGAGGCCCCAAACTGCCCAGTTGCGGCTGCCGGAAATCTTTTGCCCCTCCAAATTAAGGAACTCGTTGGCGGGCACGTCGTAGGGCAGCACGAAATCAGCCTGGTCGCTGCATCCGAAAACCTCGTCAAAGGCTTTCCCGGCGCCCAGCAGCTCCGCCGGCCAAATGATGGCATGGAAGGGGATATTGTCTTTGCCTATGAAATACAGCACTTTGCTTCGCTGGTCTTTCCACCAATCGCGCCAGGCGTCCGGCTGACCTTGCAGCTGGCTCCATTCGATCGCCGCGGAAAGGTAGCCGATGACCGCTTCGAACCAGACATACAAGCACTTGCCTTCCCAGCCTTCCACCGGCACAGGGATGCCCCATTCCAGGTCGCGGGTGATGGGGCGGCCGCGCAGTCCTTCGCTCTGGATCTGGCCCAGCGACTGGCGCAGCACGTTCGGCCGCCAGTAAGATGCGCGTTCTTTAAGAAAAGCCTCGATGTCCGGCTGCAGCTTGCTCAGATCGAGGAAGAAATGCTCGGTTTCGCGCAGCTCGGGAGTCGAGCCGTCGATGCGCGTGCGCGGGTCGATCAATTTGGTGGGGTCGAGCAAATTGCCGCACTTGTCGCATTGGTCGCTGCGCGCGTTGGTATATCCGCAAATGTAGCAGGTGCCTTCCACGTAGCGGTCGGGCAGGAAGCGCGCTTGTTTGGGCGAATACCATTGCAATTGGCTTTCCTTGTACATAAAGCCGTTTTTAAGCAGCGCGCTGAACATGGCCTGCGAGACTTTAAAGTGATTTTCGGTATGCGTGGAGGTGAACAGGTCGTAGGTCAAGCCTAACTTCTGGAAAAGCTCCAAAAAGCCGGCGTGGAAACTCCGATAAATATCCAGCGGGGTGCGGTTTTCCGCTTCAGCCCGCACGGTGATGGGCGTGCCGTGTGAATCGGTGCCGGAAACCATCAATACGCGGTTGCCTTTCAGACGCTGATAGCGGGCATAGATATCGGCTGGCAGGTAGGAACCGACCAGGTTGCCCACGTGGATTTCTGCGTTGGCGTAAGGCCAGGCGACTGCGACTAAGACGGGTTCTGACATACTGTTCTCTCCAAAAATGATTGGCTGGATTTTATCATGGAACACCCGCCGGCCGTTTCATTGTTTGGAGAGCCCGCGCCGCGAGATCATTCAGCCAAATTTGCCACTATCCTTTACAATTAATCCAAATTTACGGAGGTCGAAATGACTGAAAAAGTGGAAATGTGGCGCCAGGAAATGAACAGCTACCGCATGAACAGCCTGGGCGAGATATTTAAAAATCCCAAACCGGTGATTGGCATGGTGCATCTGCCGCCACTGCCCGGTTCGCTGGGTTATACCGGATACGGCATGCAGCAGATCATCGATTTCGCCCTGCGCGACGCGCGCACCCTGGTGGAAGGCGGCGTGGATGGATTGATCGTGGAGAACATGTGGGATTTGCCCTTCGCGGTCGGCACGGATGTGGCGCCTGAGCAGATGTGCGCCCAGGCGGTGGCTGCCGCCGAGGTGGTCAAGGCGGTGAACGTGCCGGTGGGCATCAACGTGGTGCACAACGGCGGGCGGGTCTGCCTGGGCATCGCCATAGCCAGCGGCGCCAGTTTCATCCGCGTGTGCATGCTGACCGGCGCGGGCGTATGGGATACCGGCGAATTTGACCACGGCTGTGCGCGCGAACTGCTCGCAGCGCGCAAGGCGGCTCAGGCCGAAAACGTCAAGCTCTTTTGCGACGTGGACAAGAAACATTCCGTACGTTTCCCGGGCATCGACCTAGCCACCCATATCGAATGGACCGAATTCTACCTGGCCGACGCGCTTATCATCTCCGGCCGCATGACCGGCGATGCACCCAGCGTGGACAAGGTGCGCCAGGCCAGGGAACTGGCCAAAGGCCGCCCGATCCTGATGGGCAGCGGCATGACCGAGGCCAACGTAGCCGAGTTCTTTAAATATGCCGATGGCTGCATCGTAGGCTTCGGCATGAAAGAAGAGGGACACCCCGAGAAACCGGTGGACATCGAAAAAGTTAAGCGCTTCATGGCAGCAGTGGAGACTGCGCGATAATATGCAGCCGCTGACCTGCCTGGTACTGGGTGACATCAACATCGATTTCAGCCTGCAAACGCCGCTTTATCCGCCGGAGGGCGGGCGCACACATGCGGAACATGCCAATTTCCGCCTGGGTGGTTCCGGCTGCATGACCGCCATGACGCTCAGCCGCCTGGGATGCGCCACTGCGCTGGCGGGCAACCTGGGCAGCGACGTGCTGGGTGATTGGTCGCTTGGCCGCATCGCATCGACCGGAACGGACTGCCGTTTTATACGCCGGCTGGCCGATCAGCAGACCGGTTTTTTCATGCTGGTGGCCACGCCGGGCGGAAGCCAAACCACTTTTGGCAGCCGAGGCGCCAATGCCTTGCCGCTGCCGGCGGATGAGATCATCCCTGATTTGGCAAATTTCAAGCACCTGCATATATCGGGATACACGCTGGCCGGCGAGGATCAATTCCATGCTGTCCGGCGTATCCTTGGGCGCGCCCGGCAGGCTGGCCTCAGCGCCAGTCTCGACCCCGGGGTGTGCAGCTCGGCCGAAGCGCGCGAAAAGATCCTGAGCTTCCTGCCGGACGTGAATTATCTGCTACCGAACGAGCTTGAATTGCGCCAGCTGGCCGGCGACCAGCCGCCGGATGCGCAAGTGGGCGCGCTGCTCGCGCTGGGCTGCGGGGCGTTGATCCTGAAAATGGGAGAACGCGGCAGCCGCTACACGGATGCCGGGCATTCGGTATCGCTGCCGGCCGTGCAGAACACGGCTGCTGCGGCGCTGGCCGCCACCGGCGCGGGGGATTGTTTCAACGCGGGCTTTCTGAAAGCCATCCTGGCGGGTGCTTCCCCCGGCGAGGCGCTGCAGGCAGGCAATGAGATCGCCTTCCGCAAGATCACCAACCCCGGCGAGTTTCCCGGTTAGCTGGTTCGCAAATCAACATCTATTCTAAACTACGCCAATTTCTCTCTATGGAGTTCTTGAATCCGTTCGCGCATGTGCTCGATCAATTGCGCGGTGGAATCGAGGATGTGGTCCGCCCCGGCGCGCAGCAGCTCGCGGCGCGTACCAAACCCGCATAACACACCCAGTGATTGCATACCCGCCAGCCGCGCGGCGCGGATATCCACGGTGGTGTCGCCCACCATCAGGCAATGTTCCGGTTGAATATTCAATTTTTGCGCGGCGTACAGCAGCGGTTCGGGAAAAGGTTTGGTATGTTCACAGGTTTGGGAGGTCACGATAACCCCGAAAAGCGGTTCGAGCCTGAATTGGCGCACGAATGC
The DNA here is from genome assembly GCA_013178095.1 of Anaerolineae bacterium. Lineage (GTDB taxonomy): Bacteria > Chloroflexota > Anaerolineae > Anaerolineales > Anaerolineaceae > Pelolinea. The sequence goes on along the minus strand of JABLXK010000005.1, from coordinate 157,697 downwards.
CAGGCTGCTTTCCTCGTCGCGCGCGCTGACGATGGCCAGCGGTAGACCGTTGGCCATTTCCCGCAGCATTTCCTCGACGCCCGGGATGATGCGATACTTGCGCGGTCGATTTTTCCGGTTGCGGGTCAGGCAGTTCATCCAGCGCATCATCAAACTGTCCAGAGACAACCGGTCAAAAAGGTTATAAAGGAAATTTCCGGGGGATTCCATTGCCATCACCAACCAACGGGCGAAAGCCTGGCGTTTACGCGGGGGCAGCATGAAGCGCAGCGGTTTCAGCCAGCCTTTTACTTTTTGGACCATTTGATCATCGGAATCGCTTAATGTGCCGTCGATGTCGAAGATGACCGCACGTACTCTGCTAAAATCCAGGCTGCCGGTTTCGCTCATGGTTTAATTATTCTGCACAGTTTCGATCGCCAGCCTGGCTTCCTCGTAATCCGGATGGATGCGCAAAGCGTCGCGGAAATATTTCAGCGCGGTGCCCTTGTCGCCCTGGCGGTAAAACGCCCAGCCGCGCCACAGCATGGCCTCTTCCGAAGTACGCGAAATTTCCAGTGCGTACTTGGTCAGTGTCAGCAGATCGTCGGTGCGCATCGAGTGGAAATAGGCGATGAACGGACCGAACTGGTAGCGCAGCATGCGCTGCGGCAGACCGAGTGTGCGGGCGGTATCGTAGGCGCTGGCGGCTTCACTATACCGCTCGAAATAGGTGAGATTGGTGCCCAGGTTGAACCAGGCAAACGCGTTTTGCGGATTGTCCTGCGTCTCCTGCTCGGCCGCTTCCAGCGCGTGCTGGCGGTTGAGATCGTTATCCCAATCATCGCCCAGGATGCTCTGGATGACCGGTTCCATGTCCGGCGGGTACACCATGATGTACACGCGGTTGAATGACTGCCATTTAGCGTTCAAATCGTCATACAGGATCTTTTGGTTGGGTCCCAGCTCGCTATCGTGCGCGGTGAAAACCTGATTGGCGTCGTCGTAGCCGGTGATCAACAGGTAATGGCCAGCCCATAAATCGTCTTCAGGCCAGTATTTCCGGTCGACCGTGAAAGATTCCTCGATCATCACCGGGATGCCGGCGGCCAGGATCTCTTTCAGGCGTTCCGGCGTGCCGCCCACGCGGAATTCCGCGTTCAACCAGCCGCTGTAATTGCGCACGTAGTATGTGATCTCATCCACGTTCACGTTGCGGTCGTCGGATTCGGGTTTGATGATTTTGGCGATATCGTGCTGATTCCCGCTCCAACCGAAGAAGCGCAGGTAGAGCGCCAGGGTGGCCGGCCCGCAATTGTTCACGTCCTGCTTGTCGCGGGCTTCGTCATAAGCCGGCGGTGGAAGCTGGACCACGCCCGGGATGGGGGTGGGCACCAGGGTGGGCGTGGCGGTGCGCATGGGCGTTGGGCTGGGCAGTGGAGTCGGCGATGGTTCCGGCGAAGCTGTCGGCGGCCCTCCGGCAGATTGGACCTCGACAGCCGGTGTGGGCAGTTGCTCAGGCGTTGGCAGTTTGTGAGCCGGATTCAATAGCATGCGCACATAGGTGTACGCGATATCCAAACGCCAGCTTGCCCGGCGGTGAATGTAAGGAATTTGGTAAAGCAGCAGCCCTGCGATGACGAGAACCACGAAGGCTACCATGAAAACCCCAAACCGGCTTTTTTTCCGCCGGTAAGGCAAAAATTCGGGAATTGGCATGGCGCTATTGTACTATAAGGGTCGGCCTTTTCTAAATGCGATTATTATTGTCCGAATTGCTGATATAATCGCGGGCGTGAAATACCATATCTGGACCGAGGGCTGTCAGATGAACAGCGCCGATTCGCTGCGAGTTTCGGCTGCGCTGGAAGGGCTGGGTTACCAGGAGTGCCGCCAAGTGGAAGATGCCGACGTGATCGTGCTCAATACCTGCGTGGTGCGCCAGAGCGCCGAGGATAAAGCCGTTGGCCGATTATCCTCGTTGAAAAAACTGAAACAACAAAAGCCCGGCTTGTTGATCAATTTGATGGGCTGCCTGGTGGGCGTGGGGGGGCACGAGGCACTGCAGAAGCGCTTTCCGTACGTCGACGTTTTCTCCGGCCCCTCCGATCCATACCCATTAATCGAAAAAATCACCGGCCAGGGCCGCGAAACCGAAAAATCACGCCGGGCATATATCGACCATATTCTGGACGAGGAGTTTGCATACACGCTGCCGGAATCCTTCCATGGAAAACAAGTTTCAGCCATGCTGCCGGTGGTGTTCGGCTGCTCGCATGCTTGCAGTTACTGCGTGATCCCGCTCAAGCGCGGCCGTGAGATCAGCCGCCCGCCGCAGGAAATCCTTTCGGATGCGCGCTCGCTGGCGGTGCGGGGCGTAAAAGAGATCACCTTGCTGGGGCAAATCGTGGACCGTTACGGCCACGACCAAGCCGGTTACCCGTCACTGAGCGATCTTTTGCGCGGCATTCATGAGATCGAGGGTCTGGAACGCATCCGCTTTCTGACCTCGCATCCCAATTACATGACCGAAGAGTTGCTGGATACGGTGGCTGCGCTTCCCAAGGTGATGCCGCATTTCGAACTGCCCATCCAGGCTGGCGATGACCGGGTGCTGGAAGCCATGCGGCGGGGTTACACAGCCGCCCAATATCTAAAGGTGGTGGAGCAGATCCGCAGTCGTTTCACCCAGGTTTCCATTGCCATTGACCTGATCGTGGGATTTCCGGGTGAAAGCGCAGAACAATTCCAGCGTTCGGTGGATATGCTCAACCTTGTGCGCCCCGATATGACGCACGTAGCGCGCTATTCCCCGCGCCCCGGAACGCTTTCCGCGCGCAGCATGCCCGACGATGTGCCGGACGAAGAAAAATGGCGCCGCTTCCGCGTGATCGAGAATTTGCAGGAACAGATCACGGCCGAAATCAACCAGACTTATTTGGGAAAATCCACGCCGGTTCTGTTTGAGGCCAAAGCGAAGAACCGCTGGCGCGGGCGCACGCCCACCAACAAGCTGGTCTTTGTCGAAACGGATGAAAATCTGCTGGGCAAGGTCAGGGACGTGACGGTCACCTGGGCCGGCCCGTGGTCGATGCTCGCAACGGTGTAAAATAAGCGCGATTCATCCAACACTATGAAAATGTTCAAAACTGCTCTGATCCTGTTGGCTGTCGGCCTGGTGGGTTTGATTGGCTTTTACTTCCTGCGCATCGCTTTCCGGCCTGCGCGCTACCTGAAATTCTTTGAGTGGATGCGCGATCCACAGGCACACGCCGACTGGGCTATCCACACCGGCGAACGCTGCGGAGATGCGCCGTTCGTCATGCCCACCGACGGCCTGGTGGGATTCATCTGGGGGGATTCCTTTAAGATCGGCCATCGCCATCAAGGAATCGATATTTTTGCCGGCACCGAGGCAGGCCTTACACCGGTTTATGCCGCGTATGATGGATACCTGACCCGCGAAAAAGATTGGAAATCCAGCCTGATCATCCGCATTCCCAGCGATCCGCTGCAGCCCGGACGTCTGATTTGGACGTACTACACCCACATGGCGGACAAAGATGGCAACTCATTTATCTCGGAAGCGTTCCCGCCCGATACCCACGAGGTCTTCGTGGAAGCCGGCACGCTGTTGGGTTATCAGGGCGATTTTTCAGGAACGCCCAACAATCCGGTGGGCGTGCATTTGCATTTTTCGGTGGTCAAGGACGATGGCAGTGGCAAATACCTGAATGAACTGGATATCGATAATACGCTTGACCCCTCGCCATATTTTGGGCTGCCGTTGAACAGCAAATCCAACACAGATACCGTGCCCGTTTGCCGGGAATCCGCAATACCGTAATCTTATATAATTTACATAAGGCTGGTACACGATGATCTCATACCGCGATATTGCCGTTGGATTGGAAAAGCTGGGCTTGAACCGTAGCACGCCCGTGCTGGCGCACATTGCCGCGGCGCGGCTGGGCGAAATCCGCGGCGGAACTGATACCTTGCTGGGCGCCATTCTGGGCACTATCGACAACCTCATGATGCCCAGTTTTACTACTGCCACAATGGTTGTCCCGCTGGTTGGCCCTCCCGATAATTTCATCGAATACGGCAGCGCAAGTGCCGCCAACCTGAACGCGTCAATCTTCACCCGCGACCTGCCCGGCGATCAGCCGAACAACGAGGTGTCCGAATTGCTGCGCAAATATCCCGGTGTATACCGATCAGCGCACCCCATCCTGTCGTTCACCGGGCTGGGGCTGGATGCGGCCCTTGCCAGCCAGACGCCCCAGGATCCCTACGCGCCCATTCGCCGTTTGATGGAATTGAAAGGCTGGGTGGCGCTGCTCGGAGCCGAACCGGCGGAAAACTTCAGTCTGCATTACGCGGAACACCTGGCGAACCGCAAGCAGTTTGTCCGCTGGGCATTGACCGAAGACGGCATTGTGGAATGCCCGCACTTTCCGGGCTGTCCGGACGGTTTTCACAAGATCAATTATTACCTGCAGGACGAGCTGCGCGTGGTTACGGTAGGCGATTCGACCTGGTCGGCTGTACCGCTGGATGTTTTGGTCAATTCTGCCGTGGCTCTGATTCGCGATGATCCTTTCGCTTTGTTATGCAACAGCCTTTCCTGCCCGCGTTGCAACCTGGTGCGCAAATTAATCAAAAATCAGATCTCCCAAAACTGGCAGCCTGAGGATTAACAAGGTCTTTATGTTATACTCACAACCATCTCAACCAAATGATAGACAGATCAGGAAAGGGTTTGCATGAAAGAAATTGTTTCAGGTGTGGTGATTGAGACCGAATATGATGGGGTCACACTTGGAGCCATACAAACCTCGGCGGGCGTGATCATGATCGACGCGCCGATAAATGTGAAAGACGCCCAAGTCTGGCGGGCAAGCTGCGGTCACTCGGGTAACGGTTCGGATCGCCTGCTGGTGCTGCTGGATGAACATTACGATCGCTGTTTGGGTGCCCGAGCCTTGCGCTGCCCGATCATCGCTCACGAAAAAACTGCCCAGGCCATAACCGGGCGCAATTCCGCCGGAAAACCGCAGCCTTCTCATACTGGTTCGATCTGGGAATCTTTGAACGATGTGAACAGCGTACACTGGGCGCATCCCGAGATCACTTTCACCAACGAAATGAGCGTCAATTGGGAGGATGAACCGCTGCTACTGGAGCATCACCCTGGCCCGTCCAGAGGATCGATCTGGGCTGTTCTGCCTGAAAGAAAAATTGCTTTCGTTGGGGACACGCTGATGGTCAACCAACCGCCATTTTTGGCGACCGCCGATCTGGAAACCTGGGACGAGAGCCTGGAAATATTGAAGTCCGCCAGGTTCAAGGATTTTATCCTCATCAGCGGACGCGGTGAACTGGTTACCCGCGAAGACGCCAAAGAAATGCAGAAGTTCCTAAAAAAGGTGGATCACCTGGCCGAAAAGAATGCCGACAGCAAAAACGACCTGGACGAAATTGAGGCAGTCGGCGCATCCCTGGTGGAGGATTTTAAAGCACGCAATAAAGCGGAAATGGAAGTCTTCCGCGCTCGCCTGGCTTATGGTTTCAGCCAGTTATGTTTGAATTATTTATCCAAGAAGGTGCCGTAATCGTATGACCGGACAGGCCTTTCCGCTGGTGGAAGTCACCCGCGGTCCGATTGTTGAATCTGTTCACCATGGCAGTCTTGCTATCGCTCAACCGGATGGCAAGATTGTTTTTTCTGCCGGAGACATCGGCTGCCCGGTTTTCCTGCGTTCGGCATCCAAGCCCTTTCAGATTCTGGCTTTTCTTGAAGCTGGCGGCTGTGATCATTACGGATTGACCACGCAGGAAATTGCCGTCATGTGCGCTTCTCATTCGGGGACGGATGAGCACGTGCGAGTTCTGGAAAAACTGCAGGCGAAGATTGGCATCACTGAGAGCATGCTGCAATGCGGCGTCCATGCGCCATACCATAGCGCAACCGCGCGTGAAAAAGCCATGAAGGGGGAGGCATTCCATTCCAACCAGAATGATTGCTCCGGCAAGCACAGCGCCATGCTGGCTTTTGCCAAAATGATCGGCGCGCCCATGGATAATTACCTGGACCCGGCTCACCCGGTGCAGCAAGCTATGCTGCGGACTTTCGCGGAAATGTGCCGCGTTCCGGTCGATACCGTTGAACTGGGAACGGATGGCTGTTCGGCGCCGGTATTTGCCGCGCCGCTGGCGGCCAGCGCCGGCGCATACGCGCGTTTATGCCAGCCCGAGACGCTGGCAGCTGCGCGCGCGCAAGCCTGCCGACTGATCACCGGCGCCATGCAAGATCATCCTTTCATGATCGGCGGGCCGCAGCGCTTCGATACGGACGTGATGGGCGCAGCCGGCGACAGACTGGTGACCAAGATCGGGGCGGAAGGCTTTCACGGCATTGGCGTGATGCCCGGGAAAGCGGGCAGGTTTTCAACCAGCCTGGGGATTACCATCAAGATCAGCGACGGCGACTTGCTGCTGCGCGCCGGCTGCGTTGCGGCGCTGGCGGTTTTGAAGGAATTACGCATCTTCATCGAAGATCCGATCAGCGCTCTGGCGGAATACGACCGCCGGCCGGTAAAGAACTGGCGCGGCACGGCGATTGGGGAAATAAGACCCACCCGCGAGCTGCTCCAGGCCTTGAAACAGGCTCTGGCATGAGTTCCGCCTCCGAACCGCAGACAACTCTGGTTAATAAAGCGCAGGCCGTCTTCCGGCTGCTGGCTGATTTTTACGGAATCCCGGAGTGGCGCCAGCCGCTGCCGGCAATCGATGAATTGATCTCCACCATTCTTTCGCAAAATACCAATGACACCAACCGCGACGCAGCTTTCAATAACCTGAAAGCGCGCTTCAAAACCTGGGAGGAAGTGCGCGACGCGCCGGTGGAGGCTGTGCAGGCAGCCATTCGAACAGCCGGGCTGGCCAATCAGAAAGCCCCGCGGATGCAGGCCATCCTGCGCCGCATCAGCGCGGAGCGCGGCAGCCTGGACCTGGATTTTCTGAAGCGGCTGGAGCGCGATGAAGCGCATGCCTGGTTGAGCCGCTTCAATGGGGTGGGGCCGAAAACGGCTGCCATTGTGCTGCAATTCTCGCTGGGCATCCCCGCTTTTCCGGTGGATACGCACGTGTATCGCGTCAGCGGTCGGCTGGGGTTGCGGCCGCAAAAAATGAATGTGGAAAAAGCCCACGCCTGGCTGGAAAAAGTTTTCAAGCCGGAGCAGTACGGCCCCGGCCATCTCAACATCATCCGCCTGGGCCGGGAGATCTGCCATGCCCGCTCGCCGGAATGCGCTCGTTGTCCGCTGACATCGCTTTGCGATTATTTCCAGGGAACGAACCGCTGAATTTAATTCCTGTTTGGAACAGGAACCTGTTATTTTTCTCTCCGTCTTAAGTCTGCCCCCAATTACCGCCAAAGACCGATCCAAATTCAATCATACGCCGGATGGCGCGCAACCGACTTGCGGCTATGATTGCCTGTGTTGATCGTTCAAGAACATCTTCTCTCCTTTTCAAATTGGTTTATTTTTGAACCAGAGATTTCCCAGGGCACCTCCTCCTCCCTGGGAAATTCTTATCAACGGAAATAAATAAATACAGGTGAAAAAAATGAAATTAAATAAAAGCGTCAGTCGAAAGAATCTATTCCTGCTCTTGCTGGATGGCTGCTTGCTGGCCGGGTTCTGGCTGTTGAACCAGGTGCGCCTGACCGGTATCGCCATCCATGAATGGGCCGGCGTGGCATTGGCGTTCGTGTTATTGCTGCACGTGGGCATGCTTTGGCGGTGGATTACCAATATGTTCCGAAAATTCCTGCGTGTCAGGAACGCCGTCCAATATTTCAAATTGGCGCTGGATATTTTCGGGTTTATCGCATTCTTTGCCATTATCATCAGCGGCATCCTGATGTCCAGGAGTTTTCTGCCGGCTTTAGGTCTTTCCGGAGTGCATTCGCGCAGCCTGAAAATGATCCACGTACTTGCTACCAATGCCACAATCGCCATGCTGATGCTGCACTTGCTGGTCAACCTGAAAGGCATCATCCGGATGATGACCCGCTCCCGGAGAATCCACGAGCGGGAAAAATCCGCTTCCGGTGAATTGTCCGGTGGCGTTGACCCTGCCGGACTGGGGTAACACCCTGGTTAAGGATTCTTTAACAAAATATTAAATCCGCCTTAAGGCGGATTTTTATTCCTCCCAGTGCGGGATGGCAGGTTTCGTCATGAAGTTTATATTTACAGTCGAGGATTTACCATGAAGACCACCAAAACCTTGCAAACCCCGGAAATTATGGAAGCAGGCGTACGCACCGGCTCCCGCTTTGTACTGGATAGTATCGTCTCGACGTTTGACCCGATCACCCTGTCGGAACTCGACGAGCATAACCTGCAGGAGCGCATGGATACCAAGTACCTGCTGGACGAGGCGCTGCTCCCGGAAATTTTGGATGAAATCAATGATGACTATACCATCCTCCAGGTCGCCGGCAGGTCCGTCCAGCCTTATCTGACCTTGTACTACGACACGGAAACATACGCGAATTATTTCGCCCACCACAATGGCAGACGGCCGCGTTTTAAAATTCGCATGCGCAAGTATATGAATAGCAGCGCATCCTTTTTGGAAGTGAAGGAAAAAGATCGCAAAGATCGCACGGTCAAATCACGCTTGCAGATCAACGATATCGCCAACCGGCTTGCGCCGGAACATTATCAGTTCATCAGCGAAGTTTTTCCGCTCGGCCTGGTGCCGCTCAAACCGGTGATCTGGAATCGTTTCGACCGGTTGACGCTGGTCAATATGCATTCACTTGAGCGGGTTACCATTGACCTGGGCTTCAATGCCTATAACCAGAATGGATTCATTTCCTGGGAGCGCTTGGCAATCGTGGAGATCAAGTGCGGCCGCAGTTCGCTCCGCTCCGAGTTTGTTCAGGCAATCCGCAAGCGGTATATCAAGCCGGTCAATTTCAGCAAGTATTGCGTCAGTCTGGCGCTGTTGACGCCTGAATTAAAAGCGAACCGCTTTAAGCCGAATATTGAAAAAATCAGGTTATGCCTGCAAAGGAGCATGTCCTATGTCTAATGAATTGCTATTCCTGGTCAACGTTTTAATCAATTTCCTGGAGGCTTTCCTGATCGTCAGGGTGTTGTATTGTTCTCAAAAACAATCCCGGAAATTCGTTTTTACCTTCCTGACGATGAACTCCTTGTTGTTCCTGATCTTCTATTTTTCAGGAAATATCGCCATCAGCTTTGGGGTAGGTTTTGGCTTGTTTGCCATTTTCCGCGTGCTGCGTTTCCGCACGGATCCGCTCTCGGTGCGCGACATGAGCTATCTGTTTATCATACTGGCGCTGGCAATGGTGGATTACGCGCTGCTCGACAATCAGCAATACCTGATGCTCTTGATCGCCTATGCCTTTGTATTCGGGATGCTGCTGCTGCTCGAAAAAGGCTGGGGCTTTAAATACGACGAAACCAAATCCGTCCGTTACGAAAAGATCGACCTGATCAAACCTGAGAACCGCGAGCTGCTGATTCATGACCTGGAAGAGCGCACCGGTTTGAAGATCAGCAACGTGGAAATCGAAGAGATCGATTTTCTGCAGGATACCGCTGATTTAAAAATTTTTTATAAGCTTTCTGAGTGATAAGCCGATCGAAAAGTAAAAATCAAGGAGTTGTCAAAAATGAAAAAAGGACTAAGCCTGGCAGCCGCATTATTAATCGCGGCTTTCCTGGTGGGCTGTGCGGGCGCTGCCGCGCATGCAGTAAGTACGGATACGCCTGCCAGCGAACTGCAATCCACTTATTCCCACTCCGCTGAGACCGAACCGGATTACGCCACGGTGCTGCCGGATGACCGGGTTAATGAAATCACCATCACGCTCACGCCGGAGAATTGGCAGGCCGTTCTGGATGATATGACGGAGAAATACGGAGAATTCGGTTCCGGCCAGGGTATGGGCGGCGGAAGAGGCGGCGGCCTGCAGCCGGCGGATAGACTGGCTGACGTGCAGACGCAGATGCAAAACCCGCCCGAGAATGCCGGGGAAGAACGTCCCGAAATGGGCGGTCCTGCCCCGCAAGGCCGGCAGGGCTATGACCGGGTACCCCCTGAGGGAGCGCGACCAAATGCTCAACCTGATGAGCAAATGGCGCCCCCCACGAAAGGCGGGGGCGCGCAGGAGCGGCCGCAGGGAGCCGGCGGCCGGGGCATGGGCAGCGGCGCCATGATGGACGGCAATGACGCGGACAACCCCATCTGGGTGGATGCGGCCGTTACTTTCAACGGCGAATCCTGGGAGCATGTCGGCTTTCGCCTGAAAGGCAACTCGTCGCTGCGCAGTACCTGGGGTTCCGGCAGCTATAAACTGCCCTTCCGGCTGGATTTCGACCAGTTCGAGGACGATTTCCCTGCGACCTTTGACCAGCGATTTTACGGATTCAAAAAATTGACCTTCTCCAGCAACTTTTCGGATTCTTCGTATTTGCGCGAAACGGTCGCTGCGGATATTTTCCGCGCGGCCGGGGTGCCCTCAGCCCAGACTGGATTCTACGCTGTATACGTGGATTACGGCGAGGGGCCGCTTTATTTCGGTCTGTACACGGCGGTTGAGGCAGTGGACGATACCCTCATCCAGACCCAATTTGAGAGGAATGACGGCAATATCTATAAACCTTCCGGTTCGGCTGCCACGTTCAAAGCCGGCACATTCAATGAACAGCAATATGGCAAAGAAAACAATGAGGATGAAGCAGATTACAGCGATGTTCAGGCACTGTTGGACACGCTCAATTCCGATTTGCGCCTGACGGATGCGGCTGAATGGCGCTCGAACCTGGAAAAAGTATTTGACGTGGATAATTTCTTGAATTGGCTGGCTGCCAATTCCATTATGTCCAATTGGGATACCTACGGGAGCATGGCGCATAACTACTATCTTTATCACAATCCAATCAGCGGCCAGTTGGTTTGGATTCCCTGGGATAACAACCAATCCATCAGCAGCCGCGGGGGCATGGGCGGCGGGGGCGGTAGAGATGCTGGTGAGGGCCAGCCCGGCGGGCAAACTGCGTCCATCGGCCACGAAAATACCGGTGAAAATTGGCCGCTGATCTCATATCTGTTGGCGGATGAGACCTACCACGCGGAATACCTTCAGGCAGTTAAAGACGTGCTGGAAAAAGGCTTTGACCTGAAAGAATTGACCGCAGAGATCAACGATCTGCACGCCATGATCGCCCCCTACGTGGAAGCAGAAGAAGAGGACTACACCACGCTCTCGAACAAGGACGCTTTTGAAAGCAGCGCCGATGACCTGATCGAACTGCTTGAAACCCGTTATCAGGCAGCCACCGATTACCTGTCGGAAAACCAACCATGAGCGGTGCGGTGGAGATAGGGTTCACAAGCATGTGATTGATCGGCTTGTTTGGCGCATTGGCCCGGGATGAAAAAAGCTCTCCTGAGAATGGAGAGCTTTTGCTTTTATGAGAGAGAAGGATAACTTACTGCAGTACGTGCCAAGGATTGATCATGCCGCCGTTTTGGCGCACCTCGAAGTGCAAGTGCGGGCCGGTGGAGTTACCGGTCGATCCGCAGTAGCCGATTACCTGCCCCTGGGTTACGCTCTGACCGCAGGAGACTGCAAAACCGCTTAAGTGGGCGTAAATTGTAATGTAGCCATCCTGATGATCGATGGCGACCAGGTTGCCGTAACCGCCGCTGATTGCGCCGGCGTAGATAACCACGCCGGAATCGGAGGCGAAGATGGAATCACCTTCGTAGCACATGGCGTCAATGGCCTGATGGCCGCTCCAGTAATCGTTGCCGGAAACCTGGCCATAATATGGGGCGGGCCAAACAAAGGAATAAGAACCGACATACCCGCCGCTGGGGGTACAGGAACCCGGGCCGGCAATTTGCGCGGTGACGCCGGCGTTGGTATTGGTGGTGACAGCTACTACCCAGGTGGTTTGCGTTTCGCGATATCCGCCCGGGATCATGATGGTTGTTCCCGGCTCGATGACCGGGTTGGTGATATCCAGGTCGTTATCAGGATACAGCAGGATATCATCCACCGAAACGTGATATTTGGCCGCGACCTGATCCAGGGTGTCATAAGTCTGCCACTCGTAAAGGATGCCGTCGGTGGGGGGAATTTTTAATTCGTCGCCGACCGAGATCAGGTGAGGATCGTCCCGCAGGATGTCGTAATTGGCCCACAGGATAGTCTCGGGATCGACCTCGTATTTTTCAGCGATACCAAACAGTGAATCACCGCTGGAGACTTTATATTCCACCACACCGCTGCGTGTGCCGGTGGGCAGAACGGTATCAGGATTGGCTGAGCGTTCCACGGCAGCGTAGGTTTTATCCGGCGAGAAGTTCGGCAGGCTGGAAACGGTTTGGGCCTCGCCTGAAGGCCGCAGGGAGGAAAAATTCAAGAACGAAAACAGCGATTTCCCGCTGAAATATTGATACAGGGAAAATCCTGTCAGGGCGATCATCAATCCTGAGATCACCCAGGTAGCAGCCACCAGCCAGACGGGATAATTCTTCCTGATTTCGGTTTTTTCCCGGGGTTTCTCTTCCGGTTGGTCTGCTTTGGTGAAAATGGACACAGTTATGACTCCGCGGAAAGCGCTTCCAAAAATTCGGTATTGCTTTTGGTTTGGTTCATCTTGTTTAAAATAGCTTCGGACGCTACTGCCGGATCCATGCCGGCGCCCTGGGGCGCCTGACCGACCATTTGCAGATACATGCGGCGCATGAGCCATACCCGCTGCAAGATCTCCGGAGAGAGCAGCAGGTCTTCGCGGCGTGTGGAGGATCGTTCAAGATCAATGGCCGGGAAAATGCGCCTTTCCTGCAAACGGCGGGAGAGGTGCAATTCCATATTTCCGGTGCCTTTGAACTCTTCGTAGACCACGTCATCCAGACGGGAACCGGTATCGATCAGAGCAGTGGCGATGATGGTCAACGATCCGCCGCCTTCGATGTTGCGGGCTGCGCCGTAGAAGCGTTTGGGAGGATAAAGCGCCGAGGGGTCCATGCCGCCTGAAAGCGTGCGGCCGGAGGGATTGACTACCAGGTTATAGGCGCGCGCCAGGCGTGTGAGGCTGTCCATCAGGATGACCACGTCGTGGCCGATCTCAACCAGGCGTTTGGCGCGGTTGAGCGTGATCTCCGCGGTGCGTACGTGCGAGGTGACCGGTTCATCGAAAGTCGAGGCAACCACTTCGCCTTCCACCGAGCGGTCCATATCGGTGACTTCTTCGGGGCGCTCGCCGATCAGGCTGACCATCAGGTCAATCTCGGGATAATTCTCGGAAATGGCGTTGGCGATTTCTTTCATGATAGTGGTCTTGCCGGCTTTGGGCGGCGAGACGATCATGCCGCGCTGTCCGCGCCCGATGGGCGCGATCAGGTTGATCAGGCGGTTGGAGAGGATGTTGCGTTTGGTTTCCAGGTCGATGCGCTGGTCAGGGAAAATGGGGGTGAGATTTTCAAATTTGACGCGTTCATGGTTTTCTTCAGGCACCATTCCGTTGACCGATTCCACCTTGATCAAGCCGTAATGGCGTTCGGATTCGCGCGGAGGGCGGATTTGCCCGAAGACCATATCGCCGTTGCGCAAGTCGAAACGGCGCAGTTGCGCCTGGGAAACGTAGATGTCATTTTTGCTCATCTGGTAATTTTCGCGCAGGAAACCGATCCCTTCCGGCATGATCTCCAGAATTCCGCCTCCTTTCTCGACGCCTTCCTCCACGCTGGTACGGGAGTTGATAGCGATCATCAGATATTCCTTTTTGCGCATGCGCGCATTGGGAATACCCAATTCCTCGCCTATCTTGCGAAGCTCGTGCAGTGGCTTGCTTTGTAATTCGGAGATCTCCATAATACCTACCTGTCAGTTAAATAGATTGAATTGAAATTGGGGCAAACATAGCCAAGAATTGCATAACAACGAACGCTGATTAATAAAAAGTCCTTTTAGGGAATGTTTTTGGGCTTGTTACCATGATCAGGTAATAATAGCCGCAATATTGATGCAAGAATTGTATCTCTTAATGCGCGCGCATTATAACATGGTTAAAAATTCCCTGCAAGAACAGCCGTTTCCCTGTTCAGCCGAAATACTCCCGCAAATGCCGGCTGCGCGTTGGATGGCGCAGCTTGCGCAGAGCTTTGGCTTCAATCTGGCGGATGCGTTCGCGGGTTACATTGAAGTAATTGCTGACCTCTTCCAGCGTATGATCCTTCCCGTCGATCAATCCGAAGCGCAGCTCCAGCACCTGGCGCTCGCGTTCGCTCAGCGCGCCCAGGGCGTTCTGCACCTGTTCGCGCAGCATCTCGCGCGCGGCGGCGTCCATGGGTTCGATAGCCTCGTCGTCTTCGATGAAATCGCCCAACTGGCTGCTGTCTTCATCGCCGATCGGGCGCTCCAACGACACTGGTTCCTCGGCCGATTTCATGATGCGCTGAATTTTCAACGCGGCGGCGTCCCACCTGGACTGCAAATCGGCGCTGATTGGCGCGTCGCCTTTGAGCGCTTTTTTAATACGGTTGCGATCATCTTCGGAAAGGAAATCCGATTCAATCGCCAAATCTTCCGGGTTGGGATCGCGTCCCAGTTTTTGCACCAGCGAGCGCTGGATGCGCAGCAGTTTGGAGATGGATTCAAATAAATGCACGGGGATGCGAATGGTGCGCGCCTGTTCGGCAATGTGGCGGCTGATCGATTGGCGGATCCACCAGGTGGCGTAGGTGCTGAATTTGAAACCGCGTGCCGGGTCGAACTTGGTAACAGCGCGCAGCAGGCCCAGATTGCCTTCCTGGATGAGATCCAGCAGCGAAATCCCGCGACCCAGGTAACGTTTGGCAACGCTGACCACCAACCGCAGGTTGGCTTTGATCAGGTTCTGGGTGGCGTCTTCTGAAAGATCGCTGACCGCGCGGATATTTTTTTTCAGGTCCGGGACATCCGGCAAATGGTTTTGGCAGGTTTTTTCAGTGGGAAAATTTCCCTTGCTGCGCAGTTGTTCCAGCAAGTAAAGCGCCAGGGATTCCGGAAGCAAGTAGGCCGCCAGGAAAAACGCGTATATTTCCTGGATAAACCCGGCCAGCAGTTGCTGGCGGATGGGATCGGAAACGTGTTCGTTCTCGCGCCAGAAAGTATTCAGATAATCGCGGGTATACGAAGGTTCGTCGCACTCCCACTGCTGCCGCAAAGCCTGGGATTCCGCCAGCACCAGCGTGAAATCGGGCAGTTCCACTACCGGGTTAGACTGGCAGAAAGCCTGCAGGTTTTTGTAAGACTCCAGCAGGTCTTTGATGATCTGGCAGAACAGGTTATGGATGCGCTCGTCATCTTTCAAAGATGCGTTTTCCCGTTCCATCAGCCAATCCAGGCGTTTCTTGGCTTCATTGCGCGTGGCCAGGCGGAACTCGGATTCGGCGGTAAGCAGCTCGATCTGGCCGATTTCTTTCAGGTAAAGACGCACCGGGTCTTCTGATAATTCCAGCGTTAGTGAGGGAGCGGCCACGATCTCACCGCTTTCATCCGTGGCTTCTTCAATTTCTACTTCCGAATCCAGCAAGTCGCCTTCATCCGGCTTGAAAGGTTCACCATCGATTTCCTGGAGAATAACGCCTTCGAGTTCTTCCGGTTCAAGCTCGAGCGAATCAACTTCTCCCTGCGGTTCATCCATCAACACTTGTTTTTTGGGGGGAGACTTCCGGCTTTTGTTTGACCGCGGCGACGGCGATTTGGTTGAATTAACCTTTTGGGTCATGGGTTTAATTATACATGAGAGCGGACTAGTCAATCTGGAGGGGAGCTGCCAGCGCTTTATCCAGAATGCCGCGCATGCGGATCAGTTTCATCAAATTAGCCTGAAACGCGCGCTGCTCGTCAACCTCAAGGGTAGATTCCTGGTTATCTTGCAGGAACCGGTAATCCTGAATGCGGGTGTTCACGGAATTCTGGCGCATGCGCATGATGGTGTAGAGGATGTCTTCCAGTTCCCGTTTCTCGTCGACTTTCTTTTCTTCCGCCTGGTCGCCGGAGGTATTGGAGAAAAGGTCTGCCAGATTGCCTTCCGCCAGTGCTTCCTGCAAAAATGAATCCGGGTCCTGCTCGTTTTGCTTGACTGCCTGATAAATCGCATCCAGCATTTGCTGGTGTTCGCTGGATTGAAAATCTTCCAGGTTCAGCCGCTCCAGTTTCTGGTTCTGCATGAAGCGGTTGATGCGGTAAATTTGGTCCGGATTTTTAACCAGGTAAGCGATAACGAGTTGTTCCATGGCATGGACGTTGATGGATTGGTTGAGCCCGAAACCTGCAACGGATTTTATTGTGTTTTCCGTTGCGGTCCGGGCGTCGCGCTGCCGGCGGCTGCGGCGGTTCTGCCCGGAGAGCATCAGCAAAGCCTGCTCGTCCACTTGCAGCGCGCGCGCCACCTGCTGGCGGTAGGCATCGCGTTCCACCGGATTGGGCACGTCGTTGATCAATGGCAGGATGCGGCCGGCAATATCGCTTTTGGTTTTCGGATCGTTGATATCGGCGCCCGCAATGAGCGTGTCGAGCACGTGCGTGATGATCGGCTTGGCTGTGGCAATCAGGTTTTTCCACTCCTCTGGATTGCGCAGCACGATTTCGTCCGGGTCAAGGTCGTCCGGCATGCTGCTGACGCGCAGGTCGGCCTGCAAGCGGGCTTCGTTGTGCAGCAGGCCGCGCGCGTCGAAGACCAGGTCGGTGCTGTGGTCAAGGGCTTCGCGCGCAACTTCCAGGCCGCGCAAAGTGGCTTTGACGCCGGCCGCGTCCGGGTCGAGCGCCAGCACGAACCGACGCGTGTAACGCTTGAGCTGGCGCATTTGCACTTCAGTCAGAGCGGTACCCATGGGCGAAACCACGTTCTGAAAACCTTCCTGATGCACCACGATCACGTCCAGGTAACCCTCCACGATCACCGCCTGGTTCTCGCTGCGAATGGCCTTGCGGGCTTTATCCAGCCCGTACAGCAAGCTGCTTTTATCGAAGAGGGAAGTCTGCGGCGAGTTCATGAATTTTGGCACGTCGTTGGGGTCAAGGATGCGCCCGCCGAAACCAGCCATGTTGCCGCCCGCGTCGCGGATGGGGAACATAAGGCGATGGCGGAAACGGTCGTAGGCATGGCCATCGTCCTTCTCACTCAACAGGCCTGCGTCGAGTACATCCTTTTGCGGATAGCCTTTCTTCAGGAAGTAATTCAAGGTGGCGTCCCAGGCGTTGGGTGCGTAGCCCAGACCCCAGGCTTCGGCGGTTTCAGGCTTAATGCCGCGTTTGGCGAGGAAAGCCATGGCTTCACCGCCTTCGGCGGTTTGGGTCAACTGGTGGCGGTAAAAAACGACCGCTTCCTCCAGCAGCTTGCGCAGCTGGACGTCGCGTTCATTTTCTTTTTCCCGCTGCGGGGTGAGCGGCTCCAGCTTGACCCCGGCGCGTTCTGCCAAATTTTGCAGCGCTTCTTTGAAATCCCAGCCTTCTTTTTTCATCACGAAGCGGAAAATGTCGCCGCCCTCGTTGCACTCGCCGAAACAGCGCCAGGTGCCGGAATCGGGGAAAACTACAAAAGCGGGCGTATGCGTGTTAGCATGGAAGGGGCAGAAACCGGTGTAGTTCTTGCCGCTCCTTTTCAGCTTGACGCTTTCGGACACGATATCCACAATGTCCAGCCGGCTTTTGATCTCATCAATCGTATTCATGATTTGGCAAATTAAAATAAAACCATCCGAGGATGGTTTTACTTTAATTGAAATTCGCAGTTAATGCAAGTTGATAGACAGGTTAAGCCAGTAATTTATCCAATTCAACCAACAATTTTTCAGCGGTTTGGGTCAATTTTTCTTCAGGCAGATCGTCGGCTTCGGCGCTGACGGTTACGCTGCCATCCAGCATGCTCACAACGATGTTGCAGCGCACTTCCTGCCCGTCCACGTTGCCGGTGCCCAGTACCAGGCGGGCCAATTCGCGTTTTTTCCAAACAGTCAAACCGGCGTTGGGGATTGCCTTGAGCGCGGCTTCGTAAACCTCGTTATCGGATTTACCTTCATATGCTTTTTTCAATTGTACGGATGCCATTTTTTCCTCTGTTTTCTACGAATAAATTTTTTAAAAACCTTCCAGTTTGGAAAGATCGACGATACCGGTTGCCAGGTTAGAAACCGCTTGCAGCAGCCCCAGTCGGTTCTCGCGTACAGCCTGGTTTTCGTCCATGACCAGTACGGCGTCGAAGAATGCGTTGATGGCCGGGATGACCAGCAACAGGCTGCTCAGCAAGTTTTCCACGGTCGGTTCGGCGCTGACTTTGCCTTGGGCGGTCTGAACTGCTTCGTATAAGGCGCTTTCCTGGTTTTCTTTGAAAAAACCGGCATTTATATTGTAAGTTACTTTTTCAGAACGCGTGATGCGCACACAGCGCGAATAGGCCGGCAGGATGTCGCGCCAGTCATCGCGCTTGACCCATTGGCTCAGTTCGCGGATAGCCTGCATGGCTTGCGCGGGGTTGGCGCCCTGCGCTGCCAGTACCGCTTTGACCACGTCGTAAGGGTAACCTTCTTCCAACAGCATTTGCTCGAGGCGCCCGGCGATGAAGTCCAGGCAAGCCTGACTTTCTTTTGATCCAGATTCCAGCGGAAGCTGGGCGGCTGCCTGGGACACGATTTTTTGCAGATCCAGCGGGATATTCGCCTGGATCAGGTTTTGCACCAAACCAATGGCGGCGCGGCGCAGGCCGAAGGGATCTTTGGTGCCGCTGGGGGCCATACCGGCGGCGAACAAGCCCATCAACGAATCCAGGCGGTCAGCCAGGCCGACCACCAAACCAGCGCGGGAGGCGGGGGATCGGTCGCCGGCGAAGCGCGGCAAGTAGTGCTCTTCAATGGCTTGCGCTACGGCCGCGTCCTTGCCGCGCTGCAAGGCGTAATATTTACCGATGGTGCCCTGCAGCGAGGTCATCTCGATCACCATCTTGGTGACCAGGTCGGCCTTACAAAGCTGTGCGGCTTCCAAGGCGATCTTCATTTCGGCGGGGGTTAATTTAAGTTCACTGCCCAGCTTTTCGGTGAGGCTGACGATACGTTTGGTTTTATCCAGCATCGAACCCAGCTTGGGATGGAAAGTCAGCGTATCCTCGCGCGCGATGAAATCTTCCAGGCTGTGCTTGTTGTCTTCGTTAATGAAGAAAGCCGCGTCGGAAAAACGCGCCTGGATCACTTCCTCATTGCCGTGCGCCACGATATCCAGGCGCTCCTGGCCGCCGTTGCGGATGGTGATAAAGTGCGGCATCAGCGCCCCGGAAGGCTGCGCTACCGGGAAATAACGTTGGTGTTTTTTCATCACGCCCACCAGCACCTCGCCCGGCAATTTCAGATGTTCCTCGTTGAAATTACCCAGCAGGGCAGTGGGGGCTTCCACCAGGTTGGTAACTTCGTCCAGCAAGCCGCTGTCGATCTTATCGGCGGCTTTAATGGACGCATATAAATCTCCAACCTGCCTTTCGATCTCCGCTTTGCGTTCGGCGGGGTCGCTGATGATACCCTGTTTTTTTAAAAATGCAAAATAGTCTGGAATGTCTTTGACTGCGTATTCCTCGGCTTCGCTGAAGCGCAGCCCGCGCGTGATACGCCCGGAGGTCAGGCCGGCGTATTGGAAGGGAACGGTCGCCGAGCCAAACAAAGCCAGCAGCCAGCGGATGGGGCGCGAAAAACTCACGCCGCTGGCGTTCCAGCGCATGGATTTATCGAAGCGAATGCGCGCCACCAGTTCAGCCAGTTTTTCCGGCAAAATTTCCTGCGCCAACAAACCGGGTTGATGCACCACGGCGGTCAGATATTTGCCGCCGTCCACTTCCTTGACAGTCAGGTCTTTGGCGTCCACGCCCTTGCTGCGCGCGAAACCCAACGCCGCGGGGGTCAGGTTGCCGTCTTTATCGTAAGCGCGGTCGGCGGGAGGCCCCTTGACTTCGTGGGTAACCTCCACCTGCTTGCCGGCCAGTCGGGAAACGTGAACCGCTAGACGCCGCGGGGTGGCATGCACCTTGAAATCCTTGAATTCCAGGCGCAACCCGGAAAGCATTTCGGGTACCAGGTTTTGAAGCTGCTGGTAAGCGTTCTCCAGGTCCGCCGCGGGCAATTCCTCCGTGCCGATCTCCAGCAGGAAGTCGGCGGGTTCGGCGGATTTGGCAGCCGCAGGCAGTTCCGGCTGCTGGTTGGAAATTGAAGCAGGGGATGCCGCTACCGGCTTGTTCAACCAGGGAAAACCCAGGGCTTCGCGTTGGGCAATGTAGGCTTCGGAAGTACGGCGGGATAGCTCGCGCATGCGGCCAAACAGCGCCTGCCGTTCGGTAACGCCCACTGCCCCGCGCGTGTCGAGAACATTGAAAGTATGCGAGCATTTCAGGATGTAATCGTGCGCCGGGAGCACCAGCCCTTGTTCCAGAGCCAGATTGGCTTCTTTTTCATACAAATCGTACATCTCGTAGAGGCGCTCGATATCCGCCACTTCGAAATAATAACGGCTGTGTTCGTATTCAGCCTGGTAATTCACGTCGCCGTAGGTGAAGTTAGGACTCCATTGAATTTTCTTAAAGTTGTAGCTGCCTTGCAGCGCCATGGCGATGCGTTCCAGGCCGTAGGTGATCTCCACCGAGACAGGGTCGAGGTTGACGCCGCCGGCTTGCTGGAAATAGGTGAATTGCGTGATCTCCTGACCATCCAGCCAGACTTCCCAGCCCAATCCCCAGGCGCCCAGCGCGGGCGATTCCCAGTTGTCTTCCACGAAACGAATGTCGTGTTCGTGCGGGTTGATGCCTAGCGCTTGCAGGGATTGCAGGTAGAGCTCCTGCGGGTTGCCCGGATCGGGCTTCAGGATGACCTGGAACTGGTAATGCTGCTGCATGCGGTAAGGGTTATCCCCGTAGCGGCCGTCGTCCGGGCGGATGGAAGGTTCCACGTAGGCGACGTTCCAGGGCTCCGGCCCCAGCACGCGCAGCACCGTGGCGGGATTCATGGTGCCCGCGCCGACCTGGGTGTAATATGGCTGCCAGATCAGGCAGCCATGTTCGCCCCAGAAATGCTGCAAAGTCATCATGATGGTTTGAAAATTCAGCTTGTCCTGCATAATTACTCCGGTTGAAACGCTGTGAATTGAGGAATTATACCAACCCCAACGCGGCTGTGAATGGCTTTCATTAATATATGTCAGATAATCAGCGCGGGTTTTTGCCGGTATATTCAAACGAATATGGAAAAGAATAAGCTATTTGAAGAGGAAAATGGAGAGAAATTGAGGCTGGCCATGCGCAACTGGGCTTCCGGCGTGGCGGTGGTGACCAGCGCCTGCCTGGGGGCCAGAGCCGGCACGACCATCAGTTCGTTCACTTCGCTCTCCCTCGATCCGCCTCTGGTGCTGTTCAACCTGGCGCTCGAAAATCCGCTGCAAACCATGATCGAGCAGAGCGGTATTTTCGGGATCACCATCCTGGCGAGCGGACAGGGCGGACTCTCCGATCGTTTCGCCGGGTTCGGAAAACGGATGCAAGACCGCTTTGACAGGTTGGAGACGTTTACCCTGAAAAGCCCCGCGCCGCTGCTGGCGGGCGGGTTGGCCTGGCTGGACTGCCGCGTGTACCATTTACAAAGATTGCCCAAGTCGATGGTGATCATCGGCGAGGTAATTGAAGGAAAGGTAGGGGAGGAAGGCCGCCCGCTGGTTTACCTCAACCGCGCCTACGTTGGGGCTTGTTAATCAGATCAACCTGGAATAAACGATGATTTCATTGTGAATCCCCAGCAGCCGCGACCACCAGCAGGCGCGGCTCCAGTCGGCATCGAATTCCGTCCAGGTTTGCGATTGCAGTCTTTTTTCCGGCGGCAGGTGTTCGAGCCAGGGATTGGGATCGAGATAATACACCCGGTCCTTTTCTGCGGAATAACGCACCAGGTTGACCCAATGCGCTCCGCCGTTCTTCCAGATCTTCAAGGCGGTAACCGGCCGCCCGTTCATCAAGTGTTCGATGACGTGGGCGCGGCGGGCGCGGCTGTGGCGCTCGGCGCGCCACTCCAGTTTCATCCGATCCGACCACAAATTAAAAGCGGCCGCCATACCCCAGGGCGCGGTGGCGCCGCCCACCGAGGGAACCCAATCCGGCAAGCGCTGCCAGAAATGCAGTCCGGCAGCTTCCAGCAGGGCGGATTTATCCAGCGGGCGCGCATTCAGGTTGGCCTGGAAGGCGAGGATGTTCAATACTACGGCCAGGCTGGTCGGCCCGCAATCGTTGCTGACGCGCGCGGCGTCACGCATGCCCTGCGACTGATAGAACCTGCCCAGGAATTGCCGCTCGGCTGCCCAGTTGGTCAAATTGGATGAATGCGGAAACATAATTTGTTAAGAATATATCATTAAAACAAAATACAACCCGGCTTCTGCGATGAGAAGCTGCATAAATGCCCGTTTTGCGGGTTTATTCGGTCAGGGCGGTCTCCAGAAAATCCAGGATGGCCTGCATCGGGCTGGGGGTCAAGCCCGGGCGGAGCAGTTCATTACCGTGCCCGCCCCCGTCAATCTGGATGCTTCTGAAATTGGGATTGGATCCCGCTGCGTAATCGCATACCGCGATTTCATTTTCATCCGCCAGGCACCAAACCTGCGGCGCAGCCTCCAGTTCACCCAAATTATTAACCACATCGGGATAGGATACGCCCAGGTAACTGCCCGGAGAAAGCGAAAGCGCGCCCTTGCAGGCGCCGGGTTTTAGTTCGTTTAGTTCCAGGCAGCTATCGGCGGCGCCATCGGCGCCGATGCTCGAGCCGATCACGGCCACGCTGCCGGCGTCCACGCCCTCCAGTTTCTGGGCTTTCAGCATGGCGGCATTGGCATCCAGCAGCCAGCCGGCGAGATCACGCTCCCGGCAGCCGGTTTCGTAGGGCTCGCAGCCGCGGAATGAGAAGATGAAAACGTTATAGGAGATCGCAGGATCGTTCGCCGGGAACCAACTTGCATCCCACCAGGCATCACTGCCTGGATTTTTGAATGGATTTTCCAACCCGCGGTTTTGCAGCCAGGCGGCGATCTCATACCAATCGGCTTTGTTACCGGCAATCCAGTGCATTAAAACCACAACCGGAGCGCCCTTGGCGCAAGCCGGGTAGAAATAACCCTGTAATTCCTGGCCATCGGAGGCGGTGAAAGAAACCTCTTGAGGAGTGCTTTCAAGAGCGCAGGCGGCTGAGACTGGCGATTCTGCGGCTGACTCTTGTGAATCGTAAATCGCCGGCTGCGACGAAACGGCTGCGGCCGGTTCGGATTTCGGGGAACAGGCAGCCAAGAAAACCGATAATAAAAAGAACGCACAGAACTTCTTCATGGCTATTCCTCCCGAATTCTTTTTCATTATACAATTTCGCGGATTCAATCCGGCGGAAATTTATATTTCTTTATCCATTTGGGGTTTGGCGGGAAGTTATAATTGAAACCGATGAAAACTTACCGGGTGATCGGCTTTCTAGCCTTTTTTTTCAGCGCGTGCAGCGTTTTGACCAGCGAACCAGGCGAAGCCGGATCGGTATTGACCCCTTACGTGACGGCCACGCCCGCCGGCCAGGCGACAGCTACCTTAACGCCTGAACCGCTGCCCACCGCCGAACCAACCCTGACGCCCACGCCTTTGGTTCACATCTTGGGAGCCAACGAGACCATCTATTCCCTGGCTTACACTTACAATTTGTCGGTGAACGAGATTTTGTCAATCAACCCGCAAATTACCCCGCGCGCGCTCTCGGTGGGGACGCAAATCCTGATCCCCTATATCGGCATGCCGGAGGCTGAAAAATCTGCTATCGAAAGCGTGATCAGCGCCCCGATGGCGTTGACTGTATTGCCGGTCAAATGCTCCGGTACCGCGGAGGGCGGGCTATGGTGTGTTGCCGCAGTGGAAAACCAACTGGAAGAGACTGCCACCGGTATCACCCTGACTTTTACTTTAAAAGATGCTTCCGGCCAGACTGTCGGCGAACAAAGCGTCCCCCCGCTGCTGAACCTGCTCGCGCAGGGTGGGAAACTGCCGGTGGCGGCTTATTTCAACCCGGAGATTCCGGTTGACTACCAGGTGCAGGTTGATTTAAAAACAGCTTTACCGGTGGAGGAAGGCAGCGCACTGGCTGCGCCACTGGAAATCAAGGTCAATTCCATTGATCCCGCCGGGCGCTCGGCGCTGGTCAGCGCGGTCATCCCGGCGCAGAGCGCCGACAGCAAGACTGACAGCGTTTGGGTGGGTTTGATAGCCTATGACGAGGCTGGAAATATTGTCGGAGTTCGCCGGCTGGAATACCCGGCGGTTACCGAAGGCGGACAAGGCCAGGCGATCAAAATTTATGTCTATTCCAACAGCGCGGATATCGCAAAGGTGGACGTGTTGGGAGAAGCGCAAATCAAGAAGAATGAGGATTAGTTGATGAATCGACAAACTATCCTGGTGACAGGAGCAACGGATGGCATTGGCAGGCAGACCGCCTGGACCCTGGCGCGCATGGGCGCGAAGGTTTTGATCCACGGCCGGGACAAGCAGAAGGGCATCCGTGTGATGGACGAATTCACGCGCGATACCTGCAACGAAAACCTGTCGTTATATATCGCGGATTTTTCCTCGCTCGGTGATGTGCGCCGCATGGCGGATGAAATTACACGCGAGCAATCCGAACTGACCGTGCTGATCAATAACGCCGGCGGTTTTTTCAACGAGCGGCAGTTGAACGGGGATGGCCTGGAGATGACCTTCACGGTCAATCATTTGGCGCCATTTTTACTGACCCGCCTGCTGGAGGGATTGTTAACCAAAAGCGCCCCGGCGCGCGTGGTGACGGTGGCCTCGGTCGCCCACCGCAACTTGAAAGCGCTGGATTGGGATAACCTGCAGGGCGAAAAATCCTACGACCCCTTCGATGCTTACGCGCTCTCCAAGCTGGCTTCCATTTGCGTGATGAATGAGCTGGCTGGGCGGTTGGCCGGCAGCGGTGTGACGGTGAACACGCTGCATCCCGGCGTGATCGATACCAAGCTGCTGCGCATGAGCTACAAGATGGAGGGCGCCAGTGTTGTTGAAGGCGCCGAGACTTCGATTTACCTGGCAACCGCGCCGGAAGTGGAAGGCGTTACCGGAAAATATTTCAGCCATAAGCTTGAGAAATCCATTTCCGACCTGGCTAAAGACCTGCAGGTGCAAAAGAAATTCTGGGAACTTTCGGAAAGCCTGATCGCGCCGTATTTAAAATAGAAATAATGATGGTAAGAATTAAAAAAAGGCTTTTGCGCGGTTAGGAATACTAATCCAATATTAATTTGTCATTGCGAGAAAGGCGAAGCCTTTCGAAGCAATCTCGAATAAAAAGGAAAAGATCACACTTATCATTTCTCGCGGGCAGGGATGCCCTCCCTGTAAAACCTGTATGAAAAGTCATTCCGAGCCCCGAAAGGGGCGAGGAATCTCGGCCGGAATAACAATGTTCTTTGCCGATAATTGGACATCCCACCGATTTCCTCAACTCGCATGCTCGTTCAGGATGACAATTATGGCGGCATTTCGAGCGCAGTTTATATTTTCCATGAGCAAAATCTTTCGATGTAATGAAAACTAAATTGATAAAAATATAACAGGGATGCTCGGGCAACAAAAAACCGCCGCCTGAGCTTGTCGAAGGCAGCGGTTTAAAATTAACCCAAACAATCAATTAAGCCGCCACGCTGCGCACCTGACGGATGACCATCACCACTTTGCCCATGATGCGCAGTTTGGCCGGATTTTCCACGTAGATTGGGCCCATGTTGGGGTTGGCCGGCTGCAGGCGTACGCCTTTAGATTCCTTGTAGAAGTACTTGAGCGTGGTCTCGTCCTTGTCGTCCAGCCAGACCGCCACCATCTCGCCATTTTGGGCTTGCTGGGCGCGCTTCATGATGACGATGTCGCCGTCGTTGACCATGGCGTCCACCATGGAATCGCCGCGTACTTCCAGCGCGAACAGGTCTTCAGGTTTTTCGCGGGCGGGCAGCAGGCTGCGCGCGATCTCCACGCTGCTTTCGGAATCGAAGTAGCCCACGTCGCTGGTCGGCATGGGCAGGGGTTCGCTGGCAACGATGCGGCCCATGATGGGGATGCTGAACAGTTCGTCCACGGCCGCGCCGGCTTTGCGGATACCCTCGGAAATGCGCTCGACCGCGCTCTGCACGGCTTCAGACGGTTTCAGCAGGCAGATGCTGCGCGAGATGTGCTGTTCGCGCGAGATATAGCCCATTTCCTCCAATTGCTTGAGGTAGTAATCCACCAGGGAGGTGGATTGCACGTTGATGCTCTCGCCGATCTCCCGGATGGAAGGGGAATAGCCATTCTCATCCTGGAACTTGGTGAGAAAATCCAGGATTTTCTGATGCCTTTTGCTTAACCCTTCGCTTTTACGCGCCATTGCAGCCTCCTGTCCCTGAATAATCGGACATTTGTACTATACTATACACGAACATTAGTTCTGTGTCAAGAATCGAATCGAGTGGGATTAAAGGTCGATTTATTGAATATTCACACTGAACTTAATAAGGATATATTAAAAATAAATCCTGAAATCTATCAGGATTTATTTAATAATTAATAGAATTAAAAACTAATAATTTTTTCCATTTTTTCTTAAAATGGAGTAACTCCCATCTTGCTTTACGATAATTGTCATAGATTGTGGAGCTTCTTTTAAATCGGATCGTTTTATTCCTACAGAAGAATTCCGACGAATTATTTTTTCATCCTTTTTGAATTCATCGCTTTTTCTAAATTCTCTATAATTATTGTGAAACATTGCAACCTGCTTTTTTATTTATTATAACTTCACTACTGGTCTAGTGTGATGTGAATTGCAATACCTCTAGAGCTTGGTTTCCTAATACTTTCTGAGGAAAATAAGCCAGTCATAATATCTTTTATTTGATTAGATGCTTTTTCGTCTAAATCAGAATATAACTCAACATCATTGAATAAGTCCTTTGCTTCTTCAAAATCAATAACAAAAGAGTGAGTTGGATAATTGTATATTAATTTCTCCACTACCTCCTTTTTTGCCCCGAGCCTTTTACTATACTCTGATGCAATTCGTATTGATCTATCTGTTTCGCATATTTTTAATGGATCTAGTTGTTCTGTAATTGGTGTAACTAATGCAGAAGTTAATTGCGTTGCGATATCTGCTGCAGTTTTTGTTGTAATATTTGCACCACTACTTGCGATCAAAGTAATAAACATCGTCTCAAAAAGGTTATAAGCTTCTTCTCCCATCTTAGAAATTGCAGAAGATGTATCTAAACCAGACGTACTCTTTGCTAGTTCATCCTCTCTATTCATTTGGACATCAAGAGGACCAAGTTCTCCTTTTTCAGAAATATATATTTTATTTGCACCAAGAGCAATAATAGTCCCTGCACTTTTACAGAAGCCTGAGATATATAAGAGTAATTTTGAATAATGCCGTTTTAGTGTTTTTGCCATAATATATGCAGCATCCCCATCCCCGCCAAAGGTGCATAAAAATACCAATGCATTTGCTCTTTTATCTTTAATAGAATTAATCTCATCGATTAATTTATCTGATAATGGGCGAGTAATTTCGCCTGATATAACAAAAATATCAGCGTTATTATCTGCTTGAAGCTTGTGAAGAGGAGTTTGCGGTGTTGTGGTCTCATTTTTTTGTGGTTTGTTTTCTTTTTTCATACTTACCCCAATTTAGTAAATAAATTATAAAATAAAATTTAAAAATATTTAAATGAATAATTGCAAAAAGATATTGAAAAAAGGTGGAGTATTTATGGGCGAAGCAACCGTACGATGGACCGGCAGCCGGACTTTTATCGGCAAGGATTCCACGCAGCATACCGTGCTGATGTCTTCCAAAGAGGACGGCGTGGGCATGAAAGCTTCCGAACTGATGCTGGTGGCGCTGGCCACTTGCAGCTCCTTTGACGTGGTCTCCATCCTGGAAAAACGCAAAGTCAAACTCACCAAACTGGAAGTGGCTGTCAATGGCGAGCAGGACGCTAACCCGCCCTGGGCTTACCGGAAAATCCACTTGAGGTATGTGCTGGCGGGCGAAGGCCTGAGCGAGGATGCCGCCCGTAAAGCCATTGAGCTTTCCGAGAGCAAGTACTGCTCGGTGGCCGCTACCGTGCGCGGCGTGGCCCAAATCACCTGGGATTGTGTGGTTGAATAGGGATCTTGGCAGAAGTTGAATTGTCGATAAAAAAGTGTTATTCTGTCCGAGATTCCTCCCTGCGCTGCGCTGAGGGCAGCCGCCAAAAGCGGGTTCCATGACCGCGAGAAAAAGCAGGAATTGCTTTTTGTGAAAATCCTGATATAAAACCTTATCGGTGTTTATCTGCGTTCATCTGTGGTTAAAAAAAAGGCATTGGAAAAGGATTTATCTTAAAATCCAGCCGAGATTCTTCACCCCTTTGGGGCTCAGAGTGACACTGGAAAAGGAGTACGAACAAGGGATGCTTCGTATCGATTTTGCTGAAAGACACGCAATGCGCGTCCTATGCTTTCTTCAGGCAAAGCGCAACCCAATCCTCGATACTGCGTTTTTCCAGCAGGGTTAAGCCGCATTCGCCGGCTTTTTGGATGACACCGTCCGCCTGGTAATCCAGGATGCCGGAGAGGATCAACAAGCCGCCCGGCTGCACCAGGTCGCTCAACCCGTCTTCGATCATATCCATGATCACGGAAGCCAGAATGTTGGCCGCCACCAATGGCGCCTGCACCAGGCCGAAATGACCGGTCAGCACCAGGTCGGCCGATCCCTGTTCGATCACAACTTTGTCCAGAATTCCGTTCAGCGCGCAGTTCTCCTGGGTGGACGCCACCGAGGCGGGGTCAATGTCCACCGCGATCACATTCTCCGCGCCCAGGCGCACGGCCGCGATGGAAAGAATGCCGGAACCGCAGCCGATGTCGAACATCGTTTGATTGGGCTGCAGGTATTTTTCAATCAATTCCAGGCAGAGCTGCGTGGTGGGGTGCGTGCCGGTGCCGAAAGCCATGCCGGGGTTGATCAGGATAGGCAGGCGCTCGGGGAACTTGTTCTCGACCCAGGCCGGGATGATCATCAAGCGTTCGCCGATTTGCAGCGGCTGGTACTGATGCTTCCAGGCGTTCATCCAGTTCTCATCCTGGATCAGGCGGTATTGCGCCTCCGGCAATGGCTGGATCTGGCCCAGGTGCCACAGGGCTTCTTCCAGCTTTCTTTTGCGATCCTCCGCGCCGGCGTCGGCGAAAAAATAGCCGTACACGCGCACATGGTCTTCCAGCAAGTTTTCTTCCAGGGGATTATCCGGCAGGGCGGCCTGCTCGATCACAACGCCCTCGCGCGTAAAACGCCCGATCACCTCGGCCACGGCTTCGGCCTGTTCGGGGGTGACGGTCAAAGATACTTCAATCCAGTTGGCTTTATCCACCCAGCACATCCTTTAAAACGTCGATAAAACTGCGTTCCTGCGGCCGCACCTCGCTGCCCAGGGTTTTGGCCAATTGCTCAAACAACTGGCGTTGTTCGCTGGTCAGCCGCTCGGGGATCTCCACGTTGACGATCACCAACTGGTCGCCCTTGCCGCTGCTGCGCAGGTGTGGGATGCCTTTGTGGCGCAGTTTGAAAACCTTGCCGGGCTGTGTGCCGGATGGAATGGCCAACTTCTCGTCGCCTTCCAGGGTGGGCACTTTAACTTCCGCGCCCAATGCGGCCTGGGCCAGGTTGATGTTCAAATCCAGCAGCACGTCGTCGCCGCGCCGGCGGAAATATTTGTGTGGTTTGACCTTGACCTCGATGTACAGGTTGCCGCGCGGGCCGCCATTGCTGCCGGGCTGGCCTTCTCCGGACAGACGAATTTGCGTGCCGTTGTCCACCCCGGCCGGGATGGGGATCACCTTTTTCACAGTCTTGCGTTCGTGGCCGCGCCCGTTGCAGTTCTTGCAGCGCTGCGTGATCACGCGCCCGCTGCCGCCGCAATCCGGGCAGGTGGTCACCTGCACCATGGATCCCAGGAAGGTTTGGCGCACCTGGCGTACTTCGCCGCGCCCCTGGCAGGTGCTGCAGGTGACCGGGCTGGTGCCCGGTTCCGCACCGCTGCCGCTGCAGCGTTCGCAAACCTCGTCGCGGGTGATTTCCAATTCGCGGTCCAGCCCAAAAGCGGCTTCTTCGAATTCGAGTGTGACTGAATAATAAAGGTCGTCGCCGCGGTGCGGCGCGTTGCGCCGCTGCCGGCTGCTGCTGAAACCGCCGAATCCGCCGCCGAAAAATTGCTCAAAGATCTCGAACGGATCGACCGTGTTCCAGTCGGGCATGCCGCCGGAATTGCGCAGGCCGTCGAACCCGTAGCGGTCATAGACCGCGCGCTTCTCAGGATCCGAGAGCACCATGTAAGCTTCGTTGATCTCTTTAAATCGTTCTTCCGCATCCGGTTCCTTGTTAACATCCGGATGGTATTTACGCGCCAGGCTGCGGAAAGCGGATTTTATCTCGTCCGGGCTGGCAGTGCGGTTGACGCCCAATATTTCGTAGTAGTCGCGTTTTTCCATGGTCTCCCGTAATCAATAAAGAGGCGTTCGGAGGCAAAAGCCATTTCCGACGCCTCTCTGAAATCAAGCGCTAATTATAAACGCCTTAGACGTTCTTGAACTCGCCGTCAACTACATCCTCGCCGCCGTCTCCGGAGCCGCCCTGCGGGCCTGGACCGCCTTGTCCGCCTTGCCCGCTCTGTCCGCCGGCTGCGCCGCCGTCAGGTCCGGCGCTCTGGTCGCCGCCGGGCTGCTGGTACATACTGGCGCCGATCTTCTGGATCACCTGGCCCAGTTTGTCGGTTTCGCTGCGGATGGCGTCGGTGTTCTCGGTGTTCATCGCCTCGCGCACCTTGGCGACCTGCTCGTTGACTTCTTTCTTGATATCCTCGCTGATCTTGTCGCCGTTGTCGCGCAAAGTCTTTTCGGCGGTATACACCGCGCTGTCGGCCATGTTGCGCGCTTCGATCAGCTCCTTGCGTTTCTTGTCCTCTTCCGCGTGCAGCTCGGCTTCTTTCTTCATGCGTTCGATCTCCTGGTCGTTCAGGCCGGAGGAAGCCGTGATGGTGATCTTCTGGCTGCGGCCGGTAGCCTTGTCGGCCGCGGTCACGTTGATGATGCCGTTGGCGTCGATATCGAAAGTCACTTCGACCTGCGGAACGCCGCGCGGCGCAGGCGGGATGCCGTCCAGGATGAACTTGCCCAGCGATTTGTTGTCGGCTGCCATGGGGCGTTCGCCCTGCAGCACGTTGATCTCCACCTGGGTCTGGTTATCGCCGGCTGTCGAGAAGATCTGGCTCTTGCGCGTGGGGATGGTGGTGTTGCGCTCGATCAGGGCTGTGGCAACGCCGCCCAGGGTCTCGATGGAAAGGGTCAGGGGCGTAACGTCCAGCAGCAGGATGTCCTTGACATCGCCGCCCAGCACGCCGGCCTGAATAGCCGCGCCGACCGCCACCACCTCATCCGGGTTGACGCCCTTGTGGGGTTCCTTGTTGAATTCGCGCCGCACGACTTCCTGCACGGAAGGCATGCGGGTCATACCGCCGACCATAACCACTTCGTTGATTTCCGAGGTCTTCAATCCGGCGTCTTTCAATGCCTGACGCACCGGCTGGATGGTCTTTTCGGTCAGATCGTTGGTGAGCTGCTCCATCTTGGCGCGGCTCAAGCGAATGACCAGGTGCTTGGGGCCGCTGGCATCCGCGGTCAGGTAAGGCAGGTTGATCTCGGTTTCCATGACCGTGGAAAGTTCGATCTTGGCCTTTTCAGCCGCTTCCTTCAACCGCTGCAGCGCCTGGCGATCCTTGCGCAGGTCCATGCCCTGTTCCTGATTGAAGGTATCGATCAGGTAGTCCATGATGCGCTGGTCGTAATCGTCGCCGCCCAGGAAGGTGTCGCCGCTGGTGGATTTCACCTGGAAAACGCCGTCGCCGACTTCCAGGATGGAAACGTCGAATGTGCCGCCGCCCAGGTCATACACCGCGATGGTCTCGTTTTTCTTTTTGTCCAGGCCGTAAGCCAGGGAGGAAGCTGTGGGTTCGTTGATGATGCGCAGCACTTCCAGGCCGGCAATCTTACCGGCGTCTTTGGTGGCGTTGCGCTGGGCGTCGTTGAAGTAAGCCGGCACGGTGATAACGGCTTGCGTGACGGTTTCGCCCAGATACGCCTCAGCGTCTTTTTTCAGCTTGCCTAAAATCATTGCCGAAATTTCCGGCGGTGAATATTCTTTGCCGTCCATGATCACGCGCAGGTCGCCGTTGGCGGCTTTCGCCACTTTATACGGGACGCGGCTGATGGTGCGCTGCACTTCCGGGTCATCGTATTTGCGGCCCATGAAACGCTTGATGGAGAAAATGGTGTTCTCCGCGTTCACGATCGCCTGGTTGCGGGCGGTGCGCCCGACCAACCGTTCGCCATTCTTGTTGATGGCGACTACGGATGGGCACAGTCGTTCTCCTTCCGCCGTGGGGATCACAGTCGGTTCGCCGCCTGACATCACTGCCACGACCGAGTTGGTTGTTCCTAAGTCAATTCCGATAATTTTTGCCATGAGTGCCTCCAGTTATTTTGCAACTCTCACCAGCGCCGGGCGGATGACCCGGTCGCCGATGGTGTAGCCCTTTTGGACTACTTCAATGATTTGTCCGCTTTCAAAATCCGGATTTTCTTCGTGCGAGATGGCTTCGTGTAAAGCCGGATCAAAAGCCGCATTTTCGGCAGGGATGGGCGCGATGCCTTCCCCTTCCAGCAGGTTTTTCAGTTTCTGGTCGATCAATTTCAACCCATCCAGCCAGGCAGCCTGCAAGCCTTCGGGCGGGAGATTCTTCATCGCCCGTTCGAAATCGTCATGCACCGCCAGGTATTTTTTAATGATGTCGAGCTTGCTGTTCTGGCGTTCCATTTCGCGGTCGCGTTCCACGCGCTTGCGGTAATTGGCAAATTCCGCGCGCTCACGCTGCCAGCCGTCGCTGAACTCGTCGGTCTTCTTTTTAAGATCGTCGATCTCTTCCAGTTGGGCGGCATATTCCTTCAGCGGAATGCTCACGTTCTCTATTTCCTGGCTGGGATTGACCGCTTCTTCCAGCGCGGGTTCATGAACCGCATCCTGCGGATTTAGTTCCTGCGCTTTATTTTCAACGTCTTTTTTCTTTTCTGTATCTTTCATGATCACTACCTTGTTATCACCATTGTTCAGCAACGAAATCGCTCAAAATTCCGGACAGAAATCTCACCATGGAAATGGAGCGTCCGTAAGACATGCGCATCGGTCCCAGCACGCCCAGCGTGCCGGTGGCGATGCCGGGCGACCCATACCTGGAAAGAATGATGGAGCACTGGCTCAGATCGTTCCAGTTGCCCTCGCCGCCGATCAGCACCTGCACCCCGCCGATGGTTTCGGGCAGGACGGTTTGCGCCAGCAGATCCTGCAGCATCGAGCGTTCTTCCAGCAAGCGCAAAGCCCGGCGGGCTTCTTCGGAATCCGCAAACTCCGGTTCGGCCAGCACGTTGGTGATGCCGTCCATGTAGATTTCGCCCGTTGGCAGGCGGTCCGAACGAACCAATTCGTCTTCCAGCCAGGCCAGGATGGTGCTTTCCAAAGAAGTGAACGTTTCCTGATATTGGCTGAGGTTATGCAAATTCTTGCCGGCAAAGAGCTGGCTGAACTTGTTGGACAGGATTG
Organism: Anaerolineae bacterium; assembly: GCA_013178095.1. Taxonomy (GTDB): domain Bacteria; phylum Chloroflexota; class Anaerolineae; order Anaerolineales; family Anaerolineaceae; genus Pelolinea. The sequence goes on along the minus strand of JABLXK010000005.1, from coordinate 123,884 downwards.
AGAGCTGCTCCTGACTGGTGGGTTCCTCCAGCGTCAGGATGTGCTGGTGGATCTGCCCGCCTTCCATCACCAACACGGCCAGCGCCTGGCGGCCGTGCGTGGCGATCAGTTGAATGTGCTTGATGCGCGCCTCGACCGGCTGCGGCGCCGTGATCAACGAAGCCGCGTGCGTTTCATTGGCCAGCACGGTGGCGGCCAATTGCAGCCATTGCTTGATGTCGCTGTGCATCTGCGAGAACTGATGGTTGATGGTGGCGCGCATTGTCTCCGGCAGGGAAGTGTCTTGCATGAGCTGGCCGACGAAATAGCGGTAGCCTTCCTCAGTCGGCACGCGGCCGGCGGAGGTGTGCGGCTGCTTCAGGTAACCCTGATCGGTCAAAGCGGACATCTCGTTGCGCACGGTGGCAGAACTCATGCCGAGGCGGTATTTTTCCACCAAATGCTTGGAAGCAACCGCTTCGGCCGAGAAAATGTACTCGTGCACGATCAACGACAAAATCCGTTTTTGTCTGGCGCTCAATCCGTTCATTTTTCCAATAATTTAGCACTCTCATGCTTAGAGTGCTAAAACTCCGTATTTGATAATACCATGCGCAAAATTCACCGTCAAGATTTTGGCAGTTTCCGGCCTGATTTCTAACGTATTTTTAACAAAGACGGCCATTTTTTGCCCAAAAACCCCAGGATACTATACAATAGAGAAAATCTACTCAGGAGCGTTTGCATGTCTACTCCCCAGTTTCCCTCCAGGCGGGCTGAACTTTACCGGAATGTGCCGGATGATCAATGGAATGACTGGCGCTGGCAGCTCAGCCACCGCCTGAATTCTCTGGAAGAGATCGGGCAGGTGCTGGAATTGAGCGAGAGCGAGAAGAAAGCCCTCTCGCAAAAAGGGCTTTTTAGGGTGGATGTGACGCCGTACTTCATTTCTTTGATCAATCCCATGGATCCTAACGATCCGGTGCGGCGGCAGGTGATTCCCACTGACCGCGAACTTTCCGCCTTTACCGGCATGATGGAGGATTCTCTGGCGGAGGACGCTCATTCCCCCGTGCCGGGGCTGGTGCACCGCTACCCCGACCGCGCCCTGATGCTGGTCACCACGCAATGCGCATCCTACTGCCGCTACTGTACGCGCGGGCGTATCGTGGGCGATCCGTCTGCCACCTTCTCGCGCGAGGAGATGGACGCGCAGATCGCCTACCTGGAGAAGACGCCGCAGATCCGCGACGTGCTGCTTTCCGGCGGCGATCCGCTGGTGCTGGCGCCGAAACTGCTGGAAGAATTGCTCACGCGCTTGCGCGCCATCCCGCATATCGAGATTGTGCGCATCGGCTCGCGCGTACCGGTCTTCATGCCCATGCGAATCACGGAAGAACTATGCCAGATGCTGGCGCAATTCCATCCGCTGTGGCTCAACATCCACGTCAACCATCCCAACGAGATCACGGCTGAGTTGGCGCAAGCCACCGACCGGTTGCTGCGCGCCGGCATCCCGTTGGGCAACCAATCCGTCCTGCTGGCGGGCATCAACGATTGTGTCAACATCCAACGCAAGCTGGTGCAGGACCTGGTGCGCATCCGCGTGCGCCCATATTACCTCTACATTTGCGACCTGGTGGAAGGCGTCGGGCATTTCCGCACGCCGGTTTCCAAAGGTATCGAGATCATCGAAGGCTTGCGCGGTCATACCTCCGGCTTTGCAGTGCCCACTTTTGTGGTGGACGCCCCCGGCGGCGGCGGCAAGATTCCGGTCATGCCCAATTACGTCATCAGCAGTTCCGACCACAAGGTGGTGCTGCGCAATTACGAAGGTTTCATCAGCACCTACGAAGAACCGCAGGATTATCAATCCCACGACCCAAGCACTTGCGCTTACTGTCAGCATCCGCGCGTTGAAGGCGGGCAGACCGGTGTGCTGGGGCTGCTGGAGGGCAAACAGATGTCCATCAAACCGCAGGGCTTCGACCAGTTGCACATGCGCGGCGAAGAAGCGCATCGCCTGCGCCTGGATGATAATAAATGGAAACCGCTGGGTATTGGCGGCGGTGAAGAAGAAAAGAAAGAGTAATCTCCCGGAGGAGGGCACATGCATTACCGCAGATTAGGCAAGACCGGCATCAAGGTCAGCGAATTCTCACTGGGCGCCTGGGTCACGTTCGGCGCGCAGGTGGACGAGCAGCATTCCATCGAACTGGTGCGCTCGGCTTATGAGCAGGGCGTGAATTTTTTCGATAATGCCGATGTGTACGCCAGAGGCGCGGCGGAAGTGGTGCTGGGTAAAGCGGTCAAGGGGCTGCCGCGCGAAGATCTGGTGATCTCCAGCAAGGTATTCTTCCCAACCTCCGACGGTCCCAACGGGCGCGGGTTATCGCGCAAACACATTACCGAATCGATCCACGCCTCGCTCAAGCGGTTGGGGCTGGATTACCTGGACCTGTATTTCTGCCACCGTTATGATCCCGATACCACAGTCGAGGAAGTGGTTCAGACCATGGATATTTTGGTGCGCCAGGGAAAGATCCTGTACTGGGGCACATCGGAATGGGACGTGCTGCACCTGACGCAAGCCATTGCTTTTGCCAAAGATAACGGATTGATCCCGCCGGCTACCGAACAGGCCAAATACCACCTGCTCAACCGCCGCCATATGGAAAACGATCTGGCGCCGCTCTGCCAGGAGTATGGCCTGGGGCTGACCACTTTCAGCCCGCTGTACAATGGCATCCTTTCGGGAAAGTACAACGACGGCATCCCGCAGGGCAGCCGCGCCGCGCTGGAGGATATGGCCTGGATGCAGGAGCGCCTGACACCCGAGTTGATCGGTCAGGTGCGGCAGTTTACCGCTGTCGCCCAGGATTTAGGGGCTACCACGGCGCAACTGGCGCTGGCCTGGGTGCTGCGACGTAAGGAAGTCAGCAGCGTGATCACCGGCGCCACGCGCCTGGAACAAATCGATGAAAACCTGGGGGCCGCCGAGTTGGAAGGCCGCCTGACGGACGGCGTGTTGGATGCGATCGAGAAAATTTTCGAACCGGACGTCTTGTAACCGTATTCTTCCGGAATGATTCCGGATTTAAAAAAAATTGCTTATTGAAATTAATTATCCAATACATATAATTAATATACATTACATTACAGCTATGTTTATAGACTGCTGTGATCTGAAGCCTTAAAATGGTCGCTTGACCTGGGAGGGCATCCAGGCAAAGACTTCAGGGAGCAAATGGCGAAACCGGTCAGTATGACCGGTTTTTTTTTTTTTTTTTTCAACCAACCCCTTCGCAATTTCTTCAAAACCCACTGCAGCATGCATATTTTTGATGATCCTGTTCAATTCAATGCAGCATAAATGTCATGTTTTAAACCGAAAGGAGAGGATACGGGAAATAAAAAAAATCTTCCATCTCAATTGAATCAGTGAATTCCAATATTGGAGGGTAGAAACATGTCTCAATTTACTAGATATAAAAGATGGTTTTGGTTGCTACCGATGGTCTTGCTCTGCTCATTGTTTCTCGTCTCAACAGTTTATGCCCAGGACGGGATAACGCCGGAGGCCACGCCGGATGCAAGCCCGGCGGTTACCGAAGAAGCAGCGGCAGATGAAGAAGTACCGGAAGTGGTTGCTCCTGACCTTGATGAAGAGGAATCACCGGCAGCCGAACCGCTTCCTGCAGAGACTGCGGAAACGAATTCCGAAGCTGAACCCGCCCTGGAAAGTCCTTCAGAGACGGAAGAAGCCATTGCAGAAGAGATGCCGGTTGAAGAATCCGCGATCGTTCCGGATGCCGCACAGGAGGACGAGGTTCCGGCCGGAGAGGTGGTGGAAAATGCGCCGGTGCAGGCAATTGCGGATTCGGATCCGTACTTCAAAGTGGGTACGATCACTTACGCTTTCAAACTCACAGGAACTTGTCCGGGGAATACGGCGACCTATATATGCACGGAGAGTGACAATCCCTTGACTGCCGCCATTCAATATTTAATAGATCACCCGGCCATGGTTCCCACCGACCGCAAGGTATATGTCGAAGAGGGGGATTATGACGGGGTAAAAATCGATGGAGGTACCTACGCCAATCTGGCGCAATTGAACGGTTTGATAGGGGTGGACGGATCGGGTTTGATCAATTTCAAAGGCGACTTATTGATTAATGCACCCTCGAATGGCTTCATCTTGAGCGGCTTTACTGTGAATGGCACAGTTTCAATCACCAATGCCATCGGAGTTATCAAGCTCACCGATGTGCATGTCTTCAACGACGGGGGAGATGGTATTTATGTGGAAACTACCGGCTCGATTGAGCTGACTGATGTGGAATCCAGCAATAATGCCGGCCGCGGCGCGGAGTTATATGCTTACGGACCTGCATCCAATTATGTCAAGCTCATCAACAGCGAATTTGATGATAATGATGTAGGCGAGAGTAAAGCAGGGTTATTTGTCGACACGATCGGGACGATTACCCTGAATGGTGTCTCTGCCAGCCGCAACACCGGGGATGGAGCAGTTTTAATTGATTTTAAAACCCTGACCATCAGCAACAGCCTGTTTAATGACAACTATGTCAACGGAGATCCGCACAGTTCGGGGGTTGGTTTATTCATTGATACCTCAGCGATTGCCGCAGTAACCTTGAATAATGTGATAGCCAGCGGTAATGAGAATACAAATATCTCCATTGCCACTAATGGCAATGTTACCGCCACGAATATTGAAGTCCGCTGGAGTGATATAGGCACTGGCATGATTGTCAATTCCGGCAACAGCGCTGCCCCGGCAACAGTAACCATCAACAACGGGCAATTCCGTGAAAACTACCTGGAAGGTCTGCACGTCGAATGCAAAGGCAATATCGCCCTGAATAACATTATTGCCAACCAAAACACCACCGGCGACGGCGTTTATCTCGACAATTGCCTGTATGATGTTTCGGCCTGCACAGGCACCGGCGGAGTTACGCTCTCCGCGGTCTGGCTGGCGGATATGCTCAATGAATTTTATGATAACGGCGGTTACGGTGTGGAAGTATTTTCAAAGGGCGCTGTCACGCTGAGCAACCTGGATGCCTATGCAAATACCGGCGGAGGGGTTTACGTCAGGAATGATTATGGCACGGGAAATGCTACTGTCAATACCACCTATATTGGCAGTTGGTATAACTGGCTGGGCAACAATGAAGGTGATACAGGTTTGCTAATCTTGTCAGGTGGAAATATTCAGGTGGAGTACGTTGCTGGGAATAACAATGCCAAACATGGCATGGATTTGAAGAACGATACCTCCAGTTCGCCGCGAACCATTCAGGTCAAGAACAGCGAGGCGAATGGAAATGACGGCGATGGCTTATGTATTAACGCTTCCGGCGCTGTCACCCTGCAGAATTTGGCGTATGTCGGCAACAACGGACAGAGCGGAAGTGGCAATGGCGCTTCCATCCTGAATGAATCCGGCAACGTGACTATCACCGGCGCCGCGATCGATAACCCGATCTATTTCAACGATAACCACGACTATGGGCTGTATATCGTATCCAATGGCAGCGTGGCCGTCAGCAAGATCGAGGCAGTCAATAACGGCACGATGGGTTTTTACGTGGACGTAACCAATCTGGCCGGCAAGACGGTGGGAATCACCAACGGCAAATTCAATGACAACGACTCCAGCGGCCTGGAAGTCTACGCCAAAGGGAATATTACACTGAACACGGTCGAAGCGGTGAACAACGATAATTACGGCGCTTTCCTTGATAACTGCCTGCAGGTCGGAAGCACAGGTGTCTGCCTGGGAACCGGAACGATTACCGTCAACGCTCCCATATCCTTTACCAATAGCTTCAACCAAAACATCAATGACGGACTGCACATCGAATCCAAAGGCAATATCAGCCTGACTAATATCAACGCCAATCAAAATTACGAAGGATTTGGCGCCTATTTACGCAATTCGTTTACCGGATCAGCCGGTACCGTGACCATCACAGCAACCACGGACCAGTTCAACTATTTCTCCAGCTACAATGCCAAGACCGGTTTGGTGGTTGATTCCTTCGGCAATATCAACCTGACCAAGGTCAACGCCAGCGAGAACAACGGCCGCGGCGCCGAACTCTACAATGATTTGGCCCCAACGCCCAAAACTGTGGCAGTGACCAATGGAATTTTCAACGACAATAACAATGATGGACTGTATATTTTATCCAAAGGTGCAGTCACGTTGAGCGGCGTCATGGCGCACCGCGATTCGATTCGCGATGACTGGTTGGATGTTGCCGGCATCACGGTTTACGAATACCTGATCGAAGGCTACCAGACCGATGAAGGTTGGTACTACTGGACGCCCGATCGCTGGGGTTTCCAGGCCACTTCCAGCGGCGGAACGGTCAAGATCAGCCTGGAGAGCGACGATTTCATGCCGCAGATCTACGTCTACGATGCTGATGGAAACCAGGTCGCGGGAAGCGATAATGACCTGGAGGAGAATTCCCTGTCAATCGAGTTTGAATCCGACGCGGATGCTTTCTACACGATTGAAGTCACCCAGAGATGGGGTTCGGGCGGGAATTACGTCCTGAGCCTGAATGACCTGGAGTATGGCAATGAATGGGAACCGGATGTCAATGGCATCGAAGTGGATACCACCGCTGGCACTGCCAGTGTCACCGTGAATAACCTGGCTGCCGTGGGTTTTGGCGTCAATGCTTATGACAACTCGGTGGATGGCCTGCGCATCGATTCCCGCGGCAACACCACCTTGAACAAAGTTGATTCATACCGCAATGGACGGCGCGGACTCTCCATCGACCTGACCGGCTCCTCGACGGCTTCCATGACCCTCAATACTGCCCACCTGGATAACAACTGGGTGGTGGGATTGGTGGTGAACGCCAACGGACCGATGACCTGGAACAATGGCAGCGCTAATGGCAATATAAAAGAAGGCTGCGCAGGTATGATGTCCTGGTCCGGTTCGCCCTTGGCTTCCGTCACGGTTGCCAATGTCGATTTCAACAATACCAACGGCACGCCATCACTGTTCATCTATACCGGCGGAGCGGTCACCCTGACCAACATCAATGCCATTAACAACCCGACCTCGGTGGGAGTGATAGTCCTGAACCAGGCCGGCGTAGCGCCGGTAACCATCAATTGCACCGGCGGCAGAGTCTGCGAATTCAGCAACAATGACAAGGGCCTGGCCATCACTTCGCGGGGCGCGGTCACGCTGAATGGTCTGGAGGTGAATAACAACGGAACCGGTGCAACGGTTGATAATGCCGGCGCACTCTCGCCGATGGGCGTGAGCATCTCCAATAGCAAGTTCAATTACAACAACGTCGGAAGCGGGCTGGAGGTGAACTCGCTCGGGAACATCACCCTGAACAACGTGGAGGCTAGTGGCAACTCGCTGCACGATTCTTTCATGGACCTTTCGGAACACGGCCAAAGCCAATATGAGCACCTGGGTAATTACAACGATAACGATCGCTATTGGTTTGACGGGTCCGACGGGGTGAAGGTTGTGGTTGAGCTGGACAGCGACGATTTCGAACCGTATTTCAGGATCTTCGACAGCAACTGGAATTTCATCGATGACGCGGACAGCGGCGGCGGTTCCAACGCTACGCTGGAATTCATTCCTGAATGGGATGGGACGTTCATCGTGGAAGTGAGCGGCGGTTACGGTTTCTATGACCTGTCGCTGAATGATTCCGAAGATACGTATGAAAACGACTTCTATGAATCAAGCGGAGTCTGGCTGGACAATTGCCAATATGACGGCGACCTGCATGCCTGCACCGGCAGCGGTACCGTGACCATCAACAATGCCGCCATCCGCGATTACAGCGGAAACAACGCTAATGGTATCCATATCGTTACCAGGGGTAATGTCAGCGTAGCCAATGCCTATGCCACAACCAACGGCAATAGCGGTCTCTACAGCAATAACTCGTTTGGGACGGGTACCGTGATGGTCAAATCCACCATCCCCGGCCAGTACAGCGGTTTCTATCGAAACTGGGGCAACGGCCTGGATATTCGATCCGGCGGCGCAGTGACACTGAACATGGTAGCGGGCAATGGCAATGTGTATGATGGCTTTTATCTCGAGAATCCGGCTCCCAGTATCCTGGCTCCGCTGACCATTCTGAACGCCAGATTCTGGAGTAATGGTTCTGATGGTGTAAATGCTACGGTATTTGGCGCGGTCAACCTGACCGACCTGCGCGTCTACAGCAATGGTGGTTATGGAGTTTACATCAACAACAAGGACGCAAGCACACCCCAACCGGTCAACGTGAAGAAGGTTATCGTGAATGGGAACGGATCGAATGGCCTGTACGTGGAATCCAAAGGCGCGATCACCATCGATAATATCAATGCCAGCAACAACGGCAATCACGGCGCTTCGCTGAATAATAATTACAGTGGAGCCACCGGCGGGATCACCATTGCCAGCACCATGGGCGAAAGCCACTTTGATAACAATGGCGGGAATGGCCTGGAAGCCTTTACGAATAAGTCCATCAGCGGCAGCAAAGTCAATGCCAAAGAGAATGGCCAAATCGGCATCCTGGCGGATAACGATTCAGGCGCCGGCACGGTGAGCTTCACCACAGTCAACGTTCAGTACAACAAGGATGAGGGCTTGAAGATCATGGCCAACGGGCAGGTCACATTGAACGGTGTCACCGCCTTGCGCAACGGGTCAGACAGTAACGCGGATGGCGTACACGTCGAAACGCAAAGCAACAACATCAGCCTCGCCAACAGCATCGCGCAGGGCAACCATGGCTGCGGTTTCTATTTGGGTATTCTGTTCCCCAACTGGCCGACGCTCGGTACCAACATTTACATGGGCAACGACGTGGATAACAGCGGCGATCCCAATATGCTGATCAGATACCTCTCGACATAAAAGTACGGCCAGCACAGTAGCGCAGTGAAAAAAGACCACAGGGCAGCTTTTATTGCCCTGTGGTTGATTTTTACTGAAAAACAATTATTTCTTGATAGAAGAAAATTTTGTATAAAATACAATCGTGACGAACGATTGATAAGAGCTACGCCAACGCAGCCGGAGACTAATGGCCGAACCTTTTCCCGATCAGGGCAAATTGCCCGCCGAGCGGCAGGTTGTTCAGACCAGGCAGCCAGCGATTGATGACCTGGTCCACCTCGCGCGTTCCGTACAGGAAGAACTCCTGTTCGATGATATGAATCCCGGCGTCCTCCGCTTTGCGGGTGAGATCATTAAACGGGATCAGGCGGGCGTTCCTGTCCAGCGGCGTGGTTTTAACGACCCATTGGGTGAACGGGTTGAAGGGATTGTGTTCAAAAAAAACAATTAATCCGCGTGGAGAGCAGATCCTGGCGAGTTCCGCCAGGGTCAGTGCGATTTCCTCCTTTTCTAAATGGTGCAGCACACAGGACATAAAGATCAGGTCAGCCGAGGCTTCTTTTATGGGTAAGTGGAAGGCATTAGCTTGCAAATAAAGACTGCCCGCGCTGGTTAGGGGATTGGTCATTCGCGCTACTTTGAGCATTTCCTGCGAAAGATCGACTGCCAGGATGTTGGGAAAAGCCGGGCTGAGAAACTTTTCGAATAATCCCAAACCGGTGCCCACATCTACCAGGCGGATGCTGCGATCTTCCCCAAAATGCTGCTGCGCAATTTTTTGCAGGATGCGGGCTTTCAACTCAATAAAATAATGTCCTCTGGGATCGATCAAATTTCTCAGGGGATGGGACATTTCCCGAAAATAATCGCGGGCATACTGGTCGAATTCGGCGCGGGTTTGTGTGTTCAAATTCAATTCTTCATCCGGTTTGATCTTGCAGGATACCATTTTACCGGCTAAAACCGAAAAGCGGAACATGAAAAAAGCACCTTGCAAGCGGTTTTCGCTCACAAGGTGCCTGAATTGGTGTGATTGGCCAATGGGGTATTTTAGGCGGCTGTACGGACTTTGATCCCCAATTCCTTTTCCAGTTGGCTGATGATGCGTTCGCGCTGTTTGCCGACCTCTTTGTCGGTCAGGGTGCGGTTGGGGGCCTGGTAGGTGAGCCGGTAAGCCAGGCTTTTATTGCCCGCGCCGATCTGCTCGCCGCGGAAGATATCGAACAACTCGACGTTTTTCAACAGGAATCCGCCGGCTTTGCGGATCAGGTTCACGATTTCCGCCGAGGCTACCGCCTCCGGTGCGATCATGGCCAGGTCTTCAATGACCGGCGGGAAAGCGGTGATTTGCGCGGCATGGAAGCTTTTCGGGCTGAGCTGGTACAACAGCTCCATGTCCAGATCAGCAGCCAGCACAGGTGAATCGCTGAAGTCATACTGCTCCATTACTTGCGGATGCAGCTCGCCTAACCAACCTGCAGGTTCGCCGGAAACGATGAGCCGCGCGCACTTGCCCGGATGGAAAGTGGGATGGGCGTCCGGTTCAAATTTCACGTCTTCCAGGTGCAGGGCGGAAAGCAGCGCATCCACCACGCCCTTCAGGTCGTAGAAATCCAGCTTCTCGCTGCTTTTGCGGTCCCAGGCGCGCGGATGGCGCAAACCGCTCATGGCGATGGCCAGGCGGTAGGGTTGGTCAGGAAGCTGCCGGCTGTCATCGGGCAGAAAAACCGGACCGATCTCGAACAGGGTCAAGCGGTCGCGCAGCCGGACGTTGCGTTCCATTGTGTCCAGCAGGCTGGCCAGCAGACTGCGGCGCAGTATGCGCTTTTCAACCGCGATGGGATTCTGCAGCTCCACGTAGTTCTGATTTTCCGGTTTGGCTTCCGGCGGATAAATCCGGTTTTCCTGGTCAGGATTGGTGAAACGGTAATTGATCACTTCCTGCAGCCCCAGGCTCACCAGCGTGTCCTGGAAGAATTGCAGGCGCTCTTCCACCGGGTTGGGCCGCTGCGGGGGCAGTTCGCTGGCGATGATGAGCGCCGGGATATTGTCGTAACCGTATAACCGTGCCACTTCTTCGATCACGTCAGCTTTGCCGATCACACCCTCGCCGATATCCATGCGGTGGGCGGGAGACTTGGCGAAAACCTGCCCGTCTTTGACCTCGCACTCGAATTGCAGCCGCCGCAGATAGGCAGCAATTTGCTCGGCGGTTAGTTGGACGCCCAACTGGCGGGTTACGTCCGCGGGCGAGACTGCTACCAGCGGATCCTGGTAGGGCTGCGGGTAGGCATCCACCAGGCCGTCCACAATCTGGCCGCCGCTCCAGGCTGCCATGCGCAGCAGGCACAAGCGCACCCCGATTTCAGCCAGGGCAGGGTGCACCCCGCGCGAGAAACGATAACCGGCTTCGGAGTTGATGCGCAGATATTGCAGCGACTTGCGGATGTTGATGAAATTCCAGGAAGCGCCTTCCAGCAGTACGTTGCGCGTTTCAGGCCGCACTTCACTTTCCTGTCCGCCCATCACGCCTGCGATGGAGAGCGAACCGGCGGTGTCGGCCACCAGCACGGTGAAATCCTTCAAATTGCGTTCCACGTCGTCCAGCGTGGTCAGCTTTTCTCCCGGTTCAGCGGTGCGCGTGATGATGGTGGGCGTCTTGCCGCCGGCGCGTTGAACCAGCACGTCGTAATCGAAAGCATGCAGCGGTTCGCCGGCTTCCAGCATGACGTAGTTAGTGGCGTCCACCACCGAGTTGATCGGGCGCATGCCCGATAATTTCAGGCGCAGTTGGATCATGTACGGGCTGGGACGGGGTTCGACCTCGCGGATCAACCCGGCCGTGAAGCGCGGATTTAAATCCGGGTTGCGGATTTCAATCTTGACCTGCTCGCTGGCCTTACCCACGCCTGCCGGTAAGGTTAATTCCGGCATGCGCAGCGGCTTGTCCAATACAGCCGCCACCTCGCGCGCAAGGCCGATCATGCTGGCGCAGCGTGTCATATTGGGCAGGATGGAAACGGAGATCACCGCATCGCCGATGTAATCCACCAGCGGCATGCCGGTGGGGGCGTCATCGTCAAAGAGAATTACTCCTTCGTGTTCTTCCGAGATACCCAGTTCCTTTTCCGAGCAGACCATCGAGAAAGAATCCACGCCGCGGATCTTCATGCGCTTTAGCGTGGTCAACACAAAGCCGGGTTGGTGGCCGTCGTAGAGCTGCGCGCCTTCTCTGGCGTAAGCCACCTTGATCGGCTTTGCCAGCGGCCCGATGCCTTTGTAATCATACAGGTTCGGCGCGCCGGTCAAGACGGTCAGTTCCTCGCGGCCGTCGTTCAACCGGCAGAGCACCAGCCGGTCGGCGTTCGGATGCGGCATGACCTCGTCAATTTGCGCCACCACGAATTTTTCGCGATCCCATTCCAGCCCGTGGAAAGGATATCCCTTGGTGTCCTGCGGTTTGGGCAGGCCTATCAGGCGGATATCTTCCACTTCCAACCCCAGCATGGTCAGCGCGTGCGCCAATTCGGGCAGGGGAATATCGACCTCAACGTATTCTTTCAACCAGGAAAGTACTAATTCCATTTTTTTCCAGCCTTTCTCTTAGAACTGTTCCAGGAAACGAATGTCGTTTTCCCAGAATCTGCGAATGTCGTCAACGTGATAGCGCAGCATGGAAATCCGTTCCACGCCCATGCCGGCCGCGAAACCGGAATAGATTTCCGGGTCGTAACCGCCATTTTGCAGCACGATGGGGTGCACCATACCGCAGCCTAAAATTTCCAGCCAGCCGCTGCCTTTGCAAACCGGGCAGCCTTTGCTGCCGCACACGAAACATTCCACGTCCATTTCCGCGCTGGGTTCCGTGAAGGGGAAATAACCGGGCCGGATACGCGTGCGCACATCTTTGCCGTACATGCGCTTGGCGAATTCAACCAAAGTGCCCTTCATATTGGCGAAGGTGATGTCCTTGCCGACCACCAGCACTTCGATTTGGTTGAACTGGATCTCATGGCTGGCATCCATCTGCTCGTACCGATAGCACATGCCCGGCAGCACCACGCGGATCGGGTCAGGATTGAACGCGCGCATGGAACGCACCTGGCCGGGCGAGGTGTGCGTGCGCAGGATCACCCCTTCTTTGGTGGTATAAAAAGTGTCCCACATGTCGCGCGAGGGGTGATGCGCGGGGATATTCAGCAGTTCGAAGTTGTATTCATCACTTTCCACTTCATCCGTGCGGAAGACCTGAAAACCCATCTCATTGAAAATATGGCAGACTTCGCGCAGTACTTGGGTTTGGATGTGCAGGCGCCCGCGCGCGGGAACCCGGCCGGGCAGGGTTACATCCAATTGTTCGCTTTTCAGGCTTTGCTGCAATTGGGCTTGCCGGACAGTTTCCATCATCTGGTTGAAACCGGCTTCCAGCGTATTCTTAACCTGGTTCGCAAACTGGCCGATGGCAGCGCGCTGCTCCGGGGCCGCCTCGGGCAGGCGCTTGAAAATCTGCATAACGGTGGCGGAACGCCCGAGATAACGGGTTTTCCAGGATTGCAGCTCGCTCTCGCTTTTTAACGCAGCCAGCTCGGTTTGCGCCTGTTGCTGCAGAGTTTCGAGCTCGATCACCAATGGGCTTTTTTCACTCATTCTTGCTCCTCAATCACAAATAATTTCTCCGGTATGTTTTGTTAAAATAAAAACCCGTCCGCATGGGACGGGGTAAACCGCGGTACCACCCTGCTTGGCTGGAGGTGAATCCAACCCACTCGTTCCAACAACCGGAAACCAGGCCGGTGATTGGGGGCGCCGTTAACGCTGCGCTTGCGGTGCGGACTACTGATCGAAAATGTTCACCCGCACGGCTCGGGAGGGAACTTCACCTGGTTTCCTTAGGGCTGGGGTTTCAGTCGCTGCCCCGGCTTCCCTGTCTAAATCTGCCAGACTACTTTCCTCTGTCATTGCCGGATATTGAATACTCCCTATTATCTATATAAATAAAAGGGCTGTCAAGAGAGCCTGGGGCGGATTCAATTGCTTACCAGCGTGCCGACCGGCTCGCCCAGGATGGCGCGCGTGAGCGCCTGCGGATCCCACAGGTTCAGCACCAGGATGGGCAGTTTATTTTCCATGCACAGAGAAACGGCAGTGCTATCCATGACAGCCAGTCGTTTTTGCAGCACCTCGATATACGTGAGCTGGTCGAACTTCTTGGCGCCGTGGTTGGCTTTCGGATCGCTGTCGTACATGCCATCTACCTTGGTGGCTTTGATCAGGATCTGCGCGCCGATCTCGGTGGCGCGCAGGGCGGCCGCCGTATCCGTGGAAAAGTAAGGATTGCCGGTTCCGCCGCCGAAGATCACCACGCGGCCTTTTTCCAGATGGCGGATGGCCCTGCGGCGGATGTAGGGCTCGGCTACTGCGCGCATTTCAATCGCCGATTGCACGCGGGTTTGTACGCCGGCTTTTTCCAACGCATCCATCAAAGCCAGGGCGTTCATCACGGTAGCCAGCATACCCATGTAATCGGCGGTTGCCTGATCCATGCCCATTTCCAGGCCCACCTTTCCGCGCCACAGGTTGCCGGCGCCGATCACGATGCCGACCTTAACGTTCATGTCGCGGATCTGTTTGACACGCTGGGCAATCTCCTGGGCGCGGCTGGCGCTGATGCCGAAACCATCCTCGTCAGCCAGCGCTTCACCGCCCAGCTTCAACATGATCAGATCATATTTGGGATTTGCCATTGACTCCTCTTGTATGTAACTATATTATAAAAAAAAGCCAACCATTTCGGTTGGCTTTAATTGTTTTATTCGGCATCGCCGGCTGCGGAACTTTGTTCTCCGAGTTCATAGCGGGCGAAACGTCGAATGACGATATTCTCGCCCATGGAACCGATATTCTGGTTCAACATTTGCTCGATGGTGACGGATTCGTCGCGAATGTATGCCTGGCGCAGCAGCACAACTTCATCGCGGAATTTTTTCATGTAACCTTCCACGATCTTGGGAATAATGGCTTCGGGCTTGCCTTCTTCGCGGGCGCGGGCTTCGGCAATGCTCTGCTCATGATCCAATACACTTTGCGGGATGTCTTCATCCTTGACGTAGCGCGGGGCGGAAGCTGCGATCTGCAGGGCAACTTCGTGCGCGAAAGTGCGGAATTCTTCGGAACGACCGACAAAATCGGTCTCGCAATTGATCTCCACCATCACGCCCACGCGTCCCCCACCGTGGCTGTACAACTCGACCACGCCCTCCGAGGCAACGCGGTCGGCGCGTTTGCTGGCGGCAGCCAGCCCTTTTTCGCGCAGGTAATCGAGTGCTTTATCGAAATCGTTATCTGAATTCTGCAGCGCGGTGCGGCAGTCCAACACGCCGGCGCCGGTAGCTTCACGCAGTTTCTTGATATCTTCGGTAGTAATTGCCATCTTTATCTATGATCCTTTATTTCGTATTTGACTGCAGAACTATTCTTCCTCGTCTTCGTCATCGAAATCGAATGCTTGAGTCTCGGTTTCTGTTGTTTCTACAGTAGTTTCAGCATCTTTTTCGCGTTTGCTGTCAGCCAGTTTTTGGAGGGTGGCCTTGCCTAATAGCGCTTCATCGTCGAAATCTTCTTCCAGTTGGATACGGCCGCGCGAGCGCTGGCGGGTATCGTCTTCGCCAATGGGCTGTTCCACTTCTTCTTCGAGATCCTCTTCCTTGCGCATGGATTTACCTTCAATAGCGGCGTCTGCAATCTTGGCGACCATCAGTTTGATGGCGCGGATGGCATCGTCGTTGGCCGGGATGACGTAATCCACGTTGGTTGGGTCGCAGTTGGTATCCACCATAGCGATGATCGGAATGCCTTTCAGGTTGGCTTCATGCACGGCGGTGTTCTCGCGCATCACATCTACAATGAAGACCAGTTCCGGCAGGCCTTTCATGTTGCGAATACCGCTGAGGTGCACCAGCAAGCGTTTGATTTCGCGTTCGATCAGCAGCCCCTCTTTTTTAACTAACCGGTCGATTTCGCCCGTGTCGCGCATTTTTTCCAGGCGTTCCAACTCCATAATACGCTGGTGAATGGTGACCCAGTTGGTGATGGTGCCCGGCAGCCAGCGTTCCATCACGTAGGGCATACCGCAGCGTTCCGCTTCGGCCTGGATGGTTTCCTGCGCCTGGCGCTTGGTGCCGACGAACAGAATGGTACCGCCCGCGGCAACGGTGTCACGGATCAGGTTATATGCCTTTTCGAGGCTCTGAACGGTTTGCTGCAGGTCGATGATGTGAATGCCGTTGCGTTCCGTGAAGATGAACGGCTTCATGCGCGGATCCCAGCGATTGGTGCGATGGCCGAAATGCACACCGCTTTCGAGCAGGTCTTTCATTGATACGTCTAAACTCATGGATAATTCTCCTTTGCGTTATTCCTCCGCAGCCATTTTGGTGATCCCCAGCCCCCATTGAGATGGGGACACGCAAGGATTCGAGGAGCTGCGTGTGTGATTTGTCTGTTCAAAGAACAGCGCGCCAAGTATATCATATTAATCGGCCGGCTTCACGTAAAAAAATCGGCAACGTTGGTTATAATCAAAGCGGAAATCCAGGTTTGGATCCATTTCCGGTTTTCGAAAGGGAGATTATGCATATTCTGGTTACGAATGACGACGGGGTATTCGCGCCCGGTTTGCTGGCTATGGCCAATGAACTGCGGAAGATCGGCAAGGTTACAATTGTGGCTCCCGATCACAACTGGTCGGCCTCCGGCCATGTTAAGACTCTTTCGCGGCCGCTGCGCGCGAAAGAAGTGATATTGCCCGACGGATCGACCGCGCTGGCTTGCGATGGCGCGCCTTCTGATTGCGTGGCTTTGGTTTGCCTGGGGCTGCTGCCGGAAGCAGTGGATATAGTCGTATCCGGTATCAACCCGAACGCCAATCTGGGCCACGACGTTACCTATTCCGGTACAGTCACGGCTGCCATGGAAGCGGCTATCTGGAACCTGCCGGGAATTGCAGTCTCGCTGGACGCACCCGAGTATCACAGCGGACCACTGGATTACAGCACGGCGGCGATTGTTGCAGCGCACGTGACCGAGGTAATCAGCCGAAAGAAATTGCCGGAACAGACGCTGCTGAACGTGAACGTACCCTATTGCACCATCGATCAGATCAAAGGCTACCAGATCACCCGCCAGGGATTGCGTGTTTACCGCGATGAACTCGTGCGCCGGGAAGACCCGCGCGGACGCCCATATTACTGGATCGGGGGAGACGCCCCAACCGGTGTTCCTGAGGATGGAACGGACGTTGGCGCGCTTACCCGCTGCTACGTTTCCATCACGCCGCTCACCCTGGATTTGACCTCGCACGCATTTAAAAAGGAACTGGAAACCTGGTCTTTCTAACGAACGATATGTAACGTTTATGATGAAAAAATTAATAAGGGCGGCGAGTTTAATCATGCTTGCGCTTGGGTTGGGCGCCCGGCCTGTTCAGGCTGCCCTGCGGTTGGCGCCCAATGCCTACGAAGTGATCGCGGCTGTCAACGCGCTGCGCGCCAGCTATGGATTGGATGCTTATGCTGTGGATGGGCGGTTGATGATCTCCGCCCAGGCGCAGGCGGACTACCTGGCTGGCATGTATCCCGATATCGTGGACGGCCATACCGGTCCGGGCGGAACAGACGCAGACGCCCGCGCGCTGGCTGTCGGTTTTCCATATGTAGAGGGATTGGATATCAATGAGAATTGGGCGTCCCTGCCCGCGGACGCCACAGTTGAGACGCTGATTTACAAGGTATGGGGTGATGAGGTGCACATGCACACTATGCTGCACCCGCAGGGGCAGTTGGTGGGGGCAGGCGTATCGTTCAATGACGGGCAGTTTTTCTACATTTTGGACGTAGCTGCTTACTGGGGCGACGCGGGGTTGACCCCCCAGCCAACCACGCTGGCTTTCGGGGAACAGGCCGCCACCCAGCAATATGTCTCCCAGTATATCGCCCCGGTCACGCAGGCCAAACCTGCTGCCGATGGTTCCATTGTCCACACCGTGCAGTCAGGACAATCCCTGTGGATGTTGGCCACCCATTATGGTGTAGAAATCGATACGTTGCGGAAATTGAACGGCCTGGGCGCGAACGATACCATTTACATCGGCCAGAAAATCATTATACGCGGGCCGACGGAAGCCACCCCCTCGGCCGCAGCCAGCCCGCCTGCCGGCTCGCCAAGCGCGCCCTTTACGCTGCAGCCGACCGCTTTTACGCCAGCCGCGGCCGCCCAAACGACTGACCAAAACGGTTCTTTTCTCAATTTTGATACAGGACTTTGGTTCCTGATCTTTTTTGGTTTGTTCGCGTTGGGCTTAATCCTGATCGTGATCGGCACTTCCGGGGAGTAACCCGCCTGGCGGATTTCATTTATAATTCCGGTTATGAGCAAACTTAAAATTTTCGTGCTGTTGTCGGTGCTGTTTGCGGCGATTGTGCCCACTGGCACGCTGCGCGCGGATACTCCCACTGCTGGCGATCTGATCGAGGCGGTGAATGCTTTGCGCGTGAATAACGGGCTTTCAGCGATTCCCGTTGACAACGCTTTGATGTCCGCCGCGCAAACCCAAGCGGATTATCTGGCTGTCACTTGCATGCAGGCATCCTGCAACGGTCATATCGGCGCCGGAGGAACGTACGCGCGCGATCGGGCGGCGGCGGCGGGGTATTCCATTGCCGCCGGGATGAACGTGGTCGAGGCTTGGGCAGGCCGCGGTAGCAGTGCGACGATTTCGGATGTGGTTTACGACACCTGGGCGGATGAAGATCACATGGGCGTGATGCTGAACGTGGACGCGGTGGCCGTCGGCGCGGGTGTCAGCGTATCGGAGGACGGATTCATCTACTATGTTTTGGATGTGGGCGTCGATTACGGCTCCGGCGGTTCCGGCGCCAACGTCGCTTCGACCATCCCGACCACTGCGGTAACTGCCCAGGTGGCGTTGGTGCAGGTAGCTACCCCGCGGGAGGATGGTGCCATCGTGCACATTGTCGGCAGCGGGCAAGCGCTTTGGAATATTGCCGCGGCATACGGTGTTACGGTTGATCAAATCAAAGACCTGAATAATTTAAAGAGCGATATCATCACCACCGGCCAGGAGCTTGTGGTGCAATTGGCTCCCACAGCCACCGAGACGCCGCTGCCCACCGAAACCCCGCGCGCGCCAACGCGCACTCCCATTCTGGCACAGACCGCGCAAGCCGTTGAAACCGCGACCATGCAAGCTGATCAACAAGGCGAAAAGGGCGTATTGGGAATGGACCGTCAGACCATGGGCCTGGCGTTGATCCTCATCTGCGGAGCCGGTTTGGCTTTGGTGGTGTTGGGCACTATGAGCAAGGAAAAGAACAAGAAGCAGCCGCCCAGGCAGGATTAATCAGCAGGAAAAATAGAAATCGAGGACCGCGCAATCACGCGGTCTTTTTTTTCGTCTTTTCCAGGCGGCTGATGCGCGTGTATAAGTCTTGCAGCGCCTGTTCGACGGTATCCGGCAGTTTATCGTGGTTGAGGTCTGGTTTGAGGTGATCGGGTAATTGTTTTTCCGATACGTGTCCGGGCACGCCGACCACCACCGAGTCCTCCGGAACATCCCTGACCACTACCGCGTTGGCACCGATGCGGCTGCAGGCGCCTACCGTGATCGGGCCCAGCACTTTAGCGCCTGCCCCGATCACCACGCCGTTTTGCACGGTCGGATGGCGTTTGCCCTTTTGAAAGCTGACACCGCCCAGCGTAACGCCGTGATAAATGGTCACGTCATCTCCGATTTCTGAGGTTTCTCCAATCACCACCCCCATACCGTGATCGATGAAAAAACGCCGGCCGATACTTGCCCCCGGATGGATCTCGATCCCGGTGAAGAAGCGCGTGCATTGGGAAATCCAGCGCGCCAGTAAACGGAAACCACTTTTCCAAAACCAGTGCGCGACGCGGTACCCCCAGATGGCATGCAGTCCGGCATAACAAACCAGCACTTCCAAAGCATTGCGAGCCGCAGGATCGCGATCAAACACAGATTGGATATCTTCGCGCATGGTTTTGAACATATTGCACCTCTCTTCTGCCAGCCGGAGCAGGTTGATTGTTTTAATAAAAAAATCCAAGCAATAATTGAATATTTATGAAAACTGTTAATTTTATTTATATTATCATAGTCACGAAAAATAAAGGACAAATTACCATGTATGGATGACTCAGGGGGGAATAGAATGGGCCAATTATGGTCCGCCTGATCGATATTGAACTCGCTCTATTTATTTTGTATATACGGCCCTTGCTGAAATCCGGTGAGGTTTTTTGACCTGCAAGTCAACTGAACGTAGTTAGCTAAAGAAGCTCCCGGATTGAAAACGGGAGCTTCTTTTCTAAAAAAAATTATTGTATAGGAGAATTGTTATTATGAAAGACGGCAACAAAGAAGCCCGTGCGACCAGCGATCGTTTCTCGACGGGTTTGGGTGTGCTGATGGCCACCCTTGGTTCGGCAGTTGGTTTGGGCAACATTTGGAAGTTCCCATACCTGACAGGCAGCAACGGCGGCGCGGCATTTTTGATCATCTACATTATCTGCACGATTCTGGTTGGATACCCGATCATGATTGCGGAACACGCACTGGGAAGGAAAGGCCGCAGCGACGCATTCTCGACCTTTAGAAAACTGGCGCCTAAATCCATTTGGTGGATCATCGGCGCGATGGGCATTCTGGCGGCGTTCCTTATCATGGCTTTTTATACCGAAGTAGCCGGTTGGGTTTTTGCTTACGTCTTTAAATCCTTCGGTTCCGGTTTGCTTTCCACCGATCCCCAGGTGACCACTTCCGTATTCACCTCGCTGGTGACCAATCCGCTGCAATCATTGATCTGGCAATGGATCGTCCTGATCGTAGTGGGCGCGATCATCATCATGGGTGTCACCAAGGGCATTGAAGGCACCACCAAGAAATTGCTCCCTATCCTTGCGATCCTGCTGATCATCATCGGCATCCGCAGCATCACCCTGCCGAACTCCGTGGAAGGTCTGACCTTCCTGTTCAAACCGGATTTCTCCAAGATCACGGCAACCACCATCCTCACCGCCCTGGGCCTGGCTTTCTTCAAGCTGTCCATCGGCATGGGCGCCATGCTGACCTACGGCAGCTATTACGGCGATAACCAGAACATCCCGGTCAACGCGGCGCGCGTGGTCGCGGCCGACCTGACCGTTTCCATCCTGGCGGGCATCGCGATTTTCCCGGCAGTGTTTTCTTTCGGTTTCGAACCCGCGGCGGGTACGCAGCTGCTGTTCATCACCATCCCGTCCGTGTTTGCCTCCATGCCATTCGGGAAATTCTTTATGGTGCTCTTCTTCCTGCTGACTTCATTCGCCGCCATCGGCGCCATGATCTCGCTGGTGGAAGTGGTTGTGGCTTACCTGGTGAATTCCCTGGGTATGGCGCGCAACAAAGCCACCTTTGCCACGATGGGCGGCATGGCTGTCTTTGGTTCGTTGGCGGCGTTATCCAACAGCACCTTGTCGGCAGTCAAGGTATTTGGGTTCACCTTCTTTGACTTCTACGATTTCACGACCTCGAATATCCTGCTGCCGGTTGGCGGGTTGCTGCTGGCCATTTTCACCGCCTGGGTTTGGGGCTGGAACAAGTTCAATGCCACCACGTCCAATGAGGGCGCAATTGCCAATGCCGGGATAACACGTGTCGTTTTCACGATCCTGAAATTCGTTACCCCCATTCTGGTCGCGATCATTTTGTTGACCGGCCTGAAGATCATCCAATTCTAATTTCGGTTAAATTTCCAGACAGGCAGGATTGCGTATTTTGCGCGATCCTGCTTTTTTATGGATCTATGGAAACCTGAAAATCTTTCCTGCGTATACAGATATAATAAAAAACCGATTCATATGAGGTAATCATGAGCAAAAGACTGTATCGCAAAGAAAATAACCGCGTATTGGGCGGCGTTTGCAGCGGGTTGGGCGAGTATATCGGCATCGATCCGCTATTTTTGAGAATCTTCTTCGTCCTGTGGACGATTATGGGCGAACTCTCGGTTCTGGCCTATTTAATTCTATGGGTGATCATCCCGCGCGAGGGCAGCGCGGAGGCTTTCCGCTCGGAAGATCTGGGAATCCGCATCCGCCAACTTGGGCAGGAGATCGGGATGGTCTTTCACGAACCCAGCCGGCAACTGGTGATCTATGCCGGGGTTGGGCTGATTGGCTGGGGCGTGTATTATTTACTTCAACGATTGGGGTTAACCTGGTTTCCCTTTGAGTATAGTTGGTATATCTGGCCGGTTATCCTGATCCTGGCAGGCGCTTTTGTATTGTATAAATCCCTCGCCGGGCACAAATAAATCAAGGCCCCTCCAACCGATTGAGGGGGGCAATCGGATGAAAGGGCAACTTCATGATAACACGTTCGCATCGACCCGGCAATATACGAAAACTCAAAACCCGATTACGATTGATTAATCGGGAACTTTTTTTCAGCATAAACGTTATTAAAACATAAAATTTCTATTGGAGGAACACATGAAAAGAAATATCATGATTTTGGCAGGATTGATCACGGTCGCAATGGCGTTGGCTGCTTGCGCGCCGGCGGTTTCAACGAGCGCGGGCGAACCCGCCCGGCAAATCGTTGTAACCGGGAATGGAGTCGTCTATGTCGTTCCCGATCTGGCTTACATCAACGTCGGCGTGCATTCAATCGGCGACAGCGTTGGTGAAGCAATGGACGCGAACAAAGCCCAGGCGACTGCTATCAAGGATACTTTGGTGGCCCAGGGAGTGGCGGAAGGCGATATTCAAACTTCCAGCTTCAACGTATACCCTCAATCCGATTATGATTACCAGGGCGCGGTGACCCGCAACTATTTCTCGGTGGATAACACCGTGTATGTGACTGTGCGCGATCTGGACAAACTGGGCGCCATCCTGGACGCGGTTGCGGCTAGCGGTGCAAACAATATTTACGGTATCACCTTTGATGTCACTGACAAAACCGCCGCGCAATCATCCGCGCGCAAGATTGCCGTCGATTCGGCCATGGCGCAGGCCAAGGAATTGGCGGATGCTGCTGGCGTGGGCGCCGGAGAGATCCTGTCGATCTCCTCGTCCTATAGTTATCCGTCGTACGGTTATGGATATGGCATGGGGGGCGGGGGCGGCGCCGAATATGCCGCGTCCGTGCCGATCGCTGCCGGACAAATCCAGGTTACGGCAGACGTCACTATGACTTTCGCCATCGAGTAATCGAAAAACCGGCCGGAATTCCCGGCCGGTTTTTTTTCAAGATGAATCGCGATCGATATTGCGGGCAGGGATGCCCGCATCTTCATTTGTTCAGAAACAGGACCATTAAATAGCTGATGACGCCGGCGATCAACCAGGTATCGATGCGATCCAGCACCCCGCCATGGCCGGGGATGAGGTTGCCGGTATTTTTCACGCCGAATTGGCGCTTGAAGATACTTTTGGCGAAATCACCCAAAGGGCACAGCGCGCCGACGATCAATCCGATCCAAAGCCCCCGCAGGCCGTTGAAAGCGGGATTGTAACCGGCCAGCAGCGCCCCGGTTCCCCAGCCGACCAGCATAGATGTGGCTACTCCCCCCAGGTAGCCCTCAAAGGTTTTATTGGGGCTCAATTGCGGGGCGATCTTGTGCTTTCCCCACAGGCTGCCGATGCCGAATGCGCCGATATCGCTGATGCCGGCGGGCAGGATGCATTGGAGCAGCCAGAATAACCCTGCGGGCAAAAAACGCAGCCTGACAAGAAAAAGACCGCTGAAAGCGATATAAGCCACGCCCCCCAGGCTGGCAGCCAGGTCGATCGCGGCTGTGGCGGGATGGCGGTTGAATGTAGCCGTGTGAAAAACCATGATGGCAATCGCAACCAGGCTGAAAGCTGCCAGGCTGTACGCAGGATCGGCGAATTGCCCACTGAGCGCGATCAAAAATGTTCCCGCGACCAGGATGGTTTTAGCGGGGGCATAGCCGCCTTTCTCAAACAAACGGACGTATTCCCAAATGGCGATGGAAAGGATTACTCCCAACCCGGCGGTATAAATCCAGCCGCCGGCGTAAATCAGCACCAGCCCGAGGGCAATGATCACCGCGCCGCTCAGGATACGGCTACCCAGCATATTGTTGTTTTTCATCTTCTGGTTTGCGTTTTCCAAAGCGCCTCTCGCGGGAAGCGTAAGATTCCAGGGCTTGCCGCAAGCTTTCCCTGTCGAAATCCGGCCACAAGGTATCGGTAAAAAACCACTCGGCGTATGCGCTTTGCCATAGCAGAAAGTTGGAGGTGCGCATTTCGCCCGACGTCCGGATCATCAGGTCGGGATCGGGAATGCCGCTGGTGAACATATAACTGCTGAGCAGTTTTTCGTCCACATCATCAGGCTTTACCTGATCTCGCAACATTTTTTGCACGGCTGCCACAACCTCGTCCCGTCCGCCGTAGTTCCAGGCGATGATCAGGGTGATGGTTTTATTATTGCGAGTGAGTTCCAGCGCATTTTTGATCTTTTCGCGGGTTAGCGCGTCCAGTTGTTCCAGTCGCCCGATGTGCAGCAGGCGCACGCCTTTTTCGTGAAGCTCGCCGATGCGGTCGTCCAGCATCTCACTCAATAGCTGCATCAAGCCTTGTACTTCATCCGAGGGTCTTTTCCAGTTCTCTGTGGAAAAAGCGTATACGGTTACAAATTCGATGCCGAATTCGATGCAGGCGTCGATTACCCTGCGGATATTATCAGTGCCGGCGCGGTGGCCGGCCATGCGCGGCAGCATCCGGGCTTTTGCCCAGCGGCCGTTTCCATCCATGATAATTCCGATGTGCCGCGGCTTTGGCCTGGAAAACAGCTCGTTTTTAGGTTCAGTCATTCGGGAGCTTAGATCTCCATTATTTCTTGATCTTTTTTCTTGCCGATCTCGCCGATCTCTTCGATAATCTTATCGGTCAGTTTCTGGATTTCTTCCTCGCCGGTTTTCATATCGTCTTCGGAGATCAATTTGGCTTCCTTGAATTCTTGCAGGTCCTTGTTGATGTCGCGCCGGACGTTGCGGACGGAAATGCGGGCTTCTTCGAGGCGGTTATTGACAAATTTGGTCAGTTCGCGCCGGCGTTCTTCCGTCAGCGGGGGCATGTTTAACCGGATGACTTTGCCATCATTCATGGGGGTGATCCCCAACTCGGAAGCCAGGATCGCTTTTTCAATATCCTTGACGGTTGTCGGATCGAACGGTTTGATCAAAAGCTGGCGCGGTTCGGGTACGCTGATGCTAGCCAGTTGCATTAAAGGCACGGGCGAACCGTAATAATCAACAGAAATCTTTTCGACCAGCGCGGGGGTTGCGCGGCCGGTGCGCACTCCGGCCAGGTCTTCCTGCAAAGACAGGATGGCGCTGTGCATTCTTTTTTCTGCATCGGAAATGGCTTCTTTTATCATGTCAACCTCCTGGATTATCAGAGCGAGCGTTATTCATTCAACGGGTTAAGCATACCTTAAATGGTTTGAAAATTCCATGTTTCAGCGATAGAAAAGCAGATTGGAATAATAGAACATATATGCTATAATCAATACGAGGATCTGATATGGATAACGGCATGCTTTGGTATGACAATCAAACCGGAATAACGGCTGAATCCCGCTTGCAGCGCGCGGTGGACTATTTCATCAGCAAGTATGGACATCCGCCATTATGCTGTTTTGTTCATCCCGACATGGTCGCGCAGCCGATGGAATTGCGCGGACACGTCAAAGTGATCCCCAGTGAACGCATCCTGAAAAATCACATCTGGCTTGAAATCGGGAATTGAAATACCTGAAGTGGGTTATTTACCCTGCCGATTTAATAATTTACACATTCGATTGCGAAATGCTCGCCACCATCCAGCCAGCCGCAGGACAAGGAAGTGGTCGGTAAAATGCCGCGCGGCTTCTTCGAAAGAAATCTCGCGTTTGTAACTGGCCTGCAAATATGCCAGGTGTTCGATGATCCATAGATACAGGTCGGCTTCGGTGCGTTTGGGGAAATGTTCCAGAATTTTACGCTTACGAATGATGGCCGCCATGGGCGCGTAAATATTATCGTACCAGTTGCAAACAGCCTGCGCATAAGGGATTTCCTGCTTCAGGCGCTGGCTGTTGTAATAGTTATGAACGGCGATATGGTCCAGCAGCTTTTCATATTGCCCGACCAGAGAGAGCCGGATATCCGCCTGCGGGCGCAGTTCGCGGATGCGGGTTTGTTGTTCAAAGGTGGCGCGCTCCTGCTTTAGTAACACTTCATACCAATCGAACTTTCCCTCCAACGGGAAAGGGATCTGCAGCTCAATCACGTGCGCGTCGATGAACACCTGGCCTCTTTCGCGCGCTACCGAAACACGGTGGTTTCCGTCGATGACGAAATAGAAGGCGCCGAGCTTGTAAACTTCCACCGGCGGCAGGTATTCCCCTTGCAGGAAAACCCGGTCGATATTTTCCCAGCGCCGCCGGGTAAACGTTTGGCGCGGGAGGAAGCTGTCGTCGAAATCCTGGTAGCGGTTAAGGCTGCCGATGATTTTTTCGATCTCGATCTCCTGCATTCCCATATCGCGCTGGTTTTGAATGTCCAGGCTGCGGCGCAATTCATTGAAGGAAATCAACCCTCCCTGTTTCTGGGTAAGCCGATTTAAAATGGCCCGTATGAATCCTTTTTTATAAGCCTGCTCGAAATCCAGGCTGGCCATGCGTTCAAAATAGGTGCGGTCGTTATTGCTGCTCATTTTCAAAACTCGATGATCTGGTAGCCTGTCACGTTGATTACGTCGGTCTGCAGGTACCTGGTCTTGATCCCGCTGCGGTTGAGGTAATCGTGCGTGTGTCCGTGCAAGTGGTAACGCGGGTGGAATACTTCCAGCAGCCAGCGAAAGGCTTTGATGCCCTGATGCGGCAAGTCCTGCTGGTCATTGATCTTCCAGGGCGGCGCGTGTGTGACAAAAATATCGAGGTAGCGGTTGTATTGCAGGAAGTTCAAGAACAGGTGAGGAACCAACCTGAAAACCATCTGCCACATTTCACCCTGCGTGTACTGATGCGGTCCGCGGTTATAGAGTATGCTGCCCTCGATGCCTGCCAGGAGGATGCCCTCAGGAGTGCGCATGCTTTTCAGATGCAAATTTCTCCCTCCCTGCGGCCCGCTGGATTGGTGATGATCGCTGATCTCTTCCTTGTGGGCGTGATTGCCTTTGACGTAATATAAATCCTTGTTGGACATGCTGATGATGTATTCCAGGTAGAAATACGGCAGGTCGCCGCAACTGATCACAAAGTCGATATCCTTGAACCGCTCGCCCCCGATGGCGTGGTAAATGAATTGCGATTCCTCATCGCTGACTGCGAGAATTTTGGTCATTAATTTACACCACAGTTCGGAAACCTGTCATGCACCTCTCTCTTCCATTATAGCCACTGCCACAGCGGTGGCGTGCTCCCGGGTATGGCTGATACTGAGCGAAATGTCGAGAATGCCCATCTCCTGCGCCAGATTGGCGGCGCGGCCATGCAGGCTGGCGACCGGATTTCCTTCGCCTTGATGTCGGATTTCAACCTCCTGCCAGCCAACCGGCCCGATACCGCAGCCCAGGGCTTTGACCAGGGCTTCTTTGGCAGCGAACAGACCCGCGGCGCGCTCGAAAGAAGCGCCGATATGCTCCCGTTCGGCGGAAGTGTAGACGCGTTCAAAAAATCGTTTCAGGATTTCAGGTTTCAATTGCCTGAAGCGCTCGATTTCAACCAGGTCGATACCGCTGGCGATTTTCATCTCTGCTTAAAGGATATCATTTCCCGGGCCTGCGCTGGCGATCACCAGGCGGTCGGGGTCGAGGTATTTTTGCGACGCGTTCAGGATTTGACCGGCGGTCACGGCGTTGATCAAATGGGCATAGCGCTGGTAATAATCCAGACCAAGGTCGAAGCGTTCGATGGAGAGGATGGCATTGGCCAGCCCGGCGTTCGATTCCAGCGAGAGCGGCAGCCTGCCGATCAGGTTGGATTTGGAATCCGCCAGTTCATCCTCGCTGACCTCGCTGGTAACGTACCGTTTAATTTCTTCGCGTATCAGGTCGATGGCCTTTTCCAGATTTTCCGCGTTAGTGCCGGCAGAAAATTCCCAGGTGCCGCTGTCTGCCCAGGCGTTGATGCTGCTGGAGGCGTAATACGCCAGCCCGGAGCGCGACCGCACGCTTTCGCCAATTCTGCCCATCAATCCGAATTGCCCTAGAATGTTGTTGCCCAGATAGACCGGCAGGTAGTCTTCGGAGGTACGGTTCGGCCCCAGTGTACCCAGCAGCAGGTCTGCCTGGCTTTTATCTTCCAGAAAACGGTGTTTTCTGATCAGACCGGCGGGTTGGTCCGGCAGGCTGTATCGGGTTTGCGATTTATGATTCGGATTGAGCCAATCGGCGAAATACCGTTCTGCCAGGCTGAATACCTGTTCGGGTGAAACCGCGCCGACCACTACCAGAATCATGCCATCGGGGTTGTATGCGCCGGCGTGGAATTTGACCAGATCCTCACGCCCGATGGACTGAATGGTTTCCGGGTATCCATCCTGCGGATGACCGTAGGGATGTTGCGGAAAAAGATGCTGATCGAACAACAAGGAAGCCACTTCCGAAGTATCCTGGTCGCGAATTGCCAGGCTGGCCAGCAATTGCGCGCGCATGCGTTCGAAGTATTCCGGCGTAAATGCCGGATTACGCAGGCTGTCGGCAGCCAGGTCGAAGAGCATTTCCAGGTCCTCCGCCAGGGCTTTGCCGCGGAATCCGGTATCGTTCATCCCGCAGCTAAAGCTCAAGCTGGCACCGCGGTTTTCGAGCTCTTCATGAAATGCCTGGAAACTGCGGCGGGCGGTTCCCCGGGAGAGCATGCTGGCGGTATAGTGCGCCAGCCCCAGTTTTTCCGCCGGATCGCTCGCGCTGCCGCAATTCAATAACCCGATTAAATAAACCGAGGAAACATTGGGGTTGGTATAGCTCAACACCCGGATGCCATTTGCCAGCGTCCAGCGTGAAATGGTTTCAGGGCCGGGCAGGTTTTTTGGATTGCTTGAAGTGGTCGCCATATCCCTACTTTCCATTGTTCCTTGGACGGTAAATACCGATAATGCGGTGGTCGTTTCGCAGATACTTCTGCGCGGTACGCTTCAGACTCTCCGCGTCGACCTGTTCCAGGTTAGGAATGAAATGGTCGAACCAGGTATGGTCGGCGAACATGCTGGCGTATCCCATCCAGAAAGCCTGGTTGGTGATGTTTTCGCTGCCGTAAGCAAACAGGGCCTTGGCCTGTTTGACCGCGCGCGCGATTTCAGCCTCCTGGATCAGCTCGTTCTGCAGGCGCTCGATTTGCTCGTCGATCACGCGCAGCGCCTCGTCCACCGATTTATCCGGCGGCAGGATGGCCAGGATATCGTACAGGTAAGGGTCGATGGTGGCCTGCAGTCCGCCGGAAACGCTCACTGCCTTATCCTTTTCAACCAGCAGCTGGTATAAGCGGCTGGTCTTGTTGGAAATGCTGCCGCCGCCGAACATGGCCAGCGAGGAAGGACCGGTGAGCAGGCTGTCGAGCACGGTCAACGCGAAAAAGTCGGCGCTGTTGGCAGCCGGCGAGCGGTAACTGACTTGCAGGTAGATGGTGTCTCCGGGGCCTTCCAATTCAATGCGCTGGTTCTTCGGGAGCGTGTTCTCCGGCTGCGGGATGAATTTACCGTTTTCCATGGCGGGGATGCCTTCGTACAGGTCTCTCAACCGTTCCATCACGGCAGGCGTGTCGAAATCGCCGGCCAGGGCCAGCAAAGCGTTATTGGGGGAATAGTGGCTCCGATAATGCCCGAAAAGCTGTTCGCGCGTGATGGTTTGCAAATCCTGCATTTCACCGATCACCTGGTTGCGATAGGGGTGGTCGGAAAAACCGGCCTGATTGACCGCTTCTCCCAACCGGAAGAGAGGTTCATTCTCATTGCCCTCGCGCTCCGAGATCACCACCGTCCTCTCCAGTTCGGTTTCCTGCGGATCGTACAAGCTGTTGACCATGCGGTCGGCTTCCAGATCGAGCGCGATTTCCAGTTTATCCGATGGCAGCGTTTCGAAGTACGTGGTCCAATCCAGCGAAGTCATGGCGTTCCAAAAACCGCCGTCGCGCGAGATAGCCTGGTCGAGGACGTTGATCGGGTATTTAGGCGTGCCCTTGAATTGCATGTGCTCCACCCAGTGGGAAATGCCGGTTTTACCGCGCACTTCGTTGCGCGACCCCACCCGGTACCAGATCCACTGGCTGACCAATGGCACAGTATGGATTTCCCGGGTCAGGATCACCAGGCCGTTATTAAGTGTGTGTGTTTGTACGGAAGAATTCATGCGGTATTAATTTCTAATTTGATATATTTCCCTGAATTTAACCACGAAACCGGATTTATTCAAATCCGGTTCTGTTAGAGAACAATTAATTATTTGGATTTGGAATCCGCCTTCTCCGGCGGGGGTGTATTGCCGTTGAAGAGCGGGCTGCGGGAGTAGGGCAGCATCATCAAGATGCCGATGGCAATGAACCCTTCCGCGATCTGGAAACCGCGCGCCTGCCATTCGCCGAAATAAGGAATGAACTCGGGGTATGGGTGGCTGCCCAAGCCGAAGATATCGGCGAAACCTGAAAAAACTGCGATGATGAAACCGGTGCTGATGACGCGCACGCCCAATTCAGCGGCAATGCTGAACTTGCGGCCAATCCAAAGAGCGCTGACGCAGATGTACCCGCCTACGCACATGACGGCCAGCCCAACCAGCATCACGGCGATCTGGATGAATCCAAGCACCGGGCTGCGGTCCAGCAGGAAAAAATCCGGCCGCAGGCCGATGAGAAAAACCAAAAAACCGCCAACGGTGACGATCAATCCAAATTGAATGCGTCGCCGCGGCAGTTTTGGTTTTCCGGTTTGCTTGTTTTCAGGCATTTCTGTTCGATTGGTCTATCAAAGCCCCGGCTGGAATGGTCATTCCCGTTTGACAGATTCCAAATTGAAAGTGCATCGAAAGCGCCAGGATCGACCGGTTTATTCCTCGGAGGGTTTCTCTTCGGCGGATTCTTCAGCCTGTTCTGCTTCTGTTTCGGCTTTGGCTTCTTCGATCTGTTCTGCTTCCGCTTTGGCTTCAACAACAGGAGTTTCGGCTTCGGTTTCCTCCACCGGAGCTTCCGCTTTTTCTGACTTTGGGCTCTCTTTGGAGGTAATCTTAATTTCGCTGCCTTCCAGCTCTTTTTCGAGGATTTTCAGGTCCATATCCGCGAAAGCCAGCGATTCCACGCGGCGCAGGCTCAAGCCGACGCGATGCGATTCGGGTTCGATCTTGATGATACGCAGGGTAACCTTATCGCCTTCGTGCAGGACTTCCTTGGGATGGGCGATGTGCTCTTCGGAAAGTTCAGAGATGTGGATCAATCCTTCGATACCGTTGTCCATCATGGCGAACGCGCCGAATTTGGTCAGGCGGGTGATCTTGGCTTCCACAAGTTGGCCGACCTTGAGGTTGTCAATCTTGGTTTGCCAGGGATCGTCCTTCAAGCGGCGGATAGACAGGCCGATGTGGCGCTTGTCCTCATCGATACTGATCACCTGCACTTGCACTTCCTGCCCGACTTTCAGTTCATCGCCGGGGTGGCGGATGCGATCCCAGGAAATTTCGCTCAGGTGAACAAGGCCGTCGGCGCCGTTGATGTTCACGAAAGCGCCAAAATCGGCCAAAGAAGTCACGCGCCCGGTGCGGACGTCGCCGACTTCCAGTTTTTCAATGACCTTGTCGCGGATGCTGTCGCGGGTTTCGTGCGACGCGGCTCGTTCGGAAAAGATCAGGCGGCGTCTTTCCTGATCGACTTCGATGATTTGCAAGGCAATTTCCTGCCCGATCATTTCGCCGAAGCCTTTTTCAGCGGTTTCACCGCCCAATTCCATGCGGCGTGTGTAACTTAGCTGTGAAGTGGGCACAAAACCGGTCAATTTTTCGAAAGAAACCAGCAAACCGCCGCGATTAAAACCGATCACCTTGCCGGTGAAAGTGTCTTTTTCTTTCATGACCGCGTTGGCTTTTTCCCAGCTTTCCGCTTCCAGCGCGCGAATGTAAGAGAGCACCAGGTTGCCATTGTGGTCTTCGGGAGTGATGACATAGACGGGGATTTCCTGCCCGACTTCCATGGAAGCAAAAACATCCGGCGGAATCAGTTCAAATTCCTGGCCGTTGATGATGCCCTCGGACTTGGCACCGACACTAACCATGATTTGGCCGGGGGTAATACTGGCAATTGTGCCTGTCTTAATCTCACCGGCCTGCGGCAATTCCAACCCCAGCCCCTCTCTTTCCAATAAAGAAGCCATGTTGGTGATTTCTTTATTGTCGGATTTATTTTCTCCTGTGGCTTGGATTCCGTTTTCTTGATCCATATGATTATTAAAAGCTCCAATACGATTTGATAGTAGCTCGATTATATGATGTATTGAAAAACTTGACAACCCTGCCTGCTATGCAGGGTGTCCATTAATAAAGGAATGAAAATACTTTAAATGCTAACGCTTTTTATGGCGTTTCTTTTTACCCTTGTCCTGATTACGATCCGGTTTGGCCGGCTGACCAGCTTCAGCTTTGGCAGTGGTTTGACCCTCAACGCCGGCGGTTTGCGGGCGGGCAGGCTGCAGGCGGAACATGCGGCTGATCACGCCCATGCGGATATCGGCAAACAGATTTTTGAACGCGTCGGTTGAGCGGCTCTTGTACTGCACCAGCGGATCGAGCTGCGCATAGGCTTCCATGCCGATGGAAATGCGCAGCGCTTCCATGCGGGTGAGCTGCTCGATCCACAAATCTGAAATCGCATGCAGCAGGATATAGCGATAGATATTTTGCTGGGTAGCCTTGCCGAAAACACGGATGGCAGGTGCATTATTCTCGCTCAACAACTCGGGCAGCTCTTTGGTTTGCAGCACGCGTTCAGCCTCTTTGTCCATAAAAGGAGCCAGGCCGGTACGGTATTCCTCTGGCAGGTCGCTGAATTTCGCGTTGTTTTCAGCCATCCTTTGGAGTTCCATTTTTCCCCAAACAATTTGCATCTTCGACTGTATATCTTCCAGGTGCGCCAGAATCACCGCGGATATATCCTGCGGGTCTTCGTTCTCGATCTGGAGGGCAGCCAGGTAAATGTAGTTCAGCAGATTGACGCGCCGGTTGACGCGCTGGCGGGTGCGGGCATCGATGACCATCTGCGTGCCCATCGAGATGGCAGCGGCCATCTCGTAGGCGTCGGGAAGTTGCGCAGACTCTTTTTGTTTGCGAATCAAGCTGGCGATATTCTGCCGGATTTGGCTGTCCGGCTGTTCGAGCTGATCGATCCTTTCGCGGAAACTCAGATCCACAGCTTCCAGGATGCGGTCTTCGATACTTACCCAATCCAGTTCGGCTAACCCGTCGACATTGACAGCCAGCCGGCTGTTCAGGCGGCGTTCGATGGTCATTGCCAGCCGCGACAGGACATTTTTCAATAAAACGCTCTCGACGATATCGCGCAGCACTTTCGGCAAATCATGCGGGGCGGTTTTCAAAGCGGCTAGCGTGTTGCTGTCCAGGTTGATCCGCAGATGAACCTGCGTTTGAAGCTGGTCGAAAAACTCGCGGGTGTTCTGCTGGAAAAGTTCCAGATTGTTATCGAGAAAGATATCCAACAGATCCAGCCGTTCATTAACTTGCTGGGTAAAGCTGTCGGCGGTGCGCTGGATGAATGCGCCGGTTTGGGCGCGCACGTGGCGGTTTTCCGCCTGGAGGGCTTGCCGCGCCAGTTCGGTCAATCCGCTTTCAACTTGCACAGGATCGGCCGGGTTGGGGATCAGGCTGTTTAGAACCTTTGCCACCAGCGCCATGGTGTATGAGGGCAGATTCTGGCCGAATTGGGGGTAATAGATGGTCGGCTGGATCTCCTCCAGGAACGCCAGCAATTTCCAGGGCCCTTCTTCGTCCGCCAGCGCCTCCGGGATGCGTTTTTGCAGCTCGCTGCGCAGCATGGCCAGCACGTCTTCTTCGAGGTCCTGTTTGACCAGCACGCTGTCGCGTTCCTTATAAATTCGTTCGCGCTGGTCATTCAGCACGTCGTCGTATTCCAGCAAATGTTTGCGGATGTCAAAGTTGTGGCCTTCCACGCGTTCCTGCGATTGTTCCACCAGGCGGCCGAGCATGCGGCTCTCCAGCGGAATGGAAGGATCGATGTTGAAAACGCGCATCAGGTTTTCGGCGCGCTCGCCGCCGAACATGCGCATCAGGTCGTCTTCAAGGGACAGGTAAAAGCGCGAGGAACCCGGGTCGCCCTGGCGGGCAGCGCGGCCGCGCAATTGGTTGTCGATGCGGCGGGCTTCATGGCGTTCGGAGCCGATCACGTGCAAACCGCCCAACGCGCGCACCCGCTGCATGTTTTCCAGGAATGCCAGGAATGAAGTGATGGATTCCCGGTAATCGCCGTAGGCGTCTGCGGGCATGCCGCGCAAACGTTCGGCCATCTCAATCTGGGTCATGCCGTAAGGGTTGATACCGGCTTGGTCGAGAAAATGACGCACGTCGGAAATGACGGATTCGCGGATCTCGCCGCCCAGTTTGATGTCCACGCCGCGGCCGGCCATGTTGGTGGCGATGGTCACCGCGCCGAAAGCGCCCGCGCCGGCAATGATTTGCGATTCCTGGTCGTGCTTCAGGGCGTTTAATACCTGGTGCTGGATACCGCCGCGTACTGCCGCTTCCAGGCGGGCGCGATGTTCCTCTCCGAGCGCGAGAAAAGCCATGACAACTGCCAGGTTTTCAGGGTTCTCGGGATTGATGGAAGCCAAACCCATGCCTTGCGCGAAACGGCGTATTTCGTCTGGGGCGAGGTTTTGCAGCGGTTTGTTCAGAAAATCCAGTTCGGGGATCACCCTTTCCGGCGTTTTGATGTTGTTCTTTTGCAGCCAAACTTCCCGCACCAGCACTGTCATTAAAAGCCGCCGCAAACTCTCGGCTGCCAGGCGCGATGAAAGCCTTTCGGAGTGCTCGATGGAAGTGGTGCCCACCAGAATGGGGCGGCCGATCACGTGAAATTTCAGGATCTCCAAGACGATAGCGCGTAACTTGGCTTCTTCGCTGCGGTAAACCACATCAGGATAATCCTTGCGCTTCCAATAGAGCGGGGCTTTTTGCGGATCGCTGCCCAGCGCGTAATAGGTAAAAGGATAACCTTCCTCGTCTTTATCCTGCAGGATTTGCAGATCGTATTGCGGACGGGCAGCCTGGTAATCCAGGTTGGTCGGCATTTCGACGCATTCCAGCTTGTAAATGGTTGCGAATTCTTCCGCTTCAGTCAAGGCAGTGCCGGTCATACCGGCCAGCTTGCTGTATTTGCGGAAATAGTTCTGCAGGGTGATGGTGGCGTGGGTGATGTTTTCAGGGTTGACTTTCACGCCTTCCTTGGCTTCCACAGCCTGGTGCAGCCCTTCCGACCAGCGCCGGCCGGGCATCAGGCGGCCGGTAAACTCGTCCACAATGATGACCTGGCCGTTCTGAACGATGTAATCTTTGTTCTTTTTGTATAGCAATTGGGCTTTAAGCGCTTGCTCCAGGTGGCCCAGCAGGCGTGCCTGCTCCGGTGTGATATCCTCAGGCCGGTCAGGGTCGCGCAGCGGGATTTGCAGCAGTTCTTCGACGTGCGATTCACCGATTTCGGTCAGCGCCACGCTGCGGTCTTTTTCATCGAAATCGTAATCTTCGGGATTCAACTGGCGCACGACAACTGCCATGCGGTTATACCATTCCACATCCTCGGAGGCCGGGCCGGAGATGATCAGCGGTGTGCGGGCTTCATCGATCAGGATGTTATCCACTTCATCGATGATGGCGTAAGAATGCCCACGCTGCACGCGGTCTTTGAGGCTCATCACCAGGTTGTCACGCAGGTAATCGAAACCGAATTCATTATTGGTGCCATAGGTGATATCGGCTGCGTAAGCTTCATTGCGCAATACCATGCGCAATTGATCCTCTTCTTCGCGGTTATCGCGCTTTTCCAGGTCGACCAGGAAAGCATAACGGGCGCTTTCTGTACGGGAGGACATTTGCAGTACCCCCACGCTCAACCCCAGGCAGGCATAGATCGGCGCCATCCAGCGCGCGTCGCGGCGCGCCAGATAATCGTTTACCGTGACCAGGTGCACGCCCTTGCCGGTCAAAGCGTTCAGGTACAAGGGCAGGGTGGCGACCAGCGTCTTGCCTTCACCGGTGCGCATTTCCACGATTTTTCCTTCATGCAGGAAGATACCGCCGACCAACTGGATATCGAAATGGCGCAGCCCGGTGGTGCGTTTGCTGGCTTCGCGCACGGCCGCGAATGCCTCGATCAGCAAATCGTCCGGCGATTCGCC
Source organism: Anaerolineae bacterium (assembly GCA_013178095.1). Taxonomy (GTDB): domain Bacteria; phylum Chloroflexota; class Anaerolineae; order Anaerolineales; family Anaerolineaceae; genus Pelolinea. The sequence continues at coordinate 87,485 of JABLXK010000005.1, read as the reverse complement.
ATCCGCCAATCGGCGGCGGAAGAAATCGGTCTTGGCGCGCAATTCAGCGGGGCTGAGTTTTTCAAAATCAGGCTCAAGCTGGTTGATCTGATCGACCAACGCGATAGCCCGATCAATATCTCGTTTTTGTGGATCTCCACCCAATGCTTTGGCGATATTCTTGAACATACCTAAACCTTTCGCAGCGATTATAGCACAGCGGATTTTAAGTAAAAAAAGGCGTGCAGCACACGCCTTTTCAGGTTTTGGATTGAAGACTAGATATTAATTGATTGGCCTTCCACCGCTTCCGCAGCTTCCATGACGACCTCGCTGAGGGTGGGGTGGGCGTGAATGTTGCGCGCGATTTCTTCAGCGGTTAATTCCATTTGCTGGGCAAGCGTCAACTCGGGCAGCAATTCGGAAGCTTCGGGGCCGATGATGTGGGCGCCGAGGATTTCGCCGTATTTCGCGTCGCTGATGATCTTGATAAAACCGGTGGTTTCGCCTAAGCCCAGGGCTTTGCCGTTGGCCTGGAAGGGGAAACGGCCAACCTTGATCTCTTTGCCGGAAGCCTTGGCTTGCGCTTCGCTCAGCCCGAATGAAGCAACCTGAGGCTGGCAGTAAGTGGCATGTGGAACGTTCTGATAATTGATCGGGTTGACCTGCCTGCCTGCCAGCGCGTCTGCGCACAGGATGCCTTGCGCAGATGCCAGATGCGCCAGCAGCAACTTGCCGGTCACGTCGCCGATGGCCCAGATGCCGGGCACGTTGGTGGCAAGTTTTTCATCAACTTGAATGAAACCTTTGCCGTCCAGCTTCACGCCGGCTTCTTCCAGGCCGAGACCGGCGGAATTGGGGCGGAAACCAATGGCTACCAGGGCTTGTTCGGCTTCGATGGATTTCTGCCCGCCGTCGCCGCTGACTTTGACGATCACGCCGTCTTTGGATTTTTCGACAGCTTCCACCTTGTGGCCGGTGAGAATTTCAATGCCGCGTTTCTTGAAAGCTTTGGCCAATTCCTGGCTGACCTCTTCATCTTCCAAAGGCAGTACGTTGGGCAGCATTTCAACCATGGTTACCGGTACGCCATAAGAATTCCAAATGGTGGCGAACTCAGCGCCGATGGCGCCGGCTCCGATGATCACGGCTGATTTGGGCAGCTTTTCCTGCAGGATGGCTTCGTTGTATGAAATTATCTTTTCGCCGTCGGCTTGCCAGGCAGCCGGCATGACCGGCGTGGAACCGGTGGCGATCACGATATTCTTGGCACCGATCTGCTGGGTTTTACCCTCGCTGTCGGTGACTGTGATTTTCTTGTCCGCGCCAACTTTGGCTTCACCCATGAAGACATCCACGTTGTTCTTTTTCATCAGGAAAGCAACACCCCGCGTCAGCCTTTGGGATACTCCGCGGCTCCGTTTGACCGCCGAAGCATAATCGAGCTTTAGATTATCGAAAGAAATGCCGAACTCTTCCGCGCGTTCACGCAGCGTATGCGCCAGCTCGGCATTTTTCAATAATGCCTTGGAAGGCACGCAGCCGACGTTCAGGCAAACGCCGCCCAGCCATTTTTTGTCGATGATGGCTGCCTTCAAACCGTTTTGCGATGCCCGCACTGCGCATACATAACCGCCCGGGCCTGCGCCGATGATTACAACATCATATTCGTTCATTCATACCTCGTTAATCAATTTACAACGAATTGGTAGTATTAATGTATATAAAAGTGCGCCCATTATACTTCCGAAAAAGCGTTCAAAAGTATATGCAAAATATTTGCACGGATGTGTCCTTCGAGAAGAAGAGTGGTTGACTTTTGAAAATAACAGGATTAGTATAAAAGGTCATTAAATATTTATTATTTAGGTTGTTCGTAAATGAAATCTATGGAAATTGATAACGATAATGAGGTCAAGCCTCAACAATCTCTGGAGATGATCTTGCAGTTGGAGATCGAGGTGGCGGAGAAAATCGCCGCGGCCAAGAATAAATCGGAAAAGAAAATCGACTCGGCCCAGGAAGAGACCGCCGGCTTGAAATCCCAAATTATCGATGAAGCCCGTATTGAGAGAGACCGGGCAATTGCAGAGGGGATTCACGTGTCACGGGCTGCGCTGGAACAGCGGGTAAAAGCAGCTGCCGCGGAAGCCGAACAATTCATCAAAACCGGGAAACAATTTGAGGATGAAGCTGCGGACTACGTACTTCAATTGATCTTGGGATCGTCCAATCACCGGGAGGCAGCATGATCCTTGAAATGGATCGCGTCCAGATCTGGGGTTTAAAAGAACACCTGGATAGGGTGGTCCCGCTGCTGCATTCTTTTGGAAATATGCAATTGGATGATGTGCGCACGATTTCGGACGCGATGGTGCAGCCACTTGCATTGACCGAAACACAGCAGAGCGAACGGGAAGAGGTGGATATCCTGATCGCCAGCATCAACGGGTTGATTGATCTGTTTTCAACATTGAATCAATCGCAAGCGCAAGCCCCCTTGACCAAGGACGATGATATCTTATTCATCCATTCCAAGGTCAGCGATGTTACCGCCCAAGTTCAGTATCTGAACAACCGCAAGAAAAGCCTGCAGGATGAACTGATTTCCCTTTCCAAATACAACGACATGCTGACCGTGATCGCTCCGGTCCTCCCGCAATCGGCGAAAAAATCGGGCAATGCTTCCATCCGGGCGTTGGTGAATTCCTCCCAAATGCGCGAAATGAATTTGCTGGCCCAGCAATTGAAATTACTCACCCGCGGCAAATTCGAACTGGTGTCCGTAAAGGTGGGGGAATCGACCAATGCGGTGGTGGGTATCTTCCCGCTGGAATTGATCAGTCAAGTTGAATCGTTCATGAAAAATGAGAAAGTTACCCAGTTGATCCTGCCGGAGGAATATGCGTACTTGTCGACGGAGGACGCCCTGCGGCATATCGAAAAAAAGGTCGAGCTGAATCATCAGGAACTGGACGAAATTGACGACCGTTTGCGCCGCATTGCCATTCAATGGCTGCCCCGGTTGAGAACCTGGCAGTTGGTTTGCCGCGACCGAGTGGACGAATTCGAGGCCTACACGAAAATGGGCGAAACAGAATATACCTTCACCATTTTTGGTTGGGTTCCGGCTGATAAATTGGATGAACTACGCAAGCTGTTTCAAACTCACTTCGGCCAGGCGGTGACCGTTAATGTGATCGATATCCCCAAGGATTTAAAAGACAAGATACCGGTGGAAATGCGCAACCCGCAAGCGGTTGAACCTTTCGAAGATTTTGTTAAAATGCGCGCAGTCCCCAAATACAGCGACATCGATCCCAGTAAACTGGTGGCGTTTTTTATGCCGTTGTTTTTTGGGATGATGGTGGGGGATATCGGTTACGGCGCTTTGATGCTGATAATTTCCCTGTTCGCCACGCGCAAGGTCAAGGAGGGTTTGGTCAGCGATTTCATGCGCGCACTGAAGATCGGTTCAATCTGGTCGATCCTTTTCGGCTTTCTTTATGGCGAGTTCCTGGGAACACTGGGGGAAAAGATCGGTTTGAAACCGCTTTGGATCAGCCGCTCGGACGCCAGCAATTTCACCATGCTGCTGGTGATGGCCATTGCCGTGGGCGTCGGCCACATCCTGCTAGGGTTGCTGATTGGCATGTGGAATGCCCTGGTGCATAAAAGCCGCAATCATTTTATGGAGAAAGCCGGCACTTTTATCGGTTTGCTGGGAATTCTATTTCTGGCGGGTTCGCTCACCAAAATCCTGCCCAATGGATTCTATCTGGCGGGCTGGATTGTCCTGGTGGTCGGCCTGATTTCACTGTCTTTTTCGATGGGCGGGACAGGGGTCATCATGGGCCCGATCGAGTTCGTCGGCGTGATCGGGAATATCCTCTCTTACCTGAGGTTGGCGGCCCTGGGCCTGGCTTCGGTTTTCCTGGCAAAGGTCGCCAATGACCTGAGCGATATTGGGGGAAGCATGGTGGCGGGTTTGATCATCGCGGTGTTGATCCATGCCCTGAATCTGATCATGGGCATGCTCAGCCCGACCATTCAAAGCCTTCGTCTTCAATACGTTGAGTTCTTCCGCAAGTTTTACGAAGGCGGGCAATCTTCTTTCACGCCATTCAGAAAGCGGATCAACGTGGTTTTTACTCAACCAACTAACAAAATGAAAATTAACTAAGGAGTTATTAAAAAAATGGATCAAGCAATTATGGCATTAGCAGCCGCACTGGCGATCAGTATTACTGCAATGGCAACCGCCATGGCGCAGCGCGCGATTGGTTCAGCGGGTGTCGGGGCGATCGCGGAGAAACCGGAATTGATCGGTTCGATTATCATCCTGGTCGCCATTCCGGAAACCCTGGTCATCCTCGGCTTCGCAGTTGCTGCAATCATCTTGTTGGGTTAAAGAATGGAACTTGAAGCCATCCTGGATGGCATCAGGAAAGCCGGCCGGCAGCAAATTACCCTGATCGAACAGGAAGCTGACCGGCAGGCCTCCGAAATTTTAACCAAGGCAAAAACGGACGCCGAGACCCAGAAAAAACGCATTCTGGCGGACGGAAAGGCGCGCCTGAACCGCGAGCAAGCCTTGATTGAACAACAGGCTTTGATTCAGGCACTGCAAATCCACGCGGACGCACGGCAGAACCTGATCGAGTCGGTGATGGACAAGGTGAAAGAACGCATGCCGGATGTGCGTACACGTAGTGATTATGCGGAAATTCTTGAAAATCTTACTGCCGAAGCCCTGGATTCCATTGAGCCATCCAAACTGAATGGGCAAAAAATTATCCTGCATTTTGATGCGCGCGATCGGGCGCTGGCGGAAAGAATTGTAAAAAAATTCAACCAGCCGATCACGGTTCAATTTGACCTGCAATGCACGGGAGGCTGCAATGCCGAAACCGAAGATGGTAAAGTCTTCACGTTAAATACGCTGGATTCCCGCCTCGAACATGCTCTGCCTACTATCAAACAGAAATTATCGATCTTTTTTGAGAGTAAGTGTTCATCCAGTTAAATTAAAAAATGGCGCTTTATGATTACGGCAACACACGCTTGCGGGCAAGGATCTCCCGTCTCCAAAGGATTGAGACGCTTGAGTCCTTTGCTAATTTAACCTCGATCGACAGTCTTATCTCCGCTCTCACCAAGACCCCTTATCAGGAATCCATCGAGACAGCCTTGACCTACGCTCATGGATATTCCTGCGTGGCGGAAGCCATGCGTCGCGAGCTGCGCGGGATCGTCGTTGATCTCCAGCGCTTTTATACCGGTTCCGCAGGGGAAGCTATTAACGGAATTTTTGAACACAATGATCTGCTGAATATCAAGGCAATTCTGCGGGGACTGGCGCACGAGGTTCGATTGGAGGACATCGCCAATTCCCTGCTGCCCCTGGGCACCTTGCCTGAACCGGTGATGCTGCAGGTCGCGAAATCCAAGGATATTCACGATGCAATCAGCCGCATTGTCGTCTATCAATTACCGGTGGCAAAGCCATTGTTGGAATTAAAATCCAGACACCAGGATCTGACGGCTGCGCGTATTGAATTGGCTCTGGAGAAATGGTTTTTCAGGCATGTCCTGACGGAATCCGATAGACGGATGGAGGAACATCGCATTCTCAACGAGTATTATTCAATCGAGGCGGACATTGTCAATTTGAATAACGTCCTGCGATTTGTGAATTCTTCCGAGGCTTACGACAAACTGGGCGGGAATGTGCAGGAATATTTTGTTGCCCAGGGCATGCTTTCCGAAAAAAAATTGAGCGCGCTGTGCAAAATGGCGAGTGTAGAAGAAGTGATCCAGTCCCTGGTCAGCACGCGATATGGCGGGTATCTCATGCGCGGACTGGCTCAATACGCGCAGACGCACTACCTCAGTGAATTTGAGAACCAGATGCGGCAGTATCAATTGAACTGGATGGTGGGATTGCCGAAACAGTCTCCTCTGGGGATCGGAGTTCCGATTGGCTATGCAGCAATGAAACGCAGCGAGATCCGCAATATTCGCTGGATCGCGAAAGGAATTCAATCCAGTTTTGATCCAGCTTATATTAAAGAAAACCTGGAGAGAATCCCATGAACAAGATGATTGTCATCACCAAGTCGGATCAAGTCGACGGATTCCGGTTGGCCGGGGTGGACGCGATTGGGGTGGACGACATCGAAACAGTCGAGGGTTTGATCAAGTCGTGGTTGAAGAGCAGGGAACAGGTGCTATTGGCTCTGGACGATGGGTTATTCTCCATGTTGGATAAAGACCTGGTCAATAAAGTATACGCTTCCGATGATTTGATGCTGGTTACCATTCCTGATCGGGTGATGTCCGGCGGGGAGAACGCACGCAGAAAACAAATTTACGAAATGATCCGCCATGCCACGGGCGTGCAGATCCGATTTAAAGGTGAAAACAATGGATAATAACATCAAGCATAATGGCAGAGTGAACCGGATTGCCGGACCTGTTGTCGGCGCGACGGGTTTCCAGGAAATCCGTTTGCATGACATGGTGCTGGTGGGCGAGGAGAAGTTGGTGGGCGAAGTGATCCGTCTGAACGCCGACCAGGTCACCATCCAGGTTTATGAGGATACCTCCGGGCTGCGCATGGGCGAACCGATCTTCAATACCGGCGAACCGCTGGTGGCCAATCTTGGCCCCGGCTTGATGGGCCAGATCTTTGACGGTCTGCAGCGCCCGCTGACCACCCTGGCGAAGAAAGAGGGGGGCTTTCTGGGAAGGGGCATCAGCGAGAGCCCGCTTTCCATGGATAAGGTCTGGGAATTTACCCCTGCCGTAAAAGAAGGCGACCTGGTTACACCCGGTGTGATTCTGGGCACCATTCCGGAAACACAAAGCATCGAACACCGCGTGATGCTCCCGAATGGCATGTCTGGCAGGGTGGTGGAAATCCGCTCCGGCTCGCTCACGCTTAAAGACCACGTAGCAGTTATCGAGAACGATCAGAAAGAAACCCAAAAGGTTTTCATGGCCAATAACTGGCCGGTGCGCATGGCGCGGCCGTACCGGAAACGCCTGGATCTGAATGAACCCCTGGTGACCGGCAAGCGTGTGATTGACTTGCTTTTTCCCATCCCCAAAGGTGGGTCGGCTATTATCCCCGGCGGATTTGGCACCGGTAAAACCGTCATCCAGCAATCGCTGGCGCGCTGGTCGGAAGTGGATGTGGTGGTCTACGTGGGCTGCGGCGAGCGCGGCAACGAGATGGCCGAAGTTTTGAACGAACTTCCCAAACTGGAGGACCGTTCCTCCGGCATACCGCTGATCAACCGTACGGTATTGATCGCCAACACCTCCAACATGCCGGTGGCGGCGCGCGAAGCCAGCATCTATTTAGGCATTACCATTGGCGAATACTACCGCGACATGGGCTACGACGTGCTGATGCTGGCGGATTCGACATCCCGCTGGGGCGAAGCCCTGCGCGAGGTGTCCAGCCGATTGGAAGAGATCCCCGGCGAAGAAGGCTACCCGGCATACCTGGCTTCGCGCCTGGCGGAATTCTACGAGCGCGCCGGCCACGTGAGCTGCCTGGGCGGCAAGGCTGATGCATCCGGGAAGGAGCGCGATGGATCCATTTCCCTGGTTGGGGCGGTCTCCCCTCCCGGCGGCGATTTTTCCGATCCCATCACACAGAGTTCCATGCGCATCGCCGGCGTTTTTTGGGCTTTGGATTATGAATTATCCCGCCGGCGCCATTTCCCGGCTATCAATTGGACCAAGAGTTTCTCGCTGGTCGACTTATCGCACTGGTACCTGGAAGAGGTTGCAGACGATTTTGTGGTTTTAATGCAAGAAACCCAATCCATCCTCGGGCGCGAACACGAATTGCAGCAAGTGGTTCAACTGATCGGCCAGGATGCGCTATCCGAACTGGAAAGGGAAACATTGCTGGTTTCGCGTATTTTGCGCGAAGACTTGCTGCAGCAATCAGCCACTTTCGGCGTGGACGCGTTCTGCCCGTTGGTGAAATCCTATTGGATGATGAAAGTCATCCTGCACTTCCACGAAGCAGCTCAGCAAGCGCTGCAAAAAGGCGTCAGCCTGCAAGACCTGGAAAATGCCCAGGTGCTGCAAAAGATTGCCCGCATGAAAGAACAAAAATCGGAAACCATCGTGGAACGGCTGCAATACTTGCTGGAAGACATCGATACCGAGATCAACCGGATCAGTGAAAAACTGGAGAGAAGCAATGCACGAGGATGAACCCATCAAACGCCTGGTAACCAAGGAATTCCGCACCGTCAGCCAGATCCGCGGCCCCTTGATCTTTGTTGAGAGGGTGTCCGACGTGGCTTACGATGAAATGGTCGAAGTGATCGACCCAGCCGGCCGCACACGCGTGGGCAGAGTGCTGGAGATCGATAACAATATCGCTGTCATTCAGTTGTTTTTATCGACCGAAGGCCTGGACATCACCCGCACGCGCGTGCGATTTTCGGGCGACGTGATCCGCCTGAATGTTTCGCATTCCATGCTGGGGCGCATCCTGGACGGCCTGGGAAACCCGATCGACGGTGGCCCGGCCATTCTGCCGGAAAAGCTGGAGGATATTAATGGCAAACCGTTGAACCCGGCTGTGCGCATTGAACCGAGCGAATTTATCCAGACCGGTATATCGTCCATTGACGGGTTGAACTCGCTGGCGCGCGGCCAGAAGCTGCCAATCTTTTCAGGATCCGGCTTGCCCGGCAACGAACTGGCGGCGCAGATCGCATCGCAAGCCCGCGTGATCAGCGGCAGCGGCGACCAGGACGAACCTTTCGCGGTCGTCTTCGCTGCCATCGGCATCACCCATCGTGAATCCTCATACTTCATCGATCAATTCCGCTCCAGCGGCGCGCTGGAACGCACCGTGGTGTTCCTGAACCACGCCGACGATCCGACTATTGAACGCATCATCACCCCGCGCGCGGCGTTAACGGCGGCGGAATACCTGGCTTACGAACACGGCCTGCACGTGCTGGTGATCATGACCGACATCACCAATTATTGCGAAGCCCTGCGTGAACTTTCCGTGGCGCGCGAAGAATTGCCTGCGCGGCGCGGCTATCCGGGTTACATGTATTCCGACCTGGCCAGTTTGTATGAGCGCGCCGGTCGCATTGAAGGCCATCCGGGTTCAGTGACGCAATTGATCCTGCTGTCCATGCCGGATGACGATATCACGCATCCCATCCCTGACCTGACCGGCTACATTACCGAGGGTCAGATCGTGCTGAACCGTTCGCTCAATCAAAAGGGCGTTTACCCGCCTATTGACGTGCTTCCGTCGCTCTCCCGCCTGATGAACGCGGCCATCGGAGAGGGCCACACCCGCGAGGATCACCGCAGCGTGGCTGATCAGATCTATGCTTTTTACGCCGAAGGCCGCGACCTGGAAAAGCTGGTCACCATCATTGGCGAGGGGTCGCTCTCCGAGCAGGACCGCCGCGTACTGGATTTCGCCAAGCGCTTTGAAAAGGAATACGTTGGGCAGGGGCATTCCAACCGCACCATTCAGGAAACGCTCGACTTATCCTGGGATTTGCTCTCGACCATCCCGGCGCAATACCTCAAGCGCATACCCGAAGAATACATCCGCAGATATTTGAGAAAATAACATGGCTGATGTTTCCAACGTTTCCACCACCCGTAATGAACTGCTATCGCGCAAACAGCAGATCGAATTGACCCGCGCGGGTTACGACCTGCTGGATAAAAAACGCCTGGCGTTGATGCAGGAGATCCTGCGATTGCAGGAGGAAGTAGTGAGCCTGGCAGGCGAATTACAGAACCTCACGGCGCAGTCACGCCGCTCGCTGGCCAAAGCCGAAGCGCTGGTGGGCGCGGCAGGCGTGCGTTCCGCGGCCAACGGCAAGAAACATGAGATCAAGGTGGAACTGGAAGATAACCTGTTGATGGGGCTGCACGTACCGCGCATTAAACGCAACAGCGCGCGGCGCGAATTTTATGACCGTGATATTTGCGTGACCGGCACTTCCCCGGTGATCGACGAGGCCGCGGAAGCTTACGAGATGAACGTGGATGGCATGATCGCCCTGGCGGATGGCGAATTTCGGTTATCGAAATTAATGAAAGAGATTCTGCGCACCACGCGCCGCCTGAAAGCGCTGGAACACATTATCATCCCGCGTCTGCTGGCGGAATACCATTACATCAGCATGGCTTTGGAAGAACGCGAACGCTCGGAGCATTTTTCAATGAAACTGGCTAAGAAGTTAATCAGCCGAAAGAACCAATTGGCGCGCGAACGGCGCGAGATGAAAGCAGCTAGCGAGGATCAGGCTCCGGTCAGCCGCGCGTGATAGCGTCGCTCATGCGGATCACGCGGCGCATATATTGGACGTTGTGAACGCGGATGACATCCGCCCCGCGCGCGATTCCGATGGCTGCCGCCGCGGCAGTGCCCTCTTCCCTCTCCTCGACCGGTAAGTCGAGTACCTGGCCGATAAAGGATTTACGCGATGGGCCGATCAAAACGGGGAACCCCAACCCTTTGAATATATCCAGATATTGAATGATCGCCAAATTTGTTGCGGTGTTTTTCCCAAAACCGATACCTGGATCGATAATGATGTGTCTATCTGGAATGCCGGCTTTTTTGGCAATGGCAATGCTTTCAGCCAAATCAGCCACAATATCACCTAAACTGCCATACTGAACACCGGTATAGGTGCGTCCCAATGACCCCAGATCCTGCACCTTGCTTTCGTGGGTGCGGTTGTGCATTAAAACCACATTGGCATGGTGATCTGCAATCACCTTCGCCAGCTCCGCATCGGCTTTCAATCCCCAGATATCATTGATCCAATCTGCCCCGTTTTCCAGACATATTTTTGCTGTTTCGGATTTATAAGTATCAATCGAGATCAGCACATCCAAGTCCGCGTCATAAATTGCTTTTAAAACAGGCAGCAAACGCTTGATTTCCTCCTCCGCGCTGATCGTTTCAGAACCGGGGCGGCTGCTTTCGGCGCCCAGATCAAGGATATCGGCGCCTTCTTCGACGAATTGCCGGGCTTGCCTGACCGCGGCTTGCAGCGGATCGTCTGATTGCAGCAACCCGTCGCCTGAAAAACTGTCGGGCGTGAGGTTGATGATCCCCATGATGAATGTGCGTGTTCCCCAATCAAGCGTTTTCATGGCGTTTCTCCTTGAAAAAGGTCGACCTCGTATCCGCCCAAGCCTGCCAGCAATTCCGAAATGGGCTTATGCAGCAGGGGATGAATAAAGTTCGGAGCGAGTTCGTTCATCGGCACCAATACAAATGCCCTTTCCGCCAGGGAGGGGTGGGGGATAATCAATCGCTCGGATTGATAAACGCAGTGCTCGTAGAAAAGGATGTCAAGATCAATGCAGCGCGGGCCGTAACGGAAATTTTTCACCCTGCCCAATTCGCTCTCGATACCCTTGAGCTTTGCCAACAGCGCTTCCGGTTCCAGGTCGGTTTGGACTTCCACAACCTGGTTGAGGAATGCCGGCTGATCGGAATAGCCCCAGGGAGGCGTTTCATAGACAGACGAAGCACGCAGCAGGTTTACCTCAGGCGCCAGGTTTTCGCGCGCCCGGCGCAGATAACCGGCTCTATCCCCCAGGTTGGAACCCAAACCGAGGTAAACCTGCCGCGGCATGATTACTCTGTTTTCAGGATATTCAGGACGTCCGCCAGCAGACCGTAAGCGGTGGTGTCAGGGCTGGGATTGCTTTCCAGCAGACCCAGACCGGGCAGCACGTCGGTTTTGAAGAGCACGAAGGAACTGGTGCCGCTGACGCTGTAGAGCGGCGATTGCGGGGTGACCATTTCAGGGGCTACCTTGCTGACGATTCGGCCGCCAATCTTTTCTCCGCGGCAAACCAGTTTCCAGCGGCTGCCGTCTTTTTGGGCTTGCCGGATTTCAGCTTGGGTGATGCCGCGAATGCCCTGGCGCTCGACCTGCTGCGGTTTGTAGGGTGTATCCATCAAAACAGTCACAATGGCAGCCACTTTGATGGCGGCATCCCAACCGTCGATATCGCCGCTCGGATCGGTTTCAGCAATACCGATGGATTGCGCGTAGGCGACGGCTTCATCAAAGGATTTACCCTGCTCCATCAATTCAATCAACAAGTTGGTGCACGAATTCAGAATCCCTTCAAAAGCGACCAGATTGGCTGCCGGGAGGGCTTCCCGGAAAACCGAGAACACCGGTGCGCCATCCATCACGGCTGATTCAAACAGGTATTTTCGCTGATGCTGCCCGGCCAGTTTTTTCAATTCGTGATAGGCATGCACCACCGGACCTTTGTTGGCGGAAACCGCATGCATGTCATGTTCCAATGCGCAGCGGATATGGGTCAAAGCGGGTTCGCCGTTTTCGTAGTTCACCGGCGAATTTTCCAGGAGAAAATCAGCCCGGCTTTGGACGATGAAATCTTCGATTGAGTCCGGCGAGCTTGTTTTGGACAGTTCGTCGAGCTTTTTCCCGGCGGCTGAAAGTTCCAATGCCCGGGTGAGGTCGATTCCCTGTGGGTCGAGCGCCCGGCCGTGCCGGCCGGTGGCGATGGCGGTAACCCGAAAAGCCACATCATATTTATCTTTGAGTTCGTTTTCCTTGCGCTGGATCAGGCGCGCGAAAGCTTTGGCAACATTGCCGAATCCAACCATACAGATTGTTTTTTCTTTCATGGATGATTCCACCTATACCTTGTTGAATATTTTTTTTCGATCAAACCAGCGGCCAGGGGAACTGGCGCTTCTCGGTATCCGGCTTCGGAAAAACCGGTTGATTGATTATATTCAAAATACGTGTTTTTAATGCACCGATTTCCTTTTTCCCCAGGTAACCGGAAAGGTTTTTGAATAGGTCAGCGCCAGCCTTCAGCTTCGGCAGAACACTTTCCAGGTCGCGGATCAGATTGGCAGGAATTTCCTGGCCGGCAAAATCCCAGATCACGGTGCGCAGCTTGGGCAGCACGTGAAAACACAAACCGTGGTCGATTAACCAGATATGCCGGTCTTCATCCAGGAGAATATGACTGCCTTTGCGGTCGGCGTTGTTGATGACCAGGTCGAAGAGCGCGGCCGGTTTCAGACGTTGGATGACCGACGGCTGGAATGAAAAATAGTTCAATTCCGGATCATAGGGAATAAAGAGCTGCAGCGACCCGGGGCCAAACGGGCCGTCTTCGCGCAGGACGGTGGGCGGCACCAGTTCCCAGCCCAGTGCTTCGCTCAGCAAATAGGACGCAACCTCGCGCCCCGCCAGGCTTTCAGGAGGAAAATCCCACAATGGCATCTCGCCCTGCTGCGGTTTATACACCGCTCGAATCCGCCCGGCAGGCTGGTCGAGATTAACCAGAAATGTGTAATTGCTGCCCAGCGTGAATTGGCCTCGCAGCTCGATTTTCCCTTGAAGCAGGACGTCCAGGATGATTTGCTGGGAGAGGCGGGCAGGCTTTTGGGAACGTTCCATTGCCTCGTTACTGCAGCGGGACGTTTTTCTTGTGCCCGTTTTTTTTGGGGCAGAAATGCCCTTCCGGTTCCATCGGTTCGCCGCATTGCGGGCAAATAGGACGGCCGCGTTTGATCACCGTCACTGCCCAATCGGCCAGTGCCAGCAGTTGGGCGCGGGTGCACCAGTAGCGCACCACACCGCCGCCCTGATCTTTGTTTTCATCATCAGCCGGATTTTCTTTGGCGATGACGCAAACAAGGTCGCTGCTTTCATCGTATGCCAAACCCATATCGCCAACACGGAAGAGTGGATCGACCGGAGGCATGATGCGCATGGCATCTTCCTGAAAATCCGCTTCGATTTCCGGCAAAGTCTTGTATCGGTCGGCGATTTCGTCCAGGAAGTCGTTGATCCCCATGATCAATGATTGCAGCTGGATTTTTTCGATCAGCAAGCTGACAGTTTGATCGCCTTTGCGGCCCTGGATGTAGAAGATGCGGCTGCCGGGTTTGCCAATGGCGTCCACAGTGAGCAAGTCAACAGGATTCAGAGTCAGGTCGATATCGGTCATTTGTTTATCCTTGAAGTATTAATTTGCATTTAGGAACATTCCATCCCAGGATAGTTTGAGAGGGTCTGAGCGGATGCCCAGGAGATTCCGGGTGATTTGCGCGAATTTTTCCCGGTCGCCGCTGGTGGCAAAGGCGAGCGGAGCGGATTCTGCGCGCGGGTTTTCCCAGCCACGCTCCTGCAGCAGCGCCTGCGTGCGGCGGGCGATGGCGGGGGCGGGGTCGATGACATTCACCTGCGGACCGGCGATCTCGCGGATCAGGGGTAGAACGAACGGGAAATGCGTACAGCCCAGTACGAAGGTATCGGCGCCTTGCGCCATCATGGGCAGAATGGCTTCTTCAAGGATGGAGCGGGTTTTGGGGCTGTCCAGCCGGCCGTTTTCAATTTCTTCGACCAGCCCCGGCAGCGTGCTGGTCAGGATTTTCACGTCGCGGGCGAATTTTTCCACCAGGGTGTTGTAAAGCTCGCCCTGAAAGGTGGCGGGGGTTGCCAACACGCCCACCACGCCATTGTGAGTTTGCCGGCTGGCCGGTTTGACTGCCGGTTCCATGCCCACGAAGGGGACATCCGGGAATTTCAGGCGCAGGGCTTTCAATGCCGCCGCCGAGGCGGTGTTGCAAGCCACCACGATCAACCTGGCGCCGGCTTCCAGCAGGTAGCGGGTGATTGAGAAAGAAAAATCCTGTATTTCGGATAATTGGCGTTTTCCGTAAGGGACGTGCGCCTGGTCGCCGAAATACAGCAACGGTTGGGAGGGCAGCAGCGCGCGGATTTCACGTAAAACGGATAATCCCCCCACGCCGGAATCAAAAATTCCCACCAGGTTTTTGCTTGAATTTGAATCGCCCATATATGCCTGCATTATAAATGAAAAGGGTGCAGTCTGGCGTAGGCTGCACCCGCAATCGGAAAAACAAGGGCTGACTAAGAGAATTTTTCTTTCAGTCTGGCTTTCTTGCCGGTCTTTTCTCGCAGGTAGAATAACTTGGCGCGACGGACTTTGCCGTGGCGTTCGACCACGACTTTGTCGATGCGCGGCGAGCGGCGCAGGAAGGTGCGTTCGACGCCGATGCCGTTGCTGGCAATGCGGCGCACCGTGAAGGTTTCCTGGTTGCTCTTGTTGCTGAGGGCGATGATGGTGCCTTTGAATTCCTGGATTCTTTCGCGGTCGCCTTCAACGATCTTGACGTGCACGCTGACGGAATCGCCGGGCATCAGCTCGGGGATATTTGTATTCAGAGGTGCTTCAATTGATTTGATTAAATCGGTCATAATTCTACCCATTGATTAAATTCCTCGTCTCACGACGCGAAGCCTGATTTTACCATTAAATATCCAGAATGGGTAGGCGAGAGGGGTCTAAACTGCAGATGGACGCAGATAATTGATTTGCTTTCCATTAAACGAGAAGGCAATACGCTTACGGGTCAGTAATTTGTTTATATCTATAAGAGAGTGCCGAATCATGATCGATCTGTGTTCATCCATCATAAAACAGCCATCTGTGTTTCTCTGTGTAAATAATTTTGATGGAATTCCAACGCTTCGACACCCTACGCTGCGCTGAGGGCAGGTGCTCAGCGGTCGGCTGAGGGAGTAAGCCTATTTATTCAACGCTTCCCAGATGTCGTTAGCCAGTTGCGCGGTGATACCCGGGACTTCGGAGATTTGCTGCGGAGTGGCTTTCTTCACGCCGCTCAGCGAGCCGAATTTGGTCAACAATGCTTTCTTGCGCGCGGGGCCGATGCCGGGGATCTGGTCAAGGCGCGAGACCAGGCGCTCCTTGCTGCGCAGGTTGCGGTGGGCGGTGATGGCAAAGCGGTGGGCTTCGTCGCGGATGCGCTGCAGCAGGAAAAGCCCCTGCGATTTGCGCGGAACTTCCAGCGGCAAGTCTTTACCCGGCAGGAAAAGGAGCTCGTTTTCCTTGGCCAGGCCGGCGGTTAGCACCTTTTCTTCCAGACCGAATTCCTTAAGCACTTTTACGGAACGGCCGAGCTGCCCTTTGCCGCCGTCCACAATTAACAAGTCGGGAAGGATGGAGAAAGAGGGATCCACTTTGGCGCCCACTTCCTTGACCTCCTGCGCCGCCTGCCAGCGTTTGAATCGCCGTTGCAGCACTTCCTCCATGCTGGCAAAATCGTCCGGACCGCTGACGGTTTTGATATTGAAACGCCGGTAAAGTTGTTTGTTGGGAACGCCCTGTTCGAACACCACCATGCTGCCCACAGCAGCCGTTCCCTGGATATTGGAGATATCGTAGCATTCGATGCGGTTGGGCGGCGCTTCAAGTTTCAAAGCCTGCTGCAACTCGGCCAGCGCCTGGCTCTGCTTGTGTGTATCGGCTGCCCACTGGGTTTTCAGTGCGTCCAGCGTTTCCACCGCGTTTTCAGTGGCCATCTTGATCAGATCGAGCTTGCTGCCGCGCTGCGGAATGCGGATTTGCACCTTTTCGCCGCCGCGCTGCTGGTTGAGCCATTGCTGAATGATCATGGCTTCTTCCAACTCGTTGGGCAGCAGTACCTCGTCCGGCACCGAGCTGGCTTCCGCGTAGAACTGTTTGATGAATTGCGCCACAATCTCTTTATCGTCTTCATCCTCCGTGCCTTCCAGGATGAAGTATTCCCGGCCGATCAGGCGGCCGTTGCGGATGAAGAAAATTTGCACGCAAGATTCCCCGTTGCTGCGCGCCAATGCGATCACGTCCGAGTCCAGTTTGGTGTCGGAGATGATCTTCTGCCGCTCGACCACGCGCTCGATGGCGTTGATTTGGTCGCGCAGCACGGCGGCTTTTTCGTAATTCATTAACCCGGATTCTTCCGCCATTTGCCTTTTCAGGCGGTCCAGAATGGGATCGGTGCGGCCTTCCAGAAATTTACACAGGTCGTCGATCATTTGACGGTATTCTTCCTGCCGGATGCGACCGATGCACGGCGCGGTGCACAGCTTGATGTCGTAATACAGGCAGGCGCGCGGATCCTGACCGGTAATGATACGGTCGCAGGAACGATACTGAAAGATCTTACGCAGCAGGTCGAGGGTTTGATGCACTGCCCACACGCTGGTATAGGGTCCGAAATACCGCGATCCATCCTGCACGTGCTCGCGCGTGACGGTGACCTTGGGGAATGGATCAGCCCAATGTACTTTGACGAAGGGATAACGCTTATCGTCTTTCAACCGCACGTTATATTGCGGCAGGTGCTTTTTGATCAGGTTCATCTCCAGGATGAGGGCTTCCAGCTCGGAAGCCACCACGATCCACTCGATATCGGCAATTTCTGCCACCAGGCGGCGGGTTTTCATGGTGTGGTCGACGGGACTGTGGAAATACGAACGCACGCGGTTGCGCAGGTTGATGGCTTTGCCGACGTAGATGATCCGGCCGTTGGCGTCTTTCATGATGTAACAGCCCGGCTTGGTCGGCAGTGTTTTCAGTATGCCCTGGATATGCTCGGAAATGGCGACCATGCCCTCATTTTAACATGCAGCGCGAGCGGGGCAGGGATGATAGAATCAGGATAAATATGAACATCTACTTTTCCTGTTCCATCACCGGCGGCCGCAGCGACCAAGCGGTTTATCAAAAAATTGTGGAGTTCCTGGTGGACTACGGTCACGAGGTTCCAACCGCGCACTTGTCACGCGAGGATGTTCTGGAAGATGAGCGGGTGGTTTTACCGGCGGACGTTTACGAGCGCGATGTGCGTTGGGTGAACGAATGCGACGCGTTGATTGCGGAAGTCAGCACGCCCTCGCATGGCGTCGGATACGAGATCGCGCTGGCGCTGCTGCAGGGTAAGCCGGTGTTGTGCTGTTACCGGCAAGGGAAGACGGTATCCAAAATGATCCTGGGCAATTCCCAGCCGGGGTTGAGCTTGTACGCTTATGAGAGCGCAAGCGACATGCTGGACGCTGTGGAGCGCTTTTTAGAACAAAAAAGTGATGGGCCTAATGTCATTGCCCGCGAGTGACATCTGTTCTTCAACGGAATTGAACATTGGATTATTCTTACAATGGTGACATATGGGAATCGATAAGCGATAATTTCTCATCACTGTCTCCTCCTTTGGCGAGCCGCCGCTGGTAAACTCCTCCCAACCAGCGGCAGCTTATTTTAATGGTCAGAGTTCTATTAATCTTGCCATTCCCGCCTTGACTAAGAGAATTCCCTGCTCTTAAAATAAAAGGATGGATTACAAGGATTACTATAAAGTTCTGGGTGTGGAAAAAACCGCTTCCGCGGATGAAATCAAAGCGGCTTATCGCAAGCTGGCTATGAAATATCACCCTGATCGCAATCCCGGCAACAAAGCCGCCGAAGAAAAATTCAAGGAAATCAATGAAGCCAACGAGGTATTGAGTGACCCGCAAAAGCGCGCGCGTTACGACCAGATCAGTAACTCATATTCTTCCTGGAGATCGGCTGGCGGTTCGCCGGGGTCTTTCCATTGGGAGGATTTGTTCGGCGGCGGTTTTGGCGGCGGCCAGCGCGTGGAGGTCAATGACCTGGACGGGATGTTCGGGGACATGGGCGGTTTCTCCGATTTCTTCCGCATGTTTTTCGGCGGGGGCGGCCAGCGCTATTCGCAAACCTCCGGGCGGCCGCGTTCCGCAAGAACATACGCCCAGCAACCACCCAGAGCTTACGAACAACAGATAACCATTTCATTCTACGAAGCCTATCACGGCACCACCCGCACGCTGGATATCAACGGCAGCAAGAAGGAAGTGAAAATTCCAGCGGGGGTCAAAACCGGCACGAAAGTGCGTGTTGCGGGCGCCATCCCGTCGAATAATGGCGGCAGTGACCTGTACCTGGTAATCCAAGTGGCGGAAGACAGGCGCTTCGAACGCCGCGGCGATGACCTCTATACCGAAAAAACAATCGATTTGTATTCGGCTGTTTTGGGAGGCGAGGCGGAAATTGAAACACCTTCGGGGAAAGTTATTCTAACCATTCCCGCCGGCACGCAGCCCGGGCAAATTTTTCGATTAAGCGGCAAGGGCATGCCGGTTCTAAAACAGGAAAAAAAATTCGGCAACTTGATGGTCAGGGTGAACGTTGCCCTTCCCAGAAAATTAAGCACGGAAGAGAAGAAACTGTTCGAAGAATTACGGCGTAAAAAATAAATGAGCGATTTCATGCGGAAAATTGCGTTGCTGCTGGTACCGATTTCCATGATTTTTCTTTCCGCTGCCTGCGCGTCAACTCCCCGGCAGCCGGAAACGCAGCTTCCCGCGCCGCAAAGCTCCACGGCCGCACCTGAGGTATATACAGGGGAAAGCGCGGAAATTTCCGAAAACCGCTATACGCAAATTTATGAACAAACCAACCCCGGCGTGGTGGCGTTATATGTAACGTTGCAGGACGGGAGCGGCGGACAGGGTTCCGGTTTCATGTTCGATGACGCCGGCCATATCATGACCAATTACCACGTGATTCAGGATGCTGCCGCAATTGAAGTGGTTCTGGCCAGCGGCTACCGGGCAGCGGGTACTGTGATCGGCACCGACCTCGATTCCGACCTGGCGGTGGTGACGGCGGATTTCCCCGCGGAAGAGATTAACCCGCTGAGGTTGGGCACCTCAAAAGACGTTAGTGTAGGGCAAACGGTGCTGGCGATTGGTAATCCTTACGGGCTTTCCGGCACGCTCACGGTCGGCATTGTCTCCGCGCGCGGCCGCTTGCTGGATTCCATGCGCGTATCGACCACCGGGAGTAATTTCACGGCAGCCGATCTGATCCAGACGGATGCCGCCATCAACCCCGGCAATTCGGGCGGCCCGCTGCTCAACCTGGACGGTGAAGTAATTGGCGTCACGCGCGCCATCCGCACTACTGGCGAGGAGGGCGTTTCAACCCTAGCCAATTCCGGGATCGGTTTTGCCGTCCCGATCGACATCGTCAAGCGGGTGGCTCCTTATCTGATCGCCAACGGGCAATACGATTACCCTTACCTGGGTATTGTCAGCAAGGAAGCATTAACCCTGGCTGAACACGAGAAGTTGGGCATTCCCGTAACCGTGCGCGGCGCTTATGTGATTATGGCAGTTAAGGGTGGCCCGGCGGCTAAGGCCGGCATTATCGGCGGCACTGAACAAGCCGACTATACCGAATTACCATCCGGCGGCGATTTGATCACCGCGGTGGATGACCAACCGGTGCGCGCGTTCAGCGATCTGTTGAGCTATCTGGTTACCTATAAGAGCCCGGGCGATACCATGCAGGTTACCCTGCTGCGTGATGGCATGCAGATGACGGTGCCGGTGGTCCTGGCCAGCCGTTCCAATTAAATAACAACCCTCCGGTAATTCACACTGGAGGGTTGTTCGCATGTACATCCTTTTTATTTCAGATTATCCGACAAATTCAGCAGGGAGTTGTAGAATTCTTCTGTTTCAGTGATTGCCGAAGTGGACTGACCATTGACGGCGGTTTTAACTTTCTCGAATTGCGCTGTCAGGCTGGTAGGCAAATCCGGGAATTCGTTTAGTTCCAACCGACCGAGATCCTCCTGGATATAAGTCAACTGCTGGGCTGCCTTGTTGGCATCCGCCTCCGCCAGCGCTTCTTTCAATTGGCTGGTGTTGCTCATGATCTTATAAACCAGGGATTGAGCCTGCTGGTTGGAAAAGGAGGTCTGCAATTCGAGATACTGTGTCTCGATCGGCGCCAGTCGCTCTAATTCGGTTTGAGCTTTTTTCAACTGGCTGGAAGCGGGCAGGTAAAGCGCCAACAAAATCGCCAGCATGCCGATCACCAGGAACAAAAGTGCCAGGCCGATCTGACGGAGAACCAGCTGAAAACCGGAGGGCTTTTTGGCTTGGGCTGCCGGTTGCCGGACTGTTTGGTTGGCGGATTCCGATTTCGGAGAAGTTGAAGCGGCGTTCCCGCCGGCGGGGATTGGATTTTCTTCCTGTTTCATTTTCACTCCTGTAGATGAACTTATTATAGTCATTCATCTGGATATACGTATTAGCGTATTGATAGATGCACACAGGTTTGACAGGTATAATGGCATACATGCAAACGGAACCTGAAACTTCGCACCAGGCTAACCTTCAAATTGCCCGTTCAGCCGGCACCGTGATGGCGGCTTTTGTGATCAGCAAACTGATCGGTCTGCTGGCTACCAGCCTGACAGCACGGGTATTCGGCACCAGTCCGGAAAGCAATAGTTTTTTTGCCGCCAACCGGTTTTCGGAAATCCTTTTCAATCTGGTAGCGGGCGGGGCACTGGGTTCGGCTTTCATTCCGGTTTTTACCGGTTTGCTGGTAGCGGATGACCATAAAAAAGCCTGGAAACTGGCCGCTTCCATCATCAACCTGGTTACCCTGGTGCTGATCGCCATCAGCATCCTGAGCATGGTATTCTCGCGCCAGGTGGTGCATTACCTGCTGGCTCCGGGGTTCGCTCCACGCGAAGAAATCCTTACTGCACAATTGCTCCGTATTCAGGTCATTTCGTCGGTGATTTTCGGCATCAGCGGGCTGGTGATGGGGATCCTGAATTCTCATCACCGGTTTTTCCTGCCCGCGCTGGCGCCGGCCATGTACCAGATTGGTTGGATACTGGGCATCTATTTCCTGACTCCCGTGATGGGGATTTTCGGCCTGGCCTGGGGGGTGGTGCTGGGTTCAGCGTTGCATTTGCTAGTACAGGTGCCTCAATTGCTTAAACTTCCC
This sequence comes from Anaerolineae bacterium, assembly GCA_013178095.1. GTDB lineage: Bacteria > Chloroflexota > Anaerolineae > Anaerolineales > Anaerolineaceae > Pelolinea. The sequence continues at coordinate 65,777 of JABLXK010000005.1, read as the reverse complement.
AACCAAAGATACGAAGCCACTTTGGGTTTAGATCTGCCTGAAGTGCGCGAGGTAGCGCGGTTGATGGTGCCGCGCTTATTGGGCGTGGCAGTTGTGCAGTTGAACTTCCTTATAAACACCTACCTGGCTTCATTTCAGCCGGCAGGTAGCATTACCGCTATCAGCCTGGCTTTCACGCTGATGATCATGCCCGAGTCGGCGATTGCCCAATCTATCGCCATTGCTGCCCTGCCGACTTTCTCGAAGCAGGTCGCTCTGAAAAAAATGGATGAAATGCGTTCTTCGCTTTCGGCTACCTTGCGGGTGGTGTTGATGCTGGCTGTGCCGGCCTCGATCGGCATGATTCTGCTGCGCCGGCCGATAGTCTCTCTGTTGTATGAAGGCCGGCAGTTCGACGCGCATTCCACCGACCTGGTTGCCTGGGCTTTGTTATGGTATTGCCTGGGATTGGTTGGACATTGCGTGGTGGAGATCATCAGCCGCGCGTTCTACGCCCTGCATGACACCAAAACCCCTGTCACGGTCGGGGTGGGCGCCATGAGCCTGAACCTGGTGCTAAGTTTTGTTTTCGTGGCGTTGTTCAATTACCTGGGTTGGATGCCGCACGGAGGTTTGGCGTTAGCCAACACCGTCGCGACCTTTATTGAGGCTATTTTGCTGCTCATCCTGATGCGGCACCGCCTGCAGGGAATTGACGAGAGCAGGATAGTGGGTTCCACCATTAAATTCCTGTTTGCCGGCCTGGCGATGGGTGTGATCATTTGGCAGATGAACGCCATGCTGCCGCGCATGAATTTGGCTCTCAGCCTCGGCCTGCGAATTCTGTGCGGTGTGGCGGTTTACCTGCTGGTCATTTTTTTATTGCGTTCGGAAGAGATCACAAGCCTGTTCCAAATTTTCCAAAAAAGGAGTTAACCACCCCAATGACATTGACGATCCGCAAAGCCCAGATCTGCCAGGCAGAGCAGGCGGGGGAATTGCTCATGGACACGTTGTACGGCTTTGGAACCTATATGACCGGGCTCGGCTCCCGGGAACGCGGTATCAAAGCCCTGAGCGATTATTTCCGCCTGCCGGGAAACCGTTTCAGCTATCAGTATTCCTACATCGCCACGGTCGACGAAGAAACAGCGGGCTTGCTGTTGATTTTTCCGGGAAGCATGTTTACGAAATTAAGCAACATAATGCTGCGGCAGATGCTAAAAGTATATTCATTTGGCGAAATCCTTGAAACCATCCGTCGCAGTGTTGTACTGCGGGACGAAGAGGAAGTTCAAAAAGATGAATTGTATATTGCACACCTATCGGTTTTCCCCAAGTTTCAACGCCGGGGAATCGGCCAGGCGTTGCTGGATTTCGCGGAGAAAAAAGCCCTGGAAAGCGGGATACGAAAACTATCATTGATGGCGGAAAGTGAAAACGCCGGCGCGATCAGGCTTTACCGGAATTTCGGTTTTCAGGTTGTGAAGACGTTCGAACACCCGCACCAAATTCCCTTGACTGGTTCACCGGCCTACGTGAGAATGGTAAAAGAATTGAAACATCAGGAGTAAAAAATAATGGAAAATAATATCGGGAAAGAGTTCATGCGCATGACGCGCTATGCCAACCTTGAACAATCGGCGCAATCGCAGGGAATTCCCATGCCGCCAATCGAATTGCCGCTGACCGAAGCAGCGCGAGTGTTGTCATTACCTGATGGCAAGTCGCTTTCCTTGCCGGCGCTTGATTTAGCTGCGCTGATAGAAAAACGGGAAACGCTGCGAAAGTATTCTCAGCAAGCCTTGTCGCAAGCCGAACTGGCATATTTATTGTGGGGAACGCAGGGGGTTAAATCCATCAATGAGAAAAATATCACCAGACGCATGGTGCCCTCCGCCGGCGCACGGCATGCCTTCGAGACTTTTCTGCTCATCAACCGCGTGGACGGCCTTGAAGCCGGTTTGTACCGCTATCTGGCGTTGAAACACCAACTGGCGCATTTGCCGGCCCCGGCGGATTTCAACGCGCAATTGACCCAGGCCTGCCTCAACCAGCCGCATGTGGCCAATTCAGCGGTCACCTTCATTTGGGTGGCGGATGCGCAGCGCATGGTTTGGCGTTACTGCCAGCGCGGTTATCGCTATATGTTTCTGGACGCCGGCCACGTATGCCAAAATTTATACCTGCTGGCGGAATCCATCGGCTGCGGCGTATGCGCTCTGGCGGCTTATGACGACGACTTGGTGAATGCGGCATTAAACCTGGACGGCGAAAATCAGTTTGCTATCTACCTGGCAACCTTGGGTAAACGCGACTGAAGGCCTAAACTTAAAAAGTTAAAAGTTTTAAGCAGCCAGGCGGTTTCTCGTTTTTACCCGCATGCTATAATGACTTTGACCAACCGGTCAGGTTTTATTCAGGTATCGTATGTCCTTCGTCCACCTACACGTCCACACTCATTATTCGCTGCTTGATGGCTTCAGTAACATCAAGAAACTGGTAAAGCGAGCCAAGGAACTCGGCATGCCGGCGGTGGCGATCTCGGACCACGGTACCATGTATGGCGTGGTGGAATTTTACAACGCTGCCAAGGCCGCTGGCGTGAAACCCATCATCGGATTGGAAGGCTACCTGGCGCCGCGGCGTATGACGGACAAGGACGCACAGTTCGACAAGCGTGCTTTCCATTTACTGCTGCTGGCGGAAAACGAGACCGGTTACCGAAACCTGCTGCAGATCGCCAGTGTTTCCCAACTGGAAGGCTTTTACTACCATCCGCGCGTCGACAAACAATTTCTGGAAACGCATTCGGAAGGGATCATTGCCACCTCGGCCTGTATGAAAGGCGAGGTGCCCAATACTATCCTGGAACGCGGGGTGGAGACCGCCCAGCCGCTGCTGGACTGGTATTACGAGGTTTTCGGCCGTGAACGCTTTTTCCTTGAGTTGCAGCGGCACGATATTCCTGAATTGGAGCAATTGAACCACCAGTTGGTCGAACTGGGTAAACGCTACAACGCGCGTTTCGTAGCGACCAACGACGTGCACTATGTCGACCGTTCTGAAGCCAAGCTGCAGGATATTCTGCTGGCCATCCAGACCGGTGCAGTGCTTTCTGATCCCAACCGCATGCGCATGCAGGGCGACACCTATTATTTCCGCACCGCGGAAGAGATGAACGCGCTATTCAGCGACGTGCCTGAGGCGGTCACCAACACGCTGGAAATCGCGGAGCGCTGCAACGTGAACCTCGACCCAACCGGATATCATTTACCCCTGTTTGAAGTACCGGAAGGATTCACTCCCGAGACTTATTTGCGTAAGCTATGTGAGGAAGGTTTAAGGACGCGTTATCACGAACGAGCGGATGATCCGGAGATCCGCAATCGGCTGGAATACGAGTTGAGCGTGATTCACAAGATGGGCTTTGACGCCTATTTTTTGATCGTGTGGGACTTGAGCCGCTATGCGCGCGAGCGCAACATCTGGTACGAAGCGCGCGGTTCGGCCGCCGGTTCGATTGTGGGTTACGTTTTGGGCATCACCCTGGTGGAACCGCTCCGCCATGGGCTGATCTTTGAGCGTTTCCTCAACCCCGACCGCATCAGCATGCCGGATGTCGACATGGATTTTCAGGACGATAAACGTTCCGAGATCATGGAATACTGCGCCAACAAGTACGGCCACGATCACGTGGCCCAGATTATCACCTTCGGCACCATGGGCGCGCGCAATGCCATCCGCGATGTGGGGCGGGTGATGGATATCCCGCTGGGTGAGGTGGATCAGATTGCTAAGTTGATTCCCAACATCCCCAGCCGACCGACCTCGATTCCCGACGCGTTGGAGCAGGTGCAGCCCCTTAAGGAACTATACGAAAGCACTCCTTACCTGCGCGATCTGATCGACACCGCCGCGGGCATGGAAGGCGTGGCGCGCAACGCAGGTACACATGCGGCCGGCGTGGTCATTTCCGATAAACCCATTGTGGAATACGTGCCGCTGCACCGGCCCACCAGCAACTCTGAGGATGTGCCGATCAAATCCGTGACCCAATACGAGATGTCCATCCTCGATCACCTGGGCATGCTCAAGGTCGATTTCCTGGGCCTGGCAACGCTGACTATCATGCAGAAAGCCAGTGATCTGATCTTCAAACGCCACCAGGTGCGTTACACGCTGGATAACATTCCGGTGGATGATCCGCAAACTTATGAATTTCTGGGAAAAGGACTCACCGCGGGCGTCTTTCAACTGGAAGGCGTGGGCATGACCCGTTTCCTGGTGCAAATGCAGCCTACCAAGCTGGACCACATCATTGCCATGGTGGCGCTCTATCGCCCCGGCCCTATGGAGTCCATCCCATCGTACATCAACCGCATGCACGGCAAGGAAACCATCAGTTACCGCCATCCCAAACTCGAATCCATCATGGGCGAGACTTACGGCTTTGCGATCTACCAGGAGCAGGTCATGCAAGCGGCTATGCAATTGGCCGGCTACACCGCTGCGGAAGCGGATATGCTGCGCAAGGTCATTTCCAAGAAAAAAGCTGACGAGTTGGAGAAACACCACAAGAAATTCGTCGAAGGCGCGGTCGAACGCGGCATCGAAAAGCAAATTGCCGAAGATATCTTCAAGGATTGGGAAGGGTTTGCCCATTACGGTTTCAATAAAAGCCATGCAGCCGATTACGGCGTGGTAGCTGTTCAAACGGCTTTCCTGAAAGCGCATTATCCGCTGGAATACATGACCGCCCTGCTTTCACAATCCAAAAACGAATCCGAAAAAGTGGCGCTCTATGTGGCGGATTGCCGCGCCATGGGAATCGACGTGCTGCCACCGGACGTAAATTACAGCGGTTGGGATTTTGAGATCGAAGATACCCCGGAAGGTAAACCGGTGATCCGTTTTGGGCTGGGCGCTGTGAAGAATGTCGGGCAGAATTCAGTAGAGGTGATCACCAGCGCGCGTGAATCCGGCAAATTCCGAGATATCAACGATTTTTCACGCCGGGTGGATCTGCGTAAAGTCGGACGGCGGGCGCTTGAATCGCTCATCCGGGTGGGCGCGCTGGATATTTTCGCTGACCGGCGCGCGCTGTTGGATGGGCTCGAAAAGATCATGTCCGTTTCCGAAAGCCATTTCCGGGCGCGCGACGCCGGACAATTGAGCATCTTCGGTTTTGTTGAAGGATTGGAAGAGGAGGTTCACTTGCCCAAAGTGGCCGAACTGGATCAGCGCGAGAAGTTGGAATGGGAACACGAATTGCTGGGAATTTACCTTTCCGATCATCCGCTGACGCCGTATATGCCTGTGATTCGCAAGCGCGCCTCGCATTTGATTATCCAATTGCGTGAGGCGCCCCACCAGAGTGAAGTGACAGTGGGCGGAACAATCGGGCAATTGCGCACGATTGTCACTAAGAAAGGCAGCGAGATGGCTTTTGCCACGTTGGATGATATTCAGGGCAGCGTGGAGTTGGTGATTTTCCCGCGCGTGTGGAGCAAACACGCCGAGCTCCTGCGCAGCAATGATCCGCTGATGATCAAGGGAAAAGCAGATAATGAAAAAAGCGATCCGAAAATCCTGGTAGATAAAGTGGAACGCATTCAGTTAACCGATGAGGACCTTGCTTCCACCAGCGAGGAATCGCCGGTGGATTATGCGCCGGTTTCCTATGAAAACGACGATCCCTTTGCGGGGCTGGATATCGCGGATAACGGATTATCGGCCGGGAGTGAAAGCATTGCGCTTTCGGCCGAAGCATACCTAGCCGCGGAGCCGGTCAGCGAAACGATCAAGCGGGCGCCTCTGAACGAAACCCAGCCGCTGGAGGCGGTTGAAGCAGCCATTGCCTCCCCGCTCTCTATCGCGCAGCCTGCCGGAGCGCTCAGCCCGATCAAACCGGAAGATTCGCGTATCTTGCTGCTGCAACTGACCAGCTGCGGTTCGCGCGACCGCGACAACCGCCGTCTGAAACAAATCTATGGTTTTTTGACTTCCACTCCCGGAAAAGACCGTTTTGCTTTTATCTGCAAAGAAAACGGCCAATCCTACCGTTTGGATTTTCCCAACGATAACACCAATATCAACGACAGCCTGCTGCGTGAGGTCAAGGGTATCGTGGGCGAATCCAACGTAATCATCGAAGAATAATCCCCTCTATAATAAGTTAAATTAAGGTTGCCGGCAGCTATGCCGGTAGTAGATGGTATGCAACCAAATCTCGGCCTGATGAGTCCGCTTCTCGCGATCCCTGTGGTGTTGTTGGCCTATTGGGCAACGCTGCGACGGTTGCGCCTGAACAATCTGGTTCTGCTGGTCGCCGGATTTTGGTTATATGCGTGGGGCAGCCCTGTTGGGGGTTTGCTGTTATTCATCCTGACGCTCTTTAATTATTATCTTGCCAAATATTTACCTTCCAGTGCCCAATATCGCCAGGTTGCGCTTGGGTTCGGTTTGGCCGTGAATATCCTGGTTTGGATAGTATGCCGCAATGAGTCTGGTCAGAACGCGTTCCTGATGGCTGCAGCCGGATTTGCGCCGGGTATGTCTTTTTACATGCTGCGAAATGTATCGTATTTGGTGGAACAATATCGCGGAGAATTCCACCAACCGCCTGATTTCGTGGAATATGCCCTGTATGTCTCCTTTTACCCCCAAATTTTCAGCGGTCCGATCGAAAAACCGACATTATTTATTGAGCAAATCCGCAAACCGCGCTTAGTGAATTGGCGTTGGATTGGCAACGCTTTCCCTTTGATCTTGTTAGGATTGTTTAAAAAAATTACTATCGCCGATAACTTGGGCATCATTGTGGAGCGCATCTTTCGCCTGGATTTGCCCAGCCGCATGCTGCTGGCCGCCGGGTCGCTGGGATTTGCTTTCGAGATTTACGCGGATTTTTCAGGTTATACCGACTTGTCGCGTGGTTTTGCCGGTTTACTGGGTTTTGAAACCTCGCAGAATTTCAACCAGCCTTATCTGGCCATCAGTTTGCAGGATTTCTGGCAGCGTTGGCATATGAGCTTATCGCGCTGGCTGCGCGATTTTGTTTTTTTTCCGCTGCGGCGCGCCTTGCTGAAAATTACCGGCTGGCGGCGCGGGTTGGCCGATTGGGCGGCCCCGCTGGTCACCATGCTGGTGAGCGGGTTATGGCACGGCTGGGGTTGGACATTCATGGCATGGGGTTTCTACCACGGCTTGCTGCTGGTGCTTGATCAGAAGGTTCAGCGATTCCGTAAACGAGAACTAAATCCATATCAAATGTGTTTCCAGCGAGGAGTTACATTCATGTCGGTCCTTGTGGGGTGGAGTATTTTCCGCGCTCCCAGCCTGGGATGGCTGATGCAAATCTGGATGAAAGGTTCCTGGGGCTTGGATGGCAGCCAGGGGATAGCTCTGATGGCTGTGATGAGCCTGATAATGATGTATACGCTGCCGCTGGGCTTGTATGCCCTGGTCAAAGCGTCAGGGAAAGCCAGGGTTGTGCTGGAACCCGCTTTTTTTGCTCTGGCGCTGACGTTGCTGGTGATTTTTGCCGCGTCAGGAATGCGCGATTTTGTATATATGGATTTTTAGGATGACAAAAAAGCTCATCATTTTTCTTGCTTTTTTTATCGCAATCTTCATTCCAACGAATCAAGCTGTGTTGAACCGGTACGCCGTGCAATATCCGTTGGAAAATATCCGAAGCTTCAAGGCCGATTTTCGCGCCGATTACCGCGCGGTGATCAACCGTGAACAACCGCGGGTGGTGGTCATCGGCGATTCAGCCATCCGCGAGCTGAATGAAGCGGTTTTCAGCGATGTTTTGGAGCGGAAAACCTTGATCTTTTCCGCTCCGGGAAGCGGGTCGGCATATTGGTACCTCTTCTTCCGCCATCAGGTACTGGAAGCACAAAAACCTCCGGATATGGTGTTGTTCTTCTTCCGCGGAGCAACCCTGACCGAGCCGGATTACCTGGTGGATGGCAATTACCGCATCCGCCTGGAAGAAGTCGCCTCGTCGGAAGACGCGGACGTATACGCGTTGGCGGTCGGAAAAAATCAAAATGCGCTGGTGGATTTGCTTGAGCGCTATCTTCCATTGTTTGCATACCGCTCCGAAATTTATCAACAATTGGTGGCGCAAGTCCGCAACGGTCTGCCGGGCTGGTTGTTGAAATGTAACGCGCTGTGCGTGGACAATGCGTTTGACCAGGTCTTTGACGACAGCCAGATCAACGCAGTGTTATGGGAAGATCTGCTGCGAGAGCTGGATAAATCCATCGACAAGCCGGAGAATTATGATTTTACTGTAAGGGTCGGTTCCTCGCTGCTGCCTCTGATCCTGAAAGACGCCCGCAATGCGGGCATCCTGCCGGTTTTCGTGCGCGTGGAATACCGCTCGCAAGCCGCGGGTAAAGCGGAAGATGATCTGACGATGGAATATATGCAGGAGTTGCAGCACTACGTCCAGCAAAATGGTGGCTTGTATATTGATCCGGCGAAATCCGGTGGGCTGGAACCGGAGATGTACCGTGATGAGATTCATCTGAATGACGAGAATGCTGCGGCTGCGTCCGCAATCATTGCGCAGATAATCGCAAATCATCTGGACTTTCTCCCCCGCAACTAAAAAACTGGAGACATTTTCCAGGTGTCTCCAGTTCATAAAAATTGGCTCGGTCTATTCCTCTTCGCGTTCGCGCAGATGGGGGAAGAGGATCACCTCGCGGATGGAAGTGGTATTGGTCAGCAGCATCACCAGGCGGTCGATGCCCATACCGAAACCGCCGTTGGGCGGCATGCCGTAGGACATGGCTTGCAGATAATCCTCATCCATCGGGTGCCGCTCTTCGTCATCGTTTTCATAGGCACGCCCCATTTCAATGAAGCGCTTTTCCTGCTCCAGCGGATCATTCAACTCGGTGAAGGAATTGCAAAGCTCCATCCCGCCCATGAATCCTTCAAAGCGTTCCACCACGGCCGGGTTGTTCGGTACATTCTTCGCCAGGGGTGAAATGTCGCGTGGATAATTGTAGAGGAAAGTCGGTTGGATAAAATTGGGCTCCAGCAAATCGCCAATCAACGCGTCGATCAATTTGCCGCGCGTGGAATCGGGCTTGGCCGTCAATCCCTTGGCGTTCATCGCCTTCAGCAAAGAGGGGGCATCGGGATACTGATCGATGTCGATACCGCAGGCGTCCAAAATACCCTGGCGCAATTCAACCCGCTTCCAGGGCGGGGTCAGGTCAAGTTCCTGCCCTTTGAATTGGACTTTCTGGGTATTCAATACTTCCCTGGCAACAGTCGATACCATTTGCTCGGTGAATTCCATCACCTTCAGGTAGTCGGCGTACGCCCAATAAAACTCAAGCTGGGTAAATTCAGGATTGTGTTTGAAGGAAACGCCCTCGTTGCGGAAATCGCGGCCTATTTCGTAAACCCGATCCAATCCGCCCACCAGCAGGCGTTTCAAATAAAGCTCAAACGAGATGCGCAGGTAGAGATCCTGGTGCAATTGGTTGTGGTGTGTTGTGAAAGGCTGGGCTGCGGCGCCGCCGTAAATGGGCTGCAGGATGGGGGTTTCCACTTCGATGAAGCCGTGGCTGTCCATGAAACGCTGCAAGGCGCGCACCACCGCCGAGCGCACGCGGAAGATTTCGCGTACCTCCTCGTTGATCGCCAGGTCGGCATAGCGTTGGCGGAAGCGCGTTTCCGGATCGCTGAGGGTGGCATGGCGGATGATCTGGCCATCCACTTCCTCATCCTTGGCCGCCGGGAGCGGGCTGACGGCCTTTGCCAGCATCTTGAATGATGAAACCAGCAAAGTGACTTCGCCGGTGCGCGAGCGCATCAATGTGCCGCCGGCTTGAATGAAATCCCCCAAGTCGAAATAATCCTTGAATTGGGCCAGTGCTTCCTCGCCCAATTCGTTCAGTCGCAGCATGATTTGAATGCGTCCGCTTCCGTCTTCGATATGAGCGAATGCCAGCTTGCCCATGCTGCGGATGGATCGGATGCGGCCGCCTAAAATGAAAGTCTCTGAAAAAGGCTCATCCTGATGATCGGCTTCAAATTGGGCAAAAGCATCCAGCGCCTGCCGAATGGAATGATCCACCTCACTGCGAGTGGGGTAGGGTTCGATGCCCTGCGAACGCATTGCGTTTATTTTTTCTGCTCTGATCTTTTCGAGTTCGTTTAATTCCATATTTTTACCCTGAACAAAAAAACCCCGCCCATCTCACCCGGGCGGGGCGATGGGAGTTTTGATGATTTATGAAACTTTTACAATTTTAACTTGATAATCCCCATCCGGGGCTTTAACAACGACTTCCTCGCCTTTTCGATGATTCAGCAGGGCGCGGCCGAGCGGAGATTCGTTGGAAATACGGCCCTCGCTTGGCTGCGCTTCAGCGGCGCCGACGATAGTGAAGGTTTCTTTGTCGTCCGAGCCGACTTCCTGAATGGTGACGGTTGAACCAACCTGGATGCTGTCGCTATCGCCTTTGTCCTCGATGATCTTGGCGGTTGCCAGAAGGATCTCAAGTTCTTTAATGCGGCCTTCAACAAAAGCCTGTTCATTCTTGGCGGCTTCATATTCGGCATTCTCGATCAGGTCCTCGCCATCCGATGCTTCGCGTAAACGGTCGGCAACTTCCTGCCGCTTGTCTTTTCGCAGGTAGTTTAGTTCTTCTTGTAGTTTATCGAACCCCTCTTGTGTCAGGAAAGTATTTGCCATATTTCCTACCTCTTTCGTGTGAAATGTAATCCTTAAAACGCAACCCGTCGATAACGGGTTTGCGGATAAAAAAACCACTCCTCAAGGAGCGATTATATAGTCACCTTGTTATGATGAAATTAAATTGTTTCCGTATATTACCATAAATTAAAACCTAAGGCAAGCAGGGTGCCGGCAGCAGGAAGGGATTATTGTGTGGTGATATAGGCGGCGCCTTTCTCCATGGCTTTCTTATTGATCTCAAGAAGGTCCTTTTTCCCGTGCGAAAGGCTTTCCTCAAGTCCTTTGAGCAGGCTTTCTTTTTTTAAAAATTTGGCTTTTTCATTCAATGCACCTAAAATGATGGTGTTAGCCAAGCGCTTATCGCCCAACTCCTCAGCCAATTCAACCGAAGGAATTTCAAGCACGTGAATGTCGGTGCGGGTAGCCTTGCGGTTGACCATGGATGTGTTGATCACCAAATAACCGCCTGGCGCAACCATGTGTTCATATTTATCCAGAGAGGGCCTGTTCATGACCACGATTGCCTTGGGGTTCTTGACCTGAGGCGACCCGATCTCTTCATCTGAGATCACCACCGTGCAGTTAGCTGTGCCGCCGCGCATTTCAGGTCCATATGAAGGGAACCAGGTGACTTTTAGATCTTCGAACAAGGCTGCGTACGCCATGACCTTTCCCAGAAATAGCACACCCTGGCCGCCAAATCCGGCAATTACAGTTTCGTTTTGCATGCTTTTCTCCTAGACCTTGAGTTCGCTGATAGTCGGATGGACTTTGTAATCTCCCAAAGGATAATAAGGGATCATTTTTTCCTCCAGCCACTTGACGGCCTTAACGGGGGTCATGTGCCAGTTGGTGGGGCAGGTGGATAGCAGCTCCACCATGGAAAAACCCAACCCGCGCACCTGGGTTTCGAAAGCCAGGCGGATGGCTTTTTTGGCCATGCGGATATTCTTGGGGTCATGCAGGCTGCGGCGCGCGATGTAACTGGCGCCTTGCTGCGTGGACAGTAATTCGCAGGCAAGGATGGGATAACCTGCCTGTTCCACGTCGCGCCCGTTGGGCGAGGAAGATGTTTTCATGCCGGGCAGTGTGGTGGGAGCCATCTGTCCGCCAGTCATGCCGTAGTTGGCGTTGTTGATGAATATCACAGTGATGTTTTCACCGCGCCCGGCGGCCGCTACGATTTCACCTGCGCCGATCGAAATCATGTCGCCATCACCCTGATAAGTCATGACAATGTGGTCCGGCAGCACGCGTTTCACGCCGGTGGCCATGGCAGGCGCGCGCCCATGCGGTGCCTGGACGAAATCGATATTCAGGTAGTTATACGAAAAAACCGAACAGCCAACGGATGCCACGCCAATGGTCCGTTCAGATAAAGCCATTTCATCCAAAACCTCCGCCACCAGGCGGTGAGCCACGCCATGCGTACAGCCTGGGCAAAAATGCGTATACATATCCACCAGTGCGTGCGGATGCTGGTAGACGACTTCCATTTCGCTTAAATCCATCGCAACCATTCATTACTCCTTAAAAATCAACAACGCTTTCCATGCGTTTCAGCCACCGATCGCGCGGATGGATGTCCGAGGGAGTGGTTCCGGAGGCAATCCGCTGGATTTCGCTCAGGATTTCATCCGGGAAAGGCATGATACCGCCCATGCGGCCATAAAACTCAACGTTGGTTGAATCTTTGACAACTTTCATCACGTCTTCCAACATCATGCCGGAATTCATTTCGACCACCAGAATATGATCGACTTGCGCGGCAGCTTCCTTAATCGCCTGGTATGGGAAGGGGCTCAAGCTGATCGGCCTGATCAAACCGACCGGAATGCCCAGAGCGCGGGCCGTGCGCACTGCCGAAAGCGCAATACGCCCGGCAGTCCCAAAACCTACCACGGCAATCTTAGCGTCATCCATGTAATATTCGGTAAAGCGCACTTCGTTTTTCTCGACTTCCTGCCATTTCTTTATTAAGCGAAGGTCGAGAACTTCCATATCTTCAGGCACAAGATGCACCGAGGTCAGCACGCGCTTGTTGCTGCCTGTTCCGCCTCGCACCGCCCATTCCGGGATTTCCTTTCTTATTTCACGCATGGGGGGCATCTCGGCGGGTTCGATCATCTGGCCGATGGTGCCATCCAGCAGGATCACACCAATGCTGCGGTATTTCTCTGCCAGATCAAAGATTTCGTAAACCTGATCGACCGCTTCCTGAACGGTGGAGGGCGCCAGGACAATGCAGTGATAATCCCCGTGGCCGCCGCCGTGCACGATTTGGTTGTAATCTCCCTGTGAGGGTTGGATGGTTCCCAAGCCCGGCCCTCCGCGCACCACATCCACCAATACCATGGGGACTTCGGTGGCAGCGATGTATGATAATCCTTCCATCATCAGACTGGTGCCCGGGCTGGAGGTGGACGTCATCACCCGCGCGCCGGTGCAAGCGGCGCCGTAAACCATATTGATCGCGCCCAACTCGCTTTCGGCTTGCAAAAATGCCCGCCCCAATTCGGGCATGCGGGCTGAAAGATATTCCAAGGCTTCGGTTTGAGGGGTGATGGGATAACCAAAATAAGCCTGCAAGCCGGCTCTGACAGCCGCCTCGGCGAATGCTTCATTTCCTTTCCATAATTCTCGTGCCATTTATGCCTCCTGCCCCTGGATTAGCCTTTTTTCGCGGTAGACAGTGATGGCGGCTTCCGGACAAACCAGCGCGCACGTGCCGCAGCCGGTGCATCCTTCTTCCGCCAAATGCGCGGGATGATAACCGCGCGGGGTGATGATTTCTTTGTTGAGGCTGATCACATGCTGCGGGCATGCAACCACGCAAAGCTCGCAGGCTTTGCATAAGTTTTCATTGACAACGATTGTTCCTTTTAAGGGCATTCGTGCTCCTTTGGGATTTAAATTGGACAAGAATGGTACGAAATCGCCTATATTTTACTATAGCGAAAATAATAAAAGAAAGTGTCAGTTATCATTCGATGATTTTACATATATCCAAAGACATATTTTGAGAAACGGCGAAAAAGATTGGTTATAATCACGCCATTATTGGGCTGAAATGAAAACGAGCAACAGGCTATCATCGCTTTGGATTATTCTTTGGGCCGCTGCCGGCTTGATGGCCTGCGCCGGTTTAAAAAACGATTCCGGTTTAAATTCTATGATTTCGGATCAAACGGCTAGCCCTACGGATGGATTAACTGGTGGACCTGACGCCACAGAGACGCCTGCGAAGGCATTACCGGATGGTTTGATGGTAATTACCGCCGAAAATGCGCAGAAGATCACACAATTGGCCGCAATTGCAGCACCTTTCCCCGATTACTGCCAAATTTCCCCGGATGGGCGTATCGGCGTGTTAGGCGATTTATATGGGCTGGATATCATGGAAATGGACAGCGGAGATGTGGTTATGCATATCAACGCGCGCTTGCCGGATTGTGAATTTGGGATGGAGCGTTATTTCGCGCTGAATCAAAATGGAGGCTTCATCGCGATTGCTGCGCAGGATTCAATTCAGGTTTGGCAGGTGGGTGGCGGGCAGATCTTTGATTTGCCTTATAGCCTGAAATACCGCACTGACCCTAACACGTGCGGGGCGGACATCCCGCAATTAGCCGTGTCTCCCGATGGAACGCTGCTGGCTGTATACGGGATTATATATTCCAGAACCTCCGCAGAGGAATATTTTAAAGTTTATGATGTTTTGCAGAATAAAGCGCTCTATGAATGGGATGGCGAAGATGAAAACCTGCATGGCGAACTCTATCCCTACCAGGGGTTGGGTTTTTCGGTGGATGGCAAGCTGATCCAGACGTTCGATCCAACCCGTTTTCGTGTTTCTTCCGAAAAAGAATATCAAGCGTTCCGTTATTGGTCGGTTGGAGATTGGCAGGAAGTATCCGGCGATTCTGCATTGGTCAAGGACAGTTTTGCGCCGGCGCAGCGGATGTATGCGGTTTTTACGGATGATGCTGTTGTGATCAAAGACCGCTTGGACGGAAAAATACTGACCCGCTTGAGTGGAACCGGCTGTACTTCCTCCGCGCCCTGCGAACTGCGTTTTTCTCCCCAGGGCGAATTCGCCGCCATTTTAGACGCGGATGAAGAGCGGCTGGATTTTCACCACGATACTTTGTTTACCGGATTTACGGTCTGGGATATGAGGAAAGGCCGGCAAAGCGGGCAGGTTGAATTCCTGGCGCGCAACCTGGATGGGGTGAGCGTTACCGATGAAGGCGGCATTGTCAATATTGCCGATAGCGCCAACGTCGAAACTTTTGCAGATGCCTGGTGGACGTCGTCTTTCAACTTCAACGGTTTGATCGCAGCCCAGGATGGCGGAATCGCTTTCAATCCGCAGCAAATCAATCTGAAACCGGATGCAAGCTATTTTCGGAGCGCCTGCCGGGTAGACCTGCAAACCCTGGCGGTTGCCTGTCAATCTGATGCGCTGGCGCAGGAAGGCGGAATTATCGCTTACCAGGCAGACGCGGAGAAATTGGTTATCCATTCCGGTGCTGGCGTTGAAGCCCAAGCAAGTCTGCCGTCTGAATTGCCGCAAGGCTGGACTGCACGGTTGATGGGATTTGCGGAAGAAAAGAGCACATTTTTCTATTGTCTGGATAAAAACCGCCGCAGCCAGGTCTGCGGCATTTATTCCGCGATGGATGATCGCGCAATTGCTGAACCGGAGGATATCTACGATTTACGCCTATCGCCTGACGGGCAGACGGCGGCTTATATTAACCGGGATCAGAAAGCGTTGTTTATCGTGAATCTGCCGAAAAGCAAAGTCGTCAAAGTATCCGCATACCAGGCACGTGCCTTTTTCGTCAACCCGGTTTATTCTTCCGATGGATCAGAATTAATTTATATCGTGGAAAATCTGAAGGATTCCTCAGTGCTCTCACTGGAATGGGTGGACAGCCGCAGCGCTAAAGTGCTGCGCAGGCTTGCGCTGGAAAGCGGCGCGGCGGAGCAGCCGACCGTTTTAGCGCTCAATGAGGAAAACACTCTCCTGGCTGTCGGGGATGCCGGCGGGCGTGTCACATTGCTGGATACGGAATCCGGGAAAATTATCACTTCCTGGCAAGCAGCATCCTCCCGGTTGATTGGTCTGACTTTTGCTCAAAATGGCAAAATTCTTGTCAACCTGGATGAATCCGGCGAATTCGCGATATGGGGAATCCAGTAAACGGCGTATTGCCGATTCCGGAATTAAATATGAAAAAAAACCACTGAAATCTCAGCGGTTTTTTCGTAAGAGTGGTTATTAATTAAGCAAGTTCGACAGCAGCGCCGGCGGCTTCCAATTTGGATTTGGCGTCGGTAGCGGCTTCCTTGCCAACCTGGGAAAGGACTTTTGAGCCGGCGGTTTCGGCCATGGCTTTGGCTTCTACGAGACCGAGGTTGGTGAGCTGACGGATGACCTTGATGACATCGATCTTCTTCGCGCCGGCATCCTTAATGATGACGTCGAATTCGGTTTTTTCCTCGGCGGCCTCAGCGGCGCCGGCTGCGGGAGCCGCGCCAACGGCTGCAACAGCTACGGGAGCTGCGGCGGAAACGCCCCATTGTTCTTCGAGGGTTTTGACCAGTTCAGCAGCTTCCAAAACAGTCAGCTTGCTGAGTTCTTCTGCTAATTTGTTAATATCTGCCATTTTAATTCTCCTGAATTAATATTAATTTAAATCAAATTCCTATCCAGCGGCGGGTGCCGGAGATTTTTCTGAATAGGCTTTAACAACTGCAGCCACCTGGCGCGCGGGTTCTGAAATTGTACGCACCAATTGGGTTGCTGGTGTTTGAATAAGCGCCAACAATTGCGCACGCATTTGCGGCAGCGGAGGCAACTTGGATAAAGCGATTACAGACTTCGCATCGAGAATTGCCCCGTCCATGTAACCGCCTTTAACAGCGAACAGATCAGTGCTGCTGGCTTTGTCGACGATTTTTGCCAGAGCGGGAGCATCCTGAAAAGCGAAAGCCACCAATGATGAATCGCTGAAAACACTGCTATCTTCGAAACCGCAATTCTTTAATGCGATTTTCATCAATGTATTCTTGACGACGTGAAATTCGCCGCCGATCTCGCGTGCCTCGGATCGCAATGCATCGATATCTTTCATGCGCATTTTTTGGTAAGACATCACGTAAACAGCTTTACTTTCCTTCAGCCATTTCTCATAATTTGCAATTAATACTTCTTTTTCCTTTTTGGTGAATGCCAAAGATATTCACCTCCTTTCAAAAAAAATTGTCTTTGCCGGTCGCTCAGGCAAAGACAATTAAATTGCTTACAAAAAGCTTTCATCTAATTGCTCACCTGGGCTGGAAATTGAGCCTTGCGGCACCGGCTTTCATTGGTGAAAATTTCAAACGAAATTATATCACGCTATTCGATTTTCTCCACAGAAAGCGCCTGGTTTGGATCGACTTTAATACCGGGGCCCATGGTTGAGGTCACCGTGATTTTCTTGATGAAAGTACCCTTGGCTGCCGCTGGTTTGGCTTTGCGAATGGCATTCATCAGGCTGGAGAAATTTTCGTAAAGTTTTTCCAGACTGAATGATACTTTGCCGATCGGCACATGGATGTTGGCAGTTTTATCCAGACGGAACTCGACGCGGCCGGCTTTGGCTTCATTGATCGCGCGCGGCAGGTCTTCGGCACCCACCACAGTACCGGCTTTCGGATTGGGCATCAAGCCGCGCGGACCGAGCACTTTACCCAGACGGCCGGCTTTACCCATCATGTCGGGGGTGGAAATCGCCACATCGAAATCGGTGAAACCGCCTTCGATCTTCTTGATCCAATCGTCATCATCCGCAACGTAATCAGCACCGGCTTCTTTGGCGGCCGTAGCGCCATCACCCTGGGCGAATACCAGGACGCGAACAGTTTTACCCAGACCATTGGGAAGGACGACCACATCGCGCAGTTGTTGATCCGCCTGGCGGGGATCGAGACCGGTGCGCAAGTGGACTTCGACTGTGCCGTCAAATTTGGTGTATGAGGTTTGCTTTACAAGGTCCAATGCGGTTTTGGGGTCATAAATGGTGTCCGCATCCACCTTGGTTTTGACTTCTAAATATTTCTTACTGTGTTTAGCCATCGTTTCTCCTTTGTGGTAGTGGCGGGTAGCGTCTACCCTCCCACGAAGTACCTATTTTTCAATTTGAATACCCATGTTGCGGGCGGTGCCTTCAACCTGGCGCATGGCGCCTTCGATGTCGATCGCGTTGAGATCTTTCATCTTCGCTTCCGCAATCTCGCGCAGTTGATTACGCGTGATGGTGGCAATCTTGTTGCGGTTGGGGGCATCGGAGCCTTTTTCAACTCCGGCAGCTTTTTTGAGCATCTCCGAGGTGGGGGGTGATTTCAAGACAAAAGTGAAAGAACCATCCACGTAAACGGTGATTTCCGCAGGAATAATTTCGCCCATTTTGTTCTGGGTGCGGGCGTTATATTCCTTGCAGAATTGCATGATGTTGATGCCGTGACCGGCCAAAGCGGGGCCGATGGGGGGCGCGGGATTTGCTTTCCCGGCCGGGACATTCAACTTTACTACTGCTTTTACTTTTTTAGCCATTCATGAACTCCTTAAGTGGTTTTAGCGGGTGATAAGGGTCACCCTCCCACAATCCTCCTCGCGGAGGTTGTTTACGATTTCTCCACCTGTAGAAAATCAAGCTCCACAGGGGTTTCGCGGCCAAAGAAGTTTACCATAACGGTTACTTTGGCGCGTTCCATATCGATCTCCGAAACGGTGCCGCGGAAATCGTTGAATGGTCCATCGATGATGCGCACGCGTTCGCCTGCCTTGAAGGTAACCTTCACGTGCGGTGCTTCGGCTTCCATGCGCTTGAGGATCTGCGAGACTTCTTCAGGGCGCAGGGGCGTGGGATCGTTGCCCATGCCAACAAAACCGGTGACGCCGGGCGTGTTGCGTACGACATACCAGGACTCTTCGGTCAAGATCATATTGACCAGCACGTAACCTGGAAAAACGTGGCGTTCGATCGAGCGGCGTTTGCCTTCGCGCACTTCGATTTCTTCTTGGGTAGGGATGACCACGTCAAAAATCTTGTCTTTCATTCCCATGGTTTCGATACGCTGCTCGAGGTTATAACGGACTTTATTCTCATAGCCGGAATAACAATGAATCACAAACCAGGCGCGGTTGTCGTCCTCTTCGTTGACTCTGCGCAGCTTTTGCGATGCAGTTTCTCCGGTGGCAGCGGCAGAAGAAGAGGGAGCCTTGGGAAGGTCCGCAGGTTCGGAATGTTCATCATACAGGGGCGATTCTTCCGCTTCCGGTTCCTGTTGATATTCTTCTTCCAGGTTGAAATTCTCTTCTTCGTTCGTCATTTTCTACTTCCTTAATAATCGGCCGAAGCCTGCTTGCTAAGAGAGAATGAGTGTGATCAGGCGTGTAAAGACAAAGTCCAACAAACCCAGGATCGCGCTCATCATGATCATGGTGATAATTACGACCCTGGTCAGATGCCAGGCTTCATTGGGTGTCGGCCAGGTAACCTTGCGTAATTCACCGGTCGTTTCACGCCACCAACGGGTGATGCCATTCGGTTTTTTCTCGATACTCTTGTTTTTGTCAGGCATATTCTCTCCTGTTTCACGTCTAAAACGACGCCTGAATATTGGCGTCGCGTTTTCGAACTAGGCAGGCCAGGCAGGAATCGAACCCACAACCTCCTGTTTTGGAGACAGGCGCTCTGCCAATTGAGCTACTGGCCTTTAAGCTGTGCGGGTGCTCTTGTTATCGAATCGCACCCGCACATTTGGTCTTCAATGTTACTTCGTTTCACGGTGCAGCGTGTGTTTTCTGCAGCGCGAGCAATACTTCTTTATTTCCATCCGGTTTGGGTCGTTGCGCCGATTTTTTTCAGAGGTGTAATTCCTCTCTTTGCATTCGGTGCAGGCTAACGTGATGACCGGCCTGATATCTTTTTTAGATGCCATTCTTACCTAACCCGTAAACGCCGATTAGCGTAAACCTTTATTCGATAATTTTTGTGATCACGCCAGCGCCAACGGTGAGGCCGCCTTCGCGGATGGCGAATTGGGAACCCTGTTCCAAAGCGACGGGGATGATCAGTTCCACGGTCATGTTGATGTTATCGCCGGGCATAACCATCTCAACGTCCTTGGGCAGCTCGATATTGCCAGTCACATCCATGGTGCGGATGTAGAACTGCGGGCGGTAGCCGGTGAAGAACGGTTTGTGGCGTCCGCCTTCTTCGCGCTTCAACACGTACACTTCCGCGTTGAACTTGGTGTGCGGGGTGATGCTCTTGGGGGCTGCCACCACCATGCCGCGCTCCACATCGGTGCGCTCCACGCCGCGCAGCAGCAAACCGGCATTGTCACCAGCCATACCTTCATTGAGGGTCTTGTGGAACATCTCAACGCCGGTCACCACGGTGGGCATGCTCTTCTCGCGCAGGCCGACGATCTCAACCGCGTCGCCAACCTTGACCTTGCCGCGATCGATACGACCGGTCACAACCGTGCCGCGGCCTTTGATCGAGAAGACGTCCTCGACCGGCATCATGAAGGGTTTGTCCACATCACGCTGCGGATCGGGGAAGTAGCTGTCGATGGTGTCCATCAGTTCTTTGATGCAGGCGTATTCGGGCGCGTTCGGGTCGGTGGAGGTGCTCTCCAGGGCCTTCAGGGCGCTGCCGCGTACAATCGGAATCTCATCGCCGGGGAATTTGTAGCTGGTCAGCATTTCGCGCAGTTCCAGTTCAACCAGTTCCAGCAGTTCGGGGTCGTCCATCATGTCGACCTTGTTCAGGAAGACCACGATGTTGGGGACTTCCACCTGGTGGGCCAGCAGCACGTGCTCGCGCGTCTGCGGCATGGGGCCGTCGGGGGCTGCCACCACCAGAATGGCGCCGTCTACCTGCGCCGCGCCGGTGATCATGTTCTTGATGTAGTCGCGGTGGCCGGGCATGTCCACGTGCGCATAGTGCCGTTTGTCGGTCTCATATTCAACATGGGCAATGTTGATGGTGATACCGCGGGCTTTCTCTTCCGGCGCGTTGTCGATGGTGTCGAATGCGCGGAAATCAGCCATGCCGCGCAGGCCGTTGTATTTGGTGATAGCCGCAGTGAGCGTGGTCTTGCCGTGGTCAATGTGGCCCATGGTTCCCACGTTCATATGGGGCTTGGTTCGATCGTATGTTTCCTTTGCCATATTTCTTCTCCTAAAGATGATAATTACTTTTGACGGTCTGAGCCCTCAATGGGAATTGAACCCATGACCCCGTTCTTACCAAGAACGTGCTCTACCGTCTGAGCTATGAGGGCTTACTTGCCCGTAAAACCCGGTTACCCGGTTTCGGCTTTGCAGCCAGTGGGCGGTGAAGGATTCGAACCTCCGAAGGCTTCTGCCAACTGATTTACAGTCAGTCCCCTTTGGCCACTTGGGTAACCGCCCAAAACTGCCAGTTGCAGGCATGCAAGTGGGACGCTACGATCTTTCATTTAACGTCCACTTGCTCGTTCACAACTGAGCCGACGATGGGAATTGAACCCATAACCTACCACTTACAAGGCGGTTGCTCTGCCGTTTGAGCTACGTCGGCAGTCGATATTGACTATTTAAGGTACAACCATCCGATTATACCAAATGCCGATATGAAGGACAAGGTAAGCATTTTACCATAATGCACCCAAATAACAAGATATTAATTACTTTCCGCCTGAAAATTATTCTGCTTACCGAAGAATGCCCTGGCTTACCTATTAGTTAGGCCCTAACTAAAATGACGCGTGTTATAATCTGCCGACATAGTTAAGATTACGGGAGAAATGACCATGGAAATCAAGCATGAATTATTGAAACGCTGTGTTTTATTCACGGTTGAAGGACGAATCGATAGTTCAACTGCGCCTGACCTGCAGCAGAAGATGAACGGGATTATCGACCAAGGCAATTTCAAGGTTGTCGTGGATTTGCGCGGCGTTGATTTCATTTCCAGCGCGGGCTTATGGGTTTTGGTCAATGCGCAGAAGAAATGCAAACGTTTCAACCGCGGCGAGGTGGTGTTATCGGGAGTCTCCCAAAGAGTGCACGATGCTTTGAACCTGGCCGGCTTTATCCCGTATTTTAATATCCACGACGATACTGCCAAGGCTGTGGGGAGTTTTTAGTTTTTCTTATGCGATCGATTGCTTTTCCGGGCAAGTTTTCCAGTCTGGATGATATCCGCGATTTTTACACGGAGGCTGCCAAGGAAGCCGATCTGGACAAAAAATCCATCTATGATGTGCAATTGGCGGTGGATGAAGCAGCCTCCAACATCATTGATCACGCTTATGAAGGTGAAGGAAAAGGCGAGATTGAATGTTCGTACCAGGTTTCTCCGGGCAAGCTGGAAGTGGTTATGCGCGATCAGGGAAAAGCCTTCAACCCTAAAACCGTGAAGCGGCCTAACTTGAAAGCCAACCTGAATAACCGCAAACAAGGAGGCCTGGGATTGCACTTCATGCGATCGTTGATGGATTCAGTAGAATTCACATTCAGCGAGAAGGGCGGCAACGTTTTGCGGATGGTAAAAACGAACAAAGAACCTGAAAAACGATCTGAACAAAGAACTGAAAGACAGGAATAACGATGAGCCCGGCGCCTTTTGAACTGAATCAAAACACCTGGCGCCATTTATTCGAGGTGGGAGAGGGGTTGATCTCATGCTGCAATCTTTTCGAACAGGCGGATTATTTAAAACAGGAATTAAACAGGCTAACCAACGCTCAAATTGAAATATGGCTGTTGCGGCGTTTCGAACCCTTGCCTTCCAAATCAGTTTCAAACCATGATGGTGCTGAGCTTCCGGTGTATTTCAATGACGAAATTGCTGTAAATGTTGAATCGGAAGATCAAAACAGGGCCTGTGTTTTTTTTGAAGTACCACTGGCGATCAAATCCACCACACTGGGAAAAATACGCTTTACTTTTAATAAAGAAGTTATTCTAACTCTCCAACATCGTGATTTTCTGCGAAATGCGGGGCGGTATATTGCCGCCATCCTGGATACTGCCCGACTTTCGGCAATCAAAGACTGGCGCCATGACCAGCTTTCACTGGTGCGGAATGTCAGCTTTGAGATCACGCGTTACCGCAGTACAACCGAACTCTTTCGAAAGATTGTTGACCTGGTTCAGACAACTTTTCATTTTTACTTTGTCGCCATCTACACCTTTGAAGAAACCCGCAAGACATTATCGGTTCAGGCCAGCGCCGGAAAGCAATTGGCGGCCGATCAATTGTCGGAATTGAATATGGGAAATGGTATCCCGTTGGGTGAGGGACTAATCGGAATTTGCGCGGAAAGCGGTCATGAGATTTTGTCCACAGATGTTCAGCGCGATCCCCGATACCGGGCCGTGGCTGGTTTGGAGGGAGCACGTTCTGAATTATGCCTGCCATTGATCAGCAACGATAAAGCTTTGGGCGTGCTGCAGATCATCCACGATTACCCGTATGCATTCCATGACAATGACATTATGGTTTTAAAAATTTTGGCCGATTCCATTGCCGTGGCAATTGAAAACGCGGATCTATTTGACGATTTATTTGAAAAAACCTGGGCTTCCACCGTTATGCTGCAGGTAGCCGAAGCTGCCCAGGCGTATGACAATGTCGATGATTTGCTGGATGCGATTGTTCGCATTCTGCCCTTACTGGTTGGCGTTGATAAATGCGCCATTTTTATGCAGGGCAAGTATGCCAGCGAGTTTTTTCTGAATGCTCATTACGGCTTTGAAAAAGAACTTGAGCCAAAGTTGGCCATGCTGCCTTATGAACAAAAAGCGGCTGAACGGTTCCACCAGGTGGCTGTATTGAAAATTCCGCTTGATTTGGACTGGCCGATTGACGTTGAATCAAACGGGACGCCACATGATTGCTGCAAGCTGGTTCCACTTGTGGCGCATGATCTGTTATTTGGGATCATGATGGTTGATCAATCCGCGGGAAAATTTGAGGCGGCGGGGGAGACAGCCGCCAACCGGAAGGATGTGATCATGGCGATCGGCCGGCAGATCGCTCTGGCAATCGAGAATTTTCGATTGGAAGAATCACGGGAATACGAGGCTTACGTTACCGCGGTTTTGCTGCAAGTTGCTCAGATGGTGGCGGCCTCGGAGAACCTGGATGAAACGCTCGCGAACGTGATCAACCTGCTGCCGTTGCTGGTGGGAATCGATACCGCTCTGGTTTATCTGCAGGATGAGCAATCCCGACGGGTGCATCTGCGATCTGCTTACAGCAAAAGCTGGAAAAGTGAGGTGGAAGAGCTGCCCCAAACTATCAAAAACGGTTTTAGTCGATCGCTGGATTTAATAGCGATGAATCAAAAACCGGTTTTCTGCCAAATTGGCGGAAATTCACCTGCGCAATGGCTGCTGCTTGATTACCGTCCATTTTTGCATAACAACCGCATTCCTAAAACCCCCGATCCATCCCTGGTGATCTTTCCTCTTCATATTGGAAATGAAAATTTCGGATTTTTGATGGTCTACGAAACCAATGAGGGAGTTGAGTTGCGGGAAAAGAAAATCGAGATCATCCGGGGCGTGGCGCAGCAGCTCTCCATTGCCATTCAGAATGAACGCTTGAAACATGAGATGGTCGACCGGGAACGCATCCGGCGCGAATTCCAACTTGCGCAGGAAATCCAAAAAACTTTCCTGCCGGAAAAGATGCCGCAATTCCCCGGCTGGGAAATTTCCGTGCGCTGGCGACCGGCTTTGCAAGTTGGCGGTGATTTTTACGATGTGATTCCGATAGACGAGAACCAGTTGGGGCTGGTCATTGCAGACGTATCCGATAAAGGCCTGCCGGCCGCCCTGACCATGACAGTGGCGCGCACCTTGATCCATGCCGCGGCGCAGGCTGGAAACCAACCGGCGGAGACATTGGAACAGGTCAACCGTTTATTGTTGGAAAACTCCCGCGAAGGATTTTTTGTCACAGTTTTTTATGCTCTGCTCAGCATTGACACCGGGCAACTGGTTTACACTAATGCCGGTCATACGCTTCCGCTGCTCTTGAGGAAGAACCATCGGGAGATGCATTGGCTGGAAAAAGACGGCATGCCATTGGGAATCACCGGTGAATTGAAATTGGAGAATAAAAAAATCCACATAAAACCGGGCGACCACCTGGTCATGTATACCGACGGGGTAACTGAAGCGCGTTCTCCCGAAGATACCCTTTTCGGCGAGGATCGTCTGTTTAACACATTGCACACTTTTCCAGCGCGATCCGAGGACTCGTTGATTGAAGTGCTCGATTCACGGATTCTGGAATTTCAATCTAATGCGCCGGCGGCGGATGACGTCACGATTTTTGTAATTCAACGTTTGATTAGCGAAGCGACCAACGCCCAACTCTTTTAAGGATTCTTAGAACGCAAAAAGTCAGCCAACGAGAAGGTTCGTGTTTCTGGCAGAATTCCCAGCCTGCCCACTTAGACCAAATAGATTCGCTTGTGAAACGGCCGTTGTTGTCCTTCTTGCCTTCGATGATTCCCAGAATTTCCTGGAAGCGCTTATCTTGATGATATTTGGGATAGAACGAAATAACCTCAGCCAAATGCAGAATGTCATACCAAATATAAGGTACTTTGAGTTTACGGAAGTCATTGCCCATTTTAAATAAATAAGGATGTCGCTCCTGACTGGATTCCCATAAATTTAGGGCTGAATCCAAAGCGGGCTGTATGTACTGCCAGTGCTTTACCTCGCCCCGCAGTGCAAGCAGCTTCAGCATTAATAAATTGGCGTAGGGGCATGGATCTCCGGCTTTACCTGGTCCTTTGAATCTGGGTAGTTGATTATCTGCTTTGCAGGGCCAGCCATTCGCTCGTCCGAAGGCAGTCAAGTAGTCAATTGCTGAGCAAACCTGCGGATCATCCTTGAGGCCCATTTTTGATATTGCATATAAGATAGAAGGTGCATCGCACAGACACCACAACCATTCATCTTTTCCGCTGCCTCCGAAGGCAATTGGATAATTGGATAGCACTTGATAGGGGCTTTCACTGGCACGATGGTTCATGATTTTAGCGAGAATCTCAGGTATTCCATCGTCATGCTTGTTAATACCGATATCAGCCAGGAACGCAAGCTTGTGAAGAGGATGAATGGCGTCGTTATGACGTTTGAGTGGGACGGATTCCCAGCGGCTGACTTCCGCAATTAAAGATTGAACCTGACTGTCAGCCAGCATTCCCGCTCGAGCAGATCTGACATCAGCATTGTCTTCTCCCATGTTAAATAAATCGCGCATACAGTTATAGCGAACCCAATCCGGGCCTGACATCAACCATTCTATAGTTCCATCCATTTCCATTTCCATTTCCCTTTTTCTTTCCATCGCATTAGTGTAAAAAGATATTATTGTTAAAAAAACCGGAAAACAAGGGTTAGAATGGGTATAAATCAAATCATGTATAATCATGCCCGAAATCGGAGGTTGAATGGAAATTACCTGGTACGGACACTCATGCTTCAGGATTACGGAACGCGGCCAAACCGCTGTGGTTTGCGATCCGTATGATTCACAAACTGTCGGTTATCAGCCGTTGAAACTGAAAGCCGATATCGTTACGATCAGTCATGAGTCCCCCAGCCATTCATTCGTGAAGGCCGTCAAGAGTGACCCTTACATTATAAATGGCCCCGGTGAATATGAAATCGGGGGCGTTTTCATCACCGGTTTGCGCACCGATCAGCATAAAAAACGCGAAAACGGCCAGCCAGTCAATACACTTTACCTGATCGATTTCGGCGGTATGAACATCGTTCACCTGGGTGATATGCTGCAAGTGCCCAGCCAGGCAGAAGTGGAATCGCTTGGGCCAGTCCATATTGCACTGGTGCCGGTGGGTGACGCGGGCAGTCTGAACGCTGCCAAGGCTTCCGAAGTTATCAGCCTGTTCGAACCGAATATCGTCATTCCCATGCATTACCAGACCCCGGCAACAAATTTAAAGCTCGATCCGATCGGGAAATTTCTCAAAGAGATGGGATTGTCAACGGTGGAAACACTGCCCTCATTAAAAGTAGCCAGCGTGGCTGCATTACCGGAGGAAACCCAGGTGAGTGTCCTGGATTACCCGCACGAGTAGGAGCGGAAAATGCCGGGCAAACTGATCATGACCTGGGATATTAACCCGGAGCACGAACAGGAATACTTTGAGTTCGTGGTCAGGGAATTCCTCCCGCAAGTGCAAAAATTGGGTTTTCAGCTCAACGATGCCTGGGTCACCGTTTACGGCAACCAACCCCAGATCATGGTTTCAGCCATCCTGCCAACCATCGACCAAATCCACACGGTGATGAGCGGCGATCAATGGATTTCACTCATTACGCGCCTGATGGATTTTGTGACCGATTACAAATACAAGATTGTTCCTGCAACTGGGGGATTCCAGTTCTGAATCGACCGGATCAATGAATTTTTCGCAAATCGGGTGGCTGCTGACTCAATGGTACCAATCCCATTCGCGCGATTTGCCCTGGCGCGCAAGCAAGGACCCCTACCGCATTTGGATCTCGGAGGTTATGCTGCAGCAGACCCGCGTGGAAACAGTAATTCCATACTATGCAAGATGGATGGCAGCTTTCCCGGATTTGGAGAGTCTATCCAAAGCCGGCGAGCAGGAAGTCCTGCAATTATGGGAAGGGCTGGGCTATTACAGCCGCGCGAGAAACCTGGTCAAAGCCGCTTGTGTTTTGATGGCTGAATATCAGGGAAAATTTCCGGATACTGTCCGGGAATTAAAAAAATTACCCGGAGTCGGCGAGTATATGGCGGGGGCGCTGGCATCCATTGCTTATGGCAGGGATGAAATAGCCTTGGACGGAAATGGCTTGCGCGTGATTGCCCGGCTGGTGGAATATTCAGCGCCAATCAATACTCAGATTTCCAAACAGGAGATCGGTGGCATTATGCGCCAAATGCTGACTCCCGGAAGCGCCGGGGATTTCAACCAGGCAATCATGGACCTGGGGTCGCTGATCTGCACGCCCAAGAACCCGCTTTGCGCAAACTGCCCGCTGCATTCCAAATGCCGGGCTTTCCTGCAGGGGAAACCGGAGGCTTATCCAATCAAAGCGCGCAAAACGCCTATCCCGCATTATGTGGTCGTCGCTGCAGTGATCCGCGTGGGAAACAAGGTGCTGATCGACAAACGCAAAGCGGATGGATTGCTGGGCGGACTATGGGAATTTCCCGGTGGAAAAGTTGAGGCCGGTGAAGATTTGCCGGGCGCCCTGAAACGGGAAATTCTGGAAGAATTGGGCGTCAGCCTTATCGTGGAAGATGAAATTGGGCATTATAAGCATGCTTACACCCATTACCGCGTAACGGTTCACGTGTTCACCGGGCGCATTCCGCAGGGCGAACCCCGCGCGCTTGAAGCCGATGAAATCCGCTGGGTGGAAATTTCCGAATTGGAAGGATTTCCGATGGGTAAGGTTGACCGCCTGATCTCGCGCGCTTTAGCCTGAGACATTACACCGGCCTGCGAGATGTCTGTATAATGAAATCGATGCAGGAAATTGAACCATTTGCGAAAGCCAGAAAACGTATGGTGGAATCGCAAATCAAGGCCAGGGATGTCCACGATCCCCGTGTGCTTAAAGTAATGGAACGTGTTCCCCGGCATTTATTTGTTTCAGAAGAGATGCGGCCGGACGCTTACGAGGATCATCCCCTGCCGATCGGTTTTGGGCAAACCATCTCCCAACCCTATATTGTCGCGTTGATGACCAGTTTGCTCGATTTGAAGGGCAGCGAAAAAATATTGGAGATCGGCACCGGCTGCGGTTATCAGGCGGCCATCCTGGCAAACCTGGCGGCTGAAGTGCATACCATTGAACGGATCAAAAACCTGGCGGACTCTGCCGGTATCAATTTGGCTTCACTAGCTTTGACCAACATCCATATTCACGTCGGCGACGGCTCGCTGGGCTGGCCGGAAGCCGCGCCTTATGACGGCATTTTGGTAACTGCAGCCTCCCCCGCTGTGCCGGCCAACTTGATCGAGCAATTGAAGACGGGCGGTAAATTGGTCATTCCTGTGGGTGAGCGTTGGCGGCAGATTTTGGAATTATGGACCAAAACCTCGCAAGGGATTGAGAAAAAAGAAATCCTGCCGGTTGTTTTTGTTCCCTTGCGGGGAAAACAAGGCTGGCAGGATGCTAACTAGTAAAGATATTAAGGCGGTTTAGAGATTGCTCATGGTCACCAGAACAGTTGGGTTGCGGCGCGTTTCCTTGTAAATCAAATTTTTCACTGTACGGATGATGTTCTTTTCCAGGTTGCCGTTCGAGTTTTTTACGGTTTCAATCACTGGTTTTTCCAACCGGGCCAGAATTTCCTGGGCTTCCTGCGAAGCCGCGAAACCGCGGCTGATGATCTCAGGCTTGCCCATCAATTCACCGTTCTCTTTATGCAAATTGACATGCACCAGCACAATGCCATCCTGCGAAAGCATGGCGCGGTCACGCATTTCATCCGGGCCTAAATCGCCAACCCAGGACCCATCCACAAAAATGGTGTTGATCGGAATTTGACCGCCAATTTTAGCTTTGCCGTTCTTGATGTTGATTACCGCACCGTCTTCAATCACCAGCACGTGTTTTTCCGGAATGCCGGTTTGCATGGCCAGCAGCTTGGCTTGCATCATGTGGCGGACTTCGCCATACGCCGGGATGAAGTATTTCGGTTTGGTCAGGTGGAGCAGCAGCTTGATATCTTCCTGGCTGCCGTGGCCGGAGACATGCACGGGCGCTATTTCTTCATAAATCACGTTGGCGCCCTGCCGGAACAGGTCGTTGATGGTGGAAAACACCGCTTCCTCGTTGCCGGGGATGGTCTTTGATGAAAGCACCACTGTATCGCCTCTGCGAATATCGAATTGGCGCTGTGTTCCACGCGCCAGGCGCCCGAGTATGGATGCCGGTTCACCCTGGGCGCCGGTGCACATGATCACCACTTCCTCTTCGGGTAATTCCAACGCGGTATTTAAGCTGACCATGGTACCCGGGGGAATAGTCAAATAATTGAGCTTCTCCGCCATCTCAACGTTTTCCACCATGCTGGTGCCCACAAAACAGATCTTACGGCGGTGCGCAACAGCGGCGTTGACGGCTTGCTGAACTCTGGAGATCAGAGAAGCAAAGCTGGCAATGATGATACGGCCTTTAGCTTGCGAGAATACCTTCTCAAAAGCCTCGCTGACATTCTGCTCGGAAGGCGTCCAGCCAGGGCGCGTGGCGTTGGTGGAATCAGCAATAAGCGCCAAAACACCGCGCCGCGAGAATTCAACCAGCTTGGCATAATCCGTAGGCCAGTTGTCCACCGGGGTGTGGTCGAATTTGTAGTCGCCGGATTGCACGATCAATCCCTCCGGTGTTTCGATTCCCAATCCGACTGAATCCGGGATGGAATGGCACACGTGGAAAAAATCTACCTTGAAAGGTCCGATGCGGATGCTTTCGCCGGCACGGATGGTGTTCAAGGACACGTTATTGATCATTCCCCGGCGGGTCAGTTTAACTTTGATCAAGCCCAGCGTCAGGGGTGTCCCATAAACCGGAACGTTGAATTCGGACAGAAAATAGGAGATGGCGCCGATGTGGTCTTCATGACCGTGCGTGATGATGACGCCGCGGATCTTATCCTTACGGCTGCGCAGATATTGGAAATCCGGGATGATGCAATCGATACCCAGCATGTCGTTTTCAGGGAACATGGTTCCGCAATCGACAACGATTGCAGTATCGTCATACTCATACAGCATCATGTTGCGGCCAACTTCACCCAGGCCGCCGAGTGGGATGATTTTTAAATTTGTCTCTTTCATTTTTTTACCTTAATTATATAAACCCGCTTGATAAAACGGATAAGATTTCTTTAATAGCAAAACCCTGGCGAGAATTCCGGCCAGGGTGTATTTTAAAATTATTCGCAGCGATGCAATAATCTATCTTTACCAATCCGGTAAGCTCTCATTGTTTACCGAAGTGCATTCTACCATGTAAATGGTTATATTTACAATCTGCAATGTAAAAGATTTGTTAAAGATGTTAAAGAAATTTTTCTACGCGTAAGCTTGACTGTTGAAAAGCTGGTCGCGGATCTGGAAGATCTGGCGACGGAAATGATCATCCCGTTCGATCATATCGGCAACTTTCTCGCAGGCATACATCACGGTGGTGTGGTCCCGGCCGCCCAGTGTTTCACCGATCTGCGGCAGGGATTCGTTGCCGACTTCGCGCAGCAGGTACATGGCAACCTGACGCGGCAGGGCGATGTTCTTTGAACGATTCCGGCTGAGCAATTCATCCTGGCTGAGGTTGAAAGCTTTTGCCACCGTAGACAGGATCTGGGTGGAATCGGGTGAACCGATGTCCGGCAGAAAATCGATCAGCGCCAACTTGGCTAAATCCAGGTCAAGGGGTTTGCCGCTCAAATCGGAGAACGCCAGCACGCGGGTGAGAGCGCCTTCCAGTTCGCGAATGTTAGACTGGATTTGATGGGCAATGTATTCCAGGATGTCGTTATCCACCTGACGTCCGGCGCGTTCAGCTTTGGAACGCAAAATTGCCAGGCGGGTTTCCAGCTCCGGAGGCTGGATATCCACGATCAGCCCCCATTCAAAGCGCGAGCGCAGCCGTTCCTCGAGCGTTACCATCGCTTTGGGCGGCCGGTCGGAAGAGATCACGATCTGTTTGTTCTGTCCGTGCAGCGTGTTGAAGGTGTGGAAAAATTCTTCCTGGGTAGATTCCTTTCCGGCAATGAACTGAATATCGTCGATCAACAAAACGTCGATCGTGCGATAACGTTCGCGGAAGCTGGAGGTGTCGTGTTTGCGGATGGCGTTGATCAGATCGTTGGTGAATTCTTCAGAAGAGACGTACAGAACATTTCGCCCCTGACGGACGATCTCGCTGCCGATGGCATGCAGCAGGTGCGTTTTACCCAACCCCACTCCACCATAGAGAAACAATGGGTTATAGGCATTGGCAGGGTTTTCCGCTACTGCCTGGCTGGCGGCATGCGCGAGCCGGTTATTGGGGCCGACCACAAAATTGCTGAAACTATAGCGTAAATTGAATGTGCTTTGTTTAACCGGATCGTAGAATGATTCCGGTTGCGGATCCTCTTCCTCGCGAAAGCTTGGGGTGGATTCATCGTGGGAATTCAAAACGAAGGTGATGCTTTGAGCGGCATCCATGATGCCGCTGAGCAGCCGGGAAGCGGTGGTGGTCAAACGGTTTTCCAGCCAATCTCTGGCATAGGCATTTTGAACACCAATAAAAAACGTATTCTCTTCATGCTTGATGAACCGGGTGTCACGAACCCAGGTATCGTACGTGGCTTTGGGCAATTCCATTTGCAACTGCCCCAATGTAGCCTGCCATGCTTGCGATGCTTCCATGCCAGAGCTTCCTCCCTTCTCCGTAAAATTTTCAATATTAGCTATATTTGTATTTAATAAACCCCACTGGATTTACAATGTGGGATAAACAAAAATAGGTTTGAATAGCACCAATCGTGCTCTGGAGAGCTTTCCGGACCGAAGCGAATATGGCCGGAAATTTGCTCAGTGAAATGATTTCTGTGCTGATTTTAGCAAAATCGGTAATACCGAACAAGACTCTAAGCCTACGACACGTTAAAAATAAATCAATCTTTAAGATTAGTTATCTTAAAAAATAGATGGGATTAGCCAAACCGGAGCCAGGAATTAGGACGGATGTTCATCAGAACTAATGCCCATTTCTACGCATAATCCCCCACAGATGCCGAAAATTGTAGATTTGCTTTAGTATAAAGAATAGTCAGACAAAGAAGTTAAAGAATACCGGAGCGCAAACCCACAGGGGGATGGCTCCGGTTTTACATTTTTCTGCATGAGAGATCAAGATTACTCGAGCATTATTTTGGCTGCCTTGCGTCCAAGTTCAACGGCATAATTTGTGCCGCGATCCCAGGGATACACCTGGCTCATGCTGGCGAAGTACAAATTCCGAATAGGGGTTCGAACTGCGGGGATTTTTTGGGAGTGATTTACGCCGGGCACCGGTTGGGCGTAAGGAGCGCGGAAGAGCCAACTCTTTACCACCCAATCCTCGCTGAAATCAGGATTGATCTTCTTAAGGCTGGGCAAGAACCGCTCCACCATTTCCTCTTTTGTCAACCTGAAGTACTCGTGCGTGTTCTCGAGATAATCGCCGCAGTAAACCAGGTCTTCGCCGTTGTAATGGCTGGCGGGCAAAAAATTGGTGTGTTCCACCAGCGCCAGGAATGGAAAACCGGCGGATTTGGGCAGGTTGAACCAATAGTACCCTTTTTTTGAAAGCTGTTTTTTCAGCGAGAGGATCAAGACGACAGCGCCGATATTTTTCAGCGCATTGAGTTTGTGAATATATTCACCGCCCAAATCCGGCGCGATTTTGGCTAGTAAAAAGGGCGGCACGGTTGCCAGAACTTGATCGAATACTTTTTTCCCTTGATCAGTGGCAAGCTCGATTCGCCCGTCTTTCAACGGCGTGATCTTTTGGATGCCGGTGTTGAAAGAAAAGCGGACGCCGGCCTGTTTGAGAATTTCTGCAAACTGATCCAGGAATGCCTGAAAGCCGCCTTCGAATGTACCCAGCTTGGATGTGCGGGCTTTGAATCGCGCCCAGAACCAAGCCATATTCACATCCTGGTAATGCGAGCTGAACTTGCCCACCAGCAGTGGTTCCAGCATGGCCGAGTAAACGCGATCGCCGTAGAATTTCTTCATCCAGGCATGCGCGGTGTACTTTTCGAGCGGCTGCCAGGCTGCCAGGTACCGCAAATATACGGTGACGAAACCGAAGCGTATCTTATCCAGGAAGGACAAGCCGGGGAACAATAAAGCAGCGATTGGAGAATCAAAAGGATAAAAATCGCCGTTGTAGTAAACCACGGTCTTGGGCCGGTGGAATTGCACCTTATCCTGCAGTCCCAACTCCCTGGTCAATTCCAGGATAGCGTGATCGGTTTGGAACCAGTGATGGTAAAACTTTTCCAGCGACCAATCCCACGCGGGTTCCTTGAAACCCGATGCCAATCCACCGGGCGTACTCTCTTTTTCAAAGATGGTGACCTCATGCCCTGCCCGGGTTAAATCGTAAGCGGCGGCTAAGCCGCCAGCGCCCGCTCCAATGATCGCGATATTTCTCATGAATGTTTTCCTTCTTTTTCAGCTCTGGCTGCTTCCAGTTCCTTGCTCCAGTTTAAGCCTTCCCTGGTGAAGAAAAAAGCACCCAACAAAGTGACCGGCAGCCATAAAGCTGCATGCAACAGGAGGGTATATCCGGCGGCCAGGGATTTCTCGATTCCATAAGCGCTTAATAGGGCAATGCCCGGTGCGTCGAAAGTGCCGATGTAACCCGGCGCCGAGGGCAGCGTGGTAGACAGGTTGAGGATGCCGTTCATCAGCATCAAGGCAAAGAAATTCACGCTAAAAGGAAACGCTTGCATAACCACCCAGTAGACACTGGTTTCCAACAGCCAGATGACCACGGATGTACCCAGCACCAGGAACATACTTTTGATCGAACTCAATGCTTGAATGCCGGTGATGAAACGCATGGTGATATCCAAAATTTTCACCTGCCATTTTTCAGGCATGGTTTTTCTAACCAGCCAACGGATCAGGTTTTCCACTTTTCGCGGAAGACTGGCTGCCAGGATGAAGAAAAGCAGTGCCCCCATAAAAATGAGTGATCCCCACAGCGCCAATGATCGAATGCTGCCCACAAAGCCGGAAGCGTCTGTAAGACGGTTCAACTCGGTTAGATTGAAAAAGATAAAACCGAGCATCACAACCCCGTCGATAATCCTTTCCACGATAATGCTGGCAAGCGAGGCTGAGATGGGAATGCCATAGCGATGTTTAAGGACGATTGAACGCAGCAATTCTCCGGCTCTGGCAGGAAAGATGTTATTCCCCATGTATCCGATCGCCACCACCGGAAAAATCTCGCGCGTCGGCACTTTTTTTACCGGCCGCAGCAGATAATTCCAGCGCAGTGAACGGAACCCGACGGAGGTGAAATAAAGTGGAACAACCGGCAGCAGCCAAAGAAGATTCGCCGATTTCACCGAAGAAACGACCAAGTCTAACTGTAATCCACGCAACGCGAGAAAGAGGAAAAGGACGCTGACCAGGATTCCAACCCAAAAATACCACCGCTTCATTTTTCTAATTTGCCTTGTTTTCAATTAATTATGAAATTAAAAAAAGTGGATGGTCAATCCACTTTTTCCTTAACCTTTGCGGTTTTTTCGGTTTCGCTTTTCACGGGTTCCTTGCTTTCCGCTTTATCCTCTTTCTTGGGTTTGGCGGGGAAATTGGCGCCTGAACTGGAGCGGTGGTCGGTGGAATAGAACCCCGACCCTTTATAAATCACCCCGACGGGGGTATACACCTTGTGCAGGCTGTCCTTATTGCATTCAGGGCAGCGTTTAAGGGGTTTATCGGAAAATTTTTGCTGTTGTTCGAATTGAAAACCGCATTCTTCACAGTGATATACGTACACTGGCATAGTAAACCTCAGCAACCATTATATATTGTTTTCAGGACTTTCGAGTTTTTGATTATATGACAATATTGGGGTTAATACGTAAGAATTATATAAAAAAACGAGGTCGAATGTATAATCAGGGAAATATTTTTAGGAGAAAACCATGTCCGAATCCCGAACTGTAAAAGCCCCGCGCGGGACGAAACTATCCTGCAAATCCTGGTTGACAGAGGCGCCTTTTCGAATGATCCAGAATAACCTGGATCCTGAGGTTGCCCAACGCCCGGAAGATTTGGTCGTTTACGGCGGCCGGGGACAGGCTGCCAGGAACTGGGATTGTTTTGATGCGATATTGAATACGTTGAAAGAACTCGAAGACGACGAAACCATGCTGGTTCAATCCGGAAAACCTGTGGGGGTGTTCAAAACTCACCCGGATGCCCCGCGCGTATTGATTGCCAATTCCAACCTGGTGCCTCATTGGGCCACCCAGGAGCATTTTGATAAACTGGTTGCCGAAGGTTTGATGATGTTCGGCCAGATGACGGCCGGTTCATGGATTTACATCGGTGCTCAGGGTATCCTGCAGGGAACCTATGAAACTCTGGCATCCCTGGCCGAGCAGCGCGGGTGGGGTTCATTGAAAGGTAAATTTGTGCTGACGGCCGGCCTGGGGGGCATGGGCAGCGCGCAAGCCCTGGCGATCACCATGAACGAAGGCGCGGGCTTGATCGTTGAGATTGATCCGGCCCAGGCGAAATGGCGTAAGGAAATCGGATACCTAGACATAGTTTCTGAAGACATCGAGGAAGCTCTAAGCCTGGTTTTGGAAGCCAAAGAAAAGAAAATTCCGCGCTCCATCGGGCTGGTAGCCAACGCAGCCGATATTTACCCAGCTTTGTTGAAAAGCGGCGTAACGCCTGATGTTGTTACCGACCAGACGCCGGCGCATGACTTTTTGATGTACGTTCCCACCGGGTTAAGTGTTGAGGCGGCTGCCGAATTGCGCAAACGCGATCCCAAGGAATATACCCGTCGGTCGGTAGATTCCATGACCGAGCATGTGAAAGCCATGCTGGAATTCCAAAAACGCGGCGCGGAGGTCTTCGATTACGGCAATAATATCCGCCAAAGAGCTTATGATAACGGCCTGACCAACGCTTTCGATTTTCCGGGTTTTGTTCCGGCTTATATCCGGCCGCTTTTCTGCGAAGGCAAAGGACCTTTCCGCTGGGTGGCACTTTCGGGTGAGAAGGAAGATATTTACAGGACCGATGAGGCCATCATGGAATTATTCCCCAATAATGCCCACCTGCACCGCTGGTTGAAAATGGCGCGCGAACAGGTGGCTTTCCAGGGCTTGCCCTCCCGTATTTGCTGGCTGGGTTACGGTGAACGGGCTAGGGCTGGTTTGAAATTCAACGAACTGGTAGCTAAAGGAGAGTTGAAAGCTCCCATCGTGATCGGGCGCGATCACCTGGATTCCGGTTCGGTCGCTTCCCCTAACCGCGAGACGGAGGGCATGAAAGACGGAACGGATGCGGTCAGCGACTGGCCAATCCTGAATGCGCTGGTCAACGCAGTGGGCGGCGCAACCTGGGTTTCTTTCCATCATGGCGGCGGCGTAGGCATCGGTTTCAGCCAGCATGCCGGCATGGTGATCGTGGCCGACGGAACGCCTGAAGCGGCCAAACGCTTGCAGCGCGTTCTGACTTCCGACCCCGGCATGGGAGTGATCCGGCATGCGGACGCCGGTTATCCTGAAGCGATAGCGGCTGCCAAGAAACATGGCATCAAAATTCCGATGATGAAGTAAAACCAGACTTTTTGAAAAAAAAAAGCCGCGCTCAAGCGCGGCTTTTTTTTTTACTGGCCAAGGTTTTATGGCAAGGTGTTATTGGCTGCCCAATCGCCGCCCAGGGTGATGCGGATATCCGTGCCAGCCGCAGGGTCGTATGAGTTCCAGATGTTGGCGGAAGCGACCCCCATCAATTGCGCCAGATAGTTCACGGTGTAGGGTTTGCCGTTGAAAATTTCAATTTTGGTGGCGGAGGAATAATCCACATCGGCTAATTGGACCACGTTGATGCCCTGGCTTTTCAGGTAATCGTTGGTGCGGGTTCCAAGGGCGCTGTCGCCGCTGCCATTCCAGATCACCACACTGGCAGCCTCTTCTTTAACCAGGGTGGTGTCGCTGCTGGCAATTGCCATAGGGGCCATGGTGCCGCCGGATGCAAAGACCTCATCGCGCAGGGCGCGTATTTTATCCGGTATAGGTTTCAGGATTGCCTCGCCTTGAGGGGAGGTGGCCTGGATGACCATTTCATAATCAATCACGGCTCGCCCGATACTGTGCGCGTCCAGAGACAAAGCCAGCACGCCCAATTGAACCGCGTCGCTGATGGATATGTTCGTCCGGATGCCGGAGGACAGGTCTTGATAGATTGCAGGTATCTTGGCAATGAAAGCGGGTAAATCCTGATATCTCAAGATTCTTTTTCGGAAGGCCATGATCACTTCCTGCTGGCGGCGGGCGCGGTCGACGTCGCCGCCGGAAGTGTGCCGTTCGCGCGCGTAAGCCAGCGCCAAAGAACCATCCAGAGTGTATTTCGTTCCGGCAACCAGGGTTTGTTCCTCGCCGCCGCCGAATTTTTCAACTGTCACATCCTGATCGGGTGTGACCTCCACGCCGCCGACTTCGTCAATGATCCGGATGACGGTGTTGAAATCCATCACCACATAGTAGGGAATGGGCACGCCGATGAATTGCTCTACTGTCTGGCGGGCTAACTCCGGGCCGCCTCCAGGCAGTTTGTATATTTCCCCGTCAAAATATGCTTCATTGATACGGCCGTAGTCGAATCCCGGAATATTTACCCACAGATCGCGCGGGAGCGACATCATGGCGGCGGTCTTATTGACCGGATCAATGGTCAACAGCATCATGGTGTCGCTGTGCGGGGTTTCGCCGGCGCGCCAGTCGTTGTAATCCAGGCCCATTAGAAGAATGGTTACACGGCTGGAACCATCCCAGGGTTCGGGGGTGGCCACATCCGCAGCCTGGCTGATGCCGGAACTGATGGTTTCGCCGTTGTTGTCGATCAAATTTTGCAAGATCGGCGCGCCGGGAAGATTGAGGATCGTCATGGATGAGGTGAAGTTGCGCACGAAATTAAACGCGACCAGGCTGGTCACAACCGCAAGCACCACAAAAACGACAAAGAAAATCTTTGTCAGCGTGTCCATTAGCTTGAATTTGAGGAAAATTCGTTTAAAAAAATTCTTCATAGGATTATTACATCCTTATTAAAAAGTAACGATCTAGATGTTGCAAGAAAAGGACCAGAATACCAGATCAGGATTGAGGCTTGGGCGGGGGAACGGGTAAGTCTTCGTTTTTGGTATTCACCCATTTATCGCCTTCATCGATCAGCATAACGGGGATATCTTCAACCACGGGGTACTTTCTGCCGCAGTCCTGGCAAACCAACCACGTGTCTTTGTAAAGTTTCAACAAACCTTCTTTTTCCCGTACGCAAGCCGGGCAGCGCAAGATATCCAAGAGATCTTTGCTTACCATTCATTCTCCTTTCAAAACCGCAAACAATATCAGATTTTACCACCAGGATAGGGACCGATTACTCCTCAGCCTAATCGGCAGGAGGCATGCCTTCGGTACCGGGGCCGTATTCAAATACCGCCCGCCAGGGTTCATAATGCGTTAAGAAAGTATCCTCGAATAACAAGTCGCTGTCCCGGAATACCGAGCGGTCTACCCGCACATCCGCGCCGTCTGCTTCCCATTCCACCTGTTTGACTTCTCCGGAAGACAGCCCGGGGTTCTCTTTATATAATGGCTTTTCGGGTTTCTCAACATTGGTTGGGCCGCTGGTCTGCCAATTGACCGTGCGGCCGTCCCAGGTGGAATAGAATTTCCAGGTGATCGAACTGGCGGAACGATTGACGTAAGTTTCCATCAGCAGCCAGTAAGGAGTGTCATTGACAAATTTCAGGTCGATAATCGGTACGTAGACGGTCGCGTCCAGCCCCGCCAGATCGTTATCGCGGCGGTTGCCGGCAGTTTTTTCGTAATATGAGACACGGTAAGCGTGGGGATGTCTTTCGGTGATCGGGAAGCCTGAAAAAAAAGCCGCCCTGAAGAGAGTGGTGCTGACCTGGCAAACCCCGCCGCCGACCCCTTCAATGGTTTGTCCATTGTAGATGATCAACGCTTCAGTGTAACCGTTGTCGATCGTGATTGCGTCCATGGCGTCGGCCATTGAGAAAGTGGAATTCGGCGGAACCAGCAGCCCATGAAATTGGCTGGCAGCGGTTTCAATGTTCTGAATACGCGCTTCGCCGGAACCGTAAAAGAAAGAAGTCTCGCTGTGCACCAATTCGGTGATGCCCAGGTCAGCGCCGCTGGCATCGTCGCTGATTTGCGGACTTTGTGAAATTATGCTGATGTCCACCTCGGTTGCTCCGTCTGCTATTGCAGTCTGAATGGAACCTATCGTGGCTTCGTAATTGATCGAACGGCCGTCGATGCCGGGGGATAGCAATTCCAACTCCCCGCTTTCATCGTTAAAAATGAATCGCGGATTCTCGGTTGTGATCTCGATATCGGGGGAAATTTCCTGCAGATAGGCATTGATAAAATCTGTTTTCAATTGGGGGACAAGTTCAATTTGGCCTTCCCGCTGGCGGCTTTCAAAGGTCAGCATGGCAGCCAGATCCTGCGGATCGATCAGCCATTGGCGGCCGCTGTCGAATTGGCCGGCGGGCATGCGCAGAGTGATCGAGCGGTTGATGATCTCCTGCGCCAGATTGGCGTAGGGGCTGGCATCCATGATCTGCGGCGCCGTCTCTTTGACAGGCAGGATCACCTGGTCAAGGTTCATTTGGCTGATCTGTAAACCGATCTGCTCCAGGCTGGCGGAAAGGTCCAACTGCCGGCCGGTTTGCCCCAATTCAGAAATCACCCTTGTGCCATCCAGCGACAGGCTGGCTTCTTTCACCGGTTGGTCGAATTGATCAGCAATGAGGTTGAGAGTTTCCTGCGCAGCATTTTGATCGAAGATGATAGTGGGGGGTAGATTGCGCGTGGTGAAACTTGCGCCAAGTTGATAAGTGAACCAGGCGGCAATGGAACCGCGGCGCCCGAAATCATACGCATTGTTCACTGAAGCAGCCAGGTCCAGACTGATGCCCAATTGGGCTGGCGAGACCTCGAGCGGATTGCCGGTATACCACAGCGTGATGGAATTGTCCGGCGTCAGCGTAGCGGTTTCCATCAGGCGCTGCGCGGCTTGCATGCGCGTCAGCCCACCCAGATTGACACCCATGACTGCGATCCCCGGAAAAATTCGCCCGTTATACCAGACCTGGTAAACCCCGATCAATAGAGATCCGAAAAAGAGGAATAGAAAAAGCCCGAGCAGAAGGACAGCCAGGCACTGCAGGAGTAATTGTTGAAAGGAGGTATGCCCGTTGGAGGGAGAAGTTTGCATGACAAAAAAATTATAGCATTTTAGAAAAATCCGGTAAGCGGTGGATTTTTACCGTTTTGAACCTTAAAAAATGCCGAAAAAGGCTTGATTTGGCTTGCGGATGCCTTGACAGTCCATGCCACCCGCCTTAGAATATCGGTACAAAGTTACTTCAAAGCATTTGCCTGCGAGCAAATCATTTACAATCGAAGAGCTGAAGTGTGCCGAAGAGGCCAAAGCGAACAAAAATGCCGGTGTTTGCCAAGAATTTGGAAAAACATCGGATTTTTTTCCGCAAAACCCTTGACACAAACAAGGGTTATGATAAAATCTGCCTCTCGAAGTTAACGGAACTTTAACAACTGAAGAGTGAAAGGAAGAGAACCTGACGTTCTATTGAGTAATAAACTTCGTAAATGACACCGGAAACGGTGTTAGTTTTTGCGGAGAGTTTGATCCTGGCTCAGGATGAACGCTGGCGGCGTGCTTAATACATGCAAGTCGAACGAGGAGCTTTTGTCTTCGGATGGAGGCTTCCTAGTGGCGAACGGGTGAGTAACGCGTTGGTGACCTGCCCCGAAGTGGGGGATAACAGTTCGAAAGGACTGCTAATACCGCATACAATCAGTTGGGTTAGAGACCTTCTGATAAAAGGAGTAATTCGCTTCGGGAGGGGCCTGCGTCCCATCAGCTAGTTGGTAAGGTAATGGCCTACCAAGGCGATGACGGGTAGGGGACCTGAGAGGGTGGCCCCCCACAATGGCACTGAAACACGGGCCATACACCTACGGGTGGCAGCAGTAGGGAATATTGGACAATGGGCGAAAGCCTGATCCAGCAACGCCGCGTGTGCGATGACGGCCTTCGGGTTGTAAAGCACTTTTAGAGGAGATGAGAAAGGACAGTATCCTCTGAATAAGCCTCGGCGAACTACGTGCCAGCAGCCGCGGTAAAACGTAGGAGGCTAGCGTTATCCGGATTTATTGGGCGTAAAGCGCGTGCAGGCGGTTTATCAAGTTGGATGTGAAAGCTCCTGGCTTAACTGGGAGAGGTCGTTCAAAACTGATAGACTAGAGAATGGTAGAGGGAGGTGGAATTCCGGGTGTAGTGGTGAAATGCGTAGATATCCGGAGGAACACCAGTGGCGAAAGCGGCCTCCTGGGCCATTTCTGACGCTAAGACGCGAAAGCTAGGGTAGCAAACGGGATTAGAGACCCCGGTAGTCCTAGCCGTAAACGATGTGGACTTGGCGTTGGCGGAGTTAAATCTGCCAGTGCCGTAGCTAACGCGATAAGTCCACCGCCTGGGGACTACGACCGCAAGGTTAAAACTCAAAGGAATTGACGGGGACCCGCACAAGCAGCGGAGCGTGTGGTTTAATTCGATGCTACACGAAGAACCTTACCAAGGTTTGACATGTAAGTGGTAGTGATCTGAAAAGTGAACGACCCTTCGGGGAGCTTACACAGGTGCTGCATGGCTGTCGTCAGCTCGTGTCGTGAGATGTTCGGTTAAGTCCGCTAACGAGCGCAACCCTCACTGTGTGTTACAAGTGTCACACGGGACTGCCGGTTTTAAGCCGGAGGAAGGCGAGGATGACGTCAAGTCAGCATGGCCTTTATATCTTGGGCTACACACACGCTACAATGGTCTGTACAATAGGTTGCCAAGCCGCGAGGCGGAGCCAATCCTAAAAGCAGGCCTCAGTTCAGATTGCAGGCTGCAACCCGCCTGCATGAAGATGGAGTTGCTAGTAACCGCAGGTCAGCTATACTGCGGTGAATACGTTCCCGGGTCTTGTACACACCGCCCGTCACGTCATGGAAGCTGGCAACACCTGAAGCCGGTATCCTAACCGCAAGGAGGGAGCCGTCGAGGGTGGGGTTGGTGACTGGGACGAAGTCGTAACAAGGTAGGTGTACCGGAAGGTGCGCCTGGATCACCTCCTTTCTAAAGAGAACCGATTGACTGTCTTCGGACAGTTGGTCAAAAGCCTTGAACCTCAAACGGTGAAGAGGCAATAGATCGTCGGCCTTCCTTTCACTCCTGAGTTGTTGAGGTACCGTATGGGCCTTTAGCTCAGCTGGTTAGAGCGCGCCTCTGATAAGGGCGAGGTCTCAGGTTCGAGTCCTGAAAGGCCCACCTCAAGATGACTTGGGGATGTAGCTCAGCTGGGAGAGCGCCGCCTTTGCAAGGCGGAAGTCAGGGGTTCGAGTCCCCTCATCTCCATCAAGGTGATTAGGAGCGTATTGGCAAACGGTAACAAGAAGTAATTGAAAATTGATAGACAAACCGAAAGCGAATGATTAGCCCGGCGGTTTGTCGGGCTGATTTGTCTAAAAATGAAAATTAACAAATAAATGGTTTGAAGGCGCTGAGTGCTCCGAAAGAAATTTCGAGGCAGTGAGCGCGGGCAAACCGCGACAGCAGAAATGCTGCAGTACCTTAAAAAGTGAATAGTATGTAAGCCAATTTTTTGAAGCTAATTAATTTCAAAATGATGAAGGAA
The DNA here is from genome assembly GCA_013178095.1 of Anaerolineae bacterium. Taxonomy (GTDB): domain Bacteria; phylum Chloroflexota; class Anaerolineae; order Anaerolineales; family Anaerolineaceae; genus Pelolinea. The sequence continues at coordinate 22,443 of JABLXK010000005.1, read as the reverse complement.
AACGACAAAGAATGTCGATTTCTCCGCATCACGTTGAAGCTACTAAGGGCTTACGGTGGATGCCTTGGCGCAAAGTGCCGATGAAGGACGTGGGTCACTGCGATAAGCCTCGAGGAGCCGTGAACAGGCTTTGATTCGGGGATTTCCGAATGGGGAAACCTACTGTTGTGAACCAACAGTGTTCTCAGCTGAATATATAGGCTGAAGGACGGGCACCTGGGGAACTGAAACATCTAAGTACCCAGAGGAAAAGAAATCATTCCCAGAGTAGTGGCGAGCGAAATGGGATCAGCTCAAACCGCCACAGCTTGCTGTGACGGGGTTGTAGGATCTGGCATATGGAAGTTACAAAGCAAATCGCTAGCAGAATGGTATGGAAAAGCCTACCAAAGAGGGTGAGAGTCCCGTACGCGAAAGTGATTTGCCTTCCGCTAGACACCTGAGTACTACCGGGCACGCTAATCCGGTAGGAATCTGGGAGGTCCACCTCCCAAAGCTAAACACACTTTGCGACCGATAGTGAACTAGTACCGTGAGGGAAAGGTGAAAAGCACCCCGGTGAGGGGAGTGAAATAGAACCTGAAACCGTAAGCCTACAAACAGTCGAAGGGCTAATGGCGGGTCGGTGTTCCGGTGAAAGCCGGCACGCGCCGCTATGCCTGACGGCGTGCCTTTTGGAGAATGAGCCTGCGAGTTAATCTTTGTGGCAAGGTTAAGGGAGTTACACCCGGAGCCGTAGCGAAAGCGAGTCTGAACAGGGCGTTCAGTCGCAAGGATTAAACCCGAAACCAGGTGAGCTACCCATGGCCAGGGTGAAACGAGTCTAACCGCTTGTGGAGGCCCGAACCTACTAATGTTGCAAAATTAGGGGATGAGCTGTGGGTAGAGGTGATATGCCAAACGAACTTGGAGATAGCTGGTTCTCCCCGAAATAGCTTTAGGGCTAGCGCTATGCGTTCAGTACCGGAGGTAGAGCACTGAATGGGCAAGGGGGCTTATAGCTTACCGACCCCAATCAAACTCCGAATGCCGGTACTCCAGAGCATAGTAGTCGGACTGCGTGAGATGAGTTTCGTGGTCAAAAGGGAAAGAGCCCAGATCATCAGCTAAGGTCCCTAAATCCAAGCTAAGTGGGAAACGATGTGGGGTTACTGCAACAACCAGGAGGTTTGCTCAGAAGCAGCCATCCTTTAAAGAGTGCGTAACAGCTCACTGGTCAAGTGATCCTGCGCGGAAAATCCAACGGGGCTAAGCTTGGTACCGAAGCTATGGGTTTCAGATTAATTTCTGGAGCGGTAGGGGAGCGTTCTGTCAGCTGTGAAGGTCGATCGTAAGGACGACTGGAGTGGACAGAAGTGAGAATGCAGGCATGAGTAGCGTAAAACGTGTGAGAATCACGTTCGCCGTAAGTCTAAGGTTTCCGACGCCAGGTTGTTCCGCGTCGGGTTAGTCGGGTCCTTAGCCGAGGCCGAGAGGCGTAGGTGATGGATAACCGGTCAACATTCCGGTACCACTTTGATGGAGTGATGAGGGGACGCAGAAAGGTAGGCCAGCCTGCGATTGGTTGTGCAGGTGCACCTTGTGTCAGACGTTGAGGTCTGTAGGAAAATCCGCAGACTGAGTTGAGACAAAGTGACGGTCCTTTAAGGCATAAGTGAGCTGAGCCTTGCTGCCGAGAAAAGCCTCTAAACGTTGAGATCAGAGTGCCCGTACCGCAAACCGACACTGGTAGACGAGTAGAGTATACTAAGGCGATCGGGAGAACCTTCGTTAAGGAATTAGGCAACTTAACCCCGTAACTTCGGGATAAGGGGTGCCTTTTGGCGTGAAAGTTTTACTTGAGCGCCGAGAGGTCGCAGTGAACAGGCTCTAGTGACTGGTTAACAAAACCACAGGTCTCTGCTAAACCGTAAGGTGATGTATAGGGGCTGACACCTGCCCAGTGCCGGAAGGTTAAAAGGAGGGGTTAGCGTAAGCGAAGCTCTGAATTGAAGCCCCGGTGAACGGCGGCCGTAACTATAACGGTCCTAAGGTAGCGAAATTCCTTGTCGGGCAAGTTCCGACCCGCACGAATGGTGTAACAACTGGAGCACTGTCTCAACGAGGGACCCGGTGAAATTGAAATAGCTGTGAAGATGCGGCTTACCCGCAGCAGGACAAAAAGACCCCGTGGAGCTTTACTGCAACTTGGCATTGAGTTTGGGCATGTTTTGTGTAGCATAGGTGGGAGACTTTGAAGCTGGGGCGCCAGCCTCGGTGGAGTCACCGGTGAAATACCACCCTGAACATGTTTAGACCCTAACCCTGTACCGTTATCCGGACAGGGGACCGTGCCAGGTGGGCAGTTTGACTGGGGCGGTCGCCTCCTAAAAGGTAACGGAGGCGCCCAAAGGTTCCCTCAGGTTGAATGGAAACCAACCGCAGAGTGTAAAGGCACAAGGGAGCTTGACTGCAAGACCAACGCGTCGAGCAGATACGAAAGTAGGGCTTAGTGATCCCACGATTCTGAGTGGAAAGGTCGTGGCTTATCGGATAAAAGCTACCCCGGGGATAACAGGCTGGTGAAGTCCAAGAGTTCACATCGACGACTTCGCTCGGCACCTCGATGTCGGCTCATCGCATCCTGGGGCTGGACAAGGTCCCAAGGGTCGGGCTGTTCGCCGTTAAAGCGGTACGCGAGCTGGGTTAGACCGTCGTGAGACAGGTCGGTCTCTATCCGCTGTGGGCGTAAGGGATTTGAGAGGAGCTGCCCCTAGTACGAGAGGACCGGGGTGGACAGACCTCTGGTGTGCCAGTTGTCGTGCCAACGGCATTGCTGGGTAGCTAACGTCTGGCAGAGATAACCGCTGAAAGCATCTAAGTGGGAAACTCGCCTCGAGATTAGATCCCTGGTTCTATAAAGAAGTAAGATCGCAGGAAGACTACCTGCTTGATAGGCGGCATGTGGAAGTATAGCAATATATTAAGCTAAGCCGTACTAATGATCGAGCGCTTCATCGACGTGGTGCGGAGAACTCGATAGTCTTTGTCATCAACTTACATACTATTTCACTGAAATTAAAAAGTCTCTTGGTGATTGGAGCGACGTTGGTACACCCGGCTACATCTCGAACCCGGCAGTTAAGGACGTCAGCGCCGATGGTACTTGGGGGGCGACCCCCTGGGAGAGTAGGTCATTGCCAAGAGACTTTTTTGATTTAACAATAAGGGTGGAAGAGATAACGAACATTTTCCTGGGAAAATGCTCCAAGTGTTTTGTATTTTTAGAACCGGATCTCGGTTAATAACCACCAATGAAAAACAACAACCGGTATATGACAGAAAAGAAACCGCTGTTCAGCTATTACAAAACAGCGGTTGTATTTGGTTACAATCCAGGCTATTTAATTCGCGGATTGCAGATTGGCTTCAGCTTTGCGTTTCTGTCTGCTTTTCTGGATCAGAAAACTGATCAGGTATGCTACACCGGCTACCAGGATGATGGTTGCGCCGGAGGTCAGATTGAGGTAGTAACTGAGCATCAGACCGGTGAACGAGAAGAAGACGCTTAATAGAACCGAAAGCGCCATCATACGCTTCATGTCTTTCACGAACAATCCCGCGATTGCCGGCGGCATGGTCATTAACGCAATCACCATGATCAAGCCCACAATGCGCATGGTCATCACCACCGTGAGGCCGATCAGGCAGACCAGCATCAGATACAACCGGTCAACCGGCACGTTGACCACAAAAGCGAAGGTTTCATCGAAGGAAATGGCCTGTAATTGGCGGTAGAAAAGCGACACCAGAGAGATGATGATGACATTCAACACCAGCATGATGACCAGGTCGCTGGCCGGCACAGCCAGGATGCTGCCGAACAGGTAGGTCATCAGGTCGGCTTTGTAACCGGGGCTCATATCCAGGAAGATGATGCCGATGGCCATGCCGATGGCCCACATCACGCCAATGATGGTATCCGAGCGCTGGCCGGTTTTGCGGTGCACCATGCCCATGCCCAGGGAGGAAGCGATACTGAAAATGATCGCGCCAAGCACCGGGTTAATTCCCAAATAATATCCCAGGCCGATCCCGCCGTAAGCAGCGTGCGCAATACCGCCGCTTAAAAACACGATGCGATTGATCACCACGTACGTGCCGATGATGCCGCAGGCAATGCTGACCAGCACCCCGGCTGCCAGCGCGTTGCGCATGAATCCATATTGAAAAATCTCAAGCATGTTTTTCTCCTTCAGATTCGTGAGAAGACAAGACGCGGTGAGGCAGTCCATGCGCGATCAGGTCGATCGGGCATTCGTAGATGGCTTCCATCATATCTTTGGAGACTTCTTTGCTGCCATGATAATGCAGCCTGCGATTCAAGCACCCGATGGTCTTTACATAGGAAGAAACGGCATTCATATCATGGCTGACCATCACGATGGTGACCGTTTGGTTGATGCGGCGCAGCAACTCATAGATATTTCCGGCTACTTGCGGGTCGACACTGGCGGTCGGCTCATCCAGCAGCAGGATTTGAGGGTTCGAGACCAGCGCACGCGCGATGTACACTCGCTGGCGCTGGCCGCCGGAAAGTTCACCGATGGCGCGCTGGCTGAGGTTGTCCATTTCCACCTGTTCAAGCGCATAATGGATCACTTCGCGCTCTGCGGACGACAGGGGAGCGAAAGGTTTACGGCAGCCCAGCAGCCCCATTTGCACCACTTCCCACACGCGGATGGGAAATTGCCGGTCAAACTCGATGTGTTGGGGAACGTAGCCCATGTAGCAGCGGCCTTCCGCCACGGTCTTACCCATGATGCGGATCTCGCCGCTGGTGGGCTTTATCAGCCCCAGCAATGCTTTCAGCAAGGTGGTTTTACCGCCGCCGTTAGGGCCAATCAACCCGATGAAGTCGGTTTCATTCACCGTCAGGTTGATATCTTCCAATACCGTCTGGGCATCGTAAGATACCCAGACGTTTTTTGTTTCAATAACCGCTTTTGGCGTGAGATCTTGATTTACCATTATTGACTTTTTAATACTTCTCCAAATGTACCGCTGACAGCGCGCAGGTTTTCCAACCAGTTTTCCGCCAGCGGATCGATCAACAACACTTTTCCATTAACTTCCTGTGCGATGTACTCGGCTGTTTTGGTGCTGAATTCGGGCTGGCCGAAGATTACCTTTGCGTTTTCCTCTTTGGCTTCATCGATAATGGTGGCCAGTTCCTGCGCGCTGGGTTCGGAACCCTCGATCTCGATCGCAACCTGTTCCAGGCCGAAATCGCGCGCGAAGTACCCCCAGGATGGGTGGAAAACGATGAATTTTGCGGAGTCGATCCCGCTCAAATTGGCGCGAATGTCGGCCTCCAATTGGTCGATGTCTTTGATAAATGCCTCGAGGTTGGCCTGGTATTCGGCTTGATGGTTCGGGTCGGCGGCAGCCAAGGTTTCGTAGATTGTTTGCGACATGCTCTTGACATTCTCCGGGGAAGTCCACACATGCGGATCGAGGCCGCCTTCTTCTTCCTCTTCTCCTTCGCCCGCATGTTCCCCTTCTTCATGATGGTGGTGAGCGACCATGGGGATTTTTTCCAGTTTGGCCGAAAGATCGATAATCTGCATATCTGGGTTTGCGGCGGTAAAGCGATCCATCCAGGCGGTTTCGTACTCCACGCCGATGGTGAAGAAGAGCGCTGATTTGCTTAAAGCCGTCATCTGGTCTGTCTTGGGCTCGTAGGTATGAGGTGAATCGCCCGGTCCGACCATCACGTTCACAGCCACGGCATCGCCGCCAATGCGTTCCACGAAATATTTTTCCGGAAGGATGCTGACGGTGACGTTTAGTTGATCGCTGGCTGCTTTTTCCGCTGGCGCGCAGGCGGCCAGCATCCCCGCAAGCAGCAGGGCAATGATCATGGGTGAAATTCTGGTTTTCATTCTGGAACCTTTTTTGAGTTATGAGATTTTTGACAATCTTCGCAGAGCCCGGCCAATTGCAGCCAGTGACCGGTCACTTCATATCCAAGCTGCTGGCCGATTTGATTGAATTGTTCTTCCACTTCAAGCCCGTCAAAATAACAGCTGGTGCCGCAATTGGTGCAAATCAACAAATGTTGATGATGATCCGAACTGCGGAATACGGTTTGGCATTCACCCAGGTGGTGCACGTGGTCGACCAGGTGCAGCTCCTCAAGTTTTTCGATGGTGCGGTATACCGTTACCAGGCCGATGCCTGAGCTGCGCGCGCGCGCCAGATCATAGATCTCCACCGGCGTCAATGGTCGGCAGCTTTCGGCAATGATATCCAGGATAGCCCGGCGCGGCTGGGTGATGCGGTAGCCGGCCTGGCTCAACAGGATTTCCCACTTTTGACTGATTAGGTTTTGAGGTTTCTTTTTCATCGGCTCTTATTGAAAATGATTATCAATATCGAGTATACCATATCTTTATTTCGAAATGCCATATAAAATTAATTTATGTCAAAATCCGATTTACACAAAATACAGTTATTTTCCCGGATTTCACAGGAAACCCTCGCGATTTTGGAAACTGCCTTACGGCGCAAATCTTTCTCAAAGGGCAGCGCCATCCTGTGGGAAAAAGACCCTTGCCGCTACATCTATTTTCTCATCTCGGGCGAGGTGGAAGTATATCTGCTGGCCCCCAACGGGCGGGAACAAGTCCTGGAGAGGATGGGGGCCGGAGAAGCCTTCAACCTGGTGCCGGCTTTCAAGCACACGCTCAACAATCACGCCAATGTCCGCGCCGCGACCGCGGTTGAATTGTTCGAGATGAACAAGGATGATTTCACGGATTTACTGGAACGACTGCCGGAGTTCAGCCTGGCAGTGGCCGATTACATGGCGCGCCGCTTGGTTAAGATGGTCAACCTGGTGGAGGACCTTTCGCTGCTCTCTGTGAAGCAGCGCATCGCATCATTTTTGATCAAGCAAGCGGATACACCCTCGGGAAGGTGGACTCAGGATGAGATGGCGCGCAGGCTAGGAACGGTGCGCGATATGGTCGGGCGCGTACTAAGACAATTTGAGGATGAGGGATTTATCCGCTTCGAACATCACCAAATCCTCCTGGTCGACCGGGAAACCATGCAGAAAATCGCCCTGGGTGAAAAATGAGACAAAAGTCGTAGATTTCTCATATGCAATCGGATATCCTCATGGCTGTAATCGAAAGGAATACAGCATGAGCGATCTGGAATTACCCAAAATTAATCAAAAAAAATGTATTGCTTGCGGCGCTTGCGTCGAAGCTTGCCCCAACCAGGTATTGGAATTGGTTGAAGAGGTATTGAGTTTCGTGCGCCCGCAGGATTGCACATATTGCGCGTTATGTGAAGAAAGCTGCCCGCAGGGAGCAATTTCTTGTTCCTACGAGATCGGATGGGCATGAGAAAGGAGCAAGAGTGAGCGAATTTATCAATAATCAAACCCTGCGTAAAGAAAAATTAAAAGAAGCGCTGCGGCAGATCCATGCCGGTAAGCCATACGAGGAGGTCAAGGCGGCTTTCGCCGAAATGCTGCGGGAAGCCAGCGCCGGAGAGATCGCTGAAATTGAACAAGCTCTAATCGCCGATGGGCTGCCGGTGAACGACATTCAGTATTTATGCGACGTACACGTGGCCATGTTCCGGGAATCGCTCGATAGGCAGCAGCCGGCCGAGATGACCCCCGGTCACCCCGTTTATACCTTCCGGGCGGAAAACGAACTGGTCACCCTGCAGCTCAACGAAACCCGCCAGTTGCTGCAAAAATCCGTCATTGATGCGGGCGAGGAAAATCTTGCCAAATTGCTGGCAGCCATAAATAAATTGGCCGAATTCGAGAAACACTACCTGCGCAAGGAGAACCTGCTCTTTCCCTACCTGGAAAAGTACGGTTTCAGCGGGCCTTCGGCGGTCATGTGGGGCATTCACGATGACATCCGCAAAGCCTGGAAAGCAATGATCAAGACACTGCAGGACCAATCGACAGCAAGCCGCTCCCGCACGGCGGAAACGGCAAAGTTGTTCAATCCCATGGAAAACGCCATGCGCGAAATGATCTATAAGGAAGAAAATATTTTGTTTCCCAACGCCTTGGAACGCCTGACCGAAGCGGATTGGCGTTCCATCCATGCCCAGGAAGCGGATTTCGGTTTCAGTTATGTTACGCGCGGGACGGATTGGCCTGCGGCTGGCGCGGAAGAATCCCAAAAACCCGTTGAAGTAAAATTAAATCAACCTGTTGAAGTAAAGAAAGAAGAAAGGACTGTTTCCATGAGCGATTTTCCCTTATCGACCGGAGACCTGACCCTCTCCCAGATCAATCTAATGCTGAAAACATTGCCGGTGGACATCACCTTTGTCGATGAAAACGACACGGTGCGTTATTTCTCCGAAACGCCCGAGCGCATTTTCAAACGCACGCCGGCCATCATCGGGCGCAAGGTGCAGAATTGCCACCCGCCTGCCAGCGTGGACAAAGTGGTGCGCATTGTCGAGGATTTCCGCGCCGGAAAACGCGATACGGCTGAGTTCTGGATCCAGATGGGCGGCAAGTTCATTCATATTCAATATTACGCCATGCGCGATGAAGCCGGCAATTATCGCGGCACGCTGGAAGTCTCACAAGACCTGACCGAGCTGCGCAAGCTGGAAGGCGAACGAAGATTGCTTGAAGAGTAGACCACGCAATATTCTGATAGGAAATGTGTAATTAATAAAAGAGCGACCTTGCAGCATGGCTCAAGGATCGCTCTTTTTGTCATTTTTTGAAAATATGCAGCAGTGTCACCCTGAACGAAGTGATCGCGAAGCACTCCCTTGAGAGAGGGTCTCGGATTGCCGGCCGAGATTCCTCACTTCGTTCGGAATGACACCTCATTGTTATCCAGTTAGGAATATTACTGAAATTAATCCTTTTTCATCTTCGCCCGGCATTCCGGGCAGTAACCAAACAGCGCCAGGTGCCTGGTGATCACGAGAAAATCATGGTTTTTCTCAATCTTCCCGAATAATTCTTCCACCGTGCCGTCTGTCAGATTAACGATCCTGCCGCAGGACTGGCACACCAGGTGATGGTGTGCGTCGTTGGCGCACAACTCGAAAACCTGCGCTCCGCGGCCGATATCTGTGATTGAAACCTGGTTATCATCCACCAACCGGCGCAGCGCGCGGTAGACCGTGGAATGGTTGACAGCCGTGAACTTGCTTTTAACCGCTTGGTAGATCTCCACTTCAGTCAAGTGGGTATGTTCTTTTTTCAGGATATCCAGAATCTCGTTGGTTACGGAAGACGCGCGCATAATAAAATTATATCCGCAAAATCTACGCGCGTTGCTTACCCTAAAAATCCTCTGGCTTTCAATAATTCAGCGTTCAACACCGAGCCGCTGGCTGCGCCGCGCAGAGTATTGTGCACCACCGCCACCAAACGGAAATCCAGGATGGGGCAGGGGCGCAGCCGGCCGATGCTGACGGCCATACCGCCTCCCGCGTTGCGGTCCAGACGCGGCTGCGGCCGGTCGGCTTCCTCGCGGTAAATCATGGGCTGCAAGGGTGCGCTGGGCAGTTGCTTGATCTCCTCAGGCCAGGCGTAAGAAAGCAGAGCGGCTTTCACTTCTTCCAGGCTGGCGGATTTGGATAGCTTTACGGAAAGGCAGATTGTGTGACCATCGCTGATCGCCACGCGGTTGGCTTGCGCGCTGATGGACATGGGCGCGCTGATGCGTTCCCTGCCGTTCATCTTCCCTAGCAGCAGGCGCGGTTCCAGTTCCAGCTTTTTCTCCTCGCCTTCGATCAACGGTACCACGTTGTCCGCGATGGCCAGATAGGGCATCCCCGGGTAACCTGCGCCGGAAACTGCCTGCATGCTCACCAGAAAAACTTTCTCTAAACCGAAAATTTCGTTTAAAACCTTAAGCGGAAAGACCGCGCCGCTGGTGGTGCAGTTGGGGCTGGTGACGATCAATCCGTCCCAGCCGCGTTTCTTCTTTTGACTATCCAGCAGCGCCAGGTGCTCGGCATTGATTTCAGGGATCATCACCGGCATATCATCCTCGTAGCGGTATGCGGATGAATTGGAGCAGACGATGTAACCGGCTCGCGCGAACTCAGGTTCGACGTCGCGGGCGATATCCGCCGGCAGGGCTGAGAACACGACCCCCGCGTTCACCGGCGGAACAGCCGGCAGCACCTGCATATCGCGTACTGCGGCCGGCATGTCGCCTTCCTGCCGCCAGTAGCAGGCATCCGAGTATTTCCTGCCGGCGCTGCGGTCAGAACCGGTCAACGCGCTGATCTCGAACCAGGGATGGTTGCTCAATAATTGCACGAAACGCTGGCCGACCATGCCGGTGGCGCCCAGAATGGCTGCTTTAATTTTGGGTTGGTTTGTTTCCATTGATGATTACCTCTTGATGCAGTTGTTGGATTGCCAGTTTTGCGTCCTGGCTGTCGACGACCAGAGAGATGCTGTATTCCGATGAACCCTGGGCGATGGCAATCACGTTGATCATGCGGCTGCCCAGGGCGTTGAAGACCCGCGCCGAAACACCCGGCGTCTGGCGCATGCCAGAGCCGATCACGGTGATGATGACTACATCCGAATGGATCTGGATGCCGTTGATATCGCCGCGTTCGATCTCGCCGCCCAGGTTGCGCAGCAGGGCTGCCTGCACTTTTTCTTCCACCTCCGCCGGCACTACAAAGCAGATGGATTGCTCGGAGGAGGATTGCGAGATCATCAGCACGCTGGCGCCCACCTCCGCCACTGCGCCGAAGGTGCGCGCGGCCACGCCGGGCACCCCCAGCATGCCGCGCCCCTCGATGGTGAAGATGCTCAGGTTCTTGATACCGGAGACCGAGGTGAGCTTGCCGCGCAGGGCGCTGGACTGGCTGCTGATGCGCGTGCCGGGGTGGCTGGGGTTGAATGTGTTCATCACGCGCAGCGGGATGTTTTTAGTGACGATGGGTTGGATGGTCTTGGGGTGCAGCACCTTGGCACCGAAATAAGCCATCTCGCTCATCTCATCATAGGTCAATTCGGGAATCACGCGTGCGTCCGGCACGATATTCGGGTCGGCGGTCATCACGCCATCCACGTCCGTGCAGTTCCACACTTCCGTCGCGTCCAGGCAGTCCGCCAGCAGCGAAGCGCTGTAATCGCTGCCGCCGCGACCCAGTGTGGTGGTGATGCCATCTTCCGTCGCGCCGATAAAGCCGGTCACCACCGGGATGACGCCTTGCTCCAGCAAGGGTAGAAGTTTTGCGGAAACTTGGCGGCAGGTCTGCTCCAGCAGCGGATGGGCATTCTGGAAGTTATCGTCGGTCACGATCAATCCGGCCGCGTCCACTGCCTGGCTGCGCAAGCCGATCTGCTGCAGGCAGGCGCTGAAAATCTTGGCGTTCATGCGTTCGCCCAGGCTGGAGATGGTATCCATGCCGCGCGGCGTGACCTCGCCCATCACCTGGATACTGTCGCAAAAAGCTTTCAACGTACCCAGCTGCTGGTCGATCACGGCGCAGAGGCCCTCCTGCAGTTCCTGGGGAACCAGCGCATGGATTGCCTCGAAATGGCGTTGGCGCAGTTGGGCGATATGCTCCTGATATTCGGCGTTTTTGCTGTCCAGGGCGGCCTGAGCGCAGGCAATCAAGGTATTGGTCACCCCGTTCATGGCCGAAACCACCGCAATGATGCGCTCCCATTTCGGGCGTTCTTCCTGGATGATTGCGGCGGCCTGGCGCATGGCTTCCGGGCTGCCCACGGAAGTGCCGCCGAATTTCAACAGCAGGGTCTTGCAGGTATTTTTGTTCGATTGTGCATCTGGGTCCGCCATACTCACCTCTTCTTTGTTAGGGTGCAGATAAGAAAAAAGCCTCGATGGGTTCGAGGCTTTTCTAAAATTCCCTGGGTACTTCTGCTTATCTGCAGGAATCCATGCGTGCCTGTTCAGCCCATCCATCTCGAGTGAGACGAGTAGTTGTAGTGCTAGTACCCAAGCCGGTTGTGAGGTTGAACAGGTGCTTGTTTTCCATATTGGCGGCATTTATACCATTGTGTGGACAAAGCGTCAAGAAAATGATAGGAATTGTTTGATTTTCTTTCAAATCTGCCGAAGTGGATTTATAATAAGCAAATAATTGCAATAGCAAAATATATATAAAGAGGTTTGAAATGAAAGCTCCTATTCCTATGCACATTCCGGACGGATTCTTATCTATTCCAGTTGCCGGAATCCTCTGGCTGGTCAGCCTGGTATTCATTTTTATAGCTCTAAAGAAAGCCGGGAAAGAAATTGGCGGAAACAAGCTGCCATTGGTAGGCGTGCTGGCAGCCGCCATTTTTGCCGGCCAGATGTTGAATTTCTCAATCTCCGGCGGTACATCCGGCCACCTATTAGGCGCGGCGTTGGCCGTGCTGCTGGTTGGGCCCTGGACGGCGGTTTTGATCATGACCTCCGTGGTGGCAGTGCAGGCTTTGGTTTTCCAGGATGGCGGCATCCTGACGCTGGGAGCCAACCTGTTCAACATGGCCGTGGTGGGTATGGCCGTGGCGTATTTCGTCTCCAGCCTGTTCCGCCGCTGGTTCGGCAATAGCCGTTGGGCGATTTTGCTGACCGCGTTCGCTGCCGGATGGTTCTCCATCTTTATCGCAGCCCTGGCAGCTTCTTTGGAATTGGCGTTTTCCGGAACCTCCCCCGCAAATATTGCCATTCCCGCCATGGGCGGCGTGCATGCCTTGATCGGTATCGGCGAAGGACTGATTACGCTGGGTGCGGTCAGCCTGCTGATGGCTTCCAAGCCGCAATTGATCGAGCAAGACTCAAAAGAACCGGTCAAATCATCCGCCGTATGGATTGCCGGCTTGATCTTCACGGCCGTCCTTCTGGTCTGCTCCCCGCTGGCCTCGTCCAAGCCGGACGGCCTGGAGTGGGTGGCGGAGAAATTGGGATTTTTAATCATGGCGCAGGATGCGTCCTACCACATCATTCCCGATTACGTCATGCCGGGGATTCAAAATGAAGCATTGGCAACCATTGCAGCCGGCGCGATCGGCGTCCTGATCGTGATCGCCGTGGTTACATTGCTTGCCAGGCGCGGGAAGTTGGCTGAAAATAAATAATGCCGACCGGCATAGTTCAACGGGCATCATATCTGCGGGGCAGCAGCATCCTGCATCGGTGTGATGCCCGTATTAAAATCGCGCTCCTGATTTCCTTTTTATTGACCGCAGCATTTCTACCGATTGGCGCCTGGGTGGTTTACGCCTTAATGGGCGGTTTGCTGCTTGTGGCGATGCTGGCTTCCGAACTGCCGGTCTCCGTGTTGCTGCAAAGGGCTCTTGTATTGGAAATCCCCATCCTGCTGGTACTGCTGCCGCAATTATTCCTGCAGAAAGGGAATTTTGTTGTCCTGACCGTAATCAAGGGATTCCAGATCAGCTTTTCAATGAGCAGCCTGGTTCGGATTACCAGCTTATTGATCCGTTCTTACTTATCATTGGGTTTTACGGTTTTGATCACGGCTGTAACGCGCTTTGAAGACCTGCTGGCGGCCATGCGCGCCTGCGGTCTGCCGCGTATGCTGGCGTCGATTTTCGCGTTAATGTGGCGTTATTTGTTCGTTCTGATTGAGGAAATGGAACGCATGACACAAGCGCGCGCCAGCCGCAGTGCAGTCCCGGTAAATTCAGGCATGCGCGCCGGCGGTTCTTTTGGCTGGCGGGCGCAAGTCACCGGCGGCATGGCCGGGGCGCTGCTGCTGCGAACGTTGGAAAGAAGCGAGCGCATTTATCAAGCCATGCTCGCGCGCGGTTATGATGGCGAAGTACGCCTTGGGCATGCAAGCGAACCGCTGACCTGGGGGCAGAAAGCCGCCATGCTGTTGATGCTGTTGATGGGAGCCGCGCTCGTTTTGATTGCCAATGGGATGAATGGCGCATGATCGAAATTGAAAAATTGAGTTATTCTTACGAAGATGGCCGCACCGCGCTGGCAGCGCTCAATTTGAGCGTGAGCACGGGTGAAAAGATTGCACTGGTGGGGCCGAACGGCGCCGGCAAGACCACACTGCTGCTGCACCTGAACGGTATCCTGCGCGGCGAAGGGATTGTGCGCGTTGGCGGCGAGATAATCAATGAAAGGAACCTCTCGAAAATTCGCGCAGAGGTTGGGCTGGCATTCCAGTCCCCTGACGACCAACTATTTTCCAACAGCGTTTATGAGGACGTGGCATATGGATTGATCTATCAGGGTGCGCCTGCCGGCATGATAAAGGACAGGGTCGCAGCAGCGCTGGAAATGGTAGGCATGCCGGGGTGCGAAGGGCGTTCCCCGTATCATCTCAGTTTGGGAGAAAAGAAGCGGATAGCTCTGGCGACCGTGCTGGTAATGCAGCCGCGCGTGCTGGCGCTGGACGAACCCACCGCCGGTTTGGATCCGCGCGGCCGGCGCGGGATCATCAATTTGCTGGCTGGTCTCGAACAAACCCTGATTATCGCCACTCACGACCTGGGGCTGGCGAAAGAATTGTGCCCGCGCATGGTGATCATGGATGCCGGCAGGATTATATACGACGGATCAACCATGGTTGCTTTCCAGAATCCTGCTTTACTTGAAAAACATGGATTAACGGATTATTACATTGATTCTTGATTGTTAAACATTTAGTCATCCGTTTCTTAGCGGATGACTAAACCTCATAGAACCTGCGAGCAGAAAATCTAAACCTGAAGATCAGTCAATGAATGTACCACCGATTTGGAATTTTGGTACAGATCAACGAATAATGGAAATAGTTGATCGTAAAATCGTTTGTTCTCAGGATTTGGATCGATCTTTCGGGTAATTTTAACCCAATCCCTTTTCAGAATATCTATTTTATTGATTATCCCGGTAGCAAGTCCGGCAAGGAACGCATCACCGTAAGCAGCGCCGATAGTTTTTTCCGGGATGAATTGAGGAATACCGGTAATGTCACTGACCATCTGCAACCAAAGCTCGTTGGATGAGCCGCCTCCCACTGCAACGCCATGATGGATTTGAGCGCCATTTTTCTGCATGGCATCCAGGTTCATCCGTATGGCGAAGGCTGTCCCTTCCAGTAGTGACCGGTATAAATCTCCTCGACAATGACTTAACGAAAGGCCGGCAATTACGCCCCGAGCTTTAGGATCAAAAATCGGTGTACGTTCACCGCTCAAATATGGCAGGGTAATTAATCCGTTAGATCCAATGGGGGAGCCGGCAGCTTCTTTTGCCAGGGCTGCATAAGCATTCAAACTGCCTGCCTGTTCACTCGCTAGACAATCTTTTCCAAATTGGTCTCGGAACCAGGTTGTAGCAGACCCACTGGTCGATAACCCGGCTGAATACTCGTATTGTCCTTCAAATGCCCCGGCTTCCAACCATAACTCGTTAGTTGCTATTGGCTTTTTTATTAAGAAGATCATAAACGCGGTGCTGCCATACATGATCATCAATTCCCCTGGATTAATTACACCGACGCTGATCGCCTCGGATAGCGCATCAACAGCTCCGAAATTGACCGGTGTTCCTTCGGGGATGCCGGTAGCTTTTGCTGCTTCGATTGAAATTTGACCGGCGATTTTGTCTGACCAGCCGATCTCAGGGAGTTTATCTAGTGTAGTAATTTTCTCTGCGAAACGTCCATCCCATTCAATCGCATGAATACTTAAGAGCGGATTGAACTCGGTGGCAGTATGTGCATCAATTACATATTTCCCTGTGAGCTTAAAAATGATATAAGAAGTAGCTGTTATGAATTTGGCGGTTTTTTCGTAAACTTCAGGTTCGTTTTCTTTTATCCAAAGGATTTTTGGCCCAATGGCTTGAGAAGTCAGCCGTGAACCACCCAGCTCAATCATTGCATCTCGCGAATATTCTTTTTCGAGAGCATCAATCTGTTCGATAGCGCGAGTATCCACACCGTAGAGGATACCCGGACGTAAAGGTTTACCCGACTGATCGACAGGCAGTACACAAGCGCCGATGGCGCTAACGCCCACCCCAGCGATCTTATCCCCTGACGGGACCTTCGTGGTTAATTCTTTTGAGATTTTTTTAAAATCAGCCCACCAAACTGCGTCCGCATCTTGTTCGGCATAACCGGGCTTGGGAATTGACATATCATGGTTTGTACGTACCTCAGCGATGATTTCCCCGTTTGGTTGGCAAAGCACGCCTTTGGAACTGTAAGTGCCGATATCGATTCCTAGCAATAATTGTTTCATCTCTACCTCGAGTAAATAAAAAATTGGATTATCCTGGCTCAGTGGGTTTAAACAGTCGCAATTCTGATCAAGTGCTGGTACTAACTCAACCCAACACATGTTTATAGAATACCAAGTTTGACGATCGAAATCGGACCGCCCAACAGAGCCAAGTGGAATATTCTTTTTGAGATAGAGGTGAATCGATTATAGCATTATCACGCTATTACAAAACCGATTTTCTGTTTGAAAATATTTAATTCAATTTCGCCAATTGGCTAGACAATCGGATATGAGTATTGACAAACAGGGCGAATACTCATATAATGAAATCGGTTTCGTTAAACGATTTCATAAACCGGTTGCATATAATGAAAAAAAATACTGTGACAATGAATGATGTGGCTGAGAAAACCGGCGTTTCAAAGACGACTATTTCTCGTATCATCAATCAAATCCCCAATGCCGCTTCAAAGGACACCACCGAGAAAGTCTTAAAAGTTATTGACGAATTGGGTTATTACCCCAATCAGGTAGCCGCCAGTCTTAAACGGACTACTACCAGGACTATCGGTTTGGTAATGGGCGATATTGAAAACCCATTCTATGGTTTGGTCATCAAAGGGGTTGAGGAAGTAGTGAGAAGTTCCGGTTACAGCTTGATTTTGGCTAATAGCAATTATGACATGGCTGCTGAAATCGAATTATGCATGCTAATGCTTTCCAAACAGGTGGACGCTATTCTGGTCGCGCCCAGTGGATCTTCATCTTGCAATCAATATGCCGCGGTATTTGAAAGGCAGACGCACCTGGTCTTTATGGATAACTATATACCCGGATGTAATGTTGATGCTGTTATGGTTAACAATTTCAAAGCCTCAAAAGAAGCTTGTAACCATCTCATTTCATTAGGACATCGAGAAATCTCATTCATCGCAGGAACTCCTAAAAAAATCTCATCCGATGACAGGACACGGGGTTTTCTGAGCGCGTTGAATGAAAAATATGGGTCATCGGTAACGCCAGTTGTGAAAAATGGCGATTATACGGTGGCAGGTGGTTATAACTGTATGAAACAACTTTTAGAGATGCCAGAAATTCCCACAGCAGTCTTTATCGCGAATAACCTAATGACCGTTGGCGCTCTGGGAGCAATTAAAGATGCCGGGTTGAGAATTCCAGGTGATATTTCGGTTCTTGGTTTCGACGATATGAATTGGTATTCAATTAATCAACCTTCGTTGACTGCCATAGACCAACCTGCTTTTGAAATAGGGAAAACCGCTGCCAGACGAGTGGTGATGCGCCTGAGCCATCAAAAACAACCCGCACCGGAGATTATCCAGTTGGATGCCCGGTTGATTGTCCGGGATAGTACGGCACCTCCACGATCACATCGAATTACACCTAAATCTTAGGATAGAAAAAATTTCTGAAAGGACGCCATCCTTATGAATATTTGTAAAGTTGATGATCAAATCGCTATAGAGGTAAAAGGTATAAAAAAGAACTATGGTCATTTGCAGGCATTGCGGGGAGTCGATTTAAAAGTTGTTAAAGGCGAAATTGTTGCTCTAATAGGTGATAATGGAGCCGGAAAATCAACTCTGGCAAAAATAATTTGCGGGGCGATCCAAAAAAGCGAAGGGGAGTTATATTTCTGGGGCGAAAAGACTGATGTTCAGTCGATAAATCATGCTCACAAAATTGGCGTGTTTACCGTATACCAGGATCTGTCCTTGGCGCCTGATCTTCCGGTTTCGGATAATCTGTTTCTGGGAAGAGAGATAATGAGAAATGGATTTCTGGGTAAGCTCGGCGTTCTAGATCGTAAAACCATGCGAAATGAGTCAAAAAAAGCGCTGGCTGCCTTAGGAATTGGTTTGAAATCCATATCTGTGGATACACGCGCATTATCCGGGGGTGAACGACAGGCATTGGCAATCGCAAAAGCGGTGACCTGGGCGAATACAGCCCTGATTATGGATGAACCCACGGCTGCACTGGGTGCGCGCCAATCGGCTATCGTGTATGACACCATACGGGCGGCATCAGCACGTGGATTGGCAGTTCTAGTTATCTCCCACGATATTCCCAAGATGGTCTCTTTTGCCGACCGAATTGTGGTCTTGCGGCATGGATGTGTAGTCGCTTCTTTGGAAGCGAAAAAAACCACTTTACAGGAAGTGTTGAATTTTATGTTAGGCGGCAGAGGAGAAAACAAAGATGATTAGCCGAGCACAGAATCAAAAAGATAATTCAAATTCTGAAATGACAGAATCTAATCAAGCTAATGTGAAGCATCTATCCAGCATTGAGCAGAAAGAACTCCCATTCTATGAAGTTATTCTCCGCTCTACTGCTTTTTGGATTTTAGTCATCTTGGTGATTTTGACGGCGATTTTTGGGTATTTAACTCCAAATAATGTTTTTATCAAACCGGAAACGCTTTTTACGATCGGTCTCAATGCTTCTCAAATCCTGATCCTTGCGGTGGGAGCAACCATATTATTGGCATCGAAGAATATGGATCTTTCTATCGGTACTAATCTGATCCTGACTTCAACTCTAGCAGCGAAAGTATTGAAAATAGTCGCGGGAACACCGCAGGAAATCATGTCGGGCTCTTATCCGAATTTGACCAATGCCGTCATTGCTGCCATAGGTGCCTCGATAATTTTTGGCGGTCTATTTGGAATGATCAATGGTTTGATTGTGACTAAATTAAAAATGGAAGCCTTTATTGCATCTCTGGCAACGATGATGATCTATTGGGGTATTTCATTGGTAATTACCCAAGGCGCTTCCGAGGTGGGCATCCCGCGAGCGTTGCAATTGGGATTTGGCCATAAAAAACTATTCGACCTGATTCCTTATCCTCTAATTGTTGCGTTGATCATTAGTGGGGTCATGTGGTTGGTCATGCGGTTTACGAAATTCGGATTGTATACCTGTGCCATCGGATCATCGGCCGAATCTGCTGAACGATCGGGAATCAGAACTGATTTATATATCATCTCCATATTTGCTCTGGTAGGAGTGTTAGCAGGCATCGCCGGTTTTTTTGATCTGGCCCGTTTCGCGACGACCAATCCGCAAGGACATCAGACGGATGGTTTGATGGCAATCACAGCGGCGGTGATGGGCGGGACAAGTTTGAAGGGGGGAAGGGCATCCATCCCAGGTGCGATGCTGGGTGCATTGATCCCTACCATTATTCAAACAGGGTTGGTTATTCTCGGAGTCGGCGCTTTCTACCAGATGATTGCTACTGGTTTTTTCCTGGTTATCGCAGTGTATCTGGATAAGAAAAGATATGCTGGGTATCTCGATTGAAATTTTTATCGGTAGAGATAGAGGTGAAAGGAGGCTGCTGGGAAAAATACTTTTTATTCTCGATCAAAATTAAAAGTTAATGGAGTAGAGATGAAAGAAAAAAAGTGTTTACTAATAGTATTGGCATTGCTTACGGTTCTGATTTTTAACGCTTGCTCTTCGGCTGCTGCTGCGCCTGAAGCTGCTGTAACAACTGAAGAAACGACTGATACAACTGAAGCCAGCGATGCTGAGACAGAAAAACTGCTGATCACGGCTGTTGTTGCAGAAGTTGGTATTCCTTACTTCACTACCATGCATTGCGGCGCGATGGCCGCGGCTGCAAAATATAATGTTGAACTCAATTGGGCCGGACCGGCAGAATGGGACTTCAACAAACAACAGCCTTTCATCGATGGCGCATTGGCTCTGGAACCTGATGCCATGATTATCGTTCCGACCGATCCCGATGCATTAGTGGCATACGTAAAAGAATGGATGGAAAAGGGTATTCCGGTAGTTACTGCGGATGTTACTTTGTCGGAACCGGTTGAATTAATGGGTATTGAATCGGATCAGTATTCGGGTGGTGTAGAAGCTGCCAAGGCTGTATTCGAGATGACTGGCGGCGAAGGATCATACTACACTGTCGGTACGACCCCGGGTTCTTATGGCTCGGGTCAGCGCGTGGCAGGCTTTATTGATACGATGAAAGAATTGAATCCGAATGCCAAGATGCTTGAGACTTGTTACGCCCATCATGATGCAACCAAGTCAGCAGAATGCGTATCTGCAGCCATTATCGGTAATCCTGACTTGAAGGGTGTTTACGTGGCTGTCTCATCCACGGCTGCCGGGGCTGCATCTGCGATTATTGAACAAGGAAAAGCAGGTGACATTGTTCTCGTATCCTACGATGCTGATCCACAGCAGGTTCAGGACTTAAAAGCCGGTGTTTATGGAACCTTGATTGCGCAGGATCCATATAAGATGGGGTGGTTGGCTGTTGAAACGCTGGCCAAATATCTCCGTGGTGAAATCACCAAGGAAGAAATTCCCCAACACACGACAGTCGGAATGGCGGCTTTGACACAGGCAAATATCGGCGACACCGCTTTGTTGAAATTCCAGTATGTCGGTGATGTAAATCTTTGCCCCAATGTTGATCTGAGCGAGTAAAGATAACGCGAGGTGTCAGATAGGGGAAACCCTATCTGACACCCCTTCCATAAAGTATTATAACGTAACAAGGAAAGATTGGTTTTATTGAGGAAAAAATGGGAATAAAAGTTTTGTATGTGGGCGATACCCAGGTGAATTTAATGACTTCTATGAAGGGTATGGATTCCTGGTCATATGCTTATTATTCAGATTCTGCCCGTTATTTAAGAAATGCCTTGAATGCTTCCAGCGATATTGAATGTGTTCATATTCCCGGTAGTAATGCTACTGTGGATATGCCCTCCACTGTGGAAGAATTCAATCAGTATGATTGTGTTTTAGTAAGCGATATTGGGTATAACAATATTGTCTTCCAACCCGGGAATATCCCTCCTTTCCGGGTTCCTATGGGCCCAAATAGGGTAAACGCATTATATGATTACGTGAAAAATGGTGGTGGTTTCATGATGATCGGTGGTTGGCTCTCATTTTCCGGCCTTCAAGGTAAGGGTCTGTATAGCGGAACCAAGATCGAGGAGATCATGCCGGTAACATGCGAGCCGCGCGGCGCTGACGATCGTGTAGAAGTCACTGAAGGTTTTTCCATGAAGTTGGATAAACCCGATCATCCGATACTGAAAGGTTTATCTTGGGATGTGCCATATATGTATTTGGGTTATAACAAGACCAACCTGAAACCTGCCAGTGAATTGGTTGCTTCATATAACAATGATCCACTCATTGCTACCTGCTCATCTGGAAAAGGACGCAGTATTGTCTTTACTTCGGATGTAGGTCCGCATTGGGCCGGTAATTTCCTTGAATGGCCGGATTATGCCAAATTCTGGCAAAGGATTGCATTGTGGTGCGCGGGTAAACTCTAAAATTACGAATGCTTTACTTGAAAAGCCCCGAATAAAAAGGGGCTTTTTTATTCACACTCATAAGTCATGCGATATCTTTTGGATAAAACGAATAGAGTTCGACAATACTCGGATTCCTCTCTAACGGTTGCCTATTTTCTTTATTGGTTTGCCGCTGCTGCTTTTATTCCATATTTAAGCATGTATTACGAAAGCAGTGGTTATTCTGGAAAACAGATTGGATTGTTGATTGGTATTCCCTACCTGGCTACTTCAATAAGCAGTCTTTCATTGGGATATTTATCCGATGCCTTGAGAAGACCGATTTGGATATTAAGGCTCTGTTCCATTGGATTTGTGTCAGCAATTGTTTTATTGTCAATGGCGGAAAACTTGTTGATGACTGCTTTTGCCTGCGCGACTTATGCGATTTCCTCCGCCCCCATTAACCCCATCCTGGATGGGATTACTCTGATTTCATTAGAAGATCCATCCCGATATGGGCGGATCAGAATCGGTGGATCTTTCGGATGGGGATTGGGAATTTTGGGGATCGGTTTTCTTTTAACTGGCTGGAATTATTGCGCTATGTTCTTTGTAGCGGGAATTACATACATCCTCTTCTTTCTGAATTCATTCTTTATTCCAGACAAGAAAACAATCGATAAACCAACAAGGCTCAACCCGAATAGCATTTGGAGATTCATAAAAAGAAGAACATCCTTAATTTCACTGATTACAAACATCGTATGGGGTATCTCGTTGGTGTAACATATTTTCTGTAAAATAGAGAACCTTAACAAAAGGGGTGAGTCAGAAGTATCCTACATAGTCATCACACCAAAATAGGAGACGAAATGACTCACCGAAATGATTATACCTTCACAG
>JABLXK010000004.1 GCA_013178095.1 Anaerolineae bacterium | reverse complement strand
ATGGGAACGGATCTATAACCAGGTCAGACCGCATCATTCTCTGGACAACCTGACACCCAGGGAGTATATTCTCTCTCACTATCCTAAGTCTGCACCCCAATTGTCTCATATGTATTGAACCCATACAGCGCGTTGAATATCGGATTACAACCACGTTATAATTTATTAATGGATTTGCCTCGTAGTAAGCAATGTATATGGTTGCGCCAAAGAAATCACCGATTTTTTTCATCAGGAGGAGTGTATGGAGGAGAAACCAGAAATTAACTGGAATGCAGTTGCCTTGAGCCTGTGCAATTTCAATTCATTCGGCATCGGCTACCTGTTAGCCGGGCTGAAAAAGCGCTGGCTGATCGCGCTGGGTGGAAACCTGGCGTTATTGATCATTGGGCACTTTGCCAACGCATCCAAAAGTCCCGCGCTATGGGCGGCCATTTTCCTGCTGGCCTTCGCGGGTATGACTGTGGATCTGTGGCTGCTGATCCGCAAGGATGCCGGGCTGATCCCGGCCAAATTGACCGGGAAGAATTTCATGCTGCCGCTGATCGCAGCCGGCATTTTCGTGGTCTTCTTCGGCGGTTTTTTCAGCTACCGCGCGGCGGGCAACGTCCTTTTGACGAAAGGGCGCGCCGCGTATGATAAAGGCGATGAATCCCTGGCTTTCAAGGACCTGTATTCCGCCAATCAGCTCTACCGGTTGTCGTTAAATAAAAAGATCGTTGAAGAAAAAAGCCTGCTGGACGAAGTGAGCATGATCGTGGCGGGCAAGAGCTTTGCCGCCGAGAAGAAATATGCTGAGGCATTGGATGCGGTCAATAAATTCCATGAGTTCTATCCCGCCTCACCAAAGATCAGCGAGATGAACAACCTGGCGATCGATACCAACCTGGCCTGGGCCAGGGATTTCCAGTCAACCGCGGATTACCAGGGCTGCCTGGAACACTTCCAAACAGCCATGAAGAATTATCCGGAAGAAGCGGCAGCGCGCAAAGATGAGATCGACGCCGCCATGGCGGATAATTACCTCAAATGGGGCCAGGCGCTGAGCGAGGATAAAGATTATGCCCAGGCAGTGGAAAAACTGGAAATAGTGATTAACGAATATCCCCAATCGGATTCTTTCGACGAGGCTTACCAGACAGCCGCCCAGGCGCACTACGATTTGAGCGGCAGCCTGAAGAGCAGCCAGGATTACCAGGGCGCTTACGATCATTTGCAACTGATCCTGGATAAGTACAACCAATCCAAACTGGCGGCTACCGCCAAAGGCGATCTGCCGGCTTTGATGATCACCTGGGGCGATTCCCTGCGGGATGATAAACAATTCCTTAAAGCCATTGAAAAATTCCAATCCATAGCGGAGATTACCAAAGACGAAAAATTCATCGCGCAAGCGGAGGAGAAAACCCAACTGGTTGTGGCGGAACTGGCGCGCGACAGCGGCGCGGATGGGCAGGTGGTGATCGAGCAGGCGCGTTTATATGCCTGCGGCGGTGAAAAGGTCACCGATCCCTCGGTCGACATATTCCCGGAGGAACCAGGCATGGCAATGCCCTGTGATGACGGCTATAGCATGAGCTTTGTACCATTTGAAGTGCTGGCCGATATCCCCGGGACCTTCCGCTATGTAATCAGCGCAGAAAATGCTAATCGGCGCGTGCAGAGCTGCGATTACGTCACTTCCTATGACCGGCGCACATTGGAGCGTTGGCAGTATGGGACCAAGGTGACTATCACAGAGGTTAAATCCGGCAAGGTATTTAAAGGCAAGACCTTTTACGGCACATCCCCGGAATCATGCCCCTCGCAATATTGGTTCTCCGGATTTACCGAAGAAACCTGGGGGGATTACGTTGATGAAAGCAAGATCAATGAATGGCTGGTAGAGGTGTTGAAATGAGAAGGATCAAGCGCATTACATTATTCTTGGTTGCAGCCATTTTTCTCAATCTAGCCGGCTGCCTGCCGATGAACGAGGAACAGATTGCCAAACAGGCGCAGAAGCATTACGCCCAAGTGATCCAACCGACCAAGGTGCCCAAGGAAGGAACCTTAAAAGATAAAGCAGGGGCAAAGCGGAATTTGGCCGATGAGCAAATCCTGCACCTGAGCGGCAGAGACTTTTTCTACATCGATCCGGCAACCGCCTACGATTTTGAATGGATCATGATCAACCAGCTCTTTATCGGCCTCACGCGGCAGGATCCTGAAACGCAGGAATTCCTGCCGGCCATGGCAACCAGCTGGGAAGTTTCAAGCGACGGGTTGACCTGGACTTTTACCCTGCGCGAGGGCGTTCCCTGGGTGGCGTATGACGGCGCCACCGGGCAGGTCAGCGAAGTCAAGGATGACCAGGGCAACACGCGTATTGTCACCGCCGCCGATTTCAAAGCCGGCATGCTGCGCGTTTTGGACCCTGCCACTTATTCGGGTAATGCCTTCCTGCTTTTTAATATCGTCGGCGCTCAGAATTATTTCACCTACAACGGTTCGGCTGCGGGGGTCGGCATTCAAACTCCTTCAGATACGGAGCTGGTGATCCAATTGAGCCAGCCCGAATCGGATCTGGACGCGCTCGCCGAACTGGCCATTTTCTCGGCGTATCCTTCCTGGGTTGATTACGCGCCCAATGCTTTGCAATATTTCTATGGACCTTACGCCATCAAGGAATACAATTCGAGCGAAAAGATGGTCCTCGTCCGCAATCCCTTCTGGCCGGACGCGAAAGAATTGCTGCAGCCGGTTCTTGAAGAGATCAACTTCAACCTGCAAACAGACCAGGACGCCATCACGGCCTTTAAGAGGGGAGAAATCGACGCAGTCAACGTGTATGCGGAGGAGTATGCGTCCATCAAGGACGATCCGGATTTGAAAGATAAATTCCAGGTCAGCCCGGGTTCATGCGGGTATTATTTGGTGTTTGTGAACAGCGATACTGCCCCGTTGAACGATCCGCAGAATCGACAGGCTATCGCGGCAGCGATCGATAAGGAAAAGATCAATCAAGCCCTCTTTAACGGAACGGGATATGCCCTGAACCAGTACGCGCCGCCATTTATAAGAGGTACGGAAGATTTCGATGAAAAGATCGGGATTTCGTATGAACCGGAAAACGCCAAAAATCGCTTCGTTGACCAGAGCCCAACCGGCACAGCCTTGACATTGATCACGGCTGATTCCAGCAACTACCTGGCTATGGCCGAGAGCATCAAGGAAGACCTGGAAAAGAACCTGGATGTCACGGTAACGATCGATTCATATTCCTGGTCCGATTATATGTCCAGTGTCAGATACAACTACTACACCGGCGCTATGTACCTGATGGGCTACTGCCTGGATTTTGGGGATGCGCAAAACCTGTGGGATCGCTGGCTGGATACAGATTTCTTTCCCGACGTGGCCAATATGCGCTGGTCCAATGCCGATTTCTCGGACGCGCTGCTCAAAGCAAAAGCCGCTGTAAACCTCAATGAACGTGTGCAGCATTATCAACAGGCGGAGGAGATCATTCTCAACCAGGACACGGTGATCGTACCGCTGGTGTGGTCCAGCCAGATTTGGCTGGTGAACCCCAAACTGGATGCCAGCTTCCCGGTGTTGTATCCGCAATTGGAAAATTGGGCATTCCTGAAATAAGAAAATTTACCCGTAAATGAGTTCAACGTTTAACGCGCCCCGGAGAGATCCGGGGCGATGATATTCCCTAACAAGAAAAATCACATATGTGAATATATGTAGCAGATGTGAATCAGCTATGGTATATTAAAACCATCATGGATCTTTTGGAAAGTGTATGGACAGCGATACACGCAAGCAATTATTAGCTGAAATTGCAACTCTTTATTATAAGGAGAAAAAAACCCAATCCCAGATTGGGCGGCGTTTGGGATATTCCCGATCAGCCATTTCCCGCATCCTGACCGAAGCTGAAGAGCAGGGGATTGTCGAGATCACCATTAAATACCCGTTATCGCGTGACGCCAATTTAGAACGCCGCCTGAAGGAGAAATATCATCTGGATGCGGCGTTCGTGGTTAATTCCGGCTGGACTTCCTATGCCAACGCCCAGCAACTGGTCGGGCGCATGGGGGCAATATTCCTGGAGCAGTCCTTAAAGGACGGCATCACTATCGGCATCGGTTGGGGTATTTCCATCTCCGAAGTCGCGCGCTTTCTATCCCCAATGGAATTAGAGAATGTTAAAGTGGTGCAGGTGCTTGGATCGGTGGGCGGGCGCAGCGACCCCCGCGTGGATGGTCCGGGCGTGGCGGCGAATTTTGCCAGCAAGCTGAATGCCCGCTATCACATCCTGCACGCGCCGTTGTTCCTGGATACCGAAGACGCCTGTACAACGCTCAAGAACCAGAAACAAATCGCGGAGACGCTGAACGAAGGCATCCATTGCGACATCGCGCTGCTGGGAATTGGCACTGTGGAAATTGATCCGCTGTACTCAAGTATTTTCCGCTCGGGTTTCCTGGCTGAAGAAGAGATCCGCGCCGCGATGCGGCAGGGCGGATTGGGGAATTTTTGCGGCATGATCCTCGATAAAGAAGGCAAAATCCTGGATAACGAGATCAGCTCGCGCACCATGGCCGTGGATTTGCAGCAGCTGCGCGAGAATTGCGGCATGGTGGTGGGGATTGCCGCAGGTGAAAAGAAAAGTGGGGCAATCGAATCTGTGTTGAATGGCAATTGGTTGGACGTACTAATCACCGATTCGGCGGCTGTACGCCCGATTTTGCAGTAAATAAGGTTTGGAGGTTGTATGGCTGGAAACAGCAAGAATGAAAAATTGATCGGGGGTATCCTGCCTGAAAGCAAGGCCAGGGATTTATTGTACAAAATGGTACTGACGCGTACCTTTGAAGAAAACGCGGAAGAAATGTATGCGCTCGGAAAAGTGCACGGTACCATGCACCTGTCGATCGGACAGGAAGCCATTGCGGCCGGGTCAAGCCCGGCTTTGAAAAAGAGCGATTATTTGCTGAACACCCACCGCGGCCACGGGCATTTCCTGATGTGGGGCGGCGACCTGAACCGTATGATGGCGGAATTCATGGGCAAAGAAGCCGGTTATTGCCGCGGGCGCGGCGGTTCCATGCACATTGCCGACGTCGAGAGCAACAACCTCGGCGCACAGGGTATCGTGGCGGGCAACCTGCCCATTTCGGTGGGTGTGGGCCTGAGCATCCAGATGCGCAAGACCGACCAGGTGGTTTTGACCCTGTTCGGCGACGGCGCTTCCAACGAAGGCGCTTTCCACGAATCGCTCAATATGGCTGCCATCTGGGACTTGCCGGTGATCTACCTGTGCGAGAACAACCAATATGCTATGTCGATGGCCTTCGAGCGCGCTTTCCGCATCGAGCAGGTGAGCGAACGCGCGGCAGCCTACGGCATGGTTGGCCTGACCATCGACGGCAACGACGTCATCGCGGTATACAAGGCGGTTTCTGAAGCCGCGGAGCGGGCGCGCAAGGGCAACGGACCGACTTTAATTGAGGCAGTCACCTATCGCTGGCGCGGACATTCCAAGAGCGACCGCCAGCTTTACCGCACGCGCGAAGAGGTCAAGGAATGGATGGAAAAAGACCCCATTCAGCGTTTTGCTAAAGTCCTGGGTGTGAACGAAGCCCAGATGAAGGAAATCCAGGCACAAGCTAAAGAAGACATCCGCAAGGCGGTGGAATTTGCCGAAGCCAGCCCTGAACCGGACGTCAGCACGATTTTGGAAGGTATCTATGCGTGAGATAAGTTACATGGAAGCCTTGCGCGAAGGCATGCGCCAGGCGATGCAACAAGATGAACGCGTCTTTGTCATTGGGGAAGACATCGGCGTATACGGCGGCGCTTTCGGCGTTACGGCCGGCTTAATCGACGAATTCGGCCCCAAGCGGATCATCGACACCCCCATTTCCGAAGCGGGCATCGCGGGCGCGGTGATCGGTGCAGCCATCACGGGCATGCGCCCGATCGGCGAGATCCAGTTCAGCGATTTCGTGGTGATCTCGATGGAGCAGTTGGTGATGCAGGGCGCAAAAATGCGCTTCATGTTCGGCGGCAAAGCCGACGTACCCTTCGTGATGCGCCTGGCGGGCGGTTCCGGTACAGGCGCCGCGGCACAACATTCCGAAAGCCTGGAGAACTGGTTCGTGCATGTGCCCGGGCTGAAAGTAGTGATGCCTTCGTCGCCGTACGATGCGAAAGGGCTGCTGCTCGCAGCCATCCAGGATAATAACCCGATCATGTTCTTCGAACACAAGCTGCTCTATAAAACCAAAGGCCCGGTTCCCGAGGAAATGTACACCATCCCGCTGGGGCAAAGCCACGTGGTGCGCGAAGGCAAGGACTTAACGCTGATCGCCACTTCCATTATGGTGTCGCGCGCGCAGCAGGCGGCCGAACAATTGGCCGAGGAAGGCATCGAAATCGAAATCATCGACCCGCGCACCCTTAAACCGTTGGATGAGAAACCGATCGTAGATTCGGTGATCAAGACCGGCAAAGCCCTGATTGTGCACGAAGCCGTCAAGACCGGCGGTTTCGGCGGCGAACTGGCGGCGGTCATCATGGAAAGCGAAGCATTCGCTTACCTGGATGCGCCCGTGCGGCGCCTGGCCGGCCTGGATATGCCCATTCCCTATAATCGCAATTTGGAATATCACGCAGTGCCGCAGGTGGAAAACATTGTGGAGGAAGCGCGTAAATTGGTGAAGGGCCAGTATTAGGAGAAAGACCTTGGCAAAAGAAATTATCATGCCCAAGTTCGGTTTCACCCAGGAAGAATCCGAAATCCTGGAATGGTTGAAACAGAACGGGGATAAAGTTGAAAAAGGGGATCCGATCGCGGTGGTCAGCACCGACAAGGTTTCCATGGAAGTGGAAGCCCCCGAAAGCGGTATCCTGGACGGCATCCGCTATAAGGTGGGCGATACCGTGCCGGTGACGCAGATCATCGCTTACGTACTGCAGCCGGGCGAGAAAATTCCTGAAAGCGATTCAACCCCCGCCGCTGCTCATACAGCGGAAATTACAACAGAACCGAAAACGGAAACTGCGCAAAAACCCGCTCCAAGCCTGGAAAGAGCGGCTGGCGTTTCCATATCGCCGGTTGCCCAAAGGCTGGCCGACGACAAGCAGGTGGACCTCAATCTGGTCAGGGGCAGCGGCAAGGACGGGCAAATCACACGCAAGGACGTTGAGGATTACCTGGCGAACCAGGAAAAAACCGGCGGCAAGGTCAAAGCCACGCCCGCCGCGCGCCGCATTGCCGGCGAGAAACAAATTGACCTGCGCACAATTACCGGCAGCGGTCCCACAGGCAGGATTCAGGCTGCCGATGTGGTTTCAGCCCGGACAGCTGAAGCGCCCGCGGCGCAGGTCAAACCCGCCGCTGCGGGAAGCCAGGCAGTCAACCCAGCTCTGAAAGTACTTAAAGAAATTCCCTTGGTCGGTATGCGCCGCACGATTGCGCAAAACATGCAGCGCAGCATGCAGGAAGCACCGCACATGTTCCTGCAAGTGGACGTTGAGATGGACGCGGCTGAAGGGCTGCGTAAATTGGCCAATGAGAACAAGATGGAGAACAGCCCGAAGGTATCCGTGACGGCTTTGATCGTCAAGGCGGTAGCCCAGGCTCTCAAGCAAAATCCGATTGTTAATAGCCAGTTTACCAGCGAAAAAATTGTCCTTTACGAGGATATTAACGTGGGAGTTGCCACGGCGCTGGATAACGGATTGATCGTACCTGTCATTCACAACGCCGATCGCAAGGACCTGAAGCAGATTTCTCTTGAAGTGAGCGACCTGGCGCTACGCGCACGCAATAACAAATTACAGCCGGATGATCTGGCGAATGGTACGTTCACCATATCCAACCTGGGAATGTTCGGGATCGACCGCTTCACGGCGATCATCAACCCGCCGCAAGCAGCCATCCTGGCAGTTGGAAAAATGAACCAGGTGTTTGTCCCGGATGAGAACGGGCAGCCGGTTTTGCGCAGCGTGGTCAGTTTCTCATTAAGTGCCGATCACCGCGTGATGGATGGCTCACAAGCAGCAAAGTTCCTGACCGATTTGAAAAATAACCTAATCAACCTGGGAGAAATTGTAAAATGAGCAAAATTATCGCGGAACTTTTGCAGCCTTCTTGTGTTCTATTAAACCGGACGTATGAGAATTCTGAAGAAATTATCCAGGCCGTCGGCGCGGAGCTTTATAAAGCCGGTTTTGTTAAAGAAACTTTCGCGCAGGCTGCAATTGAGCGAGAAAAAAACCTTCCCACGGGTCTGCCGCTGGCAGGCGGTTTGAACGCAGCCATTCCCCACACCGAAATCGAACACGTGATCAAGCCTGCTTTGGGCTTGGTTACCCTGGCGAAGGAAGTCAATTTTCAAAATATGGTTTCTCCCAGCGAATCCGTACCGGTCAGGATGGTTTTTGTTCTGGCGCTGGAGCAGCCCAAAGCTCAAATTGAAATGCTGCAAGAGATCGCATCCGTCCTGCAAAATCCTGTATTGGTGAAACGGTTGTTGGAAGCAACAACATTTGAGAAGGCAATCGAGGTATTAAGGCAATAAAAGAAAATCGGCATGATTGAAAATTATGTAAAAAGAAATACAATATTTTTAACATGCTGACCTTCAAAATCTGAATTAAAGAGGAGAAATAGAAAAAGTGGATACACCAAAAAGAATTTTAGTCGCTTGCGGAACCGCCATCGCCACCTCTACCGTTGTGGCAAAAGGAATCGAGGAAATCCTGAAGGAGAGAGGGATACAAGTAATTACACGCCAATGCAAGGCATCCGAAGTACGTTCATTGGCGGGCGATGCTGACCTGATTGTGACTACTACCCCGGTACCCAGCGATTTAGGCGTTCCGGTAATCCAAACATTGGCATTCCTGACTGGAATCGGAAAGGAGGAAGTTATCGAGCAAATCATCAGTGAATTGCAGAAGTAGTAACAATTTATTTTAACCAATTTGATCAATTTATAACTGGAGGTATAGCATGGAAGTCTTTTTGACGACTTTAAAAGCCGTGATTGATAATCTCGGCGCAACTGTAGTACTCCCTATCATTATTTTCTTTGTTGCTTTGATTATGGGAGCCAAACCCGGTAAAGCGTTCCGCGCGGGCGTCACCATCGGTATTGCTTTCATCGGTATCAACCTGGTGATCGGCCTGATGTGGGGTACGCTCTCCGGCGTTGCCCAGGCAATGGTAACCAACTGGAAGATCACCCGTGATGTCGTGGATGTCGGTTGGCCCTCTGCCGCGGCGATTGCGTTCGGCACTGACGTTGGCCTATGGGTTATCCCGATTGCGATCATCGTCAACCTGGTCCTGCTGGTCCTGAAAGTCACCAAGACCCTGAATATCGACATCTGGAACTACTGGCACTTTGCCTTCCTCGGTTCGATGGTCTACATGGTCTCCCAGAACCTCACCTACGGTCTGGTCGCCGCCGCGATTGCTGCAGCGCTCGCTCTCTTTCTGGGTGACTGGACAGCCAAGGCTGTGCAAGATTTCTACAAGCTTCCCGGCATTTCCATCCCGCACCTTACCACGGCCCCTGGCGTTCCCTTTGCAATTTTCACCAACTGGCTGATTGACCGCATTCCCGGCGTAAAGAACTGGAAAGTCGACCCCGACACCATTCAGAAGCGCTTTGGCGTATTCGGTGAACCCGTTATCCTGGGCTTGGTCATCGGCTTGATTCTGGGAGCCATGGGTTATTATAATGCCGAGCAAGCTGCAGTGAAGATCCTGCAAACCGGCATGAACCTGGCTGCTGTTATGCTGCTGCTGCCCCGCATGGTGCAGATCCTGATGGAAGGCTTAATCCCGGTTTCCGAAGCTGCCCGCGAATTCATGAAGAAACGCGCCAGCGATCGCGAAATCTACATTGGTTTGGATTCCGCCATCCTGATCGGCCACCCCGCCGCGATTTCATCCTCGCTGGTGTTGGTTCCGATCATCATCCTGCTGAGCATCATCCTGCCCGGCAACCGCGTCCTGTTGTTCGCTGACCTGGCCATCATCCCCTTCGTTGTGGCCCTGTTCGCCCCTCTGATGAAGGGCAACATCTTCCGCATGATCGTGGCTGGTATCCTC
The DNA here is from genome assembly GCA_013178095.1 of Anaerolineae bacterium. Lineage (GTDB taxonomy): Bacteria > Chloroflexota > Anaerolineae > Anaerolineales > Anaerolineaceae > Pelolinea. Next base: position 302,452 of record JABLXK010000004.1, on the reverse strand, counting down.
GAACTGGGCGCTGGTTTCTACATCGCTACCAATATGGCTCCGCTGTTCACCGCCGCCGCGCAGAATGCCGGCTTCGCAATGCCGGAAGGCGCCAGCCAGATCACCAGCATCGGTGATGGTTTCCTGTGGCCGCAGTTCGTCTTCACCAAACTGTTTGAGGCCCTGGGCGTGATCGGTTTGGTTGTGGTGGCTGCTCTCCTGGTTGTGGCCTGGATCTTCTACCTGAAGAGCCCTGCCAAATGGGAAGAAGCCGCTGGCGCTCCTGCCAAGAAATAACCGTTTTATCAATATTGTTAAGTTCAAAGAATTGTGGCGGTCGTAAAGGCCGCCACAATTCTTAGGACAGGGAAATTGAAATGATCTATGCATTCATCCGCGGTTACATTGGGGGTTTCGGACGCATGCTGCTGGATTTTTACGAAGCCAACAGTTTTGTCATCAATGCCATCATCCTGGCATATGGCGCTTGCGTTTACCTAGCGTACATCAGTTATCTGAAAGCCTACCGGCGCATTCTGGAGTCACTGGGAATCAAACTGGAGGGCAGCGTTAAGAGCAATTATTCCATTCGCAAAGAGGGTTACGCATCGCTCGATTGGGACGCCATGCGGCGCAGTTATTTTTTCCCGCTGGTATGCGAACCGCGTAGTTTTCTGGTCAGATTTAAGACCAATCCGGTTTTGCGAAATTTATTCACTGAGGAAAAAATCCGAGGCATGTTGCAAGCCGCCAAAGATACCAAAAAGTAAAAGAAGAAGGTCGAGATGTCAGTCATTCATCGCTTTATTGGAAAAGACAAGGATTACCGCTGGGAAGGCGTGGCTGTCAGGGAGTATGATGAAGAATTCCTGGGCGTCACCCGCCAGATCATTATCGGGCCGGAGGATGCCTCCAATAATTTTCACCTGCGTTATTTCAGGTTGGAACCCGGTTCTCACAGCCATCTGGAGAGCCATCCGCACGAACACGGCGTGATTATCCTGCACGGGCGGGCGCGCGTGCAACTCAACAATGAATACTTCGAGGTAAAACCTTACGACGCGATCTTCATTTCAGGCAATGACCTGCACCAGTTTACACCCATCGGCAATGAACCCCTGGGATTCCTATGCGTCATCAAGGACAAAAATTCGAAATAGTAATTACGAAGGTTTCCATGCCCGCGTGGCAATAAACGAGGGCATGAAATCCTTTATTTTTTCATCTTGAACATAATCTTCGTAGAAACCGATCAGATGAAAACCAGCCTCCATCTGGCCGCCAATCTGGGTTTCAAGTGTATGGCTGAATTCCACCGGTTCATGCTTGAAGCGGCGCAACCGTTCTTCCTCGGATATGCTGGACAGGTCGGAATAGGGCAGGCTGTATTTCACCTGGTAAATTCCCTGATCGTATAAATCCTGGTCGAAAGTGTATTCAACCGGATTCATGAAACCCGCGATCAGCGTACCGCCGGGAGCCAGGACGCGGAAGGCTTCTTTCCATACCGGGCGCACGTCCGGGACGAAACAGTTGGATACGGGGTGAACGATGAAATCGAAAGCTGCGTCGGAAAACAGCGAGAGGTCGGCCATATCGCCTTCCACCAATCGCAGAGCCAGGTTTTCTCTGGCAGCAACCATTTGATCGCGGTCTAATTGGCGCGGGGAGTTGTCGAAAACGGTCACCTGCGCGCCGGCGGCTGCCAACAGCGGGCCTTGCTGGCCGCCCCCGGAAGCCAGACATAGCACCCGGCAGCCATTAAGCGGCGGGAACCAATCGCGAGGCACAGGTTTCAAGGGAGTGAGCAGGATACGAAAATCGCCCTTCCGGGCGGCTGCAACCTCTTCCGGCGTAACCGGAATGGTCCAGGGATTACCGAGATCCACCTCGCGGTTCCAGGCTTGCTTGTTGTATTGGGTGATTTCCTGTCGAGTGTGCATTTGATCTCCTGAAAAAATGTTATCATGGAGCGCAGATGCTTATTATAAGGGAGTTAAATTATGCTGCACATCGTCAATCAATTAAAGTTCACGCGTTCCGAATTCCGCAAAGGGTTCAGCGGCGTCAGCGAGGAAGAGGGCAGCCGGCGGTTCATGCCGATCAACTGTATCGCCTGGATGGTCGGCCACCTGGCCTGGCACGAGCAGCTTTACTGGCTGACCCGCCTGCAAGGCCGCACGCCCATCCCTGAACTGAACGACCTGGCGGCTTTCAAAGGCCCCGCCAGCCAACCTTCATTGAAAGAAATGATTGCATGTTGGGAGAAGATCATCAGCGAAGCCGATCCTTTCCTGGAAAGCTTAACACCCAAAGATCTGCTGCCCAACGTTATCGTGAATGGCAGGGAACTGCCTTTCAACACAGGGACCATGCTCTCGCGAGTGATCTATCATTACTGGTATCACACCGGTGAAATGCAAGCTGTGCGCCAAATGCTGGGACACAGTGGATTGCCGGATTTCGTCAGCGACGATATCGAGACTGTCGGCAAGTTCTATCTTGACGAATAGAGAAGAAATCCGGTAAAGGGATAAAAAAAACCATGAAGATGTTCGTGAATCTATATTTGTTCGAAGTATTGGCAACCTACCTGGTGCGGCTGCCTTCGGTATTCCTGAACGCACGCACCGGCAGCCGCAAGGACCGCTTGAGCCAGGCGCAGCGGGTGAGACAGGAGGGCGTGGTAGTGAGCATCCTGATGTTGTTTTGGTTTTTCGCCGCCATCATCCTGCCCGGAATATACGCCGCCACAGACTGGTTTGATCGCTTCGATTACAGCCTGCCTGTCTGGTGCGGCTATGCCGGCCTGGCCATGGCAGGCCTGGTGCTGTGGATCCTGTGGCGCGCGCACGCCGACCTCGACCGCAACTGGTCAGCGGTGGTGCAAATCAAGGAGAACCAGCATTTGGTCACCCAGGGCATCTACAGCAGCATCCGGCATCCGATTTACAGCGCCCATCTATTGTGGGGCTTGACCCAGGTCCTGATGGTGCCCAACTGGCTGGCAGGCGTTCCGGGTTTTGCCGCGATCATCCTGATCATGATCCTGCGTATACCGCATGAAGAACGTATGCTGATCGGGCAATTCGGTGACGAATACCGGCAATACATGCAGCAGACCGGCGCGCTGCTGCCGCGCTTTAGCAATCGCGGCGCACGGAAAGAATAAGCAAAATCACTCTTCGCCGGTCACCAGAAATACAGCGGTATGCTGCTTGACGGGTTTGATCACCTTGACCGCTATTTCCTGTCCTTTGACTGCGGTCTCAATGGTTTCGTGTTCCACCTGGATGGATGTGATCTCCTGCGAGAAATCGGAACCGTGACCCAGAAAATGCACCTGGTCGCCTTTATGCAATGTTCCGGTCAACAGGATGGCGGCAACGGCAATGCGGTCAAAGTAATGGGTCACTTCACCCACGCGTTCGCCAGACATAAGGGTATCCTCCTTATTTAACCATTCTTTTATCATTATATAAGAAATCACAACCGAAAATGTTTTAGAATTATCCCTTATGGATGCAATCATCGTAAGAAATCTGCGCCGGGTATATAAAAGCTCGGATGGCATCATCAAACGCAAGGTCAAAGAAGTTGTTGCGGTTGAAGACGTCTCTTTCGAAATCCACCAGGGTGAATTGTTTGGACTGTTGGGGCCGAACGGCGCCGGCAAGACCACCACGGTGAAAATGCTGACGACGCTGTTGATTCCCAGCGGCGGCAGCGCCACCATTCTGGATTTGGATGTGGTGAAAGACGCCGGCAAGGTGCGCCCGCGCATCGGCTTTATCTTCGGCGGCGAACGCGGGTTGTATTGGCGGCTCTCGGCGCTGGATAATTTGCGCTATTTTGCCAGCCTGTATTATGTGGACACTCAGGTTGCCCGCAAACGCATTCCTGAACTGATCGAGCTGGTCGGTTTACAGGGGCGCGAGCGCGAAAAAGTGGAAGGATATTCGCGCGGGATGCGCCAGCGCCTGCATATCGCGCGTGCGCTGCTGCACGACCCGCAAGTCTTGTTCCTGGATGAACCGACCATGGGGCTGGACCCGGTGGGTGCGCGCGAACTGCGCACCACTGTTAAAAATCTGCAATCAGCTAATAAAACCATCCTGCTGACCACGCACTACATGTTCGAAGCGGATGCGCTATGCCAGCGCATCGCCGTCATCAACAAAGGCAGGATCGTCGCGCTGGATACCCCCGAAAGATTGAAAGAGAACGTCCAGGACCTGTCGGTGGTGGAGGTGGAAGTGTACGGCATGCCGCCTGACCAGATTGAAAAGATCAAAACTCTGGAGTGGGTAGTTGAGGTTTCATTGGAAAACCGCGATCAGGTACAGGTGCTGCAGGTGCACACGCCCAAAGGGGCGGAAGCCATCCCGATGCTGGTGGAAAACCTCAACGGGCTGCGCCTGGGCAGGATCATCACGCGCGAACCGACCCTGGAAGACGCCTATGTGCGGCTGGTGGGAGGGGCGAAATAAAATGAACCAGGTTCAAAAAAACCTGCGCGTGATGCTGCTGGCATTCGAAGTCGAGATGCGGCAAAATCTGACCGATGGGTTTGTGATATTCGGCATTCTGATCCAACCACTTTTGGTAGCATTAATGGCTTTATGGATGCTGAAAGGCAAAGGGCCGGACTACGCCATTTTCGTGGTGGTCGGGTCGGGCATGACCGGTTTATGGACCACGTTGTTGTTCAACGGCGGCAACAGCATCACCGGCGAGCGTTGGACAGGGACGCTGGAACCACTTGTGGCTTCTCCCGCATCCCTGCGCATGATCATTTTCGGCAAAGTGCTGGCCAACGTGGCGCAATCACTGGGTTCGATGATCGGCAGTTACCTGTTGATCTCGACGATCCTGGGTTATCCCTTGACGCTGGCGCGCCCGGCATTATTCGCCGTATCGCTGTTGGTCACCGTTTTCGCGCTGGTTTGCTTCGGGTTGATCCTGGCGTCATTCTTTATCCTGATCCCGGATTTCGCGCGCATGGTCAATACGCTGGAATTTCCGATTTACATCCTGTGCGGATTCCTTTTCCCCATTGCGCTGCTGCCGGGTTGGACAACTCCGATTTCGTATCTGCTATCGCCGTATTGGGCTGCGCAAGCGCTGCACGGCGCAGCGCAGGGAACATTGACCACCGGGCAGATCCTGGCGGATTGGGGTTGGATGCTGGCATTCAGCCTGAGCTATATCCTGATTTCGGGAAAGTTATACCAGGTGATTTTACGCAAGGCGCGCGTGGATGCTACACTGGATATTGTGGGGAACTGACATGATGGAACGCATCTCCCGCAATACGCGCATTTTTTTTGAAGGCGCTTTTTATTCTTACAAGGCTTTATTCCGATGGCTGAATCCGGCCACTTACCTGGCTTCCAAGGTGCTGGCGCCGCTCACCATCATGATCTTTTTTGTTTTCATCGGCGCGTACGCCAGCGGCAGCAACAACGCATCGTTTTACGTGATTGGCAACTCCCTGATCTTTGCCGCTTCCAGCGGCATATTCGGAGTAACTATGAGCGTGGGAGGAGAGCGATGGACGGGAACGCTGCCATACCTGTTCGGCTGCCCAGCCAACCGCGGAGCGATGTTCATCGGCAGGGCGTTCATGCACATCCTGGATGGCATGCTGGGCGTGTTTATCGGGTTGGGTTGGGGCATCCTGCTGTTCAAGCTGGATCTCTCGCAGGCGAATCCGCTGGCATTATTGTTAACCATCCTTGTGACCACTTTCAGCACGTCCGGATTGGGATTGTTGATGGGCTGCCTGAGCCTGATCACCCGCAACGTGATGTTGGTCAATAACACGGTTTATTTTGCGCTGCTGATCTTTTCGGGAGCGAACATCCCGGTGGAAGAACTGCCCGCGTGGATGCAGGTCATCGCCAACGGACTGCCTTTGACGCGCGGGGTGGCCTGCGCGCGCACCATCATTGCCGGGGGATCATTGACGGAAATCATGCCGTTACTGAAAGAAGAGTTATTAATCGGGATCATCCTGACCATTCTCGGATATTTTCTATTCAAGGTATTTGAGATTCAAGCCAAGAAATTAGGCACACTGGATATTTTTTAGATACAATTCCAGTATGACCGAGAAACCCATTTATCTGGATTACAACGCCACTACGCCAATCGACCCCAAAGTGGCGGAAGCCATGCTGCCTTTCCTGTACGGCAGTTTTGGCAATCCCTCCAGCAGCCACGCCTACGGCGTGGAAGCCAAACTGGCGGTTGAGCAAGCCCGGCGCCAGGTTGCGGGTATGCTGGGCTGCCATGCCGAAGAAATCGTCTTCACCAGCGGGGGTTCGGAATCGAACAACATGGCGATCAAAGGCGCCGCGTTCGCGCAGCGCGGACGTGGAAACCACATCATCACTACGGCTGTCGAACATCCGGCGGTGCTGGAAGTGTGCGCGTATTTAGAGGAACAGGGTTTTCGGGTGAGCTATATCGGAGTGGACGAAACCGGGTTAGTTGACCTGGAAGCTTTGGAACGGGCAATCACTCCGCAAACTATCCTGATCTCGGTAATGCATGCCAACAATGAAGTGGGAACCATTCAACCGATCACTGAAATCTCCGAAATTGCGCATAGGCACAATATCCTCCTGCATTGCGACGCTGCCCAATCCATCGGAAAGATCCCGGCGCGGGTAGATGATTTGGGCGTCGACCTGCTTTCCATCGCGGGGCACAAACTGTACGCGCCCAAAGGAATCGGGGCGCTCTACATCCGCACGGGTACGGAATTGAAAAAAATTATCCACGGAGCATCACACGAAAGCAACTTGCGCGCCGGCACCGAAAATGTGCTGGAAATCGTCGGGTTGGGGCAGGCATGCGAATTGATCAGCCAGAACCTCGAAGCTTACAGCGCTCACATGAGCGAGATGCGCGATTTACTGGAAAGCAGGATTTTCGAGCAATTCCCCTGGGCAAAGTTGAACGGGCATGCGGAAAAGCGCCTGCCGAACACTTCCAGCATTAGTTTTAAAAATATCGAAGCCAATACCATACTGGCTGAATTGAGCGGCGTAGCAGCGTCAGCCGGGGCTGCCTGCCACACGGACCGCGTGGACGTATCGCACGTGCTGCAAGCCATGCATGTCCCGATTGAGTATGCCATGGGTACCATTCGGTTTTCAGTGGGCCGCTTTACCAGCAGCGAGGAAATCGAACGCGCCAGCGAGGAGATCGGGCGCGTTATCCGCAATTTGCAGCCTGAAGCCCCAGGGGAGGCAGTGGTTGATGACGGCAATGCGGTCCGCCTGACCCAATACACGCATGGTTTGGGCTGCGCCTGTAAATTGCGGCCGCAGCTGCTGGAAAAAGTGCTGCAAAATCTACCCCCGGCCAGCGACAGCCGTGTGCTGGTGGGCACCGAGACCGGGGATGATGCGGCAGTCTACAAAATCAATGACGATCTGGCATTGGTGCAGACCGTGGATTTTTTCACGCCGATCGTGGATGATCCTTACCAGTTCGGCGCGATCTCGGCGGCCAACTCTTTGAGCGACGTCTATGCCATGGGCGGCACCCCCTTGTTCGCCTTGAGCGTGGTGGCGTTTCCGGGCAACCGCCTGCCGATCAGCGTGTTGGGTGAAATCCTGCGCGGCGCAGCGGACAAGGCCGCGGAGGCGGGTATTTCCATTATTGGCGGCCACACTGTGGACGATACCGAACCCAAGTTCGGGCTGGCCGTAACCGGCTCGCTCGACCCGCACCAGATCCGCACCAACGCCGGCGCCAAAGCCGGAGATGTGCTGGTGTTGACCAAACCGATCGGAACCGGCATCCTTTCAACTGCGTTAAAACAGGGAGCGGTCACTGAAACACAGGCACGCGAAGCCATCGGTTGGATGGCAAAATTGAACCGATCCGCAGCCGATGCGATGCGGCAAAGCGGAGCAAACGCCTGCACGGATGTGACCGGTTTCGGCTTGTTGGGACACTTGTTGGGCATGATGCGCGCGTCCGACGTCAGCGCGGTGATTTACGCGAATACAGTTCCGCAGCTCGGGCAGGCTTTCGACCTGGCTGCAGGGGGGATTCTCCCAGGGGGAAGCAAAAACAATTTCGAATTCACGGAGCCTTTTGTGGCGTATAGCAAAGACATCTCTAAGACGCTGCAATACTTTTTAAATGACGCCCAAACCTCGGGCGGGCTGCTGATCAGCCTGCCGCAGAACCAGGCGCGGCAATTCCTGCAAACCATGCAAGCCAATTCGGAATTGGCGGCAGTCATTGGTAAAGTAATCGAGAAACAAGACTACTTTATCCGGGTGGAGACGGCGATGGGCGAGGGAACCAATTGAGCGCGCATAAAACAACCCTGTTGGCGACGGCGAAATTATTCGTCACCGCTGCCATATGGGCGTCCACGTATGTGCTGGCGCGCATCCTGGTGCGGGAGATCGGGCCGATCAGCCTGGGCGGGCTGCGTTTCTTTTCCGCGGGATTGTTCCTGGTAATTTACCTGAAGCACCGTAAATTCGATTTTTCTACGCTCAAGGGGCATTGGTTCAAATTATGCGCACTGGGCGTGCTGTCTTTTTCAATCGGCAACGGCTGCACCTATTTTGCCCTGCAAAGCCTGCCATCCACAACGGTCTCGTTTCTAACGAGTTTTGTCACGCCGCTGGTTTTGATCATGGGGATCACCTGGCTGCGCGAGATACCGGGTATTTTACAGGTCTGCGGCATTGTCATCGCGCTGGCAGGAACCGCTTTATATTTTTATCCGCAGCAGATCCCGGTCAGCGATCCGGGATTTTTCGTGCTGGCGATCGGCATTCTCGGATTTGCCGGGTATACCACATTGGGGCGTTCCATGGCGCGCGACCGCCAGGTCCATTTTCTGGCGCAAACCGCTTTTCCTTTACTCTTTGGAGGCGGCGTTACTTTGATCCTGGGGCTGGCTGTGGAAGGAATACCGGTTATATCCCCGCAAGCCGGGGGAATCCTGCTTTGGATGATCCTGGTCAATACGCTGTTGGGTTATATTCTATACAACCAGGCCATCATGCACTTGAAAGCCATCCAGGTGAATATGATCCTGAATTTATCTCCATTTTTCACGGCCATGATCGCTTTCTTCGCTTTACACGAGACGCTTTCACCGCTGCAGAGCGCAGCTATGCTGATTGTTTTTATCGGTACGCTGCTGGTGCAAATCGCTCCCGATCAGCTCACCAAAATAGCGGGAGTATGGCCGGTAAAGCGCTAATAAATTAATAATTGTCATATAAAACATAACAATAGTTCCATTTATGCTTGTGCAAAACTTGGAGGTTGTTATGAAAATAAAAATCAGCGGTTTGATCATTTTGGGCGCTTTGCTTTTAGGAGCTTGCGCCAGCGCCGCGCCGGAAACAGCCGACGCAGCACCGGCAGTAGAAGCCGCTACCGCGCCGGCAGTTGAGCAGCCCGCGCAAGAGAGCATGGACGCATCCGAAGGCACTGCTGCAGCACCTGGCGATGCGGCAGCCACTGTCAGTTTTAGCATGGACGTGTGGCCGATCCTCGAGAAATACGCGCTGGCAGCGCACGGCGGTAAAGGAGGCGTATTTCTTGAGAGTTACGACGATATCCTTAAATACGTTACCCCGGGTGATCCGGAAAACAGCATGTTATATAAAGCGTTGATCGGCGACGGGATGAAGCGCATGCCGCCGGACGCGCCCTTACCGGACGAAATGATCCAAACCATCTATGACTGGATCAAACAAGGTGCCTTGAATAATTAAGGCTTAAAAAGATAGCAGGTCAGATTTCATATCTGACCTGCTATTTCAAAAATTAAATCCTGTTATTTGTTTTCCAATTCTGCCAGCGCTTTTTTATAATCGTAATTGCGCAGGTAATGTTCTTCCCAAAATGGGTTGGACAGTTCCTGATAATCCTTTCCATATTTGATCATGCTATCGCGGTACTCCTTGTCCAGCAGGGCTTCTCTGGCCGGTTCGTTTTCGGGATCCGGTTCGTTCCTGGCAACGATTTCCCGCATGACATCATGATGGTCGCGGATGAAGCAGGGCGCTAACAAGTTGCCATGTTTTCCGCTCCCGTTCTTTTTTCGATAAGCATCCTGCCATGAGCGGATATCATTAAAGAACGGTTCTTCATATACGTGGTTTAGGTCTTTGCCTTCCGCGAAGATGGTATTGATGTTTGTGGCTGCATAAGGAACAAAGACACATGGCATTACCTTCCCATCCCAGTTGATGTATAAGTAACCTCCGCCATTGCTGCGCCCGCTGGCGATGCAGCCATCCACCAAGGTACCGTGATTCCAGAAGTCTGGCAAGAAGATGTGCTTTTCGCGTACCAGTTCCCAGGAACGTTGTTGCATTTTCAAACGTTGTTCAGGCGTAGGCATCAGTTCTGTCGTAAATGAACGTCCGATTGGCATGTAATGAAATATCCAACCATAAGCAGCACCCTGTTGAAAAAAGAAATGATCAATGAACTCATCGGTCATAATTTCTTCGCAGTTGTATTTGGTGGCTGTCAGAGAGATGCCGAAAGGCACACCATACTTGCGCAAGTTATCCATGGCTACCAGGATTTTGTCGTAGGTTCCTTTTCCACGGCGCTCGTCAGTACGCTCACGCCAGCCTTCGACTGAAATTGCCGGCGAGAAATTTCCAGTTAGCGCCAGGCGTCGGGCGGTGGCATCATCGATCAAGGTACCGTTGGTGTAGGACATGAAAAACATGTCTCCATGCTTTTCGACCATATCCAGCAGCGTTTTTCCCTGATCTTTATATGTAAAAGGTTCACCACCACTGATGACAATGAACAAATTGCCATATATTTCTTTGGCTTGTGTCAATAATTCATCGAAAACCTGCCAAGTTAGTTTTTCACTCGCGTTACCTGAATTAGCATAACAACCGGTGCAGAACAGGTTGCAGGATTTGGTTGGACTGACTACCAGCAAACCCGGCGGCCTCTGCCCATGGCGATTAAAAAAGGATTTCTGCGCGCTTACATACCCGCCATCCATAGCAATATTCTGGATCATGATCTCAGATAATTTTCGGATATAGGTATTTGCAATGGGATGCGGCCCTGTTAATATCCGTTCCGCAGTATAGATGATAGCTTTATTCATCTCATACCGGTCGCGACAAACACCAATCGGATACTCCTCCGCTTGAAGATTTGCCCGATAACCGTTTTCTGCGGCTTTCATAGCCTGATTCATGATTAATTTGCGGGCGATTGGATTATGCGCGATTGATTGCCCATGCCTGGCAATGTAATCGATTCCCATCCTAAGAAGCGTATTATTTGCCATGTACTTGTCTCCACCTTTCTTTCATACGATAGATTTCATTGAGTAATTTGCCACCTGGATTTGGAATGGGGTTTTTCTCCATGCGTTTCAGAGAGAGCAGAATTATTCCAAAGCCGAAAAGATAATCCAGCAATCCCTGCAAAGCTGCCTGGTCAACCGCTGCGCCGATCAGGATCGTATTACCATCTTCTCTCTGAGAAACGCAGAATGAACTAAGCTAAACTGTCCAGTTTACATGGATGTATCCTTTGAACCGCATTTGATAAAAGAGCAATTGATCGGTCAAGGTGACATCCTCAACATCGTATTGACGTTAAGATACTTGCTTGCCGGATTATTCGCGACAAGAGAAAGTATTAATTAAGTATTAGGGAAACATCAGGATAAAAAATTGATCAGGCGCGCCTTAGATACTGCCTGGATACGGCTGCGGACATTTAGCTTTCTGAAAATATTATACGTGTGGACTTTCACCGTAGATAATGATAAATGCAGATCAAGGGCGATTTCTTGATTGGAAAGACCTTGAGAAATCAACTCAAGGATTTCAGTTTCACGTTGGCTTAGGGGCTCGATGATTTCATCTTCGTAATGGATCAACTTTTCCTGATGATCGATTTTATCCATCTGTGGAAAACGTGATAAAACTCTCCCGGCAAAATCAGGTTCGATGCCCCGTTTAGCGGCGGCGTATAAGAGATCCATAATTTCAATACCTTGTTCCAGAAAAACCTGGATTTGATCTTCTTTTTGGGCATACTTTAAAGCGATTCCGATGTTTTCCAGAGCCTCCTCTTCATTCAGGTTCATGTGGTAAGCCATTGCCAGCAAAACTGCATATTGAATTATGTAATCTTCGAGGTGGTTGTTCGAGGCTCGAGTTAATAGGTCTGTCAGGAGCGGGATTGCTTGAGCATACTGCTTCTTGTGAAGCAATACCCATGCGTGGGTCAATTGCCGGATTTCTTGCATAAGTGCCATGGTCAATAACAGCCAGCTATTATTGAAATCCATTGAAGGATTTGTGTAAGTTAATTGATCTTCGGAAATTTCGATCTGAGGATCCTCACCCATCAGTAGACGTAATTGAATAATTCGGCAGGCGACGATGAAATCATCCATTTCGGTTGCATCGAATTGTTGGGCAAGCGCAGCAGCTTTTTGCATGAGTATGTTGGCTTCGTCATATTTATCGAGCGCAATTTCCACACGGGCAAGCGTGGTTAATACACTGAAGAAATGTGATATCTCCAAACTGGGAGAGAGTTCCAGACTACGACGTAAAAACTGTTCAGCTTCTTCAAGTCTGTTCCACTTGTAATAGAGCTCTCCCAGATTACCCAGTGGAATACCGCCAGCGGGCAGGTAGGTTTCTTTATCCAACTGTGACATCTGCAAAGCCTCGGTGTATATATCATGGGCCGTATGCAATCTACCCTGGGCTTTAACCAGATCGCCAGCATAGCTAAGCGAGGTGATGGCAACCGTATAATTTCCAGCAGCTTTGGCTCTGCGCGAGGTTGTCAATAATTGATTAAAGGTCGAATTGGCGTCTTTTTCAAAGACGATGGCTTGCAGCATATCCAGCAGATTCATCAAGAATTCATCCTGCACAGGTGGTTGTTCTTTGATGATTTTGATATTTTTTATTGCTTCGGGGAAATTTCCTTGAAGAATAAAAAGAAAGATGCGAATAATTGTTTGATCGAAATTATCGGGATTCTTTTTCTGATCCATGATCTCAAGGATTTCCCGGATTTCATGGTTCGGACGGCCTTCAACAATCAAGGTGATGGCATAATAGGCGCACAAATCTTGATGCGAAACCAGATATTCGCGCGGCAGCTGGCGGACCCAATTATCAAATGTAAAAAATTGACTGCGATTTAATACGTTTTTTGCCTGTGATTGGATCAATCGTGCGGCATTTTCATTGTCGTTCGCAAAAAAACGGTGTTCGATGGCTTCAGAATAATCTCCGTTCAATTCATACCATTCGCTGGCCAACTTGTGAATTCGCAGAATTTTCTTGCGATCCTGAAAACCCATTAGGCTTTTCAGCAAATCGCTAAACAAACGGTGATAACGATACCAGGTGCGCGTGCTATCCAATGGAACGATAAAGAGGTTGCTGCGCTCCAAAAGGTCCAATTGCGCCTGGCTGTCATTTTTCTCCAGTACATAATCGCATAGAGAAGCGCAAAAATTATCCAAGAGCGAAGTGTAAAAAAGAAATTTCCTGATCTGTTCGGGTTGGTTGTTGAGCACCTCTTCCAGAAGGTATTCCAGGATAAAACGATTGGTGCCCTTGAATGTATCAATAAATTTCTCCGCATCTGTTTTATTGCCCTGGCGGGTGATGGCGTTTATCGCAAGCAGCATTCCGGCAGGCCAACCCTCAATCTTGTAGTACAAACTCCTAAGGTGTTCACGCGATAGGTTGAAAGGAATATTACACGCGAAATATTCACTTGCTTCTTCAAAAGAAAAACACAAATCGGTTTGGCGTATTTCTTCCAAGTAACCACGCGCTCTCCAGTTAGCTAGATTCAACGAAGGATCACTGCGAGTCAGAATGATCATTCTTGCATTCGGAGGAAGATTTTCGATGTAAAAATTGATCAATCCTAAGATCGGTTGAGAGTGAATATGTTGGAAATCATCTAATACCAGGGTGATGGTCTCTCCAGAATCAAGAATACAATTCAGCAGACTCTCCATTTGCTGTGGGAGATTGCCGTGAAATTGTGACCGATTCTCGGATAGCAACTTTCCCAAAACAGGTAGTTTTCGGTAAATAAATGCATTAACCAGATAATCCATAAACCGGGTGGGATCATTATCGTTGTTATCCAGCGTCAACCAAACCGGTTTTTCCCCGGTTTCATAGATCCAATCGGATAAAAGGCTGGTTTTTCCGAATCCAGCCGGTGCAGAGACCAAAATTATTCGAGAATTCTTTCCGGACGCGAGGATTTGCGTCAAGCGTTTGCGGTGAATCAGGTTCCCACTGATCCGCGGTATAAAAAACTTGGTTTGAAGAAGGCGGATTTCCTTTTCCATAGGAAGAAAAACGAAATTGCCTATTAGTTTAGCATATTTATAGAAACAACGAATCCTTCATAGACAGTTGTAAAGGAAAAAAACCGCTCCGGTTTTTCTGCGGGACAGCGGGCTTTAGAGACAATCAAGATTTATTAAGGATTTCAAGGTACTGTTCGATATTCTCCACCGGCTGCGGATAGGCCATTTTGAGTTCCTTCAGACGCGATACGATGATGCGGGATATTACCAGGTCGCGATACCAGTTGTGATTGGCGGGGATCACATACCAGGGCGCCTGCGGGGTGCTGGTTTTTTCCAATACGTCCTGATAAGCGCCCATGTAAGCATCCCAATATTGGCGCTCCTCGATATCGTTGGGATTGAATTTCCACTGTTTCTCCGGATCTTCGATGCGCTCCATAAACCGGCGTTTTTGTTCGTCCTTGCTGATGTATAAAAAGAATTTAAGGATTGTGGTGCCTTCCTGCACCAGCAGGCGTTCGAATGCATTGATCTGTTGATAACGTTTCATCCAGATCTCTTGCGGAACCAATTCGTGCACCCGCACGACCAGCACGTCTTCATAATGAGACCGGTTGAAAATAACGATTTCTCCTTTGGCGGGGACTTTGGAGTGAATACGCCAGAGATAGTCGTGCGAGAGTTCCAATTCCGTAGGCACCTTGAAACTGGCCACCTTGACCCCCTGAGGATTGACGCCCTTGAAAATTGAACGAATGGTTCCGTCTTTTCCGCCGCTGTCCATGGCTTGCAGGACGATCAGCAGCTTATGCTTGTTTTCTGCGTAAAGCACCTGCTGGAGTTTGATCAATTTCTTGCGCAGATCTTTCAATTCTTTTTTCGCTGCCGATTCGCCGTCTTTTGCCAGGCTGGTATCTCCGGCGTCGAATTTTTTAAGACTGAAATCCTTTTTGGGTTTGACCAGATATTCTTTCATCGTTTTCCTCGCAGATTTAATTTATTTTCGCATGGAAATGATTTTTTCCATCATTTCAGTGTCAGCTTTTAATAACCCGGAAGCGGGCAATCTTTGCACCAATTCCGCCCAATCCGGATTCAAAGCGAAAACGCGCTTGAAGATGGGGAGAGCCTGCTCCAGGTTACCCGTATCCGCCAGCGTGACAGCCTGCCAAAAAGGGATCTCGTCGATATGCGACGCCAGGCGGGCAGCCTGATCATATTTCTCACGCGCGAGCAGGGCATCACCGCGGGTGATGGCATCATCTCCGGCGTTCATCAATTCGTAAGCCTGATGAATGCGCAGCAGCCGCTCCAGTTCTCTCAGCGGATCGGGAGAATCATCCACGCGCAAATCGACCAATAAGTGCTTCCAGGGCTGCCCGGAGCGGATCCCATCAGCGACGCGCAAAGCGGCACTTTGCTTGCCGCGAATATCCCCGCCGGCTGCCTGGGCGGCTTTCAGGGCTGACAGCATACGCTCGGCCAGCGAACCCTGCGCGGATTGATAGGCGGCTGCCATGGCCGGCCAGACAGTATCGTTTTTCATCATATTGGCTTGCACCGAAAACCCCGGTCCGCTGCAGTGCCCGGCAGCGCCGATGCAGCGGCTGCCGGTATGAACGGCGGTCAATCCGCGGGCGTCCAACATGGCTACCTGGCGCAGCTCGCGGCCTTCATCCTGCGCGAGCAGCGTTTGCAGCGCTTCCTGCGGCGTTTGCCCGGATCGCAGCGCCGCCAAACCACGGGGGCCGTAATCGACTTCTACCATGGATTGCGTGGCAATCGCGCCAACGCCGGCTTCAACCCAGGGGCAGAGCACCCCAACCGCAAACCAATGCGACTGCACCGCCACGCCCAATTGCCCGCTGGCTTCATCCCGGGCGATGATCGAGTAAGTATGCAAGAATGCCATGTATTTCTCCTGGTTTCTAGACTCCATCGGCTGCCCAACGGGCGAACATAGCCTGTGGCAGGATTCGACCGGCGGATTTCTCTTTTTGAGTTAACCATCCGCTTTCCAGCCTGCCGTGATGAGGCTGCGTTAAATCCGCCAGCCAGCCAGCTAATTCCTGCGGAGCGGCTGGCACGTCATAAGCGGTCAGCGTTACCAGGAGCGGAGAGGGCGTCAGCAGCGAGGTGCACGCAGCCAGCAAATTCGGCACTGCCTGCTCGAATTTCCACACCTCGCCGCGCGGTCCGCGCCCGAAGCGGGGCGGATCGAGCAGGATACCGTCATAAAGCGATCCGCGGCGGATTTCGCGTTCGACGAACTTCAATGCATCATCCACGATCCACCGCAGAGGTTTTTCTTTCAAACCGGAAAGCTCCTGGTTGACCTGGCCCCATTTTTCCGCAGAGCGCGAAGCATCCACATGCGTGACGGACGCGCCGGCACGCACGGCGAATAAGGAAGCGGCACCTGTATACCCAAAAAGATTCAACAACCGCGGCTGCGATTCAGCATGAGCGATATTTTCACGCAGCCAAAGCCAATTCGGTAATTGTTCGGGAAAAAGGCCGATATGCCGCGATTCCTGAACGCGCAACTGAAAACATAGATCTTCATATTCGATCTGCCATTCACGCGGAAAGCCGGGTTTACAATGCCACTGGCCGGAAGATCTGCCTTTCTGGATGGTGAATGAAGCATGCGCCCTTTCCCACTCAGCAGGCGGCAGAGCGGGTTTCCATGCGGCTTGCGGTTCAAAGCGTATCAGGCGGTAGCGGCCGAATTGTTCCAATTTCCGCCGATCGCCGCTGTCCAGCAGCGTATACGCGCTCCATTCGGCAGGATCAGGCCTTACGAATTGGGATGACTGTCTTTTTGCCATGATTGATTTCATTAATAATACACTAATGAACCTGAGGCGAGATTTGCTTTTTGAGAGGGTATAATCTTTCCCGTTAAGCCATGAACGCAAAACTATTTGATCAAACTATTAATCGCCTCAATACCAACAGCATAAAATGGGATTTATATGGGCAGGAAGTATTGCCGTTGTGGGTGGCGGACATGGATTTTCCGGCTCCCGCCGCGGTAATCGACGCCCTGCAGAACCGTTTGAACCATCCTGTCTTCGGATACCAGGGGCATGACGAACAATTGCTGGAAGTCATCTGCGCATGGGTGGAACGCCGGCACGGCTGGCGGATCGATCCGGCGGAAATTCTTTTGGTGCCGGGCGTGGTTACCGGGGTCAATTGGGTAGCCAGGACGTTTGGCAAAGGTGGCAGCGGTTACCTGATCCAGACTCCCGTCTACCCGCCGTTTTTCCAGGCGGCAGCCAACGCCGGGCTGCGCTTGATCGAGGCGCCTTTAACTGAATCCGGCGGACGATATGAGATTGATTTCGACGCGTTCGAACGGTGCGTGGCTTTGGAAAAGCCCGAAGTATTTATCTTGTGCAATCCGCATAATCCGGTCGGGCGGGTTTTCAACCGGAAAGAGTTGGAAAGATTGGGCGAAATCTGCCTGCGGCATGGGGTATTGATCTGTTCGGATGAGATCCATTGCGACCTGGTTTATTCCGGATTCCACCACTTGCCAATTGCGTCATTGAGTGAAGAATTGAAAAACAACACCATCACCCTGATGGCTGCCAGCAAGACCTTCAACATCCCCGGCTTGCACTTCTCTTTTGCCATCGTTCCCAACGCTGATTTACGAAAAAAGATGCAATCGATGGGAGCGGGATTGATCGGGCATCCCGAAATTTTCGCCTGCGCGGCGGCCAAAGCAGCTTTCACGCAATGCGATGACTGGCTGGCGGATTTGCTGACTTACCTAGAAGGCAACCGGGATTATTTAACATCCTACTTGGAACGCGAGTTTCCTGAAATCATCTGCCATCCGCCGGAGGGTACTTACCTTGCCTGGCTGGATTGCCGGCGGTTGGATTTGCAGCCGGACGCGTATCGTTTCTTCCTTGAACAGGCGCGCGTAGCGCTTAACGACGGGCTCAGTTTCGGCAGCAATGGCGCGGGATTCGTGCGGCTCAATTTCGGCTGCCCACGGTCAACATTGGCCAGTGCATTGGAGAGGATGCGGCAGGCGCTCGATAAAACCGACAGAAAAGGATAAGCATGCAACCCGAAGAGAAAAATAAAACCAGTCAAGGGGGATGTTTAAAAACCCTCGGCACCGGGTTCGGTTTAATGGTTGTGATCCTGGTTGCCGTGCTGGGGGGCTTAATCCTGCTGCGGGCTGCCGGTTCTTACCTGGTTTACTCCGACGAATTGGAACCGGCCAGCGCAATCGTTGTGTTGAGCGGCGGCACTGAAACACGCATGAATGAAGCGCTGCAGCTTTATAAGGAAGGATATGGAAAGGTCATTATCCTGACTGAAACCGGGCAGCAAACCGAAGGATACGATTACCTGAACAGCTTCGATATGCGCATCCAGCTGATGAACAACGGTGTCCCCAACGGGAATATTATCATCACGGATCTTTCCGTTAATACTACGGTGGATGAAGCAGTGGCGGTGCGGGATTTATTAAAGAACCGCCAATACAACAGCGCCATCGTGGTTACGGATCCTTATCATACCCGCCGGGCGGCCAAGATCTTTCATGAAATGTTCGGCGACAGCGGCATCAAGATTATTATCCGCCCGGTGCGGACATCCTGGTTCAATCCCCAGACATGGTTCTTATCCAGGACAGGCTGGAAATTTACAGTAACCGAATATTTGAAGCTGGTCTCGATGAAATTCGGGATCGATGAATAAAAAAAGAGGACCTTTCAGGGTCCTCTCCATATTTTATAATCAGGAATGAATTACGATACTGGCACGACTTCGGCTGCCTGAAGTCCTTTTGGTCCTTCCTCCACTGAAAACTCAACCACCTGTCCTTGTTTGAGGACCCGGTATCCGTCCATCTGGATTGAAGAGAAGTGAACGAACACATCCTCTCCATCTTCACGGCCGATAAACCCATAGCCTTTGGATGGGCTGAACCATTTTACGGTTCCCGTTAGACGTTCTGCCATTGCTTTTACTCCATTGTTAATTTTCTTGCTTAAATATTTCTCGCAGGCTAGCTTCGTGATGAAAAGACTAAGGATGCAGCAAATCACCTGCGCCGATAGGAAAAGATTATCACTTTTAAAAATGGATGTCAAGTTTCGCAAATCATTTTCCGTAAACACTGTTGTTGTAAGTAAAACAAGTAAAATGTCTCGCGTTTTTGAAAATTCCGATCGAATACGCGGCGGGTATAATTTCAACCAACTGAGATTAATGAAAAAAGGTTTGTAAAGTCAGGGATGATGCAATCCGCATGAAAGTTTATTTTGACACCATCGGCTGCCGCTTGAACCAAAGCGAAATAGAGAAGATGGCTTCACAGGCGCGCGCGAATGGCCACGAGTTGGTTGCGCGGGCAGCGCAAGCCGATGTGGTGATTATTAATACGTGCGCGGTCACCCTGGCGGCCAGTTCCGATTCGCGTATGAAAATTCGGCAAGCCGCCCGCGCCGGGCGCGCGCGCATCATCGCCACCGGCTGCTACGCGACGATTGCCCCGGAAGAAGTTGGAAAATTGCCGCAAGTGAGCGACATCATCTGCAATCAGGAAAAAGACAATTTGATCCAGGGCATATTAGGCAAGCCGGCTGCCGGTGGGGAACCTGCGGCATCGGCGCGCGTTCCGCTGCCGGGCAGGCAGCACCGCACGCGCGCGTTCATCAAGGTTCAGGACGGCTGCGATAATTTCTGCACCTTTTGTATTACGCGCATCGCCAGGGGAAGAAGCGTTTCGCAACCAAAAGAAGAAATTTATCGGGACATCGGCGCTGCATTGAAGGGAGGGGTGAAAGAGATTGTCCTGACCGGCGTCAACCTCGGTTCCTGGGGCAGGGATAAAGCGTCGTCTGGAACGCTGGTGGATTTGATCAAGGGAATCATCGCAGATTTTTCTCCCAGCAGGCTGCGATTATCCTCGCTGGAGCCCTGGGATATCGATGAAAATTTTCTGGAAGTGCTAACCCTGCCGGGATTCTGCCGGCATTTGCATTTACCGCTGCAATCCGGTTCGCAAGGAGTGCTGCAGCGCATGGGCAGGCGGAACACACCGCAGGATTTTCTCAATCTGCTGGAAATGATCAGAAAGGCAGCGCCCGATATCGCAATCACAACAGATATCATGGTCGGTTTTCCCGGGGAGACGGAGGCGGAATTCGAAGAAGGTCTCGAATTCGTGCGCAGCCTGAATTTAGCCGGCGGGCATGTTTTCAATTTCTCACTGCGCCCCGGTACGCCGGCGGAACGATTCCCCGACCGCATTCCGCCCGCTGTGCGCAAAGAACGCAGCGAACGAATGCGGGCTGTGGTCGAAAGCAGCAGGCTGGCTTACCATTCCGGATTTTCAGGTAAGGTCGCGCAGGTTTTATGGGAGCAAGCGATAGCGGATAACGGGATCTGGCAGGTGGAAGGGTTGACGGATAATTATTTGCGTATTCGGGCAGAAGCGGAGACAAATCTGCAAAATGAATTATCCGATGTTTTGCTGCTTGAATCACGCAGCTCATTCGTGGCCGGGAAAATTTTACCGGGTAAAAAATGAAGTACAATAGAGCCTGATTTGTCGGACAACCCGGTATTGCTTGTCCATTCTTTCGTTATGGTATAATTTGCGAGCTATTTTTAAAAGGTGATTGAGGTAATTAATACATGCCAAAAAGGACTTATCAACCCAGAATTCGACGCCGTGTACGTGTGCATGGCTTTCGCAGCCGCATGGCAACCGCGGATGGACGCGAGGTTTTAAAGCGCCGCCGTGCCAAAGGCCGTTATCAGTTAACTGTAAAACGAAACAATAATAGCAAGAATAGCCGCTGGTAAAGCGGTTATTAGTTAATCTGCATTTTTAAAAAACGAATCAGCAGGATGCGTGAATCGGAAATTCCATCTTACCCAATCGCGGGATTTCGCGAGGGTAAAGAGCAACCATCAGACCATTCACCACTCATTGGTGGTGATGGTTTACGCTCGGAATGAGTTGGATTATTCCAGGGCTGCCATCGTTGCCAGCAAGAAAATCGGCAACGCGGTTATCCGCAATCGCGCCAGGCGCAGAATACGCGGTTGCCTGAGCGGTTTATGGGTGAATATCAAGCCCGGTTGGGATTTTATTTTTTACGCGAGGCAACGTGTCGTTGACGCGCAATTTTCTGAGATTCAAAATGCGATTTTGCATCTGCTCGAAGAAGCAGGTGCTTTATAAAAAATAAAAATTTCATGTTTTCTGACAACGAATACCCTAATGATCCGCCATTAAGGGATTTCAAGCTAACATGGTTGAATGTTCCTCAATTCATTCTGCTTGCTTGTATTCGGTTTTATCAAATGACCATCTCCAAGGCGCTGCCGGGTAATACCTGCCGTTTTTACCCGAGCTGTTCTCATTATGGTTATCAAGCTATCTACAAATATGGGTTTTTTAAAGGCCTCTACTTGGCTATAACCCGTGTTTTACGCTGTAATCCATTCAATCCGGGCGGATACGATCCCGTCCCCTGAAACTAAAACGACAGGATGAGAAGAGAATGATCAATCGAAAATTTATCAAAATAATCGTAAGTGCAATTATGTTGGGAGTGCTGCTCAGTTCGTGTTCTTCCAGCGCCGGTGCGGCATCCAGCTGGCCGGGGTTCAGCATCTCGGACGGCAAAGGCTATTTTGCCTATGGGTCGCAAATCTTCGCGCTTGAAGACAAGAACGGCAGCCTGCTGTGGAGATATCCCGAAGAAGCCAGCGCCGGGCGCCAATTCTACGCAGCCCCCGAAGTCAGCGGCAACCTGGTGATCGTGGGCGATTACACCAACACTTTGGCTGCCTTGGATAAACAAAGCGGCAAGGAAAAATGGCAGTTTTCCGATGCGGATGACCGCTACATCGGTTCCGCGCTGATGGCGGGGGGTAATATTTATGCTCCCAACACCGACCATTATCTTTACGCGTTGGATGAAAATGGCGATCTCCTTTGGCGGTTTAAGGCTGCCGGTCCGAACTGGACCAAGCCCGTTGCGGACGAACAGTACCTTTACCTGGTTTCCATGGATCACTTTGTCTATGCCTTGAATTTCGAATACACCGATTCCGCCCTGGTTGCCGATAAAGACGGCAATCGCAACTTGGTCAGCGCTCCGGTTTGGAGCCTGGACCTGGGCGCGGCCGTAACCGCCAATCCGGTCATCTCGGAAGGCGTTCTGTATGCCGGTACAATCGACGGGCATCTTTATGCAATTGATCTGGCGGGCAAGAAGATCAAATGGTCGTTCAACGGCGACGGCACGGTGGCTTCAATCTGGGGCAGCCCTGTAGTCACAGCAAGCGCGGTATTCTTCGGCGACGAGGACGGCAACGTGTATGCGCTTGACAAGATGAATGGAAAAGCCTTGTGGGATTCTCCGTTTGCCGCCGGTTCCCCTGTCATTGCGGGCGGTGTGGCAATTGACGGCAAGGTGGCTTTTGCTTCCAATGCCGGCAAGATTTTTACCATTGATGAGAATAAAGATCCCAAGACCCTGGTGACTCTGGAAGCGACACTCTACTCGCCATTGGGTTTCGATACCGACAAGATTCTCGTTGCTCCCGCGTCGAAGGATAAATATTTCCTGGCGCTGAATGCCGACGGCAACGAAATCTGGAGTTTTTACCCTGCTAAATAAAGAGAGAGGATAGAGCCATGTGGGAAACCCTTATCATTAAACCCTTCATTTCCGGATTATTGTTCATCTACGATTTGATCGGAGAAAATTTCGGCCTCGCGATTATTTTGTTCACGATCATGATCAAGTTGATCACACACCCCATCACCGTCAAGCAGATCAAAAGCAGCAATGCCCTGCAAGCTATGCAGACGGATAAGGACTGGATCGAAATCCAGAAAAAATATAAGAACGACAAAGACCGCCTTGCGCAGGAACAAATGAAATTTTATAAGGAAAAGGGCATTAGCCCGTTTGCCTCCTGCCTGCCAACCCTGATCCAATTTCCGATCATCATCGGCTTGTACCAGAGTATTATTCAAACAATGGGGAATGCGCCCTTGCAGATGTTGAACCTGGTTTCCAAGATCTCGCCCTGGTTGACGAACGTATTCTCTTTTATCCCCGGATTAAAACAACCCATCAACCTGATTCCCCTGAACAGCGAATTCCTTTGGATGAATTTGGGCAGACCGGAACGGTTTTACATCCCCGGCATCTCCTTCGGCATTCCGCTGTTGGCTGTGTTCGTAGTGATCACGTCTTTCCTGCAAACCAAATTGATGTCGAACCCCGGCGCGGATGATCAATCCAAGCAAATGACGGGCATGATGAATATCTACATGCCGTTATTGATGGGTTGGTTCGCTTATTCATTCGCTTCCGGTTTGGCGCTTTACTTTGTCGCCTCTAACGTCATCACCATAATCCAATACGCTGCTTTGGGAAAATTAAATTTCTCGAACCTTGCGTTGAAGAAAAAGGCAGTGGTCAAGAAATAATTCTGGAGAACATATGGAAGAAGGAAATAAAACGACTCTGGAAGTAATCGGCCCCAGCGTGGAAGAGGCTATTGAAAACGGCCTGGACCAATTGGGGCTCCCGCGCGATGCGGTGGACGTAGAAATTCTGGATGAGGGTCAGAATGGCTTTTTGGGAATCGGCAGCCGCCAGGTGAGGATCCGCATGACTTTGGTGCATCCCGAAATTGATATGGAATCGCAGGAAGTGGATTTCAACGGCAGCAGTACCGAGATGGTTAATCCGGAAGATATGGACGAACTGGAAGAAGCCAAATTTAAAGCCAAGGAAATCGTCGAGAATTTACTGAGGGCAACCAAGGTGAAAGCTACCGTCGCTGCGCGCATTCTTGAGCCCGAAGACGATCATGATCATCCGATGATCCTGATCGAAGTGTCCGGAAAAGACCTGAGTATTCTGATCGGCAAACGGGCGGAAACTCTCAATTCATTGCAATATGTAACCAGCTTGATCCTGAATCAACAGATTGGGCATTGGATGCCCCTGATGATTGACGTCCAGGGTTATCGTTTCCGCCGCGAACGCCAATTACGTCAATTAGCGCGCCGTCTGGCGGATCAGGTCATCCAAACCGGGCGCAAGCAGGTGCTCGAACCGATGCCGGCCAATGAAAGGCGTTTGATTCACCTGGAATTGCGCTATCACCCGTTCGTCACCACCGAGAGCATCGGAGAAGAGCCCAATCGACGAACAACGATCATTCTCAAACCAAAAGAATAACAATCGTTGTTTCGATCTAAAAAGAAAAATAGTGGAATTCCCTCGAAAGAGGGATTTCACGTCTAATGACCGATATTCCCGGATGGAGGAATGAATATGCGAGCAGTCGATATCATTATAAAAAAAAGAGATCATTTTGCATTATCGAAAGAGGAGATCAATTTTTTCATTCAGGGGATTACAGATGGTTCGATACCTGATTATCAGGCTTCCGCCTGGGCAATGGCCGTTCTGCTGAATGGCATGACCGATCAGGAAACCACCGACCTGACCCAGGCAATGGCTGCTTCCGGAGAAACGCTTGATCTTTCCCACATTGCCCCTATTGTCGTGGACAAACATTCCACCGGAGGGGTGGGCGATAAAACCACCCTGGTGGTGGCGCCGTTGGTGGCTGCTTGCGGTCTGCCGGTCGGCAAGATGTCCGGCAGGGGATTGGGTTTCAGCGGCGGAACACTGGATAAACTGGATTCCATCCCAGGATACCGCACCGATCTTTCCAAGCAGGAATTCCTGGATCAATTGGATCGCCTGGGAATTGTGCTCACCGGCCAATCCGCCGACCTGGCACCGGCGGACAGAATCCTTTACAAATTGCGCGACGTTACCGGCACCGTGCAGTCGCTGCCTTTGATTGCCTCGTCAGTCATGAGCAAGAAGCTGGCGGCCGGGGCGAACGCCATCCTGCTGGACGTAAAGGTGGGATACGGCGCTTTCATGAAAACACTCGAAGATGCCCGTAAACTGGCGCAGATCATGGTTGCCATCGGCGACCTAAGCGGCAGGAAAGTTCGCGCCATACTTTCGGACATGAATCAGCCTTTGGGCGTGGCGGTGGGCAACGCGCTGGAATTGCTCGAAGCCATCGATACCTTGCACGGGCACGGTCCTCAGGATTTTTTGGAGCATTGCCTGTCTTCAGCCAGCCACATGCTTGTATTGGGGCATAAAGCCGGCAGCTTGCAGGAAGCGCGGGCAATCGTGGAGCAAAAATTAAACGATGGCTCTGCCTGGGAAATGTTCCGCAGCCTGGTCATTACGCAGGGCGGGGACGTTTCGTATATCGACCATCCCGAAAAATTGCCATCCGCTCCGGTAAAGATCATTTTGAAGGCGGAACGGGATGGGTTTATCGCGGAAGTGAACGCCCAGGTGGTGGGTGAAACCGCCGTAGAGCTGGGAGCCGGCCGCGCGAAGAAAGAAGACAGTATTGACCTGGGCGTGGGCATCCTGGTGCATATCAAGGTTGGCGAAAAGATCAAGAAAGGCGATCCCTTGTTCTCCATCCTGGCAAAGAACGACGCTTCAGCGCAAGCGGCAGCCGGCCGCTTGCTAAGTTCCCTGAAATGGTCGGAGAATCCAGTAGAAGCGCTGCCTTTGTTTTATGAGACGATCGGCTGAGGTTTGATTTTTTGTATAGAATATGAGATAATTTCGGCCTAAGTGCGTCGATGGAGACGAGTAAGCTTGCGCAGCCTTGCCAGCGAATCGAGGACAGTGAAAGCTCGATAAGGAATGCAAGCTGAAAATCCCTCCGGAGCAGCGACCTGAAAACCAAAGCGAGTAGGGAAGCCGGGAGAGCATCCGTTATCATGCAACAGGCAGAACCGTAAGGTTATACCGAAGAGCGCCTGCATTTGCAGGAATCCGGGTGGTACCGCGGGAATTAATCCCGTCCCTGATGGGACGGGATTTTTATTATCGGAGGTTGAATGTTTAAACCGGTTTCATCAAAACTGAACGTCAATCAAATGGAGTTGGAAGTCCTGGAATACTGGAAGAAGGAGGATGTTTTTCACGCTTCGACCAGGAACCGGGAAGGTAAAACCGAATACGTGTTTTTCGAAGGTCCGCCGACCGCCAACGGCAAGCCCGGCGTGCACCACGTGCTGGCGCGCGTGTTCAAAGATATTTTCCCGCGTTATCGCACCATGCGTGGTTACCATGTCATCCGGCGCGGCGGTTGGGATACGCATGGGCTTCCGGTAGAGATTGAAGTTGAAAAGAAATTAGGCTTCACCAATAAACAGCAAATCGAGGATTATGGCATTGCTCAATTCAATCAACTTTGCCGCGAATCCGCCTTTACCTACATCAAGGAATGGGAAAAACTGACAGAAAGGATCGCTTTTTGGGTCGATCTCGATTCGGCATATATCACATATAAAAATCCCTACATCGAATCGGTGTGGTGGATCCTCAAGAATTTCTGGGAAAAGGACCTGCTTTACCAGGGGTTCAAGGTAGTGCCTTATTGCCCGCGTTGCGGAACGCCGCTCTCGGACCACGAGGTCGCGCTTGGTTATAAAGAAACCACCGACCCGTCGGTTTACGTGCGCATGCCGCTGGTGGATGACCCCGGCACTTCCTTATTGGTTTGGACAACCACCCCCTGGACGCTGCCCGGAAACGTGGCTGTGGCAGCCCATCCCGACATCGATTACGTCGAGGTGGAGCATAAGGTAAAGAACGGCGGGGAAGAAGAGACCGAAAAATTGATTCTGGCAAAATCGCTGCTGAAATCTGTTTTTGGCGATGAGGAAGTGAAGATCGTGAACGAATTCAAGGGCAAGCACCTGAAAGGCAAGCGCTACCAACCCTTGTACACTTTCCTCCCGCCCGATAAACCCGCGCATCGCGTAGTGTTGGCGGATTTCGTGACGGTCGATGACGGTTCCGGCCTGGTGCATCAGGCGCCGGCTTTCGGCGCGGATGACATGCAGGTGGCAATCGATAATGATTTACCGATCCTGATGACGGTTGCGCCCAACGGGACTTTCATTCCGGAGGTGCGCAACTGGGCCGGGCGTTTTGTGAAGGACGCGGATCCCTACATTATTGAAGACCTCAACAGCCGCGGATTATTATTCAAATCAGTGGCGTATACCCACACCTATCCCTTCTGCTGGCGCTGCGATACCCCGCTGCTGTACTATGCCCGCCCGACCTGGTATATCCGCACCAGCGCCCTAAAGGATAAGCTGGTGGGGCTCAATCAGGAAATCAACTGGTATCCCAACCACATCAAGGACGGCCGTTTTGGAAACTGGCTGGAGAACAACATCGATTGGGCGCTGGGCCGTGAACGGTATTGGGGCACGCCTTTGCCGGTTTGGGAATGCGAGAGCTGCAAACATCAGGAATGCATCGGTTCGGTGGCTGAATTATCCGAGAAGACCCACAAGGATCTGACCGGGCTCGATCTGCACCGGCCGTACGTGGACGAGATCGAATATGAATGTCCGCAATGCGGCGAGAAGATGCAGCGCGTGCCGGAATTGATCGACGTCTGGTTTGATTCGGGCTCGATGCCGGTGGCGCAATGGCATTACCCCTTTGAAAATGAACAGGAATTCAAGGAACATTTCCCGGCGGATTACATCTGCGAAGCCGTCGATCAAACCCGCGGTTGGTTCTACTCATTGCACGCCATCGCCACTTTATTATTCGGCGAGAAGTGCTTCAGGAACGTGGTCTGCCTGGGGCTGATCCTGGACGGTGATGGGCAGAAGATGTCCAAATCGCGCGGCAACGTGGCCAACCCATGGGACGTGCTCGACAAACACGGTGCGGACGCCATGCGCTGGTATCTCTACACCGCCAGCCCGCCAGGGCAGGAAAGGCGTTTTTCTGCCGATCTGGTTTCGGAAGTGCTGCGCAACTTTACCCTGACGCTTTGGAATACCTATTCTTTCTTCGTCACGTATGCCAACCTGGATGGCTGGCAGCCGCGCAAAGACGCCAAGGTCCAATATTCAAAACTGGATAAATGGCTGCTGGCAGAATTGAACAGCCTGGTGCGTGATGTAACACAGGCATTGGAAACGTACGACGTTTTGGGTGCCACGCGCCCGATCGAAACATTTGTCGATCATCTTTCCAATTGGTATTTACGCCGTTCACGCCGGCGTTTCTGGAAGAGCGGATCGGACGCCGACAAAGAAGCCGCGTATTCAACGTTGTATGAAGCATTGGCGACCCTTAGCAAATTGCTGGCGCCTTCCATGCCGTTCATCGCGGATGAGCTTTACCGCAACCTGGTGTTGAGCGTTGAGCCGGACGCGCCTAAATCGGTGCACATGGCGGATTGGCCCGATTTCAACGCCGATTGGTTGAATGACGAACTGGTGGCGGATATGAACCTGGTGATGAAACTGGTATCGCTGGGGCATGCCGCGCGCAACAAATCCAAGATCAAGGTGCGCCAACCGCTGCAGGAAGCTGCGTTTGCCGTCAGCAATTTGCACGACAGCAAAGTGGTTGAAGAATACGCTGAATTGTTGAAGGACGAATTGAACGTTAAAAACGTCCGTTCCCTGAGCGCTGCCAGCGAAGCGGCCGCCTATGAACTGGTTCCGCTGCCCAAGCAATTGGGTCAGAAATATAAAGACCAATACCCCGCCATCCGCAGCGCGATCCTGGCACAGAATGCCGAAAAATCAGCCGCTGCTTTGCTGAATGGCGAGGGATTGAAGGTTGCAGTTGACGGCGCGGAGCTGGAAATTCTGCCTGAAGAGGTTGAAGTTCGCATGCAAGCCAGACAGGGATTCGAAGTGGCTTCCGAGGGCGCCTACCTGGCCGCGTTGGTAACTACCTTGACCGACGAATTGGTCGATGAGGGTTTGGTACGCGAGTTTGTAAGGCGCGTCCAGGAAGCCCGTAAACAGGCTGATTTTGAGATAGCCGATCGGATCAAATTGGTCTATTCATGCTCGCCGAAACTGAAGAAAGCCATTGAAGGTTTCAAGGACTACATAAAGGATGAAACCCTGGCGGTGGAACTGGACGGCGAAAAGACGCCAAACACGCTTCCGAACATGAGCGATGAATTCGATGGTGAAAGCCTGACCATCTGGCTTGAAAAGAAATAAAGAGACCGGCGGGATGAATTTCACAAGAATTCACCCCGCCTTTTTTATATGAAAATTCCCAACCAATCCGGTAATTATCTCATCGTTGGAACTCTGTGGCAGGAACAAACCTTATCTATAAAATCCTTTGAAAAGCGGATCCTGCCAGCCGGAATTTATTTTTACTGTGGAGCCGCGCATGGACCGGGCGGATTACAAGCACGTGTTCAACGCCACCTTAATCCGCAAACTGTTCGATTCTGGCATTTCGATTATTTAAAGGATTACCTCGATATCCGCGAAGTATGGTGGCAGGTGGATGCACTCAACCGGGAATGTGAAAGTGTGCACGCGCTGGCGGACTTGCCGGGAGCAAGCTTCCCGGCGGCCGGATTCGGAGCCAGCGATTGCCGCAACCGCTGCCCGGCTCACCTGGTACGATTTCCTGCGGACACCACCGACCTGGATACAATTTTTGCTTGCCTTCAAAAAAGTGGATTATCTTACGCGCGGGAAATCCTGCATTCCGGTTAAATCGGTTAAAATCCTACAGGAAATGAGGAATTCACGTTGAAGAAAAAACTCCACAGTTACCTGATATTGTTATTGATTGCCTCGATTATCATCGCTCTGGATCAATGGACCAAGGCGCTGGTGCGCGAAAACCTTGCCATGGGAGAAATTTGGATACCCTGGGCCTGGCTTTCACCCTATGCGCGCGTCGTTCATTGGTACAACACAGGCGTCGCATTTGGTATGTTCCAGGATCATGGCATGATTTTCAAAGTATTGAATAGCATCATTGCGGTTTTGATCCTGATCTTTTTCCCGCGCTTATCGGAAGGAGATTGGTTCCTGAAGATAGCATTGAGCATGCAATTCGGCGGAGCGGTTGGAAACCTGATTGATCGCTTCACCCTGGGGCACGTAACTGATTTTATTTCCATCGGAAATTTTGCAGTGTTCAATATCGCGGATGCATCGGTTACCATAGGAGTAGGCATCATGATCCTCGGATTGTGGTACCAGGAAAAGCACGATAAAGCACAGCAAGCGCTGGCTGAGAACAAACATGCCGGTGATCAATCCGGTTGAACCAGGAAAAGTGGAAAGTTTAAAACGCGATTATTGCTTTACCGATAACCAACCGCAGCGGTTGGATATTTTTTTGACGCAGCACATGCCGGAAGTTTCGCGCAGCCAAATCCAGCGGCTGGTAAAAAATGGGTGTGTGCTGGTGAATGATGAGATGCCGCGGAAGAGCGGAACGATGCTGGAAAACGGAGACCGGATTTGGGTGGAGCTACCGCCTCCTGAACCGCTTAAGCTGATTCCTGAAGATATCGATTTGGCTATTATTTA
Organism: Anaerolineae bacterium; assembly: GCA_013178095.1. Classification (GTDB taxonomy): domain Bacteria; phylum Chloroflexota; class Anaerolineae; order Anaerolineales; family Anaerolineaceae; genus Pelolinea. The sequence goes on along the minus strand of JABLXK010000004.1, from coordinate 271,655 downwards.
TGAGGACGAAAATGTCGTCATGGTCAATAAACCGGCCGGAATGGTCGTTCATCCATCAGCCGGCCACGATCAGGGCACGCTGGTGCATGCCGCCTTGGCCCACGCGCCTTTCATGTCCGGGATCGGCGGCAAAATGCGGCCGGGGATCGTGCATCGCCTGGATAAAGATACCTCCGGGTTGATCCTGATTGCCAAAAACGAACCGGCGCATAAATGGCTGCAGAAGCAATTCAAGGAACGCAGGGTGGAGAAGAAATACCTGGCTTTGGTGGACGGACATCCGAAGACACCCAGCGGACGCATCATCGCGCCGATCATGCGCGACCGTTTTGACCGCAAAAAAATGGCCATTGCTCCGGAGGGGGAGGGCCGTTATGCCGAGACGGAGTACCACACCTTGAAAGCATATAAATTTCACACGTATCTGGAAGTGCATCCTTTAACCGGCCGCACCCACCAGATCAGAGTGCATATGGCTTCGATTGGCTGCCCAATTGCAGGGGACAAGGTCTACGGTTACCGCAATCCTTCCATTCCCCTGGAAAGGCATTTTTTACATGCCCATCAGATCAGCATCTGTCTGTTGAATGAGCGCAAACCGCGCACCTTCCAGGCGGAATTGCCGGAGGAACTGATTTCAGTACTAAATTCACTTTTTTCTTAATGGAGCAAGATATGGCGTTTGAAAATGGAATCATTGATTTGCGTTCGGACACGGTAACCCAGCCAACCGCCGAGATGCGCGCGGCTATGGCGGCAGCACCGGTGGGGGATGACGTTTATGGCGAAGATCCGACCGTGATCGCGTTGGAACAACGGGCGGCTGAGATGGTAGGGAAGGAAGCTGCCTTATTTGTCGCTTCGGGTACGATGGGTAATTTGATCGCCGTATTGACCCATTGCGGACGCGGCGACGAGGCTGTAATGGGAACCTACGGCCACACTTTTTTACACGAAGTCGGCGGCATTTCAGCCCTGGGAGGGGTTTTCCCCCACTTGATTCCGAACCAGGCTGATGGTACTCTCTCTATTGAAGATATCCAGGCGGCTTTCAGAGAGGAGGACATTCACCATCCGCCGTCGCGATTATTGATCCTTGAAAATACCCAAAATCAATGCGGGGGAATTCCGCTGCCGGTGGATTATATGAAGTCTGCGGGAACAATTGCCCACAGCCTGCACATGGATTTGCATTTAGACGGGGCGCGGGTATTCAACGCCGCCAAAGCACTGAACGTAGCGGCCCGGGATATTTGCGAACCGGTCGATTCGGTCATGTTCTGCCTTTCTAAGGGGTTGTGCGCTCCAGTGGGCTCGATGTTGTGCGGCAGCCGGGATTTCATTGCCAGGGCGCGCAAGATACGCAAACAATTGGGTGGGGGAATGCGCCAGGCAGGCGTGATCGCCGCGGCGGGGATTGTTGCGCTGGAGAAAATGGTTGACCGATTAACCGAGGATCACCGGCGAGCGAAAAAACTGGAAGAGGGGTTGGCAGGGATAAAGGGTTTGGAGGTTGTAAAAGGCGGGGCGCAAACCAATATGGTTTTCCTGCGCGTCAAACCGGAAGCGGGAAAGGATTGCGCCGCGATTAAAGATCATTTGAGACAATCCGGTATCCTGGTAGGCATGTCGGGGGTGGATGAATTCCGCTTTGTCACGCATTACTGGATCAATGACGCGGATGTGGAAAAGACGGTTGAAACGATCGCTGCGTTCGTTTAACGTGGAATAAAAACCTGCACGTGGGTTCGGTTTTGTTATAATCAAAACAATTATATTGGTTGGGTTGCTAAGGAGAGCACATGTCCGATTTTATTACGCTTGAAATGATCGACCGGGCTGTGGACGTCATTCGCAGTAAAACCTCCCGGAAACCTGAGGTTGGTTTGATCCTGGGTTCTGGATTAGGGGATTTGGCGGATTCCATTCAACCCGCGGATTACATTGATTACCGCGAAATCCCGGAATGGCCGCGTTCCACGATCATGGGTCATAAAGGACGCCTGGTGATCGGCGAACTGGAATCCAAATCCGTGCTGATCATGCAGGGCAGGGCTCATTATTACGAAGGATATCCGATGCATGTGGTCGGTTTTCCAATCAGGGTGATGATCCGCCTGGGTATTAAATATTTGATCGTAACCAATGCCGCCGGAGCTGTGAACCCGGATTACCAGCCGGGAGATCTCATGCTGATCAAGGATCACCTGTCGCTGGTAGGGATGTGCGGTTTGAATCCGCTGCGCGGTCCGAATATCGATGAATTGGGTGAACGCTTCCCGGACATGAGCCAGGCTTATAATCCCGCATTATTGAAATTGGCGAAGGAAGCTGCCGCGGAGAAAGGTATTCAAGCGCGGGAGGGTGTTTATATTTGTCTTTCAGGGCCTTCATTTGAAACGCCCGCTGACTTGCGATTCCTGCGCACCATCGGCGCGGATGCGGTGGGGATGTCGACCGTCCCTGAAGTGATCGTAGCTCACCATGGCGGCATCAAGGTACTGGGTATTTCCGGTATCAGCAACAAGGCCAACCTGGACGGTTCCAATGTGACCACCCATGAAGAGGTGCTGGAAGCAGGCAAGGTGTTAGTTCCCAAGTTGGACGCGATTGTGCGGGGAGTGCTCCGTAGGATCTCTTGACTTTAAGAGTATATTGGGAAGATTGTATTAACAAGTAAATAATGGAAGAGCTATTCAGATTCCTTGCGAATTACGAAGTGGGGATTTATATCGTCTTGGGTACGGTGATTTTGATTTACCTGAAGCGGTTATTCGATGCGTTAAGCGCACTGGGAAAAGCGCAATTCGGCCTGGAGCGCGAAGTAGCCCAGAAAAGCCTGCGATCATCCATCACTGTAGTGGTTTTGATAGCACTTCTGGGTTTAGCAAATTTCATTCTGGTGTCAGTGGCGTCGGTAAAATTCCCCGGCATTTCCAGGATAGCAACCCCGACCATCGATCCGCTGGCCACCCAACAACCCCTGGATCAGGCTGCCATCACGCAAACGCCGGAGACTTTCTTCCAGACGCAGACTGCCATTGCCCTGACCGGATGTGTTCCAGGCCAACTGGAATGGGTGCAGCCCAAATCGGGTGACGAAGTGAGCGGTTCGGTTGAGCTGAAAGGTACGGTGAACACTCCCAACCTGGGATTCTACAAGTATGAATATCAAATGCAGGGGGACGATTTGTGGACGCCGATCTCGGCAGGCAATCGCCCGATTGTGGAGGAGGCTTTTGGCGGCCGTTGGAACACCGAGCAATTGGAGCCGGGAAATTACTCGCTGCGGCTGGTGGTTTCAGATAACCAAAACAACCTGCTGCAACCATGCGTTATCAGTGTAAAGGTGATACCTCAATAAACATATGGCAGAAATATTGGTACGTCAGGCGGTGACGCCGGATATCGAATTGCTGGCAAAATTTGACCACACCGTTAAGACTGAACGCGTGTGGCAGATGATGCAGAGTGTGGACGAAGGCCGCATTGTGACCTCATTCATTGAAAACAACCTTCCGCGAGAAATGCGGCTGCCTTACCCGAAATCGCCGGATATGCTGATCGAGCGCTGGAAACACTATTCCAATGTGTTCGTGGCTTCGATTAATAATATCCCGGTGGGTTACATTGCTCTGATGGCCAGCTTCCTGCCGGAATTGATCTGGATCAAAGACCTGGTGGTGGATGAGCCCTGGCGGCGCAAGGGTGTGGGTTCTTCGCTGCTCCAGGCTGTCATTGATTGGGGCGCTGACCGTCGTTTTGTCCGCATCACCATGGAAATGTCTTCCAAGAATTATCCGGCGATCTGTATTGCAAAAAAATGCGGGTTCGATTATGCTGGATTTAACGATAATTACTTTAATAATAGCGATATTGCATTATTTTTTTCACGTTTTATCAAGTAAGTCGGGAAAATGGGATTTATTGCCGAATTCGAGACATTATTAAAAGCAATCAGCGATGTTTTAACGGCAGGGGTGGCAATCATCGCGTTTTCGCTTTTCATCTATGCGGTTACTTTCAAGCAGCATGACCGGGTAACCCTTACGTTTACATTGCTGTTGTTGAGCATCGTGGTTATTTTCGGGGCGGATGCGTTCGCAACGGTGGCAGCCAGCTCGGAAACACTGCGATTAATTTTAAAAATCCATTGGTTGGGTTTGATCTTCCTTCCGACGGCATATTTCCATTTTTCAGATGCTTTGCTGTCAATGACCGGCAAACCCAGCCGCGGCAGGCGCAGCCTTGTGGCAGTGATTTGCTTTCTGGTGAGCGTTGTTTTCAGTATGATGCTCTTAAGCAACCATCTGGTGGGAAACGTGATTGTCAATCAGCCACCGGCGCCATATCTCGAACGCACGGTGTTGATCGATTTGTTCACCATATTTTTCACCAGCACTATGGTGTTATCCTGGTATAACTATATTCGGGCTTATCAGCGCACGGTAACTCAAACCAGCCGACGCAGAATGCTTTATCTGATCTTAAGCGCCATTGGGCCGGCATTTGGTTCATTCCCATATCTGCTATACGGTTCGGGATTTGCTTCCAGGGCCACCCTGATATTTTGGACGCTTTCCATCCTGTCCAATGCGCTGGTGTATATCACCCTGATCTCGATGACTTACGCGGTTTCTTTCTTTGGATTCCCATGGGCGGATCGTGTAATCAAGAGCCGCTTATTCCGCTGGGTCATGCGCGGTCCGGTGACGGCCAGCCTCACGCTGGGAGTAACCACGATTATCTCGCGCCTGGGAAGGCAGTTGGAAATCAATGTTTCTGCCATTAACGTGATCGCGATGGCAGGAGTGATCATCCTTTTTGAATATTCCATCACCCTTTTTGCGCGTGTGTGGGAACGGTTTATGTTCCGGGGTAATGAACGGGAGGAACTGGAAAAAATCCGCGCTTTGGAAGACCGCCTGTTAACCAGCAACGATTTACGCCAATTCATCGACCTAATATTAGCAACCTTTTGCGATCTGCTACAGGTTTCCGGCGCATGCCTGTTGATCAAGAATGGCAATAATAGCAGTAATTTTGACATTCAAGCAGGAACGCAAAAGAAAGATTACATCCAGCAAAAAGATTCCATCCTGAATCAGATCGACGAAAAACACTTGCCCGCAGCGGACCGGTTTTTGAAAATTGACGGCGATGTACATTTGTTACCGATCCTCTATATTCCTGAAGATCAACCCGCGGAATTCCTGGGAGCAATTATTGTAGATGACCTTGAAATGGAGCGGATCGATGACCAAAAAATGCGCTACATCAATCGACTGGCTGCGCGCACGGCGCTGGCTTTGCATGACCGTAAGATCCAGGAAGCCCTTTTCGTCTCACTGGAATTGTTGACTCCACAGGTGTCGATCATTCAGGATCTGCTGGCAACTTCGCGCATCAACCAAAAAGGAATCATGAGTGAAAATCCGGTGATCGAATCCACCGATTTTGACCAATGGGTCAAGGATGCTTTGGATCATCTGTGGGGCGGGCCCAAATTGTCGCAAAGTCCGATGCTCCAATTAAAAATTGTGGAGGAAAAAGCCGGCGAAGCCAGGGAAAACTCGGTGAACGCTTTGCGGGAGATCTTGAGGACTGCTATCCAGCATCTCAAGCCAGAAGGAGAGCGCCAATTCACCAATGAATGGATTTTGTATAATCTATTGGAATTAAAGTATTTATCAGGATGGAAAGTGAAAGACATCGCCAGAAAACTGGCATTATCGGAAGCCGATCTTTATCGTAAACAACGAATCGCGATTAATGCTGTTTCTCAAGAAATCATCGACATGGAGAAAAGCAATTTAATAAAAACATAAAACTAACAGGAATGTTTTGGGAGGGTGGGAATGCAGGAAAAGAAAAATATTAATAACCGGCAAACTGATGGAACTCAGTTTGACAATGGATGGTGGGAATTTATCCTTTCCGATGAACCGGTCCAACCGGGGGGGCGAACCAATTTCCCAACCGGGCAGGAAGGCACAAGCGCTCGAGTAAAATCGTGGGAATTTCTTCAGAAAGTATACCTGAACGACGAAATCCTTCAGGTGGCGATCTTCGGGTACAACAAGGGCGGATTGTTGGTGCGGGGTGATAATTTTCAGGGGTTCATCCCAAATTCGCATATCCTCATGCCGGAAGGGCAGCCTTTTAAACAAGAGGAGATTATTGAATATCTGAAAACCAGGATCGGAGACACCACGACTGTCAAAGTGGTTGAATGCACACCGGCATTGAATAAAATCGTCCTATCCGAAAGAGCAGCGCAAACCGAGAACGGCAGGCGCAGGGAGCTGCTGGCTAAGCTGCGAGCCGACGAAGTGGTGGATGGCAGGGTTACCAATATCACCAAATTCGGCATTTTCGTAGACCTGGGCGGGATTGAGGGATTGATCCACATTTCGGAACTCTCCTGGGGCAGGGTGCGCTGTCCATCAGATTACGTACACATGAATCAGATTATCTCTGTTTTAATCCTTTCGGTTGATGAAAAAACGATGCATGTGGCTTTGAGTTTGAAACGTTTGCAGCCCAATCCCTGGTTGGTAATTGAACGGAAATATAAACCCGGAGATATCGTACATGCACGAGTCTCTAAAATTCTGCCCTACGGGGCATTCGCCGAACTGGAAGAGGGCGTTGAGGGCTTGATTCATATCTCGACGTTCAAAATGAATGATAAGATTAGTGACTTGAATTGCCTGATCCAGACAGGCCAATACGTGACTGCCGAGGTTTTACAAATCGATTCTAAAAAACATCGTTTGGGTTTGGCATTGGTTAAAGTTGACTAGAGCTTATGGTTAATTCGAGAAAAACGCAGCCTGCGCGGAATGGTATCCGGGAGATCCTTGCGCAAACAATCCAGCGCTTCGGACAGGACCTGGTTGGAATTGTGCTGATCAGCCTGTCAATCATCACCGGATTGAGTCTGGCGGGGCTCTCAGCCGGAACAATATCCAAACGCTGGAGCCAATGGATCGCCGGTGGCTTCGGGTGGGGCAGTTACATTCTGGTAGGATTTGTGGCTTATATCGGACTATTGATTCTGCTGCGCCGCATTGAGCAATTTCCAAAACTTAACCTGAAACGGATTGTTGCCCTTGAAATTTCACTTTTTTCCCTGTTAGCTCTGTTTTCGGCGGTGCTCGGCTTTTCAGTCGACCGCGCTCACCTGGGTTTGGACGGCGGCATTGTTGGTTGGGGTGTGGCGCGTATCTTTCAAAGCGTTGCGGGGAAAATCCCGGCGACCATTGTGATCGTGCTGATCTGGCTTGCATCCACACTGGATGGCCTGGGATTCATAAAGCCCTTGATTCGCAGAATCGATCGCTATTTTACCGATGTGCTGTCGCAGAGATCATCCGAAAATCCCCTCGAACATTTTGAGGATGATGCCATTACAACGGCCGACCAGGAATCCATCGGGGAGACTGATTCACGTCCGGAAATGCCGGCGATGCCAATCCCTCAACGCAAGCTTAAATTACCGCCTCTGGAATTGCTGCTTGACCCTCAAAAAGCATTATCGGATGAATCGTTCATTCATGCCAAAGCCATCCAGATCGAAAAATCACTTGAGGAGTACGGCGTACCGGCGCGGGTGGCCGGATACCGTGTCGGCCCCACCATTATCCAGTACGCAGTCGAACCCGGTTATGTGGAAAAGGTCAACGAAGAGGGCGACGTTGTTCGCAAAAAGGTGCGCGTTTCCCAGATATCGCAGCTAAACCGCGATCTCACCCTGGCTTTATCGGTGGACCGCCTCAGAATCGAAGCGCCTATTCCGGGCACCTCTTTTGTTGGTATAGAGATCCCCAACACCAACAGCAACCTGGTGCGCTTGAAGTCCATCCTTGGCAGCCATGAATTCAAAGCCAAACCTGCGCCATTGAAATTGGCGTTGGGTTTGAACGTTTCCGGAAGCCCCGTTACGGCGGACCTGGCGCGCATGCCGCATATGCTGGTGGCGGGCACGACCGGTTCCGGGAAATCGGTCTTCATGACCTCTCTCATTACGTGCCTGGCGATGAATAATTCACCGGATGACCTGCGCCTGGCAATTCTGGACCCCAAAATGGTGGAACTGCTGCGCTTCAACGGCCTGCCGCATATGATGGGCAAAGTTGAAACCCAACTGGATCGCATGTTGGGCGTGCTGGCCTGGGGAATCAAGGAGATGGAAGACCGCTATCGCAAACTGGAGGCCGCCAATGCCCGCGATTTGGATGCTTACAACGCAAAAATGGAGCGGCGGGGTGGGGAACATTTACCGAAGATTGTGATTTTCATCGATGAGCTGGCCGATTTGATGCAATCGGCTCCCGACCAAACCGAGGGTTACGTGGTGCGGCTGGCGCAAATGGCGCGCGCGACCGGAATTCATCTGATTGTCGCTACCCAACGCCCGAGCACGGATATCATCACCGGTTTGATCAAAGCCAATTTTCCGGCGAGAATTTCTTTCATGATGGCTTCCGCGGTTGATTCGCGGGTTATCCTGGACACAAATGGTGCGGAGACACTGATGGGACGCGGCGATCTGCTTTTCCTCGATCCCGAATCGGCCGGGTTAAAACGCGCCCAGGCAGTGCTGATCGACGACCGCGAAATTGAAAACGTCATTGGTTACTGGCAGAATGCTGTTCAAGAAGAGAAATCAACGGAGGAAGAGGAAGCTCCCTGGGAAGACCTGGTGCCCACGCTCAGTGAGGGATCAGACGGGTTGATTGAACAAGCCATTAAAGCGGTGCGGCAGGAATCCCGCGTTTCCACATCCTGGCTGCAGCGCAAGATGCGCATCGGATTTCCGCGGGCAGCACGCCTGATGGATGAATTAGAAGCGCGAGGGATTGTGGGACCGGCGGAAACCGGCGGGCGTGAACGCGAAGTGCTTAGCGGGCAGCCATCGGATGAGGATGCGGCCGAGTATTAAAAATATTGAAAGCGGAATTGATTAAACCATGACGTTGACCGATAAACTACGCGCTATCTTTGGAGACTTATTAAATTCGATCAGCGCATTTTTACTGAAAATTGGACTCACAGCGGATACCATTACCATCATTGGGATGGCCGGCAACTGCCTGGCGGGATATTTTTTGGCGATTGGAGAAGTACGTATGGGCGGTTGGCTGGTGCTGCTCATCGGCCCGCTGGACGCGTTGGATGGTTCTTTGGCCCGGTTGGGAGGCAATCCCAAACCATTTGGCGCGCTGCTGGATTCGCTGGCCGACCGGGTATCGGAAATTGCGATCATGGCAGGTTTGCTGATCCATTTCCTGAATCAGAACCATTCCTACGGAGCTATCCTGGTGTTTGCCGCCCTGACCGGCAGCCTGCTGGTATCTTACGTGCGAGCCAGAGCGCAAGCGCTGGGCTGCGACCCCAAATTGGGAATCCTGACGAGGGTAGAACGTTACCTGGTGACTTCGTTAAGCCTGATCTTGATGCAGCCCATCATCGGCCTCTGGATCCTGGCCATCCTGACTTATGTGACAGTTTTTCAACGTGTATGGTTTACCTGGAAGGAATTGCATTAGAATTACCCCATAATCTTGTTGATCAAAGAAAGGAATAAAAAATGCCTGATGGATTCACGATCGGCCCATTGAAGATCTATTTTTACGGCATCATCATAATGGTAGGGGTCCTGGTGGCAGTTTGGATTGCCGTTGTCGAAGCGAAACGGCGGGAACTGGATAGCGAGATTGTCTGGGACATGGTTCCCTGGCTGTTGATCCTGGGTATTGTCGGCGCCCGCCTCTGGCACGTTTTTACACCCTCCCAGTCGATGAGAGTGGGGCCCGAATATTATTTCAGCCATCCGCTTGAGATTCTCAATACGCGCAATGGCGGGTTGGGCATCCCGGGCGCGATCATCGGCGGAATTGTGGCGTTGTTCATATACACCAAGCGCAAAGGATTGAAATTCCTCACTTGGGCGGATATCATCATTCCCGGTGTGGCGCTGGCGCAAGCGATCGGCCGCTGGGGAAATTTCTTCAATCAGGAATTGTATGGGCCTCCAACCAATCTACCCTGGGGAATCACCATCGACCTGGCGCACAGATTACCCGGGTATGAGAGCTTTTCAACTTTTCACCCCATGTTCCTTTATGAATCGATCTGGAACTTGTTCAACTTTTTCCTGCTGCTCACCATCGGTCGGACAAAAGAGGAAAAATTGCTGCCAGGCGATCTGCTTTACATCTATATGATCGTGTATGCAATTGGACGTTTTGGGCTTGAATTCCTGCGTTTGGATGCATCGTTTGTCGGCAGTATCAATATCAACCAAATGGTGATGGCGGTGGTGGCGGTGCTGGGTGCGGCGCTGTTGGTATTCAACCATCTGCGCGCGAAGAGGGCGGCTGCGGATCCCGTTGAATCTTCGGAGGAAGAAAAAACCGAACTTCCCGGCGTATAAGCATAATTACAGGGAATAAAAAACCGTACCTTATTTTTGATGAGGTACGGTTTTTGTTATTACGAACGGTTAAAGATTACTACCACCCGCGCAAGAATTCCACCCATTCCGAGTTATCGGATAAATAATGGCTGTATAAATAAATGGCTGAAGAAGGCGGTTCTTTGGGGAGGTTTTTTAAGGCTAAACCGGATTGTTCCAATGTCCTGCCGCCTTTTTTATGATTGCAGTAAGCGCAGGCTGTCACCACGTTTTCCCAGGAATGCGGGCCGTTTAAATGGCGCGGCACGACATGGTCAATGGTCAGCACTCCGCTGGTGGTACCGCAGTACTGGCAAGTGTTCTCATCGCGCCTGAATATTTCCTTGCGGGTCAGTTTGACTCTGGGCCTGGGGCGATGGACCATGTTTTCCAGCCGGATAACGGATGGACGCGGAAAGGTCCGGTCAATCGTATGGATCTCTCCCCTGCCATTCATCACCAATTGGGCTTTTTCCATCACCATCAGGCAGACCGCTTTGTGCATATTGCAGACGTTCAATGGTTCGAAGTTGGCGTTGAGAACAAGAACGCTTTCCATGGCAAAAACCTGCGCTGATTATAGCACGAGTCATTTTTTGCATAATCCGGGAATGGCTGAGGGTTCGGGCTGGTATAATTCCAAATCATTTTTATTTCTGGAGGCAGTTGTGCGAATCGAAGACCAAGTTGCGATCCTCATGCAGGGCACCGAATACGGCGACGATGAGATCAAAAAAGTGATGGAAACCGAACTGCGCGAGCGGTTGATCATGGCGGAAAAAGAACATCGTCCCTTGAAGGTCTACTGCGGCTACGATCCAACCAAAGCCGACCTGCACCTGGGGCATACCGTCACCATGCGCAAATTGCAGCAATTCCAGGAATTCGGCCACGAAGTCACTTTTTTGATCGGCGATTACACGGCCCTGATTGGCGATCCCTCCGACAAAGATGCAACCCGCCCGGTGTTGACCTCGGAAGTGATCAAGGCCAACGCGCAAACGTACGCCGAGCAGGCATTCCGCATCCTGGACCCGAAAAAGACGGTCATACGCTACAACTCGGAATGGTTGTCGAAATTGAATTTTGCGGAAATCATCCGCCTGGCACAGAATTTCACCGTTCAGCAATTCCTCAGCCGAGAAAAGTTCAAATTGCGCTGGGAACGCGGCGACGCGGTTTACGTGCACGAGACTTTGTATGCGATCATGCAGGGCTATGACGCTTACAGTTTAAAAACCGACGTTCAGGTGGGCGGGACTGACCAATTTTTCAATATCGTAACCGCCGCCCGCAAAGTGATGACGTCGCTGGGAGCGCTGCCCAATATTGCGATCTGCCTGGGAATCCTGCCCGGAACGGACGGAACCGAAAAAATGAGCAAATCGCTGGGCAATCACGTTCCGATCAACACCACGCCGGAAGATATGTACGGAAAACTGATGAGCATTCCCGATCAGACCATGCCGATTTATTTTAAGCTGGTAACGCGCTGGTCTCCCGAAAAAGTTGCGGAAATGGAAAAGGCTTTGAAAGACGGCAGCTTGCATCCGCGCGATGCGAAGATGCAACTGGCTGCGGAAGTGACCAGCGCTTTTTACGGCGACGAAAAAGCCAAAGCTGCCCAACAGGATTTTGTAGTCAAGTTCCAGCAGAAAGCTATCCCGGATGAGATGGAAAGCTATGAGTTAAAGGGAAGCCTGAATTGCCTGGATGTGCTGGTGGAATCCGGCATGGTGAAAAGCCGCAGCGAAGGACGCAACCTGATTGCCCAAAATGGCGTGCGTTTGAATGAAAAGCCAATCAGCGAATGGAACACAGACCTGGAAGCGGGCGTGCTGCAAGTGGGGAAGAGAAAATTCCTGCGCCTCGTGAAACCGGGTTAGGTTAGAGCGAATTTGTGATTGATTGGAAAACCTGCCGGCCGAGCGCTTGCAGGTTTTCTGCTTGCATATCCTCGCGCACGATCACCAGCACCATTGGAGTCCCCGGCCAATTGACGGGCGTGCCGGCCACGTACCACGCGTAACTGCCATTCGCATCTTGCGATTCCGTGGTCAGTTCCCAACCGGATATTTCCTGCGAGGCCAACAGCCGTGAAATATCTTCCGCGATTTCCGCCGTGATCACTTGCGTACCGCTTGCCTGTTCCACTTCCACCCAACCTTCTTGCTGCAGATTTACAGCCGCCAGGAGATGCGGAGAAGATTGACGCCCCTGGTTGCTGAAGATACTGAAAGCATAAGCTACCTGCAGCGGGCTGACCCGGATGCGATTTTGCCCCAACACCAAATTTTGCCAACTACTCTCTTCATCTAATTTTTGAACCGGATTTTCCGGCAATCCGAGATTAAAAACAGCAGTCAAGCCATACTTGGAGACCAGGCTGGTAATATAAGGACCATTCTGTCCATTCGCAGCCAGGCGCAGCGCGGCGCGGCAGCCACTGGCGACTGCTTCAGACCATAATTGGGGCTGCTGATCCCTAATGGCGCAGGCGGGAGAGGTTGCCCCGGCAGTTTCGGAATAATCCGTTTGAAGCAGCGCCTCATTTTCCGAAATCAGAAAAGGGGTGAGCAGCTCGCCCAGAGGGTAAGACCCTTGCGAGGCACGGTTGAGCAAAGGGGAGGTTGCGTCGCTTTTCCAGGTCGTAAAGTTCCTGGCCAGGGTGTTGGCATTGTAGGCGGGTGAGCTGGAGATTGCCAGGATCTCACCGGTTTGAGCGTTCATCACCAAGGCGGCTCCCTGACTTTCACCCAGCGCATTATCCAGGCTGCTTTGAGTGGGAAGGTCGAGAGTAAGGCGGATATCTCTGCCGGGCAGCGGCTGGTTGTACAGCAGGTAATTGAACCACAACTCAGGAGTGGAATAGCCCCTTTCGCCGCTGAGATAATCGTTGTATTTTTCTTCGAGGTTGGACATACCGAAGGCGTAGTCAAAATAACCAATGGTATTGCTGAGCGCCGGGTATTGCAGGTTATACGAGAAATTTCCCACGGAGCCCAAGGTGGCGGTGATGGCTTGATTGTTGCGATCGAGGATTGAACCACGTTCCACGTAACGGGCGGCTATAAAATTCCTGGCATTGTCGCGGCGGAGCTGCAGATCATGGGATCGCACCACTGCCCACCATCCTGTTACCAATGCTAGGGAGGCCAGGCCGATGGAGCACAGGGCGGCCAGATTGCGAAAGGGAAGCAAGCTGTGAAGATCGCGCGCCAGGTCTGCACGGCAATCGCTGATTTTAACCAGTATCAGGATGGCCAACATGGAAGTGACCAGGGAAGAACCGCCGTAAGACATCAATGGCAGCGTCACCCCGGTGATGGGCAGCAGGCGAATGTTTCCGCCCACGATCAGAAATGTCTGAAATGTCAGATAGATAGTGATGCCGGAAGCCAGGAAGCGATAATACTTGTTATTGGTCTTAATTGCCGCCTGAATGCCCCTGAACATCAGCAGCGTAAATAAACCGATCAACGCAATAGAACCGACCATTCCGGTTTCTTCAATAACCGAGGAGTAAATAAAATCTGAGTGCGGAATGGGAACCAGACCGGGGTACCCCATGCCGATGCCGCTGCCCAAAATCCCACCGGCGGCAATGGCGATGGTGGATTGGATGATCTGGTACGAGCCGGACTGCGGGTCCAGCCATGGCTGTGTCCAGGCCTGAAAACGGATGCGGATGAGATCGATCAAGAAGTAACCTACCGCGGCCGCCAACGCTACCACCACCGCTCCGAAAGCCAGGATGCGCTTTTTCCCGAAGATTATATAGAGCATGCCAACGTAAATCACGATGAAGATGAGCGAGGTTCCCATGTCGCGCTGCCCCACCAGGATGAACAGAGCGGACAAGAAAAGGATCAGTGAAGGCAGGATGGTTTGGAGCAGGTTAAAGCGGAGGAAATATTTATCCGAGAAAAAAGCCGCGAGGTAGATGATCAGAATCAACTTCAGCAATTCAGAAGGCTGGAAATAGATTCCGTGAAACCCCAGCCAAAGATTGGGGCCGTTACCACCGGGGTATGTTCCAAAGAAAAAGGTCAGGATAGCCAGGATCAATCCCAGCGTCAGGATGACGTATTTGAAACGCCGCAGGATATCCAGCACATCGTCTATCCTGAAGTAGAGGGCGGCCATGCCGATGCTGACCATGTACCACAAGGTCTGGCGGATTCCGAAAATGATGCTCAACCGCCAAATGGTGAGCATGCCCCAGCCGGCTAACAGGAATGCCGCCGGCAGGATGAGCGCGTCCCAATTTTCCAGACGCCGCAGCGTGAGGCGGTGAATAGAGCTGGCGCCGGCCAGCCAAATGAAAAAAGCCGCCCAATGCGACCAGCGCAAGTCCACGTTCCAGGAGCGATAGCGGACAACAGGAGAAAGTGTCAGGACGATAGCCAGTAGAAACAAACAGATGGCTGCCAGGCTGAATAATCGGCTTTGGAGCGCACTGCTGCGGTTTTTTGTGGTTGGAAAGATTTGCACTTTATATATATTTATTGATCAAAATATCCAGCTTTTTTCTGGTTTCCAAAGGAATTTTATCGGGCTGGGTCATGATGGAATCTTTCAGGATATGCTGGCAGGGGCAAGTGTTTTCTTCCGGCAGGCTCTCAACCAACCTTTGGATGGATTCCTGCGCGATCTGGGTGTTTTTCTGCAACACGCGCACCACCATTTCCACTGTGACCGGTTCTTCGCTGACATGCCAAACATCATAGTCGGTCACGTGCGCCATAGTCGTGTAGCACATTTCCGCCTCACGGGCCAGAATGGCCTCGGGGCAGGCGGTCATGCCGATCACCGACATACCCCATTCGCGGTACAGGTTGGATTCCGCTTTGGTGGAAAAACGGGGCCCTTCGATGGTAATGTAAGTTCCACCCTTGTGAATGGTTGCGCCGCTATCGAGCAAGGCATTATAAGCCAGGTTGGAAAGGCGCTCGCAATAGGGGTCGGCAGCGCCGATATGAGCCACAATGCCGTCACCGAAAAATGTCCGTTCGCGCTTATGGGTGAGATCGACTAACTGGTCGGGGATGACAATTTGGCCGGGAGAATAATCCTCGCGCAATGAACCGCAAGCAGAAACGCTGACAACGCGCGTGACCCCCAATGTTTTTAGCGCGTAAATATTGGCGCGGTAATTCACTTCGGAGGGCAGGAAAACGTGTCCGATGCCATGACGGGCCAGGAAAGCTACTTTCCGACCGGACAGCTCGCCCAAGAGGATGGGGGACGAGGGTTTGCCGAAAGGCGTGTCCACTTCGATGGATTGGGTGTTCTTCAGAGCTGAAAAGTTGTATAACCCCGAACCGCCAATCACAGCCAAGACCGGTTTATTTTCCATTTCAAAATCTCCGTTTAATCAAGCTTTCCAAGAGGCGACATTTCTGTTCATTATAATTCAGCGCTTGCGGTTAACCCTGATTGAGATGGACGTGCAGCCGGATCCGTCCGCAAGCCATTTCATCCCCATCGATCAAAACGGACGGGGTGGACAAGCGCTCTTCGTTGATCTGGGTGCCATTGGTTGATTGAAGGTCTTCAACCATCCAATGGTTATTTTTATAAAATACACGCGCATGGATCCCGGAGAGCGTATCATCCGGGATGTACAGATCGGCTTGCGGATCTCTACCGATAAAAATTTCCGGCTGGTTGAATGAATAGGAAATCCCGCTCTCATGGATCGTCAGGTTGATGGCAGGGATTTGATATTCCGTGCTGTTTTTAATGGTTTGGCGCAAATCCTTCCACAAGATGTAACAGATCCATCCAAGGAAGACAAAAAGAGAAATCGCGAACAAACCCCGCAATACCAGGATTAAAACCGCGCCGTTCATGCCTGCCCCTTTGGTTTTTTTTCGGAAAGCACCCTGGTTTTATGCGATTTTTCCGTAATCGCAGGCAGTTCCTGATCGGAACCATAAATCAGAGGGACATCCGCGATCTCGATGACATCGCCGTGATTGAGCGTATGCTGGCGGATCTTGATGCCATTCACTTTTGTGCCTGCCGTCGAATCCAGGTCGAAGAGGATATGCTTGTTATTCATTTGCCGGATTTGTGCATGCACCCGCGAAACACGCAGATTATCGATCACCAGGTCGTTATCCTCCCGCCTGCCGATATTGGTGATGGATTTATCTATTGTGAAATAATTTTCGTCGGCTGTGATCAGGTAACCGAAAAGCGGTGGTTTTTCTTTTCTTTCAGGGCTGGTAAAAAAATTGATCGTCTTCCCGGTCGGGATGGATGAATTTGAGACAGCAATCTCGAATTCCTTTTCAATTTTCGGGTTGTTGAAAACCTGGATGTGCAGCGGGCCGGCCAGTTGAAAAGAATTATCGCGCGCGATTTCCTTGATGATTTCCTGGATGGTATTTTTCCATTCAACAACATCGTTCTGATCGAACAAGTTTTTATCGCGGATATAGATACGAAACATATTGGGAGCGAAAACTTTGTCGCCGGAGGTTTTGAGATTTCTCTCCAGGGCGGAGATCATTTCATTGGTAATGTTCTGCAATGGATTTTTGTGCGCGACAATTTGGAGGTCTTTCTCAAAGAACTCTCTAAGCGTCGTTTCGATTTTTTGAAGATCGATTTTCATATCGTATAATGGTTACGTGGACGCCAACCGCCCATTCTCCGGATTCGCAGAGGTTCCCCATACGGCTGACATCGCATTGGATGTGTTTGCGCCAAACCTTGAAGAGCTTTTCATAAACGCTGCAAAAGGTTTATATCATATTCTCGGCATCCGTAAAGGGACTAAGGAAGTAGAAAACATCCATATCTCGATGGTTGCGGAAGACCGCGAGGGATTAATGGTATCACTGCTGAACGAACTACTTTTTCATGCAGCGAACAATCAAGCGGGTGAATTCATCAGCCTGGAAATAAATGAATACCAGCTGGAGGCTGATTTGCTTATGCTGGAAAAAACAGGCCAGCAAAAAGAAGTCAAGGCTGCTACTTTCAATGACCTCGTGATCGTACAGGATGCTGAAGGATTTCATACTCGCATCGTCTTTGATGTGTAACAGGATTGCTGATGAAGATCGGACAATTTGAAAAGATCAATGATTTTGAATGGCGCCTGCCTCGCGAGACACAACCGGGCATGCGCGTGCCGGTGGTCGTTTTTGCCAGCGAGCGCATGTTGAACGAAGCGCTTCAGGACCGGTCCTTGGAACAGGCTGCCAACGCTGCCGCCTTGCCGGGGCTGCGCGGGAATGTGTGCGTTATGCCGGACGTCCATCAGGGTTACGGATTTCCAATCGGCGGAGTGGCCGCCGCGGATTATGAGACCGGCGTGATCTCTCCGGGGGCAATCGGCTATGACATCAATTGCGGCGTGCGGCTGCTTTGTTCGACGCTGCCTTTGCAGGATGTTAAAACTGCCATCACTGATTTCACGGCTGCTTTGTACCACGCCTGCCCCAGCGGCGTAGGCGGCAGGGGAATTGTTGCCTTGAAAGCAAGGGAATTGAAAGCGGTCTGCGAACAAGGGTCGGGATGGGCTTTGAAGAACGGGTATGCCACTGCCGGCGACATTGAGACCACGGAAGACAGCGGCTGCATGGAAGGGGCAGACATGGAGGCGGTCAGCAGCCGCGCGCTGGAACGCGGCGTCGACCAGGCCGGCTCGCTGGGCGCGGGCAATCATTTTATTGAGATCGATCTGGTCGCGGAAGTTTTCGATTCAGCGGCGGCGCTTGCTATGGGCATCCATCAAGGCAACCTTGCCCTGCAGATCCACTCCGGCTCACGCGGTTTTGGCCATCAAATCTGCACAGATTTCGTCCAGAAATTCCAAACGGTTGCGCGCAAATATCAAATTGACTTGCCAGACCGGGAATTGGTGTGCGCACCACTCAAATCACCCGAAGGACAGCAGTACCTGGCTGCCATGCGCTGCGCGGCCAATTATGCCTTCTGCAACCGGCAGCTATTGGGGCATTCCGCCCGCATGGTTTTTGAGAGATTTTTCCCCGGGGCGCATCTTTTGAACGTCTACGATCTGGCGCATAACATCGGCAAGATCGAATCCCACCAGTTTGGAGGAGAAAAAATCAACGTGTGTGTGCACCGCAAAGGTGCCACGCGCGCGTTTGGGCCGGATCACCCCGCTTTACCGGCGAGATTCCAAAAAACCGGTCAACCGGTGCTGGTGCCCGGCAGCATGGGCACGGAATCATGGGTGCTGGCGGGAACAGCCGCGGCAATGGAGAAATCCTGCGGCTCATGCAGCCACGGCGCCGGCAGGGTGCTCAGCCGCACACAAGCCAAACATCAAATCCGCGGCGACGAATTGCGCTCGAGGTTGATGGCCGAAGGTATTTACGTGCAAGCGGGTTCACTGGGCGGGCTGGCGGAAGAAGCCCCGCAGGCTTATAAAGATATCAACGCGGTAATTGCCTGTATCGAAGGCGCCGGTTTGGGCCGCCGCATCGCAAGACTTACGCCGCTGGCCGTGATCAAGGGGTAACCGCAATGGCGTTGCTGAAAATCCAACCGCGCTTTCTGCCGAGAAAACGGCGGTAACATTCCAAACGATAAACTCCTGGCTGTGCGACCGGCCAACGATGCCGTCCGTGGATGTGCGCGCGGTCGATAATTTTTCCATTGCAGAGTAGACGGCATTCGGCCGCTGCGGGAATATCCGCGGCCAGCGCAAGCCCCCCGCGAAAAACGGAAGAACCGCCCATTTCGACCTGCTTTTCACCCGTATCCAGACAAAACCGGAAACCATTCGCGGAATAGACCATATCGTTGCTGATGAAAGCATGACCCTCGCGCAAGGCCTGCATGATCGCGCGTTCATCTTCCTGCGCGTTGCCGCTTAATTCGGATTCCAGCAAAACGTGGTTGCGGATGGTGCGGAAGTGGTAGCGGTAGGGGAAAACGTTGATCTGGATTGGGCCGAAATGCTGGGGAAGCGTATGGGCATCCACGCCGCCCAAGGCGACCACGCGCTGCCCGTTTGCAAGAAAATCATCCCAGATCGCGCGGATTTGCGCAGGGGGTTCCAGCGCCATGAATTGCGGTAGCAGCGCATACAAAGCCAACTGCCAGGCTTTCCCCACGCGGATCTTCAACTCACTCAAATTATTCCAGAGTTCCAGACCGGTGAACCCGTGGATATTCCAATCCACCCAGGAAAGATCACTCTCGCCCACCATAGGCAGGGCGGGGTCGTAGGCGTGCGCAAGGAACGTCAGTCCACCAGCTTCGGCAATGGCATCGATCAAAGCCTGCGGGTTCTGCGCCAGCCGGGAGAAATCCTGGTGAATTCCAAAAGCCAACATGTGATTTTTCTGAGGCTGGCGGGTTTGGTCATGAATTTCTTCACCGGTTAAAAGAAGGACCTTTTTCCGCCCAAAGTCATAATACCCATCGAACCCAAGCGGAAAAACGTTGTGGTCACTCATCAAGACCACATCAAGGCCGCAGCGGGCGGCTTCACCGGCAATTTCCGGCGGGGTGAGCAGCCCGTCGGAGTAGACTGAATGGATATGAGCGCTGAGAATAATTTCCTGCATGGGTCTGTTGACGTTTACCTGAAAAAACAGGTATAATCCTTTCTGTTTTACACTAAACGGAGGTAGGTTTGGTTACTTTCTTTCAAATCGCATTGATTATAACTTCACTGGCTTTGATCCTCAGCGTTGTGCTGCAAAGCAAGGGAGTCAGCCTGGGCGGCCTTACCGGCGCTGATTCCGGCGGCGTGTTCGGCCAGCGGCGCGGCATTGAAAAGACTTTGTTCTGGATTACCGTCGTCATGGCGATTTTGTTCGTCATTCTGGTTATTGCCACTATCGCGATCGGTTAATCCTCTATTACGCAATGACATAAGGGCTTCTTCCCGGAGATCGGGAAGACAGCCCTTTTTAATGTAAAATCATTCTGTTATGAAAAAGTTCCGTTGGCAGATCATTATCATTCTCGTTACCGGCTTGGTGATGGGATTGTTATTGCTCAGCGAGCAAACCGGGTTCCGTCTGGTTTCGCCGGTGCCTACCAGCGGAGGTGTATATAATGAGGCTTTGATAGGAAGCTTGCAGCGCCTGAATCCGGTATTAGATTATTATAATGCCGCCGACCGGGATGTAGATCGCTTGATCTTCAGCAGCCTGATCAGGTTTGACGATAAAGGATTGCCCAAAGCGGATTTGGCGAAGACGTGGGGAATTTCGTATGACGGGCTGACCTATAATTTCGAACTGCGCGAAAATGCCAAATGGCACGATGGGACGCCGGTCAAAGCTGAAGATGTGCTCTTCACAATTGACCTGATGCGCGACCCGGATTCCGTTTTGCCTGAGGACATCAAGAAAATTTGGACGGACGTCGAGGTGGTGGTACTAAGCGACACGCTCCTCCAGTTCAAGCTGCAAGAAGCTTTCACGCCTTTTATCGATTATCTGGATTTCGGCATCCTGCCCAAGCATATTCTGGGCGGCATGACGTACATGGAAATGATCAATTCCCAATTCAACCTGAACCCGGTGGGAAGCGGCCCATATCAGTTCGACAGCCTGATTGTTGAAAACAACCAAATCAAAGGGGTGATCCTTTCATCGAATCCGGATTACTACCTGGAACCGGCGTTCATCAACGATTTTGTTTTCCGGTATTACGCGGATGCTTCAAGCGCTTATGCCGCTTACCAGGAAGGAATTGTTCAGGGAATCAGCAAGGTCAGCCTGGAAATTCTGCCGCAGGTGCTCAATAACTCAGACCTGGCGCTATACAGCGCAATCGAACCCAGGTTCTCCATAATTCTGTTTAACCTGGATAACAGCGACGTCAGTTTCCTTCAGGACGCCAATATTCGAAAAGCGCTGCTGCTGGCGCTCGATCGGCGCGGAATGATCGATCGGATTTTGGGCGGGCAGGGAGCAATCGCCGATGTGCCGGTGCTGCCAAATAATTGGGCATACTACCATGGTATTACCCGCACGGATCAAGACGTCAGCGCTGCCGAAAAAATGCTGAAAGAAGCGGGTTACGTGGTTGGCGAAAACTCGGACATTCGCAGCAAAGATGGCATGAAACTTTCGTTCAAAATGATCTACCCGGATGACGAAACCCATACGGCGATTGCGCAAGCTATCCAAGCCGATTGGTTGAAGGTAGGTGTGAACGTGGAAATTGTTCCATTATCTTACGACACGCTAATCTTGGACCATCTGCAGCCGTTGACCTACGAAGCTGCCCTGATTGACATCGATTATACGAATTCTCCCGATCCCGATCCGTACCCGTTCTGGGATCAGGCTGAACAAAGCGGCGGGCAAAATTATTCGCAATGGGAAAATCGAACCATCAGCCAATATCTCGAGGAAGCGCGGGTTTTGCTGGATACCAGTGAACGCGCAAAACTCTATCGCAATTTCCAGGTGGTCTTCGCCGACGAACTCCCGGCGCTGCCGTTATTCTATCCGGTCTATAATTATGCGGTAGACAAATCCATCCAGGGCATCCGCCTGGGATCATGGTATGACACTCCCGATCGCTTCAACAACGTTACGCAATGGTACATCCTGGCTCAAAAATCCAGCGGGTAATTGCTGGAAAAGCAGGATAATCATCCATTAACTTGCCCTAAATTACCTGAAGCGGAAGGCAGGTTGGCTTTCACGCAAATTCCGTTGCTGAAAGATCATTTATTTTCCTGATTGTCAAAAAAACTGCCGATTATGTTGGCAGTCCGGTTAATATCGTTTATAATTTTTATGTTGTTCGGAGGGCGGACAAATTATTGGTATTTAAGGAAGATGACATTGGAAGAACAGCGGAATATCATTGCAACCTTTTCTGAAATGGCCCCTCGGTATGAGGGGTTAATGAATAATGAACTCAATCGATTTTGGGGGATAAATTATGAAGGGTTCGTTGCGCAGCTCTTGGAGGGTGTCCATACAAAGCCGGATGAAGTGATTTTGGATATTGCCACCGGAACAGCTTTCATCCCTTCGTACCTGAATAAACACGGGAAAGAATTCAAAAAGATAATCGGAATCGATATCACCTTATCGATGCTGCAGAACGCCAAACGAAATTTAGGTTTTAGAAAAGTAGAATGGTTATCCCTGGTGTGTGGCTCGGCGCATGAATTACCCCTGAAAGCCGGAAGCGTTGACCGCGCGATTTGCTGCCTGGCGACACACCATATGGATGCTGAGAAGCTTTTATCCAATATCTTCACTACATTAAAGAACGGGGGGACTGCGCATCTGGCTGACGCGGGCAGTTCGAACAGTTGGAAAAATGGATTGATCCGATTTGGTATTAAATCACTTGCTTTTTTATACTTTTTATTCACCGAGAATTTTACGCGGGCGGTGGCTGAGTCACAATCCATCGCCAATATTCACACGATACAACATTGGGAAGAGATGATCGTCGCGGCCGGGTTCAGCCATCTGGAATCGAAGGAAATGAAATCCAAAAAATTCTGGGCGCCAAACCCAATCATTTTAAAATTTCAGAAAAGAGAGGATGAGTAGGATATGTCGTTAGCAGCAGATTGGATCAAACAGGGGCAAAAGGAGAAGCTATGGTCTAAATATTGCGGTCATTATGACCTGAGCATCCCGGAGTATATGGAAATCCAGGAGCGGCTGCTCCTGGAACAATTCGCCATTTGGAAGGATAGTGAAATCGGGAAACATTTCTTCGGCAACAATATGCCAAAGTCCGTTCAGGAATTTCGTGAACGCGTGCCGTTGACGACTTACGAGGACTACGTGGATTTCCTCCTGGAGCAGGATGAATCCAAGCTGCCCAAACAGCATTACCGTTGGGCGCGCACATCCGGCAGGTCGGGTAAGTACAAATGCAAATGGGTGCCGTTGACCGACCGCATGTACGAAGAGAGCCACGGCGCGGTAGCTATTTCAGCCATGATCCTTTCTTCCTGCAGCTACAAGGGCGACGTTAAACTGGAAGTGGATGACACTCTTTTGCTGGCCACTGCGCCGCTGCCATATTCATCCGGTTACGTGAGCCATGCGACTGCTGATTTGCTGCAGGCCAGATTTGTGCCCCCTCTGGAAGAGGGAGAGAAGATGGAATTCGCAGATCGGATTGCGGCCGGATTCAGCCAAGGTATGGAAACCGGGATCGATTATTTCTACGGGCTTGCCAGTGTTTTGGCAAAAATGGGAGAAAAATTCGAGCAAGGGGCCGGTAGCAGCAAGTCTTCTATGAAGAATATGAAATTGAAAACCATCCTCAGGTTGTTGAAAGGCTTGATTGTTTCAAAACTCAATCACCGGAAAATGCTGCCCAAAGATATCTGGAAACTAAAAGGCGTTATGACCGGCGGCATGGATACCGATATCTACCGCGAAAAAGTCGAATATTATTGGGGCAAGAAGCCATTGGAAGGCTATGGCAGCACCGAAGGCGGCATGCAATGCCTGCAGGGATGGAATTATAAAGGAATGACTTTCTATCCGCACCTGAATTTTTACGAGTGGATTCCGCTTGAGGAGCACCTCAAGAATAAAGCCGACCCGAATTACGTTCCAAAAACTGTGTTGACTGATGAATTGGAACCTGGCATCTATGAGATCGTGTTCACCAACTTGTTAGGTGGGGTGTTCATGCGCTACCGCGTTGGCGATATGTTCACGGTCGAATCCATCGGCGATGCGGAAATCAATGTCGCTTTACCCCAATTCCGCTTCTATTCCCGCGGTGACGATATGATCGACCTCAGTAATATGGTACGATTCACGGAGAAATCAATCTGGCAGGCAATCAATAAATCCAATATTGATTATGTCGATTGGACTGCGAAAAAAGAAATCGAGGACGGAAAGCCGATCCTTCACCTGTATATCGAGTTCAAGAAGCCGGATCATCTGCCGATGGAAGAGGTTCACCGGTTGGTTGAAGATAACATCCGCGCCATCCATCCGGATTATGCCGGGTTGGAGGAGATCATGGGAAACCATAACCTGAAAATCAGCGCATTGCCCTGCGGCGCATTCGAACATTACATGCAAAGCCAGCATGCCGCCGGAGCCGACCTGGCTCACATCAAACCCCCGCGCATGCAGCCAAAGGAACACCTGTTTGAAAAGTTGATCAATATGGATTGAAATTTACTCTATGCAGCAATTTATTAAGATATTGATACCCGCAGTTGCCACTGCCTTCTATACACTCCTTTCACTGGCAGTGGCTTTTTCAAAACCTCAGAATACCGTAAAGAGGAGATTTCTTCTATATATTGCCTGCATGCTATTATGGTCAATTTCGGCTTTAGTGGTGTTGCTGGACATCGGCGATACCTTATTCTGGTTCCGGGGGATGACATCCTTTGCGGCCGCTTCGATGGTTTCATTTCTTTATTTCACACAATCCATTCTCAACCAGAAGATCAAAGGCGCCAGATTCGTTTACATTTATGGGTTTTTCGCTGTTTTGATCACACAATTCACCGGCCTGGCCATTCCCAGTGCAGACGTTATCAACGGAGGATTGGTTTACGAGTTCAGCCCGTTGATCTATCTGGTGGCCGGGCCGAGTTACGTTGTGATGGTCTTCTGCTTGTTCAAACTCATGCAGAGCGTCCGCTCGACGAATGACGAAAACCAGGTTACGCGTTTTTCATTCTTCGTAATTGCGGTGATTTTCATCCTGGCCGGGGGTTCGCTGAACTTTACCGAATTGGGCCGATACCCGGTGGACGTCGCATCCAACGTAATCGCCGCCGGCTTCATGGCGTATGCCATCCTGCGGCACCAACTGCTGGATATTAAAGTTGTCATCCGCAAAAGCATTGTTTATTTCATCCCAACCTTCATAATCAGCGCGATCTACTTCCTGCTGATCACCTTTGCTTTTCAGGTGCTGCACGCCAGCACTACCGGCGCGTTGGTATCGACCTCTCTGGTGGTATCCATATTGGCGGCGCTGGTGTTGCAGCCTTTCCGCGATTCATTGCAGAACTGGATCGATCGCTATTTTTTCCGTGAACAATACAATGCAGTCAGAATGATCCAACGCGTGAGCGAGGCCGCGTCCTCCGAGATCGATCTGGAAAAGTTGTCTGAAATGATTATCGGCGATGTGACAACCACGCTGCATGTCAAACGAGCTGCCTTATTCCTGCGACAGAGTAACCGCAAGAATTTCGTGGTTTTCTATCAAAATGGCATGCGGCTGCCTCCCCGAACCAATATTGCCAGTGATCATCCGCTGATTGTCCAACTCTCCAAGCACGATCACGTGATCAACCAACAGGATATGGAGACCAATCCCAAGTTTCGGTCGATCTGGGGGCAGGAAAAAGAAATCATCAATTCGATGGAAGCGGATATTCACATACCGCTGACCGCCAAAGGCGAATTGCTCGGATTCATTTCATTGGGCCCGAAACTCTCCGAACAGCCATATTCCTCAGAGGAAAAACAGATCCTGCTGACGCTTTCGCACCAGATCGCCGTGGCGATCCAAAACGCCCAGTTATATACCATCGCACAACAGGAATTGATTCAGCGCCGCGAAACAGAGAAACGGCTGCAAATGCAGCTCAAGCGGCTTTCAGCGCTGCAGAACATCAACGTAGCCATCACAACCAACATTGATCTGCAAATTCCCCTTTATTTGTTGCTGGAGCAGGTCACCGATCAATTGGGAGTAGACGCGGCGGATGTGCTGCTGATGGATGAAGAAAACCAGCAATTGTTCTTTGTGGCTGGACGCGGTTTTCAAACGGATGCATTGAAATACACGAAATTGAATATCGGTGAAGGCTTGGCAGGGCACGCGGCGGAAATTATGGACGTTGTGCATATCAATGATCTGTCTGCCGAAGAAACCTCGTTGAAACAATCTCCATTGTTAGCCGGCGAAGGTTTCGCCGCGTATTACGGCGCGCCGTTGATTTCCAAAGGAAAAGTGCAAGGTGTGTTGGAGTTGTTTCATCGATCACCGCTAAACCCGGACGAGGAGTGGGTTAATTTCCTGAACACGTTGACCTCCGAAACCGCTATTGCCGTGGATAATGCACTGCTCTTCCGCGAACTTGAGAAGTCGAACCTCGATCTGGCGGTTGCCTACGAAACCACGTTGGAAGGGTGGGCGCGTACACTGGAGCTGCGCGACCGCGAAACACAAGGCCACAGCCAGCGTGTACTGGATATGACCCTGCGCATGGCTCGCAAATTGGGTTTCACGGATGAAGAGATCATCCACGTTCAACGCGGGGCATTGCTGCACGACATCGGCAAAATGGGAGTTCCCGATCATATCCTTCTGAAAGAAGGCCCATTAACTGAGGAGGAATGGGAAATTATGCGCAAGCATCCGGTGTACGCCAACGACATGCTTTCCACAATCCCATTCCTGAGAAAAGCGACCGATATCCCGTACTGCCACCATGAAAAATGGGATGGCAGCGGTTACCCGCGCGGTTTGAAAGGCGAAGAAATACCCCTGTCTGCCAGGATATTCGCAATTGTGGATGTGTGGGACGCGCTGCGATCCGATCGACCCTACCGGCCGGCCTGGTCAGATGAGGAAGCCATAAAATATATCAAAGAGCAATCCGGAAAACATTTCGATCCGGCCGTGGTGGAAGTTTTTCTTGAGATTCAGGAATCGAAAATGCGGCGAAGCCGGAAGAAGTAACGGTCAATTCTACTTTTGATACAGATAAATGGGATACGTCTCACCGGTTGCGATGAACCCCATTTTTTTATATAAATTTAAGGAAACCTGGTTATCCTGCTGGGTATTGACGGTTATTTCGCGGATCCAGGGTTTGGAAAAGTGTTTGAGCATGTGATGCACCAATGCCTGCCCGATGTATTGACCCTGGTGCTTGCGTGCGACTGCAAGGCGGGCCAGGTGCGCCACCGAACGGTAAGAAGTACTGATCTGAAATCCTACAATTTCACCATGCAGCATTGCGACAGTGGTATGAGAGGATTGATCAAAAGCGCGGGTGATCACATCCTGCGATTGCGTCCAGACAAACGGGAAGCACTCCCGGTCGATGCGCGTAACTTCCCGCAAGTCCTTGTAAGACATCGGCCGTATGGTCAATTCTTCCGGCCATTTCTTTTCGAGCTTCCCCAAACGGTTGTCAGCCCATTTTAATTGAACGACCCTTTGATGGACCAGCCATTGATTCAATTCCAGTAACTCGCGCATCCATTCATAATAGGCAATGGCCGCGACCGTAATCGGTTCCGCCTGCAGCGAAGCGCGTACCAGAAATTCGTTGAACAAGGATTGCCAACGGCTTTCCATGGCTGAGAAATCGTGCGATGCGAAGATGCGGATCCAGTGAACTTCGTCCGGCTCGGCTGTGCAGATTAAAATACCCCTCAATTGCTGATTTTCAATAGAGAGCAGGAAATTATTATTACCCAACCAATCCAATGGCGAGCGCCAATCCAGGTGACGATGGACGGCAGCGGCGTTATTCAGGAATGAATCGATGCTCTCCTGGTCTGATTCCGTTGCTGTGCGAATGAGAGTGCCGTTATTCATTCCGATGCATAGAACTGTTATTTTTCCACGCGGGTTGATTCAATGACTTGCCGAATTGATTCCGAAAGCTTCGCGAGATCATCTAAACCTACCATTTTCAATTGGCGGGCAAGGGCAAGGAATGAAAGATTTTCATCAGAGAGAACAAACGAGCGGTCTTCTTCGGGAATCTGGTTGAATCTGCCGGCATTTTCCTGAAGGGTTTGCCAGAGGCCAATGGGACTGTCCTTATCCACTAAATCATCCAGTGGTAATTCGACTATTTCAGCCAGGCGGATCAAATCAGGCAGCGGGATGCTCATCTCACCGCTTTCGTATTTCTTCAGTCGGGAGAGCGGGATGGAAGCCGCTTTGGCAACTTCGCCTTGAGTTTTACCGGCCTTTTCCCTGGCCAGTTGCAGGCGGGTTGCGATGATTTCTTGACGGATCAACAACAATTGCCGCAATTGATCGCCATCAGGAGCATGGATCGATTTGGAAAGCAGCCGGGGATCGAATAAAGCCGGCAAGGGGATTCTGTAAATATAGGATAACGATTCAACTTCCGGCAAAGCGGGAATCAGTTTGCCGTTCTCGTACTGGCGCAGCCGATTGCCGGAAATTCCCAATAATTGACTGATTTCCGAAATAGTCTTGCCGCTGGATTCTCTGGCAATTCGCAAACATTCCGCCAGATATTCAGTTGAATCCGGCAGGCGAGCGCTTTTAGCATTATCCATGATGATTCCGAACCTGTTTTATTTTAGATTATAGCATCGGGATTGCTTAAAATCGTTTCACGACCCAGCTGCCATCGGACATTACCGCGTCAGGTTTTATTCGGGAGATTTCCTCTGCGTCGACTTTGAAAAAGTCCGTGGAAAAGACAACCAGGTCAGCCAGGTAATCCTTCGCCAACTTTCCCAAGCGGTCAGCTTTTCCGGCGCAGGCTTGCGGTTCGGTGATGTAAGCTCGCAATGCCTCTTTCAGGGGCAGGCAAAGCTGCGGATACCAACTCGGTATATCCGGCCCGGCGCCGGCCAATTTGCGGGACAGAGCGGCCTGCAGCCCCCAATAAGGATTGGGCGATTCCACCGGAGCGTCGGAACCGAAGATCAAGTTAGCGCCGCTATCCTTTATGGTTTTCCAGGCATAGGCATGGGCACAGCGGAGACCCCAGTGGCGATCAGCCATCTGCCGGTCCGAGGGCGCATGGATCGGCTGCATGGAAGCGGTGATGCGGAATTGCGCCAGACGCCGTACATCCCGGGGGTCAAGGAGCTGGACGTGCTCGATACGCAAGGGGAGTTGGTTTTTCGCAACCAGCCCCATTTGATTTAGTTGCGCGTAGCCATCAATCACTTCGCGATTGGCACGGTCGCCGATGGCATGGACGGCCATGCTGATTCCGGCAGGCAGGGTTTTCCGGCCGAATTCGACGATATCAGCGCTTTCTAAAAAGAGCATTCCGATTGAGTCAGAGCCTTCATAAGGATTCAGCATGGCGGCGGTTTGGGGTCCGAGCGCGCCGTCGGCGAATAATTTTAACCACCCAAAGCTAAGATGATCGCTGCCCTGACCGCTGCGGATGCCAGCGGCAATGGTTTGGTCCAGGTTTGGCAGGGGAATCCCCTTCATAACGCGCAGCTTCAACTCACCCTTTTCTTCCAGGGCTGCCAGTGCCATATAGCATTCCCAGGGATCGAAATCGTGTACGGAGGTGATGCCGAATTCCAGCAGCGATTTTTGCGCGGTGAGAATGGCTTGCTCGCGCGCTGCCTGATCGGGCTGCGGAACGGCAGCCTCAACTACGCGCATGGCGCTCTCCAGCAGGATGCCGGTCAGGCGGCCTTTTTCATCGCGGGCAAACTGACCGCCTTGCGGGTCGGGCGAATCTTCGAAGATTCCGGCGGCCTTTAAAGCCGCGGAGTTAGCCCACGCACTATGCAATGATTTATGCGTTAAATAAACCGGATTATTGGGGCAGATTTCATCCAGCAATTGCCTGCTGCCGATGCCTTCCGGCCAGATATTATGGTTCCAACCATGCCCGAGCACCCAGGCGCCGGGAGCGGTCCGGGTGAGCTGATGGCGCAAACGCTGCAGGCATTCGGCGCGCGTGGCGGTTTCGCAATCCACGCGCAGTAAGCTGAACCCATACTCCAGCAGATGAATGTGCGCGTCGCAAAAAGCCGGAAGAACCGTTTTCCCTTCAAGATCGTCAATAATTGTCGATGCGTCTGCCAGGTTCAAGACGTCGGTGCGGCTGCCGGCTGCTGCAATGATTCCACCCTGCAAGGCCAGCGCTTCGGCTTGCGGTTGGCCGGGAATGAATGTGTGCAGATCGCAATTGAGCAGGATGCGTGAAATGGCCATTTCAGGCATTGAACCGGCGGAGGAGAGATTCAAGCTCTTCATCCGAATAATAGTGGATCACCACTGTCCCACCTTGTTTGCCGTGATTCAAGGTCACCTTGGTACCCAAAAGCAGGCGTAAACGGTTTTCGATCTCCTTCACCCCGGCGTCTTTTTCAGCTTTGGGGGCTGATACGGCCGGTTTTTCACCGCCGTATTTCCGCACCAATTCCTCGGTTTGACGCACATTCAAGCCTTGCGCGAGGATGGTTTGCAAGACGGCTAATTGGGCTTTATCGCTGGCAAGGCTGAGCAGGGCGCGGCCGTGGCCTTCGCTGATCTCTCCGTTCTTCAGGGCTTTGCGAACGGCTTCGGGCAGCTTGAGCAGGCGGATGGTATTGGTGACCGCTACGCGGCTTTTACCGACTCTTTCAGCGATCTGGTCGTGCGACAAACCAAATTGATCATTCAACAATTGATAAGCTTCAGCGGATTCCAATGGCGTCAGGTTCTCGCGCTGTATATTTTCAATCAATGCCAATTCAAGTCGTTCCTGGTCATTGGCTTGACGGATGATCGCCGGAACGGATTCCAGGCCGGCGAGCTTGGAAGCCCGCAGGCGGCGTTCACCGGCGATTAGAACGTAATAATCCTGGTCGGGTTCCTTGGTCAGGATCAAAGGCTGCAGGACGCCGTGTTCGCGGATGGAAGCGGCTAATTCATTCAACTTCTCATCGTCCATCTCCCCACGCGGCTGGGAAGGGTTGGGCAAAATTTGCGAAATCGGGATTTGCTGCGCGCCTTCCGAAGCGGCGCTAACGATCTCTGTGGGAATCAGGGCATCCAGCCCTTTACCTAATCCTCTGCGGGCCATCTCAATCCACCTTCACGCGAATATCCGGTATATGCACACCGTCTTGTTCCAGAATTTCACGCGTCAGATCCATATAGGCCTTGGCCGCGCCCGAGCTGGGAGCATACAGCGCTATCGGCAGGCCGTAAGAGGGCGCCTCGGCCAGGCGGATACTGCGCGGAACGATGGTCTGGAAAACCTGGGTAGGAAAGTATTTTTTGATTTCGTTTACAACGTCCGCGGCCAGGCGCGTACGGCCATCGTACATGGTCATCAAGACCCCGCGAACGATCAATTCCGGATAAAGCGAAGCTTGAACCCGTTTAATGGTTTGGGTGAGCTGGCCGATGCCTTCCAAGGCAAGGTATTCGCATTGTACCGGTATCAGCACGCCATTCAGGGCAGCTATCAATCCATTGATGGTGATGATGCTTAAAGAAGGCGGACAATCGATCAGGATATAGTTGTATCGATCTAAAATGGGTTCGAGCGCTTCGCGTACTCGAAATTCGCGCCGGGGAAGATCGAGCAATTCGATCTCGGCGCCGGCCAGGGCAGGCGAAGCCGGCAGGATCGAGATTTTAAGGCGCGGATTATGCAGGATGGATGGCGCGATGGGTACAGAGCCGATGACGACTTCATACGTACCATTCTTGACAGTTGACTTGTCAATTCCCAAACTGGAAGTGGCGTTAGCTTGCGGGTCCAGATCAACGATCAAAACTTTTTGCCCGAAATAACCCAAATACGCACCCAGGTTGATGGCTGAAGTGGTTTTGCCAACACCCCCTTTTTGGTTAACGAGTGTATAAACTTTCGCCATATTTGTCATGATCCTTTGATTATTTCTACCATGGATTTCTCAATTTCTTCCCGGGTCGGGATCGCAGATAATCCGAAGCGCGTAACCGATTGCGAAGCCAATTGCACAGCTTGCGCGCCGGCTGCCCAGGGGTCGCCGGCTGCCTGCAAACGGGTGAAAAAGACTGCCGCGAATACGTCACCCGCCCCGGTTGGATCAACCACATTCACCCTGGGCGCGGCAATGTGACGCACATCGCCATTCCAGTATATGCGCGCGCCTTCCGCGCCTTCTGTGACCGCCAGGACGCGCGTGTTTTGCGCGTATTCGCTGATTAAGTCCTCATTATT
The DNA here is from genome assembly GCA_013178095.1 of Anaerolineae bacterium. Lineage (GTDB taxonomy): Bacteria > Chloroflexota > Anaerolineae > Anaerolineales > Anaerolineaceae > Pelolinea. The sequence goes on along the minus strand of JABLXK010000004.1, from coordinate 239,319 downwards.
CTGCAGGTCCTCGATGCTAAACACTACCGCATCCGCGCGCTGCAGCAACTCGGTTGAATGCATCCAATTTTGAAAACGCACCCGTCCGTCCGCGCCCCAGACACGCATCCAACCTTGCGGAGTGAGCCCGATAAATGACTGTGAAAAACCCTGGATGATGGAAGGGGCAATTTCAGCGGCGACCGGACCAAGATGGACAATCGTGGAAGATAACCAGTTTTCCGGAACATCTTCCACATCGAGCATGGCGGCTGCATGATGGACGATCTGCCGGCGGCCATCACTTTGCTGGATATTCTCGAAAGTGGTGGCATATTGACAATACTTGCGGTAAATTGCGATCGGTTTTAATTCAGGCATCTGAAGCCATTTGGGGCAGGAAGTAACCACGCCGGTGCGCTGCCCGAGAGCGTGCGCGGTAAGGGAGGCATAGGAAGCGGTTCCTCCCAGCATGACGCCGCCTTCAACCAGATCCTGAGTGACATGGCCGATGACGAGATAATCCAAAGGTTGTGCAAGGCTGTTTTGCATGCGCAATTATTCTTCCCGGTTTATGGATAGCTGAAAAATTATAGCATTAAGTGGTTTTTGAATAACGGCATCCACCAACGCATTTTTTGCGATCCTTAGAAAAAAACAGGACAAATGTTCTGTTTTGGATTACAATAAAAATGAAAGGGGAGAGCTTTCATGGGAGCGAACAATAAGAATATCGGCATTCGGGATTTTCCAATGGATGAACGGCCGCGCGAGCGGCTGGAACAACTTGGCGAAAGCGCGTTGACCAATGCGGAATTGCTGGCGATTTTGCTGCGCGTGGGCGTGGAAGGCGCGAACGTCATCGACCTGTCCTGGCAGCTTCTCAACCGCTTCGGGGGGTTGCACGGGTTGCACGCGGCCAATTTTGACGATTTATGCGAAGTGAAGGGGATGGGACGGGCGAAAGCTGCCCAAATCAAGGCTGCGATCGAATTGGGATACCGGTTGAGCAAAGAAGAAGATCATCCCGCCCGTGTTTTTAACAAACCGGAGGATATCCATAATTACCTGGCCCACCGGCTGGTGGAAAAAACCCAGGAAGAGTTATGGGTTTTGGTCTTGAACACGCGCAACCGTTTGATCGATGAGCAGCAACTTTACATCGGCACCATCAACCACTCTTCGGTGCGGTTGGCGGAGGTTTTCGAGCTGCCGCTGCGCAAACGCGCATCCGCAATGATCCTGGTACACAACCATCCATCAGGCGATCCGCAGCCGAGCGAGGAAGATCTGCGTTTTACAGAAGAATTGGTCAAGGCCGGCAAGCTGCTGGATATCAGTGTTCTTGATCACATTGTGATCGCCAGGGGCGGGTTTTGTTCCATCCGGCAGACGGGAAAAGTGGCTTTTAACAGCCTCCAGCCGCGCACATGGCATTAAATTCTTTTTAACGATTCCTTTATCATTCCATAATCAAAAAATAATATAATTTAATCAATTCAGAGAATCACAGGAGTAGAAACTCATGGCGGACTGGAAAGATGATCTCGAAATTTACCTGAAGGAACAGAAGAAAAATAAACGCGAATTAAAGCAGCGCAAAGAAGAAATTCAAAAAGCTGCCCGCCTTTTCGTTCACGAAGAAGTATTAACGGCTTTCGAGGATCTACGCAAGGAATTTAAAAAGCATAAGCGCGAAGTGGAAATTGATAATAAAAAAGACTGGGCTGCCATCCTGATCAAGAAAAATAAACACAAAGAGTTCGTGTATGAGGTAAACATCACCATCGATGACGGCGATTTGTTAGCAAGCAAGAGCGTTTATTTCCCCAACGACAAGGGCAAATTGAAGCTCGGCGTGGAAGGGAAAATTCACAACCCAGCCAATTCCATGTTGATCGGGCATATCAAGCAGCATGACATTATCAACGATTTCTTGGATGCTTACAAAGACGCAACCCGGCTCAAATAAAAAGAGAAGAGATTTCAATTTGCCCCTTGACAAGAGCAGCGGAGGGGTGGTAAAAATACGCCCATATTTAAAAATTGAATAGCAAGAAGGAAAGCGGCTGGGTCTCCGTAAGGAGATTACGAGGAGGAGGTTCCTTTCCGCAAGGGAAGCGCTAATCCCGGTTTCGGGAGAAAATCGAACGGTTCAGCGGGTGCCTCCGAAGTCTTGCCACAGACTTCATTCTTCCTTCCGAATAAGTGAGAACGAAAAACGAGCAGCGATGCACGCGACAGAGGTCTCACAGTGGCCAGATGTTTTTTTTTGGTTAAAAAAAACTCTGTTTTTAAGGAAGGGCAGTCAGGTAACATTCTTTTGTTAACATGGGCATGCCCGGGCATGCCCTGTTATTTTTAATAGCCATTGGAGGAAACATGGACAAGAAAGAGATTTTGGAACGAGTAAAGAAAGACAATGTAAAATTCATCAGCTTCCAGTTTTCAGACGTCACTGGAATGGTGAAGAGCGTTGATGCACCGGTTGAACAGTTGGAAGGCGCCCTGGATGGCGGCATCTGGTTCGATGGTTCATCGATTGAAGGTTTTGCCCGCATCCAGGAAAGCGATATGCATTTATACGTCGATACCGATACCTACGCGGTATTGCCCTGGACGCCGGCAGAGATGAAACGCGCACGCTTTTTCTGCGACGTTTTCACGCCGGAAGACGAACCCTTTGCCGGCGATCCGCGCGGAAACCTGAAGCGCATCATGGCCGATTTGAAGAAACGCGGCATGATCTTCAATTGCGGTCCCGAACCGGAATTCTTCCTGTTCCGGCGCAACGGCGGCATCACCCCCGTCCCGCACGATGTGGGAGGATATTTCGATTTTTCCTCCGACGATGAAGCGGTTCAGGTCCGTACAGAATTGATGGCTGCGCTGAACTCGATGGGCCTTGAAATTGAAGTCGGCCATCACGAGGTTGCGCTCGGCCAGCACGAGATCGATTTCCGTTTCGCGGATGCCCTGCGCACAGCCGACAACGTGCTCACACTGAAATACACGGTAAAAGCAATCGCCGCGCAGCATGACCTGGTGGCTTCATTCATGCCCAAACCGATTTACGGGATCAATGGTTCCGGTATGCACAACCACCAATCCATCTTCGACACCAAAGGCAACAACCTGTTCTTCGATGCCAATGATGAATTCCACCTCTCGGAATTGGCTTACAGCTTTATCGGCGGAGAATTGCAGCATGCCCGCGCGTTGGCCGCCCTGGTTGCGCCGAGTGTCAATTCCTATAAGCGCTTGGTTCCAGGGTATGAAGCCCCCGTGTACGTGGGTTGGGCGCAGCGCAATCGTTCGGCGCTGATCCGCATCCCGCGCTACAACAAGGGACAGGATAAATCGATGCGCGCCGAACTGCGCTTCCCGGATCCTTCCTGCAATCCCTATATTGCTTTCACCGGGATGATCGCGGCGGCATTGGACGGCATCGACAACAAGATCAAGCCACCCAAGCCATTGAATAACATCAATATTTACCACCTGAGTGAAGACGAGCGCAAGGCCAAAGATATCAAAGAATTGCCGTCCTCCCTGTTAGAAGCGCTGCAGGAATTGGATAAGGATACTGTTCTCAAGAAAGCGTTGGGCGAGGAAATTTATTCCGCTTTCGTCCGCGCGAAAATGGAAGAATGGGAAGATTTCCGCATCCACGTCACAGACTGGGAAGTTGCGAAATATCTCGAGAGCGCTTAGCATAAAAAGAAAAAATCTCCGGAGCAATCCGGAGGTTTTTTTACGATTATTTAAAGTGGGGCGATTACCTGCATTTTGCTGGAGGGAGAAAGAGGCATATCCCGGAAATGAAAGATCCCGGCTGAAAGGCAGGATGGAGCGCCAGCGGCGAATCGAAATTGAGCCGAGAGATTACTGCCTCCAAGAAGATGCTCCGCGATCGGTTTGCTCTCAGGAGTCATTCTTCAAACATGCGGCAGAAAGCGCAGAGCTCTCCGGCTGTGGTAGGCTGGCCGCAGCGGGAGCAGAGTTTGCCCGAAAGGACTTCATCTTCTTCCTGACGTTCCGGGAAAACGCCCTCATCCAGGGCGGCCAGGTAATTCAGGTAGAATCGTAATTTGGTACCGGGCATTTCATCCTCCCAGCGATTCAAATCCTCCTTAAAAAAGAGTTGCTTGCTGCCAATGGCGTAAGGGCATTCATCCGGTACATATGCGATTTCCCGTAAAATGGCGTAAGCGGCGGTTTCGCGCTCGTAAAAGCGGCAGAATGGCTTGACCTTGCGCGCGAAACCTGGCGCGGCGGGAAGAACAGCGAAACCGCGCGCCAATCGCGGCAGCGACCAATCCAGCGTGTTGGATAGCAGGAAGGCGGCTTCGTCATCCAGGTTGTGGGCGGTGAGGAGGGCGCTATAGCCCTGCGCTTGCGCGGTCTGATTGAAGATGTGGCGTTTGGCCAGCCCGCAGACTGAACAAACCTTCCCTTGCCCGCGGCGCGAGCGCGCGGCTATCTGGGGAATGCTTTCGCCAAATTGTTCCTGCACGTTTACCACCAGCAGTTTCAGGTTTCTTTCGAGCGCGAATTTGCGGGCGTAATCCTCCGATCGATCGGAGTAACCTGTTTCCTGATCGATGCCCAGATGGACGTAAAGACCGTCTGCCTGATAATCCAGTTTCCAGAGAACGTCCCACAATGCCAGCGAATCCTTGCCGCCGGAAACGGCCACCAGCAGGCGATCAGTATGGGAGAACATATCATATTTACGGATGAAACGCTCGGTTTGCTCGGGGAGCCATTCCAGGAAGTGTTCTTTGCAGAGCGCCAGGCGGTGCTGGCGCATGTTGATGACCGCTTTCTCTCCGCACTTGCGGCAGCGCATCCGGATCAACCTCCCGAGATCACCGCGATCAGCTCGATGCGGTCGCCATTCTTCAACATTTCATCTTCAGTGATCAGCATACCATCACGGACAGCAAGGTGGGTATTGGTATTCAGATTGAGAAAGCGCAGCGCTTTATGCAGGGGGATGCCGGAATTGACCTGATACGTTTTATTCTTCAGGATAATGGTTACGGAATTGTCGCTCATGGCGGCATAATTGTAACGTGAAAAGCGCCGGTTAATTTCTTGAGCCGGCGCTGCCCATCATTTCAGAATATCCGCCAAACGCGACCACGCCGACCATTCCAGCTCATACAATTCAAGGAAACCCTGGTTGATATCTAAAAATCTATCCTTCAGATCGTTGCGGTTTTGTACCGGCGCGAGCAGATCGGCGATTTTTTCCCAAAGGTCACCGGCATTTTTCATCTTGCCGGCGCATTGCTCCAGCGCGCTTTCGTTAAGCAGGGCAGCGGCTTCCTGCAAAAAGCGCGCGTACATCCAACGGAAGAGGCCCCCGCCGGTTCCCGCATCAGCGCGGATATAAAGCGCCACGTTGGCGCAGGCATCAGCCAGCTCACGATCGTTCATGAGATCCGGCCAGGAGCAAATGCGCTGCCCGGCAGTCTGGATGCCGCGCACGCCCAGGTTGCGGATGGGCGGTTGGATCATGCCATCGGCGCATTTGCGTATTGCTTTGGATAAGTCCGCCGGCGTTGGTTGATGAAAAGCGCTGAAATCGTATTCCAACCAGGCATTTTGGGGAGGAAAGGGTTGGAAAACAGAACCGCGGGCATCCATTAATTGCGACAATTGCACTGCATACGGTTGAGCGTCGCGATCCGCCAGCGTGACTTCAGCGGAGACCGGATCATACCCGGCAGCGACAACGCCATGGTAGCCGAAATGATATTGCATAAAGAGGGGGAAATACGGCAAAAAACCCATATCCACCTGGATCATAAGGGGCTCGTCTTGCTGCAGCCAGCGCAGCATTACTTTTTCAGCTTTATCCCTGCTGGAAGTGGTTTTTCTGGAGGCAGCGACCCCGCACCTTTGCGCGGCCAGAACTTCCAAACACGCAGCTTTTTCACTGCGCCCGGTATTGCCGCGGCCGCCCAGAAACGGCAGCCCGCCTTTGGGATGCCAGTATATGAAACCGACGCCCTCGCCCAATCCGAGCAGCATTTCTTCGCTGATTGGGCAATCATGGAAGTGGAAGAGGTGCAATATAGAGCCGGTGATGCAATGCTGCGTATGCAAGAATGCGAATTTCGGAATGATTTTCATTGATTGCTCTCCGAGCTTCTTTCTGTGATGGTCTGTAGAAAATTTTCAACCCATGCCAGTTCCGCCGACACCTGCGCGAGGCTGTACTTGAAAAGTTCGTCGACCTGCCAGGGCAGGGCGCCGGCATAACTATCCAGCTTTTTCTGAACGCGGTCCCGCCGTTCTCTCAGAAGACCGCGATAGTGGGTTAGGGCTTTCAGAATTTCACCTTGCTCGAGAAGGGGCAGGCTGGCCAACCCAAGGATAAAATTCCCATAGGCGCGATGGGGATTCTCCAGAGCGGAGAGCGCGGCATCTTTCCAGGTCTTTTTTCCGGCAGGTGTGATGCGGTAAATCTGCCGGGCGGGTCCTTTGCCGGTGGATTGCGCCAGGCTGCTCGTCAGCCAGCCTTTATCTTTCATCTTGTCCAGCAGATAATAGATTGAAGAGAAACCGATGGGCGTCCATTCGCGCATACCGCGTTCTTCGATTGTTTGTTCGACCTGGTAACCGTGCATGGGGCTTTCCATTAACAAACTGAGCAGTGCCAGTTCAGCGTCGGTGATATCAGAAGTTTTTTTAGGCATCGGTACCTGCCCGGCGGATGGGTTGACGAATGATGGTCTTCAGTTTTTCCGGAGCGGTACGCAGTGGAGAATTGAAGTAAATCTCGTGATGCTTGCCGGTTTTTTCAAATCCCTGTACCGTTATAAAAGCATGGAGCTTGTCGGTAGTAGGACGCTCGGCTTCCCCGTATGGGCCGGCGTGAAAGATCTGGGCGCACAGACCTTCTTCAAAGCGTTCGAAATTTACTTGATCCAAAAGCGGCGGATTCTTTTTGCGGCGTACATCCTCCCGGGCTTGTAGAAAGAGGTCTTCTGTAACGCAATCGGGTTGCATGATCATCATCTGCCATTGCCAGTTTGAACGGTCATCCAGACTGAATTGACGCATATCATCCGCCCACCACAATCCTTCGAGCGGCAGCACAGCGTAATCAAGCGCCGATGATCCTTTTTTGATGGTAAATTTCAAGGCATAAGCCAAGCCGTATAGCGCGCCTACTGCTTGCGAGTATTGCTCGCTGCCATTGGGATCGCCCCGGCCGCGGATCGCGAGAAAATTCATGGCTGGTACTTCTAAAATTGAAATTTCATTATTTGGTTGCTGATAGAGATTCCCCAGGGTTTTGACGTAATCGATCTTCATTTCGTTCTCCTATTATCCTGTGAACGTAATATTATATATATAGAATAGCATTTTTCCAAAAATTGTCAAGCCCTTGACAAAAAGCCCAACGCGCAATAAAAATTCGCCTATAATCACTTTCAGGAGAATCGGATGGCTGATTGGGGTCCGGGAATATACGAAAACGACGACACAATGGATTGGATCTACGACCTGCTGGACAGTGGAGGAATAAGCCGGGTCAAGCGGGCGCTGGATATTGTTGAAGAAGAGGGCGCCGAAGACGTGGATATTGCTGACTGCCGCATCGCATTGGCGGCGGCGGATTTGGTAGCCGCTCTGGATGGCGACATCGATCCCAATCTACCGACTGAAGCGGAGGAATGGTTGACGCTGATCAATAAACCGGCGTCCAATCTAAGGGCAAAAGCGGAGGAGGTGGTGCGTGATATCCTGGAATCCTCTCCGCTTAAGGTCTACTATAAAACCAACGGGAAATTCCCGGAATGGAAGCAAACGTTGGAAAGCCTTCTAAAAAGACTGGAACTCTAATTTTTCGCGGTCTGTTTCGCACGGACCAACGCTTCTTTTTCCTCTTTATTCAGAAACGCGCAATCGAGCGCGTTTTTTTGCGACTGGAAGATCTGTTCATCCGATAGGCCGGCTTCAACCGCGGCGTAATCATATTCATGGGCGATGGTTACCGCGCTGATGCCGGGGTCATCGGTATTGATGCAAGCGCGGATTCCATTTTCCAAAAAACGCTTGAGGGGATGGCTGGCATAATCGGGGACGCTGCTGGTTTGCACGTTGCTGGTCAGGTTGGATTCGACACCGATAGCGTGTTCAGCCAGATAATCCATTAATTCCGGATCGCGAACGGCAGAGACAGCGTGACCGATGCGTTCCGCTCCCAGGTCGCGAATGGCATGCCAGATACTATCCGGGCCATCTTCCTCGCCTGCGTGCGGGTTGGAATGCCAACCGGCATTACGCGCTTTTTTAAAATGGGGGATGAACCATTCCGCCGGATAGTGCACTTCATCCCCGGCTAAGTCGAGTGAAATGATCGCATCCCGGCAGGTGAGCAGCGCATCCAATTCGCGCATGCAAGTATCCGGTCCGTAAGTACGGCTGATGATACCGATCAAGCTGACAGGAATTCCGAAATCGCGCGTTCCCTGGCGCACACCTTCAACCACCGCTTCCACAACTCCGGCCGGGTTCAGCGCATAGCGCTCAGCCATAAACCAGGGGCTGAAACGCAATTCGATATAATCGAGGCCCTCATTTTTTGCATCCTCGACATTTTCGTAGGCAATACGGCGGCAGCAATCGTAATCCAGCATGACGGCCGTGAGCCATTCAAATTTCTTGAAGAAATCCAGAATACTGGGCTTTATTTCGGTGATCTGCACATAAGGCCTGAGCCCTTCCAGGGTGGTGGCGGGCAGGGGCAAGTTATGTTTCAATCCGATATCCAGGATGGTTTCCAGACGCACGCTTCCGTCTAAATGGCGATGCAATTCGACCAGCGGGAAATCTTGATTGATTTTTGTCATGATGCAATGCTCCGGGTTGTTGCTAATCAGGGGTGTGGCCTTCGATGCCCTGGCCGAGTTCGCGCGAACGCTGGTAAGCTGCCCAAACTGCGCGGGAAATCGCAGTGCGGAAACCCGCTTTTTCGAGATAATAGATCGCTTCGGCGGAGGTGCCGCCGGGGGAGGTGACCTGGTTGCGCAAACGCGCCAGATGGCGGGTATCCTCGGCGCCGGTGTCGTAATAATCCACCGACCCCCGCAGGGTTTCGATCACCAGGCGTTCGGCCGTGCGGCGTGAAAAACCCAAATGCACACCGGCATCCACCATAGCTTCCATGAACAGGTATACGTAAGCAGGCCCGGTTCCGGAAAGCGCGGTGGCTTTGTCGAGAAAATCCTCTTCCTCTTCAAAGATTTCCTTGCCGAAAGCTCCCAGGATGGTTTTAGCGAAATCCAACTGTTTCTCAGTCACTGTCTTGGAACAGGTCCAAACCGTGATACCCTCGCCGATTTGCGCGGGTGTGTTGGGCATGGCGCGCACAATAACATCGTGGCCGAGATTGCGGGCAATTTTGGCGATCGAGGCGCCTGCGACAATCGAGAGCACCAACGCTTCGGGATTGATGCAGCCATTCATCTCCTCCAACACTTTTTCCAACCGCTGCGGTTTGACCGACAAGACTACCACGTCTGCCCGGGCGGCTGCTTCGCGGTTATTCGAGAATGGCTGTACGCCGTATTTGGCATGCAACTCTTCGTTGCGTTCCGGTATCGGGCCGGAGATGAGGATTCTGTCGGCCTTGGTGAGCTTGTTTTTCAAGATGCCGGAAAGCATGGCTTCGGCCATTGCCCCCGGTCCGATAAAAGCGATGGTAATACTGTCGATCATGATCTTTCTCCTCCGAGGATTATCCCCTCGCGCGTTAGATTATTTTATATTAAAAAATGAAAAGCCGAAACACTAACGGGGGGTCGATTTTTGAACACAAGCCAACCAACGGCTGAGATTTTGATCCGGCTGCGCGGAGGTGACGGCAACGATGGGAAATGCCGGAGGGGACCAATTATCGGCGCTGATAGCCAGGGTTTTTACGGACCCATCCACCCAACCGGCAGGCAAGAACCCGAGGGCATTGACATCCGACGCGATCATTTGCCGCAGCAACCTGGAATTGGGCGCAATTTTCGACAGAGAAGAAACCGGGGAGTTCAGATAACCGCTTCTGAACTGGCTGCCGGGGAGAGAATCTTCCGGCAACGTCCAAATGACGATACTGAGGTTGGGGGCGGAGTCGGGGTTTGAAAAACATTCTGCGCAGGATTCAGCCAAATTCTGCCAGTTGGAAATTCTCCCGGCGAAAAGCGCATCAACCGCCGGCAAGGGCACCTGCTGCAAAGTATTGGACGGATGGATCACCAGTTCCAAATGGTCTTCCCCGATCTGGTAGACAAATTGAGGATTCCCCTCAGGAAGGCCGTATGAAAAGTACACATCCTGAGAACTACCGGCGGCGCTGATGGAAGCTGCCGGCTGGTAAATAAACTCCAGTTCGGGCAGCTCCTGCTGGCAGTTGTTCATCACCGGCAGCAGCCACTCCAAATCGGGCTGGAAATCCACCTGGTAGATTGCTTTGTTATTTGCATCATTCGAGACGGTTGCGTTGAGTGCGCTTTGCGGATTGAGTGATAACAAGAGCAGGCTTCCGGCGCCCAGCAACAGACAATACCCGGCAAACGGCAGCAGCGAATGATTGGTGATGTATTTCATCAACCAGGAGATGGCGAAAAACCCTACCACGCCTGCCACCAGAAAACCAGTTGCCATGACCGGCAGGAAACTCTTCGTATCGGGAAGAGCCAGCATTTCAACGATTCCGACAAAACCGGCGCCGCCCAATGCCGGCAGGGCCATCAGAAAGGAAAATTGCCCGGCGGTTTTTCGATTCAGATTGCGGGTCATGCCGCCGGTGATGGTGCTGCCTGAGCGCGAGATGCCGGGAAGCAGCGAGAGCGCCTGAAAACAGCCAATCCAGAGCGCGTCTTTCCAATTCAACGCTTCAATTTCGCGATTTCTTTTACTGAATGCTTCTGCCGCGACCAGCAGCGCAGCGGTGATAAATAAAAACACGGCTGTCAAAGCCGGATTAACAAAAGTGGTTTTGATTGCCTTGCGGAAAGCAATCCCGAAAAAACCGGCAGGAACGGAAGCCAATAATGTTAACCAGCCAATACGGGCTTCCAATTCAGCGAAGGGTTTACGGGAAATGATGCCTTTTAGCACCGCTTTCAATATGATCCATACATCCTCGCGGTAGTAATACAACAAGGCTGCAAATGTTCCCATTTGCACCAGCACGTCGAATGGAAAGAGTTGATCCTCGGGGATGCGCCAGTTGAGCAGATAAGGAATCAGCACCAGGTGCCCTGTGCTGGAGATTGGCAGGAATTCGGTGATTCCCTGGACGATGCCGAGAATGATGGATTGGAGAAAAGTCATGATTGATCGCTCACATTTAGATTCAAGTTGGTTAACACATGGCTGCTGAATTCGTTGAAGCGTTTTTCGATGATGCTTTGACGGATCTGTTGGCTCAATTCTACCAACGTGTAAATATTGTGGATCGAAAGCAGGGTGGCTGCCAGCATCTCTTTGGCAACGACCAGATGGCGCAGGTAGGCGCGGCTGAAATGGGCGCAGGTGTAGCAGCCGCATTTTTCATCAATTGGGCGTTCATCCAGACTGAAAGCGGAATTCGCCAAATTCAAACGGCCGCACATGGTTTGAGCCGCATGGTGGCGCGCCAGGCGTGTGGGAAGGACGCAATCGAACATGTCCACGCCGCGCCGGATACCCTCCAGCAAGTCGAAAGGCGTGCCTACGCCCATCAGGTACCGCGGTTTTTGTCTGGGGAGGATTCCATTGACAACCTCGATGCTTTTCAACATATCCATCTTGCTTTCTCCAACCGAAAGCCCGCCGATGGCATAGCCCGGGAAATCCAGCGACGACAAGCGCCGGGCAGAAGCCTGGCGCAGATCCTCGAAAATTCCGCCCTGCACGATACCGAATAAGGCCTGGTCGGGACGGGTCTTAGCCTTCAGGCAGCGCTCAGCCCAGCGGTGGGTGCGCTCGAGCGCCTGGATTGCATAAGTTTTATCCAACGGATCGGAGCATTCATCAAATGCCATGATGATGTCGGCGCCCAGTTTTTCTTCAATGGCAATAGCAGATTCGGGCGTGAAGCGATGGGTGGAGCCGTCAATGTGGCTTTTAAAAGTGACCCCATCTTCATCGATCCGGCGCAGCGGCCCGAGCGAGAACACCTGGAAACCGCCGGAATCCGTCAGGATCGGTTTCGGCCATTGCATAAAGCGATGCAATCCGCCCATAGCGGCCACCGTGTCCGCCCCCGGGCGCAAATATAAATGATAGGTGTTGGAGAGCAGGATTTGAACCCTAATCTCTTCCAATTGAGCCGGCGTAACGGCCTTTACAGTGGCTTGCGTACCGACCGGCATAAAAATTGGAGTCCGGATTTCGCCATGCGGCGTACGGAGGATGCCGGCGCGCGCATCGCCATCTTCAGCGATGAGCTCGAATGAAAAATTGTCTTGTGGTTTTTCGGGTGTGTTCCACATGGAATGGATTATATTCTATCCTCACAAAAGTCTGATTGAAAACTGTCTGAAAACTGTTTATACTTGGTCGCATGAATAGCGATAATTTTGGCACCTGGCTGGAAATCGATTTATCCATATTACGAAAAAATTACCAAATCATCAAAGAAATTTCCGGCAGCATGGTGATGCCGGTGGTGAAAGCCAATGCGTATGGGCACGGGCTTGAAAAAGTAGCTGCCTGTTTTGTTTCTGCCGGCGCGGAATGGCTGGGAGTTGCCAGAATCGAAGAAGCATTACTGCTGCGCGAAGCCGGCATCAAAAGCCGCATACTGGTGCTGGGTTACACCTCACCATTGCGGGTGGCGCACGCCATCAAAGCCAATGTGACATTGAACGCGTACGATTTCGATGTGGTGCGGGCGTATGCCGAACAGGCTGCGAACCTGGGTGAAAAATTGATCATCCACGCCAAGATCGATACCGGCATGGGGCGCCTGGGTATCCGCGCCGACCAGGCCGAGGCATTTGTTTCCTTTATCAATGAAAACCCGTCTCTCGAAATGGAAGGGATGTTCACGCATTTTGCCTGCGCCGATGAACCCGGCAAACCTTATACCGCTCAGCAGCTCGATCAATTCAACCGAATCGTTGAGATGGTGGATAAGAAGGGCATCCGGCCACCCATTTTACATGCATCCAATTCCGCCGGCGCGCTGGTATATCCGGACGCGCGTTTCAACATGGTGCGCGCAGGTATTGCCTTATACGGGCTGCCGCCATCGCATGAAGTTGCGCTTAACGAGGGATTGCAGCCGGCGCTTGCATGGAAAACCCGCCTGATATCCATAAAAACTCTGCCGGCCGGGCACGGCGTCAGTTATGGTTTCAAGTATTTCACCAGCAAGGAAGAACGCATTGGTGTGATTGCCGTGGGGTACGGGGATGGCTTGCGCCGCCGGCCGGGCAACCAGGTGTTGATCCGTGGAAAAAAGATCAACATCATCGGCAGCGTTTGCATGGATCAATGCATGGTGCAACTGGACGAATTGCCGGAGGCTCAGATTGGGGATGAGGTGATCATCATAGGCAAGCAAAATGGAAATGAAATATCCGCGACGGATATTGCGGACGATTGGGGCACAATCAATTATGAAGTGATCTGCGGTTTGGCCGCTCGCATGCCGCGCTATTATCTAAACAAATAAGAAATGTGACCATTCATCGATGAAATCCATCCAGAAGAAGTGGATCACTCCCGCCAAAATTCCACAATCAGTAAATGAAGCATTGGCTGATTATCCGTGTTTATTCCGCCAGATTCTCTTCAACCGCGGAATCGGCACACCGGCTCAAGCAGACGAATTCCTGAACGCGGAGCAGCCGCGCTACACCCCTGAAACCATGCTCGATATGGAAACGGCAGTGGAAACGATCGGCCGGGTTATGGGGGAGGGCGGCAGGATCGTTGTTTTCGGCGATTACGACGTCGACGGCGTCACCTCGACAGTCCTGCTGGTGCAACTTTTCCAGCTATACGGCGCAGACGTGCGCATGTACATCCCCAACCGCTTTGAGGAAGGTTACGGCTTTTCGACAGATGCGCTCAACGAAGTATTGGCTTTGTCGCCCAGCCTGGTCATCACGGTGGACTGCGGCGTGCGTTCTTTGAGGGAGGTCGAAATCGCCAGCCAGCACGGTATCAAGACGGTGATCACGGATCATCACCAACCCCTGGAAAGACTGCCGGCGGCGGAGGCTGTGATTTGCCCGAAGCGGGAGGGAGACTGCTATCCGAATAAAGACCTGGCGGGGGTGGGCATTGCTTACAAGCTGGCTGAGGCGCTGCTGAAAAGGTCTCCGCTGGAGGGAGTGGCGTGCGAACGATGGCTCGACCTGGTGGCGTTGGGCACGGTGGCTGATCTGGCCCCCATCATCGGGGAGAACCGCATGATGGTGCGTAAGGGACTGCAGATCATGCGCCAGAACCCGCGGCCGGGAATCCTGGCTTTGGCGAACGTCAGCGGTGTTCCGGTGAGCGAATTAAATTCCCAGCACATCGGCTTCATGCTCGGCCCGCGCCTGAATGCAGCCGGCAGGTTAAGCTCGGCGGCGAAAGCGTTCAACCTGTTGATGGCTGAAGATATGCAAACCGCCGGGAAACTTGCGCTGGAATTGGATGCCGAGAACCAGAACCGACGCACTATCACCCGCCAAATCCAGCAGGTGGTCGAAGAAAATTATGATTCTGTCAGCGGTCAATGGTTGATCCTGTATGCGCGCGAGGAATTCAATGAGGGCGTGATCGGTCTGGCGGCATCCAAGCTGGCGGAGAGCTATTACCGCCCTTCGGTGATCGGCGTGGAAAAAGACCAGGTGATTCGAGCATCCTGCCGCAGCATCCCTGAGATGAACATTACTTCAGCGTTGGATGAGTGCATGGACCTGCTCGTACAGCACGGCGGGCATGCCATGGCGGCCGGCCTGACCGTTCGCAAGGAGAACCTGGCAGCCCTTAAAGAACGCCTTGAGGGAATTGCAGCGCGCGAATTAGCCGGCAAGGAATTGACGCCCTGGCTGGAGGCTGAAATGGAAATCACGCTGAATGAGCTCCACCCCTCTTTGCTGAAACACTTGCGCGAACTGGAACCGACCGGAATGGGGAATCCCGAACCGTTGTTCATATCGCGGAATGTGGAAATCCGCCAGATACGCCTGGTGGGCAGGAGCAACGATCACCTGAAATTACGCTTGTCGGATCCAAAAGATCGGCTGGATCACCACACCCACGCACCGGTCATCCTGGATGCCATTGCTTTTTCGTTCGGCGGGCTGGGAACGCAGTGCAAGATCGGCGATCGGGTGGATATCTTGTATTCTTACGAGACCAACACTTATGCCGGCAGGCAGTACATCCAATTGAACATCCGCGACATGCAACTCAAACGGCAGCCCTTAAGTTGCGCATAGACATTTTAACTTGTACAGTTTTTATGGTTTGAAATAAAATGATCATTAAGTAAGGTAGAAGAATGCATCTGATCGATCAGTTTGCCAGCCCCATCATTTACGCCCACCGCGGCGCATCCAGGTATGCACCGGAAAACACGCTGGCTGCTTTTCGGTTGGCGTATTCTATGGGAACGCCGGCTTTCGAGCTGGATACCATGCTGACTGGCGATGGCGTTCCGGTGGTGATCCACGATGACACGCTCGACCGCACTACCGACGGGCACGGCAAGGTGGGCGGGATGAGCCTTTCCCAAATCCGGCAATACGACGCCGGCCAGCGATTCTCGGATGAATTCCGCGGCGAGGGAATCCCAACTTTAGAGGCAGTTCTGGATGAGTTCAAAGGAAAGATGCTGATCAACGTTGAACTTAAGAATTACAGCACCCCGTTCGATGCGCTTCCAAAGCGCGTGGCTGAGCTGGCGAGAAAAATGAACAACCTGGATTCGCTGATTTTCTCTTCTTTTCAACCGTTAAATTTGCTGCGGATTAAAAAATTGCTTCCCGCTGCCAAAACAGCCTTGCTTGTGGATGAGGGCATCGCGTGGCGGATGTTGGCTTCTCCGGTTTTGGCGCGCTTGTCTCCGCAATACATTCACCCGCACAAAAGCTATATTACAGAGAAATATCTGAAAGACGAGCACAAACGGGGCAGGCGGGTGAACACCTGGACCGTGAATGAAATCGCAGAAGCTGAACTGTTTTTTAACTGGGGAATTGACGGCTTGATCACGGATGATCCAAAGGCAATGTTGGAATTGTTAGCTCATTTTCATTGATTATCCTGATTTCTTTAGTATGATTAAGTGCGTATGGAGAAGAAGACGCGCGGGATTGCAGCCGCAATCCTGATTTTGTCGTGCATATTGCCACTGTTCACGTTTTCCACAGGATACGCTCAGGATAACGGTGAATATTCTATTGCTTACCAAAAAGCGGTCAGTATGCTTGCGCGCCTGTCCCCTGAAGAGAAAGTCGGCCAACTTTTCCTGATCACGTTTGATGGCCGGGACATCAATCCGGATTCCCAAATCTATGAATTGATCACTCGCTATCAGGTGGGCGGTGTGGTCCTGCGCAAGGATCATGACAATTTTTCCGGCCCCGAAGGGACCGTTTCGGCGGCTTACAACCTGATCTCCGGGCTGCAAAACGTCGAATGGCAGGCAAAAGATGAGATGATCCCGTCCGGCGAAGGTTCGGCAATCAATGATTTTATACCGCTCTTCATTGGCATCCAGCAAAGCGGCGATTCCTACCCGTCCGATCAGATCATCAACGGCCTGACGCCCATCCCTTCGCAGATGGCGCTGGGGGCCAGTTGGGATACTTCCCTATCTGAAAAAGCCGGAACGATCCTGGGCAGGGAACTGGCTACCCTGGGGATCAACCTGCTGCTTGGCCCATCGCTGGATATTGCCGAAAACGCGTATACCGCAAGCGGCGACGACCTGAGCGTGCGCACATTCGGCGGGGATACATTTTGGGTGGGCGAAATGGGAAAGGCGTACATCGAGGGGCTGCACACCGGCAGCAGCAACCGCCTGGCGATCATTGCCCGCAATTTTCCCGGCAGGGGCAGCTCGGACAGGCTGCCGGAACAGGAAGTGGCAACGGTGCGCAAATCGCTGGATCAGTTGAAGTTGATCGAGCTGGCGCCGTTTTTCCAGGTGACCGATATCAAAGCTGCTGACCCTGCAATCATTGTCGAAGGATTGCTGCTGAATCACATTCGCTACCAGGGATTCCAGGGAAATATTCGCGCCACCACCAAACCGGTCAGTTTCGATCAGACGGCAGTTGACTTGTTAATGAACCTGTCTGAATTTTCCAGTTGGCGCAAGAACAGCGGCATTCTGGTCAGCGAAGACCTGGGGGCGGAAGCGGTTAAAAAATTCTTCAGCACCGGCGGCCAGACTTTCGACGCCCGCCAGGTGGCGCGCAACGCTTTTCTGGCCGGGAATGACCTGCTGTATATGGACCAATTCGTATCATCGGGCGATAAAGACCGGTTTGAAACATACAAGAAAACCATTGATCTATTCAACCAAAAATACCGCGAAGACCAGGCTTTTGCTGCCAGGGTGGACGCATCGGTGCTGCGCATTCTGACTTTGAAATATGAACTGTATCCCGAATTCGACATCAAAAAAGTGGTTTCGGACGATTTCCGCCTGGTCGATGTCGGTGTTCAGAATACATTGGCTTTCGATGTGGCCAGCGCCAGCGCTACTTTAATCAGCCCCAGCGCGGATGAGTTGAACAGCACATTAACTGATGCGCCCAATTACGGCGACAAGCTAATCATCTTCACCGACACTGTCAGCACCAGCCAGTGTTCCACCTGCCAGGTGCAAAATATCGTGGCGGTGGACAGCCTGCAAAAAGCGATCCTGAAACTCTACGGGCCTTCCGGCAGCGCGCAGGTTTATGAAAACCAGTTCACTTCATATACATTCACGGATTTGCAGGACTTCATCGACAACCCATTTAACCGGGTAGAGCTGGAAACCAACCTTTCGCGCGCGGATTGGGTGATCTTTCTGGTGCAGGATAACGATTCCAACCGTGCGGGCGCCGGTGCGCTGGAGAATCTGATCAAAGAAAAGATCGAAACCATCCGCAATAAGAAAGTGATTGTCTTCGCGCTGAATGCTCCGTATTATTTCGACGCCACGGATATCTCGGCCTTCACGGCTTATTACGGGCTCTATAGCAAACTACCGGCTTTCATCGAAGTGGCGGCCCGCATCCTGTTCCAGGAAATCAACCCGATTGGCAGCTCGCCCGTATCCATCCCCGGGGTGGCCTATGACCTGATCACTGCCACATCGCCGAAGGAAAACCAGATCATCGCGCTGCAAGTGGACGAGACAGCCGGGGCGAGCGGCAAACAGGCAACCGCGCAGACCACCGAAGAGCCGCCGGAAAAGGTTTACAACCTGGGCGACAACCTGCCGGTGCGGACGGGCGTTATCCTGGATCATAACGGGCACCCTGTGCCGGATGGGACGGTGGTGCGGTTCATTCTGAGCCAGCAGGGCGAGAACGTCACCATTCAGCAAATTGAAACGACAACGGTCGGTGGCATCGCGCGGGCTTTCATCAAACTTCAAAGTGAAGGGATGCACGAGATCCGCGCTACCAGCGAACCGGCCATGAATTCCCAAATATTGGTGCTCAATATCTCCAGCGGTCAAGGCGCGCAGATCAGCGCGATCAATCCAACCCCGATACCTACAGAAGAGGACGGTGGAGAAGCCGCCAGCGCTCCGGCGGTGGAGGAGACCAAACCGGTTGAGCCGCTAAAAACCAACAGTAAATTGTTCGAATGGCTGCTGACCAGCCTGCTGGCCTGGGGCAGCGGGATTATATTTTTTTACAACTCCGACGCGCTCGGGAAGATCCGCAGCCGCGCTTTCATCAGCGCGGGAATTGTCGCGGGCGGCCTGTTGACCGCCTTTTGGCAGATTTTGGATTTCACCGGCCCGTCCACCCGCGCAGGTTTCAGCGGCTACGCCAACATTCTAGTGATCACGCTGTTGGGGGAGATCATATTTGGATTGGTGCTGTATATCTACGTGCAAAAATTCATGGACAACTAAATAAAAAACGCTCCCATCAGGCTGACGAGCATCAGGCCGAGGGAAATATAGAGAAGGATCCTGACTTCGGGGAAAGACAGGATTTGTGTGAGTTTCAACTCAACCGGGGTGGTTTTATCCAGGTATTCGGTGCGGCCGGTGAAATAGTCCCTGAGCTGGGCCATGCTGGCGGGGCGTTCGTCCGGATGCAGGTTCATGGCCCACAGAATGGCGCGTTCCATTTGCGCGCTGACAGCGGAATTGATCTGGCGGGGGGGCACGAGGCTGCCGGGATTGATGAAGCGCTCGCGGGCGTCGGCGGGGGCGGTGTTGGTCAACAGGTGGTAGAGTGTCGCGCCGAAGGAATAGATATCACTGCGGATATCCGTGTGGGCGCCATCCCCGCCGTATTGCTCCAGGGGTGTGTAGAGCGCCGTTCCCTGTCCCTGAATGATGGTAATGGTCATCTCGCCGGGCGCCAGCACCTTGACCAGACCGAAATCCACCAATTTCAGCAGCCCGCTGGGGGTCAGTTTCAGGTTACTGGGTTTGATATCGCGATGCAGGATGGGCGGTTTTTGTTCATGCAGGTAGATCAACGCATCCGCGAGCTGGTTGGCCCACTTCCTCACTTCCGCTTCTTTCAGGAATTTTCCCTGGTGTTTGGCTTTCAGCATCAGGGTGCGCAGGTCATCGCCGGGGACGTAATCCATCACGAGATAATCGCGGTCGCCAATCGAGAAGAAATCGGATACCTTCGGCAGGTTGGGATGGTCCAGGCGCGCCAGAACGGTGGCTTCCTGTTTGAATTGTTCCTGGGCTTCTTTATTGAGCTGCTTGCCGAGGGTTTTATCATGCTCGACCTCTTTTAAAGCGCACAAGCGACCGCTCAGGCGGGTATCCTCGGCCAGGTAAATGCTGCCCATGCCGCCCTGACCGATGATCCTTTTGATTTTGTAGCGGTTTCTTAAAATTTCGCTGCTTTTTAGAGGTAAAGGCATTAAAATGATCCGATATTTGTCTTTTTAAGATATTTGCTATATTATACTTCTAAGGAGAGAGTCACCTTTTTATGGAGCAAAAGATCAACGAGTTCCCATTCCTGATGGCGCAAAAGGGACCACTGCAAGGCCAGATATGGGCAATCAAAGACGAGATTTCCATCGGGCGGGACGCCCATTGCGATATCGTCATCGACGACCGCCAGGTTTCCAGAAAGCATGCGCTGATTCTCTCCAACGCGGACAAGAAAAATTACATAACCGACCTGGACAGCAAGAATGGAACGCTGCTCAATGGGGAATACATCACCGGGCAGACTTCCCTCAAGGACGGCGACGAGATCATCATCGGACTGGTGCAAGAATTTGTGTACGTCAGTTCGGACGCAACCCTGCCCCTGGGCCAGGCTCCGGCTGCCGATTCCGCCAGCACGCAAAAGTTATTCCTCGACAAGAAAGCCAGGCGGATTTGGATCGGCGAAAAGGAATTGATCCCGCCGTTATCCGTTTCGCAATACGATTTGCTGGTATGCCTGTATGAACACCAGGGCAGCGTTGTCACTCGCGAAGAGGTGGTTGAGGCGGTCTGGAAGAACGAAGAAGCCGTGGGGGTCACCGAACAAGCCCTGGATGCGCTGGTCAGGCGCCTGCGCGACCGCCTGAAAAAAAATGATCCTACTCATGAATACATCGTAACCATCAGAGGAGTAGGATTCAAACTAGAGAACGATTCGTTCAGTTAATTATTTTTGGTTATCGGTTTCCCAATTACGCCTTGCCCAGATTGGCAGTCATGCTGATGCGCAGGGCTGTTTTATAGATCTTGCGCAATTTTTCCGCGATTTCCGCATTAGCGCTTTGCCCTTCGGATTGGGCAACCAGCGTGTTCAGCAACCCCAGGAATTCCTGATTGATTTTATCGAGGTTCTCTTTCAGGGTTTTTTCCAATTGCGCCTCTTCGCTGATGTCGAGCAAGCTCTCCAGGAATTGGACTTCCTTGGTAGGCTGGGCAGATTTTTCAATGAAAATCATGATCTGTTCCAGCTTGGTGATGCGATCCAGATTGCCATTCTTGCGCGCCTGGGCGATTTCACTCTCAAGCACCTGCAGGAAGAATTCATTGATGCTTTCAATATTCTCTTCCAGGGCGCTTTCGATGTTCGCTGAATTGACGATCTTCTCGAGCAAGGCGCGCGTCTTTTCGAGCTCATCCTTGACTCTTTGATCGATCTGCTCGGTCAGTTGCAGCAGCTTTTCGCGCAGTTCGGTGAGTGCCTTCTTTTCTTTTTCATCGCTAGAGGCGTCGATCTTGCCGCTGAGAATTTTGAAAAATTCATAATCCATGCCCGACCGGGCCATGCTGACCAGGGTTGACAGTTGGATGTCGGAAGTATGTGCGAGGATGACATCCAGCAGTTTTTCGCGGGTCAACCCCTCTTTGCCGGCTTCCTGCAGGGCTTTGATTACGCTTTCCGATTCCTTGGCCTGCGTGTAGATCTCCTTGCCGACCTTGGTATTTTCAAACAGCAGGTTTTGCAGATCGAGCAATTCTTTCTGAGAATTCTGATCGCCCTGAGACATGGTGGATTGCAGAATGCGCGACAGGATCGAGAAGAAATGCATGTCGAAAAGCGCTTCTTCCTGCTGCACCAGCGCCAGGCGGTTCTCTTTGGGCGTGGTGAGCAAGCGCTCCAGCAGCATGATACGCTTTTGCTGGGCTTCCAGCATTTCCTTGGTGATGCCGTCGGCTTCCAGGATGGTTTCGATCAAGGTTTGGTAGGTGAGCATGCTCTTGGGCTGCAGCAGATAGGCTTTACGCTTTTCCTGTGGCAGGTTATCGAGGATGCGCTTGATCAGTGGGCCGATCTGGCGTTCCTGTTCGTTGACAGGCGTACGCAGGTCGGGAGGGAAAAAGGTCAGCAATAATTCCTTGTCAGGATCGTGATATACGATCGGTACCGCGAGCATGCCCTGATACCCGCAGCTTGGGCAGTGCATGACGTTGGCGGCGTTGGAGAGCAATTTCTGCTTGGCCAGAGGGTCCTGGGTCATGTCGAAAGATTGCTGCACTTCCACCAAAACCGGCTGGCGGCATTTCGGGCAGGTTGTTTGAGTCTGAGCCATAAATCGTAATCTCTTTTCTTGAATAAATTTTCAACGAATCATGCCGCTGGCATTATTCGTCTTCTCCGATGGGTAGTGAAAAGCAAATGCGCGCACCTTTTTTATATTCATTGTCGATCCAGATGCGCCCGTTGTGGGATTCGATAATCGACTTGGCCAGGTAAAGCCCCAACCCGGCGCCTTTTTTGGTGCGCATGGCGTCGGAGGAGCGGTAGAAACGATCGAAAATATAGGGCATGTCCTGGGGGGCAATACCCTGGCCCTGATCGCTGACCGAGACGATCACCTTATCCTTACGGGCTTCGCCGCTGATGAGTATCTCGCCGTTTTCGGAATACTTGATCGAGTTGGAGATCAGGTTGCTGATAACCTGCTCAAGGCGGGATTCGTCGGCGAACACCAGCGGGAAATCTGTAGGGAAATCCACGCGGATGGTGTGGTCTTTGGTTTGGGTCTGGAAGCGCGTAGCCAGGCGCTCGGAGACTGCCGCGAGTGAAATTTCCGCTTTTTTCAGAGTTACGCCGCCCGCCTGCAAGCGGGTAGCGTCCAGCAGGTTCTCGATTAACAGGTTCAACCGGTCGGACTCCTCCTCGATGATGTTCAGGCTTTCCCGGACGAACTTGCTATCCCATTTGGCGTCTTCGCGCAGCAGGGTGCAGACGTATCCCTTGATCAAGGCCACCGGGGTTTTCAATTCGTGGCTGATCACGGAAATGAAGGTACTTTTCATCTCCTCAGCCTGGCGGAAGCGGGTGATATCGCGCACGGAGGCGATGATGTTGTTCAGCTTGCCTTCCTGCGTTAACAGGGGGGCATAGGTGATGCCCACCGGCAGGGTGGAAGAATCTTTGCGCTTGAGGTCGCCCTCCACGTAGAGCTGGGCGTGCTCGGTGAGCGGCCAACCGCCGGCCAGCGCGTCCTCCAGCTTGACGTCGTGGGTGAGTTTCTCGAAAATCAGGACCTCGTCGTGCGGTTTGCCCTGGATCTCTTCCACCGGCAGCGAAATCATGCGCGAAAAAGCCGGATTGCAGCGTTCGATGATCTGATTCGGGCCAAGGATCAGGATGCCGTCGGCGGCCGAATCCAGCACGGTATCGAGATGCTGCTTGTTGCGCACCGCGGTCATGTATAACTGCGCATTGCGGACGGCGATGGCGGCCTGGTTGGCAAAACTGCTGAGCACGTTGCGGTCGTTGAGCGAAAAGACGCCCGGGTAGCCGCGGAAAATGAAGATCACGCCCAGCACCTGGTTTTGGGTGACCATCGGCAGCCCGACGCCGCTCATCAATCCGAGTGTGGCGGCATGCGTGAGCTGACTCAGGATGCGGTTGACCTCGGGAATTTCAAAATTCTCGGGATCTTCGTGATCGGGGATGGATTTCAACAGGGGGGTGAGATCGTCGATAAAGGCCGGGGAGATACCCTCGGCCACGCGGGTATGCCATTGGCCGCCGGCGCTGCGCAGCACAATCAGGCCGGCCTGGCCGGCCAGCATTTCGATGGAAACATTCAGGATGCGTTTGAGCAGGGTATCCAGGTCAAGCTCCTGAGTGAGCGCCCTGGATATCTCCAGCAAATAATCCCTTTGTCTAACCCGAATATCCGGCAACATAAGCATATCGAACGCAATTAGACATCAATTTTGGCGGAATGTATCTAAATAATTTCTTAATATTAGAGATTTTGTTTCATGTACTCGAACGTGCCGATCAACCCGGCGTTATCGCCCAATTCCGCCACGGCGATCTTCAAATTGGCCAGGTAATTCGGGCTGAGCACGTGCTGCTCCAGGGAGGCGCGGAAAGGCTTGAAGATCAAGTCGCCGCTTTGCGAGACGCCTCCGCCGAAGATGACGCACGACGGGTTGAAGATGTGCAGGTAATTCGCCACCCCGATACCCAGGTAGTAGCCCGCCCGGTTGAAAGCCTCCAGCGCGAGCGCGTCGCCCGCTTTAGCGGCCTCGGCGATCTCCTTGGTGCTGGGAGAGGATGATTTCAGGATGGTCGGCGCGCCGGCTTTAATCTTGCCGCAGACATAATTATGAATGCCGGTGCCGGAGGAAAAGGCTTCAAAATGGCCGAAGCGCCCGCAGCCGCAGGCAGGGCCGTCGTCCTGCAGGACAATGTGGCCGACTTCGGTGGCGATGCCGACCGCGCCCTGCAAGATGCGCCCGCCGGTGATCACGCCGCCGCCCAGGCCGGTGCTGACAGTGAAATAAAGGATGTCGTTGTGGCCGCGGCCGGCGCCGCGTTTCCATTCGCCCACCGCCGCCATGCGCGCGTCGTTATTCACCAGCACCTTCACGCCGAAGCGTTTCTGCAAAATCTCGCCCAGCGGAAAATCGCGCCAGTTGGGGATGTTGGGCGCCAGGATCACCTTGTTCTGCACCACGTCGATCGAACCGGGCGCGGCGGCAGCGATACCGGCCACGCTGCGGTCTTTCGGCCAGTTGCGCTCGATGAGCTGGGAGATGTTATCGATGGCTGAAGCGCTCTCCGTGGTCGTTTCGATGCGGTCGATGCTGACGGGGTCATCCTTCTCGGCGTGAAAAAGGGCGCAGCGGGTGTTCGTTCCGCCAATGTCAAGTGTAATAATTGCATCCATGGGAATAATTATAGCGTTAAAGGAAATTTTCTTGTGTTGACGGCGCTTTCAAAGACTGCTATGATACCTTTTGGATGAGAGCAAAACCAATTTCCCTCAAGGCGAAATTTCAAAATTTAAAATCCAACCTTTCCTTTTGGCTCACGCCCGGGATCGGCGTCAAACGGTGGCTGGTTGTGGTTTTAATCGGCACGACCTGCATCGCGCTGGGATTTGCTGTGGTGGTGCTGGACGTATACCGCGGGACGGGTATTCCCTGGCTGCGGCACCTGTTCAGCACGCTTTCGCTTGCCGCGCAGCCGCGCTGGACGCGTTTCATTGTGTTCGGTGGAGTTGGTTTGATTATCTTAATCTTCGGCATCATCGAGTTGAACCGCTCGGTGATGCGGCCGTTCATCAAACCCGGCCAGCCGCTGGTGGACACGCTCTCCAATTACCGCAAAAAAGCCAAAGGCCCCAAGATCGTGGCGATCGGCGGGGGAACGGGGCTTTCCAGCCTGCTGCGCGGGCTGAAAAAATACACCCACAACCTGACGGCTATTGTGACGGTGGCGGATGACGGCGGTTCATCGGGCGAGCTGCGCAAGAATTTGGGCATCCTGCCGCCCGGCGATATCCGCAATTGCCTGACCGCGCTGGCGGACGATGAGGAAATGCTCTCGCACGTGTTCCAGTACCGCTTCGGCGAACGGGCGGGCGTGAACGGGCATTCGCTGGGCAATCTGTTCATCAGCGCCCTGACCGACATCACCGGCAGCTTCGAGGAAGCCGTGGCTGAATCGGGGCGCGTGCTGGCGGTGCGCGGCAAGGTGATGCCATCGACATTGCACGACGTGAAGCTGGTGGCGGAGATCAAGCTGCCGAACGAAGATAACGAGGTCAAGGTGGTGGGCGAGAGCACCATTCCAAAGACGGACGGCAAGATCAACCGCCTGTGGATCGAACCCAGCAACCCGCTGCCTTTTCCGCCGGCTGTGCAAGCCATCCTTTCGGCTGACCTGATCATCATCGGCCCGGGAAGCCTGTATACCAGCGTGCTGCCCAACCTGCTGGTGCCCGGACTGGCGGATGCGGTTCGCGCCAGCAAAGCCATGAAATTCTTCGTGTGCAACGTGGCCAACCAGCCAGGAGAAACCAGTGATTACAAATGCAGCGACCACATCCGCGTGATCGAAAAGCACATGCAGGGGCTGCACCTGGATCTGATCCTTTGCAACAACAACTTCAACGTAAAATTGCCCAAGGGCATCGAATTCGTGCTGCCGGACACCGACCTGGAAGAGCAATACTCGGTCTATTTCAGCCCCCTGGTGGACGCGGAAAACCCCTGGAGGCACAATTCGGACCTGCTGGCGGAAGTGATCACCGACCTGTACTATGAGAAAACCGGCCCATTGGTTAAGGGGAAAGGCGATAGCACAACTGCGGAAAATAGTTTAGAATATTAGGTTGCAAGATAAAATTCACAAATCATTTTGGAGGCTGTTATGGCAGTTAAAGTCGGTATCAATGGTTTTGGTCGTATTGGCCGGCAGGTTTTAAAAGCTATGATGGAACGCCACGGCGGCGAATTGGAAGTTGTAGCGATTAATGACTTGTTCGATTCAAAGACGAACGCTCATCTTTTTAAGTATGATTCCAGTTATGGCCGCTTCCCCGGCACGGTGGACATCGCCGATGACGGGCTGGTGATCGACGGCAAGAAGATCAAGGTCTTCGCCGAAAAAGATCCGGGCGCGCTGCCCTGGAAAGACTTGGGCGTGGACATCGTGATCGAATCCACCGGCATCTTCACCGACGCGAAGGGCGACCCCGACAAGGGCAAAGCCGGCGCGAACGTACACATCACCAAAGGCGGCGCGAAGAAGGTCATCATTTCCGCCCCCGCCAAGAACGAGGACATCACTATCGTCCTGGGCGTCAACGACGAAAAGTATGATCCCAAGGTCCACCACGTGGTTTCCAACGCTTCCTGCACCACCAACTGTCTGGCTCCGGCCGCCAAGGTCGTGAATGATAAATGGGTGATCAAGAGCGCCGTGATGACCACCATCCACTCCTACACCAACGACCAGGTCATCCTGGACCAGGGCCACAAGAAAGAACTGCGCCGCTCGCGCTCGGCCGGCATGAACATTATCCCCACCACCACCGGCGCCGCCAAGGCAGTCGCGCTGGTCATCCCTGAACTGAAGGGTAAATTCGACGGCTATTCCCTGCGCGTTCCCACCCCCACCGTCTCCATCGTGGACTTTGTGGCCAGCGTTGAGAAACCGGTCACCCTGGAAGAACTGAACGCGGCTTTCGTGGAAGTTTCCAAGGGCAGACTGAACGGCATCCTGGGCGTTACCTCCGGCGAGTACAACGACCCGCTGGTTTCCACCGACTTCAAAGGCGACCCGCGCTCATCCATCGTCGACCTCAAATACAACATGGTCATGGGCGGCAACCTGGTGAAGGTTGTAACCTGGTATGACAACGAATGGGGTTACTCCTGCAGAACCGCCGACCTGGCAGCCATGATGGGCATGAGTCTGTAAACAGTTCGAGGTGAATCAAGAGACGTAATCTGAATCTGAAAAAGACCCAGGTTACGTCTTTTTTATGTCAAAAGAGAGGTCAAGATGTTCAACAAAAAAAGCGTGAAAGATATCGATGTCAAGGGCAAGCGCGTGTTGGTGCGGGTGGACTTCAACGTACCGATCAAGGAAGGCAAGATCAAGGACGATACGCGTATCCGCGCGGCGCTGCCTACCATCCAATACCTGATCGATCAGGGCGCGGCTGTGATCCTGTGCTCCCATCTGGGCAGGCCGAAGGATCAACCCGAACCGGAATTCAGCATGAAACCCGTGGCGGAATACCTGGGCAAGTTGCTGGGCAAACCGGTGGCTTTCGCCGAGGATTGCATCGGACCCGTCGCAGAGAAAGCCGCGGCTGCCCTGAAACCGGGCGACGTGCTGGTTTTGGAGAACACGCGCTTCCACGCCGGCGAATCCAAGAACGATCCCGAAATGGCGAAGCAGCTGGCCTCGTTGGCGCAGGTATATGTCAATGACGCATTCGGTTCCGCCCACCGCGCGCACGCCTCGACCGAGGGTGTGGCCAAGTTCCTGCCTGCGGTTGCCGGTTTCCTGCTCGAGAAAGAGATCAAGTATCTGGACCAGGCCGTTGAAGATCCCAAACGCCCCTTCGTGGCCATCTTGGGCGGCGCCAAGGTCAGCGACAAGATCGGCGTGATCAAGAACCTGCTCTCCAAGGCGGACACGGTTTTGATCGGCGGCGGTATGGCCAATACCTTCTTCAAAGCGCAGGGTTACCCCGTAGGAGATTCCCTCGTGGAAGACGAAGTATTGGACACTGCCCGCGAACTGGTCAAGCTAGGCGGCAGCAAGCTGCGCCTGCCTGTGGACATGGTCATCGCCGATAAATTCGACGATGGCGCGGCCAGCAAGGTGATTGGCGTCGGCCCTGTTCCCAATGGCTGGCGTATCCTGGATATCGGACCGGAAACCGTGGCGAGTTTCTCGAAAGTCATCAGCGAAGCCGGCACCGTGGTTTGGAACGGCCCCATGGGCGTGTTCGAAATGCCCAATTTTGCCAAGGGCACTTTCGCCATTGCCAAGGCCGTGGCGGATAGCAAAGCCATCAGCGTGATCGGTGGTGGCGATTCCGCGGCGGCCATTGCCCAATCGGGTTTGGCCGATAAGATCTCGCACATTTCCACCGGCGGCGGCGCATCCTTGGAGATGCTGGAAGGCATCCCGCTTCCCGGTTTGGCTGCCTTGTTGGATAAATAGTCATTTTGATTTGCACGCAAAGCCCGCGAACGAATCCGCGGGCTTTTTTTTATCTTGTCATAGCGAGCCGTGAAACGGGCGATCGCGCAATATCCCCTTGGGGGAAGCAATCTCAACCTAATATATATTTATTGGCTTCTATATAGCAGTAGGGCGCGTTTTCACCTGTACCCGATGGTTTAGGGTATACGCGCCGCAGAGATTTAATGTCATTCTGAGCCTGCTTTTGGCGAAGAATCTCGGCCGGAAATCCCAGTTACCTCATCCCTCGGGATTCAGATAATGGATGCAGGATGGGTTGAATGTCGAAGCTTAATGCAAGTGCATTGAGCGGAGATTCTCTGCAACAGCGGCTTCCAGCCACATGGTGCAGAGCAAAATGAAACCCATCTTTGGTTAATCTACCCCTCGAACATCGGCTCCGCCAGCCCCTTCACCCCCGCCTCAATCACGAACACGTCCCCCGCCAGCGGCTGTTTGGCCAGTTCCTCTTCCGTCAGCCCGTCGATCGCCGTCGTCACATACAGTTGATCCAAATCCGCACCGCCGAAAGCGGGGCAGGTCGGCCGCGCCACCGGCAGCTCCACGCGCGTGTTCTCTTTCCCTTCGGGCGTATAACGCACCACCCTCCAGCCATCGTAAAACGCGATCCACACGTACCCCTGGCTGTCCACCGTCAACCCGTCCGGTACCCCGCCATCTTTATCCACCTGGAGGAATATCTTGCGGTCACTGATCGCCCCGCTCTGTAGGTTAAAAGCGTATTCGTATACCGTATAGCGCAGCGTATCCACGTAATACATCTTGCGGTTGTCTGGGCTCCAGCCGATCCCGTTGGAGATCGTGATGCCCTCTTCCATGCGATGCACGCTCAAATCCGCGTCCAGGCGGTAAAGCGCGCTGACCGCGTTGCGTGGGTCCATCGTCCCGGCCCAAAAGCGCCCGGCGCGGTCCACCTTGCCGTCGTTGAAGCGCGCCCCGGCTTTGCCTTCTTCGGGGTGGCTGATGAATTCCAGCATAGTGCTCTTGCCGTCCCAGAAGTGGAAACCTTTTTCCGTGGCCGCCACGAACCCGCCGTGCTTACGCAGCCCCAGCGCCGTCACGCGCATGGGCATCTTGAAGACCTGCGTCTCCTTGGTTTGCGGGTTGTAGCGTTGGATTTTCGCCCGATTAATGTCGACCCAATATTGCGCCCCCTCGCGCGGATCCCATAAGGGACCTTCGCCTAAGTCATTGTGGTAGTCGTTGATTAGTTGGAAGTCCAAGGAATACCTCCGATATTTGTTTGAAAACTGACTATTCCATTTTATCAAAGGAAAGATATCCGGTGAGATCCGCGGCAGAGGTTGAGTTATGGCTCCGATTTACATAGTTAATACATCCCGTTTCTTAAGCCATAAGATTGAGAAGCTAATACAGAGGATGATGATCATCAAGCTGTTGATCAGAAATTGGCTGCAACTGCATTGCATTGTGCTACCTGCTTTATTTGCTTCCATACCTAAGGAAAGCAGCGCGTAGGGATCCCAAACACCGAAGCCTTTGGCTGAGGCGAACAATCCCGAAATCCCTCCTATCAATGCAATGCCCACCGGCACCGCAAAGCTGTGGATGACGAGCGAAAGGGTCAGTTGGACTGCACTGATGACAATCCCTCCGATGGCGCCATAGAATAACCAGGTGAATAGTTCAGGAGGAAGGGCAGTGTCTATTCCTATAAGTTTCCCGGATAAGACAAATAATAACCCGGTCCATATCTGAGTCAGAAGCACCATCAGAGCTGCCGAGGAGAGCTTGGAAAGTACGAAGTTTGCGACCGGAACAGGCATGGTCATGACGGTATTCCAATTGTGGTTTATATGCTCCAGCCGGTAAAGGTAGGAACAATAGACACCGATCAGGGCCGGCAAGAAAAAGTAACAATTGAAGAGGGTCTGCTGCGACCAGAGGTCATACCATTTTTCTTGTAGAATTCCGATGTTTTGCAGGTAGTTGAATGATCCCATTACACTCGGAATGATGGGGAGGAATAGAAATGCCAACCAAACCGGATTGTGATGCAGTTTGATCCTTTCAGCGCGAAGAGTTCTGGAAAACATAATTTAGATCTCCTTCCGAATGAATAATCTACGACCGATGAGGTAAAGCATAGTGAACGCTCCCAATAGCAAGATGAAGCTCGACCAATTTTCTGAGATATAGTAGTAATTCACAATGCGCGTAGCTGGATTCCAGTCCATTTCCACAAAGGTAAGCACGGCATAGTATCCCCATAGAAAGAAATTGGAGAATACCTTCGGAAGATAGAACAGAAAGATACTCATCAATCCGCCCAACAATCCAACTGAAAGGGATACCATTTGATTGGCGAATTGCAATGATAGGATTTGCTGTAAAAGTAACAGGGTCATATTTACTGTGCCTGTGAAGAGCAAATAACAAGCCAGTTTATCCATCGGCGGATTTCCTGCAAAACCTTTCAGACAACCAACAACGACCATTGAGATGATTTGAATCATCACGGCTGTAATCATATAGAGATTGCTGAAAAGGAATTTTGCATCAAAGATTCTCCCGGCCGGCATCAACGTTTCCAACAGCTTGAGGGTCTGCCCTTTATGTTCTACATCGCAGACACGCGAGGCGACCACGGCAGCCATTACCGGCATAATGATCGAGTTAATGACCGGGTATTGAAGTAAGACGGATTCCCAACCTTGTGCCAGGTCATGTTCGTCCATTCTTGAAGTTCCCCATAATGTCCATATGATTTCCACCAAGGTCATGGCAGCAACAATCATCCAGATCTTTCTGCCGCGCGCTTTTTTAAATTCAAGAATGAGGGCTTGAGTCATAGTTCGCTCGCCTTTCCGGTCAGCTTCAGGAAGATATCCTCCAGGTTATTGTTGCGTTCCTCGATGCGTACCAATGGTATATTGTGATCAACTAATTCTTTGACAACGTGGGCGATTTCTTCATCGCTGTGTTTGGAAATTATCAGGAAACTATCCTGTTTTTCGCAGGGAAAGCCTTGCGTTTTGAGAACATTGGCAGCTGATCCATTATCCAGCGTGCGGATTGCGATTTGCTGCGTACTCTTCTCCCGTAAGGAGGATATACTTCCCTGAAAAATAAGGCGGCCATGATTGATGATGCCGACATCGGTGGCAATCTGATCGATTTCACTGAGTAAATGGCTGGATACCATTACGGTCATCCCATATTGTTTGGGGAATGAGCAGATCAGATCTCTCATTTCCTGTATACCGGCTGGGTCCAGTCCATTGGTGGGCTCATCGAGAATTAAAAGCCTGGGATTTCCTAAAAGTGCACCTGCCAGCCCGAGGCGCTGCTTCATGCCGAGTGAATAATTATTGACCTGTTTATCTTTCTGCTTCTCGAGGCGGACAATGGATAATACCCTGCTGATATCCTTTTCGGGTATATTTTTAAGAGTCGTGATAATCTGCAAGTTCTCTTCGCCGGTCAGATGCCCATAGTAACTGGGGGATTCGATCAAAGAACCAATTCCTTTCAGGATTTCCAAACGATTTTTAGGATTGAGTTCTTTCCCGAATACTGAAATCATTCCGTCGGATGGTCTCACCAGGCCGACCACCATTTTCATGGTCGTGGTTTTGCCAGCCCCATTAGGTCCTAGGAATCCATAAACGGAATTTTGGAGAACTGCCAAATTTAAGTCATTGATGATACGGGAATTGCCATAACGTTTATTCAGGCCATTGGTTTTAATGATATTTTCCATAACGAAATCTCCTGTTTAAGATGTTCGCTAATATAGCAGGATGGCCTTAAGGGATGCTGAAGCTTACCTTACGATTACCTTACTCTTTATGTTAGCCTTCTGGTTTACTATAAAATAGAGAAAAATATATGAACAGTATTTTTAATTGCAAAATATTGATTGTCGATGATGAACCGGAGCTTTGCAGAATGGTGAAGACCATTTTGCAGAAGGAAGGATTCAGGCAAATTATCACTGCCGCTGACTGCAGCCAGTCGAGACAAAGCTTTAAAGAAGAAAAGCCGGACTGTGTGATTTTGGATGTTTCTCTACCCGATGGGGATGGCTTCACGCTGCTGCGAGAGTTAAGGACGGAATCGCCTGTGCCGGTTTTATTCCTTTCCGCTCGCGATGAAGATCAAGCGCGCCTGTTGGGGTTGGGCCTTGGAGCGGATGATTACATCACGAAGCCATTTCTGCCTTTGGAGCTCGTACTGCGGATCAAAGCTATCTTGAGCCGGACGTATTTCCCATTGGACAAAGGTGGTGATAATCGCAGCCGTTTTTATCTGGGGGAAACCGAGATTGATCTGGATAGCGGCGTGGTAATGAGAGCGGATGGCGAGCAATACACGCTGACTGCGAAAGAATTTGCCCTCCTGGAAAAACTACACGAGAATGCTGGCAAGATTGTTACGATTGATAGCTTGTGTCACACTGCCTGGGGTGAGAACATATACCGCTATGAGAATACGCTCATGGTGCATATGCGTCGTTTGCGAGAGAAAGTTGAACCTGACCCTTCTGCACCACGTTATTTGTTGACGGTTCGCGGACTTGGTTATAAGCTGGATGGAGCAAAAGATTCCAAATGAAAAGCACGATAAAAATCATCACTCGCTATATTCTCTCGGCTGCAGGGGTTGCCTTGACGCTGTTGATCATCAATCTGCTCGTTCTCTTTATTTGGAATATGCATACAGTTCTTATTTCGTCAAAAACAACACGGGTTTCACAGCTTGCGGAAGGTCTGACCTTTCAGGATGGAATTTACGTTCTTCCTGAAGATTATCAGGAATCTCTTACCAATAAATTTCAATGGGCAATGTTAATTAGTGAAGAGGGAAAAGTTGTGTGGAGTTATCAGCTTCCGGATGATGTGCCGCAGCAATATTCTCTCTCGGATATTGCGAGTTTTACCAGATGGTATTTAGGGGATTATCCGGTTTCTGTCTGGCAACGGCCGGATGGATTGTTTGTGGCGGGGGGAGCGAAAAATAGCCTTTGGAAGTATTTGCTTGAAGTGCCGGAATATGAATTAGATAGTATCCTCTTGCTTCTTCCGGTAATTCTTATCGTCAATGCCTTATTGGCTGTATTGATCGCGATGATATTTGGCATACGACTATCCCGTTCATTGAAGCCGCTGGCTCAGGGCATAAAGGATATGTCCGAAAAGAAGGCAGTAAAATTGCCTGCCAAAGGCTTGTTGGGTGATTTTGCCGCTGATATCAATAAAGCGTCTGCTTATCTGGTCAAGCAGGATGAGGCTTTGCAGAAGCGTGATGATGCCCGAACGAAGTGGATCGCAGGTGTCTCTCACGATATCCGTACGCCTTTGTCGTTGGTGATGGGTTATGCCAATGAGCTGGAAAATGCCCCTGAGCTTTCAGATACCAACAGGGAACAGGCACGCATCATTCGTGTACAAAGCCAGAGAATCAAAGAACTGGTCAGCGATTTGAACCTGACATCCAAATTGGAATATGACATGCAGCCGCTTCGTTCGGAAATGGTATCGTTGGGTGAGTTGATCCGCATTGTCGCCGCTGATTTTCTCAATAATCTCAATGGTACAGATTATCCCATTGAAGTGGAAATGAAAGATGGCATTCAAGATGCCAGGGTACAGGGAGATAAACAGCTCCTCGGACGTGCGATTTCAAATTTGATCATAAACAGTATCAAGCATAATCCGAAGGGATGCCATATTAAAGTAACTTTGGGAAAGTATGATCCTTTCTATTTCATAAGTGTTGCGGATGACGGTGTTGGATTTGCGTCAAAAATTTGCACTGCTCTGAATCAGATGGAAGATCCCCAAAAGTCTTCCGGCGTTGGTTTAGGTCTCACCATTGTTTACCGGATCGTCAAAGCCCATGGAGGTAATATTGCAGCTTGTAATTTAACGAATGGCGGTTGCGAGGTTAAGCTCTTTCTTCCCATTAATATTCCATAGATTTTTGTTCTTTGAAATTGAAGTTTGAATTGATATTTGATTTAAAAAAAGCGGTATGTTCTTCTTTTGAACATACCGCTTGTCATTTATTACTTAACCGCACAAGTATCAAAAATCGGACACTTATTATTTAATTAATTGAAATGAAAGATTGGAAAATTATATTCTTGGATTAAAATTTTGGATTACCTAATGCATTTACAGCAGGGTTTTAAATGCCGTAAATAAAAAAATACCTCCTGACCGGCTGATATTGCCGGGCAGGAGGGGGATTGCTGCGTACAAAATCAAACTTTCTCTTTTGTGAATTCCGCGATCTCAGCCCGCAATTCCTCCAGTTCGTTCTGCAGCCAGGTCTCGCGTTTTTTCATTTTCTCCAGCTTTTCCTCGGGAGTTATGTTGACCGGATCCGGTACTTCGAAAGCGGCGTATTCCATCCAGGCCGGCCATCGGTTTTGCCTGCGCATCCGCCCAATCCCATGGTGGCATCTGGAGTATGCATTGAGGTCTTCCTGCAGACATTCGTAAAATTCTTCTTCGAAGAAGATTTCCTTTGAATCGTTCTTGATATCTTTGATGTTTTCTTGCTTGTCGTCTTTCATATAACCTCTTGGTACCCTGCTTCAATTTCCTTTATTCGGAGCGGCGGATTTCTCGTAGACTTCAATCAAATGATCGATCTGCTTGCGCGAGGTTTTCAACCGCTCCACGTAATGTGTCAAAATCTCTTCCCCGTCCCCGGTGATGGAATAGATCCTGCGCGGCGGGCCCTGGCTGTCCTTGTCGTCCCACACCGATTGGATCAGCCCTTCGGCTTCCAGCCCGTGAAGTGCCCGGTAGATCAGGCTGGGATCGATATCCTCGACCCCGGCATCCTGCTTCAACCGTTCCATCAAATCGTAACCGTGTGATGGTCCTATGTGCACCATCAATAGCAGGGCGGGTTGCAGCATGTGCCTTCCCCCTTCACGCATTCTATGCATATGTCTGTTATGTTCTCTCATGCCTATAATATAACCTACTATAGACAATAAGTCAATAGGCATTATACATATAGCATAATGCAAATAGACCAATAGGAACGTAAGGAATGAAAATTTCCTGTGAAAAATTGATGTGAAAAATGATCCGCTTGCGCATTTCTCAAAGACCATTTCATCGTTTTACGGGCTAAAGAATATTACTGAATCTCATAGGGGAGGAACCCGGGCAGGGGGCGATACCCGTGACAAGCGTCCTGATCGCGCTGGCGGTGGTGGGAGCCGGGCTCGTGGTTTATCTGGCAGCCTCCAAAGGCCAGGCGGGGCGGGCCATTCCAGTGATGAGCGATATTTCGCACATCCCTGCAGGCACGGACCCAAACCCTTACAATTCCAATCCACCTACTTCCGGCATCCATTATGCGGTCGACCTGGAAGCGGGATTCTATGACCATAATTCTTTCGCCTATCCGGAAGGTTACCTGGTGCATAACCTGGAGCACGGCTACGTGATCTTCTGGTACAACTGCAGCACCCTTTCCGCTGAGGCATGCAGCGCCTTGAAAACGCAGATCAAGGATGTGATGGACGAGAAGGACAATTACAAGCTGATCGCTTACCCGTGGGAGAAGACAGACATTCCGCTGGTGTTGACCTCGTGGGGCAGGCTGTTGGAAATGCCGGTTTTCGACCGGAAGGCTGCGCTGGATTTCATCGCGCGGAATTTGAACCACGCGCCTGAACCTATGGCGGATTAGTTCGTTTTCGCCTAGACTCTTTTGCGGCGCAGGGTTGGCGCTTTTCGCGGAAGCATTTCTGAAGTTGCTTTTGCGAGCCGCATAGCGGCGCGGCAATTCTGCATCCTGATTCTTTCGTACCCCGTCGTCTCTCGGCTGCACTAATTCTTGCGATTATTTGAGACAATCGCAAGAATTAGTATCTACGACTCTCATTCTTATGAGAGTCTTGAGTTGCCTCGGACGACGGAGTATCTCCGTCCACTGCTCCTGCAGTGGACTCAGAAGATCGCTTCGTCGCTGGCGCTCCTCGCGAAATCAATTCTCGATTCGCCTTTGCGAGCTGCATGGCGGCGCGGCAATTCTGCATCCTGATTCTTTCGTACCCCGTCGTCTCTCGGCTGCACTAATTCTTGCGATTATTTGAGACAATCGCAAGAATTAGTATCTACGACTCTCATTCTTATGAGAGTCTTCGAGTTGCCTCGGACGACGGAGTATCTCCGTCCACTGCTCCTGCAGAGGCTGCTACGTACCCCGTCGTCTCTCGGCTGGACGCCTCGGACGACGGAGTATCTCCGTCCACTGCTCCTGCAGTGGCTGCTACGTACCCCGTCGTCTCTCGGCTGGACGCCTCGGACGACGGAGTATCTCCGTCCACTGCTCCTGCAGTGGCTGCTACGTACCCCGTCGTCTCTCGGCTGGACGCCTCGGACGACGGAGTATCTCCGTCCACTGCTCCTGCAGTGGACTCCGAAGATCGCTTCGTCACCTGTCCTCAGCGCAGCGTAGGGCTTGCGCTCCTCGCGAAATCAATTCTCGGTTTGCTTTTGCGAGCCGCATTGCGGCGCGGCAATCTCAACTACAGATGAACGCAGATATTTAATTCCGATGAACACAGATATTATTTTTAATCCATCCGTGTATAGCGGGTAGTTCATCCGTGTTCATCTGTGGTGAAAAAATAAACGTCTTGCCTCCCGAACGATTTGCTATACAATAATAAGGAAACATCACCACTGCGGTATGGAGGGAAGCGTGTTCGCGCAGTCAATCCAATATTTGCTGGCATATTTCCGCTATCCATCCCTGTACGGGATCGGCATCGCGCTGGCGTTCGCGGTCTTGTGGCTGCTGCTTTACCGGCCGCCGCTGTTCCGCAAGCCGGCCGCCTGGCTGGCGCTGGCGGGCGGGGCGCTGACGGGCATGCTGGCGACGGCGTTCATCCTGGGGCCGCTGAACGGCCTGTTCAGCGTTGAACAATATATCAAAGACGGGCAGACAGGCAGGCTGCTGCTGGGCGGGCTGCTGCTGGTGATCGCGGGGGGAGCCATCCAAGAGAGCGCCAAGCTGCTGCCGGTTTGGCTCATCTGGAAGCGTTCAGGCAAGGCACTGGAGCCGCGCATGGGGCTGCTGCTGGGGGCGGCGGCGGGCGTCGGCTTCGGGCTGCTGGAGGCGCAGTGGGTGCACAATTTGCTGTTCGCCACGGGCTGGAACTGGGACGTGTTCCCGACCGAGTACATGAGCGCGCTGATCACCTTTTGGGAGCGGCTGGCGATGATCGGGCTGCACGCGGGCTTGAGCGCATTGGCGGGCTGGGGCATGGCCAAAGGCAAGTGCTGGCAGTACTTCACGGCGGCGGCCGGGCTGCACGCGCTGGCGGGCTTTTTGAGCTACCTGCTGGCGGGGGGTGTGATCAGCGTGCTGCTGATGGAGCTGGCGCTGACGGTGCTGGTGCTGGTGCTGACGGTGGTGATGGTGTCGGTAAGGGGAGAGAAATAAAAAAAAAATCAAATAAAAAAAATGGGAGGAAAAAATGGCTATCGAGAAAGTCATTAGTTTCTTGGTTTATCCAGGAAAGAATGTAAAAAAAGTTAATCCCCCAATGGGGGTTGAGATTGAATTGAACGGGAGTTTATTCAATCTTTTAAATGAAGTATATGAGAAATCGGATTCAGAATGCAATATTCCTATTAGATTCCTTTCGCAAGATGAAAAAAACCAGTTCAATGAAATGAGGTTATTAATTATAAATTTTTTGAAAAACAGGGATTCTACAAATGGTGAAAAAATCGCCTCCCGTTTATCTGATTTTACAAATCAAATACCTGGATTAGCTTTACTTTTTCTAATTTATGGGAATGAGAATAATTATCAAAAATTTGTAATCTCAAGATTTCCTGCAGACCAAGGAATTCTTGCAGAAACATCAAATGGAGGATTATCGGTTCAATACATTGAAAAAATTTTTATGAAAAATCTTAAGTCATATAAAGCAGCTTTATATATAGGCAGGTCTTTTGACGCTGATTTCTGGAAGGGAAATATTGTAGATAAACAATTGAAAAATAGGATAAATGATGTAGCACTATATTGGATTAAAGATTTCCTCCTTTCTGATTTTGAGACAACTTCAAGTGCTGGGAGTATGCGGATTGGGATAGCTTTAAGAGAAGTTTCAAAAAATACAAAGGATTTTCAAATAAAACAAGAGCTAATTAGCGCTGCTGTTCTATTAAAGGGCTATTCTGGTCAAATGATCTCTCTTCAAAGTGTAGCCGAGGATATGCATTTTTCAGAAAACACCAAGGATGAATTAATCAAACATTTAAAAAATCCTCAATTATTCAATGATTCATTTGATTTTGATTATTTGGAATTTTTAAAGCATGCACCGTTAACACGAATCGAATTGGATAATGGAGGAATAATGATGGCTCCTTCTGATCGATTTAATGATTGTTTTCCCAGAGAAACAATATCATCTGATGATGCATTGTATCGTTTTAGTACAGAAGGACGAATTGTGAACGAAATGATTAGAGGTAGATAATGATAGGGGAAAAAGAATTACGTAAACAATATGGAGAACGATTTGAAAAAGCCCTTTTACCAATAGAACATGAATTAAGGAAATACCTCAATAATTTATTTGATAATTATCCAAGAATCGATCAAATTCTTGTTAGAGCAAAAAGCGTTGATAGTTTTATTAATAAATCAAAAAAACAAGAAAACGGAGGAAATAAATATTCTGATCCTCTGAATCAGATTCAAGATCAAATTGGGGCGAGAATTGTTACTTTTTGATTGTGTATAATCTTTTCTGTAAAAGTGATCAAGAACCTTTCAGAATTTGATAATACTCTAACTGGTCTCCATTCTCAAATAAATCCTGCCATACTCCCATTCTTCATTGAATTCCATCAAAATACTGAAACAAGTCGCAGGCATGAATCCTCATTAGGGAACACACGCACAATTCGAGTTCTGCGTTTGACTTCCTGGCTGAGCCGCTCCATGTAGTTGGATGTTCTCAAGCGACGTTGATATACTCTCGGGAAAGTAAATATTGTGAAGCCTTCCGGTATGTTGACCTCCATCCAGTCAGCCAGTTTGGGCGCCAGAATTGCATATTTCTCCACAGCTTTCTTGAGGTAGACTTCCGCAGTTTCCCGATCCGGGGCGTTGAAGATTGTGCGGATATCCTCTGCTACCTCCCTGCGCATGCCGACTTTGGGGACATACACTTGTGCATTTTGCTGCAGATGAAACTGGCACCTTTGCCAGGGTATGCCTGTAAATACTGCTTTTCTTGCAGCTTCCATCCCGGTGTGATCATCACTAACAATCAATTGCACACCATGCAATCCGCGTTTGACCAAATCTTCCAGAAATGCCCGCCAGTGTGCTTCTGCCTCGCTCAGGGACACGGAAATACCCAAAATAGCCCTTTTCCCGTCCCTTTTCACCCCGCTGGCCATCAAAATGGCCGCATCTCTCACACTCCCAGCCTGTCTGACTTTCTCATAACGCGCATCCAGATACAGATAGACTATTTCTCCCAAAGGTCTGTTGCGCCAACTTTCCAGTTCTTCGTCCAACGTTTGAGCTGCCCGGCTGACCTGGCTGGCGCTGATCTGCGTTCCGCATAGCCTCTCTGTGATGGCTGCTACCTTGCGGGTGGACACACCTTGCACATACATTTCCGCCAGCGTCAGCAGCAGGGCCCGTTCACTGCGAATGCCTTTCTCCAAAGAGTTAGGGTAGAAACCACCTTCGCGCACCTGCGGGATGTTGAAGGTCACTTCGCCCACTCTGGTCTTGACTGTTTTGGGTTTGTAGCCGTTGGCATGGCCCTGCCTGTCTTCACTGCGCTCGTAGGGTTTGGCGTGTAGATAATTCTCGCGTTCTATTTGCATGGCCTGATTTATCAGCACTCTCACCAGGTCTGGCAATCCCTCTAATCCTTGCTCTGCCAATTGTTCCAGGTATTCTTTTGTTAATGTACAATCACTCTTGTAGATCATGGTTCTCATCCTTTCTTTGGTTTGATCGACTTCTGAAAGGATACTGTGATCTACTCTTTTTTGAATTTACAGAAAATTTGAAACACTAACTACTTTTTACAAAAGTGACACTAATCCTATTGAGTTATTTATTAGGAAATATCTTGCAGTAATTGAGCGAAAATTATGGATTCCTGATTCGGTTAGTAAATTCGGATATGAAGGTATACATCTAATTTTTTTGATTCCAAAAGACATTATTACTCCTGAAATTGAGTCTAATTTTCCACCTGTCTTTTTTGAATTACAGATAAAGACTCTTTTTCAACACGCCTGGGCTGAAGCTGACCATGATTTAGCCTACAAACCACAGAAGAAATTGGATGATGAACAAGAAAGAAAGATAGCTTTTACAGCAGCTCAGGCTTGGGGAGCAGATCTCATTTTCAATGATCTAGCAAAATCACTCGGAATCTTCGACAATTAAATTGTTAGTTAAAAATATTTTTTTCTATTATGTTTTTATAGAATAAAAGAAGGTCTTGCATAATTCGATGATATGCTCCTCGTTAAAATATGGCTAATTTGAAATATATACCCACCCGAAAATCGAATTCCCAAACTCCACGCGCGTGATACAATCTCCCCTCGTATGCGCAACTCCAGTGGAAAACTCGCCATGTACGTGACCCTGTTCATCTGGGGCACCACCTTCGTGACCTCGAAGATGGTGCTGCAGAACATGGCCCCCTTGCAGCTCACCTTCATCCGCTTCCTGATCGGCTTCCTGTTGCTGGCGCCCTTCGCGGCCAGGCAGGGCTTCCGCCTGAGGCAGGTGTTCGAATGGAAGTACCTGCTGTTCGGCCTGACAGGCACAACGCTGTATTACGCGCTGCAGAACGTGGGCATGACCTTCACCTCGGTGAGCAGCACCTCGCTGATCCTGGCGAGCGTGCCGGCGCTGACCACGCTGCTGGCGGTGATCTTCCTGAAGGAACGCCTGGAGCGCAGGCAGGTGCTGGGCATCGCGCTGGTGACGATCGGCGTGGCGCTGATCAGCCTGAACGATTTTCTGCGGCCGGGCAGCGCGAGCGGGAGCAACCCGCGGCTGGGCAATTTGCTGATCCTGTGCAGCGCGCTGGCCTGGGCGGTTTACACCATCCAGGGGCGCAGGATGAACGACGTGCCGGCGCTGGTGGCCACGGCGGCCGGCATGGGGGCGGGGGCGCTGCTGCTGATCCCGTTCATGGGGTGGGAGATTGCCGCGCGCGGGCTGACGCTGGACGTGGGCTGGATGACCTGGCTGGGGGTGCTGTACCTGAGTGTGGCGGCTTCGGGGTTGACCTCGTTTCTGTGGAATTACACGCTGCATTATTTTTCGGCCAGCGAGGCTTCGGCGTATATCAACCTGGTGCCGATCATCGCGGTGGCGACCGGTATTTTTTACGGGGAACGGCCGCCGCTGGTGCAGATTTTGGGCGGGGCGCTGGCGATTGCGGGGGTACTGTTAAGCAGCGCGCCGCGCGGAGCAAGTAAAAAAGTGGCGGGAATACTCATAAAAAACTGAGTACAGGTGGAATCCCGCCCTACGAATCAAAGCAAGTAGGGCGCGTTTCCACCTGTGCCCGGTAGTATCGGGTATACGCGCCGCACCATAGCAGTGTCATGCGGAACGAAGTGAAGCATCTCGGCCAGCAGGCCGAGATCCTTCGCCCTCAGGGCTCAAGATGACATAAAGAAAGTGTTTGCTGCGGCCGACCCTTCCCTAAAGGGATGCTACGCGATCGACTAGCTCAGGGATCGGCCGGGTCTCGTAATGACAAATTAGAAAGCGGCGGGTTATGAATCCCGCCACGGATCAAGGCAAGTAGAGCGCGTTTCTACCTGTGCCCGGTAGTATCGGGTATACGCGCCACATCGATATGAAAAAGCGGCGGGATTGGAATCCCGCCCTACTAAACTCGCACTGCCGGCCGAGATCCTTCGCCCTCCGGGCTCAGGATGACATAAAGAAGGGTTCACCACGCCCCGCCCCTTCGACCTATCTCAGGGAGCGGGGTTCGCGAAGACAATGGTAGAACAGACGGGGGATTAAAAATGTCATTCAAGAAATGTACATTCATCACTCATCTACACAATTAAATACACTTTGTCGGACAATTAAGTTATAATACGATATGATGACAAGGAGCGAGCTATGACAACTCTGCTGGTCAAGAACGCCCGCGTGATGGCGACCATGGACGCCGGACGCCGCGAGATCGCGGGAGGAGGACTTTTCATCGAGGACGGTTTCATCCGCCAGGCCGGGCCTACAACCGAACTGCCATCCACGGCGGACGAGGTGCTGGACCTGAGCGGCCACGCGCTGCTGCCGGGCCTGATCAACACCCACCATCATTTCTACCAAACCCTCACGCGAGCCGTGCCGGCCGCGCAGAACGCCAACC
The DNA here is from genome assembly GCA_013178095.1 of Anaerolineae bacterium. Taxonomy (GTDB): domain Bacteria; phylum Chloroflexota; class Anaerolineae; order Anaerolineales; family Anaerolineaceae; genus Pelolinea. The sequence goes on along the minus strand of JABLXK010000004.1, from coordinate 196,305 downwards.
TGTTCAACTGGCTCAAGACGCTTTACCCGATCTGGGCGCGCATGACCCCCGACGATATTTTCATCTCCACCAAGACCGCGCTGGCTGAGCTGGCGCTTTCGGGCTGCACCACCGCCTCGGACCACCTGTACCTGTTCCCCAACGGTTCGCGCCTGGACGACGAGATCGCCGCAGCGCTGGAGATGGGCGTGCGCATCCAGGCCTCGCGCGGCTCCATGTCGCTGGGCGAATCCAAGGGCGGCCTGCCGCCGGATTCGGTGGTGGACACGGAAGAAAACATTCTCAAAGACTCCCAGCGTTTGATCGAACGCTACCACGACGCCAAACCCGGCGCTCGCGTGCAAATCGTGCTGGCGCCCTGTTCGCCTTTCTCGGTGACCGGGGAATTGATGAAACAATCGGCCGTCCTGGCGCGCCAATACGGGGTGCACCTGCATACCCATTTGGCGGAGACGCAGGACGAGCAGGCTTTCTGCGAACAGCTCTTCGGCTACCGCCCGCTGGCTTACATGCAGTCGCTGGACTGGGTGGGGGAAGACGTATGGTTCGCGCACTCGGTGCACATCAATAAAGAAGAAGTGGACGTGTTCCAGCGCACCGGCTGCGGCGTGGCGCACTGCCCGGGTTCCAACATGCGCCTGGCATCCGGCATCGCGCCGCTGTGGGAATACATGGCGGCGGGCGTGAAGGTAGGGCTGGGCGTGGACGGCTCGGCATCTAGCGATTCCTCGCACCTGCTGGCGGAAGCGCGGCTGGCCATGCTGCTGGCGCGGGTGCGCGCCGGCATCGAAGGCGCCTCGCTTTCCGGTTCGGAAGCCCCCATTTTGACCGCGCGCCAGGCATTGGAACTGGCCACGCTGGGCGGGGCGGCTGTGCTGGGGCGCAGCGACATCGGCTCGCTGGAAGTTGGAAAATGCGCCGATTTTATTGCCATCAATCTCAACCGGCTGGATTACGCCGGCGCGCTGCACGATCCGCTGGCGGCGCTGCTGTTCTGCAACCCGGTTGGGGTGGACTATAACGTGGTTGGTGGAAAATTCATCGTCAAGGAAGGACAATTGCAGACCCTCGATTTAGATACTCACATCCGCAAACATAACCAGGCAGCCGAGAGGCTGTTGAAAGGGGAAAAATAGATGGCAGAAAACGAAACCAAAGAGAGTCCGTATCAACGCTTGCAGCGCGAACTGGGCGAGCTGATCGCATCGGCCGAAGCAGGCGCCAAGCTGCCGACCGAGCCGGACCTGGCGGCGCAGATGGGTGTTTCGCGCTCGACGCTGCGCGAGGCCATGCGCTCGTTCGAAGCGCAGGGGCTACTCATCCGGCGGCAGGGCGCGGGCACCTTCGTGGTCGGCAAGCGCGGCGTGTTCGACACGGGCATCGAAGTGCTCGAATCGCTGGAGACCATCGCGGCGCGGTTGAACCTGATGATTACGATGGGCGAGCACAAGATCGAGAGCATCCCGGCGGACGAGGCCCTGGCCAAGACCTTTAAAGTGCGCAAGGGCAGCATGCTGGTGAGCATCAGCCGCGTGATGCACGCGGAAGGGCGTTCGATCGCCTTCCTGCAGGACATCCTGCCGCGTGACGTGCTCTCGACCAAAGACCTGGAACAGGGCTTCACCGGCTCCGTTCTGGATATGTTGATCCGGCGCGGCAACCCCGCGTTGGACCGTTCCTATTCCGAGATCAATGCGGTCTCGGCGCCTTCGCACGTGGCGCGCGCGCTGGAGATCCAGCGCGGAGACGTGTTGTTGATGTTTGAAGCGGACCTGTACGCCAAAGACGGCGCGGCGGTGGACCACTCGCTGTCGTATTTCCTGCCGGGCTACTTCCGCTTCCATGTATTAAGAACGATTGGCGTTCCATAAAATTCATTTTAATTTCCGGAGGTTTTTCAAATGCGCAGTTTCTTAGGACGTGACATTCTTTCGCTCAAGGATTTTGAGCGCGCGGAGTTCTTCCGCGTATTCGAGGTGGCCAGTGAGCTGGAGCCGATCGCGCGCGAGCGCCGCAATTCGGACATCCTGGCCGACAAGACGCTGGTGACGGCTTTCTACCAGCCTTCCACTCGCACCCGTCTGGCGCACGAAGCCGCCATGCATCGCCTGGGTGGGCACGTGACCGGTTTCTCGGACGCCAAGATGACGCGCGCCGGCGACTGGTACCAGGAATCCATCAAGGATACCGTGCACATGCTGGAATACTACGGCGACGTGATCGTCATGCGCCACTTCCAGCAGGGCGCCCCGGCCGAAGCGGCCAGGTTCTCGAGCGTGCCGGTGATCAACGCAGGCGACGGCTGGGGGGAACACCCCACCCAGGTGCTGACCGACCTGTATACCGTGCTCAATGAGATGGGCACCATCGACGGGCTGACCTTCCTGTGCATCGGCGACATGCGCATGCGCACCATGCATTCCATTTCATACGCGCTGACCCAATTCGATGCGCAGGTCATTTACGTGGCCCCGCCCGAAATGTCCCTGACGCCCGAATTCAAGAAGGAACTGGAAGCTTACAACCTGCGCTTCACTGAGGCCGACCACGTGGCGGACGTCATCGACCAGGCGGATGTGATTTACATGGAGCCGGTGGTGCAGCCCGATTACACCAAGGCGCGCCAGGAAGCCAGCGCGGACAAGGGCCTGACCCCCGCCAATTACCAGGTGACGCGCAAGCTGCTGGCCGAGAAAGCCAAGAGCGACGCCATCATTTTGCACTCTCTGCCGCGCATGGACGAGCTTCCGGCGGACGTGGACAGCACGCGCCACGCCCGTTATTGGGAAGAGGCCTTCAACGGCGTGGTGATGCGCATGGCGCTGCTGTCGCTGGTTTTGGGCGCGATGGAGTAGAACGATTTACGCAGGGGCGTTTCTATACGCGCCGAATAAAGCGGCGGGAATACTCAAAAATACTGAGTACAGGTGGATTCCCGCCCAACGGAAAATTAACAAAATAAGAGACACGGCGGGATGTAAATCCCACCCAACGCAATCGTGCTTCTTCCGATAACAGCTTGACGCTGTCTCGGAAGAAGTATCTCCGTCCACTGCTCATGCAGTGGACTACGAAGATCGCCACGGCCGGCCCTTCGACTAGCTCAGGGATCGGCCTCGCGAAGACAGATAATGAAACGGCGGGATTGGAATCCCGCCCTACGGAAAATTAACAAAACCAGAGGCACGGCGGGAAGGGATTCCCGCCCTGCGAAAGAATAAAAGGAGGCTGTTATGCAAACATTTTTACACGGGCGCGACCTGATCGGCGACCTGGACTTCTCCAAAGAAGAAGTCGAAACCGTGATGGACGTGGCCTTCGACCTGAAGCGCAAGCGCGCGCTGAATGAACCGCACGCCTACCTGCGCGACAAGGTACTGGCCATGCTGTTCTTCTTCAGTTCCACGCGCACGCGCGGCTCGTTCGAAGCCGGCATCGCCCAACTGGGCGGGCACGGCGCGTTCATCGAGAGCAAGACCACCCAGATCGCGCACGGCGACACCCCCAAGGAGATCGGCGAGATCTTCGGGCGCTACTTCGACGGCATCGCCATCCGCCACTGCGACTGGGGTGTGGGCAACCAGTACCTGAACGACGTGGCCAAATACTCGCGCGTGCCGATCCTGAACATGCAGTGCGACATCTACCACCCATTTCAGTGCCTGGCCGACCTGATGACCATCTGGGAAAAGAAAGGCCGCGACCTGCGCAAGAAGAAAATGGTGGTATCCTGGGCGTATGCGGAATCCTATTCCAAACCCATTTCCGTGCCGCAATCGCTGATCGTGCAGATGCCGCGCTTCGGCTGCGACGTGGTGCTGGCGCGCCCGCCGGAATTCAAACTGATGCCCGAGATCATGGACATGGCTCAGGCGGAAGCCAAGAAAGCCGGAGTGGCTTTCGATGTAGTGGAAGATATGGATGAGGCATTCAAGGATGCCGACATTGTTTACGCCAAATCCTGGGGACCGCTGGTGCACACCACGGACGCCAAGGAAGGCGAAGCGATCACCAAGAAATATTCGAGCTGGATCACCAACGAGAAACGCATGAAGCTGGCCAAGGAAGATGCCATCTATATGCATCCCCTGCCTGCAGATCGAAATATCGAAGTAACGGATGGCGTTATCGACGGCCCTAATTCTGTGGTGTACGACCAAGCTGAAAACCGCTTGCATGCGCAGAAAGCCGTCATGGCGTTGACCATGTAATAACAGGAGATATATGACGAACCAAGTTGCGGTTGTAGCCATCGGTGGCAATTCTTTAATCAAGGATAACAGCAAAGTTTCAGTCGAAGACCAATATCTGGCAGCCAAGGAAACGACTTTCCATATTGCCGATATGATCGAAGCCGGCTGGAACGTGGCCATCGGCCACGGCAACGGCCCGCAGGTGGGTTTCATCCTGCGCCGTTCGGAGATCGCGCATAAGGCGGAAGGCATGCACGAAGTCCCGCTGGATGCATGCGGCGCCGACACGCAGGGCGCGATCGGTTACGCTTTGCAGCAGACCCTGCAGAACGAACTGCGCAAACGCGGCATTGCCAAACCCGTTTCCACCATCATCACGCAGGTGCGGGTGGACGCGGAGGACAAAGCATTCCAAAACCCCAGCAAACCGATCGGTGGGTTCATGGACGAGGCTGAAGCCAGGAAACGCGCCGCTGAACTGGGCTGGAAGGTGGTGGAAGACGCCGGGCGCGGCTGGCGGCGGGTGGTGGCTTCGCCCATCCCGCAGGAAGTGATCGAGCTGCCCTCGGTGCTGGAACTGATCAAAGCCGGCCACATCGTGGTGACGGTGGGCGGCGGCGGCATTCCCGTGATCCGCGAGAACGACGCGTTGAAGGGTGTGGCGGCCGTGATCGACAAGGACTACGCCAGCTCGCTGCTGGCGCGTGCCATCAAGGCCGACCTGTTCTTGATTTCCACCGCGGTGGAAAAGGTGGCCTTGAATTTTGGTAAACCTGACCAGAAATGGGTCGATCGCATGACGCTCTCGGAAGCAAAAGCCTACCTGGCGGAAGGTACGCACTTCGCCAAGGGATCGATGGCGCCCAAAATGCAAGCTATCATCTGGTTCCTGGAAGCCGGCGGTAAACAAGCCTTGATCACCAATCCCGAAAACATCGGCCGCGCGTTAAAAGGCGAAACCGGAACCTGGATCGTTCCCGATTAATCAGGAGTTGTTGGACAATAAACTTAAAAATTGTCTATACAATAGATTAAAATTGCAAAATCTAATAAAATGCTCCGCTGTTGACAGAGCAAGCAATTGCTCTACAATTAAGTGGAGCGTTTTTATGTTAAACGCCAGGAAAAACTGCTCTGTGTATCTGTCATAAATTTAAATGGAGGAGAAATATGAGCATCAGAAAGTTTTTCAAAGTAGTACTTCCCCTGATGGTTTTCGCGCTACTGCTGGCTGCCTGTGCACCGGCTGCCGCAGCCGCGGAACCAGCCCCCGCTGAAGAAGCAGCGGCGGAACCTGCAGCGGAAGAAGCAGCTCCGGCAGAGGAAGCTGCTGCCCCCGAAGAATTCACATTCGGTATTCTAATGGTGGGCGTGTACAACAACAAGGGTTGGGATCAGGCGCATTATGACGCTGGTTTGTACGTGGAAGAACAGATCCCCGGCACGAAGATGATCTACATCGATAAGGTCAATTCGTCTGACCGCCCGGGCACCACCGCCGCCCAATTGGCGGAAGAACTGGTTGCCCAGGGAGCCAAACTGGTGATCTTCAATTCGGATGATATGAAAGACAGCGCGATTGAATTTGCCGCGGCGCATCCGGAAATTTACGTCATCTTCTCCACCGGCGATACGCAGTGGGCGGAAGGCGCCAACTACCAGGAATTTGCCAACATGCAGAACCCGATGGGGCGCATGGAATACGGCAAGATGATTGCCGGCTGCGCGGCTGCCCTGACTTCCGAGACCGGTAAAATTGGCTACCTCGGCCCGTTGATCAACGACGAAACCCGCCGCCTGACTTCCGCGGCCTATTTAGGCGCCAAATACTGCTGGGAGAAATACGCAGCCAAAGACCCGGCCGACCTGACCTTTGAGGTCAACTGGATCGGTTTCTGGTTCAACATTCCCGGCTTCACCTCCGATCCTTCGCAGGTTACCGACGATTTCTTCAACAGCGGCTACGATGTAGTCATCTCGGGCATCGACACCACCGAAGCATTGGTGGAAGCCAAGAAGTTCGCGGATGGCGGCCAGAATGTTTTTGCCATCCCCTACGATTACATGGGCGCTTGCGAGCAGGCTCCCGAAGTCTGCCTGGGCGTGCCCTATTTCAACTGGGGTCCGGCTTATAAAGCTGCCATCCAGCAAGCCATCGACGGCAGTTGGACCAATGGCTGGTCATGGAACGGCCCCGATTGGAGTGATATCAATAATCTTGACACCTCGGCAGTCGGTTTCGTCAAGGGCGACGCGCTGAGCGCGGATAACGCTGCCAAGTTGGACGAATTCATCGCCGAATTGGCCGGCGGTCTGAACCTGTGGACCGGCCCGCTGAACCTGCAGGACGGCAGCGCATATCTGGCGGATGGCGAGGTTGCCAGCGATTACCAGGTTTGGTACCTGCCCCAATTGCTGGAAGGCATGAAGGGCCTCAGCTCAGCGGCTGAATAAACTCGATCAATATTGCGGGGAAGGATACCTGGGCGGTCCTTCCCCCAATTTTTTTATGCATCATGCTAATTGAACTCATTGAAATTCATAAATTTTTCGGAAGCGTGCATGCCAACAACGGCATCACGTTGACCATCGAACCCGGCCAAATCCTGGGGGTATTAGGAGAGAACGGCGCGGGCAAAAGCACCTTAATGAAGGTACTCTCGGGATTGATCTGCAAAGACAGCGGGAAAATCCTCATTAACCACCTGGAACAGGAATTGAACAGCCCATCGGACGCGCTGCGGCTGGGGATCGGCATGCTGCATCAGGACCCGCACGACTTCCCGTCCATGACGATCCGCGAAGATTTGCAGATCTGGGACAGCCGAACAGGCGTAAAGAAGAGCGCTAGCGACTGGCAGCAATTAATCGCGATCCAGAAAGATTTGGGATTCCATTTCGACCTGAACGGCACGGTGGGCGAGCTGACCGTGGGCGAACGCCAGCAATTGGAGCTTGTCCGACTGCTGTGGCTGGGCGTGGAGGTGCTGATCCTGGACGAACCGACCACCGGCATCAGCGCTGCCCAGCAGGAAGTACTGTTTGCGGCTCTGAAAAAACTGGCCGGCCAGGATAAAACCATCATTTTTGTTTCGCATAAATTGGAAGAAGTAAAAGAACTGTGCAGCCGTGCGGTGGTGCTGCGCAAGGGCTGCCTGATCGGGGAACGCCAGGCGCCTTTCAACGAGAATGACCTGGTCGAATTGATGTTCGGCCGGCAAATCACACGCACGCGCACCTCACAGTCCGGCACACAGGATATTTGCATGTCTGTCAGAAATCTAAGCATAGAGGATTTCCGTATCCGCATCGAGAATGTGAATTTTGACCTGTACGCCGGCGAGGTGATCGGATTGGCCGGCATGGAAGGCTCCGGTCAGCGCCAATTCCTGCAAACCCTGGCAGGCCTGAAACAAGCCACCGGCGGGCGTATCGAGATCGACCGCGAGGACATCAACGGGAAAAACTGCTTTGAATTCCAAAAACGGGGAATTTTTTACGTTCCCTCAGCCAGAATGGAAGAAGGCCTGGTGCCCGGCATGACACTGGAAGAACATTATATTCTCTCGGATTGCGAGAAGAGAATGTTTATCAATGGAAAAAACAGCCGCATGATAACCGAAACGCGCATTGAACGTTTCAACATCAAAGGGCGGGCGGCCACCAATTCCGAAGAGCTTTCAGGCGGCAACCAGCAGCGGCTGCTGCTTTCCCTGCTAAAAGACCCGGCGCGCTTGCTGCTGCTGGAAAACCCGACACGCGGGCTGGACATTGAATCCGCCAACTGGATCTGGTCGATCCTGCGCGAACGCTGCCAGGCGGCCACCTCGATCATTTTCTCGTCGGCTGACCTGGACGAATTGACCTTTTACGCGGACCGCATCCTGGTTTTCTTCGCCGGGCGGATTTCGGAACCGCTGCCTTCATCCGGTTTGACTGAAGAAAAACTGGGGCGCATGATTGGGGGAAAGGATTGGCCGAAATGAACAAAAATCGTGGACTTATCGACTTCCTTTTCCGCATTTCAGGTATTGCTGCCGCGCTGCTTTTCACCTCGCTGGTGCTGCTGGTCGCACGCGCCAATCCGCTGGAAGCTTTTGCCAACATTTTCATGGGGGTGGTTTCCACGCCTATTAAAATCGCAGATACGATTGTTGCCTGGGTGCCTTTGATTCTGACCACCTGCGGGTTAGTGATCGCTTTCACGGCGGGATTGATGAATATCGGAATAGAAGGTCAGATCATGCTGGGGGCCATTATGACCACCGGTGCGCTGCGATTGCTGCAGGATTCGGGTCTGCCGCCTGCGGTTATCATCCTGGCCGGCTTTTTGGCGGGGGTGGCCGGCGGGGTGATTTGGGCGCTGCTGGTCGGTGCTCTGAAATTCTACGGCGGCGTGAGTGAGATTTTCGCCGGGTTGGGTTTGAATTTCATTGCCACTGCTTTGTCATTATGGTTGATTTTCGGCCCCTGGAAAAGGGCGGGGGTGGCTTCGATGAGCGGTACCGCGCCCTTCGATGCTGCCCTCTGGCTGCCGATGTTTCAGGGTTTCCGCTTGAGTCCCTGGTCGTTATCCCTGGCGATTATCTCAATTGTGGTGGTCTTCATCCTGATGAAATTCACGGTGGTAGGATTGCGCTTGAAAGCTGTCGGAAAAAACACCCGAGCCGCGATCCAAATGGGCATTTCCCCATCCAAATATATGCTGTTGTCTTTTATCCTGTGCGGCGTTTTCGCCGGCCTGACAGGAGCGGTGCAAGTATTGGGCGTTTACCACCGCTTGATCCCATCCATCTCGTCCGGATACGGCTTTTTAGGATTGCTGGTAGCCATGCTGGTGGATTACCAGATCATTTGGGCGGTGCCGGTGGCGCTGCTGTTTGCCGCCTTGAACATCGGCGGTATTCAATTGCCAATCATGATGAAACTGGATTCGACCTTGTCAGGCGTGATGCAATCATCCCTGGTGTTTTTCTTTTTGATAATGGGGGGCGTGAGGAAGAAATTGCAGAGAAAAGAGGAAAAACCAAGCAATGAATGAATTCATTACGGGCATGGCGGGAGTGGTGGCGGCTGCCACGCCGGTAGCCGTGGCAGTGATCGGCGAGACCTTCTCGGAACGTTCGGGCGTGATCAATCTGTCTGCCAACGGTTTGATCGTGCTGACGGCCATGGTCGGATTTGCGACTGCTTATACGACCGGGGTGGTGTGGTTAGGCTTGCTGGCCGGATTTCTGACCGGTGCGGCGGCCGGTTTGCTGATTTCGTTCAGCAGCATATCTTTAAAACAATCACAGGTGGCGGTTGGGTTTATCTTGTCGATGCTCTTCCGAGATCTGGCTTACTTCCTGGGAACGCCCTTCATGGTTGTCCCCGGCCCGACCGTGCAAAGCCTGCCCATACCGGTTTTGAAAGATATACCGGTGATCGGCCAACTGTTTTTTCAGCAGAATATCCTGGTGTATTTTTGTTATATTCTGATTACATTCAGTTATTACTGGATCTTCCATACCCGCCAGGGATTGATCCTGCGCGGGGTGGGCGAGCAGCCCACTTCAGCATACTCGCGCGGCATCGACGTCAACCGCCAACGCTATATCTATACTGCCCTGGGAGCCGGATTGATCGGGCTGGCCGGGCCGATGTATTCGTTGTGTGTCAAAGCCGGTTGGAACGGAACCATGACCGGGTTGGACGGCATTGGCTGGATCGTGCTTTCCATCACCATCTTCGGCGGTTGGAACCCGCTGCGCGGGACTTTCGGATCTGTTCTATTTGTTTTCCTGCAATGGCTGGGGCTGGTGCTGCAATCCAGATGGGCAAGCGTACCCTCGCAAGTGCTGCAAGTAGCGCCTTTCCCGTTGATGATCCTGACTCTGCTATTCGTCAATGTGGGCGATACCGAATGGGTAACCAAGATGCTCGCCATGCTGCCGCGGAGTGTGCGCGGGGCGGTGTACCGCCTGATCCGTTTCCTGCGCAAGCCGCCGCCGGCTTCGTTGGGGGTGCCATTCGAAAGAGAGTAAAATACTCTCATGGAAAAATTCAAAACCTACCGCTGTTCTTTGTGCGGAAAAGTCTACCAACCGCACGAAGCAACTTATACATGCCCCGCCGACGGCGGGAACCTGGATATCCTTTTGGATTACCAGGGGATAAAGAAAGCGTTTTCACCCGAAAAGATCGCAGCCTCCACCGAACAGTCCATCTGGCGTTATTTACCCTTGCTGCCGGTGGACGACCCGGGTTTGCAGGGAACACCGCTGCGTTCGGTGGGTTGGACGCCGGTTTACCAACCCAAAGCCCTGGCCGAGGAACTCAGGCTGGAGCAATTATGGTTAAAGGATGACGGGCGCAACCCGACCGCCTCGTTCAAGGATCGCGCCAGTTCGGTGGTGATCGCGCGCGCCAGGGAAGTCCAGGCAGACGTGGTGGTGACCTCGTCCTCGGGGAACGCCGGCGCAGCGCTGGCCGGCATGGCCGCGGCAGCCAGGCAGAAAACCGTCATTTTCGTGCCGAAAGCCGCGCCGCAAGCCAAGGTAGCGCAATTGATTGTGTTCGGCGCGCGCGTCTTCCTGGTGGACGGTACGTACGACGACGCTTTTGAGCTTTCGTTGAAAGCGGCTGACGAATTCGGCTGGTACTCGCGCAACACCGGCTTCAACCCCTTCACAGCCGAGGGTAAAAAGACGGCAGCTTTTGAAATTTGGGAACAAGTCATTTACAAAGGCAACTTAAAGAAACCCTTGAACGTGATCGTGCCGGTGGGAGATGGCAACATCATTGCCGGCATTCATAAAGGCTTCAAAGATCTAGTCGAACTGGGCTGGCTAGAGCACATGCCGCACATCTACGGCATCCAGCCGGAAGGCTCGGCCGCTATCGCCAACGCCTTCAACGCCGGCACTGAAGAGATCATCCCGGTGAAAGCCGATACCCTGGCGGACAGCGTTTCGGTGGACCATCCCCACGACGGGCTGCGCGCGCTGCGGGCGGCCACCCAAACCGGCGGCAGGTACATCACCATCAGCGACCAGCATATCCTGGCGGCTATCGCGCGCCTGGGACGCGAAGGCATTTTCATCGAACCGGCGGCGGCCACGGCTTATGCCGGGCTGGAAGCGGCAGTCAGACAAGGCTTGTTCGACGTCAGCGACCCGGTGCTGGTCATGCTGACCGGCAACGGCCTGAAGGACGTAAAGGCGGCCATTCAGGCGGTGCAACCGGCGCCGATCGTCGAACCGACTTTGGAAGCATTGAAGAAACTCCTTTGATAGTTTATTAGATTCAGATACAATATAAATATGTCAGACAATCTTGCCAAGCAGAAACCCGTCTACAGCGTGGTCGCGCCGGTATTCAATGAAATCGGCTGCGTGGAAGAATTCTACACGCGGATCAGCGGGGTGATGGGCAGTCTGAAAGCTGCCTGGGAATTGGTGCTGGTGGATGACGGTTCGACGGATGGGTCGACAGAGATCATACGCTCGCTGGCGGAGAAAGACCCGCACGTCCGCCCAGTCATTTTCGCGCGCAACTTCGGACATCAGATCGCGGTTACTGCCGGGCTGGATTACGCCCGCGGCGACGCGGTGGTGGTGATCGACGCTGACCTGCAGGATCCGCCGGAAGTGATCCTCGATCTCATCGCGAAGTGGAAAGAGGGCTTCGAAGTGGTGTATGCCGTGCGGCGTAAACGCGAGGGAGAATCATGGTTCAAGCTCTTCACCGCATCGGCTTTCTACCGCGTGATCTACCGCATCACCGACGTCAAGATCCCGCTGGACACCGGCGATTTCCGCTTGATGGACCGCAAGGTGGTGAACGTGATGGGGAAAATGCGCGAGCGGCATCGCTTCCTGCGCGGCATGGCCGCCTGGGTGGGCTACCGCCAGGTGGGCGTGGAATATGACCGCAAGGAACGCTTTGCCGGAAGCACCAAGTACCCGCTGAGCAAAATGCTCAAACTGGCCCTGAACGCCATCACCAGTTTTTCCTACTTCCCGCTGCAAATGGCCACCTACCTCGGATTTGTCTGTGCGGCGCTCAGCATTGTCGCCATCCCGGTGGTAATCGTCCTGCGCCTTTCACACGGCGCGGCTTTACTAGGGCAGGCCACCACGTTGATCATGGTGCTGTTCCTGGGCGGCGTGCAGCTCATCACGCTGGGCATTCTGGGTGAATACATCGGCAGGATTTATGACGAAGTAAAAGGACGCCCGCTTTATATAGTCAGCGAAGCGCCCGATCTCGAAAAATAAAACTATCAGGAGAGTTTTAAATGGCCAAAATCGATTTAACCATCTACCCCGATCGACTGGAGAACTCCATCAAGCGCGCCCGCGAACGCAATATCGTCATCCCGACTTTCGCCCAAATGAAGGATCCGGGCAAGATCCCCGCGAAAGTAAAAGAAGAACTGAAGTCCATCGGCTTGTGGGAGTTAAATCCACGCAACCTTTTCCGCATCACATGGAAGAATGAACCCAAGGAAAAAGGCGGGCAATTCAACGGGGTCAATTATTTGGAACTGCCCAAGAGCCTGACCGGCGTGGACGCGCGCATCATCGTGCTGGTCGGCAAGTGGTTCCCGACCGGCGCGCACAAAGTCGGCGCTTCCTTCGGCTGCCTGGTACCGCGCCTGGTAACCGGCCAATTCGACCCCGTCACCCAGAAAGCCGTGTGGCCGTCCACCGGCAATTACTGCCGCGGCGGCGCTTACGATTCCAATTTACTGGCCTGCGAATCCATCGCCATCCTGCCGGAAGGCATGAGCAAAGAACGTTTCGAATGGCTGAAAACCGTGGCGGGCGAGATCATCGCCACGCCGGGCAGCGAATCCAACGTGAAAGAGATCTTCGACAAATGCTGGGAATTGCGCAAGAGCGGTGAAGACCTGATGATCTTTAACCAATTCGAAGAATTCGGCAATTACCTGTGGCATTACGAGGTCACCGGGCACGCCATGGAAGAAGTGATCAAAAAGGAATTGGGAGCGCGCGGCGAATATCGCGGCGTGATCCTGACCACCGGTTCGGCCGGCACGATCGCCTGCGGCGACTACCTGAAACAAGCTTTCCCGGGCAGCCTGGTGGGCGGCTCGGAAGCGCTGCAGTGCCCCACGCTGCTGGAGAACGGTTTCGGCGCGCACCGCATTGAAGGCATCGGCGACAAACACGTGCCGTGGATCCATAATGTAAAGAACACCGATCTGATAACGGCTATCGATGACAACGCGGTAGTGAACATTTCGCGCTTGTTCAACGAAAAAGCCGGGCGCGATTACCTGGCCAAGAAAGGTGTTCCCCAAGACGTGGTAGCCAACCTGGATCTGCTGGGCTTTTCCGGCATCGCCAACATGCTCTCGGCCATCAAGATGGCAAAGTATTACGAAATGGGCGAAGATGACATTGTCGTAACCGTCCTGACCGATTCCATGCAGCTTTACCAGAGCCGTCTAAAAGAAATGCACGCGGAATTCGGTGAATATTCCGAGGTGAATGCCGCGGCCGACTTCGCGCATTACCTGCACGGGCAAAGCACCGACAACCTGCTGGACCTAACCTACCAGGACAAGCGCCGCGTGCACAACCTGAAGTATTACACCTGGGTTGAACAGCAAGGCAAAACCTATGAAGAAATCCTGGCACAGTGGTATGATCGCGATTATTGGACCGGGTTCCAATCCCAGGTGGAAGAAATCGACAATCTGATCGTTGAATTCAACCAGAAAGTCGGGTTATTATAAATTAAGCGGATATGATCGATACCGGCCAGGCGCGAGAGGGGAACAACAGCCTGCCGCCACATTCTGCATTGATGCTCGTGGCGGTGATGCCGTCGCCGCGCGATTTGGAAATCGCCCGCGTGCTTGGCTGGTATCGCATTCCTTTCCGTTTTGCCCCCAAGATTATCCAGGTGGATTACCTGGCATTCTACCAACCCTCCAGCTTTGGCAAGGAGCATGCCAACCTGATCGAGTATTACAGCGAAGTGCGAGGTATCGAGCTTGCCAAACGCCGCGAGATCATCCGCGATGAGCCCAATCACCCGCGCGCGGAGGAAGAATATTACAAAATCCAGCTTGGTCCTTTAAAGGCGCTGCCCGTTCCAATCCGGGCGGGAAAGTGGAAGCGCATCACTTTCCTGTATACTACCGGCGAATTATTCGCAAGGGCGCAGCTCCTCAATGACCTGGTGGTCAAATCGGAGGAGCGTAAAGTATTATGGCTTTCGCTGCGGGAAAAAGCCGGCAAGTCGGAACTTTATTCCGGCGTGGATTTTCCGGAGACGGAAATTCCACCCGATGTGCTGGCGCTGCTGGGTGATCTGGGACAGATCAACGAACAGCAAGACCAGTATCGTGCAATATAATTATCCCAATTGGTAATGAAATACATTGGAGGTGTTCCATGGCAACCCTGATCAAGTCCGGGATGATCATCACGGCTTCTGAAACCTATACAGCGGACGTGCTGGTAGAAGGTGAAAAGATTGCCGCCATCGCCGCTCACATTCCCGAAATGGATGGCATGCAGGTGATCGACGCAGCCGGCAAGCTGGTAATGCCGGGCGGGGTTGACGTGCATACCCACTTTGAATTGCCCATGTTCGGCACCGTTTCTTCGGACGACCATTACACCGGCCATAAAGCGGCGGCATTCGGCGGAACCACCACCACCATCGATTTCATTTCCCAGGATTTCGATCATTTACCGGATTGCGTGGCTGCCTGGCATAAAAAAGCAAACGACAAAGCCGCCATCGATTACGGTTTTCACATGAATATCTCGCGTTTTAATCCTGAAATTGCCGGCGAGATACCCGATTTGAGGAAAGAGGGCATTACCAGCCTGAAAGTATTCACAGCCTACAACAACCGCCTGCGGCTGGATGACGGCGGCATATTCAAGGTTATGCGCATAGCCAGGGATAACGGCATGCTGGTGATGGCGCACGCGGAGAACGGCGACGTGATAGATGTGCTGATCGAAGAGGCATTGGCCGCGGGGCACACCACACCGGAATGGCACGCGCTGACTCGCCCGGCCTGGGGCGAAGTGGAGGCCTCCTTCCGCGTGATCATGCTGGCGGCGCAGGCTGAAGCGCCGGTGTATATTGTGCACATGAATGCCAAAGGAGAGGCGGAGAACCTGCGAAGGGCACGCGCGCAAGGCCTGCCGGTCATGGGCGAGACCTGCCCGCAGTATATGTTCTTCACCATCAAGCATCTACGCCAACCGGATGGGGCCAAGTGGATCTGCTCGCCGCCCATGCGCAGCGAGGAGGATAACGACGGTATCTGGAAAGCGGTTGAAGATGGCACCATCCAGGTCATGGCTACCGACCATTGCCCGTTCTTTTTCGACGGCATGCGGGCAATCACCTACGAAGGACAACCGATTGCCATTCCCGGAAAGGAGCTGGGCAGGGATGATTTCACCAAGATCCCCAACGGCCTGCCGGGGGTGGGCGACCGGCTGATGATCCTGTGGACAACCGGCGTTGGCAGCGGGCGCATCAGCCCCAACCGTTTCGTGGAGATGACCAGCACCAATCCTGCTAAAATATTCGGCATGTACCCTCAAAAAGGAACCCTCCTGCCCGGTTCGGACGCCGATATCGCCATTTGGGATCCGAAGAAAGAGATCCAATATGGCGTGGCAACGGCGCAGCACCGCACCGATTACAACCTGTACGAAGGCTGGAAGTTAAGAGGTGTGGTTGAAAAGGTCTTACTGCGCGGTAAACTGATCGTGGATGGTTCGACCTGGCTGGGGAAGCGCGGTGAAGGCCGGTTCATCAAACGTTCGGGAGTGACAGTACTGTAAATTTCATGCTGATCGCGATCATCTTCCTGTTCCTGGTGATCTCATGCGCGGCTGCGTTTCTGATGAAAAAGCACGGCGCGCGCCGGCCAATGGTATGGCTGGCAACTGCGGCAGCCAGCCTGGTTGTCTGGCTGCTGGTAATGTTCATCCCCAGAAATCAAACCATCGCCCTGAATTGGCAGAACTGGTTTTTTGCCAGCGGAACGCATATCGGTTTATATTTTCAGATCGATGCGCGCAATTGGGGAATGATCGCGGCGATCATGACGGTTCACGTTGCTTTCTTGTTCACAAGCGCATCCAAAGAGGATTTCGGAAAGGATTATATATTCTGGATCGCCGAAACCGCGGCAATAGCGCTGACTTTTGCAGTACTCAGCACCGCCGACCTTTGGTCATTGATCATCTCTTGGACTGCGATGGATGTCGGTATCTGGTTCTACCAATTGTTCCTGCGCAAGAAATTTGACTCGAGCCGGTTTTTGCGGGCTTTTATGTTCCGTTTCAGCGGCAGTCTGCTGCTGATTTTCGTCACTGCCCGCATTGCCGGAGGAGGACACAGTTTGCTGCTGAAGGACATCCCGGCTTCAGCCAGCGCCCTGATCTTTCTCGCGGCATTGCTGCACAGCGGTATCTTTCCTTTGCCTGCACCAGAAGATGAGGGCGAAAACCATGCGGCGGTGTTGGATTTTCTCACATTCCTGCTGCCATCGATCAGCAGCCTGTTCCTGGTGACATTTCTGCCCAACCATCAAATTTCTTTTCTGCTTGGCATAATCCTGGGAGTGGGGGCGTTGATCGGATTAGCTCTGCTCGTTTTTATTTCCAGCAGGGCTGTTTCCGAAACCAAAGCCGTATACAACCTGGCAGTTTCCTTCGTTTTGTTCAATGCGTACCGCTTCATCACAAAAACAACCAGTGGGCTGCAAGGGTGGTTTATCCTGATCCTGGTTTTCTGCACCTGGCTGCTGCTGCATGAGCGCCGGGGAAAAAACATAATTCTTTTTCCGGTGTTGGTCATGATTTTCTTTTCCGGTTTGCCGTTCAGCCTGATGAGTTACGGAAACAGCGGCATATTAATGAGCGGATTCGGGATCCCGGCACTGGTCTCTTTTGGCATGCATCTATACCTGCTGCTGATTTTTGCGCGCTTCATCTTCCGGGAAAAAGCCGATTTCAATGATTTGGGAACCAGCTCACAATTCACCTACAGCATTGCCTTATTTATCACCATCAGCGGATTGGCACTGATTGCGTTTCATACGTTAGCTGCAAGCGAGATCGAATTGACCGATGCCTGGGCGGGCATGCTGATCGTCATTCTGACATTGGGCATCCAATTATGGCTTAGAAACCGCCCAAGCGCTCTGCCGGCAGAAAACCGATTGGAAAGGATCGACACCAACAAGATCACCCGGTTGCTCTCTTTCGATTGGTTATTTATTTGGACGAATGCCATCATGAATTGGACACGGCCGCTGGTTGCCGGTTTTTCGCTGCTGTTAGAGGGAGAAGGCGGCGTTCTATGGTCAATCGTTTTTTTAGCGCTGCTGGTGACACTGATTCAAACCGGATAAATTGCGAATATGCTGGTTAACACCTTACTGATCTTTCTTGCTTTGGCTGTCACGGTCCTCATCCTGGTGCCGGACAATTGGCGTTGGAATGTCTTTGGCCTGGTCATGTGCTACCTGATTGGATTCGTACTGATCGTCCAGATATGGCCGCTATCATTGGCGGCAGTTAAGTTATTGACCGGGTTTATTGGGATGGTGGTGCTCAGCACCGTGAAAATCAATACTCCTGAGCTGCCCGCTGAAAACCGCAGCCGTTCTTACCGGATATTCTTGGTTTTGGTCTTGAGTGTCGGATGGATCATTGTGACCGCCACTACGGCGAAATTGAATGAGTGGCTGCCGATCGCGTATACAAACCTGTATATCGGATTGGTGATCCTGTTCGCGGGGATCATCAAGTTTGCCGTCAGCCGCCAGGTCTTTGATGTTGTGGTGGGATTGCTGGTATTTCTGTGCGGATTCGACGTGGTCTACTCGTCGCTAGAAGGATCGGCGTTGGTCACGGCTATTTACAGCCTGATCGTGCTGGCAATTTGCGTTATCGGCAGTTACCTGGAAGGTTTCTCGATCCAAGAGGAGGAAGCATGAGCGCGCCTTTCATTTGGATTGTCCTACCGATAGCTGTTTCGCTCCTGCTTCTGGTTATCCGCAAGAATTATGCGCTTGCCAACCTGATCCAGGTGATGTTTTGCTTTTTGATGGTCTTTTTCACTTTTATCACCCGCATTGAGGAAAGAGGCAGCGCGCCGCTGATTGCGATTTACCTGCAACCCTCATTGGTGGTTCTGGGAAGAAGTTTCGTGCTGATTGAAAGTCAAAAATTTATAGTCGGATTATTCTATACCGTGCTGGGGGCTTGGTCATTGATTCTATTCCTTAAAGGCAGCCACTCTAAAATCATTCCATTGGGTCTGACTTTGACCAGTCTGCTGCTGGCTGCGATGGCTGTAGAACCTTTCCAGTATTCAGCGTTGATTGTAGAGGTTGCCATGCTGACCGGTATCTTGATTGCGTTCAGCGTGGATACCGGCAAGAGCAAAGGCATTGTCCGTGTATTGATTTTTTACACCATGGGGATGGCGTTCATTCTTTTGGCAGGCTGGTACCTGGCAGGCGGGGAGACTTCACCGGTCAACGACCAACAATTGACCCAGGCTTCGCTGCTGCTAGGAATGGGGTTTGTTTTCTGGTTGGGTGTGTTTCCGTTCCATTCCTGGATTCCATTGATCGCGGATGAATCTGAATTGCCGGATAGTACCTATGTTCTGACCGTTCTGCCGCTCGCGATCATCCTGATCCTGTTGAAATACCTCAACGGATTCGCCTGGCTGCGTGAAAGCCAATTGGTGTATCAAGCGTTGTTCCTGTTCGGAGCGGTCATGACATTGACCGGGTCTGTTTGGTCGGTGTTTCAAAACCGCATCAAAAAAATGATCGGCTACTTGACGATTTATTTCAACGGTCTCTTATTGATCGCTCTGGGATTGAATTCCAGCCAGGGGTACCTGATTTTTCCTGAAGCATTACTGCCCAGATTACTCAGCGTGTTCCTGGCGATGACCTCGCTATTGATTATCAGCGACAGATATCGACTGGAAAATCTGGCAGACATGCGCTCTCTATTTTATGAATACCCATTTTCCAGCATGGGATTCTTGATATCCCTGTTCACCATGATCGGGATGCCTTTGTCGAACGGATTTCTGCCTCTTCAATCTTTGTACCAGGCGACCGCTTTGAATCATCTGCCAATTCTTGTAATCATGCTATGCGGGGCGGGGATTTTAACTTTCTCCTTTATCCGACTTTTTATGGTTATAATGCACCCGATAGAAGACGACTATGAAATTGTTACCCGAAAAGAAAGCCGAACTGAGAAAATCGTAATTGCACTGTTGGTCATCCTGAATGTTCTTTCAGGATTATTACCCAAAATGATCTTCCCGAGTTTCGCCCAGATCATGAACAGTTTCGATTTGCTCTTAAAATAAGCATCATTACCCGATAAGGATTAAGATGGATTTAGAAAAAGCCCTGCAAAAGATAAGCGATTTGGAAAGCGAGATCGCGGTATTAAAAAAAGCGCTGACAACGCAAACCTCCCGAACTAACAACCTGGATGAAAAGGTTAATTCATTTCTGTCGACTTCACGGGATCAAAAGAAAGAACTCGAGAGAATTGGCAATACAGTTAATAACCTGAGCCAATTTGACGCCACCATCGCCAAGATGCGCATTGAGTTCAACAAAAAGGTGGAGGAAACCGAGAAGAGCATCATCGCGGATGAAAAAATGCGCGACAACCTGCGCAGGGACGAGATCAAAGCGATCAACCTGGCTTTGGAAAAGAACAAACAGGATATTCTGAAGGACATCGACCAAAAACTAAAAATGCAATTGGACGAAACCACCCGGTTGGTGCAAAAGTATAAGGAAATGGAAAGCTCCGTTTCGCAAAAAATTCGCGGGGATGAGGAAATGAAAGGCAGCCTGACAGGACTGGCAAGCGAATTCGGACAGTATAAAAAGAAACTGGAAAGTATCAGCGCCGATATTGAAATTTATAAAAAGGTCCAAGGTGAAATCCGCGAGAAACAGGATGCGATTCTGACCAGCATTCGGAATAATGATGCCAGGATCGAAGAAATCGTCAATTCGGAAGCGGAAAGGAAACAAACCTTTCTCAATTACATTGAACAAAATACGATCAACCAGCGGGATCGAGAGCGGATGTGGAAAGATTGGCAGCAGCAATTCGAAGAGTCGATCCAACAGATTTACCGCTTGCTGCCCGAGCTGCAGAACCAACAATTGGAACTGAACAAGAGTAAAAGCGCCTTTGATGAAATTACCCAGCGATTTGAACGCAGAATCAATGAAATTACCGAACTTTATCGAATGCTGGACGAGAAATTCCGGCAGGAATGGAATACTTACAAAACCGATTCCGACAAGAAATGGTCGAATGTATCGATAGCATTTGAAGAGAAGCAAGACGGAATCAGCGATCAGATCGACAAGATCAAAGAGCGATTGCTAATCGTGGAGGATAACACGCACGAAATGCAGGAATTGTTGATCCTGATGAGCAAGGAAATCCAAAAGGGCATGCAGGGTTTGATGAATATGGTCAACGGCTGGATGGATGCTTTTGGCGAGATCAAGGGCAACCGATAGGATAAGACTCGTATGTACGTTCTGGGAACGGCTGGTCATGTGGATCATGGGAAATCCACCCTGGTAAAAGCCCTGACAGGCATCGATCCTGACCGCCTGAAAGAAGAGAAAGATCGACAGATGACGATCGATCTCGGTTTTGCCTGGTATAAACTTCCCTCCGGCAACGAGGTTGGCATTGTGGACGTTCCCGGACATCGTGATTTCATTGAAAACATGCTGGCAGGGGTGGGGGGGATTGACGCGGTCTTGTTGATTATCGCAGCAGATGAAGGCGTAATGCCGCAAACCCGCGAACATTTGGAAATTCTCGACCTTCTGCAAATCCGCAACGGATTGATTGTACTCACCAAAACAGATCTGGTAGAGGATTCCGAATGGCTGGATTTGGTGGAAAATGATATCCGCGGACTGGTGAACAGCACCAGCCTGGCGGAGGCTGCTATCTTTAGGGTTTCGGCGATGACCGGGCAGGGCCTGGCAGAATTAGGCAGCGCAATCGACGATTTGCTGGCTCATTGCCCACCCAAAGCGAACAAGGGCAAAGCGAGACTGCCGGTCGATCGGGTTTTTTCCATCAAAGGATTCGGCACCGTGGTAACCGGTACTTTGATCGATGGCGAATTCGCTACCGGGCAGCAGGTTGAAATTCTCCCGGGCGGCAGGCAAGCCAGAATCCGCGGGCTGCAGAATCACAAAAAATCAGTCGAAATTGCCGGCCCGGGGAACCGCACCGCGGTCAATTTGGCTGGGGTAGAGCAGAATGATTTACAGCGTGGTATGGTGATCGCCAGCCCGGGATTTTTTCATGAAACACGCCGGTTGGATGTAAAAATTAAAACCCTGAGTTCCGTTTCCAGCCCGATCCGGCACAATGATTGGTTGAAATGCTTTATCGGCACCGCGCAAACTCTCGCGCGTATCCGGGTTTTGGGAGAAAAAGAGATTCCGGCAGGAGCGGAGGGATGGGCTCAGCTGGAATTCGAGCATGCCATCCCCGCAGAAAAAGGAGACCGATTAATTTTGCGCAGGCCGTCACCGGGAGAGACTATTGCCGGCGGTAGTGTGCTGAACGTGAATCCCAGCCGGCGCTATAAACGCTTTGCTGAAGCGACTATAAAAAAATTAACTGTCATGGACAGCGGCTCTGAAGGGCAGATTCTTTTAGCCAATCTGGAAACCCAATCTCCCATCTGGATGGATGATTTTGTTCAAGCGAGCGGCGTTGAGGAAATTGCCGCCCGTCAAATTATCGAACAGATGACGGGAGAAGATATCCTGCAAATAAAATCAGATAAAGAACGCCAGATTTTGCTGGTGACGCGGAAAAAATGGCAGGTAATAGTTGAGAAAGTGCGGGAAAAACTGGAGCAATATTATCACCAACACCCGCTGCGGAGCGGTATTGAAAAGCGGGAATTAGTCAATTTTCTCAAGATGAGCCAGAAACACAGCAATTTATTACTGCACCAGATGGCCATCAACGAGATTGTTTTTGAAAAAGAAGGCAGGGTTGGCGTTTTTGGACGGCAGGTGATTTTCTCCGCTGATCAGGAAAAGGCGGCGAGCGCTATTCTACAGGAATATGCGGTTGATCCATACGCACCGCCATCCTCCCGGGAGCTGGCAACGCGATATGAAACGGACCTGCTGGACGCGATGATCGAGAAAGGCATGCTGGTTAAACTGACTGACGATATTGCCTTGCAGCCGGATGTTTATCAAAAAATGACCGATCAGATAAAGGAATTTTTAGAGAAAGAATCAACCATCACACTGGCACAAGTACGGGATATGTTCCAGACCAGCAGAAAATATGCCCTGGCTATGCTGGAACATTTGGACGAGATTGGCGTAACG
The DNA here is from genome assembly GCA_013178095.1 of Anaerolineae bacterium. Taxonomy (GTDB): domain Bacteria; phylum Chloroflexota; class Anaerolineae; order Anaerolineales; family Anaerolineaceae; genus Pelolinea. The sequence goes on along the minus strand of JABLXK010000004.1, from coordinate 173,667 downwards.
CGGCGCCAGGATGATTATCGCATCTTAAATCGAAGTTGACATCGCTCAAAACGTATTTTATAATTCGTACTCGCTTGCCCCGGCGGTAGGTTGCTGGGGTAAAATTATGTATTCCAACTTCCCCGTCAACGGGCGAACCAATCGCGTGGATGATGGTGAAGTGAAGATTGGAGAGATCTATGTTGTATGCAGTTATTGAAAGCGGCGGTAAGCAATATAAAGCCGTCGAAGGCAGCGCCATTGAGATCGATTTGCTGCCCGATGAAGTCGGCAAGAAAAAGGCTTTTGATAAAGTCTTGCTGCTGGTCGATGACGGTAACGTACAGGTTGGAACACCGTACTTGAACGGAATATCCGTGGACGGCACAGTGGTGGAGCACTTCAAAGGCCCTAAGCTCACCATTTTCAAATACCGCGCAAAAGAGCGTTATCGCAGAAAAACCGGCCATCGCCAGAAATATACGCGTGTGATGGTTGACACGATCAATTTCCCCGGCAAAGTAGCCAAACCGGCAGCCGAAGCAGTCAAACCGGTCGAGAAAAAAACCGAACCTGCCAAAAAAGCAGCCGCAAACGCGAAGAAACCTGCGGCCACCAAAAAGCCGGCGGCAGTCAAGAAATCGGCGGCGAAGAAATAACGCAGCTGCTGAGATAATAAAAACGATCATATCCAACCAATTTGGATAGTTGCTTAAGAAAAGGAATGGATCATGGCTCATAAAAAAGGTGGCGGCTCAACCAGGAACGGCCGCGATAGCAAATCGAAACGCCTGGGCGTAAAGAAATATGACGGTGAAATTGTACTGTGCGGGAACATCCTCGTCCGCCAGCGCGGCACCCGAATTAAACCCGGCAACAACGTGGGCGTCGGAAAGGACTACACGTTGTTTGCAATGACTGACGGTACAGTAGCTTTCACGCGGCTGCCGAACGGTCAGAAAAAAGTCAGCATTGAACCCGCGAAGGAAGCCTGAGAAAAGGCTCAATGAGGTAGATGAAATGAAAAAAGGAATTCACCCTGAATTTTATCCGGATGCCACGGTGACTTGCTCGTGCGGCAACACCTGGAAAACCGGCTCAACCAAGAAAGAAATCCGAACCGAAGTCTGCTCAAAGTGCCATCCGTTCTTCACCGGCGAGCAGGCGCGCCTGATCGATATCGAAGGGCAGGTGGACCGCTTCTATAAAAAGCTGCAGGCACGCCAGGAATTTATTGCCGATACCAAGCGCAAACAGGATGAAAAAGTTTCCCCCGATCGTCCGGTTGCCGATCTTGACCTTGGAAAACGCGCAACAGAATCGCTGGCTGAAGCCGGCATCACCAATGTCGGCCACATTCTGGCCAAGCTCGAATCCGGTGAAGCTGCTCTGCTGGAACTCGCAGGAGTAGGACGCAAAACCCTGATCGATATCAAGAAGAAATTACGCGCGTATGGCTATGAGTTACCGCCAGCCGCGGAAGAAATCTCCGTGTAAAGCTAATCAAAAAGAAGGTGTCAAAACCTTCTTTTTATTTAATGCAAAGGCGAGTTAGTGTAAAATCTAAATATCAAAAATCAGGAGCGAATTGATGGAAATAAAAGCCGGTTCAGTGGAAGTGGTTTGCGGATCGATGTTCAGCGGAAAGACCGAAGAAATGATCCGCAGGTTGAGGAGAGCGGTGATCGCGAAACAAAAGGTGCAGGTATTCAAACCGGTGATCGATAATCGCTATAACGCAACCAGGGTCACATCCCACGCCGGTCTGGATTTCGACGCCGACCCGATCAAAGATTCCTCCGAGATCGCGGCGAACATAGAAGACGATACCACCGTGGTGGGGATCGATGAAGCCCAGTTTTTCGATGAAGGAATTGTGAGAGTGATCGAAAGCCTGGCCGCGAAGGGCTTGCGTGTGATCGTAACGGGCCTGGATATGGACTTCCGCGGAGAGCCTTTTGGGTGCATGCCCGAATTGATGGCCCGGGCGGACAAAGTCGATAAACTGCAAGCGATCTGCATGAAATGCGGTGAACCCGCCAATCGCACACAGCGGTTGGTGGATGGCAAACCGGCACACTATAACGATCCTATCGTCATTGTCGGCGCTTCGGAAATGTACGAAGCGCGCTGCCGCGCTCATCACGAAGTACCAAGGGATTGACCTATGGAAAAATACCAAAACTATTTAAAGGAAATCCTGATCCCGGAAGATGAACTGCAGTCCCGCATTGCGGAATTGGGTAAGGAAATCAGCAAGGATTATGAGGGCAGCCAGCAGATGCTGCTGGTATGCATTTTGCGCGGCGCGGTCATGTTCCTGACCGACTTGTGCCGGCATATTCACGTACCGCACGCCATGGATTTCATGGCAATCTCGTCATATGGCGCCGGCAATCGAAATTCGACCGGCATGGTGCGCATCACCATGGACCTGAACACCAATATTTACGACAAGGACGTCTTGATCGTCGAGGATATCATTGACAGCGGCAATACACTATCTTATGTGTTGGATCTGCTCTCCACCCGCAAACCGCGCAGCCTGAATATCTGCACCTTGCTGGATAAAGCTGAACGACGTGAAGTGGAAGTTCCCATTCGGTATACCGGTTTTGAAATTCCCAATAAATTCGTGTTTGGTTATGGGCTTGACCTCGACGAATATTACCGAAACTTGCCTTTTATCGGGGTGGTCGACCTTGATAAATATAGCGGATGAACCCGTTCCGATATGATCCGGCAAGCAATACTTCCTGCGGAGTTGGAAAGCGCCGTCCTTGCATCTGTTGAAAATTGCGGCGAGGTTTACCTGGTAGGGGGAGCTATCCGGGATTTTTTGCTGCATTCGGAATGCAGCGACTTCGACTTTGTAGTGAAGAAGAATGCCATTTCGGAAGCGAAAAGAATCGCGGATCGCCTGCATGGCAGCTTCTATGTGCTTGACGCAGAAAGGCAAACCGGGCGTGTCTTGCTGGAAACCCGACACAAACCTTTGCTCATCGATTTCGCCACGCTGGCCGGCGACAGCCTGCAAGCGGATTTAAAAGCACGCGATTTTACCATCAACGCGATTGCCCTCGACGTTATGCACCCCGATCAACTCATCGATCCGCTGGGAGGCGCACAAGATCTCAAGGAAGGTGTTTTACGGCCATGCGGCATTGAAAGCTTCAAAAACGACCCGGTGCGGGTGGTCCGTGCGGTGCGATTCATGCAGGCATTGGGTTTGAAATTGGATGAAGCCGCGCAGGCGGCGCTCATCGAAGCCGCCCCGCGCCTGCGCGAAATCTCCGCGGAAAGAAAACGGGATGAACTATTTCACGTTTTCGAAAACAAGAATGTGAAAGGCTCGTGCATCCTTTTTCAGCAATTCGGAATCTGGGAACAAGTTTTTCCATCACTCGACCTGCTGGGAAGCGTGGGCTTGATTCCGCCGCACGTTCATGACCTGACCGGCCATACTTTGCAGGTTTTAAATTACTGTGAAATTTTTCTCTCAGCATTAAAAGAAAAATCGACGAAAGCAGACAGTCAGTTTCTGCGCTCCGGCTGCGAGTTGCTGGCGGGATTCAAAGACGCTTTGAACAATTTCCTCGCGCATCCCATCCATGCCCAACGCGGGTATGCCGGGTTGCTGTACCTGGCCGTTTTATATCACGACATTGGCAAAGCCATGCTGGTTCAAAAGGGCGTCGATCACGAAACCATAACGATGACGCATCCTGAGATCAGCGCCGACCATTTTAAGATAATCCGGGATCATTGGGCGCTTTCAAACGAAGAATCAGTTTTCATTGAACGCTTGATCCGCAATCATTCCGTGCAATATGCCATCAATGAATCCAGCGAAGCAAATACGCGAATTTCGTTGTACCGGTTTTTTAAATGCAGCCAATCAGCTGGTGTATTGCTGGCTGTTTTCCATTTGGCGGATGTGCTGGCAGCATACGAGAACACCCTCAGCGAACAGCGCTGGAATTCAGCGTTGAAAACCAGTGAATTCATTCTGGACGGTTGGTTCAATCATTATGATTCCATCATCGAACCTACCCGATTAATAGATGGGGAAGAAATCATGGCTGAATTAGCTCTACAGCCGGGTAAAATAGTAGGAGATATCCTGGAGCGGATTCGCGAAGCGCAAGTGTGCGAGCAAGTCCGGACGAAAGATGATGCGATCCGGTTCGCAAGGGCGCAATTGGCGAATCGATCGGGAAAAGAAGGATGACCGAGCAACTATTTTTCGAGACAATTGGCGATGGCATTCCGTTGATCTTGCTGCATGGGTATCCCCTGGATCATAGCATTTGGCAGGAGGTTGCTGCAGGCCTGAAGAATGAGGCCAGGATCATCATGCCGGATTTGCGCGGACAGGGAAAATCGCCGGCGCCCGCGGGAACGTATTTAATGGTAGATTTGGCGGGCGATATCCTGCAGATCCTGGACAAGTTGAATATTGAAAAGACCATTATTGCCGGCCATTCAATGGGCGGTTACGTTGCCCTGGCGTTGGCCAAAATTCACCCGGAACGATTATCCGGACTGGCGCTGGTCGCTTCACATGCCTATGCCGATTCAGCAGAGAAAAAGCAGGCACGGCTGGATTCGATTGAGCGAATTAAGCGCGAGGGCGTGCAACCCATTCTGGCTCCGATAGCGGAGAAATTGTCAAAAGATCCGAGCGTGGTGGACAGATGCCGCGCGTTAGCAGCAAGCGCATCTGCCCAAGGGATTATCGGAACGTTGGCGGGATTGGCCGCGCGGGAAGATATGGCAGACGTATTTTTTGGTCTGGAAATCCCGACCATGATGATTTCCGGAATGGAGGACCAAATCAATCCGTCTTCCGTTAACCGGGAGATGGCAAGAGGCCTGAAAAGTTCCTGGCTGGTGGAAATTGAGGGTGCCGGACACATGCCCATGCTGGAAAAGCCGGAGCAAGTTATCCAGGCGTTTAAATCATTTATCCTTACGATCAAGGAGAAAGCATAATGTCATCAAAAGTTTATTTTACTGATATGCGCACCAAGCCGGGCCGGAACATGTACGACAAGCTCAACCACCTGATCCATCAAGCTGGAATCGAAGAGCTGGATATGAAGGATAAATTGGTAGCTCTGAAAATCCATTTCGGCGAACCCGGCAATCTGGCCTATCTGCGGCCGAATTATGCCGCTGTGATCGTGAAAAAAGTTAAAGCGCTGGGTGGAAAGCCTTTCCTGACGGACTGCAATACCCTTTATTACGGAAGGCGTTCCAACGCGGTAGATCATCTAGAAGCGGCCATGGAAAACGGCTTCAACCGTATCGCGGTTGGCTGCGATGTAATCATCGCTGACGGTTTGACCGGATCGGATGACGAAGAAATTCCGGTGAATCTCAAGCACACCAAAACCGCCAAGATCGGATCGGTGATTGCCGATTGCGACGTTCTTATCAGCCTGAATCACTTCAAGGGACACGAACAAACTGGTTTCGGCGGTGCGCTTAAAAATATCGGTATGGGCTGCGGGTCGCGCAAAGGTAAGATGGAAATGCATTCGGCATCCAAGCCTAAAATAAAAGAAGAAAAATGCGTGTCCTGCGGGATGTGCATTCGCAAGTGCCCGATGAAAGCGATTGCCTACAATGAAAACCTGAATGCGCAAATTGATTACAAGAAATGCATCGGCTGCGGGCAATGCGTTGCCTATTGCCATTACGGGGCTGCCAGTGCGGTGTATGACCAATCCGCGGAGATTCTAAATGAAAAGATCGCTGAATACGCTTTGGCGGTTTTGAAAAACAAGCAACATTTCCATATCAATTTTATGATGAATATCTCCCCTGATTGCGATTGCTGGGATTCCAATGATCAGGCTATCGCACCGGATGTCGGCATTGCCGCGTCATTCGACCCGGTGGCGCTGGATCATGCGTGCGTTGACCTGGTAAATGCCGCACCAGGCGTCAGCAATAGCAAGCTGGACGATAAAGGTGATTACGAACCCGGCGGAGATAAATTCGTCCACGTGCATCCGGATGTGCACTGGAAGGATTGCCTGAAACACGCCGAAGAGATCAAATTGGGCAGCCAGGCTTATAAACTAATCAAGGTCAATTAGTATTGTTCCTTGCTGCAATCAGCCAATCATCAACCACGACGAGAGGGAAGCAGACCCTCTCGTTTTTTTATGAGTTATATAACCCGGTAATTCAAAGTCGCAGTAGAATAGCGTATAGTTCATTGCAATAAAGGATTGCATTCATGGATTTTTCCCAAATTGGGCGCTGGTTGCTTTACGTGGGGGTTGGTTTCGCGATTACGGGGTTATTATTCTTGCTGCTGGGTAGGATTGGAACGATCAAACAGTTTCCCGGGACGCTGAATTTTCAGATTGGCGGATTGACCTGCACCTTTCCGATCCTGCTCTCGATTTTGCTGAGCGTGTTTTTGACGATCGTTCTCAACCTGATTGGTAAATTTCTGAACCGGTAGTTTTTATTATCACAAAGCAAAACCATAACTTTTGCCGGTTTTTGGCAGGGGATTTTGGGTTTTAAGTGGAATTTGCTGAAAAAACCGGATTTTCGTCGGTGGCATTCGGGATTTGAATTGCTTTTTTCGTTCCTATGGTAAAATCGTAAATTAGCGCGTTTTTTTATAGCTGTAATCATCATTATCTCTAATCCGGAGGATAAATATGTCAGAAAAGAAATGGGTTTACCTTTTCAACGAAGTTGAGAAGGCTGAAAAATATATGGGTTCATGGGATGGCGTGCGCGGTTTGTTGGGCGGCAAAGGCGCCAACCTTGCTGAAATGACCCGCATCGGCGTACCGGTGCCGCCTTTCTTTACCGTCACGACCGAAGGCTGCAATGCCTACCTGGCTGGCGGCAACAAATTCCCCGAAGGCATGTGGGATCAAATGATGGATGCGTTAAAAGAAGTGGAAAAAGCATCCGGCAAGAAGTTCGGCGATCCTGCCAATCCATTGCTGGTTTCCTGCCGATCCGGCGCAAAGATGTCCATGCCCGGTATGATGGACACCGTCCTCAATATCGGCTTGAATGATGAAACTGCTAAGGGCATGGTCAACCTGACCGGGAATGAACGATTCGTTTACGATTCCTACCGCCGTTTGATTTCTATGTTCGGTTCCGTGGTGTTGGGGATCAAGGACGAGGCTTTTGAAGAGGTCCTGGAAGCGGTTAAAAAAGCCAAAGGCGCCAAAGCGGATACCGACCTGACCGCCGACGACCTGAAAGAACTGGTGGAGAAGTACAAAACAGTTGTCAAGAAGGAAAAAGGTTTCGATTTCCCCCAGAATCCCGTCGACCAGGTGCGTTTCGCTACTGAAGCTGTCTTCGGTTCCTGGAATGGCAAACGCGCCATCGATTACCGCCGCGCCACCAACATCCCCGATGACCTGGGCACCGCTGTGAACATTGTCACGATGGTGTTCGGCAACATGGGTTGGGAATCCGGAACGGGTGTGGCCTTTACCCGCAATCCTTCCACCGGCGAGAAAAAACTCTTTGGCGAGTACCTGTTGAATGCTCAGGGCGAGGATGTGGTTGCCGGTATTCGCAATACCGAAAACATCGACAAGATGGGTAGTTCATTGCCGGAGGCTTATGAGCAATTCCTTGATATCACCAAGAAACTGGAAAAGCATTATCGCAACATGCAGGATGTTGAGTTTACCATTGAGAACCGCAAATTGTGGATGCTGCAAACCCGCGATGGCAAGCGCACCGCAGCCGCGGCGGTCAAGATCGCTGTGGATATGGTTGGCGAGGGCTTGATCACCAAAGAAGAAGCCATCAAACGCGTTACTCCCAATGACGTGGATACCCTGCTGCATCCGCAATTCACCGGCAATACCAAGGCCGAGGCCAAGAAAGCCGGCAAGCTCTACGGAACCGGCGTGAACGCCTCACCGGGCGCCGCGGTTGGCCAGATTTACTTCGACGCGGATACCGCTGAGAAGATGGCCAAGGAGCATGGACAGAAAGTGATCATGGTGCGGCCCTTCACCAAACCGGATGACGTACACGGCATGTTGGCCGCTCAAGGCATCCTGACCAGTGAAGGCGGCGCCACTTCCCACGCGGCTGTGGTTGCCCGCCAGTTCGGCGTGCCCTGCATCGTGGGCGCTTCGATGGTGCATATCGACATGGAAAAACGCCAGATGGAATCCAACGGTCTGGTTATCAAAGAAGGCGAATGGATTTCCATTGACGGCGGCTCCGGCGAAGCATTCGTCGGTAAAATGGACATGTCCGCTCCCTCTTTGGAAGAACAAACCGACCTGCTCACACTGCTGGGTTGGGCGGATGAGATCTGCGCGCAGCCCGGCATGCGCACCGCGCCGGAGGGCTGGCCGACCAGCGGTTTGCAAGTTTGGGCGAACGCGGACTACCCCAAGGATGCCCAACGCGCCCGCTCTTACGGCGCTAAGGGTATTGGCTTGTGCCGTACCGAGCACATGTTCTTTGAGCAAACTCGCCTGCCGATAGTGCAGCGCATGATCCTGTCAGAATCCTCCGAAGAACGCACCAAAGCATTAAATGAGCTGCTCCCTTATCAGCGCGACGATTTTGAAGGCCTGTTTGAGGCAATGAACGGATACCCCGTGATTATCCGCCTGATCGACCCGCCGCTGCATGAGTTCCTGCCTTCGGAAGAAACATTGCTGGAAGAAGTCATCACCATGCGCGTCAAGGGCGAAACCAAAGGTTTAGCGGAAAAAGAAAGCCTGCTCGAGAGCGTCAAGAGCATGCATGAATCCAACCCCATGATGGGTTTGCGCGGCATCCGCCTGAGCATCGTCATGCCTGAGATTGTCGAGATGCAGGTACGCGCCATTTTTGAAGCGGCTGCCAATCAGACCCTCAAGGGCGTGGTAGTCAAACCGGAAGTTATGATCCCGCTGACCGGCCACATCAACGAGCTGCATCACATCCAGCCGCGTTTGATCGAAATTGCGAAAGCAGTTATGGCTGAAAAGAAGGTCGAATTCTCGTACAAATTCGGCACCATGATCGAGATCCCGCGCGCGGCTGTGACCGCCGGCGAGATCGCCAGCGTGGCTGAGTTCTTCTCCTTCGGTACGAACGACCTGACCCAAATGACCTTCGGTTACAGCCGCGACGACGCGGAACGCAACTTCCTGGTCACCTACGTGGAAAAAGGCATTCTACCCAAGAATCCGTTCCAGACCATCGATACCGAAGGCGTTGGACGCTTGATGAAAATGGCGGTCAATGACGGCCGCGCCACCCGCAAGAACCTGGAAGTAGGCATCTGCGGCGAGCACGGCGGTGACCCGGCTTCCATCGAGTTCTGCCACACCATCGGCAACAACTACGTGAGCTGCTCGCCCTTCCGCGTACCGGTCGCCCGCCTTGCGGCTGCGCACGCAGCGCTGAAGCATGCCCCGAAAAAATAAGCTTCAAAAAGAAAAAGTACAAAAACCCGCGGATTATTCCGCGGGTTTTTTTTATCTGAATATTTATTTTGTTTGCTCTGGCTGCCATTGCACCTGCCAGGTTTGGTCATTGGTGGCTGCATAGATGTTGGAAAAGACAACGTGCAGCTTGCCGGTGGGAATTTGTCGGAATTCCAGAGTGGTTTCGCCGCCATCTGGCCCGCCTCCGCCTCCGCCGCCAACTATTTCAAAACCCTCAATCTGCACTCTGGGCATAGTGATGGCTCCGGCCTGGTTGTTTAAGTACTTGTACTTGAAGGTATAGCCATTAACCGACGCGCGGATCGATTCCAGGAGGATGCTATATTTTCCCAGAGTGATTTTCTCGTTCAAATTCCACTCCTGACCAAATTGAGGTTCTTCACCGGCATCGAAGTCGATAGCGAAAGTCAAGTTTGGATCGACCTGGGTATAGTAGTTACCTGGAATACGAATGGTGATGGGGAAGTTGATTCCCCCCGCATCGAATTTGATCACCCAGGGTGTCTGCCTGGCAGCGTCCCCCGCGATTTGGATATCTTCCGGTATGGTATAAGCAACGGTTCTGCCGCTGCTATCTTCTATCCGGATATCTCCGGTGATTTGCACCCAGCCATCCAAATTTTCCATTGCATGAAAGGAACCCATCAGGATGTAAGCAGGACCATCCTGTACGAACTGGTCAATTGCCAGGGTGAATGGTTCCGCCTGCGATTTACCAGCGGTTGAGGAGGGAGCAGCCGTTTCAACCGCCTGTTGCTCGACGATCGGTAGAATAGTCGCATCGGGAGGAACGGGAACAAAATCCAGCGGGAGTTCCCAATCCGTGGGAACCGCGCCGGCTACCGTGTTGAAGATGCAAGGCATCAGGAAAGTGGCGTGGTCGACTTCAGACGGAATGGGGGAATAGGAATTTAAACGCGTACCGTCCGGCAGCACCACATACTCTTCAGGAAGCGGGCAGCCGCTGGCATGCTCCTGGTCGGCATAGGCCCCGGCGGGGATGCCGGTAATGTCATATTCGATGCGTGTATCCTGCGAGGTCAGGATGGCGCGTTTCACCGTGATTGTCACGCCGTCGCGCGTGACACTGACCGGTTCTTTTAAAATGCGCAGCGGCGCATCTTCGTTGACGATCCCGACCCCTGGTAAATAACCAAACAATCTCCTGACAGCTGCGTAAACCGCGTCGGGGCTGAAATACAAAAGCACAGCCAATAAGAAGATAACCACACCTGACAGCGTGAGGAAGGCGGGTTTTAATTGAAACGATCGTTTCTCGTTTCTTTCCGAACGCATGCTTTGCTGGTTCAATTGTTTTGAAAGGCGGGCGGCAAATTCCGCGTCGGGTTCTCGCGAAGCCAACAGCGCTTTAATTTTAACTTCCAAATTGGATTCGGGAAGGTTGTTATTCATTGGGAACCTCCATTTTTTGTTGAATCCGGTCGATCAACCGGTAATATGCTTTCTTCACAGCAGGTTCGCTGCGTTTGAGCAGCCTGGCGATATCAGAGAAGTTCAATTCCGCTAAGTATCGCAAGCGAAGCAGTTCCTTATCCTGCTCGGGGAGCGCCAGGAGGATCTTTTGTAAGGCTTCATTCCTTTGATTCCGGATCAGGCTCCCGTCCATCTCGTGATCGATCCAGACGAATTGAACCTCATCCAGATTGACCTGACTGCGGCGGCTGCGGTAATGATCGGCGACCTTGCGGCGGGCGATGGCGAACAACCAGGCCGCAAAGTACCCGTTTTCCCTGTATTTCTGAATGCCCTCCAGGGCGGCCAGAAAAGTCTGGGAAGTGATGTCTTCCGCGTCTGCCGGATTGCCGGTGCGGTTATAGACGTAGCGGTAAATGGGATCGAGGTAGCGATCGTAGACTTGTCCGAAAGCGCGTGGATCCTGCCTGGCTTGCTCGACCAATTTCCCATCCGGCAAGTTTCCATTTCGGGGCGGATCAATCGCCCGATTCAATGAATTGTCCATTCGACTCCTTGAGAGACTTTAGATTTTGATCACTAGTGAACTCAAGGGTTAAATCGTAGGATTAAGAGAAAAGTGACAACCAATTATCGCGCTCTGGTATACACCAATTCATAAATATTCAAAAATTCGGCGATCTGCATCAGGTAATCGCGTGTTTCCTGCGTGCGGATAGTTTCCAGGAAAAGATCAGGGTCGCCCTTGGACTGGTCTTTCCAAATCTCGGCATTGCCTGCACCGGCATTATAAGCTGCAAGCGCCGCTTGCATGTCGCCTTTCAGATATTTCAACATACGGCTCAAGTAGAAAGCTCCCAATTCAATGCTGACCTCTCCCCGCAGCAGATCGGCGGAATCGTAATTATCCGGCCAACCCAACAGGTCAACGTTTTCCTTTCCGGTGGCGGGCATGATCTGGGCCAAGCCGCTGGCGCCGACTGCGGAGCTGATGAATGGGTTAAACATACTTTCCTGCCGGACCAGCGCATAGAATAGCAACGGGGGAATTTCATAATCATTAGCTGCCTGCACCATCATTTCACGGAAATAAGCGCCAAAACGCACGTGAGTGAAAAAGATCGGGACAGACAACGAGCTTAAATCATCCAAAGCCGCCAGGCTGAGGATATCACGGCAGGCGTATATCGCCGGCTGGTAAAGGTCCAGGGCGAGCAGGTAGTTCATCAGGCGGTACAGGTTGACTGTGTCGCCCTGCAGTTCGCTGCGCAGCAGCTCGGCTTCGTTGACCGCCTGGCTGAACAGGCTCAGCTCCCAATAGGCCTGGATGCGCTGGATGCGCGGGTTGGTTTGCAGATCAACCAATCCGGAAAGGTCGGTTTCAGCCGGGATGTTGAACGTGCTGCGCAGCCAGGCTTCCCCCTCCGGCCGTTCGTAATTCAGGTCGTAGCCCAGGTCAAATTGGGATTGGGTATCGTAGATTCCGCGCCCTTCCAGCAATTGGCCAGAACGGATGCCGTAATAATCGGTGGGATCGGACTGCTGGCCGGCGGTAAAAGCGTTTTGGGCGTTATCAGCATCCCCCAGTGCCTGGTAGCATTTCCCGATCCACATGTGGGCGCGCGCTTTTTCGGAGGCGTTGGTAGCCAACACCAGCAGGCGCTGGAGTATCTTCAAAGCATCCTCGTATTTTCCCAGACGGTAGAAGGTGATGCCGGCCAGAAACAAACCCTCGTAGCTTTTTTCAGCGGAGGGGTATTCATCCATCAAGCGCTGCCAGGTGCGGGCGGCATTCTCCAGGTCGCCGCTGCGCTCGTAAACCCGCGCGGCTTCAAAGAGGTAATTCGGCGCGTCCGGGGAGGTGCGGTTGCCGGACACAAATGACTGGTACGTTTCAGCGGCATTGGTAAATTCGCCCAGCACCGCCCACTGAACGTAGGCTTTCTCGTCCCAGGCGGCTGCCCAGTAGGCATTGCCGGGATAATTATCAATCAAAGTCTGGTAGGCTTCGATGGCATTGCGCGGCCGGTCATCGAAATAGTAACTCAATCCAAGGAAGTAGTATACGGTGCCGTCATTGTCATCAGGATTGGAGGCCAGATAACGCTCGAAAGCGGAAATGGCATAATCGTACGACCCGGCGTAATAGTCCACCAATCCGCGTACGTACTCGTTGACCGGATAATCCTGCGAGATCAGGATGGAGAGGGCCGTGAACGAATCATAGGCTTTGGGGAATTGATACACGGAATCCAGAAAACGCTTATAGGCTTCCTCCGGCATGTCCAATTTTTGATATGCCTGGCCCATCAGCAGGTTGGCGGTGGAGCGGGTGTAAGCGTCCTGGCTGTTGTTGTAAACGTTCTGATAGTACTGGATGGAAGTAGTGTAATCATGCAAGGCGTCGTAGGCACGGCCGATTTTCAGGTTCAGGCTTGAGGCGTCGGCATTGGGATTGGCTTGCTGCGCGGCCTGGTAGGCATAGATGGCTTGTGTGTAATCGCCGCCGGCTGCGGCGGCATCGCCCTGCAAGGTGAGCACGTAGTCGCTGAGGATGGCGGCGCCGATTTGCGAATAACGCTGATAGGAGGCTGCGGCCTGCAGGTACTCGCCGGTCAGGTCGTACGTGCGGCCGAGCATGAAATACGCATTCGCGAACACTTTTGAGTTGGGGAATTGGCCCAGAATGCGGTTGAACGCATCAGCGGCTGCGGCGTAATTCCGCGCGCTGAAGTAACTGCGCCCAAGCCCATATAAAGCCCTGGCTTGCGTTTCCATGTCCGCGGTTTCCTGATAAGCTTCCTGATAAAGTTCTTCGGCTTTTTCCAGTTGGCCGGCCAGCAGGGCGCTGTCGGCGGCATCGATGCGTCCGGCAGGGGTGGGTGTGGCGGTGGCAGTGGGTTGGGCGGCCAGGACTTCCTGCAATTGTGCGAGCAGGCTGTTGTTATCCTTGCTTTGATCAACTGAGTCGTTTTTTGAAGAACTAATAAAAGGAATGCTGCAAGCGCTACTGACCAGCAGGCAGGCGCACAGGAGGATCAGGATAATTTTTCTCATATGCGGTTTATATATGAGGTTGCGATTTGTGTCAACCAGACGGAATTGCGTATTATTCAATTATTTTGTATCGTGAGATTTAATCAAGTCCTCGATCCTATCAACTCCCAGAGGATAGGATAGATAATACCCCTGCCCGTATCGACAAGCAATTGATTTCAATCCTTGAAGTTGCTTTTTTGTTTCGATTCCCTCAGCAATGATCTCAATACCTAAGTCCTGCGCCATTCCAACGATGGTTTTAACCAGATGCAGACTGTTATTGCTCTTTCCGATGGCTTGAATAAAGGATTTATCAATTTTTATCGTGTCGACATGAAAATTCAGGAGATAACCAAGGGAAGAGTAGCCTGTTCCAAAGTCATCGATCTGAATCTCAAAGCCTTTTTCATGTAAAAGCTCAAATACCTTACGCGATTGTAACTGATTCTCAATTAAGACAGTTTCAGTAATCTCCAGGCAGATAGACTCGGGTTTGAGGCCAGTTTTTTGGACGACTTGATTGAGCAAATCTATAAAATTCGGATGAATGAATTGTTTACCGGAAATGTTGATGTTGATAACTGAACCAGTAAGCTGCGGGTATTTTTTTTGCCATTCCTTCATCTGGTTGCAGGCTTTGTATAAAACCCATTCCCCTATTTTTATGATCAATCCTGAACTTTCCCCAAGCGGGATAAAATCGGCCGGCAACAGGTTGCCTTTTGATGGGTGTTTCCAGCGAAGCAAAGCTTCGAATCCTGACAAGGAATTTGCAGCAAGTGAATAAATTGGTTGATAATCCAGGAATAATTCATTTCTTTCAATAGCGTGCTGCAATTGAGATTCAAGTTCCAATCTGGTAAGTGCTTCTATTCGCAGTGACGTGGTAAAAACTTCATAGCGAGCTTTACCCAAGGCTTTTGCGCGATACATTGCAATGTCAGCATCCTGAAGGATGCATTCTGAGGAATCATATGATTCCGTATTTTCGACAATACCAATGCTTGCAGAAACAAAGAATTCTTTACCAGCAAGTAAATAAGGGGGACGCAAAGCGTCCTGGATACGTTCCGCGATTGATTTAGTGTCAACAATATCAGAATTATTTTCCAACAAGATTGCGAATTCGTCTCCGCCTAATCGGGCCAAGGTATCACTTTTACGCAGACAGGTTTGGACACGCTCAACAAATTGAACTAGAAGTTGATCGCCGATGGAATGCCCCATACTGTCATTGACATTTTTAAAATGGTCAATGTCGATAAAAAAGAAAGAAAAATTATAGTCCGTATGCCGCTTGGAATATTCAATAGCATGCTGCAAGCGGTCAGCTAATAAGACCCGGTTAGGCAGTTTTGTCAACGCATCATGTAAAGCATCAAAAGCAAGCTGGTCTTCTGCTTTTTTGCGTTGAACGATTTCATTTTGAAGTTCAATATTTATTTTTTCAAGATTGGTTGCCTGGAACTGAGTCAGATCCAAGGTTGTTCGCAGGCTGCGATTCAAGCGCGTATTTTCCCATAAAGTTAGAAATTGGCGGATAGTAACCAAAAGGAGCAAGATTCCAGTAATTGCAACAATGTGCCGCATCAGAGGCGTGGATTCAACAAGAATTACCTGAAAGAAAACCATGTATGACAAAAAGATTGAGAGAATGGGGAGCGTATCCCGGATCGTCTTTTTTATCTGGTACGCCATCGAAGTTCGCGAATCTTGAACAACGGATTCTGGCCCCTGGGATTGCGATTTTTGGATTTGCAGAATGGCAGCATATCCGATCGAGAGGTAAGCTAAAACCCAACCGATGTCCAGCCATCCACCGCTAACGTAAACACCCTCTAGTGTCTGGTAACTGTAGATAATGTCCGACACAATTTGAATAGCAACACTTAAAATAATGAATAAGACCGGTATGTTTAGTCTTTCTTCATCCCGGTTATAGATCAGGATCAGGAGGGAGCTAAATAAAATTAGGTCACCCGCAGGGTAAGCCAGGGAAAGAAAACGGATAACCGCCGGCTCGTTTGCGGCATTATCGATAATTCCCGGGAAAATGTAAACCCCAAGGTACAATCCTAAAACAATAAATATTATTGTGGCATCCAGCCAGTTGTTGAATAGCAGAATTTTATTTTCGGATTTGCGGCTCAGGAATAAAATGCCTAAAAAGAAAACCGGATAGTAGGCCAGGTAAAAAACATCCGTAATCGATGGATAAGGGTTAATTTTTAGAAATACTTCGAATACTGTCCAAATTAAGTCTGCGATTGTAAAAAGAGCTTGCGCCAGGCAGAGAATACCCCAACCCATAGCGTTCTTTCGTGAGGCAGGCAAAACCGATTTGGCTGCATACCATAACAGAATTGTGGTTGCAAAATTTATCGATACATTGAGGAAGTCCGTCAGAATTACGGTATTAAAACTGTTCTTGAGGAAGAAAATCACGCTGATTTCGATGAAAACAAGCGTACATAAAGTTTTAAAGAGTACTGATGAGAATGCAGGTAGATTGGTTTGTTTTTTCATTTTCATAAAGATAGTGATGCGATTGTGGATTTAACCACCATTTTTCTAGCGGCTGGAAGCTGGCAGATGGAGAATGATATGAACATGGCGAAGAAATAACTGCTTGAAAGCGATTCATCGCGTCCATTTAAAAATCATATAATTATTGATAGTATAAATCCCAATTCGGATAAGTCAAATTGGAACGCATCCGTCATTGCCGGGGAAGAGAATGCGGGGTTTTTCTTCTTTGAATGCAAATCCGGCCAATATTTTCGATTTCGTCTGGCCGTTGTTGAAAGAAATCACCAGCGTATTCACTACGATGGAGAAAGGTGGCAGGATGCCCATTTTTTCCAAAGCGGGAATGATCCCGTTGACATTCGGCTGCCCGTCCGCCGCGGCGCTGCAGGCAAATGCGCCATATTTCGCCTGGATGGGTGCGCTCCACAACCTTGGTTGACAAAAACGGTTGAAGTCATTAAGCGATCCTTCGGCAGCCTTCAGGTATTGCCGATCTTCCAGCGTGGTAACGGCAAAAACCGCGAGGATTGATTTTGGATCGATTGAAAAAGGCGGATCCTGCGGGTTGCGAAGGACTACTGAGTGCCTGTAAGGGGATTGCGCTGCTTCCGGTCGGTCATTTTCCGATTGTCCGTTAGTCATAATTTATTTTCCTTCCCAATTTCAAATCCCTTTTAACTTCTTTTAATGGTTTCCCCTAAATAACCTTACTCATTATCCCCAGTTTCAATCAAATAATCAACCAGCCAGCTTCGTTGCGGATCTCAATTTAAATAAAGCTTTCAAAGCTAAAATTCGCCCTCCGTCCAACATCCAACATTGCCTGGCCGGCATCATACCGAATGCGGTCTTCATCCAGATTGAGAAATTCGTGATTATGGATCAGCAGCTTCCCATCCACGATCACGTCGCTCACGTCATCCGGTCCGGCGGCGGTTACGATGGTCTTGGGCAGGTGGGCGGTGGGGGTGAGGTGCGGGCGTTCGATATCCAGCAGGAGGATATCGGCTTTCATGCCGACCTCCAGCCTGCCGATCTCCTTTTCCTGCATGACCGCTTTGGCGCCGCCCTGCGTGGCCATGTGGTAAACCTCCTGCGCAGGCAGGGCCAACGGGTCGTTGATGTCCACGCCGTGGCGGGCTTGCATGGCGAATTTCAGCAGCCGCATGGGCTCGAACAGGTTCAGGCGCGTGGCGGAAACGCCATCTGTTCCCAGGGCGATGTTCATGCCCAGCGCCAGCATCAAGGGCGTCTTGCTGAAGCCATGGTTGCCCAGGTTGGAATGCGGGCAGTGCACGGGATTGGCGCCGCGTTCAGCCAGCAGCAGGATTTCTTTATCGGATAAGCGTACGCAATGCGCGGCGATCAGGTTGGGGCCGAGCAGCCCGAAATGCTCGAACCATTCAGCAGGGCGCATTTTATATTGGGTCAGGCAGTGGGCCACCTCGGCCATGTGCTCGGCCAGGTGGATATGCACACTGGTGTTGAGTTCTCGGGAACGCGCCGCCACCGCTTCCATCAAGGCGGGGGTGGAGGTCATTGCCTGGCGCAGGCCAAAGCCGATGCGGATGCGCCCATCGCCCGCACCGTTCCAGTCCTTATATAAATGCTCGCAATTGCGTATAGCAACCTGTGTGCTTTCTTTCATTTTATCGGGGATATCCTGCCCGCAGTCCATGGTGGAGCGGGTGATCAGGCCGCGCATGCCGGTTTCCAGCGCAGCGCGGGCGACCATCTCCATGAAAGGACCGCCGGCATCCGCGAAGGTAGTGGTGCCGGCTTTGAGGTTTTCCACGCAAAAGAGCAGTGCGCCTCTGTAAACATCCTCGGGGGCGAGGTTGCTCTCGAAAGGCACCAGGATGCGCGTCCAGACCATGGGAAGCTCGTCCACCACGCTGCCGCGCAGGAGCTGCTGGGCGGCGTGGGTGTGCGCGTCGATAAAACCGGGCATGGCCAGCTTGCCGCTGCCATCGATGATCTCGCGTGCGGTATACGAGCCTGAATCAGCCGTTACGCTTTCGAGCAGCGCGATGCGGCTGTCTTTGATGCCGATAGCGGCATCGGGGAGAATGGAAAAATCAGGTAGAAGGACAAGGCAATCCTGGATGAGCAGATCGAATTCAGTCATGGGGCATTCTCCCGCAAAATGGATATGCGGGAATTATATTACGACCACCTTGAAGAATAAAAAAAGTTCGATGACGGAAAAGCTGCAATTCGATGTCCCGGTTATCTGTATTTGCTTTAACCGCTTTCTGATTTAGCTTGAATAAGTTCAGAAACATATGAGACGAAGGCTCTGGACAAAAAGGAGCATCGGGGTCATCCTTAGCGGTGGTAAACCAAAAAAAGGAGATCCCGATGCACATTCGATATCACTTGCCAAAGGAATTTTATCAGTTAGTCAAGCGCAAGCCAATAGCACTTAGCGAGAAAGCGAAACACAGACTGCAAATGCTGCGGGCATGGCAAGCACTGCGCGAGATGGGGTTGAGCGCGGAACGAGCCAGTCAGAAGTTGGGGATAGGGCGGGCAACGATCTATCGCTGGCAAAAGCGCTTGCGGGAACGCAAGCTGAGGGGGTTGGAAGAAGACAGCCGCAGACCGAAAAGGCTGCGCACGTTCAGTTGGGATGTAGAGCTGATCGAAGCTGTACGGGAACTACGCGAGCAGTACCCGCGCTGGGGGAAAGAGAAGCTGTGCGTATTATTGGGTCGGGAAGGCTGGCAAGTATCGGTTTCCACGGTGGGCCGGATATTGAACTATCTAAAAACGCGCGGGGTGCTGCATGATCCGCCGCGGGAGGCCAAATGGGGCAAGAAACGGGCCAACAGGCGGGTATATGCCCTCAGGAAGCCCAAGAACTATAGCGTTGAGCAACCGGGTGATCTGGTGCAGATTGACACGCTGGATGTCAATCTGATGCCGGGGGTGCATTTCAAGCACTTTACTGCGCGGGATATGGTCTCCCGCTGGGATGTGCTGCAAGCCTGTCAGAAAGCCACCGCTAATAGCGCCAAAGGATTTCTGGAGGCTGTCCAGCAGCGCTTGCCTTTCCCGCTCAAGGCAGTGCAGGTGGATGGGGGCAGCGAGTTCATGGCTGAGTTTGAACAAGCCTGCCAGGATAAAGGCATCCGTTTGTTTGTCCTGCCGCCGCGTTCACCCAAATTGAATGGCTGCGTGGAACGCGCCCATCGTACTCATGTAGAAGAGTTCTACCAGGTGTACGCAGACAATTGGGATATTTCCGTTATGAATAAGGTCCTACAGGAATGGGAACGGATCTATAACCAGGTCAGACCGCATCATTCTCTGGACAACCTGACACCCAGGGAGTATATTCTCTCTCACTATCCTAAGTCTGCACCCCAATTGTCTCATATGTATTGAACCCATACAAGATATTGACTTTGACGGTTGATTGTGCAATAATAACGATACCGGTAACATTACCGGAAACGTTATTGGAACAATCACGCGAAATCATGGATCAGGAAAGACGCACAATCACAATTCGGGATGTTGCCAAAACTGCGGGAGTATCCGTCTCGACAGTCTCCCGTGTTTTAAACGGCCGCGTGGATGTAGCCCGTGACACAAAGAACCATATCCTGACTGTAATCGATGATCTGGGATATTCAACCAATCTCGCTGCCCGCAGTATGCGCAGCCAAAAGAAAAACCTGATCGGGCTGGTGATGCCCGATATTGCGTATCCTTACGCCATTGAGATCATGAAAGGGGTCAACCGAGCCATTGCGGAATCGGAATTCGACTTGCTGGTTTACACGTCCGGAGATGTGCGCAAGAGCGGGCGGATTACCTCGGAGCAAAAATATATCTCCTTATTGGCGAAATCCATTTCCGATGGCGTTATTGTCGTTGCGCCGGCAACTTCCGAATTCAATATCGATAAACCGCTCGTTTCCATCGACCCGGTGATGAGCAATCCCAATTACCCGGCCGTACACGCCACCAATTACCAGGGTGCATTGGAAGCCATGGAATATCTGATTGGACTTGGGCATCGCCGCATCGGTTTTATCGGCGGGCGCGTGGAACTGGAAAGCGCCAATCGGCGTTTGATGGGTTACCGTGACGCTTTAAAACAGGCCGGCTTGCCCATCGAAGACGAGTTGATCACCTCGGGGGATTTCACCACTGAAACGGGTATTCTTTGCGGGCGTGCTTTGCTTTCATTGAATGATCGTCCAACCGCGATCTTCGCATCCAACGACCAGATGGCGATGGGGGTGTATCAGGTTGCTGAAGAATTGGGTTTACGTATACCGGACGATCTTTCGCTGGTGGGATTTGATAATATTCCCGAATCAAAATATTTGGGTTTGACTACCGTCGATCAATTCATCTCGGAAATGGGATATGCCGCCACGCAGATGTTGATCAAGGTGATAAACGAAGAGTCTTTTGAAAACCAGACTTTCAGGATGCAAACCAAACTGGTCATTCGAAACTCATGCCGCTCTATTGCCGGGAATTAATTCGTAAAGCGGATAACAACATCATCTAGAACTTTTGAAATAAATTGGGGAAAGGAGGTGAAGACAATCGAAAATACGAAAAAATAGCAGGCCTTCCCGTTTTTCCGATGACAGGGATGAGAAGACCTGCGAAGATGTGTGGAGGATTACTCCGCACGTTTCTATTATATCCTGTAGAAACTATATAGAGGAGGAAAAAAATGACTCGAAAGATTTTTTCATTGATTAGCGTGTTGCTCGTTGCAGCTTTATTCCTGACCGCTTGCGGCGCTGCGGCCGCGGCTGAACCGGCGGCGGAAGCACCAGCGGCTGAAGAAGCAGAAGCACCGGCGGAAGCACCAGCCGAGAAAGTAACCGTAACCTGGTGGCATATCTCCACCAAAGATCCGGCTCTGTCTGACTGGCAGAAAATGGCCGATGATTACATGGCCGCGCATCCGAATGTGAATATTGAGATCACTGTTTTGGAGAACGAAGCCTTCAAAACCAAGTTAACCACTGTGATGCAGTCCGGTGAAGTTCCGGATATCTTCCAAAGCTGGGGTGGCGGTACATTGAAAGAACAAATCGATGCCGGTTTGCTGAAAGATATCACGGCTGATCTCGACGCGGACGGAGGGGCTTGGCGCGATACATTTGCCCCAGGTGCCCTGGCTGTTTTCAGCGCGGACGGCAAGAACTATGGCGTACCGTGGGATATGGGCATGGTGGGCTGGTGGTATAACAAGGATCTTTTCGCCCAAGCCGGGATCACTAAAACCCCCACGACCTGGACCGAATTCCTGGAGGACGTTCAACTACTGAAAGACGCCGGCATTACCCCGATTTCCCTCGGCGAGGGCGATACCTGGACTGGCATGCATATCTGGTCCTACCTGGCAACCCGCATCGGCGGCGAGGCCGCATTCACGGCTGCGGCTGATCGCAGCGGTTCATTCGCCGATCCTGCCTTTGTTCAGGCGGGTGTTGAGCTAAAGAAACTCATCGATATGAAACCCTTCCAGGATGGTTTCCTCGGCGCCAATCACGATGAGATGCAGGCTACTTTCGGCAACGGCAAGGCAGCCATGGAACTCTCCGGGCAGTGGGCGCCTTCTGTACAGCGCGCCAACGCCGCGGATGGAGTGGGCGTCGCGAACCTTGGCATGTTCAACTTCCCCGCTGTTGAAGGCGGAGCCGGCGACGTTACGGATGTCATCGGCGGCGGCAATGGTTTCGCAATTGGCAAGGATGCCGAGCCGGAGGCAGTTGATTTTGTCAAATACCTGACCAGCAAGGAAAACCAGACCATTATTGCTGCCTCGGGCACTGGTATTCCGGTTGTCAAGGGTGCTGAAGCCGGGTTGACGGATCCGAACCTGCTCCTGGTTCAGCAAAGTTTCGCCGCGGCGAATTACTTCCAGCTATATTATGACCAGTTGTTACCCTCCGCGATGGGCGGTATTATCAACGACTCCGTGCAAAAATTATTTGCCGGAACCGCCACTCCGGAAGAAGTAGCTGCTGAAATTGAAGCTGGCGCAAAAGAACAATTCTAAATAGACACTGATGAGACAGGTGCGCGTCGCAGGAGGGCGATTGGCAGACCGCACCTGTCTTTACAAAGAGAATCAATCCACTGCACCCTGCGGCGGGTTTTTTGGTCGGTCAGGGTAGTGTCAGGTTTTGTGATATTTACCGATGAGGAAAAAATATGCAATTCTTCCCTGTTGCCCAAAGCAGAGAACCGCAAAAGAATGAAGCCGATTTTCCCCGAAAACTCAAGGATCGATTGGTTATTGTCCTTTTCCTGCTGCCAGCCCTGGTATTGTTTATTACTTTTGTTATCTATCCAATTTTTCGGTCAATCTATTTCAGCACCTTTAACTGGAAGGGTTTTGGTCCGGCAGTCGACTATGTCGGGTTGGATAATTACCGCAAAATTCTTACTGACACAGTGTTCCTGAAAGCGATCAAGAACGTCCTGATCATTATCACGTTATCTTTAGGACTTCAATTGCCGTTGGCTCTGATTCTGGCAGTCATGGTAGGCCGTGACTTGCCTGGACGTTCGGTATTCAGAACGATCTTTTTCCTGCCTTATGTACTATCAGAGGTGAATACGGCCATTATGTGGATGCTGCTCTACAATGCGGATCCGGAACGCGGTTTTTTAAATGCGATCATGACGCTGCTTGGGCTGCAGCCAGTGGCGTGGTTGGCTGACATGAATATTGTCATCTACGCGATATTTTTTACGTTGACGTGGAAATATTTCGGCTTTCACATGCTGCTGTATCTGACCGGTTTGCAGAATATTCCAAAGGAAATCGAAGAAGCCGCGCGCATCGACGGCGCCAATGCCGTGCAGAATTTTTTCCGAATCACGCTGCCTTTATTAAGCAGCACCTTAAAAACCTCTGTCTACATGTCAATTTTAGGATCCATCCAGCAATTCATTATTGTTTGGGTAATGACCAGAGGCGGACCGGTAAATGCCAGTGAAACCATGGCCACTTACATGTACCGCTATGGTTTTGTGCGATTTCAACTTGGATACGGCTCTGCAGTGGCGATCATTATGTTCCTTTTCTGCATGATCTTCTCGCTGCTCTATCAAGCTCTCACGCGCAAACCGGATTACCTGACTGGTTTATAAAGGATACAGGCATGAAAAGACCATCCAATTTCACCAAGTGGTTGAGGAAGTATTACTCAAGAATCATTATTTACACATTCCTGGTCATCACTACTATATTAATTTTCATACCGATCGTAATCCTGCTATTCGGCAGCGTGAAAACAACCGGGCAGATGTACTCTCATCCCTATTCCATCCCCAATCCACCCAATTGGGATAATATCATCAACATATTAAGTACACCCAGCTTTTGGACCATGATGAAGAACAGCCTGGTGGTGATGCTTTCGACGACTATTGGTGCGGTAACCATTTGCGCAATGGCGGCGTTTGTTTTTGCACGATTGAAATTTAAAAGCAAGGGATTCTTTTTTAACCTGCTGTCAGCCGGATTAATGTTCCCGATTAACGTCGCAATTCTGCCGGTTTATTTTGTATTGCGTCAGATGGAGTCATTTGGGATTCCCATGATCGATACTCTGTGGGGCGTCATTTTTGTGCAAATTGCTTTCGAATTATCCGGTAGTATTTTGATTTTACGGGGCTTTTTCACCGCTGTACCATCTGAATTGCAGGATGCTGCCTACATTGATGGATGCTCCAATTTCGATTTCTTCTGGCGGATCATGCTGCCGTTGGTGAAACCTTCTCTGGCTGCGGTCGCGGCATTAGTGATGATCAAAAGTTGGAATGATTTGTTGGTTCCGTTGATTGTCCTTAACAGCAATCACCTGTGGACGCTGCCGTTGGGTACGATGCAATTCCAGGGGCAATATGGACAGGATTTGGCTTTGATTTCGGCTTTCGTGGCGTTGTCCGCAATTCCAACCATCATTTTCTATTTTGTCGCGGAACGCCAAATCGTTGCAGGTTTAACCGCAGGTGCTATCAAAGGGTAGTAAAAAACCTGAACATTCACCTGTCTTCAGATAAATTGAATTTACAAAACCCGGACCGGGGTCGATGATCGGTTTGGAAAATATTGAGGAGATCGCATGAACGGAAATAACAGTCCTGAAAATCCAGCTTATCTGGATATCTCGCTTCCTTTCGAAGAAAGAGTAAAAGACCTTATCAGCCGCTTGACTTTGGATGAGAAAGTGGGGTTAATGAACCACACGGCCAGGGGAATCCCGCGCTTGAACATCCCCGCCTATAATTATTGGAGCGAGGCGCTGCACGGGGTTGCGCGCAACGGCCGCGCTTCAGTGTTCCCTCAGGCAATCGGCTTGGCGGCTACCTGGGACAAGGATCTTATCCTGAGAGTCGCAGACGCGATCAGCGATGAAGGGCGTGCTAAATATCACGAGGCTTTGAAAAGGAATGGATATACTGCCCAATATCAGGGATTGAATTTCTGGTCACCTAACGTGAATATTTTCCGCGATCCCCGCTGGGGGCGTGGGCAGGAGACCTGGGGGGAAGATCCATTTCTCACCGGTGAAATGGCATCCGCATTTGTCAAGGGATTGCAAGGCGACAATCCGAGATACCTGAAATCCGCAGCTTGCGCAAAACATTTCGCAGTCCATTCCGGACCTGAAAGGGAACGCCATACGTTCAATGCGGTTGTGACCAAACGGGAACTTTATGACACTTATCTGCCGGCTTTCAAGAAATTGGTTCAAGACGCCGACGTAGAAGCCGTGATGGGTGCTTATAATCGAACATTGGGTGAGGTGTGCTGCGCCAGCAAGTTATTGATCGAAGACATCCTGCGGGGAGAATGGAAATTCAAAGGCCATTATGTCTCCGATTGTTGGGCATTATCCGATTTTCATCTGAACCACAAAGTGACGAAAGATGCGGCGGAATCAGCAGCTTTAGCTATCAAGCGCGGCTGTGACCTGGGTTGTGATCACGTATTTGATGAAATCCCGGAAGCAATCCAGCGGGGTTTGATTGACGAAACGGACGTGGATCATGCACTGGAACGTTCACTGCTGACGCGGTTTAAACTGGGCATGTTCGATCCTGCCGGGATGGTGCCATTCAGTTCAATCTCGGCTGAAGTGGTGGGTTGTGAAAAACACCGCGAGCTGGCATACCAGGCAGCTCTCGAATCGGTAGTATTGCTGAAAAATAAAGATGACATATTGCCGATAAAACCCTCTACAAAAAAGATTTTCGTCACGGGACCAAACGCAACCAGCCTGGAAGTGCTGTTGGGCAACTATTACGGATTTAACAACAGGATGATCACCTTCCTGGAAGGAATCACCGGGAGACTGCCCGAGGGCATGGGTATGGAATACACCACAGGAGCCATGCTGAAGCACCCCAGGGAAATCAAAGAAACCTGGGCGCCGGGTATGGCGCAATCATCCGACCTGGCGATTGTCTGCGGCGGTTTTTCCTCCTTCCTGGAAGGTGAGGAAGGCGAATCGCTGTTGTCGCCCCAAAATGGCGATCGCGATAGCATTTCATTGCCGGCGAGCCAGGTTGACTACATCCGCGAACTGGCTATCACCGGAACAAAAATCGTGCTGGTGCTGACAGGCGGCAGCCCGATTGCCCTGGGGGAGGTGGAGGATATGGTGGATGCGATCCTGTTTGTCTGGTATCCGGGGATGGAGGGTGGACGGGCGGTTGCGGATGTCCTCTTTGGGGATGTGTCGCCTTCCGGTAAATTACCCCTGACATTTCCAAAATCACTGGATCAATTGCCCGCATTTGACGATTACAGCATGAACAGCAGAACATATCGGTATATGGTGGAAGAGCCGCTTTATCCTTTCGGTTTCGGATTGAGCTACAGCAAATTTGAGTATTCCGACCTGAAAATGAATGCCAGACAAATTCGGATGGGCGAGGAAGCAGAATTTCAGGTAACTCTTCGCAATATCGGCGAAAAACCTGCTTCCGAAGTGATCCAGATTTATCTGTCAGACATCGAAGCTTCCACCATCGTGCCCTTGCATCACCTGGTTGGGTTCCAGCGGGTCTCTCTCGCGGCAGGAGAGAGCCGGACAATAACCTTTTCCATCACGCCGGAAATGATGTCCTTCTTCAATGACGATGGCAAACTGACTCTCGAACCCGGTGAATTTCGCATTGAGGTCGGGGGTTGTTCCCCGGGAATGAGGGGTTTGGAGCTCGGCGCTCCCACACCCGTGAAAGAGACATTTTGGCTTATGGCTGACTGAAAAAGAGCATTCAAACCGGGACAATATCTCCAATATCTCCATAAATGAATCGGCAGGGAGTATTTCCTGCCGATTCGTTTTCAACGTTACTGAAAATGCTAGCGAGCTGTTTATTAACCGCTGAGTCTCAGGAAAGGTAAATACCCTCTTCGCTAACGGGAATAATCTTCACAAAACGGGAGAGCAAAGATTGCGGTTCGCATAATTGATGAATCCATTCTGCGAGTTCCGGTTGGTCGGTCTGTGATAAAGCGAGCTGATATTGGTTGAGGAGTTCTTCAATTGAAGACAGATCTTCCTGCTCAAGATCGGCGATATTTACGTGAGCGCCGCGGCCGATCCTGCTCAGAAGGACCTGGCGGGTAAATCCCAACTCGGGTGTCAGCATTTGATAAACCACGCCGCCGGTCATCCCGGAAAAGGCATAAGGCCCCGGATCTCCCAAAATTACCACGCGGCCGGAAGTCATGTACTCGCATGCAAATCCCTTAAGATTTGCGGTCGCGCCGATGCTCCCGTTTTGGTCATCAACCGGATCTGTAATCATCCCGCCAAGCACAACATCCGCACCGGAAAGGCGGATACAGGCGCGCGAATCGGCATTCCCCTGGACAATCAACGTGCCTTTTTGAGCCCCGTAGGCAAAACTTTTCCCGACACTTCCATCGATCCGCAAGCCGTCATGGTTCAAGCCTTTCATAATTGCTACCCTGCCGCCGCTGGCGCCTTTAGCCACTCCGTCCTGAGCACCGCCTTCAATGACGACGTCGGTGCCGTCTGTTGACCATGCGGCGAATCCATTGCCGCCAATCGAAGAAGGGCTGAAGCGCAGGTGTAACTGATCAAACGACGGTTCAAGGACTGCCTGGCGGGTCAACGCCCCAAATAAGTGCGAACCCAACGCGCGATCATACGCCATCACTTCGTCATGATACGTGACCTCGCGTTCGCCTTCATTTACCGCGCGCAGGATGGACTCGCTGATCGAACGGGTCAGTTGATTGCGGTCGCGCGTTAACAATCGCCCAACACCGGGTTCCCTGTCGAACCGATCGGGAACCGATATCGTTTCGAAAAAGGCAGATAGATCAATCTTATCCAGTAATGCGGATTGCTCCATCAGGTCAGCTTTACCGACCAGGTCTTGCAGCCTGGCAGATCCCATTCCTGCGGCAAGCTGGCGGAGTTCTTCACCGATAGCAGTAAATAATCGGACAAGACGGTGGACTGCGTCGTTTTCATTCAACGGTGTAAATGCTTTCAGCCCCAACTGCTGTGCTTCTTCAAGCGATGTAATGTGAGTGGTAATTCCTTTGTGGCAGGTTCCCTGATTACATTTCCGGCAGACTGTACACCCCAAAGCGAGCATAGCCATGGTAGCAAAACCTACCCGGTTGGCGCCGAGCAGGATCATCTTGAATACATCCAAACCGGTTTTCATACCGCCATCGCACCACAGTTCTACTTTCTCCCGAATCCCGGCATCCACCAACGCGCGATGCGCCTGAACCACGCCGATTTCGGCCGGCAGTCCGACATGTTGAATGGCATGCTTGCGGGCTGCACCGGTAGCGCCATCATAGCCGGAAAGATTAATGATATCTGCACCGGCTTTGGCAACCCCCACCGCGATCACGCCGATTCCCGGTACACAGGGACATTTGACGGATATTTTTGCCAGCGGATTGACTGTCTTTAATTCTTCAATTAATTGTGCCAGGTCTTCGATGGAATATAAGTCGTGATTATTCGAAGGGGACAGCAGGGCAACGTAAGGGGGTGTGTTGCGCGCCTGGGCGACTTTTGGGTTGACCTTTTCGCGCGGCAGCATGCCGCCTTCACCCGGTTTGGCGCCTTGTCCGATCTTGATTTCAATTAAACCGCATGAGTTTAATAAAGCGGCGTTCACGCCAAACCGTCCGGAGGCAACCTGTTGACCGCGATGCTTCGTGTACTTGCCCAAAACATCCGGTATTTCGCCGCCTTCGCCGTTGATGCAAATGATATTCAGCTCTTTGGCAGCCCTGGCATATGCCTTGAATGCGCTCTCGCCTTGCGAACCGAATGACATCGCTGAAAATATCAAAGGCAAATCATATCCCATAACGGAAAGGTCTACTTGATCTGGCGGGATTGAGAGGATGTTCGTTTTCAGGCGCATCAAGTGACGCAGCGAAACCGGAGATTCGTCCGTGAGTTTTTTATAATGATCTACAACACCTTCATAGCTGCTCTCGCCATTGATAAAGCGGTTGACGCTTTTCCAGAATTTTGGATAGAGGCGGTCCGGCGGTTCTATTTTGGCCGGGATTTTGCCTAGAAGAATATTTACCCGGTTTTCAGCATTATTTTCCAACCCGGACCAATTCAATCCGGATAAATTGCTGCCCAGGAAATTTGGCGCGTGAAAGATATTCGCTATTTCCGGCGATAAACCGATCGAGCCGCATATGCGCCCATATCCCCTCAATTCATGGCAGCCAACGGTAGAGATGACCTTCTCTAAGCCGGCTTGTAAAGTCTTGAACAGGTTGATTTGAGATCGGTCTATTTTCCTGGCATTTGAAGCGGCTTGAGAAGGAAGACCCTTCGCTAACGACAGCATAGCGTAGGGGTTAACCGCATCCGCCCCAAAGCTGCATAATAAAATGATGTCATGCAGGTTGCGAATGCAGGCACTGCGGACAACCAGCCCGGTTTTGCGGCGTAAATTTCCATTTTCTTGACTGGTTGATAAAGCGTTGTCGATAGCCGCAACAGCCAATATTGGATCCAGCCAGCGTAAATTTTGCCTGATGGCGGGTTCATCATCGATTATCAAGCATGCTGCGCCATTGCTGACGGCTTGAATGGCAGCATGGGTTAATTGATCCAATGATTCGCGCAGCGAATAGCCTGGTTTAATCCCCAGAGATAAATAAGCGATACATTCCGCAAATTCTGCGGATAATTCTTCAATACTGAAAAAAGTTTCTTCGTAACCATTCAATTGTTCTTGCTGTTGATCCAGTAATAATGGCGACTTAAGCAGCAGACACTTGCCCTCAGAGAGGCGATGGGGTTTGAGACTCGGGCGGGATCCAATGATCACCTGGGTAGAAAAGGCTTCCATTTCCCGTCCGCGATCAATAGCCGGATTGGTAACCACTGCCACCGTTTCCTTGAAATAATCGGCAATATTCACCATTTGACTGCTGAGGGCTGCCAAAGGGCCATCGAAGCCCAATGAGCAGACCGGCTCCCGGGCATTGGCCGCCATTTCGCCTATATCTTGAACGTGTTCGCGATTCCAGCCTGCGGCGGCCAGAATACGGTCATCAACAAGAATTGGTTCATGGCCGTTTTCAGTCAAGTGAAATTCGAATCGTCCGGACTCAACTGCTGATGGCGCCGGGATGAAACACTGCGGTGATGACGCCTGGCTTGCATGCGCGGCAGCGAAATCCTGCATGTTCCGGTTCAAATCAGGTGTTATTCCATTATTATTAGCAACGGTAACTTCAGATTTGACGGGGATACCGGTGAGAGTATTCGGAAATGGCTGGTTGGAGTAGCGCAAGGCTGATCGCATTACCGACTGGCGAATTTCGCGATGCGAGAGCACCTCCACCTTTTGACCGCGATGGATGACCAGCCCCATTTTCTCACCGGGCGAAAAGGGCCGTGAATCCCTAACCATATCTTCCAATTGGATGGCGCCGCGTTCCGAACTGAAAATGTACTCTTTTTCAGTTTCGCTGAACCACAGCGGTCGCAAACCGAGCGCATCCAGACTGCATACCGCCGTATCGCCGTAACGGGCGCCAATCGCGGCGGGGCCTTGCGTGAAGGGGCCAAAAGCAAGCGTCATGTGCTGATATATTTCACGCATCGGCCCAGAAAGTCGATCGATTTCAAAAGGAGTCGGTGGGAAGATCGTTTCCATCGCTTCCATTAAACTTAGGTCGTTTTCAATACATAACGACTCCAAAGCGCGATCGACGTCCTGTGAATCCGAACCATTGCGCGGGAGGCGGATTCCCAGTTGGGCTGCCTCCTGGCGAAAGCGGGTGATGGTATTGATCTCGCCATTGTGCCCCAATAACGCAAAAGGTTGTGCTCTTTCGAAATTGGATACGGTATTAGTTGAATAACGCGCATGGCATAACGCCATGACCGTGTCGTAATTGCGATCCTGCAATTCCGGGTAATAGCGAGCCAGGGTTTCAACTGAACCGCGCATTTTGTAGACCACTGTAAAGGAACTCAACGAAGCAAAATGGATTGGAAACAAAGATTCAAGATCCGTTTTTATTTTGAACAGGCGTTTTTCAAGGTCGATTGGAGCAGCGCTGCCAGCTAATTGCCAGAAAGTCGGTGGTTCAAGCTGTGCATTCGATCCCAAAAATTCTGTTCTGACCGGTCCCGGTTGCGCTATCAATAGATTCAGATTCGCGTTGGTGAAGAGCGTATTAATTTGGTCCTGCAAAGTAGAATAGTCGATCCCATAAGGAAGGAAAAGATGACCTACCCAAAAGCCCGATTGCGTTGCCATAGTGGCGGGCAAACCGGATTGGCTGAGCTTCTTTGCCCAAAGAATTCTGGGAATATCGGTTTGCACGCCGGCGCCATCTCCTTCTCCGCGTACATACCCGGTGCGATGCCCCATGTTAGCCAGGCGCCAGAGCGCTCTTTTCAGGGTTCCGAATGTGCTTTGTCCATTTTTGCGGGCGCTTAAATACAACGCGCAGGAATCGTGTTCCGGGCCGTAAGGCTCCTCGCAGGGCACATCCGTTCTGATCGGTTTATTGCTCATGACAACCTCTTCCAGATAAAAAAAAATGCATTTCTCTCATCCGTCAAACATCAGGAGGAACCTGAAAGTGGGAGAAAATTGACTCATTTTAACTTAAAATTGATTTAAAAGGGAAGAATGTCATATAAACAATATGACAAAACGCTTAATAATTAGAAAAAATCCAGGCAGCGGACGTTAATTGCCGCTGCCTGGTTGTGAGTTCTACAGGTTAATTTCGGGCAACTCAGATAAGGATGCTTTTATCATTTCGGCTGGCAGGGCATAATCCTGAAGTGAACCTGAAAGATACATCTGGTAGGAGGCCAGGTCGAAATGACCGTGCCCGGACAGATTGAACAAGATCACGCGCTTTTCGCCTTTTTCTTTGGCATCCAACGCTTCATCAATCGCAGCACGGATGGCATGCGCGCTTTCAGGGGCGGGAAGGATGCCTTCGGTGCGGGTGAAAAGCAAAGCTGCCTCGAAGGTGGCATTTTGAGGGACGGCGACGGCCTGGATCAATCCCGCGTCATAAAGAGCCGAAAGGCTGGGGGCCATTCCGTGATAACGCAACCCACCGGCGTGGATGGAAGGCGGGACGAAGGAATGCCCCAGCGTGAACATCTTCACCACGGGAGCCATTTTCGCGGTGTCACCATAATCAAACGTATAGACGCCTTGTGTCAATGAAGGCACTGCATCCGGTTCGACCGCCACCAGGCGGGCGCGCTGGCCATTTTTCAAATTTTCCCTGAGGAACGGGTAGGCAATTCCGGAGAAGTTGGATCCCCCGCCAACGCAGCCGATAACCACATCCGGGTATTCGCCGGCCATGTCCATTTGTTTCAGCGCTTCTTCGCCGATCACGCTTTGATGGATCATCACATGGTTGAGGACAGAACCCAACCCATACTTCTTAAAGCCGCCGGATTTTACCGCCACCTCAACCGCTTCCGAAATGGCTATTCCCAGGGAGCCTGGACAATCGGGATCCTGCGCTAAAACCGCGCGCCCGCAATCGGTCAGGTTCGTTGGGCTGGCAAATACTTCCGCTCCGTAGGATTGCATTAGGATTCGGCGATAGGGTTTAAGATCATGGGAGGCCTTTACCATGTAGACCTCCAATCCCATGCCGAAGAAATTGCAAGCCATGGACAGCGCGGAACCCCACTGGCCGGCGCCGGTTTCGGTGGTCATGGCTTTCACCCCGGCTATCTTGTTGTAGTAAGCCTGGGGAACCGCGGTATTGGGTTTATGGCTGCCGGAAGGCGAAACGCTCTCATTTTTAAAATAAATGTGGGCTGGTGTTCCCAGGGCTTTTTCCAGGCGGCGTGCGCGAATAAGCGGGGTTGGCCGCCAAAGCTTGTAGATCTCGCGCACTTCTTCCGGAATGTCAATATAGCGTTCGAGGCTGACTTCCTGCTCGATCAGGTTCATCGGAAAAATTACCGAGAGCATTTCCGGCGTGACCGGTTCCAACGTTTGCGGATTCAATACAGGCGCCGGTTTGACCGGGCTGTCGGCCAAAATGTTGTACCACCTGCGCGGCAGATCGGTTTCATTCAAGATAAAACGAGTTTGCTCAGACATTGAAATCTCCTTCTTTATAAAAAAATACAGTTAATAATTCGATTGATAATGGAAATCAACAAAAGGGCGGAGTACCCTTTCAGGGAGGATGAAAGTTAATGGACAGGAACAAATGCGTTTTCATTGGACTCTCCTTCGCAAAAAATATCTGGGACAGGAGGTAAATAAAAAAAGCGCCCGTCCCGGTTCTATGGGACGAACGCTATGTCCGTGGTGCCACCCAATTTAAGCTGTGCCTAACAAAAAATCCCCGGTGATGCAGATTGGGGATTTGCCAGCTCACTCTTTTCGGGTACGGCCGATTTATACCTCGGTTTATACCCTGGTCCTGTAACGGGAACAACCCGGCTCAAGCTACTCGTATATTGGACTTTTGCTCTGCGGCTCCGAGGTCCATTCAGTGCTGTCGTTTTGGGCAGGATTTTCACCAGGTTCCTGCTCTCTGTGCCGGCGTTCAGCGCTTACTCGTCCTCTTCAAAGCCTTTTGATATGTTGGCGACAATTATATGGTTTTTGTTATTTTCGTCAAGGTATTTAAAGCCCAGCCAAATGTTTGGCCAGCGCAATCTGCTCCTGTACAGCAGCGGGAGCGGTCCCTCCGGGAAGGTTGCGTTTGGAAATAGACTTCTCAAAATCGAAGACGTCAAACACATCGGCAGTGAAGGCCGGGTTGACCGCCAGAAAATCTTTCAAAGGCAATTGATGCAACGGTACGTGAAGTCCTTCCGATTTGCGGATAACTTGCCCGACCAGGGAATGCGCCTCACGAAATGGAATCCCTTTCGCAACCAGGTAATCCGCCAGATCAGTGGCCAGGATTGCCGGATTGAGGGCTGAATGTATACGCCCGGCATCCACCTCCAGGGATTCCAGCAAGCCTGCCATGACCGGCAGCATTAAGCACAGACTATCATAGGTTTCGAACAGGGGCATTTTATCCTCCTGCAAGTCCTTGTCGTAACTTGAAGGCAGCCCTTTGAGCGCGGCCAGCAATCCGGTTAGCCGGCCGATGATCGTTCCTGTTTTTCCACGCGTCAACTCAAGCGTGTCGGGATTTTTCTTTTGCGGCATCAAACTGGACCCGGTGGTGTAGGCATCCGACAGGTGAATGAATCCAAATTCTGCAGTTGAAAATAAGATCAATGCCTCGGAAAGCTTGGATAAATGCACCGCGAGGAGGGAAGCGGTAAACAAAAATTCCGCGACAGTATCGCGATTGGCAACGGCATCGATGCTGTTGGGGGAGATTGAATCCAGCCCCAATTCGGCTGCCAGAAATTTACGATCGATCGGGTAGGGGGTTCCTGCCATTGCGCCGGATCCCAGCGGCAGCACGGAAGCGCGCTTTTTCAGTTCCGCCAAACGCTGCCGATCGCGCATCAAGGGCCAAAAATGAGATAGCCACCAATGACTTAGAAGAATTGGCTGGGATTGCTGTAAATGCGTATAGCCATTTATAATTATGCCAAAATCTTTTTCAGATCTTTTAATTAAAGATAATTGAACTTCTTTTATGTTTTTTTCTATTACTTCCAAAGCCTCGATCATCCACAGCGCCAAATCGGTAGCCACCTGATCGTTGCGGCTGCGACCGGTATGCAGTTTGCCACCGGCCGCACCGACCAGTTCCGTCAGCCGCCGCTCGATAGCGGTGTGCACGTCTTCGTCAGCAGGTTGGATGTAAAATTCGGAAGCCTCGATTTCGTAAGAGATTTTCTCCAATCCATCCAAAATCAGGTCTAGTTCATCCGCCCGGATCACTCCCGCTTTACGGAGCCCTTTCGCCCAGGCTTTTGATCCCTGAATATCCACCTTGGCAAGACGGAAATCAAAAGAAATGGACGCGTTATATTGCCATGCCAGCGGATCAACTCCGCCGGCAAAGCGACCGCCCCACAATTTAGTCACGCTGCACCTTTTCATAACCGAGTTCGGGTACGGAATCGGTCGCGCCATACAGAGCCGCTGAGGTTTTGAGATCGCGGATGGCAGCCACTCTCATTGGAAGACCAAACAGGCTTATAAAACCGGCCGCGTCGCTTTGATCGTACACGCTATCCTGGGCAAAAGTGGCAAATTCTTCGTTATAGAGGCTATAGGGGCTTTTGCGGGCAACTGCGATTGCGCTGCCTTTATAGAGCTTCATCTTCACAGTACCGGTCATATGCTTCTGGGTAACGTCCACGAAAGCATCCATTGCCTCGCGCAGGGGAGTGAACCATTGGCCATTGTAGACCAGTTCCGCATACCGCTGGGCGAGCAGATGTTTGTAATGAAGCGTGTCGCGATCCAGGCAAATGGATTCAAGGTCCTGGTGCGCCGCCACCAGGATCGTTCCGCCAGGCGTTTCGTATACACCGCGCGATTTCATTCCAACCAGACGGTTCTCGACCATGTCCACCCGGCCGATGCCGTGCTTGCCGCCGATCTGGTTGAGTTCCTTGATAAGATTGGCGGGGGAGATGGAGTTCCCATTCAACTTCACAGGAAAACCATCCTCGAACCCCAACTCGAGGTATTCCGGTTGGTCGGGCGCTTCTTCGGGTGATACTGAGAGTTGGAACATGCCTTCGTCAGCCTCATTCCAGGTGTCTTCCAAAATGCCGCCTTCGTGCGATAAATGCCACAAATTGCGATCGCGGCTGTAGATGGACTTCAGGCTGGAAGAAACCGGGATGTTGTGCGCTTCGGCGTAGGCCAGTGCATCTTCACGCGAAGTGATATCCCATTCACGCCAGGGCGCGATAACCCTCAGGCTGGGATCAAGCGCCATGACAGTCAACTCAAAACGCACCTGATCGTTGCCCTTGCCCGTGCAGCCGTGAGCGACCGCATCGGCGCCTTCCTGCTGGGCAATTTTGACCATGTGCTGGGCGATCAAAGGGCGGGCGATGGATGTACCCAGGAGATATTTCCCTTCATAGATTGCTCCCGAACGCAGCAATTTAAATAAATATTCACCGGCAAACTCATCGGTCAGGTCTTCAATAAAAATCTTGCTGGCGCCGGTCGCAACCGCTTTCTCGGGCAAGTGAGAGAGTTCTTCGCCCTGGCCGACATCGGCAGTGTAACAGATCACTTCACAGCCATAATTTTCCTTCAGCCAGGAAACAATGACAGAAGTATCCAGTCCTCCTGAGTATGCCAATACTACTTTTTTTATGGATGATTTTGAGATTGTTTTTGCCATGATATTTTCTCCTTAGATAATTTGAATATTGGAATAAAGCCCGAAAAACAAAAAAGCCTTCCGGAATTCGGAAAGCTTCTCTCGTTCGTTCAGATGCTCTATTTTGAAATATTATGAATTCTTCAATTCAAGCAAGCGGAAAAAGCCAACCAATCCGGTGGGTAAGGATGAGGTCGGCTGTCGTCGTAAGCAGGCATGCACGAATTGCGTATTCATATTTACAATGGGCAGATGATAGCATGAAAAGTTCTCAGCGTCAATGAATATCGGCTTCTTGCTATGAGTCGATTTGTGTTTCGCAATTGGAAAAATTATCCGTTCCATCTCCCCCGATGCAAATATCGGTCCCGTCTCCGCCATCCAGAGTATCGTCTCCGCTGCCGCCAACAATACAATCATTTCCTTCATTTCCAATCAGCGCGTCGGAACCGGAAGATCCCAGGACAAGATCGTTGGTGGTTGAACCATCGCTGTTCACATAATAACTGGATAGATTTAATCCATTGCAGTCGGGAGGTTTCAATTGGTCGGCAGTGACTTCCTCAGTTTGGTATTCCACTCCTGATTCTGCCACGATATTGGAGGATGTGCTGGCCATGATGGCGCTGAATAATATTAAAACCGGTACGCTGATTAAAAGAATTAAGATAATTTTTTTACTCATTTTTTAACTACTTTCCTGATTACGCGTGATCTCAAATGGTTGAGTTGTAAATATCCGTTTTTTACAGAAAACCACAATGCGGCAATAATTACGGCTACGATTAAATAAACAGATATGATCCGTGCTAACAGAACATTTATTTTCAAGCCAAGAATGGAAAGGGTGTTGGCTGATTTGCGAAAACCTGCGGCAACCCCCACTTGCGTTGGATTAAGTATATCGGTTGCAGTTTTGGAATTATCTTGAATTAAGACTAATTTTTGATCATCCATGCTGAATTGAAATTCGGGTGTAAAAACATTTATTACTTTTCTACCACCGATCTTGCATGCCAAGTTCACTTGAGGTTGGATGG
The DNA here is from genome assembly GCA_013178095.1 of Anaerolineae bacterium. Lineage (GTDB taxonomy): Bacteria > Chloroflexota > Anaerolineae > Anaerolineales > Anaerolineaceae > Pelolinea. The sequence continues at coordinate 136,384 of JABLXK010000004.1, read as the reverse complement.
TCAATGTATACCGATTGCTGGTGATACCTGTTTGTTCTTCAAAATTGTCAATCACGGATTGTACAATATTTAGGTTAACCTCTGCAGAAGATGTGAACTTTTTTATATTGATCAGAGCTGGAGCAGTTAATTGGATCGTTTTTTCCCAACCGCTGGCTTCGCTGATAATTCCCACCATCTGGTAAGTTCCTTCTATGGCAGAAATCGGCATTTCGGATTTCAATTCATAGGTAAAGCTGACCATGAACCGATCATTGATCTGACGGTAGATTGGATCGCCGGAGTTTAAAGTTTCGTTATCATAGATATCATCCGGCACTTCGGATGAATAACTGAAAGTGCCATAGTTCATAAATTCATAATCGTCGGATATAGAGCTTTCAATGGGGCTTGAAAAAGAAGCAATTGCCAGGAAAAAAGCAGCAAAAAAAAATGCGAATATTATGTATAGAAAATCGGAAAGTTTGTTATACATATCCATTACATTTTTATCCTTATGATTTATTTTAAAAAATCCAGATTCACAAGAATTCCTTTTATTTCTTTGCTTCCTGCCAATAATCCAATCAGAAAAAATGAAAAATAATAACAGGAGTGTAATAATAATTACCAAAAATGTAAAACCGATTGGAGTTCTAAAAACCGTCAATATCAACCCTGCCTTTGGAATGCGTATCCACAACTTGCCAACCACTTCATTGGCGGTTGGATGATATGAATCTTCCCAAGAATTATGATCCCCCTTCATTACGAAATAACCATTCTGTGATTGTCGAATGCGGTGAAACACAACCCCTACATCGGGTTGCTTATAAGCAACTATATCATTTACCCTGTATTCTCTCGAAGTACGGACCAGAACCAGATCGTTGATATGGAAGCCGGGTTCCATGCTATTGCCGATCAGGATTATATAGGTGGTTTGACCGCCAACCTCACTTGGGGCGAACAAGATCCAGCACGAAATTACCAGAATCAGTAGAAATGCAGAAAAAACCGGATGACTTACCGTATTTTTGTCTTTCAATGCTGCCTGGGAGTTTAGCCTGGAATTATTCAATCCAGGCTAAACGAAAACGATTTATTTATTGGACTGCAACAACTTGCATTGAGCTAAGGGCTGAAATTTCCGGTTCCGAACCGACTGTAAAAGCGCAAGCCCAGGCATTGGTTGTGGGACCTGTGCAATCAATCCAGGTTGAACCCGAATCGACGGAGATTTTGACCTGAGTAGGTGCTTCAGCTCCGCTGGTAGGGGTTACATCAAAAGTGACACTGGAGACAGAGGTTGGGTCGGTAACAAGCAGCGTGTAAGCAATATTATCGATTGTGTAACCGCTGATGGTGCCCACACCTTCACCCGCACCGCTTTCCGGAACGACGTTTGCTGCCGCATAACCAAAAGCCACGACGGCGAGAACCAGGATGATTAAAGCGATGGCGATATATTTCGGTTTCAATAAATTTGAGAGTGACATTTATGCTCCTTGATTGTTCTTCACTCATTGGTTGAGGTTGATTAATTAATTTTGTAATTTGAAAGATTTGGTCTTCCCTTACTGGGAATCATAAGAAGAAAAGTAATTTAATAAAATAATCTCCTTTCGTTTTGGTTTGGCATCCCCCCAACGAAAAGAGATTGGAAAAATTAATTCCATTATTTTCGGCAGCTCTGCGATCATTGCGATTCATAAACCGCTTTAGACCAGTAGCTTTGCGTCGCCAGTTTTCGCTGGGTTTGCCTTTATCGTTTTTTATTATAAACCTGAAATAATTTTTATTAAAATATAAACGACAGTAAAATCTTCATTAACAATTATTTATTTATTAATACCAGTTAATAATTTTGATTCTTCATTTTGAAAAAAGCATTAATGACTTGCGGATCAAAATGTTTTCCTGACTGTTCTTGTAAATATTGCATCGCTTTTTCTTCTGTCCAGGCTTTACGATAAGGACGGTCGGAAATGAGCGCGTCCCAAACGTCCACTACTGCGAAAATACGGGCAGCCAGGGGGATTTCTTCGCCTTTCAATCCGCGCGGATAACCGCTGCCATCCCATTTCTCATGATGGCAGTAGGGAATATCCAAAGCGGGCTGCAGATATTTTATGGACGATAGCATGTCATACGCAAATTGAGGATGCCGGCGAACCATGTCCCATTCCTCATCGGTCAATTTGCCGGGTTTGTTCAGGACTGCGTCGGGAATTCCCATTTTGCCGATATCATGCAGGTAGGCGCCGCGCATAATATCACCAATACTCTCATTTTTGATTCCCAATTCATAAGCCAGGTCGATTGTCATTTGCGCCACGCGTTTGGAGTGATCACCCGTTTCATGATCGCGTAAATCAAGCGCCTTTGCCCACCCTTCAATTGTCTCGTTGTAAGCAACCGAAAGATTGAAGGTCGATTGCTGCAAGCCTTCAAACAACTCATTATTATCAATCGCTATGGCGATCTGAGTGGCCAGGGTGTTCAGAATTTCCTGCCATTCAATGGACTGTCTAAAAGGCCGCGAGTAACACGCGATCAGGATCCCTTTCACGTTGCCTTTTACCGATAACGGGACGGAATGCACCGAATGGAACTTTTCGACAAAAAACAGTTGTTCTTCGGGGAGGGTTTCGGAATCGATTTCTGCAAGGTCAATACTGACGGTTTGACGTTCCAATATGGACCTTCCGGCAAATCCTTTTCCGATTCGAAAACTGGTATGTTCAATATCCCTGGTTCGAAATCCAAGACTGGCGGCGTATTCCAGAGTCATTGTTTGCGGTTTGCTGAACATCACCAGGAGGGCATCGCAAGTCAATAATTCTTTGGCTTGTTTCAGGATGACATTCAGAGTTACTTTTAGATCCAGGCTGGTATTGATGGCCTGGTCGATTGTACGCAGAGCGTCCAATTGCTTCACCTTCTCTTGAGTTTTCTCGTGAAGGGTGGATCGATTGATGGCGCTGGCGGCAATATCCGCGATTGAACTCAACAACCGAATATCCCGGTCGGTAATTTTTCGATTTGTACCAATAAAAATTGCGCCGATTTTTTGTTCTTGCACCGACAAAGGTACCGCTGCTGAAGCAGTGCAATTTTTAAAAACATTCTTATAATATGAATCAGGATTATCCTGACTATCGTTATAAACGCAAGGCTTACCATTTTCCATGATCTTCCTGGATAAACCCTTGCCGGGAGGAATCCGTAAACCTGTGCTGTTCGCCCATAAACCTCTGCCAAGTTCGATCACCATCTCGTCTGATAGAGGATCATGCAAAATCAACGTGGCACCTTCGATTTTAAGCTGCTCTAGCAATTGATCCAGGATCACCGGAAGCATTTCCTGCTTGTTTTGGGCGTTGCGCAAGGCAGACGATACATTGGCAATCACGGTCAATTCCTTTTCGTGCTGTTCGCGTTCGGTGATATCCTGCTTTACGGCAATGAAGTGCAGGATTTCCCCCTTTTCACCTATGAGGGGAGTGATAGTCATTTCTTCAGAGTAAAGGCTTCCATTTTTCTTGCGATTGACCAGGACTCCTTTCCAGGATTTTTTCTTTTTTATCGTTTGCCACATATCTGCATAAAACGAAATTTCCTGCACTCCAGATCGCACCAAATCACGGGGATTGCGCCCCTGGCTTTCGTTATTGTTAAATCCGGTCAATTTGGTGAAAGCCGGGTTGACCCATTCAATTTTGCCATCCGGATCGGTAATCACAACCGCATTGGCCACCGCTTCCAGGACTTTGGATTGAAGCAGCAGTGACTCATCGGCTTTGACCTGTTTTGTAATATCGGTAATAAAACAGCCGATTCCAGTTTGATCGCTTAAAGGTACCGGAAATTTGCGAGCTTCGAAAAATTGATTTTGAACTTGCTCATATTCGATAACCAAAGCTTTTTTTTCAAGAGCTTTTTGATCGGATAATCTACAAGCCCTGGCACTCTCCGCTGGCAATAAATCAAAATCGGTTTTTCCAATGATTTCTTTCTCTGTACGATGAAAGAATTGTTGTGCAGCCTGATTTACCATTACATGCTTGAAATCCTTGTCCTTTAATAGGACAATGTCTTGCGTGGCATTGATCAAACTGCGCAGCTTGGTTTCGCTGTCCCGAAAAGCCGATAATGCAATTCTGCGATCGACGATTTTCCAGACAGAATCCATCAAGAGGGATAATTGCAGAGCGTCCGATTCATCGTAATCCGTTTCTTTATTGGCAACGCCGATCACCGCGACAATTTTGCCTTCATCAAAAATAGGAACGGTTAAAAACTTCTTTAGTGGGGCATGCCCCTCAGGGTAACCTTTTTTTAGCGGATTTGGTTTATAAAAATCATTCTCAATGATGGTCTTGCGCTGGCGGACAGCCTCTCCCCATAGTCCGGTTTTTTCCAGTTGGTAGATTGTTTGAGGATCCTGAATTGTACACTCCTTCATTACCTCCTTTGACCAGGTGTTCAATGTGAATTGTTGTTCAGCCTCATTATAAAAATAGATATAACCCAGTCTACTGTGTGTCAGTTCAATGGCTTCACTCAGGGCGTAATCAAGGAATTGCTGGTTATCTTCAGTATTGTAGTGAAGGATGTTCACCAAACGGCGCATCCGTTCCATGGCTTGCTGATTAATTTTTGATGAAATGCTGTCGAAACTTTTTTTCACATGATTACCTATAAAAGAATCGTGTAGAAAGTAGATAGAATTGTGGAAAGGTTCATTGAGCAAGTTCTCATTAATAATTATACAAAAAATAGTAAACATACGTTAATATAATTAACAGTTTTTTCATATTCGGCAAGAAGACGAAAAAAGTCATTCAAGGGAGAAACTTGAATGACTTTAATTAATAAACAATAAAAAATTGCTTATTTAAACCGACGTCTTTTCAGCTCAACCATTAACCGGTCCTGGCTTTGGCGCAGGCGGTTGATCATTTCGGCGATCAACGCGACCAGGAAGATCAGCATGCCAAAAATGATGAATCCCAAACCGATGAAGCCGGCAGATTTGTAAGGCGTGAACGAACCGTTGATCATGTAAAAAGCAAAGAGGAAGATTTCAAATGCCAGGCCGATGATAAAGAAGATTGACCCGAGCATTCCGAATACCCGCAAGGGACGGTAATCCAACAGCACGCGCAAAATGATCTTGCTGGTTTTGGATGCGTAATTGGAGATGGAGCCGGCAACTCGCGACTTGCGTTCGGGAAAATAGCGGATGCTGATGGGCATTTCCATCACACGCAGCCCCTGGTATACCAGGGAAAGGATGCTTTCGTGGGTGTAAGTAAATTTCTCAAAGACATTCAAGCGCAGCAGGGCTTCGCGATTATAAGCGCGAAAGCCGCATGAGACATCCTGAAATTTTTGTCCGCTGATGGAGCTGACCAGGGCGGCTACCATCTTGTTGCCCCTGAATTTAATTGGAGGCATATATTCAGGCCTGCCTTGGGTAAAGCGATTCCCGACCACCATATCTGCCCGATTATCCAGCAGGGGTTGAATCAGCATGGGAATTTCGGCCGGGTCGAATTGGCCGTCAGCATCGATCCCGACCAGAAGATCATAGTCGTTTTCCCATGCGTATTGCACGGCAGACTGGAAAGCCATGCCGACGCCTTGATTACGGCCGTGGCTGACCACGTGCGCCCCGGCTGAGATGGCCACTGCGGCGGTATTATCTGAACTGCCATCATCGACCACCAGGCAATCCACCGAATGGATACCCTCGATCGATTTGGGTATTTGGCGAATTACATGATCGATGTGGCTCTCTTCATTCAGTGCCGGTATATATACCAGAAGTTTTTTTTCTTTTCTCATAAGTGCCTGCTTAATTGCACATGTCGTTTTTATTAATCCCGATCTAATATTTCGTCTTCTAGTTAAATGAATCAGGTTGAGTTTATATTAGTTTACCGAATATAGAGCAATTTTCTGATTACTGCTTTCAAAAACCAGCTGCCAGTTATCCGGCGGATCAGCCAGATATTCCGGTACATGATACAGTTCCGGTACCATAAAGTCACGATCAATGATGATCATCCCTTCATCGATCTCCTCGGCACGCAGATAGAGATCATCGGTGTTTATATACTTGAATTTCCCATGCCAAACCAATTTCCCAAACGGATTGCGGACGTACATGGGCAGGATGCGTTCAAAAGCCCGCTTGTTATCGCGATCGATCCAAATGATTCCCTGCGGGTCGTCGTGGTTTTCAAGGTATGCACGCAGTTCAAGGTAGTGGCCTTTGCCGTTGCGTATGAAGTCCGGATCGGACTGGATGGTCATGAGGCCGCGTCCGGTGACCACGATCAGAATACCGGCCATCAGGATCGACACGAAGAGTTTTTCAGCGGCTTTATTCAGTTTGATCTGCAGGGACAGCCAGGTGATTATCCGGTCCAGGACTGCTGCGCCAGCGATCACCAACGGCGGCAATATTGGTACCCAGTAGCGAAATTTGTGCAAGCGCAAAAGAACAATGCCTTCCCAGTTGAAGATTACCGGCAGCAGACCGGCAACCGTAAACAGGACGTAGATTATCAAGATCCAACCGAGAAGAAAAATATGGCGTTTTTCCCTTTTGAAGACACCGATAATGCTGTTGACAATTCCCAATCCCATAACAGCCAGGATGCCATCGCCGCCAGCTTTGATGACCAACAAGGCGAAATAATTAACGATCCGGTAAACGTCCTTTTGTATCTCACCGGTAGTTTCGCGGGGATTGGCTGCCATGAAGCGGATGAAGGGGTTGTGGTAATACAGGATTCCAATTGCAGCTTCCAGGGCATACATTGCCAGCATGGCGAGCGCCATCGGAACCAGATGTTTAAATGGTATTTTCAGTATCCAGAATACGGCGGGTATCAAAAAAAACAGGATAGCCAGGTATTCTTTGATCAGATAAGACCATCCGAATAATAATCCGGCTATGATCAACACCAGGCGGCTCTGCCGCGATGCAAAATCCCGCTGGATTCCCTGATGGCTGAAGTACGTGAATAACAAGGCAAAAGCCGCCGCGGAAATCGCTGTGGCAGGAACATCCGGCAGTAAATGACCGGCATCCAGTATCAGGTTGGGGAAGAAGATGGTCCAAAGGGCAGCAAAGATTCCAACCCGCCGAGAGAAGAGACTTTTTGCGATCAGATAGACGCTCGCAGCCAATAAAGCGTAACAGAACAGAGGGAATGCGTAATAAGCCACTTCGGAACTGCCAAAAATGCGATATAAAAACGCAACCGGCAACTCCAATCCGATGCGCATGCTGCCGATATTGGGGTTGGAGGGCAGGCGGGGGAGCCGCAAAGCGGTGACATAATATTCCATCTGGTCGCTGAGAATGGGCGGGTTCAGAAAAAATAATTGCACAGCCAGCGCCAGGATTGCGATCAAAGTGATGATTGCCAGATCGGACTTGAAGAAATTTCGCATGGATTTAATCATAACAGATTCAGGCGCAAACACGTGAAAATACCCGTCCAGCCCGAAAATCGATTATTGCTTCTTCTTTACAATGAGGTCCAGGCCGAAAAGCGCCATCACGATCAGCCCAATAGGGATTGCTGTTCCCAGCAGGCACAGGAGACCCAGCAAGGCAGCCTGACGTCCGTAGATGAGCCAGATCAAACCCAAACCCAGCGTGAATAAGAGGATAAAAAACCAAAGGATCAGGCGGAATTTGGTTTGAGTCTGGTATTTTCTCAAGTCAACCGGCATAAAGCCTCCTCAACTATTTTTTGATCGGTGGTCTATAAAAAACCATGCAGATTAGCAGAAAACCTATCAGGACAGCGCAATACTGATAGCGGAAATTCTGTACGCGGTTAAATAATAGAAGGAACGCAGATTGCCCAAAAACCGGAGTAATGGATAACAGCCAACGTGGATTTCTAAAGCGCAGGCATAGAATTGCTGCGCAGGCAAGCGAAAGATACAAAAACCAGGCAGGCCGCCAAAAAAGCGCCGATAGCAGCGGGATTGAATCCAGACGATACAAGAAAGCGGATACAGGTTCAATTAACAATGGCAGAAGCGAATTCTCCTGATATTGCGGGAAATAACTTCCGGTCCAGAAATATTTCCCTTTGAGAAATTCGAGCTGCGGATGTTGGATTTCACAACCATCGATGGGATTCCAGATCAAATCACTGGCGCATAACATGTGCCTGAATTCCAGGGAGGGATTCCTTGTGAATAATGAAAGTTCCAATCGGCGGTTATAGTCCGAATTGGCATGAAAAACATCCCGATCAAAATCGGAATTCAGCCACATAGCCGTGTTGGTGCAGCAGGAGTATTTCCATTCTTTAAGCGGTAAAAGGCTATCCAGGTAAGCGGATTCTTCCACAGTGAGCGGTGTGCCGGCTGCCACATGGGCGCTGATATGATGCAGCAGGATATTGTCGAATTGACCTTCGGATTCCTGGGTGACGTTTAAAGCATTCGAAAGCGGCCCGGTGGTTGTAAACCAGGCGCTGGTTACGATCAGAATAACCAGCGCGATTCGCAGCCAGTATTTCGGGTAACAGGCAAAAATACAAATTACGAATAAGGCGACAGCAGGAATGCCGTTATAGCGGAACAGGACTGCGAGTGAAGCGCCAAGCGCCAGGAAAAGGAGATTGGTGGGATGGTTTAGCCATCCGCCTTTGGTCGTTACGATCCTGATTGCTAAAAAAGTCAACGCCAGCAAGGCGATACTGTAGGGAATATCATTGGTGAGGGTGATCACCGAGAATATGTTGGCCGGCCATAACGCAACCAACCAGGTGAAAAGGACAAGCCAGGCGCGCGGGATGCCGTTCTTTTGGATAAAAATGAAGGCTTTTCCATACACCAATGCCAGGCTCGCAATTTGCAGGAGTAGAATGGATGAGGCAGAAGCTAGATAGCGGATGCTGAATGCGGTCAACAAGGTGTACGCCAGTGGATGCCAGTCGGATGGATGGCCTTGCAGCAATTCATCGACGGCGATGATATTCACCGTGCCGATGATACCGGGGTAATAGAGCAGATAAACCAGCAGCCAGACAGCAAGAAGAATGCTGGTATACGGAGCGGGGCTGAACATGCCTGTTAATAAAACAAAGGCAGCCACAGCAACCAGGATGCTGACAGCCGATTTAATAATAAGAAATTCAAACGAATTTACCTGAAAATTCGTGGAAAGCGTGGGTGCAAAATTGCCGTCGGATTGCAGCGCCAGCACCTCTTCATTCCCATCCCATGCAACGCGGGCGTTGACCGGGGCATCAGCAGCCAGAAATGTAAGGGCAGTTTTTTCGCCTGTGATTCCCCGCCAGTAGATACGGATTGTTTGACCGGAGGGGAAAAAGATGGAATCCTCGCGAATTTCGTAGCGGCCGTCGATCTCAAGTTCATTGAAACTGACATCCCGGAAAGCCAGTTCTAAATGGCTGATTGCAATCCCCTGCAACTCTTGCGGTGTATCCAGCATGTCGACTTTGATTTCAAGAGAATGCTCCGGATAAAGCGGATAGAGATGCGGTATGGGATAGGCAAACAGGAAAATGGATAAAATAACTGCCAAACCGACCATCCCTCCAATGAGCAACTGCTTGCGCCGGCTGTATGATCGATAAAGCGGGATGGTTTTGAAATACAGGAAAAAAGCAATTCCAAGCGAGAAAAAGACTGCCGCCAGGCCGGCGAAAATCAGTCGGCTCTTGCTGAAAAGCGGCAGCTGCCAATGATAGAAATAGATCAGCAACGCGAGACAGCAGCCCGATACTAGCGAGATGGCGCATAACCAGGGCTGCCTTCGGATTTCTTTCATATTAAGGAATAATTTATTAAGCATGCTTTGTTGTCAGAATCCTACTGTCCCCATTATAAAATGCTTATCGATTCCAAGACAGGGAAAGCGGAAATGGTTTAGAATTGCAGGGCAAATTTAAAATTCATTGCGTAGGCTTAATAACGATGATCGATCAATTAAAAAAAATCCGCTGCTACATGCTCGACATGGACGGCACGTTTTATTTGGGAGATAAGCTTCTTCCCGGCGCCTTGGAATTTATGAACTACTTGCGAGAGAATGACCTGGATTATCTTTTCCTGACCAATAATTCTTCCAAGCATGCCGGATTGTACGCGCAGAAGATTCGCAAGTTGGGATACAACGTCCCGGAAGAAAAAATCTTTACTTCCGGAGAAGCCACTGCCATATACCTGAATCAATTAAAACCCGCAGCACGCATTTACCTGGTAGGTACAACAGCCCTGGAAGACGAGTTTCAGAAGTATGGTTTTGTGCTCACGGATCAGAATCCGGATTACGCCGTGTTGGGTTTTGATACCAGCATTACCTACGAAAAAATCTGGAAATTCTGCGATTTCCTGCGGGCAGGCAAACCTTATATCGCCACGCACCCGGATTTCAATTGCCCGACCGAGAACGGGTTTATGCCGGATATCGGCTCGTTTATGGCGATGATCGAAGCTTCCACCGGAAGGAAACCGGACGTGGTCATCGGCAAGCCCCAGGCGCACATCGTCAACGCTGTGGTGGAAAAAACTGGATATAGTCTGGACCAGATCGCCATGATCGGGGATCGGCTGTATACCGATATCGCTTTGGGCCAGGCTGGCATCAAGACCATCCTGGTGCTCTCTGGGGAGACCAAGCCAGAAGACTTGATTGAATCAGATTTTCAACCGGATATCATTATGGAAGATCTGGGAGATCTGGTGCGGCAGCTTAAATAAAAAGAGCGGGTGATGGGATTCGAACCCACGAATGGTAGCTTGGGAAGCTACTGCCTTACCACTTGGCTACACCCGCAATCGACTTGAAATTATAGCGATTGCGGAAAGGGCTGTCAAGCAGTTGCGGGAACAGGCTAAAAACGTTCAAAATCTGGATTATTCGTTATAATGTTATAATACTGCCCGATTTTAAGGTAATATCGAGAATACCGCTTATACAAACAGGAGAGCGTTAATTGGTTACAAATCCGGTAAACTGGCTGATGGGGCTGTTCTCGCTTGATTTGGGTATCGACTTGGGTACCGCGAATACCCTCATCTACGTAAGGGGAAAGGGCATCTTGATCCAGGAGCCTTCCTGGGTGGCAATCGATAAAAGAACGCGCAGACCGCTGGCGATTGGCGCGCAGGCCAAGGAGATGATCGGGCGCACTCCGAACAATATCATTGCACTGCGGCCGCTGCGCGACGGTGTTATTTCCGAGTTCGAAATCACGCAGGCCATGTTGGGTTATTTCATCGGCCGTGTCCACCAGCAATCCATCGTTCCCATGCCACGCCCCCGCGTGGTGATTGGAATTCCCACCGGCGCGACGGAAGTGGAGAAACGCGCGGTTTTCGACGCGGCCATGGCCGCGGGCGCCCGCGAGGTTTACCTGATCGACGAACCCATGGCGGCCAGTCTGGGAGCCGGTTTACCCTTGGCGGATATCCGCGGAACCATGATTGTGGATATCGGCGGCGGAACAACGGAAGTGGCGATCAGTTCGTTAGGCGGCATCGTGGTATCCCGTTCTTTGCGCGTTGCCGGCGACGAAATGGATCAGGATATCATCAATTACATCCGCAATAAATACAACCTGTTCATCGGCGAACGCATGGCGGAAGAGATCAAAATCCAGGTTGGTTCGGCTTACCCGCTCGAAACGGAAAAGACCATGACCATCCGCGGCCGGAATTTGGTCAGCGGTTTACCTGAAGCATTGGAGATTTCCTCAATAGAGATACGCGAAGCCTTGCAGCCCTCGCTGCAGGTAATCATCGATACCATCAAGGACGCGCTGGATGAGGCGCCCCCTGAAATCGGCGCTGATCTGCTCGATACAGGTATATGCATGGCCGGCGGCAGTTCGCAATTACAGAATCTGGTGCAGCGGCTGGCAAACGAACTCAAAATGCATGTCTGGTTAGCCGAAGACCCGATGACATGCGTGGCGCGTGGGGCGGGAATTGTGCTGGAGGACCTGGATCGTTTCCAGCATTTACTGGTAGATGTGGATCGTTCCAAGCCAAAATCGGCCTGATTTCTGGCATAATACACATTAATCATGAAACCTGTTTCGCCCGGCACGCTGCGTAACGCAGTAGTTGTGTTTATCGTTGTCGGCATTCTGTTCCTCGCCGTCAGCGGTTTCCTGCGTCCCATTCTGGGGGTTGTCATGGATCCTTTTGTGGCGGCTCAACGTTGGCTGTCGGAAAGGTTCATGGCGGTCTACGATTTTTTCACGCTTCCCCGCGACGTGACCGCTTTGATTCAGCGTAATAATGAACTGGAAGATGAAGTTGCCAATTTGCAGAGCCAGATCATCCAGCTGCAACAGCAGCTGCGCGAGGCGGATATTTTGTATTCGCTGCTGGATTATGCCCGTTCACGGCCGGCTGACCAATATATTGCTGCCGCCGTAATTGGGCGCGATCCCAGCCCATTCCTGCAATACATCATCATCGATCACGGATCCGATGATGGGGTTCGTTATGGAATGCCGGTTGTGACACAGCAAGGCCTGGTGGGACGCATCGAAGCGGTAACAGCCAGCGCTTCGCGGGTGCAATTGATCTCCGATTCGGGATCTACAGTCAATGTTACCCTGCAAAATCAAAACGCTGACGCTCTGGTGCAGGGTTCGATTACCGGCGATATCACCCTGGAAATGTTGAACCAGAATGTAAACTTGAACGTGGGCGATATTCTGCTGACGTCCGGTTTGGGCGGCAATTATCCCTCCGATATTTTGGTTGGGCAGGTAGTGGATATCAAAAAGACCGAGAATGAATTATTCCAGTCGGCGTATGTACAGCCAATGGTCGATTTTAAAACGCTGCGGGCTGTTTTGGTTATAAAGAACTTCCAGACCACTAATATTTCGCCGCTGACCAGTGGAACCACAATGCAATGATCGCGAATTATATTTGCATTCCTGTAATGTTCGTGCTCTCGGTTTTGCAGTCAACAGTGATCAGCCGGATCACACTGATCAACGGCAGCGCAGACGTAGTAATGCTGGCGGTTGCCGCCTGGGGAGTGAAAGAGAAAGGTTTTAATACGTTTATGTGGGCATTGGCGGGAGGCCTGTTTATTTCAATTATCACCGCCATGCCTTTTTACATACCTGTTGGAACCTATCTTTTTGTGGCATTCCTGGCAAAAATCCTGTTTGGCAGGATTTGGCAATCTCCCATCTTTATGTTGATCATTGTGGTATTTGCAGGAACGATTTTCGGGCACTTCTTCAGCCTGTTTTATCTGCAAATCAATGGCGCCGCGGCGGGCTTGATGGCGGGATTGCAAAATTTTACGCTTCCAAGTTTACTGTTGAATTTTTTCTTCCTATTCCCCATGTACGTCATGATTTCAGATTTGAGGAAATGGGTTTTGCCTGGTGATGATTATGAATGAACAAAAATCGTATCAGAAAGCTATCGAACCCTGGCGTATTCGAGTGATTTATATTGGCATCGCGGCGGTTTTCTGTTTTTATACCTTCAAGCTATTCAGCTTGCAGATTTTACAGGGTGATTATTACCTGGCGCAGGCGGAGGATAACCGAACGGAGGAGATCAATCTGCAGACCGAGCGCGGGATTATTATGGATCGCAACGGGGTGGTGCTTGCCAGGAATGTGGCTTCTTATAATGTCACCATTACTCCCGCAGATTTGCCGGGCGATCCAACGGAGGAACCCTTGCCGGGGGCAATCCAGGAAATCTATCGCGAGCTCTCCCCGTTAATAGGTGTGCCAGTTTCCAATGGTGTTTTAAACGATGAAACGGTGAAGACTTTCACGGCCTGCAATACCGATTTTGGTATCACCGAAGTTGTCATCATTCAGGACACCAACGCGCCTTACTCCGCGGTAAATGTGGCTTGTGATATTGATCGGGAAACCGCCATGATCATCCAGGAAAAAGCCAGTGATTGGCCTGGTGTTGGAATCGAAGTTCAGCCTATCCGTGAATACCCGACGGGTTCCACCACTTCCGAGATCATCGGTTTTCTTGGCCCTATCCCTGCCACGTTAGAAGAGGAATACCGCGCGGCTGGTTACGTCCCCAATCGCGACAAGGTCGGTTATGCCGGCGTGGAATCGAGCTTGAATGACATCCTGGCGGGTACGAATGGGAAACGCGTGGTGGAAGTCGACGTGGCCGGTAAGGAGATTCGCGATATCGAAACCCCCATCGATCCGGTTCCGGGCAATAATGTGAAATTGACCATTGATACCCGTTTACAGGCAGCAGCCAAAGCCGCGTTGATTGGCGAGATCGACTGGTGGAACCGTTACTTTAATACCATTCGTTCTTCGAATGGCGTGGTGATTGCCTTGAACCCAAAAACCGGTGAAGTTTTAGCAATGGTTTCGTACCCAACTTTTGAAAATAACCGCATGGCCAAGTACATTCCGGCTTATTACTACAACCAATTAATGAGCGATCCGCTCACGCCCTTGTTCAATCACGCAGTTTCCGCGGAACATCCGCCGGGATCGGTATTCAAACTATCCACCGCCATTGGAGCTTTAAATGAAGGCGTGGTCACCCCCACGCAAAGCCTGACATGCCCTGGGAAAATCTCGATCACTGAAAAGTATTCCCCTAATGATCCGGGATCGGAGCGTGAATATGTTTGTTATGATAAATTGGGACATGGTAAAGTTTACTACCAGCGCGCCATTGCTTTATCCTGTGATATCTATTTTTACAAAATCGGCGGCGGGTATGAGGGCGAGGTGGAAGAAGGATTGGGAATCGACCGCCTGGCGGAATATGCCAAAGCACTTGGATACGGACAGGTTACCGGAATTGAACTGCCCGGTGAAGCGGAAGGCTTGATCCCGACATCAGCCTGGAAGCGCGTGAATTTAAGTGAGAACTGGTCAACCGGTGATACGTATATTGCGGCTATGGGTCAGGGTTACGTACTTTCCACTGCGCTTCAGGTGGCAGTCTCAGCCGCAATCGTGGCAAATGATGGTGTTTACATGCAGCCGACTTTGGTCAGAGAGGTTCTGGACTCGAATGGGAATGTGATCCAACCTTTCACGCCAAAAGTGAAATGGGATATCACCAAAGACAAATTGATCACGGTTTTTGACGAAAATGGAATTCCAACGGAAGAAAAGAAAGCCGTTGAACCCTGGGTTATTAAACTGACCCAGGAAGGCATGCGCATGACAATCACGGAAGGGACTGCGAAAAATTACCTGAGCAATATCATCATTAATGGTAAAGATATCCCTGTAGCGGGAAAAACCGGTACTGCCGAGTATTGCGATAACGTTGCCCAGGATAAAGGGCTGTGTATTCCTGGGAACTGGCCGACTCATTCCTGGTTTGTGGGTTACGCGCCCTACGAAGACCCGGAAATTGCTGTTGTAGCATTTGTATACAATGGCGGTGAAGGCGCCAGTGTAGCTGGCCCGATTGCCCGAAAAGTGTTTGAGGCTTACTTCCAATTGAAAGCGATCGATGCGGGTGAGCCTGAAGTCAAGGAATCGGAGATAACCACCCCATAAAGGCGATGGAATAGAAAGCGATGGACCAAAAGGTCAAATTTCCCATCAAAGGTTTTCGCGAGGGATTGCTGGTTAGCATGGGGGAAGGGAATTGGCAAAATCTCGCTGATGAATTGTTCGCACAGATCGATGGAAATCTTGAATTTTTTAAAGGTGCAAAGATTGCCATCAATGTTGATGAACGAAAATTGAAAGCTGCCGAAATTATTAAATTGCGCGATAAATTGGCAGATCGTGATGTTACTTTATTTGCATTATTGAGCAAATCAGCAGCCACTGACGCAGTAGCCGAGACTTTGGGGTTATCAACCCGAAAAAGCGACTTGAAGTCGGGCGGCAGCGAAATTCCAAGGGCGTTGCATGGCGGTGAAAGCGCGTTATTGATTCGAAAGACATTGCGTTCAGGTACTTCTGTGAAGTTCGCGGGAGACGTGATTGTGGATGGCGATGTCAACCCGGGCGCCGAAATCATTGCCAGTGGGTCTATTTACATTTGGGGTGTGCTGCGGGGAACCGCGCATGCCGGCATCGATGGCTCGGGCAAAGAAATCATTGCGGCGCTGGAAATAGAATCCAGCAATCTGCGCATAGCAAATATCGATTATCATGAACCGAAAATCAAGGTTCGCATCAAGAAGAAAGCTGAAAAAGTTTTTATTGACGGGGAAAACCTGAAAATTGTGGACTGGGATCAGCATAAACGGTTAGAATAGAAATTTGTAATAAGAATCTATCGATCAAGAGGATATTCAATGACAGCGAAGATCATCACGGTTACATCTGGAAAAGGAGGAGTCGGAAAAACCACTGCCACCGCGAATATTGCTGTTGCATTGGCTCAAATGGGCCAGCGCGTTGTGTGCCTGGATGCGGATATTGGATTGAGAAACCTGGATGTAGTCCTGGGATTGGAAAACCGCATCGTGTATGACCTTGTTGATGTGGTGGAAGGCCGCTGCCGCTTGAAACAAGCCATGATCCGCGATAAAAGGTTCGATGAACTTCATCTGATCCCCGCTGCCCAAACTCGCGACAAAAATGCAGTGTCTCCGAGCGATATGATGAAACTGGGTGATGAATTACGCGAAGAGGCCGATTGGGTGATTATTGATTCACCGGCCGGCATCGAACGCGGTTTTCGCAATGCAATCGCACCGGCTGATGAGATTTTGGTGGTAACTAATCCGGACGTCTCTGCGGTGCGCGATGCCGACCGTATTATCGGTTTGATAGAAGCTGAACAAAAAGAACCTGCCAAGCTCATCATCAACCGCATGCACCCGGAAATGGTGCAGAGAGGGGATATGCTGGATGCGGAAGATGTGCTGGAATTATTGGCAATCAAACTGATCGGGATTGTGCCGGAAGACGAGCATGTGATCGTCAGTACCAATGTAGGAAAACCGGTGGTCTTGGAGGAAAAATCGATGGCCGGGCAGGCATTCCGCAATATCTCGCGACGGTTAATGGGAGATGAGGTGCCGCTCCTGAACCTCGAATTTAAAGATGATTTCCTGACCAAGCTCTCGCGTATATTCAAATAAGGAGGATTGGGACCATGTCTGATTGGTTAAAAAAGTTTACCAACCAGCCGAATAGTGCAAACGAAGCCAAAGAACGCTTGAAGCTGGTGCTGATCCATGACCGCACGGACATTAATCCGGAGGTGATGGAGAAATTGAAAGACGATCTTTTAAAAACCATCTCGCATCATATCGCGATCGAACCGGAATCGGTGACCATCTCCATGCTGCACGAGGGGCGGGAACAGCGCCTGGTGGCTGATATTCCCTTGAAACATTATGATCGTTCAAAGGTAGGATAATTTTCGTAATTGAATGAAACGTGAAATTTGGCGTAACTTTGATTTTTGGCTGTTCGGCGCCGCACTTTTCCTGAGCATTTTCGGGATCATGATGATCCAGTCTGCCATCGCGGGAAACGCGACTCTGGCGCAAGCGGTTTCGCGCCAGCCGCTTTATCTAATCGGCGGAACGGTTTTGATGTTAATTATGGCGGCCATCGACTATCATTACTGGGGTTCGTTATCCCGTTTTATTTATATTTTCGCGATCATCTCCCTGTTGATCATTTATGTTGTCGGTACGGTAAGTTTTGGCTCCGCACGTTGGCTGGACACAGGTGTGATTATGATCCAGCCTTCCGAAATCGTTAAAATTCTGATGATCATGGTGCTGGCGGATTTTTTTGCCAAGAATATCGACAAGCCGCATGACCTAAAATGGATTTTTCAAAGTTTTCTGATGACTTTTGGCGTGGTAATCTGGATATTGCTGCAGCCTAACCTGAGTACATCAATCGTCATATTCGTGATCTGGTTCGCGCTGGTATGGATTTGCGGCGTTCCAGTGAAGTACCTGCTCATCCTCGCTTTGGTCGGCATCGTGTTGATCGCGGCGGCTTTCCCGCTGCTGGAAGATTACCAACGGGGACGCATTATCAATTTTCTTTTCCCCGATCCCGAAGCCAGTTATGGAGATACTTACAACGTGGAACAGGCATTGATCACCATCGGATCCGGTGGTTTACTGGGGGAGGGCTACGGACAGGGAACGCAGGTACAGCTGAGGTTCTTAAAAGTCCGCCATACCGATTTTATTTTTTCTGCCCTGGCTGAAGAGTTCGGTTTCGTTGGCGCGATGACTGTAATGGGATTGCTGTTATTCCTGATCTGGCGCTGCATGGAGATTGGGCGCACAGCCAGTGATTTATATGGTTCTTTAATTGCTTACAGTTATGCCGCCATGCTGTTCTTTCAAACAGCCGTGAATATCGGCGTCAATTTGAATGTGGTGCCGGTATCTGGGTTGCCGCTGCCTTTTATCAGTTACGGCGGAAGTTCGCTGCTCAGTTCCATTCTGGGAATTGGTTTGGTTGAGAGCGTGGCGTTGCGCAAGGGAACCATAACTTCATAATTATCGGAGGATCATGACTACTATCACCCCTGTTCGAGCTCGTTTTGCTCCATCTCCCACCGGCCATGTGCATTTAGGTTCTGCCCGCACCGCTTTATATGATTATTTGATCGCTAAACAGACCGGCGGGCAATTCATCCTCCGTATTGAAGATACGGATCGGAAACGTTTGGTTGAAGGGGCGGAGGAAGAATTGATCAACAGCCTGCATTGGCTGGGGATAGATTGGGATGAAGGGCCCGGCAAGGATGGGCCGTATGGACCATATCGGCAATCGGAGCGTAAGGAAATTTACCAGAAATATGCCCGCGAACTGATCGAGAAAGACGCTGCCTATTACTGCTTTTGCACCCCCGAGCGCTTAAGTCAGGTACGTCAGGAGATGCAGAAGAACAAACTGCCCCCGCATTATGATGGTTTCTGCCGACATTTGAGCAAAGCAGAAGCAGAGGCGCGCGTCAAAGCGGGCGAACCGCACGTGATCCGCTTCAAATCGCCCAAAGAAGGTACCACCGTGGTGAAAGACCTGTTGCGCGGAGAAATTACCTTCGAAAACGCCACGCTGGATGATTTCATCCTGGTTAAATCGGATGGCTGGGCGCTCTACCACCTGGCGGCCATTGTCGACGATCATTTGATGAAGATCACCCACGTCATCCGCGGATCGGAATGGTTGCCAACTTCCCCCTTGCATCACCTGATCTGGAATGCACTCGGCTGGCAGGAACCGGAATGGGTACATCTCTCGGTATTCCTCAAACCGAGCGGCAAGGGTAAAATGAGCAAGCGCGAAGCAGCCGATCTGAGCAACGACGGCTATTCCATCTTCATCAAGGATCTGGAGGATTTGGGTTATCTGCCGGAGGCGGTAATCAACTGGGTGGCTTTGATGGGCTGGAGCTACGACGACCATACCGAGTTTTTCACTCTGAATGACCTGGTAGAAAAATTCTCGCTGGACAGGCTCAACCCATCGCCTGCTGCCATCAACTTCTCCAAGCTGGATTATTTCAATAAGGAACACATCAAAGCATTGGGTAATGAAGACCTGGCTGCGCGCATCCAACCGTTTTTCATCAAAGCCGGTTACCATGCTGATTTGGGAGACCTGATCAAAATTACCCCTGTCATTAAAGAACGAATCACCACGCTGGATGACTCTGTAGAAATGTGCGCATTCCTGTTCAAGGACGCGATCAGCCATGATAAAGAAGCTTTGATCATAAAAGATAAAACACGCGAAGAAACCCTGCGCTTTGGCAGCGACAGCCTGGAAATATTGGAAAGCGTATCTGTCTGGGAGCCTGCGGTATTGGAAGCCAAATTTACCGCGTACATGGAAGCCCAGGGACTGACCCCGCGGGAGTTGTTGAGTTTCCTGCGCGAAGCCATTTCCGGCCAGCGCGTCACGCCGCCCTTGTTCGAATGCATGCAGGTGCTGGGAAAAGAACGAACCATACAACGTCTAAAAGAAGCATTGACATTAATTTAAGATAAATATAGGCTGCCGTTCAGTTTAGTGGTAAAATAATGCCCGCACCCAAATTGGGGGCTCGTCTAACGGCAGGACAGCAGACTCTGAATCTGTTTATAGAGGTTCGAATCCTTTGCCCCCAGCCTGACGCTCCGGAAGGAGCGTTTTTTTTTACCTCAAAAGATCAATGAAAACCCATATATAATTCGTTATTGAATGATCTTTCTTAATTTAGGAGGCAATGATATGGGAAAAGACAAAAAGGACAAGAAGGATAAGAAAGACAAGAAGGAAAAGAAAAATAAGAAGGAGAAAAAAGAAAAGAAAGAAAAGTAAGTAAAAAATTTGAGAAATAATTACCAGAAAAAATTATTGCAGTAATTTATGTTTTTATCAGCCAGGTTTTACCCGGTAGGCTTCCATGACGTTTGGCAGCGATTCCAACAGAGTAAGCACCCGGCTCAGTTGTCCAATGTCGCCGATATCCAGCATTAAAATAATCGTGGCAAGATTATTGGAAATTTTAATGTTGATGTCGCGCAGATTAATTCCTTCATTTCCCAGCACATTGGTGATATCTCCCATCAATCCTTGCCGGTCGTAGGCTTTAATTTGGACTTGCACCGGGAAGGTGCGCTTGGCTTCGCCCCAACTGACCTTGACGATGCGCTCCCTGTCTTTCATGCGTAAAATGTTGGGACAATCGATGCGGTGGATGGTAGCGCCGCGGCCGCGCGTGATGTACCCGACGATTTCGTCCCCCGGCGCTGGATTACAGCACTTGGCAATACTGGTCAGTATGCCTTTCAATCCCAACACGTTGACCGATTCGACATCCTTGCGCTCGACTGCCGCCGGTGAAATCGAGAATAACGGATCCTCGGTTTCCTTCTCGACTTCCTGGATGCGATTGATGATCTTGCCGATCGCTAAATCTCCGCAGCCTAAAGCAACGTACAGATCTTCTGAGGATTTGTAATCGAAGGACTTCCCCAGATCGTCGATATCCAAATCGACTATCCCTAAGCGCTTCAATTCTCGATCCAGCATATCCCGCCCTTGCGCAAGGTTCTGCTCGCGATCCTGCTTCTTGAACCACTGGCGGATCTTGGCGCGCGCGCGCTGGGTGTTGACCAACCCCAGGTGCGTATTGAGCCAATCGCGTGAGGGTCCGCCGCGTTTGGCGGTCAGGATCTCCACCTGGTCGCCGGTTTTCAGGTGATAATCCAGCGAGACCAGTTTGCCGTTGATCTTTGCGCCCCGGCAGCGGTTGCCAACTTCGGTATGGACGCTGTAGGCGAAGTCGATGGGAGTAGCGCCGACTGGCAGGTCGATGATGTCGCCGCGCGGGGTGAAGATGTAAACGCGGTCTTCAAACACATCCGACTTAACACCGTTGACGAATTCCTCAGCATCGTCCACATCCTGCCGCCATTCCATTAATTTACGCAGCCAGTTGATACGCTGCTGGTAGCGGTCTTCCTGTGATCCTTTTTCTTTATAAAGCCAGTGAGCTGCGATGCCGTACTCTGCCGCCTGATGCATATCCTCCGTACGGATTTGCACCTCAAGCGGCTTTCCATCCGAATAGATTACAGAAGTATGGATGGATTGGTAAAAATTATCCTTGGGCGCGGCGATATAATCATCGAATTCGTTGGGAATCGGACGCCAATGGGTGTGGATGATACCCAGGGCGGCGTAACAAGAGGGAATATCCTGCACGATCAGTCGCACGCCGCGAAGATCCCGTACATTCTCAAAAGATTTATCCTTTTGCATCATCTTTTGATAAATTGAGTAAATGTGCTTGGAGCGGCCGGTGATTTCCGCCTTGATCCCGCCTTCGCTGAGCACCTTTTCCAATTCAACCGTAATTTTCTTTACTTCGGTTTCGCGGTTTACACGCCGGTCAGCCAGTTTCGCCGCGATTGCTTTATATTCCTCAGGCTGCGTATAGCGGAAAGCCAGGTCTTCCAGCTCCCATTTGATTTGCCAGATACCCAGGCGGTTGGCGAGCGGCGCAAAGATGTCCAGCGTTTCTTTGGCAATCCGATAGCGCTTGGATTCGGGAATGTAGCTGAGCGTGCGCATGTTATGCAAGCGGTCAGCCAGTTTGATCATGACCACCCGGACGTCATCTCCCATCGCCATTAAAGTTTTCCGCAAGGTTTCAGTCGCAAGGTCCTTGCGGCGGCTTTTTTCAAGCGTGTCACCCAGGATCAGGTCATCGCCGCCGGCATGCTTGACGATTCCATCCGGGATGTCTTCAATCGTTTCCGGTTTTTCTTTACCGGCTTTTTCGCCGCGTGTTACGCGCGGCAGGTTGGTCAGTTTCGTCACACCGTCAACCAGTGAAGCAATTTCCTCACTGAATTTTTCTTTTAGGTCTGCGAGGGTTACTGTCGTATCTTCGACAGTGTCATGAAGCAGGGCGGCGGCAATGACAGCCGGCGGGACTTTCAGTTCAGCCAAGATATAAGCGACAGCAACGCAATGGGTGATATACGGTTCTCCGGACGCGCGCAATTGTCCCCGGTGCGCTTCTTCAGCGAATTGGTAGGCGTTTTTGATCAATTCACGGTCGATAACGCTGTAATTATCAGGAAGAATTTTCTGCAGGTCTTCAAAATTCATTCTTTACCTTAGTTTCAGTAATATCACCTTATGAATTATTTTGCAAGAACTCAAATTCTAGAATGCAACGCAAGCAAATTTCCGATTATTACTAGTAGTAGAATTTCACCTTTGTTTTTCAAAGAAAGCAATCATCTCCTGCAGGGGAATATCCGTCAGGTGCTTAAGCACCAGATGCGCCTGCGAAAAATCAAAAATACGGGTGACGCTGTTGGGCACTGCCACTGTGTGAACCCCGGCTGCCCTGGCTGCGCTAACCCCATTGATGGAATCTTCTAATGCGATCACCTGCCTGGCTTTGAGACCCAAACAAGCCAGGGTTGCCTGGTAAAGCTCGGGATCGGGTTTGGGATTGGCGACGTTCTCCCTGGTTCTTACGCATTCGAAGAATTGACTGATTTCATGCTTTTGGATATAACGGTTCACCCATTCCAGTTTCGCGCTGGATGCCAGCCCGATCTTCAACCCGATTGATTTTGCAGACTTTAACACATCCAATACACCGCTGCGCAGGGGTTGGGCGTCAATCAACTCAACCTTGCGTTTTTTGAACTCCTTGAATAAACGGGCTTTATCAATCGGTGTGCTCAACCTGGATTCGAGGATGTCCAGCGCGGAGGTATCATCATAAATCATTCCGATTGTTTGTGCATATTCATCAAAAGAAAATTCCACATCGAAACGCCGGAATAATTCCTGCCAGGCTTTCAATTCGGGGGTCTCGGTATCGACGATCAAACCGTCGAAATCGAAAATGATGCCCTTAATCGTCATTTTGCTTCGCTCTCAGGATAACTCAAAATCTTCGATCCCCAGCAAGTTCTTTACGTGTAAAAGGTCTTTTTTCAAACCTTCATTGATCACAATCCCTTTTTGCCGGATCTCCTTCTCTATGTAGTACTCTTTTTCACCTGCTGTATAAATACGGTCGGCGCCCGGCAATTTTCGCGCCGCGCGCAATTCACGCAGGATTGCACCTATGTTGTGCTTGAACTCATCCAGAGGCAGGAAGTTTTCGATATTGATTGCCATAAAAAAATGCCCGACCCGGAAGCGGGTTTCCTGGCCGTCTGCGCTCAAGCCGGAAAGCCCGGACAGGAAAGCGCCGGTTTGCAAGGCGGAGGAGAGAATTTCGACGATGGTTGAAAGGCAATACCCTTTATGGCTGCCGGTCTCTTCCAGGGAGCCACCCAAGGGCAGCAAGGCGGCTTCCTCTTTTACGAGCAGGTCGAGAATTTGCTGAGAATCGGTCAACGTCTGACCTTTAGAACCGATCACCCACACCGGGTTGGATGGGTGATTTTCCTTGCGCGCCAGGACTTCGATTTTTCCGCGTTGGGTGATTGATGTTGCAGCATCGTATAGGTAGGGGAATGCTTCGTCGGTGGGCGCGCCAAAAGCAATCGGGTTGGTGCCTAACTTGGGTTGGCCGCTGAAGGTTGGGGCAACCGCAGGACGGGCGTTGGTGAAACTCATGCCGATCATGCCCGCTTCAACTGCCATCAAGGGATAATAGCCGTCGATACCGAAATGGGTGGAATTGCGCACTGCCACTGCGCCCATACCATACTGGCGGGCTTTCTCAATTGCCAAACTCATCGATCGGTGGGCGATGACCATGCCAA
Source organism: Anaerolineae bacterium (assembly GCA_013178095.1). Lineage (GTDB taxonomy): Bacteria > Chloroflexota > Anaerolineae > Anaerolineales > Anaerolineaceae > Pelolinea. The sequence goes on along the minus strand of JABLXK010000004.1, from coordinate 112,170 downwards.
TGCCGTGATGGCCGTCCACCACGGCTGTTGTGGGCGACTCGCGCACGATTTCAAAAGGTGCATTGGTTTCAATCAACCCCTTATGAATTCGATCCACGTACATACGCAAGCGACCGATGCCGTGCGATTCGATCCCCCGCAGGTCGGAAGTGATCAGAATCTTGGCGCAGATTTCGGCATCCGGTTCGGTTACACCCAGGAGGATGAAGCATTTTTCCATAAAACCTTGCAGCTCAGCGACATTTTTATATTGCATCGTAAGAATCCTTTAGTCCGGGAGGTGAATATTGGACAGAATTCTAACATCCATTTCAAAGCTGTGAGCTGGTTTTAAAATAATTAGCCCCAATTGATGTTAAAATCGTGTCATTACCAGAGTTGGAGTGATTATGAAACGCATTGCAGTTTTAACAAGCGGCGGTGACGCGCCTGGAATGAACGCAGCCATTCGTGCGGTGGTAAGAACCGGTATTTCCAAGGGATGGGAAGTTTACGGCGTTCATGAGGGATATAAAGGCTTGATTGAAGGCAAGTTCATTCAAATGGGAATCCGCGACGTGGGCGGCATCATTCAACGCGGCGGGACTGTCCTCGGCAGCGCCCGCTGCGAGGAATTTAAAACCGAAGCCGGCAGGTTGGAGGCACTCAGATCACTGAATGAGAACAAAATCGAAGCGTTGGTGGTCATCGGCGGGAATGGTTCGCAAACCGGAACGCTTAAATTGCACGAAATGGGTTTCCCGGTGGTAGGGGTGGCTTCGACGATTGATAATGATTTAGTGGGCACCGATATCACCATCGGCGTGGACACTGCCCTGAATATTGCTTTGGAAGCTATCGACCGCCTTAAAGTGACCGGTTCTTCGCATCAGAGGGGTTTTTTGCTGGAGGTGATGGGACGCAATTGCGGATACCTGGCGTTGATGGCGGCTATTGCCGGGGGAGCGGAAACTGTGGTGATTCCCGAAGTGGAAACGGTGCCCGAAGAGGTGGCTGGTATCTTGATGCGCGCTTATGAACGCGGAAAATCACACGCCATTGTGGTCGTGGCTGAAGGCGCCAAATATAACGCAGAGAAATTGGCGGAATACTTCAAGGAACATGAAGAGAGTACCGGGTTTGCTTTAAGGTCAACCGTACTGGGGCACGTCCAGCGCGGCGGTACGCCAAGCGCCGCTGACCGGATTCTTGCCAGCCGCCTGGGTGCTGGCGCGACGGATGCCATTGAGGCTGGTAATTTCGGCGTTCTGGTTGGGTGGGTTAATAGCCATTTACACACCACCCCTTTAAAAGACGTGGTAGGAAAGACCAAATCAATTGACATGGAATTGTTTGAATTAGCCAGGAAATTGGACTAAACATACAAAAAAGTAAAACGCAGCCCTAATTAACGCCGGCTGCGTTTGTTTTTAATATTATCGGCTTTTTAAGTAGGATTCGATAAAATCGTCAATATCACCATCCAGAACAGCCTGGGTGTTGCCTTTCTCAAACTCCGTGCGATGATCTTTGACCATCTGGTACGGATGCAGCACGTAAGAACGGATTTGACTGCCCCATTCGGCTTTTTGATATTCCCCGCGCAGCTTGGATAACTGATCTTCCTGTTCAGCCAGTTTCATCTCATACAGGCGGCCGCGCAGCACCTTCATTGCATTCTCGCGGTTCTGAAGCTGCGAGCGTTCATTCTGGCAAGATACCACAATGCCGGTTGGTTTATGCGTGATGCGGATGGCGGTGGCGTTCTTTTGAACGTTCTGACCGCCGGCGCCGGATGATTTATAGATATCGATCTCCAGGTCGTCGGGATTGATTTCAACCGTCGGGTCTTCCGCCGCAACTTCCGGCAACACTTCCACCTGAACGAATGAAGTATGCCGGCGATGCGCGGCATCGAAAGGCGACAGGCGTACAAGTCGATGGACGCCCTTTTCAGCGCGCAGGTATCCATATGCGTAAGGACCTTCGATCAGTACTGTCGCGCTTTTGATACCGGCTTCTTCGCCTTCGGTTTGATGGATGATTTCAGCGTTGAATCCGCGCCGTTCCGCCCATCGCATGTACATCCTGAAAAGCATGGCCGCCCAATCCTGGGCATCAGTGCCGCCGGCGCCGGAATTGATCGAAAGCAGCGCTCCCCCCTTGTCATAAGGGCCGGAGAACAACGTGGTGATCTGCAACTCGTCAACGCGTTTCTCAAGGCGCGCAGCTTCTGCCTCCAATTCCTGCCGAAAACTTTCGTCGCCGCTACCGGCAAGGTCGAGGAAATCCTTTGCCTGGTTGGAAATATTTTTCCAAAGGTCGGCTTCTTCTTGAATATCCGCGATTTCTTTCATCACGGATTGGGCTTTCTTGTTATCCTGCCAGAAATTATCCCCCTCGGATTCTTTGATCAGTTCTTGCAGCCGGGTTTGTTTTTTATCCCAGTCAAAGATGCTCCATCAGTTCATTTATTCTGCTGCGTAAATCTTCAAAACGGCTAACCAAATCTTGCATGGATCCTCCAGAACTGATTTTAATTAATAATCTACGATGACCTTGATCGTCCGGTAAGTTTACCAGCTAATTGGCCGCAAGCGGCTTGGATATCGCTTCCCTGACTGTTACGTATAGATGTAGGTATGTGGTGATCCAGTAGCACCTTGCCGAAATCCCTGACCGCCTGTTTTTGGGGAGCACGTCCGGAGTAATGGCTGGTTGGATTGAGGCCAATCAAGTTTACGTGACAAAGCAACCCTTTCAGCAGAGTCGACAGTTCCCGTGCGTGCTGGGGCAGGTTATTGACGCCATCGATCAGCACATATTCAAAAGTCACCCGACGGTGCGTGCTATCGACGTATTCCCTGCAAGCTGAAAGAATACTTGCGATCATATATTTTTGCGCGATCGGCACCAATTCTCGGCGCAATGGGTCATTGGGAGCATGCAAAGAAATAGCCAGATTGACCTGCAGGTTTTCTGTCGCAAATTGCCTGACTTTCTCCGGAATCCCGATAGTGGAGATGGTGATCCTGCGCGCGCCGATATTCAATCCGCGGGGATCATTGAACCTGCGGATAGCTGCCAATGTCGCATCGTAATTCAACATCGGTTCACCCATACCCATGATGACGATGTTGGATACGCTTTCCCCGGTCTCTTTCAAAAGCCGGGCCAGCGCAACCACCTGTTCCACAATCTCGCCGCTGGTCAGATTGCGGTAAAACCCATATTTTCCGGTCGCGCAAAAAACGCAGCCCACCGGACAACCGGATTGGGTGGATATGCACAGAGTTATGCGTTCATCGCTGCGCAGGATTACCGCTTCCAAAGCGTTCCCATCCGACAATTCGAACAGAAATTTAGTGGAAGAGCCGTCGAAAGCATTAATTTTTTCTGTCAAAGAAAATGAAGAAAACGAATATTCGGCTTGAAGAGTCTCTCTTAATTGGGAAGGCAGATTGGTAATCTCGAGCCATGATGAAACTAAATTGCAATACACCGCCTGCCAGATTTGTTTCGCGCGGAACCGCGGTTGAGAAAGACTTTCCAGAAGCGCTTCAAGCTCAGAGAATTGTAAATCAAAAAAATTTTTCATTAATTCTAATCAAACAAATCGCTGATCTTGTCCAGAATCAAGTCGGGTTTTGGGTTCCATGCTTCGCCCTCTTCGCGGCTTGATATACCGGTTAACACCAGCGCGGTTTTACATCCGGAAGCCTGCCCGCCCAGGATGTCCGTATCCAACCGGTCACCAACCACCAGGGTTTCCTCCGCTGTGCATTCCAACCTTTCCAGGCAGACTTCGAACAGGAACGGCAGCGGTTTTCCCGCTAATTGGGCTTTTACTCCTGAAGCTGTTTCCAAAGCTGCCAGCAGCGTACCGGCGCCAGGGATGATGCCTTCCGGAGTGGGATAGGTCGGATCGGGATTGGTGAAATAGAAGGGCAAACCTTTTTGGATCATCAGAGAAGCATTTTTGATCTTCTCATAAGTAAAAGCGCGGTCTAAACCCGCCGCGACTGCCAGCGGTTTTTCTTCTGAATGGTAGAAACCCAATTCAGCCAGAGTTTCGATCAAAGCGCTCTCACCCAGGATGTAAAGCGGCCCTCCCGATGGGTAATGCTTTTTCAGCAAAAATGCCAGCGCCATTGCTGAAGTAACCACCTGGGTTTTATCGAATTCGACTCCAAAACCGGAAAGTTTCTTCACATATCCATCGATGGTGGCGGTGCCGTTATTGGTAGCCAGCATTACTTTAATTCCATGCTGCTCAAAATTGGTGAATAATTTCGGCAGGTCGATTATGGGTGTATTCATTCGCCATAACACGCCATCCATATCCAGAATGGCTGCTTTGATAACCTTGTTTTGGATTTGAAGCATCGATTTCTCCTAAAAAGCCGGATAACGATAAAGCTATCCGGCTTTTGTCTCCATGAATAACTGATTCGTATCTATTTTTCCGGAGCAGTCAGTACTTTATCCACCAGGCCGTATTCAACAGCTTGATCCGCGCTCATGTACAAATCCCGTTCGGTATCCTTTTCGATCACATCCAGGGTTTGACCGGTGCTGGCTGCCAGAATTTCATTCAGGCGTGCTTTCAGACGCAGGATTTCTTTGGCCTGGATTTCAATATCCGAAGCCTGGCCTTGCGCGCCGCCGAGCGGTTGATGCATGTGGATGGTGGCGTGCGGCAGGGCGTACCGATGCCCCTTGGTTCCCGCCGCCAGCAGAACGGTGCCGAAAGAAGCTGTAACCCCAACCGCGACCGTACTGATCTTGTTGGGGATCATGCGCATGGTGTCGTAGATCGCCAATCCGGCATAAATCTGGCCGCCGGGAGAGTTTATGTACATAGAAATTTCACGATCGGCATCTTCGCGGCTGAGGTACAACAGTTGCGCTACGACCAGATTAGCCACCTGATCATCGATCGCAGTACCGACAAAGATGATCCGTTCTCTCAGCAGCAGCGAATATATATCGTACGCTCGTTCGCCTCGGCCGGAGGTTTCAACAACCATGGGTATTACGTTGTAAAAATCATTTTTCATTTATTCACCTTATCCGTGTCTGATCCGACAATCATAAGGTATATCTTACCCAAACTTTGTCAATTTTTTATTTGATTTAAGCTTCTTTTTTTGCCGCCGGCTTTTTAGCCTTTGCCGGTTTGGCGGATTTTTCCTCGCCGTTTGCACCTTCAACGGGCTGCTCCGGCGCAGGGATTTCCTCGCCGTTGGCATATGCCTTCAACCGTTGAAGCGTCTTCAGGTTCATCAAGCGCGAAGCGGCTTGCATGACCGTGACATTGGCCAGTTTGCGCGTGGTGAATTGCTTTTGAAGCTTATGAAAATCGGGAGCCGATTGCATCTGCATAAATGAACGAGCATATTCCTGCTGCAATTCTTTCTGGTCAAGCTCGATCTTTTCGACACGGCTGATCTCATCGATGACCAGGGACTGCTCCAGCCGTTTTCTGGCTGCCGGTTTGATGTCTTTTTCAATGAAATCTTCTTTTTCGCGTGAATTGATCTTCAGATAAGTATCCAGATCGAGATTCTGCTTGGCCAGATTCTGTTCAAAGGTTTTCAAAACATCGTTGACTTCATCTTCCAACGCCAAAGGCGGGTACTTAATGGTTGATTTTTCAACCAGCTTGTCCAGCAGTTCGTCATAATACCCGTTTTCATATTCATTTTTCTTTTCAGTCTCGAGCTGATGCTGGATGGATTCTTTTACCGTGGCTAGATCGTCCAGTCCGAGCTTTTTGGCAAAATCGTCGTTCAATTCCGGTTTTACCAGTTTCTTGACACTGGTGATTTCAACGGAAAAGTTGACTTCTTTTCCCTTTAAATGCTGGTAGTTGGAATCCTTGGGATACTTGTACGAGAATTCTTTCCTTTCGCCTTTGGCAAGACCAATCAGGTTATCACCAAATCCCTTGAAGGGGAACGGATTTTCTTCCTCTTCGGTTTCTTCGCCGAGCAGGACCTGATGGGGAGTGTCTTTCAGGATTTGGGCATCTTCATCCTTTTCCGGTTTATTCAAGACCGCATTGATTTTGCAGAATACCAGATCGCCCTTTTCGGCTTTGCGTTCGACATCTTCCGGGGTGGCGTAATTCAATTGCAGGTTTTTCAATACGGCTTCAACGTCCTTCTCGGTTGTCTCGGGAAGTTTGTACGCTTTTTTGATAGCTTTATAATCGCCCAACTCAACAGAAGGTTCCAAGGGAATGGTGATCTTAAACTTGGGTGGATTCTTCTCCAACACCTCGTCCAGCTTTCCCGGACCGTAGGGTTTGATCTCGGCTTCCTTAACAATTTCCGGGTAGAGGTCGTTGATCATGATGTCAATCGCACGTTCTTCGATGAATTCCTCGCCATACAGGCGTTTTACCACATCGTAGGGCGCTTTGCCCGGACGGAACCCGGCGATCTTGGCTTCTCTGGAAATGGCGCGGGCAGCCTGGCCTTTGCTTTTGTTGAACAAATCAACGTCGGTTTCAACGACCAATTCAACCTGTTGATTATCGAGATTTTTCTTTTCAAACTTCAAGGCAATACCTCATTTAATAGAATTTATGGGGAAGGAGGGACTTGAACCCTCACGCCTTGCGGCACATGATCCTAAGTCATGCCTGTCTGCCAGTTCCAGCACTTCCCCAAAGCGTCCAAATTATATGCTATTGAAATTCTACCGTCAAATGAGAGTTTTCATTATAATGATGAACTTGATATTTTTATTTACGGGAGAAAAATGAGCCAAATCATATCCACCGAAACCCCCGGCAGCAAGAGAAACAGTATTTTTAAATTGATCGTCAACCTGATGCCGGCGATCCAATCTAGCGATACGAACCTTGATGAACGAAACGACATTGTGGCTTTTATTGTGTTGTCCCTGCTTGAAGTTGAAAAGTCAATCAATGCCACGCTCAAGCCCTGGGAAAAACGGGGTTATTGGTCAAAAGCAGACCAATTCAGAATGGAGTGGGCCTGGATTGAGAAGGTAAAAAATGATATTCAAAAAGAAGAGTCCGTAAAGGGCTGGAAAGAATGGCCGCGAGCGTTGGCGGATCTATATGTGCATCTGGCTGAGGTAAAACCCACCAGAAAGAAGATGGGAAAGTTCTGGCAGGGATCCTACGAATTATATAAAAAACAAAAATAACTGCACAAACAAAAGGAAGGTCAGATTAAAGTTATCTGACCTTCCTGGTTGAACTGCCAAAAACCTTTTTATTTTTTCTTCAGGATGATGCGGGCATCGGCGACTTTTAAGCCTTTGCCTTCTTCGTAGACCAGCACCGGGTTAGCATCCGATTCGCTGATTTCATCCTTCAAATCCATGATCATATTGGCATACAAACAGATCGTTTCAGCCAGCATTTCGCGATCACGCGGTTTCTCGCCGCGCACGCCGCTCAGAATGGGCGCTGCTTTGATCTCGCTCATCATGCCCAATGCCTGATGTTTCGAGAAGGGGGCAACTTTAAAGGTTACGTCCTTGAGCACTTCTACGAAGATGCCTCCCAGGCCGAACATGACAGTCGGGCCGAAGGTGGGATCATTGACCGAACCCAAAATAACCTCAGTGCCCCAGGGAGCCATTTCCTGAATCACAATACCATGAATATTGGCATCCGCTTTATACGCTTTGGCGTTCTTCATGATTTCTTTGAAAGCGTCGCGGACGCCTTGCTCGTCTTTGACGTTCACTTTCACGCCGCCAGCATCCGATTTGTGCAGAATGTCGGGCGAGACGATCTTCATAACGATTGGGAAGCCAATTTCTTTGGCGAACTTAACCGCCTCATCTTCATTGGTCGATAGTCTGATTTGGGTTACCGGCAAGCCGTAGGCTTTGAATACTTCCTTGGCCTCAATCTCAGTCAAAGAGGTGCGGTTATCCTGGCGGGCTTTATTAATGATCTCAAGCGCCATGCTTCGGTCAGCTTTGTTAGTTACAAATGGCTCGTTGTTGGCGGTCTCGCGAATTAATTGGTATTCGCGCAGCGCAGCCATGGCGTTCAGGGCTTTATCCGGGGCGGCATAAGCCGGGATGCCATTCTCCACCAGCCAATGCATGGCTTTTTCGGAACGTTCGCCGCCGACGAAAGAAACCGTGACCGGTTTATCCGCCTTGCCTGACTTATCGACACCATCTTTGATTGCCTTGGCGATGCCCATTGGATCAGTCATGGCTGTCTCGCAGTACAAGACTACCAGGCCATCCACCCATTTATGCCCATGAGAGAAATTAACGGTTTCGAAATACCAATCATTGCCGGCCATACCGGTCAAGTCGACCGGATTCTTGGCAGAACCGAAATCAGGCATGTGTTTCTTCAATTCCTCCTGAACATCTTCAGGAGCGAATTTCAGGGGAATGCCGTACTTTTCAGCGGCATCGGTACCCAAAACGCCCACACCGCCGCCATTGGTGAGGATCAGGATATTTTCGCCTTTCAAGGGCGGCTGCTGAGAAAGCGCCAGCGTGCGGTCGAACAGGTTATCGAGGTCTTCGGCCTGGATGATGCCTGCCTGGGAAAAAGCGGATTTGTAAATCTTGGCAGCGCCGGCCAGCGAACCGGTGTGAGAAGCGGCCGCCGCCGCGCCGTGCGCGGAAACACCTGATTTCAACGCAACAATCGGTTTCTTGGCTTTACGGGCAACCTCAATTGTCCGGCGGCCGTCTTTGAAGCCTTCGATGTAAAGAGAAATGCAGGAGGTGTTTTCATCCTGATCCAGCCATTCAATCGTATCGGCGAAATCAACATCGGACATATTGCCGATGGAAATCAGTTTGTCAAAACCGATTCCGCGCATGTAGGTGGCCGCGTCGATCCCGATCAACAGAGCGCCGCTTTGTGAAACCAGCGACCCCTTGCCCTTGAAAGGCAGGAAGGGGGCGAATGATCCGTTGAAGTTGTCGGAATTGGAGAGCACGCCCACGATGTTCGGTCCTAGAATGCGCATTCCGTAGCCCCTGGCCTTGGCTACCAGATCTTTTTCCAGTTCAACCTGTCCAACTTCGCTGAAGCCGGAAGTGATGATGATCAGACCTTTAATGCCTTTTTTGCCGCATTGGTCAACGGTATCCATGACAAACTTAGCCGGAATGGTAAGAATAGCTGCGTCGATCGGCTCTTTGACATCTAAAACGGATTGATAGCATTTAAACCCGAGAATTTCCTGTTCGTTTGGGTTGATGGGATAAATACCGCCTTGATAATTGCTCTCTTTCAGATTGAGTAATACGGTATGGCCGATTTTCCCGGGCGTTGCTGAAGCGCCGATAACAGCCACTGATTTTGGTCTCAACAAACCATTTAAATTCTCGATATCCACGATGGGACCTCCTGAAGCATAAAATTTGATAGGTTTTGATAGGTTCTCGAAACATCCCTGTTTCAGCGGATGGAAAGATAAGATTTGTCCTGTGTAAAAAATTACCTTAACATCACACAAAGGGTAATTTTACTCTCATTTCTTCGTGGAAATTGTGAGGAAGTTGTAAAATTGGACATCAAGACGATTTTTCAGGAAAAATGTCATGTTCGCTGAAATAATAGATCGCAAAAACACACCTTATGCTGGGTTGGTAAACCCGATTTTGTCGGCCGCCTTGCACGCGGTTGACCCTTATGATTGCGTGTATCATAATATCGCACTGAACGGAGATCAATTGACCATCGGCGGGAAAGTGTATTCCCTGGATGAATACGATCATATTTATCTGATCGGTACTGGAAAAGCTGTCCAACCGATGGCCGGTGCAGTTTTAGACAGATTATCGGGCAGAATTTCCGGTGGGATCTTAATCGGGAAGCATGACGATGCCGTCTATTCCAAGAATCTGCCGGCGGAGATCATTTTCACCCTGGGCAGTCATCCTGTTCCCGGTCCCTCATCCATCAATAGCACGATGCAATTAACAACTTTCCTGAAAAAAGTAACCCGGAAGGATCTGGTGATATGCCTGATCTCCGGTGGCGGTTCGGCATTGATGACTCTGCCATATGAACCTTTGACTTTGACGGATATTCAATCCACGACAAAAGCGCTGCTCTTTTCTGGAGCAACGATCAATGAAGTCAATATCGTGCGAAAACACCTGGATCAGGTCAAGGGTGGGGGGCTGGCCAGAATGACCGCTCCGGCCACCTTGATCACCCTGGTGCTTTCGGATGTGATCGGGGATGCCTTGGATGCCATCGCGTCCGGGCCAACCGTGGCCGACTCCAGCACCTATCGCGACGCGATAAGCATTATAAAAAAGTATGAACTCGAAAAGAGCTTGCCTAAAGCAGTCATGGAACATCTGGAGAAGGGAGTAAAAGGCCTTGTTCCCGAAACGGTCAAGGAGCATGAAGATTGCCTGGCGAAAACCAGTACATTGATCGTGGGCAGCCTGGCGCAGGCGGCCAGAGCCGCGCAACGCAAAGCATTAGAAGCCGGTTTTCAGGCACGGATCCTCACGACCAGCCTGAAGGGCGAAGCGCGGGAAGTCGGGAAACAATTGGGGATGCAATTGCGGCAGATCGCAGCAGACCGGACGCCTTCATCCCGGCCAACATGCCTGATTGCCGGCGGAGAGACTACCGTTACTATTAAAGGATCCGGTAAGGGCGGGCGCAATCAGGAGTTGGCTTTGAGCGCAGCCCAAGAAATTAAGGGTGTGGAGAATTGCTTGTTTATATCTCTGGCAACTGATGGCGAAGATGGACCCACTGATGCAGCCGGAGGCGCGGTTGATGGGACAACCTTACAAAAAGGCATCCATGCGGGGATGGATGCCGATGATTATCTTAGGCGGAATGACGCATACAGCTATTTGGATGCCGCTGGGGCGCTGATCCGCACCGGGCCGACAGGCACCAATGTGAATGACCTCGTGTTTATGTTTGCTTTCAATTCCTGACCGCATCAACAGGGATTGGAAGCATAACGCGTTCGAATCGCAGGGATCAGGTATTCCTTGAATGAGCGATCCATGTCGTAATCGGGCTGCCAACCCCAATCCTCGCGGGCAGGTGAATCATCCACGTCTTCCGGCCAGCTATCCACGATTGTTTGGCGCTGGGGATGCACCGCGTAGGAAATTTGAGCCTGCGGAAATGCCTCCATCACGCAGCGGTGAATCTCTGCGGCAGAAGGGGAAAAACTGCCGACGTTGTAGCTCAATTGACTCAGGTTCGCGTTCGGGGCGGCTTCCAGCATCAGGAGCGCTTTGATCGCATCCGGCATAGCCATAAATGGAATGCGCGTGTCTTCGCGCACAAAACAATCATACGCCAAACCCTGGGCGGCATAATGCAGCATTTCCGGCCCGTAATCACTGGTACCGCCTGTAGGCACTGTATCGGCGCTGATTAAACCCGGAAAACGCAGGCAGCGGAAATCGATCGTATTGCGGATGGGGTCTTTGGAGATCTGGCGGTAATGCCGGGCATAATAGCGGCCCAAATGTTCACAATAGATTTTATTGCAACCGTACATGGTGATGGGTTCGCACCACTGATACTCTTTTAATTTGCCTTCTTTATGCTTGGTTTGGATATCCGGCAGCCCGTAAACGGCAATCGAACTCGGATAGATAAATTTAACCGGTTTCCCCTGCAATTGCGAAATCTCAACACCCAATCGCAGCAGGTTAATGGTTCCCTCTACATTGATTTTGTGCGCAGTCTCCGGTTGATATTCCGCTTTGGTGGACAAGATCGAGGCCAGATGAAAAATGGAACAGATATCATATTCCGCGATCAAGCGGCCGAGCAGCATGTTATCCAAAATATCGCCCTGGATAAATTTCTCGCAGTGCTGCATCAAACACTCGTCCAACGGTTTCACATCAATGGCAACAATGCGAGCGTGATTTTCGGTGCTTAATTTTGTGATCAGCCCATGGCCGATCTCCCCATTCGCCCCTGTGATCAGAATGACTTCTCTCCGCATATTGAACCTCTCTAATTAATATGATACCTGATTGTTGCTGGTAAAAAAAAGGTTCTGATCCGGTCTACCGGTCAGAACCTTTTTCCTAAATTCTCTCAGGCTTGCGTAGTTTTGGCTTTTCTAAACCAGGTTTTCCATTCTTTATTTTCCCACACAACCAGAATGGGAGCAGCAATGAAGATGGAGGAATACGTACCGCTCATCAAACCAAACCATAGAATAATGCACATTTCACGCAATGAATCGCCGCCGAAAAACGCCAGTGACAGCAGTAAAAATTCACTGGTCATCAATTGGGTATTGATCGAGCGCTGCAGGGATTGAATGATGGAATGGTTGACGATTTTTTCAAACGGCACACGGCGCAAAATGGGCGAGTTTTCACGAATACGGTCGAAAACCACGATCTTGTCCTGGGTGGAAAACCCGATCACGGTCAGCAAAGCTGTCAGGTAAAGCGAATCCATTTGCCAGCCGAAGAGTTTACTGCCGATGGCGCCAAAGCTGACCACAATCAAAATATCGTGCAGCATGGCGATGATGGCGCAAACACCATAACGGAACGCATGCGGGATTCCGCGAAATGCAAAGGTAATGTAGATGATCACTGCCAGAGCTGCTACGCCGATGGCTAGCAGGGCGCGATTCGTAACCGATTGGCTGATGGATGGCCCGACTGTATCGAATTTTCTTTCAACCAAACCGGAATCGTAGTCGCTTCTCAGCTTGCCCAGGATGGCGGAATGCTGTTCTTGCGTGAGTGAAGAAGATTTAATCACCGCGATTGCATTTTGATCGCTGGTGCTGAACTGTACTTGCGTATCGGCCACGCCGTTTTCGGAATAGAGGTCGATGATTTCAGCCATCTGCGGGACTTTACCAGCGGCGCTGAATTGAACTTCCACCATGGAACCACCGGTGAAATCAATGGAAAGCGGCAGGCCGTTCATCGCGATGATGATCATCCCGGGCACAATCAATGCCAGTGATAATAAGAAAAACCAATAGCGTTTACCAAGAATGTTTAATTTCATGTTCTTATCCTTCTAGATGCCAAACCATCTGGCTTTATCGGCGTTCTTGAACCAACCGGATGTGACATTCAGTAAAGTCCGCGTCACAAAATACGCAGTGAAAAGGCTGACTGCCACGCCCAAAGCGAGCGTCAGGGCAAAACCCTTCACGATACTGGCGCCGAATGTGGAGCCGAACCAGAACAGAATGGCGCTGGTGATAATGGTTGCCAGGTTTGAATCCCGGATAGAAGGCCAGGCGCGGCTCCAGCTCAGATCAATGGCTTGCTGCAGCGTACGGCCTTTGCGCAATTCTTCTTTAAGACGTTCGAATTGCAGAATGTTGGCGTCTAATGCGCTGCCGATGCTGAGCAACAAGCCGGCGATACCGGGCAGGGTTAAAGTGACCGGGATGACCAGGTAGATGGCATACGTAATCAACCCAAAAATAAAGATTGAGATAACGGCGATTCCACCCGGAGCGCGATAATAAATCAACATGAAAAGGGAGACGATCAGAAAGCCGATTGCGCCTGCAATCAGGCTTTTATTGAGAGAAGATTGTCCCAACGTGGGACCGACAACACGGCTCTCAGCAATTTCAAGCGCAACCGGCAGCGACCCATAGTGCAGGGTGATACGCAAATTAGTGGCTTCATCGTAGGTATACGCGCTCTCGCCTGAACCGCTGATCGAGCCTTCGCCGGTTTCAATGGCCTGGCGGATAACCGGGGTGGAGACGATCTTCTTATCCAAAACAATGGCGAGCATATTGCCGACATTGGCTTTGGTGAACTCGCCAAATTTTTTGGTCGCGTCCGATTTTAATTTAAAGGAAACCGCATAACCATCCAGCGAGGTGGTGGGGGCGGTTACGACAACCGAGTCAAGATCCGCGCCGGTGATGACTGTGTGGTATACCTTATTAGCAGTTGACTCAGCTTTATCTTCAGCCGGTGTCTCGCTGGCCGTGGCCGGTGCGCTCGCGGCGTTCGATTCAGCTTCAGTATTATCAGCTTCCGTGGAAGGAACTGCGGCGCCTGAACCGTTGTAATCGGTTTGAATGATCGTGCCAGGTTCGATCAGGTCTTGCCCGACGTCCACAAACTCCAGCATACCGGTTTGTTTGATCACGCTGACAACTTCGTCGATGTTCTCGAGGCCGGGAAATTCACCGACAATGTAATTGTCACCAGCCACCTGGAAAACCACTTCACTGACGCCCAAGGCATTGGCGCGGTTCTCCAGGATCGAGGAGGCAATTTCCAGGGTTTCCTGGTCGATGGCGTAACCTTCGGGAGCCTGCAAAACAACTTGCATACCGCCGCGCAAATCCAGCCCAAGTTGAGCCGATAGATCGCGTTTGAAGAGGTTCTGCTTGGCATCCTTTAAAACAGGCAAGTCGACTAAAAGTGCAAGAATTACAATGACGATGATGAGAATGGATATTAACGACTTATTTTTCATTTGGAAATAAATCCTCTCTGAATCTATTCATACAAATGGATTATTATACTCTCCTTCAAACACTGATTTTCATTCAAGCTTTAATTAAAGGATAGATTTGTTTCTTGACAGAAAAACAGCACGCTTCTATAATTCAACTTCTGTGTATAAGAGTTGAAATTATTAAAGGATTGGAAAAATGACACCTTTACCAAAGCGAAAATTATCCAAAGGGCGCCGCGATCGCAGGCGTGCACACGATGCACTGACTGCCCGCAACCTGGTGCCATGCAGCAATTGCGGTGAGCTGCGCCTGCCGCACACGGTATGCCCCAAATGCGGTTTTTATAAAGGACGCGAAGTCGTCAGCATGGAAAAAAGCGAAGATTAATTCTTTGCCACTGATAATATTCAAAACGAAGAGCCGGGTTATGTTGCAGCTCGGCTCTTTTGTTTTTGCGTGAATCTTTCAAAATCAGCCATTAACCGGCCGGGGATACTGCCGGAGATCGTCACCGAACCGACATTATTAATAATCTTGTCGATTTTTCCGAATTCGTGAAACAGCGAAATTAATTGCCCATTGGAATAGGGGATGGTAACGGAAATGGGAGTGAACCTCTCGAAGAGCTCATTTTTAATCACTGCTACCAATTCATTGATGCCGGTGGATTTGGCTGCTGAAATTTTCACTGCCCCGGAAAATTCCGGCAGGGTTGCAGGATCAGGGCTGCCTATGGGAAGCCGGTCTACTTTATTAAGCACGGTGATCATGGGAATATGTTCGGCGTCGATCTCATGCAGGGTGTCGAGTACCGATCGCCATTGCTGCAATGCGTTGGGATGGGTGGCATCCACGATGTGCAGCAGCAGATCGGATTCTGTGATCTCCTCCAGCGTTGCGCGGAATGCAGCCACCAGGTTGGTTGGCAGCTTTTGGATAAAACCCACCGTATCCGTCATCAATATCGCATTCCCGCCCGGTAATTCCAGGCGCCGCGTGGTGGGGTCTAACGTGGCAAATAATTGGTTGGCTACCAGTACGTCCGCGTGAGTCAAGTTGTTGAGCAAAGTGGATTTGCCGGCATTGGTGTAACCAACCAGCGTGACAACCGGAATGAAGGATCGTTTCCGATTGGCGCGGTAACGCTGGCGGTGCTGGCGGACTTTTTCAAGATCATTTTTAAGGCGCGAGATCCTTTCCCGCACGCGCCGGCGGTCCACTTCCAATTGGGTTTCACCGGGCCCGCGTAAGCCGACCCCGCCGACACTGCCGGTGCGGCCGGCTCCACCGCCTGCCTGCCTGGCCAGGTGCGTCCAGGCGCGCGTGAGTCTCGGCAGCAGGTATTCGTACTGCGCCAGCTCGACCTGCAGCTTTCCTTCATGCGATTGCGCATGCTGGGCAAAAATGTCCAGAATTAAAGTGGTGCGGTCGATTACACGCACGTGCGATCCAAAAACATTCTCCAATTCCCGAAAATTGCGCGGCGAGAGTTCATCATCGAACAAGATCACATCCGCATGCAGGCTTTCGGCGATTGCTTTAATTTCCTGCACTTTTCCACTGCCGATGTAGGTGGCCGGGTTAGGTGTAACCAGGCGCTGGGTTTCATGACCGATTACTTTCAGGCCGGCAGTCTTGGCCAGCAGCGCCAATTCTTCGAGAGAATCTTCAATCGATAGTATAGCTTGATGTTCCTCCAACTCGACGCCCACCAAAAAAGCGCGTTCCTTAACGGACTGTGTGCTGATCAGGGTATTTTTCATTAAGTAGACTAAATTCCTCGCGGTTTTTTCTTATAAACTACCAATAATTAGCAGGTTGACAGTCATTATAATCTGTGCTAACCTTAGATTCAGAACATTATAAAGTGACTCGATAAAGGCAAAGCCAGCGAAAACTGGCGACGCAAAGCTATGGGTCTAAAGTCTCTTTGGAGACCATGACTGCCAAGCCGCCGAAGGTCTTTTTCGTTTAATAAACGGACTTCGTGCTTGGCGGAGTCCGTTTTTTGTTTTTCGGGAAGTTAACAAATTAAGTACGTTCGATAAGAGCTAAACCAGTGAAAACTGGCGGCGCAAAGCCACGGATCTAAAACCCAACCGGGTTATGATGGCCGGGCTACCGAAAACGTGCCAGAAATCGACAGCAGATGTGCTGCCTGTTTGCTTGGGGCTCTTATCAAAAAAGGGAAATGATGAAAGCCTCTGGCAAAAACATTAAATATCTGCTGTTCAGTTCTGCATTATTTATCAGTATCTGGATATCCAGTTTTTTGGTAATTCCGGTTACGGGAATCCAGATAACTCACTCAGATATTCTCAGTGATCCGGTTGCATACAACCCGGAAATAAGTGAAAACACATCACGGGCAGACAGCGTAGATCAAGAAGCAGCGCTGCAAAAATTTGCTGAATCGATTGCCAATGGCGACAGCTCCACCGTGCGGGGTATTTTTGTTGAGGACGTGCTGGAATATCCGGTTATTCAGCAGCCTGCAAATCAACCCGGTTTTGTATCCACCGATCAGGGCGTGGTCACCGAATTTTCAATGGCAAAGAAGTACGGGGTAACCGGAATTTTGGCGCATAACTACCTGGCCGGAGCCGCTTTCTTCGAACTGGAAACCGGTGACATAATTCAGGTCATTTATGGTGATGGGACAGTTGAAAAATATGAGGTCACTGAAAAATTAGAGTATCAGGCGCTTTCGCCGGATTCGGCTACCAGCTCATTCAAAGACCTGGCGAGCGGCCAAACGTTAAGCGCTACTCAGATGTTTAAAGAAGTCTATACCGGAGAAGAACACCTGACGCTGCAAACTTGCATCCAGGTTGGTTCGGAAGATTCCTGGGGACGGCTCTTCATTATTGCCGAACCCGTTGCATAAATCAGCAATCCTACTTCATCATCTTCCCACGCAAAACCCCCGACGACCGGGGGTTTTGCAATTTAATAATGATCGGTTAACCAGGAAGTCAGCGTGCGGCCGATTTTCTGCAGGCTGCCGGCGGAGATTTTTTCCAACGTATCAGCCTGGGTGTGCCAATAAGGATATTCGAAATCGATCATCAGGCAGGCAGGAATGCCTAGTTTGATAAATGGGAGATGATCATCGATCATGGCATACTTTTCTGTGTCAATGATTTGCGCCCCGTAACCGGATGATTGGGCGATTGACCAAATTTCAGCAGTCAATTCCGGATCGGATTGCTTCTCTTTATAAACGTTCAGGTCGTTATCACCGATCATATCAACGACCACCACCGCAGAAGGTTTTAGTTCCAGATGATCAGCAAAATACTGCGCCCCGACGCTCCAATCCCAGTCATTCAAATGCCCCTGATCCTCGCCGTCAAAAAATACCAACCAGATATTGGTCCGTTCATTCCGGAATGCCCTGCCAAGCTCCAGCAAGATGGCAGTGCCTGAAGCGCCGTCATTGGCGCCAGGTACAGGTAAAGATTGTTTGCCGGGGGCGGTTTCCTGGTCGCTGATGGCGCGAGTATCGTAATGAGCGCCAATGATTACATCAGGCGGAGAATCGTTGCGGTGAGCGACAATGTTACGCAGTTCTACCCCTTTATGATTGAAATCCTGAAAATCAACCGACCAACCGTATTCTGTCAATTCGGATTTGATATAATCCGCGGTTTTCCGTGAAGCTGTGCTGCCGGGCAAGCGAGGTCCGAAAGACATCACTTCTATTGCGTATTGCAGCGCCTGCTCCCCGCTAAATTCTGGCGCAGCGGTCTTTATGCAGCCAGCAGCAATAAAAAGAAGTGCGGTGAACCACACCAGGGGTAATACGAGTTTAAATTGCTTCATTAAATCCATTCAAATAGTGATTCAAATCAGAAGACGAGCGCCTGGCATAGGCTTTATACCGGTCGGTTTTATTCCTTATTTTATTTTCAAAGGGCGGAATTAAACGAAAACTGGCGCTCATTGGTTGAAAATGATGCGGATTGGGCGTAGAAATATATTCGCACAATGCCCCCAGCAAAGTTGTGTTTGGCAGTTGGATCAAATCTTTCGCCTGAAAATACCTGGCGGCGTTGATCCCGGCCAGCAAACCCGAGGCGATGTTGGAAAGATAACCTTCCACTCCGCTGATCTGGCCGGCTATGAACAATTGTGGTATTTGCCGGCATTGCAGGGTGGGTTTAAGCACGTCCGGCGCATAGATGTAGGTATTGCGGTGCATTTGGCCGTAACGCACGAATACTGCATGCTGCAAGCCGGGAATCAGGCGGAAGACGCGCGCTTGTTCGGAGTGGGTCAGATTGGTTTGAAATCCGACCAGGTTGAAATAAGTGCCGGCGAGGTCATCCTGGCGGAGCTGTACCACCGCGTACGGCCGGCCGCCGTTGCGCGGATCGCGCAGACCGAGCGGCCGCAAGGGGCCATAAGAAAGGGTATCCTTCCCGCGCGCTGCCATAATTTCAATCGGCAGGCAAGCCTCAAAATACTTGCCCTTGCCCGCTTGCACACCGGAAGTTATTTCGGCTTCAAAACCGCGCAAGGGGATGCGTTCCGCGGCGATCAGTTCCTGCACGAAATGCTCGTATTCATGGCGGGAATTAAAAGGGCAGTTAATATAATCACCTTCTTCCTTTTCCCCTCTTCCAAAGCGCGAACCCCAATAAGCAACAGTCATGTCGATGGATTCGGCTGTTACGATCGGAGCGACCGCATCATAAAAATAGAGGTTTTCAGAACCGGATAATTGGCTTATCGATTGCGCCAGCGCAGGCGAAGTCAATGGGCCGCTCGCCAGGATGCTCAAATTTTCCGGAATGGCGGTAATTTCTTCGCGCACAATCTGGATACGGCCGCAGGCAGTCAGCGCTGCCTGAACTTTTTGCGAGAATTTTTCACGGTCAACCGCCAGCGCGTGACCGGCCGGAACGCGGCTTTCTTGGGCGCACTTCAACAAAAGGGAATCCAGCCGCTGCAATTCATGCATCAGGGTGCCGGTGGAGCGGTTGGGAAGCGTTGAACCCAGGGAGTTGGAACAAACGATTTCGGCCAGATTTCCGGTTTTATGGGCGGGTGTTGGGCGGATCGGGCGCATCTCATACAGCCTGACAGTTAACCCTCGTTTAGCTGCCTGCCAGGCTGCTTCGCAACCTGCCAAACCTCCACCGATTACAAAAAGGTCTTCCATAATAATTGCTCGGCATTGTATCATTTTTTCCGACTTTGGCATAAATATTGCCTTGAAATCTCATTCACGCTATACTAAACATCAGGAGCGCAGCATGTACCAACGGCAATTCCAGAGAATTCAACCGCAAACCACCGCCCATTTAGCTCAGACCATGACCCTGTTGAGTATGAATGTGGATGAACTAAATCAGGAGATCAACCGCGCGCTGGCTGAGAATCCGGCTTTGGTCATGAAAGAGGAGCGGCGCTGCCCCGGATGTGGGAAACTGCTGAGTGGCAACCAGATCTGCCCGGTGTGCAGTAAACCGAAAAGCGCGCAATCCGATGAAGCCATTGTGTTTTTATCACCGCGCAGCGAGTTCAGTTACGCCAAAAGCGCGCCTGATGAAGATATTTACATGGACGAGGTTGACAATACGGATGAAGTCAGCCTGGCTGAATTCATCCTGAGGCAAATCGCTTACGATCTGGAGAACCAGGATCGCATTGTTGCCGCCTACATACTGAACCAGGTGGATGAAGATGGCTTTCTGAACGAGAACCTGGCGGAGATAGCAAATTATTACCATCTTCCACTTTCAAGAATTGAAAACGTCAAACGCATGATTCAGCACGCGGAACCGGTTGGGGTCGGATCAGCTACGCCGGAAGAAGCGCTGATGGTTCAGCTCGAAGTTATCAACGAGAGCAACCCGGTTCCCCCATATTATTTCGATATTATCCGAATGGGATTTGGGGTGCTCTCCAAAAAGCAATTTGCGCAAATCGCCAAGGCATTGAAAATATCCAATACGGAAGCGGAAAAAGCGGTTGATTTTATCAGCAAGAATCTTTACCCTTACCCGGCGCGGGCTCATTGGGGCAATTTCAGGCTGCCCAGCGAAGAAAAAGGACAGGTTTATTCGCATCCGGACGTGATCATCAACCACATGAATAACGACCCCACTCTGCCATTGGTTGTCGAGATCATCACACCTACATATGGCACCCTGGATATCAATCCATTGTATAAACAGGCGATCAAACAATCGGCAGAAGAAACCAAGGAAGACTTAAAAACCGATTATGAGAAAGCCAATCTTTTGATCAAGTGCATCCAACAAAGAAATAATACCATGCAGCGTTTGATGGAGAAGATCGTTCATATCCAGCGTGCTTTCATCGACCAGGGTGAAAAATTCCTTGAACCGATCACCCGCGCTGAATTGTCCAAAGAATTGGAAGTACACGAATCCACCATTTCCAGAGCGGTTTCCAATAAATCGGTTCAATTACCCAGCGGTCAGATTATTCCGATGGACCTGTTTTTTGACAAGAGCCTGGGAATTCGCAGCGTGTTGAAAGAGATTATCGAAAGTGAAAACAAAGACCAACCGCTCAGCGATACGGAAATTGTCGATCAATTGAAGAGTCAGGGTTACCCTTTAGCCCGGCGTACAGTTGCCAAATATCGCTCAATGGAGGGAATTCTCCCTGCCCACCTCAGGAAACAGGAAAGAAAAGGGAAATGATCGCAAAACCATTCCAGCGTTTGACCGGCCGCGCGCAGGAAATCCGATTGAGCACCAACGATTTCAGGATCCTGCTGGATCAGTTGGAGAAGCCGGCTTTAATAACCAGTCTGACACGCTGGAATATTCTGGCCTGCAATTTGTCCTTTACAGAATTTTCCGGTTTTGGTACTGATGAAATATTCAGCGCCAGCATTGAAACACTCATCCCGGATCTTGATGCGGAAAAAATCACGGATGGCGCCCGTCAGGAATGGACGATTTCACGCAAGAACCGGACTCCCACCCGGGCTTCTGTAGCGGTCACTTTTATCCAGCAAGGCGAGAAACTGGCGCTATTAACCCTCGAGAACGAAGAAAATAAGGGATTTTCACTGGAACCGGTTCAGGCAGGATTGATCAATGCGCAAATTTCAAATCTGGAAAGCCTGTTCAATGCCGGCATGAAGGAACTGGCGCATGAAATTCTCGTTACTTCTACGCGGATCCTGCAAGCTCGTTACGCTGCCTTCTACTTGCAGGAAGGCCGGGAGTCCGAACCTGTCAAGATCAGCGCTGATGAGAATCTTTTTCCCGCCAAAATTCCCGCGATCGAAGCCAGAAGGCTGGAACAGATCGATGTGTGGGAACCAGGTAAACGCGTATTATCCGAAATTCACCGCACCGGGCGCATGAATAACCTGAGCGCGATCATCACACTGCCAATCAAGATCACGGAAATCAAAAATGGGTGGTTGGTCATCGTTCTGAATGACCTTAAGCAGATAGGTGCAAAAGAACCTTTATTTGAACCGCTCACTGCATGGGCTTCGTCTTTATTGCAGAATCAACAGGTTTATTTGGAATTGAAAGCAAGCAATACCCGCATATTCGAAGAGAACAAGCAGTATGGCCAATTTTTCGAGAATTCTGGTGACAGCGCGCTGATCTTGGATGACCAGGATTTCATACAGGATTGCAACAAGAATGCCTGCGACTTTTTGAAATACTCCCGGGTAGAGTT
The DNA here is from genome assembly GCA_013178095.1 of Anaerolineae bacterium. Lineage (GTDB taxonomy): Bacteria > Chloroflexota > Anaerolineae > Anaerolineales > Anaerolineaceae > Pelolinea. The sequence continues at coordinate 90,076 of JABLXK010000004.1, read as the reverse complement.
GATCGGCCAGAAAGCCGAAGTCATTTTTGAAAACTCTGAAATTAAACGAAAACTTCAGGAAAAAAAGATTCATGAGAAAAGGCATCAGGATGCGCCAGCGGCGATTTTCGACCGGGAAGGCAGCCAAAAGCCGGTGGCGTATAAATTTGTCTCCCTGGATGAGGAAGGCAGGAAATTGTTGATTCTCACGGATTTAAGCGTGCAAACCGAAGCATTGAAAAGATTGCAGACTGTGGAAAATAAAGCCGCCTTGGGCGAGGTTATTGCGGATTTCGCGCATGAAGTGCGGAACCCGATGAATAGTTTCGTCAGCGGTTTGCAGGTCATCAAAAAGAAAGTTGCCAATGATGAATTTATCGCCAATACTGTCGCGCAGATGCAAGATGATTGCACGCGGATCAACGACTTGATGGAATCCGTTCTTTCCTATTCCCGCCAAAAAGTCGAAAATTTCAAGGAAGTCGATTTAATCTTGCTGCTGCGGCGGATCATCAATCAAAATTCGATGAAATTCAAGCAGAGCAACATTGAAGCGTTATTTCAATCAAAAGTATCCTCGGCTGTTATCAGTGCCGACCAGCGTTCGTTGGAGCAAGCTTTCATCAACCTGATCAACAATGCCTACGATGCCATCAAGCAAGACGGCGGCGTAATTTCAGTTCAGATCGATACCAGAGGAGAAACAGATGAATTTCTGGTAGTGAGCATTTCCGACACCGGCCCGGGCATTCCACCGGAAATTCGTGAGAAACTGTTTGAACCTTTCGTATCAAGCAAGCCCAAAGGAACCGGGCTTGGCCTGGCAATCACCAAGCGAATGATCGAGGCTCATCAGGGAACGATTGAATTGGAGACTTTTCCGGGCGGTACCATTTTTAGAGTGATCTTGCACAATACTGCGATACAAGGAGAACGGGCATGAGTTACACCATATTAATCATCGATGATGAAGAGCATGCAAGGCATAATATTTCCGAATATCTGAAAACCAGCGGGTATGAGGTTTTTGAAGCCGGAACGTTGAAAGAAGGCCGGGAATTTCTCTCTAAAGGAGATGGCGATATCGTCATTTTGGACGTTCAATTGCCGGATGGATATGGACTGGATTTCCTGACGGAAATTGCTTCCATGCCTTCCAAGCCGCCGGTTATTTTGATCACCGGATATGGCGACATCCAAATGGCAGTGGATGCTATGAAAAATGGCGCACACGACTTTCTGACCAAACCGATCATGGATCTCGCCAACCTGGAAGCGTCAATAGAACGCGCCGGCGAGATTATTAAAATGCGGCGCGAGCTGAACCACATTCGTCAAAGTCAATTGGATATGAACGATTTTGTGGTGGGAAGCACGCCTGAATTTAAAGTCATGATGGAACAGGCTGCCAAAGCGGCGGCTGCTTCCGTATCAGTATTGATCACTGGTGAAACCGGGACCGGTAAAGAAATCCTGGCGCGTTTTATCCATCAATCCGGTCCGCGCGCGAAAAAGCCCTTTATCGCGATCAATTGCGCGGCAATTCAGCCGACTGTACTCGAATCCGAACTTTTCGGTTACGAACAAGGCGCTTTTACCGGCGCTGAAAAAAGAAAGCATGGCTTGATGGAAATTGCCGACGAGGGCGTGCTTTTTCTGGATGAAATTTCCTCCATGCCGACTGATATCCAGGCTAAATTGCTGCGTGCGATTGAAGAACGAGCCTTCCGCAGGGTAGGCGGTACGGCTTTGATCAACGTGGATGTGCAAGTGATCGCCGCCTCCAACCGTAACGTGCAGGAGATGATCAAAGAGGATAAATTCCGCGAAGATTTATATTATCGGCTGAAAGTGGTGGACCTGCACCTGGCGCCGCTGCGCGATCGCAAGAAAGATATCCCCGAACTGGTGGGTTTTTTCATTAATAAATATAACCGGCAGATGGGTAAAAACGTGGTCAATATTTCGCCGGATGCTTTAAAAGCCATGCAGGAATACCGCTGGCAAGGCAATATTCGTGAATTGAGCAACGTCATTCAGCGCGCCATGCTCTTTTGCGATGGAGAAAAGATCATGTTGGGAGATCTGCCGGCGGATATTGCCAAATCTCAATAATTGACCTGATTGTTTGGCACGCATATTGCAATAATACCTGCAGATCAAAGTATTTCTGGAGGTACCATGTTTGCACTAACTGCTAACGATTTCATCCTGACCCTGGCCGGAGTGATCGTGGTTCTTGGCGTGATCGCGTTTGTAATCGGCCTTTTCACGCTGGCATTCAAAGTGAACAGCGGTGAATTCAATGAAATCACCGCCAGTTCCGCTAAACTGGCTGAAAAAGGATTGACCGATGACGTATCGGCACTGGTCAATGGCATTTCGGAAGTCTTGAAATCCATCACGGAAATGACCAAGACCAAAGTAGGGGTCGGTATCTTCATGATCATCGTCTCCTTCATCCTGTTCGTGGTAGCTTATTACCTGGTGTCGCGCATCATCTAGAAACCTAAGGCATCCATGGGCAGCATCGACCCAATCTTCGTATTTAAGCAGCATTTCAACAGAGCTGAAATTGAGGCCATCGTTAACGTTCTCAGCCGGCACAAACCGGTATGGAACCGCTTGAAAGATGAAAGCTTCTTAAATACGCTGCTCCAGGCTTTCCCGCACGCGCCGGAATACTGGAACGCTGCCCGAATTTGCCTGTACGCAGCGGGGGTCGATCCACACACGCCAATTAATGACGATATTATCGACAAGTTGTTGGATAAGAAATCACCAGAACAGAGCGCTTTTCAGAGTATCGGTTCCGCGGATGCGCCGTTGGCTGTCATTGCTGTAGCGGCAGCCTGGCTGGTTTTGGAAGCCGGAAAAAATCAGCAATGGAAAGTAACAGTACGAAATGGCAACGTAATTACATCATCTGCCATCGATGAAGGATGGGGGACTGTTTTCACCGTAGCTTATGAGCTTTGCCAGAATCGGCTGAATTTTTTGAAAGACCTCAGCGTTTCCCCTGAGCCGGTTGCGCAGAAGGCGCTGGCTTTTGTTCTAATCAATGAGGGTAATTCAATCCTAACCGGCAGCGAAGAGATCGCTGCGTGGATTGCTGCGACCCCCAGGGATCGATTTATCAGGGTGCTGGAAGAAATTCAACGATACGGAAATCAGCCGATACTGGTGAATCTGGCAGACGCGTATCTCTCAAGCCATCCCCTTAGCCATGATCAGGTTGAGAATAAGAATTCTGATGGATTGCTTGACGAAATTGCGCTGAATAAAGATTATGCTCTGCTATATGAATTTGCCGGTCATGGCGACCAGGCGCGCGCTTGTTCAGCCGCAGCTGTTGAAATCGCCGATCGTCTAAACCATACCCTGGGCACTCTGCATAAAAGGATCTCCCGAAATACGTCAGAAAGCCCCTCAGGGCAAACGGGGTTTATGCCCGAATCCAGTTCCGTTCAAGATGAATTATCACGCAAGATCGATCAGGCCATTGCGCTGCAAAAAACGGATGTGGATGCGGCCCGGATGATCGCTAAAAGCCTGTTTCAAGACCTCGATTCGGGGGGCATATTGTCCGCTGGTCATGCTGCAACTTTCACTGCTCACCGGCTGTTGATTGATCTCTTCCTGAATGTGAATTTGGTGAAAGAAGCGGCAGTGATTGCTGATCGTTTGAGCGACCTGCAGCCGCTGAACGAGGACTTGTTAAAACAATCCGCGGAATTAAATTATCGTTATGGCGATTTTAAAAAAGCGGTTGATTACTACAACCGCTTGGACGTTTGCAGGGAGCTGATCCGGGAAGAAAAAGTCCACCTGGCCGATGCGCTGGAAAAACTGGATCGCTGGCAGGACGCGCTGGGAATCTGGAAAACAGTCAATCCGGTCAGCCTGGATGATTACCAGCGAATTGCCGTCTGCTGCTATCGCGCCGGCGCAGACGCTTTTTTAGATGAAGTTATCAAAGGCGCTGCTAATTTCTACTCCAGCGGCGGTTTATTCAATGTGATCAAAGCGCTGGTAAACCTGCAGGCAGGCCAGACCGCGGAGGCGCAAAAATTAGTTGAAGAGGTGGTCGCCAGCCGAAAGCGCGATCCGTTAACCATAGAATTCCTGCTAGAGTATTTTATTTCTAGCGGCCAGTATGCTGAAGGAACGTCCTTTATCGGCGAATTATCCTCGCTCGAGACCAACGTGCCGGAAGTATGGCTCAAACGTTATGACTTGACTGAGAAAAATGGGAAATCCGCAGAATACCGGGCAGTCTTGGGGCAGGCAGGGGATTTCGGATTCGTTCGCGACCATGCCATTCTGGCAGAATTGCTTGAGTGCTTATCCGCAAACCATGCATCCGAATTGACGGATGAGGTAATCCGCTCTAATGAGGCTGAATGGATTCTCTCTCCGCAACTGGCGGGGTTCCGGGCGCACCGCATGATCGAAAAAGGAAATTTCTTACCTGCGCGAAATACCTTGCAGGAACTAATTCAAAGATCGGATATCCGGGAAGATTGGCTGATCGATTTCGGATTATCCTCTCTAGAATGTAAACTGACCGATCTTCCGTTGGGTGTGCGGCACGACCGGATTACAGGGCGGGATTTTCCAGTTCGTCAGGATGATACTTCATGGAATCATTTCTCAGAAAACCTGCTGTTGGAAATCATCCAAATTGAAATTTTGAATGATGATCGCACCGCCGGTTATGAAGCGATCCTGGCCAGGAAAGAGGCACATCTGAACCCGGAACTTTGGCGTGTTTATGCGGGGTTGGGAAAATGCTTTTATGAGCGGGGACAATTTGACCTGGCTGTTGTAAACCTGCGCGAGGCGGCTAAATCACAACCGCAAAATCCAGCCATTAATTTGCTGCTGATACAAGCTTTTTCCAAAATGCGGCTGTTTGAAGATGGTTATGAGGTTTTTCAGGGATGGGTGAAAAACGGCAAGTTGGATCTGGAGGATGTGGTTGAAGTCAATGCTTGCCTGGGCCAAATGGAGAAATGGCAGCAGCGGCTGGAACAAACGGCAGCTTTGAATCCGCAAAACCAGGCTTTGAAATTCGGCTTGGCGAAATTCTATCTGGACCGGGGCGATCAGGATAAAGCCCTGGAGATGATCCGCCGCGAAATGATCACACTTACACTCGACGTTCGAGATCAGTTTACGGTAGCGCAGCTGCTGATCGATTCTGGGATAAAAGAACCCGCACTCCAGATGCTGGAAAACTTCTTGACTGAAACCGAGATGATTCAGGAGAGCGATCTGCTGGATTGTGCATTTCTCTTTTACCAAATCGGCGAATTTCAGCGAGCATTGACCTTGATCAACCTGATGAAAAAAGTTGACTACGCAGTTATGGCTTTTAAGGCGGATCTCTATCAGATCACCGGCTTTCGGGATGAAGCACAGGCTGCGTTCCGGATGGCGCTTGATCTGCTGGAAAAGAATCCTGAATCTCTGACGAACCATCAAAACAAAAATATCCATTCACCGCAAATTTGGGAAAATGCCATCCGCAATCCTAACACGCTTTACCTTTCATGGCTTGAAAGCCGTTTGGCGCAGGGTGATTTGCCGGAAGCGTTAGATGAAGCAAAGAAAGCGCTGGCAAAAATACCGCAGGATTTCAGGCTGAGAACGCTGGTGATGAATCTGGCTTACGTAGCAGGCGATGATGGAACTTTGGAGAAGCTGCTGGATTCAGTCAACGAAATTAATGTGGTCGAGGCTGCGGCTGATTCAGCTTGCATTTGGGGTGAAGCTGCGCTGAAACTTGGGCGGGAAATCCAGGCGGCTGATCTGTTATCGCAATGCCTGGAAAGATTCCCGGATTCGCAACGCGTGAGAGCCTTGCAGGCCAGGATGCTGAAACGCAATGGGAATGAGGCAGATGCGCAAGCATTTTTTGAAGAGTTGATGACTGATCAACGGGTTTTCCCGGCAGCTCAACCGGATTGGAAGGAAGCGCGTTTGCTCTGGCTGGTGGAAGCCGCCCTTGAATTGGGAAAACACGACCAGGTCCTCCAGATCTGTCAAAAGCTCCGTCATCAAATCGAATGGACCAATTCGTTGGAGTTGATCTTCTTAAAAGCGCTCGCGGAAGTTTCGTTTGAGAATTGGGTCAACAGACACCTGCAGGCGGCTGGGCATATTGTGGCTTTGGATGAAGAAATCAACCGTCTCTTCAACGAAATAACCGAGCAAACCGATAATAAAATGAATCGTGATGATTTCGGCGGTAAAGGCAGCTTGGTCCGGGAAATTCATATGTGGCTGGAAGACGGGAAAGTGGATTACCGCACGCTGGCGGCTCAGACGGATATCAACCCGCTTGCGGCTTTGGTCGCTTGTTTTAAAGTTGAAAGTGGCAATAAAGCTGAGATTTTGATGGAAAGATATCCAAACGATCCGCGTCTGGTACTGGTGTACTCAATTCTGGCTTTGGATGAAGAGCCTGAGAAGGCTTTGCAAAAACTTACCAATCATATGCGCAACAATGTGACCTCGCCGCAGCATTACGCTGCTTTGGCATTGCTCAAACAAAAATTGGGGCAGCCGGAAGATGCATACGCAGCCATCAACCTGGCGCTGGCTGCCTGGCCGAACGAATTTAAGTGGCATATCCTGGCGGGGGAAATCAGCAAAACCGCCGGCGATGTGCATACCTCGTTAAATCATTTCCAAAAAGCGGCCGAACTGGATCCAAATAGCGAAAGCCAAACCCATCTGGGTAAGTTGAATCTGCAAGCGGGAAATTATCTCGGAATATCTTTCCTGGAGTCGCAATTAGAGGGAAATGAACACGATTTTGATAAACTGCTTGAGTTGGGTGAATTAAGCCTGAAGAATGATAAGCCGCAAAAGGCGGTGAAGTATTTCGAAAAGGCCAAAAAAATCGATCCGGCTGATTACCGCCCTCATTTGGGTCTCAGCCGCCTGGCATTGAAAATCGGGAATCTGAAAAAAGCCCAGGAGAACCTGGAAGTGGCTTACCTGATTGCTCCCAACCTGCCAGCAGTACGCAAGCAAAAAGCTGCCATCCTTGCGCAAACTGAAGGAGCTAAAGCTGCTCTTGATTATCTGGAACAAGAAAATGGGCAAACAAAGGACCAGAGCAGCGAATTAACCATTCTGAAATCACAATACATTGCGGAATTGCAGGGCGAAGAACAAGCTCTGGATTTTCTGCAAAACCAGCAAGGTCAATTGGATAATAGCGACCTGCAATTGGCGCTTGCCCGTCAATACTTGAAACTTGGCAGGGCAAATGAAGCAGTTGCGGCCGCTGAAAGTGTCCTGCGAGCCGATCCGGGTAATCCTTATCCATTGGAGCTGATTGCCAGGGCAGCGCAGCAAAATGGTGATCTCGATAAGGCAATCGACTTGCTGATCAAGGCGGTGCAAGTCAATCCTTTCGAACCGGTTTTTTACCTGGATATCGCCAAAATCTACCAATCCCGGCGGGATAATCAACAGGCTATCGAAATTTTAGAGAGCGGTGTTCGGACAAATCCTTACCATTTCGACTTGCTGCATCATTTAGGGCTGCTTTACTACCAACAAGGAGCGTATAAGCAAGCCGATATTTGCCTGCGGCAGGCGGCGGCGATCCGGCCTGAAGATGAGAATCTGAAAAGAATGTTGAGCACATTAACGAATGCCAATATAATACAAGAAGAACCTATCTCCAATATGGCTGACTTCGAGGAATAGAGCATGTGCGCAGCAGTCGCAATCAATCGCAGTGACCTTGAGAAAATCTACAATGCGGGGTTGAAGACCACGCAATTTTCATTTTTAAATGAATTGCTGCAGCAATGGCTGGATAAATATCCCAGCGATATCGATTGCCGCTTTAAAGTAGCGCAGATCAACCATTTGCAAACAAATGACCGCGCCGCAAGCAGGCAGTTGGAAGATATCCTGATATCAGACCCTGAGTTCGTTCCGGCTTATGAGCTGTTGAGCCGGCTTGGTATTGCCGAGAATAGAAAAGCGATCAATTCGGCTTTGCACGTGTTGACCGGTAAAGTGGACGATATTAACGAGATCTACCCTTGGGCGGTAACCCTGCGCGCTGTCAGGCAGGGGATTCGAAAAAAGGAATATTCACAAAGCGAGAAACTGCTGCGTAATCTGATTGTCGTTGAACAGCAAAACTTGCTGGCTGTGATCGAACATTGCCGATTATCCAGCCTGGTCGACGAAAGTAAAACCCTGCTGCAATTAACCGAGATTTATCATAAGCGTTGGCCGAATTGCCTGCAGATTGATTTGTGGCGCGCCAAAGCCATGTATGATACGGACAGGGAAGCCGAAGCCATCACCTTGCTGCACAACTGTGTCAGCCGCGATCCAGGAGGGATCACTGCAACACGCATGTGGGGAATCGGGCATGATTTCTCTTCGTTGTGGCCAAAACAACAAACGGTTGAGCTGACCCTTCAAATTCCCTCCAACTTATCCGTGGCTTTGAACTGGAACCGCCTGGGAGCGGGAACGCCGGCCGCGCATACAATCATCAACCCGGCAGGCACTCAACGCAAAAACCAGCCTGAACCGGTTGAATTTGAGGAAAGCGTCAGCGGACGAAAAGTTGGTTCCGCCTCAGCCATTCCTGTGTATGTGATCCTCAGCACGCGTTTAGGATTGGAAGCGAAATACGGGGCAAAAACCTGCGAAGTCGTTATCCAAAAAATGGAAGACCTGGCAGCGGTCATTCGGAAAAAGCCGAAATGGGAAGCCACGGTATTTCTCCCGGATGATTTCAGCTACACTGGACAATGGGGCTTGACGAATATCAGCGCGATCGATCCCTGGAAGATCAAGCTGGCCCTGGGCGACTTGGACAAAGCGCTTAAAGCTAAATCCAGGATGATCGGGGCGGTCCTGATCGTAGGCTGCCACGAAATTGTACCTTTCCACAAGCTCCCGAACCCCACGGATGACACGGATGAAGAGGTTTTATCCGATAATCCATATTCAACCACATCCGGAAACTATCTTTCTCCAGAGTGGCCGGTGGGCAGATTCCCCGGAGAAAAGGGAAATGACGCCGGATTGATTCTGGAACAATTGCGCCACTCGATCGAATTCCAGAAATCGACTCTGCAAAACACTTCTTTCTTCAGCCAGGCCTTTTCGATTTTATCGGGTCAGATCAACCCGGCCAATTTGTTCCGCAGCCTGCTGAAAAAACCGCGCGATTACGGTTACACGGCCGCGGTTTGGCGCCGGTCCTCGCTGGCTGCCTTTCGGCCGATCGGCACCGGTTCCGACTTGCGGGTTTGCCCGCAATTCGACGCGGATACCATCGACATCGATAACCTGCTGAAAGCCAAATGCGCTTATTTCAACCTGCATGGCATCGGCACAACACCCGAATGGTACGGGCAGCGCGACTATAGCGAGAATGTGGAAGGCCCGGATTTCCCGGTTGCGATCAGTACATCGAAAATCCCAGCCGTCGCGAACAACATCGATCTGATTGTCAGCGAAGCTTGCTACGGTGCGTACGTAATGGACAAAACCATCGACGAATCCATGGCACTGAAGTTGATCTCGGTGGGCTGCCAGGGATTTGTCGGGTCAACCTGTGTCGCTTACGGTTCGGTATACACGCCATTGATCGGAGCTGACCTGTTCAGTTTTATCATGTGGAAATACACCAAGGACGGTTATTCATTCGGCGAAGCATTTATGCAGGCCAAGCTGGGTTTGATCACCGTGATGAACCAACGCCAGGGTTATCTCGACGGAGAAGACCAGAAAACACTTTTGTCGTTCGTGCTCTATGGGGATCCGTTGGGCTATCTGGAACCCAATGTTTACCTGGAAAAAAGCCCGGCGAGAGATGGGCATAATCTTGAATTCAAAACTGTCAGCGATCAGGATGGCGCTTTGACCCAGGCTCCGCGCATTTCAAAAGAAGTGGCTGCCAGTTTAAACGAAATGATGGCCACCTATCTGCCGCATCTGGGCAGCGCTTCAATGAAAGTCAGGGAGCATCAGATCCGTGTCAATAAAATGGTGCAGACTGGCGCAAAGGACATCGCTGGCAGTAGCGGCGATTCAAACCTGTCATACCGCACGCAGGTAACTTACAGCCAAAAAACCAAGATCGCTCACAATACTCATGAGCAATTCGCGCGTGTTACCCTGGACGAAAACGGAAAGGTGATCAAACTGGCTGTTTCGCGTTAGGTTGGATTTTTCCCTTTTCATTTATAATTCTATTTCACTTTATTTTTATCGAGGAGCGTATGCCGAATACTTTATCAGGTAACCAGATACGGAAAGATTTTATCGATTTCTTCATTCAAAAAGGACATAGATTCGTACCCTCCGCATCCCTGGTGCCCGGAGGCGACCAAACACTGCTGTTTACCAATGCCGGCATGGTGCAGTTCAAAGATGTGTTCCTCGGAACCGATCAGCGCCCCTATACGCGCGCGGTGAATTCTCAAAAATGCATGCGCGTAGCCGGCAAGCATAACGATCTCGACGATGTCGGCCGCGATGACTACCATCACACTTTTTTCGAGATGCTGGGGAACTGGTCTTTCGGCGATTATTATAAGAAAGAAGCGATAGCCTGGGCCTGGGAATTATTATCTGAAGTGTGGGGCTTGGATAAATCACGCTTGTGGACGACATATTTCAAGGATGAAAAAGGGGAGGTGGCCACTGATGAAGAAGCCAAAGCAGCCTGGCAGAACCAACCCGGTATCATCCCCGAGCAAATTCTGCCCTTCGGGCGCAAGGATAACTTCTGGGAGATGGCCGATACCGGCCCCTGCGGCCCCTGCAGCGAGATCCATTACGACCGCGGAGCGGAATATTGCGACAAGGCCGGTGACCCCAATCACAAGTGCGGGGTTAACAGCGATTGTCACCGCTACCTGGAACTCTGGAACCTGGTTTTCATTCAATACAACCGCATGGGCCCAACGCTGCTCGATCCGCTGCCGGCCACTCACGTGGATACCGGCATGGGTTTCGAGCGCATCGTATCGGTGCTACAAGGGGTGGATTCCAATTACCGCACCGATTTGCTGCTGCCGCTGATCCAGGTCGTTCAGGAACTGGCCGGGCAAACGGACGCCGAAAGGAATGCCAATTTCACGCCTTATCGCGTGATAGCCGACCATGCCCGCGCAGCTACTTTCCTGATCGCCGACGGGGTGGTGCCCGGCAATATCGGGCGCAATTACATTTGCCGCATGATCATTCGCCGCGCTGCGCGCTTTGCCAGCAAACTGGGTTTGAACGAACCTTTCATGGCTAAAGTATCGGACAAGGTGATCGAAATCTACGGTGAAGCGTACCCCGAGCTGGCGAAAAATAAAGCGGCTATTCTGGATAACCTGACCCGTGAAGAACAACGTTTCCAGAGCACAGTGGAAAGCGGCCTATCGCACCTGGAAGACCAAATTCAAGCCATGAAAACCAATACCTTATCCGGCGAGGCTGCCTTTGACTTGTATGCGACGCATGGATTGCCCCTAGAGATCACGCGCGATGTGCTGCGCGAGCGCAGCCTGGAGGTCGATCAGGCAGGCTTTTATAAAGCCATGGAAGCCCACCGCATCAACTCCGGCGCGGGCAAGGAATTCGGCCCTTTGGGTGGAGAAAAAGCAGAATTTTACAGCCGCATTCTCGATCAACTAAAGAGCGATGGCAGGATCGGTCAATACGGTATTGTTTACGATCCATATATGGCTCCTGAAACTGAAACACGCGTCGCGGCGATCATCAAAGGCGACGAAGTGGTGGATGAAGCGCTCAAAGGCGAATCGGTGGAAATTGTCATCGAAAAAACCGGATTCTACATCGAATCCGGTGGACAGGTGTCCGACACCGGCGAAATTCGATCGAAAGATGGCGTGTTTTTTGTAGAAGATATGCGTAAACCGGCGGCAGGTATGATCGTGCATGTCGGACGGGTAACCGAAGGCAGCATCAAGACCGGCGATACTGTTCAGGCGCGGGTTGATGCCAGCCGGCGGCAGGATATCATGCGCAACCATACCGCCACCCATTTGCTGCACGCGGAATTGCGCAATGTACTGGGCGGGCATGTCCGCCAGGCCGGTTCTCACGTTGCTCCCGACCGGCTGCGTTTCGACTTCACCCATCCGCAAGCCATGAGCGCGCAAGAGATCGCTGAGGTCGAAGATGGCGTCAACCGGCGTATCCTGGATAACTACGCGCTGAAATTCACGCAGAAAAAACTCTCCGAAGCATTGGAAGAAGGCGCCACGGCACTATTCGGTGAAAAGTACGGCGAAGAGGTGCGCACCATCCAAATTGGCGGTGAAAAACCGTTTTCCTATGAGTTGTGCGGCGGTACGCACGTGCACGAGACCGGCGAAATCGGCACATTTATCATCACCAGCGAAGGCAGCGCCGCGGCCGGCATCCGCCGTATCGAAGCTGTCACCGGGCGTAAAGCCTACGAGTACATACAAACACATCTGAAAGCGCTCAAACAAACTGCCCGTGTGCTGGAAACCAGCCTGGAAGAAACCGAACAGGCCGCCCGAAAGCTGATCGAAAAGAACGAGGCGAACCAGAAATTACTGGCAGGTTTGAAGAAGGATAGCGCCAAACAAGCCTATGAAAGCGCCAAAGCCCAGGTCAGGACGATCAAAGAGATGCAGGTGATGACCCTGATCGTGGAAGGCAGCAACGCAGATGCGCTGCGCGAATTGGCGGATCTTTTCCGCCAGGATTTTCCGAATGGAATGGCCGTATTTGCCAACGTTGCAGAGGACGGCAGCGTGCAGTTGGTGGCGACTGCCTCTGATGCGCTGGTAAAGAAAGGTGCTCACGCGGGAAACCTTGCGAAAGCGATTGCCGGTGAAATCGGGGGCAGCGGCGGCGGGCGTCCGCAGTTGGCCCAGGCCGGCGGCAAGGATGCCGGGAAGCTGAAAGAAATATTTGGCAATATCGAAAGATATTTGTAATAAGAATATTGTAAAATAAAAACCGTTCACCACATGATCGAGATGAACGGTTTTTGTTTTTTTAAACCTATCCTGCTATTCTTCCGGCCGCCAGCAGCACAGCACCAGGTCCTTGGCTGCCTTGACTTCATCCAGGCGCCCGACCGGGGTGGCATGAGGCGCTTCGTGCAGCAGTTCCGGCTGCTCGTGCGCTTCCTTTGCGATTTTTCTCATCGCATCCGCAAAGTAGTCCAGAGTCTGTTTGCTTTCGCTTTCCGTTGGCTCGATCATCAACGCTTCATTGACGATCAAGGGGAAGTAATTCGTGGGCGGGTGCAGCCCATAATCCATCAGTCGCTTGGCAACGTCCAGCGCGTGAATATCCGGTGCTTCCGGCCAAACTCCTTCCAGCACAAACTCGTGCATGCAATCGCGGTCATAAGGCAGGTGATAGCTCCCTTTCAATAACGCCATCAAGTAATTGGCGTTCAACACCGCCATCTCGGAAACGTCCCGCAATCCCTCTGCGCCTTGCATCAAGATGTAGGTCAACGCGCGTACGATAATGCCGAAATGGCCGTGGAAGGATTTAATGCGGCCGATCGATTTTTTCGGGTGGATGAACCCATACAATGGCGGGGTTTCCTCATCTCCCGGATCGATAATGTCCACTAGCGGGTCGGGTAGGAAGTCCGCCAGGTGCTCGGCGACTGCCAACGGCCCGGAACCGGGACCGCCGCCGCCGTGCGGCGTGGAAAAGGTCTTGTGCAGGTTAATGTGCAGGATGTCGAATCCCAGGTCGCCGGGGCGGGTGATGCCCAACAGCGCGTTCAGGTTGGCGCCGTCGCCGTACACCAGGCCGCCGGCTTTATGCACGATATCGATTACCTCCAGCACGTGCTCGTCGAAAAGCCCCAGCGTATTGGGGTTGGTGAGCATCAATCCGGCAATAGTATCGTCGCATAATTCTTTGAGTTTTGCCAAATCCACGTTGCCGCGCGCGTCCGAAGGAAGATGAACCGCTTCAAACCCCGCCATACTGGAAGAAGCCGGGTTGGTACCGTGCGCGGAATCGGGCAGCAATATTTTCTTGCGTTTCGCGTCTCCGTGGGAGAGGTGATAGGCGCGCATGATCAACACGCCCACCAACTCGCCGTGCGCGCCGGCCGCCGGCTGCAGGGAAATCGCCGGAAATCCGCTGATTTCTTTTAAAGCCTCCTGCAGCATGTACATGACTACCAGGCTGCCCTGCACGGTTTCAATTGGCTGCAGTGGATGCACTTGGGCAAATCCGTTCAAACGCGCCACGACTTCATTAATACGTGGATTGTATTTCATAGTGCACGAACCCAACGGATAAAAACCGCTGTCGATGGAATAGTTTTTCTGCGAAAGGTGTGTGAAGTGCCGCACCACGTCCAGTTCAGAAAGTTCGGGCAGGGGCAGGTCCTTGCGTATGAATTCATCCGGCAAAGGGAAAGCCGGAACGTCTGGTTCGGCAAAGGTAAAGCCTTTCCGGCCCGCTGAAGAAAGTTCGTAAATGGTTGGCTCAGTCATGCGCCACCTCCGCCAGAATTTCCGCGAAAGTTTCAATTTCCGCCTTGCTGTTCATCTCAGTGACTGCGATCAGCATGCAATTTTTCATGGAAGGATAATGCTTCTCCAGGTCAAGTCCACCGATGATGCCATGCTCCAGTAAATGTTCGTTGATCGCAGATACTGCAGTCGGGCATTCAATCACAAATTCGTGGAAGAATGGATGGTCATTGACCAGGCGATACCCTTTAATTCGTTTGATCAAATCCGCGGCATAATGCGCTTTCTGATAGCACAGCTCAGCTACCTTGCGCAAACCGGATTTTCCCAGCAGGCTCATGTAAATGGTAGCGGCCAGCGCCATCAGCCCCTGGTTGGAGCAAATGTTCGAAGTGGCTTTTTCCCGGCGGATGTGCTGTTCGCGCGCTGTCAGGGTGAGTACGTAGCCGCGCCTGCCGTCTTTATCGACCGTTTCGCCCACAATGCGACCGGAAATCTTGCGCACCAGTTCCTTGCGTGCGGCGAAAAATCCCAGGTACGGGCCGCCGAAACTCATTGGAATGCCCAGAGGCTGGCCTTCGCCGAGTACAAAATCAGCGCCGAACTCCGCCGGCGGTTTCAGCATGCCCAGTGCGATCGGATTGGCGCAGACAGCCACCAGCGCGCCTTTTTCGTGAGCGGTGCGCGTTAACGAACTCCAATCCATGATATTGCCCAAGAAATCAGGGTATTGCACCATCACCAGCGCGGTCTGATCGTCAATCAGAGCGGATAAAGAATCGGAATCTGAATTTTCCGGTTCGACGATCTGCGCGTCTTCCAGCAAACCAAAATAGGTTCTCACCGTTTCTCTGTATTGGGGATTGAGCAGCGGGGAAAGAACGAATTTTGAACGGGTGCCTCTAAAGTGGTGGTAAGCGGAAACGCAGGCTTCGGCGGCAGCAGTAGCCCCGTCATAATGTGAAGCGTTGGCAACCTCCATCCCGGTCAGATTGATGATCAGCGACTGAAATTCGAAGATGGCTTGCAGCGTTCCCTGAGAAATTTCCGGTTGGTAAGGCGTGTAAGCGGTGAAAAAATCACCGCGATGCAGCAGAAAATCAACTGCGGCGGGGATGTAATGATGGTATGCGCCGGCGCCGAGAAAGCAGCTCATGTCGCCGCAGGCATTGTTGGCTTCCGCCCATTCGCTGAATTGCTGTAAGGCTTCCATTTCTGACAGCGAATCAGGAAGCTCAATTTCGGGAAAACGGAATGCTTCAGGAATTACGTTGAATAATTCCGCAACATTCTTCTTTCCAATGGCTTTGAGCATTTCCTGACGTTCGCCGTCAGTATGCGGGGTGAACATTAATGGCGTCCCTCGCAATACTGATCGTAAGCCGCGGCATCCATCAGTTCGTTCACCTCATCCGGTTTGCTCATCTCGATTTTGTAGAGCCAGGCTTTTTCGTAAGGATCGTCATTCAACGTTTCAGGGATATCCGAAAGGCCCTCATTGACTTCAAGGACTTTACCGCTGATGGGAGCATTCACATCCGCTGCCGCTTTCACTGATTCAATGGTAGCCAGGGCATCGCCTTTGGTGATTACATCGTCGATCTCGCGATTGAACTCGATGAACACGATATCGGAAAGCTGATCCTGCGCGTAATCGGAAATTCCGACCGTGGCGATATTCCCGTCGACCTTTACCCATTCATCCGTTTTGGCGTATCTCAAGTTTGCAGGTGTGTTCATGTAAATCTCCTTTAGATTAAATCAATAGGCAGGCAGAATGAATCTGCCTGCCCTGTCTCATACCTGAGAGTTTCACCCAATATGGGTTTGCCCCTTCGGCGTCGTGTGAACTTTCCAGGGTTACACAAACCCGGGTCCTTCTACCTGAGAGATTCATCCAAGTCCTTTATGGATTTGCCCCTTCGGTGCCGATTGCTCGGTCTCTTCCCAAGGTTTGTTATTGTTAATCAAATTCTATAGACCAAGGGGGATTGTGTCAAGTAATTTCGAAAATCAAGTATAATGTGCGCACAATTGAATTGGTAGCGCCTGAGTCTACTGTTAACCAACAGCGGTGGACTGACGAGGAGAGGGTTCTTCACTGCGAAGTGAAGTTAACCGGAAAATTCCGGGAAAATCGATAGATCGGCGGATGCCCTCCGGGTTGCAAAATTCCCGACCAATTCCAAAACTATATTCTATTTAACCTTCCTGCGGAAGCTGGAAGGCGGCACTGCGCGTGCCGGCAGAACACGGAGGTTACTATGTGCGGAATTGTAGGCTATATAGGGGATAAGGATGCAACACCCATCATTCTGGAAGGCCTAAAGAAACTGGAATATCGCGGTTATGACTCAGCCGGTATTGCCGTGCTGAAAGATGGCAAGATCGATATTCGGCGCGATTCGGGTAAAATCTCGCATCTGGAAGCGCTTGTCGAGGCGAATCCGTTGAAAGGCAGCCCGGGTATCGGTCATACGCGCTGGGCAACTCACGGGGAGCCAAATGAACGCAATTCCCACCCTCATGTTGGCTATAAGGGTCAGGTGGTGATTGTTCATAATGGCATTGTTGAAAATTACCTGGAACTGCGCGACGAATTAATATCGGAGGGAATCCAGTTCAATTCCGACACCGACACCGAGACGATTGTGCATATGATCGAAATCTATCTGGAACAGGAGATGGATTTAGAGGAAGCTGTACGCAGCACGTTAAAACGGATCAAAGGCGCGCACGGCATTGTGGTGCTTTCCACCAAAGAACCGGAGAAGATCATCTCCGCCCGCATCGGCAACGCCGGCGGGGTGGTGATCGGGTTGGGCGAGGGCGAGAATTACATTGCATCCGATATACCGGCTATTCTGGAACACACCAACCGCATGGTTTTCCTGGATTCGCATCAAATGGCTGTCCTGCAAAAAGATAAGCTGGTCTTGAAGACTCTTGACGGTAAGCCGCTTGATCATAAGGTGGAAACCATCAACCTGGATCCGGTTTCGGCTGTTAAAGGCAATTACCGTCATTTTATGCAGAAAGAAATTCACGAGCAGGTGCGCTCCTTGACCGAGACTTTGGCTGGGCGCATCGATTTCAATCATCATTCAATCGTGATCCCAACCCTGAATATTGACAAGATTGATTTTGAAAAATTAAAGGGCATCAAGATCATTGCCTGCGGCACTGCGGGGCATGCCGGCCAGGTTGGTAAATTTATGATCGAAAATATCGCAAAAATCCCGGTGGAAGTCGATATCGCTTCCGAATTCCGCTATCGCGATCCGCTGGTGGATGAAAACCAGATAGTCCTGGCCATAAGTCAGTCCGGCGAAACTGCCGATACGCTGGCAGCCATGGAAGAGGGGCGCAAGAAAGGTGCGCATATCTGGTCAATCGTGAATGCCATCGGATCGCAAGCCATGCGATTGGCCGAGGGCTTTATCTCCATGCAAGCCGGACCGGAAATCGGCGTGGCTTCGACCAAGGCTTTCACCGCGCCGTTGGTGGACCTGTACCTGTTGGCCGTGCTTTTGGCAGATAAAAAAGGCCTGCTGAGCGACGGGGAAATTTGGGAACACATTGTCGAAATCAGCAAGATTCCCGATTTGGTAGGCACTTGCCTGGATCGTGAAGATCAGGTTCGTGCTATTGCCGGAAAATATAAGGATACCGAGCATATGTTATACCTCGGACGGGGGATCAACATGCCAATTGCCTATGAAGGCGCTCTAAAGTTAAAAGAAATTTCCTATATTCACGCTGAAGCTTATCCCGCCGGCGAAATGAAGCATGGCCCGATCGCTTTGATAGACAAGGCCATGCCGGTGCTGGCAGTCATGCCAAAAGATAAATGGTACGAAAAAATGCTCAGCCAGGTGGAACAAGCCAAAGCGCGCGGGGGAAAAGTGATCATTGTTGCCACAGACGGCGATGAACAGGCGGCCAATCTGGCGGATGACGTGTTATGGATCCCCTCAGCCGGATGGATGGTGAATCCGATCCTGGCGGTTATCCCGCTGCAAATCCTGGCGTATCACATTGCCGCCATGCGCGGTCTGGATGTCGACCAGCCCAGAAACCTGGCTAAATCTGTTACGGTTGAATAAGACCTGAAACCGGATAATAATAGATACCGCCGACTTCATCCTGGTAACGAACTTCCAATCCATTGGTGATAGTCGTAAGCAGCTGGTCGGCGGTTTCGCCATAATAATTGCGGAATTCCGGATAAAGCAGGATCAAGGGGGCGCCTTTTTCGCGCACCCATTTCTCGCCGTATCCGTTGTGTTTTCCGAAAGTCCGGTTGGCAAATTGGTTGATCTGGATGGGGAAGCGGTTGGTGTAATACAGGACAAAACTGGCTGCGTTGGAAACCATACGCTGGTCGGCGGGGATGGCTTGAATCTCACGGATAATACCCGATTCCTGATATTGTCGGGCTGAATACCCATGCCCGTTGACCTGCATTTCGTTGGCATAGGCATGGGAGCGCATGAAATTGAATCGCAGCATGACAAGCGAGATGAGCAGCAGAATGATCAAGGGCGCGGGATTTCGATTATCAGCCTGATGTTCAATTGCTAGAGTAAAAATAATCACAAAAAACGGGATTACCGGCGCCAACATGCGGTCGATGATATCGATTTGCGGAATGGTGATGCTGTGCGTGAAAGCGATAAATGCAAGATAAGCGCATAGATTAATAATTGAGATAAAGAACAGGAATTTTTCAAGATCAACCGGTTGTGGGTTGGTTTTTGCGTGATACTGGATAAACAATGTAATGGTTAGCGCCAGGAAAGCTACAAGAAATCCCCATTGGATGATTTGATCGATTGAAGGTGTTGCATAGATTCCATAATACGGCAGCCAGGTTCGGATCACCTTGAACTCCGCGATGAGGCTCTGCAGGAAACTTTGGAGCAGGGAAAAATCGATACTCAAACTTTTCCCCCCGACTTTGTTGAACGAAAGATACAGGCGCATGAGCCAAATGCCAACCGGCAGCAGAGCGGTGAAACTGTAGATCAGTGTTTTGCGTAAGCGTGAAAGAAAGGCGCCCTCCGAAAAAAGAAGGATGGCTAGCGCCAGGCCGGCCACAAAAAGGCTGCCGGCATAACGCGTGACGGGCAGTAAACAGGAAAAAGCGGTGAGCAAAATAAGGACTGACAATTTCCCATTTTTAAAGTAAATCAACGCCAGCAACAGCATGGAACCTAACAGCGGCAGAAACAGGGTTTCAGACATGACGCCTGAAAATATTTCCAATAAAACCGGTGAGGTTGCGCAAAACAACATTCCTAACAAACTGACCAGGTTGCTGCGTGTGGTGATGAACAGAATCACCCCGAAAATGGCTAGAAAACTGACATAAAGGCTTATATTGACCCAGCACAAGCTGCGGTTTGGATCATTGCCGTTCCCAAGGAAAAAACTGAGGAAAACGGAATAGAAAGGCGGAAATTCAGTGATATGCGTTTGGCTGCCGTTGGAATTGACGATCACAAATCCCAACCCGCGTGAGAAATTTCTGGCAGCGCTGACATATGTCGCCGAATCGCTGAAAGCCCATGGGCCCCATTGGGTGGTCTTTGCCATCAACCAGGCGCCTAAAAGCGTAACCAGAAGGCAGACCAGTACGAAAACCAGCAGAGATCGATCGAGATTTTTGATCACGGATTATTTAGACAAGAGATGGTAAGCTTCATCAGCCCAGGCGCGGATTGCGTCCCAATCGCGGAAATCCGATTTACCATGATCCTTGCTCAGGGTATCTTTCATTGAGGCGACCACTTTGCGAAACATGAAGTTCAATTTTTGAAAATCCTCGCCCTCGGTTATGACCGCACCGCCGAACAACCCAATGGAAACCGGTTTAATCGAAGGGAATTTTTCAAGGGTTTTATTCAACCAACCCAGCGTTTCTTTACGGGCACGGGGATTTTCCTCAGACATATTGGCGCACACGGCAAACACACTGACTGGCTTTGCAGAAAGTTGTTTCTTGAATTTGCGCAGAAACCGTTTGAATGCGCCATTGGTTTGACCGGCATGAATGGAGGAACCGGTAATAATTGCCTGGAAAGCGGAAATGTCTTTTACATCGCCCACCGAAGCAACTGCAACTTCAACACCGTGCGTGCGCAGTTGACGGGCAATCTCATCAGCAACCTGATGGGTTGCGCCTGCCCAGGTGGAATAGGCAACTAATATTTTTTCCATTAAAACCTCCGAGAACTTTCGTGAATATGAACTAAAAGCAATTTTACCCGTGAATGAGCATTCAGGCAGGAATGCTGCAATTGTAACAAACCGGAAATCTAAATCGCAATGTGTTAGAATTGCCCTCAGTTAATATTTTTCAGAAAGTTCAATAAAATTAAACCTATGAGCGAACTATTCACTAAAGAGCAGGCAATTGCTATTCTAAAAACCGTTATGGATCCTGAATTGCACAAGGATCTGGTAACGTTGAACATGATTCAGGACCTTGAGGTGAATGGAGGCGTGGTCAAATTCACCATCCAGTTAACCACACCCGCCTGTCCCTTGAAGAGCCGTATCGAAGCCGACGCTAAAAAGGCTTTTGAAGGCGTCGCAGGGGTTAAAGAGGTCATCATCAAGATGGACGCCCGTGTTCCCCAGCAGCAGAAAATTACCGAACAGATCGATTTGCAGATCAAAAACATCATCGCGGTCGCGTCCGGCAAGGGCGGGGTTGGTAAATCCACCGTGGCGGTTAACCTGGCGATTGCTTTGGCTGCTACCGGAGCAAAAGTGGGAATCATGGACGCCGATATCTACGGCCCGAACGTACCCACCATGATGGGAGTAAACCAGCTTCCGAATCCGCGCAACAACAAGATGGTGCCGGCAGAAAATTATAAGGTGAAGATCATTTCAATCGGTTTCCTTGTCAAACAAGGTCAGCCGCTGATTTGGCGTGGACCATTACTGAATTCCACCATCCGGCAATTTTTGACGGATGTTGAATGGGGCGAACTGGATTATCTGGTGGTTGATCTGCCGCCGGGCACGGGGGATGTACAGCTCAGCCTTGCCCAGCATATTCCCGTTACATGCGGCGTGATTGTGACCATGCCGCAGCGGGTATCATTGGAAGACGCCAGCCGCGGAATTGAAATGTTCCGCAAACTTGAAATTCCGGTTGCCGGAGTGGTAGAGAATATGGGTTCCATGCTGCTGCCGGACGGGACTTCACTGGACGTATTCGGTGAAGGTGGAGGCGAAGCCATGGCTAACGCCTACGGGCTGACTTTCCTGGGAAGGATACCCCTGGATCCACAAATTCGCATTAAAGGCGATACTGGCCAGCCGATTGTTGTCAGCCAGCCGGATTCAAAACCGGCGCAGATTTTCAATTCGATGGCTTGCGAAGTCGCATCATTCATATCGCGATTAAGTCTAGAGGAATAATCGACAATGGGCGATGAACAGACAAAGGATTTACCGGTAATCGTCGGCATCCGTTTTTCAAAAATCGGCAAGAATTATTATTTCGACGCTTCCAAGATCGGCGAGCTGAAAATCGGCGACCATCTGGTCGTGGAAACCAGCCGCGGGTGGCAGTTGGGCGAGCTGGCCGAAATTGTCACCGATGAAGAGATCCTGAAAAACGCCAGCTATAAATCCGTGGACCGCATTGCCACCGCCGAAGACCTGGCCAGGCACGAGGAACTTGCCCAAAAAGCCGACCAGGTACTGCAGGAATGCAAGCGACAAATCAACGATCAAAAAATCGCGGATGTAAAAGTCGTGATGGCGGAATTCAGTTTCGATGAAAAGATCCTATCCTTTCTGTTCACTTCCGAAAGCGAAGAAAGCCCGAATTTGAACCAGGTGAAAAAGAGTTTGGGCAAGAAATATCCAAATGCACGCATCGATTTTCACAAAATAGGCCCCAGGGACGTTGCCAAGTTTTTCGGCGGGATGGGCGCCTGTGGATTCCCCACACGCTGCTGCAGTAAATTTCTGTGCCAGTTTGAGTCCATTTCCATCCGTATGGCAAAAACGCAGGGCATTTCATTGACCCCTTCGGATATCACCGGGATGTGCGATCGGCTGCGTTGCTGCCTGGCCTATGAACATTGTCAATACGTCGAGGCATTGAAGAACATGCCCAAGCGCAACAAGATGGTGATGACCCCCAATGGGATTGGCAAGATTCGGGACGTGGCACCCTTGCGCGAGTGCGTGTACGTTCAACTGGAAGAGATTGGGGTGAAGGAATTTCATGTTAGCGAAATTTCCGAAGCCAAACAGATTCACGAAGCAAAAAAGCCGCAGGCCAACGACCAAACAAATCATACAGCGGAAAAATCAGGCCAACCGGATCAGAGGCAGCGGCAGCATTCCCATCGAAATCAACGACGTCCGGATAGAAAGCAATAAGCTAATGCAATTTTGGGATCAAAAGAAAAAAATATTGGTGATTCTGGCTCATCCTGATGATCCAGAATTTTTTTGCGGGGCAACTATCGCCGAATGGTGCCGGCAGGGCCACGAAGTAGCCTATTGTTTACTTACCAGGGGGGATAAAGGCGTGAATGAGCATTTCAAAGCGGACGCAGACATCAAGCAAGTTCGAGAAAGAGAACAAAAAGAAGCCGCCGCTGTCCTGGGTGTGAGGGATATCAGTTTTCTGGATAACGAAGATGGATACCTGGTACCCAGCATGACGTTGCGCAAAGATGTTACCCGCGTGATCCGCCAAAAAAAACCGCAAATCCTGGTCAGCTGCGATCCGACCAATTTTTACATGCACGACGATTACATTAATCATCCGGATCACCGCGCAGCCGGACAGGTGGCCATTGAGGCGGTCTTTCCGGCAGCCGGCAATCCCTTGTTTTTTACGGAATTGATTACGGATGAAGAACTCTATCCGCACGGCGTGGAAGAAGTGTGGCTTTCCCTGCCGAAAGAACCCAATCTGGTGATCGATGTCACGGAAACCTGGGAGCAGAAAATAGAAGCGCTGCTCAAGCATCGCTCCCAAATTGGCCTCGAAGAGGCTTTTATTGAGCGCATGAAAAAACGCCATACGGAAGATTCAACGGATGAGCGTCCGCGCTATTCGGAACAGTTTAAACGGATCATTTTTCGGAGATAGACCGGATATCATTCCGAAATAATTACATAAAAAGTTGATTAAAGAACCAATCGGTGTAATAATATTATTAATCTGATTAATAATATTTATGAACAACCGACCGATTTTCTCCGCAAAACAGGAAGAATTCATCGATTACCTGATCGATAAGCAGGTCAATTCTCCCGATCAAGATATTCCCTCAATCGAAGCGATCAGTAAAGAATTGGGCGTCAGCGTTGCCTGTCTGCGGGAGCAGATGGAATTGGCGCGTAATTTGGGTTTGATCAAGATACAACCTCGCAAGGGAATTGAAATCCAGCCCTATAGCTTCACACCCGCTGTCATTAAAAGTCTTTACTACGCCATAAAAATCGACCGGAAATATTTCACCCAATTTGCCGATCTGCGCAGTCATCTGGAGAGAGTGTATTTCCGTGAAGCAGCTGCATTGCTGACCGAAAAAGATTGCGCGGATTTGATGGATCTGATCCAGACTGCCAAAAGAAAACTGCGCGATACTCCCATTCAGATACCCCATCAGGAACACCGAAACTATCATTTATTGATATACAAGCGCTTGAATAACGTTTTCCTGAACGGCCTTCTGGAATGTTACTGGGACACTTACGAAATGGTCGGGTTGAATATCTATTCCGATCTAGCTTACCTGGAATCTGTTTGGGATTATCACGAAAGCATCGGAAAGTGCCTGGTGGAAAAGCAGATTGACAAGGCTTATCAAATGATGATCGACCATATCAAATTGATTGCGAAAAGATAAGGGTTTCCGTATGCAGATAAATGATTTCAGCGTTACGTTCAGCACGATCAATGGTTCCGGCAGCGCAACTGCCAACAACACCATCCTGCGGGCTATTTCTAAAATGGGGGTTCCGGTCAGCGCACGCAACATTTTTCCCTCGAACATACAAGGCTTGCCAACCTGGTACAACCTGCGGGTGAATGCAGCCGGTTACAAAGGCCGTCAAGAACATTGCCATATACTGGTGGCGATGAATCCCGAAACGGTTGCCGCGGATTTGGAAAAAGTGGTTGAAGGCGGGCTGGTCCTGATCAACGAGGAGATTCTGCTCGATGAGCTGCCGGCCGGGATGAAAAAAATACCCATGCCGGTAAAGATGCTGCTGGAAGCTTCTAAAACCCCAACTAACTTGCACATTTACCTGGCGAATATGGTCTATGTGGGAATTCTGGCCTGGTTGGTCGGAATTGACCTTGAAAAAATTGAAGCAGCTTTGCAATACCACTTTGACCACCGCCAAAGCGCAGTCGAACCGAACCTGAAAGTAGTAAAAATCGCTTTTGATTGGGCGCATCAAAATCTGGCCAATCCAGGCGATTATAAACTGGCGGCATTGGAGCACGCTGAAAACAAGATCCTGGTGGATGGCAATACCGCTGGAGCGTTGGGTGCTCTGTTCGGCGGTTTACAGTATGCCGCCTGGTATCCCATCACGCCAGCCACCGGTCTGGCCGAGGCATTGAACGAGTATATCCCCAAGCTGCGTACGGATCCCCAAACCGGCACAACCAATTGCGTGGTTGTGCAAGCCGAGGACGAGTTGGCAGCCATCGGCATGGTGGTGGGCGCCGGTTGGGCCGGGCTCCGAGCTATGACTTCGACCTCAGGCCCGGGATTATGCCTCATGGCGGAGTATCTGGGGCTGGCTTATTTTGCCGAAGTCCCCATCGTGGTTTGGGACGTACAGCGCGTCGGGCCATCAACCGGCTTGCCAACCCACACCTCGCAGGGAGATCTAACTTTTACCTATTTCATCAGCCATGGCGATAAAGATATGATCATCCTGCTGCCCGGCGACGTTGAGGAATGTTTCGAGTTCGGTTGGAAAGCGCTGGACATCGCCGAGCAATTGCAAACACCGGTGATCGTGCTGAGCGATCTTGAATTGGGCATGAATATCTGGGAAGCCGATCCTTTCGCGTACCCGGACCATAAGATGGAACGCGGCAAGGTCCTTTGGGAAAAAGACCTGGAAACCCTGCTTAAAAAAAGCGGGCAGTGGGGCAGGTATCAGGATATCGATGGCGACGGGATTCCCTACCGGACGATCCTCGGAAACCTGCATGAAAAAGCAGCTTATTTCACGCGCGGAACCGGGCATGACGAATTCGCGCATTACAGCGAAGAGAACCGGGATTGGGAAAAAAACCTGCAGCGATTGAAAAAAAAGGTCGAGAGCGCCAAAAAACTGGTCCCGCCGGCGGAGGTGCTGAACGAGGAAAAAGGCCGGGTTGGATTAATCGCGTATGGTTCGACAAAAATGAGCGCCCTGGAAGCGGTGGCGATGTTGAATCGGAGCGGGCGGCAGGTGGATTTCTTGCGCATTAAAGCATTGCCTTTTACTGATGAAGTGGAAACTTTCCTTAAAACGCACGATCGAATCTACATCGTCGAAGCTAACCGCGATGGCCAGATGAGACAGATCTTGAACGTAAACTTCCCTGACTATGCAGCAAAACTCCGCAGCGCTGCCAGGTGCGACGGGCTTTCGCTGAGCGCCGAATGGATTGTGAGCCAAATAGAAAAAATGGAAGGTTGATCAATATGGAAACGACATTAAAACGATCCTATCCGAATGCTTTAGGGTATAACCGCAGCGATTATCTGGGATTGCCGACCACACTGTGCAAAGGCTGCGGGCATAATTCTATTGCGAATATGATCGTTTCCGCCTGTTATGAATTGGAGCTTCAACCTGAAAAGATCGTCAAATTCAGCGGGATCGGCTGTTCCAGCAAATCGACTGCCTATTTCCTGGACAGGTCCTTCGCATTCAACGGCCTGCACGGGCGCATGCCCTCCCTGGCGGAAGGGGCATTGTTCGCTGATAGGACACTCAAGGGGATCGGGATCAGCGGAGATGGCGATACCGCCAATATCGGCCTAAGCCAGTTCAAGCACCTGGTCAGGCGCAATTTGCCCATGGTATATATCGTGGAAAACAATGGCGTGTATGGCCTGACCAAAGGGCAGTTCTCCGCCACCGCCGAGAAAGGGTTGAAATTGAAACGGCAGGGTGAAAATCCTTATTTGCCGGTGGACATTGCCCTGGAAGCGGTGGCGGCCAATGCATCGTTCGTCGCGCGGTCATTCGCCGGCGACCCAAAACAGGTAAAAGAACTGATTAAAGCTGCTTTGAGCCATGACGGTACGGCAGTGCTGGATATCATCAGCCCGTGTGTAACATTCAATAATCAAGATTATTCGCTGCATTCATACTCGTGGGGAAAAGGGCACGAAGCGCCGTTGCATGAGGTGGAGTTTGTCATGCCGCGCGAGGAAATCACCGTGGAAGATTTTGAAAACGGCACCGTGCGCGAGGTGACCATGCATGATGGGTCGGTGATTGTATTCAAAAAACTGGAGAGACAGTACGACCCGACCAACCGCACCGAAGCGGTGCGCTTGTTGGAACAGGCTATCCGCCGCAATTGGCTGATCACCGGCCTGATCTACGTCGATCCCAATGCGCCGACCATCTTTGACATGTATTCGATGAGCAGCGAATCACTTAATCGAATACCGGCCGAAAAACTACGGCCGGATCGAAAAGCGCTGGATATGATCAATCTGAGTTTTCAGTAAATCCGGGTCATTTTAGACTACCGATGGTGTGCAGCAACGCCAGATTGGGCATGCCCATCGCGCTGATCGGGAAACCGGAAATCAACACGACTTTCTGCCCCGGCAGCAAGGCTGCCGAATCCAGCAAAGCTGTTTCCACGTGGTAGATCATATCCTCAATGGAAGATGAAAAGGGCACCAGGTAAGGGATGACGCCCCAATACAAGCCAAGCTTATGGTAAGTTTCTTCGATTGGGGTGAAAGCCAGAATGGGCACCTGAGGCCTGGCTTTGGATTGCAGCAAGGCGGAGCGCCCGTATTGTGTGAAAACGGCAATACAAGCCACTTCACGATCATGGGCCAGTTCCCGAGCCGCTATCGCAATCGCAAACGCGTCGTCCTGATCCTTTCCGATGGTGG
Organism: Anaerolineae bacterium; assembly: GCA_013178095.1. Classification (GTDB taxonomy): domain Bacteria; phylum Chloroflexota; class Anaerolineae; order Anaerolineales; family Anaerolineaceae; genus Pelolinea. The sequence goes on along the minus strand of JABLXK010000004.1, from coordinate 62,457 downwards.
GTTGGTATAAGTGACCCCAATCTGCAATGTTGCTTTCGGCTTTTAACGTGATCGCATCCATCATGCGCACACTTTCCACCGGGTATTTGCCGTTGGCGGATTCGCCTGAAAGCATGACGGCATCCGTACCGTCGAAAATGGCGTTGGCCACATCCGAAGCCTCAGCGCGCGTGGGGCGGGGATTCTCGATCATGGAATCCAGCATCTGGGTGGCGGTGATCACCAGCTTATTCTTGCGATTGGCTGCCAGGATAATGCGTTTTTGAATGACCGGTACATCGGCCGGTGAGGTCTCAACGCCCAAGTCGCCGCGCGCGACCATTACCCCATCAGCAGCATCCAAAATGCTATCGAGGTTTTCGACCGCCTGCGGGAGTTCCAGCTTGGCGATGATCGGCATGTTTAACCGGGCAGGCTTTTTCCGCCGGATAAATTCCCGAATGCAGTTCACATCATCCGCATCCCGAACGAATGAGATGGCGACCGCGTCGATACCCATCTCCAGACCAAACTCCAAATCCGCCTGGTCTTTTTCGGTAAAACCGGGAATATCCAGCTCGGTTCCGGGTAAATTGACGCCCTTGTGGGAGTACAATATTCCACCCAGGATAACTTTGGCTTTGAAACCTCGAGAGTAAACCTCCAGCACTTCCATTTCCAGCTCGCCGTCGTCCAGGAGGATTCTTCCGCCGACTTTCAGACTATGCAGAATATTCGGGATTTCCAGGAAAATGGTTTTTTCCTTGCCCTCGATGAAGTCAAGCGGACGATTGTCAAGATCGAGTTCCATATTCAAGACTTCGCCTGCTGTCAGCGATACGCCGGCTTTCGGCAGGGTTCCAACCCGTAATTTCGGACCCTGAAGATCCTGTAATATCGATATCGGTTTGTTGAATTCAATTGACAATTCGCGGATGAGTTTGATCTTAGCCTGATGCTCCTCGTGCGACCCGTGGGAAAAATTCAAGCGGGCAACGTCAATGCCCGCTTGAATCAGTGCGCTCAAACTTTCTCTGCTTTCGCTGCTTGGACCTATGGTGGCTACGATTTTTGCGCGTCTTTTCATAGATTCAGTATATCAGAAAGGTAATTTATTTTGCCAAAACGTCGCGGATCATCGGCATCGCCCAGTCGATGACCGCTTTATCGATGATTAAAGGAGGCGCGAATCGGATGGTGGTATCGTGTGTTTCTTTCGCCAGGATGCCTTTCTTTTGCAGCCCTTCGCAATATCCCCTGGCTGGTCCGGCCTCGGTTTTCATTTCCACGCCGATCAGCAAACCCCGTGATCGTATTTCACGGATGTTCTTTTGGGGCATCTCTGCCAATTGTTCGCTGAAATATTCGCCCATGGCGGCTGCGTTTTCGATCATGCCTTCCTCAACCAGTACTTTCAGGGCAGTACGGGCTACAGCGGCTCCCAACGGATTACCGCCAAAAGTGGAACCATGTTCACCGGGGCGGAACAACCCCAGTATTTTTGCGGAGGAAAGAACCGCAGAAACCGGGTAAAAACCTCCCGCCAGCGCCTTGCCGATGATCATCATATCCGGCTTGACGTTTTCATGATCGCACGCGAACAACTTCCCGGTCCTGCCCAATCCGGTTTGGATTTCATCCGCAATAAAGAGCACATTGTTTTTCTTGCAGATTTCGGCGACTTTTTTAAGATAACCAACCGGCGGAATGATCACGCCGCCTTCACCCTGGATCGGTTCCAACATGACAGCGGCGGTGTTGGGCGTAATGGCTACTTCGACGGCAGCAGCGTCGCCGTATCTTACCGAGATAAATCCGGGTGTATACGGACCGAAATCCTCCCGATACAACTCATCAGAAGAAAATGAGACAATGGTCACCGTGCGGCCGTGGAAATTGCCATCCGCGACGATGATCTCGGCGTGATTTCGTTCGATTCCTTTAACCCGGTACGCCCATTTTCGGGCTAACTTGATGGCGGTTTCAACCGCTTCAGCGCCGCTGTTCATCAAAAGCGACATCTCGTAGCCGCTTAAATCCGAGAGTTCTTTGAATAGCAAGGGCATCTGGTCGTTGCGGAAAGCGCGCGACGTTAAAGTGATCTTCTGCAGCTGGTCCTGCATGGCAGCCAGGATTTTAGGATGCACGTGGCCCTGGTTGAGCGCGCTGTAAGCACTTAAGCAGTCCAGATATCGCTTGCCTTCGACGTCATAAACCCAAACACCTTCGCCGCGTGTAAGAACGACATCCAAGGGTTTGTAATTATGGGCGCCGTATCGATCCTCCAGATCGATGTAGTCTTGGTTTTTCATAGGCATCTACGCCAGCAATTCCACCAGAATAGCCTTCTGGGCATGCAAGCGGTTGTGCGCTTGCGGGAACAAGGCAGATTGCGGGCCATCGGCGACTTCATCGGTGATTTCCTGACCGCGGTGAGCCGGCAGGCAGTGCATGACGATGGCATTCGGGCTGGCCAGCTTAAGCAAGGCATTATTCACCTGGTAGGGCGGGAAGACCGCTTTGCGTTTTTCAGTTTCCGCTTCCTGGCCCATGCTGGTCCACGTATCCGTGTAGATCACATCGACGCCTGAAACCGCTTCTTTCGGGTCGCGCAAAGTTTTGATGCTGATGCCGCTGACTTTTGCCATTTCTCTGGCATCCGCCAGGACTTTATCACTGAGGTCATATCCTTCAGGTGAAGCGATAGTAAAATCCATGCCCAATTTGGCGCAGGCGTGCAGCAGAGAAGTGGCTACATTGTTGCCATCCCCAATAAATGCTACTTTTAAGCCGTCCATATGGCCGAATTTTTCATAGATGGTCATCACGTCCGCCAAAGCCTGGCAGGGATGGTTGTAATCGCTCAAACCGTTGATCACCGGGATGGAAGCCCACTTCGCCAATTCAAGCACGTGCTCATGAGCGAAAACGCGCGCCATGATCCCGCTGACATACCCGGAAAGAACCCGGGCGACATCCGAGATGGCTTCACGCTTTCCCAAACCAATTTCGTCGGGGGAGATGAAAAGGGCATCCCCGCCCAGATGGCGCATGCCCATATCAAAACTGATGCGCGTGCGCAAGCTCGGTTTGCTGAAAAGCATTGCCAGTACTTTCCCCTTGAGGATTGGCTCGTTCCCCTTTTCAAAATATTCTTTTTTCAGCTTGACAGCCAAATCAAGCATTCTCTTGAGATCTTCTGCTGAGTAATCAGCAATTGCGATGAAATCCTTTTTCATAACACCTCTTCTATTTTGACTGCCCAAGCAGTATAGCATTAGTTCCTCATTCTTATCAATGAGGAATTAACTGGAATTTATATGAAGTTTTATACAATTATCGGAGCGATTTTTTTGACTCGTTGACAGCTAAATGATAAAAGAAATGGCCAAAAAGCGAGGGAAATAGATAAAGCAATTTACCTTCCCATCCCGGGACAATTGAGAATTGCCTGCGTCTGATTCCCTTAATCACAGCTTCAGCCACTTTATCCGCGCTCATCACGCTGCCAGTGGAATTGATCTTGCGCGTGATTTCAGGGATAATAGAATGTTCGAATGCCAGCTGCGGCGTATCGGTATCGGGCGGGAAAACCACCGAGACATCAATGCCATAGGCTTTCAATTCTGCCCGCAGACAGCGGGAAAAGCCCCGGATGGCGTATTTTGAGGGCGCGTACGCAGTGTATCCATAGATGCCGATCAAAGCCGCCAATGATGCGACATTGACGATATAACCCGAACGCTTCTCAAGCATGCCCGGCAAAACCAATTTAGTCAGGTTTACCGTACCGAGATAGTTGATGTTGATGACCTCCTCGAAAATCTTTGCATCCAGGTTGATAAACTCCCCCGGGTAGGCAATTCCAGCGCAATTGACCAGCACGTCGAAAGAAGTTTGGATTTGGCCGTAAACTTTTTCCAATGCCGGATAATTGCTGACGTCTGCGGAGAAAGCCCGAATGATCTGATCGCCGGATTTCCGGTAAACTTCTAAATCTTGGCAGGCTGAATTCAGCAGGGCTTTTCTGCGCGCTAAAAGAGTAATGTTGGCACCTGATTGGACAAAAATTTTCGCAATGGCGAACCCGATACCACTGGATCCGCCTGATATTAAGATATTCTTGCCGGAAAATGTCGGATCAACCATACTGAATTCCTGTTTAAAATATTTTTGCCGGTTGCTCAATGGCCGCAGCAGCTGCAGGAACCGCCTGAACAATTCCCGCAGGAATTCGCCTGGCCGCTGATCGAACCGTGTTCATTATGGCTATAACACTTGGAAAGCAGGCGCGTTGTGTCTTTGCTCTCGCATTTTTCACAGGAAATGGCATCATCTGCCGCATGCATCGGCCGAATAGCATCAAAAATCGATCCGCAAGTGTTGCATCGGTATTCATAAATCGGCATAAATTAAACTCCACAAACAAATTCGCATAATCTTATCAAGCATTTTGATTTTTGACTATAACCATTTGCTTTACATGCTAAAATGATGATTACGTATGGGTAAAAATAAATACTCGGATGAATTGGAAGTGGCCTTGCTGGGTTTTCTTTATTACCAGCCCAAGCATGGCTACGATCTGTATAAAGAAATTACCAGCCTCTCAGGTATAGGATTGGTTTGGCACGTGAAAATGGGACACCTGTATGCGATGCTGCACCGCTTGGAAGAAAACAAGTGGGTGGATTGCACCATCACCCAACAGGGAAATCGCCCGCAGCGCAACCAATATTCAATCACTGAATCCGGAAAAAAGAAATTTGATGACTGGCAGGTGCAGCCGGTTCAAAAGGGCAGGGAATTTCGGATTGTCTTCCTGCTTAAAATGTATTTTGCGCTTCGAAGCGGCAAGCAAGATATCGGCCTTTTAATCGCCAATCAAAAAAAAACCTGCGAAACATGGCTGGCGGATTTAGAAATATCCCCCAGGGAGAATCCGCAGCCTGATTTTACCCGTATTGTTCACAATTTCAGGCAGACACAGATTCGCGGGTACATTCACTGGCTCGAATGGTGTAATAAGAATTTCAGCTAAACCATTATTATTAACCAACAGGAAGAGGTACATAGAAGGCCGGCCGCGCTATGCAAAAGAGAAAAATCATCCTGATCAGCGGAGATCGCGGTGCGGGCAAGACCATGCTCTGTATTTCCTTGAAAAACGCTCTTTCTGACCTCGGAAAATCCCACGCGGGGGTGATTTCACCAGGTTTATATCGGGCTGGGAAGAGAATCGGAATTTTGGCGGAAGATATTCTCAGTGGTGAACGCCGCAGAATCGCGGACTATACGCCTGGTTGGGATGAAAAACACCCCGAAAGGGTATGGCGATTCGATTTTGACGCGATCAATTGGCTGAATGAACGATTAAAAAACATGCCGGACGCAGAAATACTGATTTTTGATGAATTGGGGTACCTGGAGTTCGAAGAAAACCGCGGCTGGACGGCGGCGTTTGAAAGGTTAGATGCAGGCCGTTATCGTTGCGCGTTCGTCGTCGTCAGACCGGAGTTGATCGATAAAGCATTATCCAGGTGGCCGGATGCAGCCATACAGAACATCAATGCGGATACGGATACAGCGAATTTAATCGAAAACATGCTCAATCAGCTTAATGAAAGCGAATAAAAATACGAGACTGCGATTCCGAACGCAGTCGCGACGTTGAAAGAATGTTTGAACCCTGCCATTGGAATGGCAAAAATGTAAGAACTCATTTGCAGGAGCTGCGGATCGACCCCTGAAATCTCGTTTCCAACCACCAGAAGCGCGTTTTTATTAAAAATATTCTCTTGAAATGCGTATAGATTAGTGGCTTGCGCGGAATTCTCCAGGGAAATGATAACAGTTTTCGATTTTTTCAATTGATCGCATAACGTGACTGCGTTTGGATGGTAGGACCATTTCAAATGCTGCTCGGCGCCCAGGCTGGTTTTGCTGAAACGCGCATGCTGCGGTGTGGGGGTGATGCCGCATAAGAAAAGTTCCTCTATACCAAAACCCTCGGCAGTGCGAAAGATCGATCCGGCATTGTAGATACTGCGGACGTTATCTAAAAGGATAGATAAATGAAAAGAGGGATTCTTTTTTTCCAAAAAGGAAAGTTGGTTTGATTCCGGAAATATCCCGCAAATCTCCGCCCGCTGCCCGCATTTGGGGCAATAGGCGATCGGATGGCTGGAATCATGGTCGGGGTAGCGGAATGTGCATTCGGGATTGACGCATTCGCGGATAACCGTCATGGCTCGGGTTCTCCCAAAATCAGGCGCCTGCGGACTATTTGGAAGTCCTGCCATTCAAAGCCCAATTCAAACATCACTTCTTCAGGACGGCCGGTTTTACCTGGATTAGAAGGCATGCGCAGGTATATCTCGATTGAATCGCCGCTGATCCTTTCCGCTGCCAAATCCAAAATTAATGGACGCAAGTCGTAGTTTTTTCCATTTCGTGTTCTGGGGAGCGTTTCACGCGCCAATAACGACTTTATTTTTTCCAAAATCCCTGCAAAATCCTGCTCAGAATCGTGCAAGCGGATGCAATAATCGGAAAAATCTACCTGTTTTGGCAGAGATGGCGCATTTTCCGGTACTATTTCGATCCGCTTGATTGATATTCCGTCAGGCAGCGCTTCTGAAAGCTGTTGAACGATCAGGTCGGGAGCCGGACCACCTGTCAGCCACAAATCGACCAATTCCTCCAAGCCGTCATAACCCAGGGGAAGCGGATTGGCCGCTTGTATTTTGGCCTGGGGGTGAAAACCCTGCGAATACTGCAAATAAAAACCGGCGCGGCGTACGGTTCTTTCCCATATTTTCTGAACATCGAGAATACTGGTATAGCGCAGATTGGCTGTTTTTGAAAAAACGATGCGGATGCGCATTTAAACCCTCGTCCTTAGTTCGGAACAGGAGATCATAAAATTGGATTGTATACCGCAGGCATGGCAAACCGAACGGCAATCCGGGCTGATTTCTCCCTGGCGGCTTTTTTCATATTCCCTGATGAGGAAATTCTTGGAAATTCCGCTGGAGATATGATCCCAGGGCAAAATCTCATCCATCTCGCGCGCGCGGGAAGCATAGAATTCCGGGTCGATATTGCAGGTTTGGAAAGCCGCCAGCCATTTCTGGCTGTCGAAATTTTCATTCCAGGCGTCGAATTTCGCGCCATTCTTCCAGGCAGTTTCTATGACATCCGCCAGCCGCCGGTCTCCCCGCGACAACCAAACTTCCAACAGGGAATGGCGGAAATCCGGCCGATCGATCTGAATCCCTGTTTTACGCAAACCATCCGAGATCAAGCGATATTTCCGGGCTGTTTCCTCCCGGTTGCTGAAGGGCAGCCATTGAAAGGGTGTATGCGCTTTGGGGATGAGCGTATTAACAGAAATGTGAATTTTGAGCCTGCCGCCAATCAGCCGCTTTCCGGCGGCTTTGATCTGGCGGCAAAGGTCAATAATGCCCTGGATATCCTCATCGGTTTCATCCGGAAAGCCGATCATGAAGTACAGCTTTAAATTGGTCCAGCCCATACGGAAGATCTGGGTGGCCGTTGCCAGGATTTCCTCGTCGCTGATTGATTTATTGATGCGGCTGCGCAAGGCTTGACTGCCGGCTTCGGGTGCGATGGTGAAATTGCCCTTGCGTTTTCCTGCCATGGTGGCGATCAATTCAGGCGTGAATGATTCCACGCGCAAGGATGGCAGTGAAAATGCAAGCTGCCTGGCTTGGCTTATTTCCATCACACCCTGCATGATCTCGGTAATTTGTGAATGGTCGGAAGTGCTGAGCGAAAGCAGTGAAATCTCTTCAAAGCCTGTGCTTTCGGTGGCGCTCTTTAATGCTGCCAGAACCTGATTGGCGGACCGCTCGCGGATGGGGCGGGTGATCATGCCGGCCTGGCAAAAACGGCAGCCGCGCGAACACCCGCGCATGATCTCGATCGACACGCGTTCATTGACTGTCTGGATATTCGGTACTAAAAAATTGGTGACGGGTTCCGGAAGTTCCTTCACAAAACGTTTTGTAACAGTATGTTTTTCCGGCTTGAAAACATGGCGGATTTCCTTGATCAAACCGTTGGAATGGTAAGCAACCTCAAAAAAAGACGGGATGTAAAGGCCGGGAATATCGTCCAGTTTTCGAAGTAATTCGCGCCGTGTTGCGCCATCTCTCTTGTGATCTTTTACAAGGTCGAGGATCTCATGGATCACTTCTTCGCCCTCGCCAATGACAAAAGCATCCAGGAAAGGTGATATGGGTTCAGGATTAAAGCAGGCGTGGCCGCCGGCGATGATCAGGGGATCTTTCTCGCTGCGCTGGCAGCTGCGGAGCGGAATACCGCTCAGATCCAGCATGCTTAACAGGTTGGTATAAAGGGATTCGTACGGCAGGGTGAACCCGATTACGTCAAAATCCTTTAAGGGAACTTTATTCTCCAAAGAAAACAATGGAATCTGATGTTCACGCATCAAATCCTGCATGTCCCCCCAGGGGCAGTAAACCCGTTCTGCCAGGGCATCATCACGCCGGTTTACCTGGTCATAGAGAATCGACAAACCCAAATTGGGCAGGCCGATTTCGTACGTATCGGGAAATGCCAGTGCCAGGCGCACTGCGGTTTTTCCCCAATCCTTGACGATTTGGTTGAACTCGCCGCCCGCATAACGGCCGGGTTTTGAGACAGTTACCAGGTAGCGGTTTAGAAAAGTTTCAATTGTCTGTGTCAATCATCACCGGTAATTTAAAATAATCCTTTATTGATACCGCCATCCACGTTCAACATCACGCCGTTGACAAAAGATGCCGCCGGAGAAACCAGGAAAGCTGCAGCGCGGGCGAATTCCAGCGGATCGCCCATCCTTCCTAACGGGATTTCTTTCGAAATTTTACGCAGCTCTTCTTCAGGGGTAGTGGCATTCAGTTTGGCGCGATTATCCAGCAAGGAATTAACCCGGTCGGTCAGCGTCCAACCCGGCAGGATGGAATTCACGCGGATGTGGTAAGCGCCAAATTCAAAGGAGAGTGTCTTTGTCAACCCAATAGTTCCGGCTCGCAGGGAGTTCGAAAGCAGCATATTCTCCATCGGCATCTTGGTGGTAAAGGAGGTTATGGTTAAAATACTGGGAGAATCGGAGTTCTTCAGGAATGGCAGCGCGCCGCGGATCAAATAGACGTTGCTCATGAAGGATTTTTGGATGGCCTGTTCCCATTGTTCATCGCTTAGCTTTTCAAACGTTCCGGGGTCCGGCCCGCCGCAATTGGCAACCAGAATATCCAGCTTTTTGAAGACAGCCACAGTTTGCTCGATCAAACGAACACAATCCTGCGCCTGAGTTACATCGCAGGCCACCGCCAGCAGCGTTTGCGGATTTCCCAATTTACCGGCTGCCTCGTCCAGGTTTGCCTGGCTGCGGCTGGTGATGACGACCTTGGCGCCTTCTTCCAAAAGCACCCCTGCGGTTGCGAATCCCAGCCCCTTGCTGGCTCCGCTCACTAACGCTACCTTATCTTTTAATCCCAAATCCATAATCGTGATCTCCTTGATTCTTTATATTAATACCATTCAATGCGGAAATGAATGATTTGCAGGTTTTGATAGTGATCCTCAATAAATCTGATGACTTGCTGCATGTATTTTTCAGAAAAAGCATGTTGGTTGCTGACCATCACGCATCCGATGACAGTGTTATCCCGGCTATCCAGGCGATCGATCTCTGCGGCGGATACATTGAACTCGCGGTGCAACCGTTCTACCAGCGGTTTTATCTGACTGCGCTTTTCTTTCAACGACCGGCAGCCAGGGATTAAAAGTTCGCAAATCAAAGAGCATATCACCATCAAGCATGTATTCCATTATCAGTAGAGTAAAATTCTACAATACTTTTTGTGATTATAAGGAGCCGCATGGCGACAATCGATTCGCAGTATGAAGAAGCGCTCAATTACCTGTATGCATTTATCGATTACAGCCTGACCAGGAATTTGCGCTATTCGGCTGAAAAGTTCGATTTGTCCCGTATGGCGCGCTTTTCACACAGCATCGGAAATCCGCAGCATGATTATCCCGTTATCCATATTGCCGGAACCAAAGGCAAGGGGTCAACCGGAGCGCTGATCACCAATATCCTGACTTGCGCAGGTTACAAAACCGGCTTCTATTCGTCGCCGCATATGATCGACTTTTGCGAAAGAATTCGGATTGGCAGCCGTCAAATACCGCGCGAGCGCCTGGTTGCCCTGGTGGAAGCCATCAAACCCTACGTTGCCAGAGAAAAAGAATTGACCACCTTTGAGATCATGACCAGTCTGGCTTTTCAGTATTTCTCGCAGGAAAAAGTCGATTTCGCGGTTATCGAGGTAGGGATGGGCGGGCGATTGGACGCGACCAATGTTGTCAGCCCCGTGCTCTCGGTGATCACTTCAATCTCACACGACCATATGAAAGTGTTGGGCGCAACGCTGGAGAAAATTTCTGCTGAGAAAGCCGGCATCATAAAACCCGGCGTGCCGGTGGTTGTTGCTCTGCAAAAGAAAGCCGCCGGGCAGGTGATCCGCGAGGCAGCCGGAAAGCAGGCTGCTAAATTGATTGCTTCTCATGAATGGATTAGATTGACCAAGATTTCTTCATCGCTGGATGGTCAGATATTCCGCATCGAACCGGTGAGAAATAGCGGCCGGCAGATAAGTAAATCGATGCCGTATGGCCAGGAACTGACCCTGCCGCTGCTGGGGGATCATCAATTGGAAAATGCGCGCACAGCCTTGACATGTATCATGGAGTTGGAAAACAAAGGATATCAGTTTTCGCTGGAATCAATCCAAAATGGGATTGAAACGCTCAACTGGCCGGGCCGCTTCGAAATCCTCAATCGCGATCCGCTGTTGATTATCGACGGGGCGCATAACCGCGATTCATTCCGAAAACTGGAACGGACCATGGCTGAATATCTGCAAGGAAAGAAAAAAATCCTGATTTTCGGCGCATCGGAGGATAAGGAAGTAGAATTGATGTTAAAGATCATCAGACCGCAAGTTGACTTGTTAGTGATCACTCAGGCTGCGCACCCCAGAGCGCTGCATGGCTGCGAAATCCAGGATCGGGCCATGCGATTGGGAATGCGCAACCGTGTAACTGGGTCTGTAGAAGAGGCTTTGGAATACGCTTTGAACCAATATCAACATAATTCCGCGATTCTGGCTGCCGGCAGCATTTTTATCGCCGGGGCTGTTAAAGAAATCTGGGGCGAACGGAAGGCAAGGGAATAATGAAACAACCCGTATCCGGTATGTTTGGACAAGACGACGTCAACGCATCCCTCTATCAACGAACGGACGAGCTCTACCAAATCGAGAACGCACGCGTCGATCAAAACGGCTGTTTCATCAGGCCGGCGGTGGTCTTTCATGATGTGGTCGTGCTGCCGCATATGGTAACACCGGTCTTTATCCAGCCCGGGCCTAACCTGGAGGCTATACTGGCAGCCCAGAAAGAAAAACAAACCCTCATCACCTTGATCCCAAAAGAACAGGAAGATGAGGAAAGCCTGACCTTTGAAGAAATGGGGCTGGAGGTCGCCGCCGGCAGTGTTCTGGAATTACCGGATAAAAATTATTCAGCCCTGATCCAGGGGAGAAACCGGATTGAAATCGTCGATATCCTGCAGGAGAATCCCTATCTGCTGGTAAAAGCCAGACTGTTGGAAGATAGCGGCGTATTGATGGATAGCGCGTTGAAAGGGCTGGTCAAAACAACGCGTTCGCTATTCGAACAGGTGGTGCAGTATGACCGTTCGATCCCTGATGAGGCGCATTTTTTCTCGATCAATATCACCGACCCGGGCTGGCTGGCGGACATGGTGGCAACTGCCATTTCGCCGGAAATCGAACAACGCAAAGAAATCATTCATTTGGTGGACGTACGCGAACGGTTGATCTACGTCAATCGACTTCTGGCGGAAGAATTGGATGTGCTGCACATTGAAGACGAGATCCAGTCGCGGGTGCAGAACGAAGTCGATCGCAGCCAGCGTGAATTCTATCTGCGCGAACAAATCAAAGCCATCCAGGTCGAGCTTGGCGAGGGCGATATCTGGGAGCAGGAAATTCAGGATTATAACCGCAAGTTATCCGAAACGGAACTCCCGGATGCCGTTCGGGAAGTATTAAAAAGTGAAATCAAGAAACTGTCGCTCAGCCCGGCCATGTCACCAGAGACCGGTATCATTCGCAATTATCTGGACTGGTTGTTTGAGGTGCCCTGGAAGAAAGCAACAAAAGATAATTTGAACGTTCGCAATGCCGCCAAGATTTTAGACCTGCATCATTACGGTCTCGAAAAACAAAAAGAGCGGCTGTTGGAATACATTGCGGTGAAGAACCTGGCCGGCGAGGAATCCCGCCAACCGGTGTTGTGTTTCCTGGGTCCGCCCGGAACCGGCAAGACCTCCATCGGGAAATCAATGGCTGAGGCGTTAGGCAGAAATTTTGTGCGCGTCTCCCTGGGTGGGATCCGCGATGAAGCCGAAATCCGCGGGCACCGGCGAACGTACATTGGCGCGCTGCCGGGACGTATCATTCAAACCATGAAGCGCGCCGGTTCGATCAACCCGCTGTTCATGCTGGATGAAATCGACAAAATGGGCGACGATTACCGCGGCGATCCCGCGGCAGCGTTGTTCGAAGTTCTCGACCAGGAACAGAATAACGCTTTTTCGGATCACTATCTGGAAATTCCCTATGATCTTTCCAACGTAATGTTCATTGCAACCGCCAACAATACTGATAATATCCCGCCGGCGCTGCTTGACCGCATGGAGATCATCGAATTTCCGGGTTATTTGGAAGAGGAAAAAGTAAGGATTGCACGTGAGTTTCTGATACCGCGCCAGATTACCGAGAACGGTTTAAAGAATGAGGGGCTGGCATTTGACGACGAGGCAATTATCAGAATTATCCGGGATTACACCTATGAAGCCGGGGTGCGCAACCTGGAACGTGAAATTGCGCGGGCTTTACGGAAAATTGCCAAAAATAAAACCCAATCCAAAGCTTTCCCCAAAAATATAACTTCAAATTTGGTGGAGAAGTATCTGGGCCCGCAGCAATATTTTGCCTTTGAGGCGGATGCGAAAGATGAAATCGGCGTTTCAACCGCCGTTGCCTGGACAGAAAACGGCGGAGAAATTATGCCGGTTGAGGTGCTGGTGATGGAAGGCAAGGGCAACATGCAGATAACCGGAAAGATCGGTGAGATCATGCAGGAATCCGCCCAGGCGGCGCTCTCCTATGTCAAATCGCACGCGAAAGCCTTCAAGCTGGATCCGGAAGAATTCGAGAAACTGGATATCCACATTCACATTCCGGAAGGCGCCATTCAAAAAGACGGGCCCAGCGCTGGCATCACGATCTGCCTGGCGCTGTTATCCGCGCTTACACGCAAGAAGGTCCGTATGGATATCGGCATGACCGGCGAATTGACGCTGCGCGGCCGCGTGCTGCAGGTGGGTGGATTGCGCGAGAAAATTTACGCTGCGCATCGCGCCGGGTTAAAACAGATGATCATTCCTAAAAAGAACGAAAAAGACCTGGTGGAGATTCCCAGACAGGTCAAAGAAGCCCTTAAAATTCACAAGGTCAGCACTATGGACGAAGTGATCCGGATTGCTCTGCAGCCCTAATTTTGTTGATTTCCGTTTCGGCTGCCCCCGGATTGCGTTTTTTCGGAAGTTTTATCGTATTTTAGCGTTTGAATGCCATTACGAACTTGCGCCAGGATCTTGGTCATCTCGATTTCGAGATGCTCCAGCGAGTCGATTGCGTAGAAATCCGCTTCCTGCTTGATCTGGTTGTTCTCTTCTCTGGCTTTATTGATGATGTCCTCAGCCATCACCTGCGCTTTTTGGACGATCTCGTCGCGTTCCACCAATTTCTGGCATTGTTCTTTGGCAAGTTCGATAGTGCGGTTGGCTTCTTCGTGAGCCTGCGCGATGATGCGCTCTTTCTGGCTGATGATCTGCTGGGATTTTTTGATCTCTTCAGGTATCGCCAGGCGCATCTGATCGATCAAGTCCAGCAGCCGTCCCTCGTCCATCATGACTTTATGCGTCAAGGGCACGGAACTGCTTTCGTTGAACAACTCTTCCAGGCGATCTACCAGATGCAGAATATCCATATCCAATCCTGATGTTTATCTTATTTTACATGTGTTTGTATTAATCTTTTAGCGATGTATATTGATTAATCCGGCTGGTATCGCTGATTTCCTGCATGCGTTTAAATAGAGCCTTTTGCACATGGGCGGGCACCATGGTGGAGATGTCTCCCTGCAAAGAAGCAATTTCCCGCACAGTGGTGGAGGATAGAAATGTGTGTTCCTCGCTGGTGATAAGCGCGACCAGTTCGATATCCGGCGCCAAACGGTGGTTGGCCAACGCCATGGCGAATTCGTGCTCGAAATCTGAAAAAACGCGCAGCCCTCTCACGATCACGTTGGCGGCCATTTCGCGGCAAAAATTCACCGTCAAGCTGTTGTAACCGACGACTTTGATGCGGGGATTATCCCGAAAACTTTCGCGGGTCAACTCGATTCGTTCCTGTGGAGTAAACAACAGGTTTTTCAGCGGGCGGTCGTAGACCGCGACAATCAACTCATCGAAAATTTTGGCCGCGCGCGTCGCGATATCGATGTGACCGAAGTGGATCGGGTCGAAAGTTCCGGGAAAAATTGCTCTAACCATTATTTAAAACCTCATTAGTTATTCAAATTTAATTGTATACCAGGCCAGAAGTACCTTAATTGCTCCAGCAGCAGTTGGTTTTCGGGTTTTTCCAGGCGCGGATCGGCAGCAAAGACGGCTGTTGCGTAACTGCGGGATTTTTCAATCAACCGGGTATCCGCAATGCTCGAAAAACGCAGCCCGGCGTATCCGGACTGGCGTGTGCCTAGAAATTCTCCCGGTCCGCGCTGCTGCAGATCGAATTCGGCCAATTTAAAGCCATCCGTGGTTGACACCATCACAGCCAGCCTTTCATTCTCGGCTTTCGAATCGTTTTCAGGGACCAACAGGCAATACGATTTTTCGCCGTTGCGGCCAACGCGTCCGCGGATTTGGTGCAATTGCGCCAGGCCGAAACGATTGGCGCCCTCGATCAATACGATGGTCGCGCGGGGTATATCCACGCCTACTTCGATCACTGTGGTGGATACCAGGATGTGATATTTGCGATCGCGAAAATCGATCATCACTTTTTCTTTTTCAGCCGGTTTTAATTTTCCATGCATCAAACCGACCTTCAAATCCGGGAAAATTTCTTTCTGCAGCCGGCGGCACTCATTCACGGCGGCTTTGAACTCTTCCTCTTCCTCCTCTTCGCTTTCCACCAGCGGATAAATAATGAAAGCCTGAAAACCCAGCGCGACTTGCTCGCGGATCAGGCGGTAAGCATCCTCGCGCTGCCCGGGCAGCAGCAGCCGGGTTTCGACCGGAAGCCGGCCGGCGGGCATCTCGTCGATGGTGGTCACATCCAGATCTCCATAAACGGTCAAGGCCAGCGAGCGCGGGATGGGCGTGGCAGTCATCACCAGCAGATGTGGGCTGCTGCCTTTTTTTCTCAGAATGGCGCGTTGTTCCACGCCGAAGCGGTGCTGTTCATCAATCACAGCCAGTTGCAGATTTTTGAACGCCACTGGCCCTTCAATCAAGGCATGCGTGCCAATAAGGACTTTCAATTTTCCGTTGGCAAGATTCGCGAGAATTTCCTCGCGGGCTTTAGCAGGCGTGGAACCGATCAATAAAGCAATTTCTTCGTCTTCAATTAAACCATCCGATACCAGCAGGTCCGAGAGCGTGCGGAAATGTTGTTCGGCTAAAATGGATGTGGGGGCCATCACGGCCGCCTGGGCGTTTCCCCGCAAAATTGCCTGGATGGCAAACTTGGCCACCACCGTCTTCCCGGATCCAACATCGCCTTGCAGCAGCCGGTTCATCGGGCGGCCAGACGTCAGGTCGGATAGAATGGCGTGAATGGCGTTGCGTTGGGCGTCTGTGAGGGTATAAGGCAATCTCGCGGTGCTTTGCGCCAATTCTTCATTTGTAATGGAAAAAGATGCGGCTTTCTGTTCGCTCCATTCCGTCTTTTGCGCCATGACGCCTAATTGAAGAAAGAAAATTTCCTCGAAAGCAAACCGATCTCGCGCGCTATCCAATTCCTCAGAGGAATCTGGGAAATGCATCTGTTTCAATGCGGCCGCAATGAGCGGGTAAGGTTCCTGCTCCAGCACCTCTTGCGGCAGGTATTCTTTTACTCTACTGCTCCAAAAGGGCAGATTCTGGTGGATAATGCGGCGGATCTGCCGCTGCGAGATTCCGGCTGTCAATGGATACATGGGTACGATGCGATTGGTATGCAATTGCTCGCTGTCCAAAGGTTCCCAATCCGGGCTGTTCATCACCAGGCGTCCCAAATACATATCGACTTTTCCAGAGACCACAATCGCTGAACCCTTGCCAAGCTGGGTGGTTAAGTATGGTTGATTGAACCAGGTCAGGCGCAGGCTGCCGGTGCCGTCGCTCAGCGTGCCCTCGATGATCTTCAGGTTTCCCCGCTTTGAAGAATGCGCGTAAAGGTCATTGGTGAGCGTGCCGATCACGGTCAATTCTTCTCCGTATTCCAATTGGTTAATGGTTTTCAGTTTACTGAAATCCTGATACCTGCGCGGGAAATAGCGCAGCAGATCATATATAGTGCGGATGCCCAATTTGTGGAACAACGCGAAGTTCTTGTCCCCGATCCCGCGGATGGCCTGGATCGGACCGAACAATGCCGGGTCTTGGGACTCCTTGAGCTTGGTCATCGAATTGGGCAAATCGGAGAGGTCAAGAACCAGGCGATTTTTCAATGGATTACCGTTCAACCAGTCCAGGCAGGCGGAGACTGCCTTTTTCCGGGATTCGGCAGGCCAGGCAGCGTATTGATCCGTAAATATCAATAAATTGTGGATATCCTCGGCATTAACTTGGTCTTTTGGGCCGTTTTTTTCGATAAATGGTCTGAATCTGGCAAAACCGCCCATCACAGACGTATTTAAAAATCCCCTTTTGACTTCAAGGGTTAAGATTCCCTTCAGCGTTGAAAAAAAACCCGACATGATAAAAATATTGTACACCGCTGCATGCAACGGTGTGCGGCTGCCTTGATTGTCCGGGCTCTCTATTCGATAGAGAGGATAAATTGATAGTGCGGTTGTCCGCCTTCGTGAACCTCAACTTCGTGATCTGGGTAAGTCTTTGCAATATAACCGGTCACTTCGTCGATCTGCGCCTGGGTGGTGTCGCTGCCGTAAAATATCGTCACATGCTCGCGATCCTTGATACCGGATTTTTTCAGCAATTCGGCGCAGGCTTTTACAATCGATTTGGAGGATGACACCAGGTTGCCGTTCAACAGGGCGATCACTTCGCCTTCTTTTACGTTTACACCGTTCAGTTCAATTGAGCGCGTGGCTGTGGTGATCTCACCGGCTTCAACTTCATCCAGCGACTCGTTCATTTCGGCGACGATCTCTTTCATGTCACCCTGAGGATTCAGGCGCAGACAGGCGGATAAGCCTTGCGGGATGTTTTTGGTGGGGATAATTTCCACTTGCTTGTCCGATAACTTTTTAGAAGCTTCAGCCGCCATGATAATATTTTTATTGTTCGGCAGAATAATCACTTTATCCGTCGGCATATCCTTGTATGCCTGGAAAATGTCGTTGGTGCTGGGATTCATTGTCTGGCCGCCGCTGACGATACGCGAGACTCCCAGGCTCTTGAAGATGCGGGATATACCATCGCCGGGAGATATCGCGACAACCGCGATTTGCCCTTCTTCAACCGGGTTGGAAAAATCCTCTTCACCGGATTTCCCCTTCATTTGTTCCATCAAGTTCTCGATGTAAACTTTCTGAACCGCGCCGTATTTCTCAACCAATTCGATCGGGTCATATTTTTTCTCAGTGGGGACGTGAATATGCATGCGATACAAATCGTCGCCTTCACCCACTTGAATTGAGGTGCCGATTTTTTCCAGATCCCCATAAAACGATTGCAGATTCAGTTCGCCTACAGGTTTGAAATCGACCACGATTTCGAAATCCTGGCCCGGTTCGATCTCTTCATGCATTTGGCTCATCTGCAAGCTTTCCAGGCTGACTGGAGCGCGTTCAGCTGCGACTTCACCGATCTCAACCGTTTGGTGGGTGGCATAGCGGTAAATCCCTTCCACAATCACGACCAACCCTTTGCCGCCGGAGTCGACAACGCCGGCTTGTTTGAGAATCGGCAGCAAATTGGGAGTATTTTTCAGGGATTCTTCGCCCGCTTTAAGGGTTTTATCGAGAATATAAATAATATCGTTCGATTCAGCGCGTGTTTCTTCGGCAGCTTTGGCCATATCTTTGGCGACAGTCAGGATGGTGCCCTCAACCGGGCGCACAACGCCTTTGTAAGCAGTGTTGCGGCTCTCGCCTAACGCTTCCACCAACAAATCGGCGTCTAAAACCGGTTTATCGTCCAGCAGGCGCGCAAATCCGCGCAGCAATTGTGAAAGAATAACGCCCGAATTTCCCCGGGCTCCCATCAATGCGCCTTGCGAGATCATGTGCGCGATTTTTCCGGCGCTGGTTTCGCTTGATTCCGAGATTTCGCTGTAAGCGGATTGCATGGTTAAAAACATATTCGTGCCGGTATCGCCATCCGGCACAGGAAATACATTTAACGAATTGACTACTTGTTGATGATTCCGCAGCCAGATTAAGGCAGCAAAAAAAGCGTGCTTGAGCGATTGCCCGTCGATCGAATAAAGCGGTTCGTACTTTACCTGTTCCACGGATTGTGGATTACTTTGAACATCAGCCATTAATATGATCCCTTAACTACAAAGAATGAATTCAGAATAAATTAATCCGTGTCGCTGACCCGCAAGCCGCGCACGTGTACATTGACTTCGTTGACGGGAATGCCGACCATTTTTTCGACGTTGAATTTTACATTGTTCGCTACGCTTTGGGTAACGGAAGCGATGCGCGTGCCGTATTCAACGATGATGTACAGGTCGATGTTGATGATGTCTCCGTCGTATTGCACAACCACGCCGGAGATAGGGGTCTTGGTGAATAAATTGGAAATTCCGCGCGCGATATTCTCAGTGGCCAAACCCACCACGCCGTATGATTCCAGCGCGGATTGAAAGGCAATCGTGGCGATCGCATTGTAAGAGATTGAAATTTTACCCATGCTTTTTTTTGTTTCGCTCATCTTTTCAGGACCCTTTTTATATTAACCAATCAACTTGTTATTCGTTACGGTTTATGGTAAACTATTTTTTTGTTCTTTACAAGGTAGAGATTTCGTATCGAAAGGAATGACCTATGGCAAAGTGTGAAAATTGTGGAAAAACGACCACTTTCGGGCATAACCGCAGCTTTTCATTGCGCGCGACGAATCGCAAGTTCCGTCCGAACTTGCAAACAGTTTCCGTGTATGAGAATGGTGTTATGGTGCGAAAAGTTTTATGCGCCAAGTGCATTAAAACCCTTTCCAAAGACGCGTAATTATTTTTTTCCGACCTAAACAAAAGCTGCGGAATTTTCTTCCGCAGCTTTTTTGTGTTTATCCCTTGAGTGATCGTACTGCCGAATCGATGCCTGTGGCATTGTTGAATATATAGGAACCTACCACAAAAACATTTGCCCCGGCGTATCTGGCAATTTTGATTGTGTCAGCATTGATCCCGCCGTCTACCTCGATCAGGATATCCAGGTTTTCTGCCTGGATCTTCTGCGATAATTCGGTTACCTTTTGCATGGTTTCCGGCAGAAAAGCCTGGCCGCCAAAACCGGGATTGACCGTCATGATCAATACGAATTTCACCATGTGAAGCACAGGGAAAATCGACTGGAGCGGGGTGCCTGGATTCAATACGATTCCGGGCTGTTTATTCTTCTTCTGAATATTCTGAAGGGTGCGATGGATATGGGGGTTGTTTTCTACATGCACGCTGATGTAATCCGAGCCTGCATCGGCAAATGCATCGATGAACTGGTCAGGATTGCTGATCATCAGGTGAGTATCCAACGGCAGTTTGGTGATTTTGCGGCAAATTGACGCTACTTGTGGCCCGAAAGAGATGTTGGGCACAAAATGACCATCCATGATATCCAGATGAATCCAGTCGACGCCGGCTTGTTCTGCCGATTGGATTTGTTCCTCCAGTCTGGAGAAATCAGCATTTAGTATTGAAGCGGAAATCATCGGTTCCATTGTTTATTCCATTCTATTTATTAATTGAAAGGATTACGTAAATCCAAAATGGGATCAACCCACCGCCCAGGATGAGCGCTAAAAAACTGAGCAGGATTGTCAGCCAGTTGAAAGGTTGACTAGTTGATTTTTTGGGTGAATCTACCGGCTTGCGCTGTGGCTGCTGGGCTGACTGAATTCGCCGGCGATCCGGATTGGCAGGTGAAAGCGGTCTTTTGGGAAAAATGGCATTTTTTCTTGCCGTTTGCAATGCCTCTACGAAGGCATTGCCGTCAGCGAAGCGGTCTGCAGGTTCTTTGGACATAGCCTGTTGGATGAAGGCTTCAACTTCGCGCGGGAGATCGGCGCGCAGGTTGCGAAGCGGCAGCGGCTGATCCTCCCGATGCATGCGCGCCAGTTCCACGGAATCATCAGCGTCGAAAGGCGGGCGACCGGCGAGCATTTCATAGGCGATCACCCCTAACGAGTAGATATCCGTGGCGGGTGAAGGCGGCATTCCACGGGCTTGTTCAGGAGAGATGTAATATGGCGACCCCCATACCACGTCGTACCGTTCGTCGCGGGAGATGCTGTCCAACGCACGCGCGATGCCGAAATCGGTGATCTTGAGGATACCGGAATTTGAAACCAGCATGTTCTGAGGTTTTACGTCGCAGTGCACAATTCCCGCTTGATGCGCGTATCCAAGCCCTTTCCCGGCTTGAAGTAAATAATTGAATGCTTGCTCTGTCTCCAGCGGGCTGCCGGCTGCAAGGATGGATTTAAGATCAGTGCCTTCCACCAGCTCCAGCACGATGTACAACCGGTCGGCATCGTATCCGAAGTCGTATGTGGTTACAATGTTGGGGTGTGACAGGCGGGCGCTGGCTTTGGCCTCTGCCCGAAAACTGTTTTGAAATTGCTGGTCGTCGGAGAAATCCTTCCTTAAAATCTTCAGGGCGACTTTCCGTTCGAGCAGCAGGTCGCGCGCCAGGTAAATGACCGCCATGCCGCCCGATGCCAGGGTTTTGTGGATTTGATACCGGTTATTGATGATCGGGAAAGCCGACGTGAAATCATCCATGCGAAAAATTATAACATCCGCAATTTAGTTCGATATAATTCAATAAAGCAAATATGGAAAAGGTTAAAGAGATTTTTACCAGGGAAGTGCTCATCGCCTCGATTGTTGTGGCATTCATCCTGTGCTGTGTGATGGTTTTGCTGCAGGTGGGTGTATTCCCTTATTTCAATGCTCGCTCCGAACAAAAAGCCATGGTGGCAGTGACACCGCTGAATGGGGATTCCAATGAAAATCAACATGATGCGGCTCAGGCAACGCCCACGCAGCAAATCCAGCCGGGAGTGGTTGCCCGCGGAAATGTGGTGGTGGTGATTGGCACCGGTCAAAACGGCCTGCGCATGCGTTCCGAACCCGGGATGGATGCTTCGATCTTATTTCTGGCCAATGAAGATGAGTATTTCAACGTCATTGATGGTCCGGTGATAAAGGACAATTTGATCTGGTGGAAGATCCAATCTCTTTCAGATGCCCAAAAAGCCGGTTGGTCGGCGCAGGATTATCTGGCTTCGGTTGAATGACGCTGCAATAAGCAATTCCGTATATCGGTCCGATTCACCTTCAACTACAAAACGATCCCATCCAACTGGAAGGGATCGTTTCTGTATTTAAGGACATATTACTTGCGGTTGGCGATCAGGGTTTGCCGGATGATTTCGGATGCGTTATCTACTGGTACGAATTCAACCGCTTTGCGAACTTCTTCCGGCAATTCATCCAGATCGGCCAGGTTCTCTTTCGGTAAAAACACCTTTTTAAGTCCGGCGCGATGGGCTGCCAGCATTTTTTCCTTGATGCCGCCCACCGGCAGCACCTGTCCGCGCAATGTGATCTCGCCGGTCATGCCGATGCAGGCATCCAGCGCTTTGCCGGTGAACAGGGAAGCCAGCGCCGTGGTGATGGCCACCCCGGCGGAAGGCCCATCTTTCGGTTGCGCGCCAGCGGGAACGTGAATATGGATGTCCTTGTGCTCCACTACATTCTGGTCAATCCCGAATTCCGCCAGGTGCGAGCGCAGGTAAGAAAAAGCCGCTGAGGCCGATTCTTTCATCACGTCGCCCAATGAACCGGTGATGATGAACTTGTTGTCGCCTGGCATGCTGGTTGCTTCGATAAAGAGAATCTCGCCGCCAACCGGCGTCCAAGCCAGGCCGGTGGCCACGCCCGGTACGGAAGTGCGCTTGAGCACTTCCTCAGCCGGTTTGAATTTAGGCTTGCCCAACATATCGGCAATGTGCGTTTTGGAAATCACGCGGATCTTCTTGTTGTCTTTCTCGCGCAGAGTAACCACCTTGCGGCAAACTGCCCCGATCTCTCGTTCCAGATTGCGCACACCGGATTCGCGTGTATAAGAGCGGATGATCTCGGTCACTGCTTCATCCTTGAATTTCAGCTCTTTTTCCAGCAAACCATTTTCCCGCAATTGGCGCGGGATTAGGTAACCCTTGGCGATTTCGGTCTTTTCATTTTCGGTGTAACCAGAAATTTCAATGATCTCCATACGGTCGCGCAGGGGTGCGGGGATGGTATCCAATTGGTTTGCAGTAGTGATAAACATGACCTGCGACAGGTCAAAGGCCACTTCCAGGTAATTGTCGCGGAATTCGAAATTTTGCTCTGGATCGAGCACTTCGAGCAGGGCTGACGCCGGATCGCCGTGATAATCAAAGGTCAATTTATCGATTTCATCCAACATGAAAACCGGATTGCGCGATTCGGCGCGGCGCAGCGATTGCAGGATGCGCCCGGGCATGGCGCCGATGTACGTGCGCCGGTGGCCTCGGATTTCCGCCTCGTCGCGGATGCCGCCCAGAGATGTGCGGATGAATTTGCGGTTGAGCGCTTTGGCTATGGATTGACCCAGTGAGGTCTTGCCCACGCCGGGAGGCCCTACAAAACACAGAATCACACCTTCGCGTTCTTTGCGGATGTCATCTTTCGGTCTGGTTTTTTCAAAAGTCTCTTTGCGTTCCAATTTAAGCTTGCGCACGGCCAGGTATTCAACAATGCGCGACTTTACATCATTCAGTCCATAATGATCCTGATCGAGAATGCGGCGGGCATTGGCAATATCCAGCATCTCTTCAGTGGTAAGCGACCAGGGCAGGGATACCAGCCAATCCAGGTAGGTGCGGATCACGCCGTATTCAGCGGCAGCCGCCGGCAGCCGTTCCAGGCGCTCCAACTCGAGCTGGGCTTGTTTTTCAGCTTCGGCAGGCAGTTTGGCTTGCTGGATCTTTTGGCGGAACTCTTCTACCTCGGCGGATTGGGCGTCTTCCTCACCCAGCTCCTTGCGGATGGCTTTCAATTGCTCCCGCAGGAAGTATTCCCGCTGCACCTTATCGATCTCTTCGCGCGCTTCGTTTTGGATCTTTTTGCCAAGGTCGAGGACTTCGCTCTCTTTGGTCAAAATACCCACCAGCAAGCGCAATTTTTCGATGGTTGAATCCAGTTCAAGGATTGCTTCAGATTGCGCCAATTCCATGCGCTGCAGGTTGGCAATGTTATAGGCTGTCTGCAAAGGGTCCTGCAAGCTGTTGATCGTGGCGATTAATTCGCGCGGGATGGAAGGAATCATTTCGGAGATTGCCGTGAATTGGTCGCGCACGTTACGGGCGAGGGCTTCGATGCGTAAACCCTTCTCCACCTTTTCGGGGGAGGGTTTGACTTCGGCCTGCAAATAGGATTTACCCTGGAGAAATTTGACGGTCTTGAAACGTCCGACGCCTTGCACCAGCAGACGGATGGTGCCGTCAGGTGCGCGGAACAGGCGGTGGATAATGGCGGCCGTGCCATATTCATATAAGTCCGCCGGTTCGGGATTCTCTTTTTCGGCATCACGCGAAGCCACCAGACCGATCCAACGATTACCGGAGAGCGCGTCATCCACCAACTTGATGGATCGTGATTGGCCGATGGTCAGGGGCACCGCGGTTTGGGGATATACGACCAGGCCGCGCAACGGCAGGATGGGCAGCAAACCGGGGAATTCTGCATTCCCTTCCGTCAGATCATTCACACCCTCGCTGGAATCCTCTTTTTTATCGGTTTCGTGGTCATCGAGATCGAAACTCATGATCATCTTGTTGAATTCTTGCTCACCATGGATCATCCATTCCACGATTTCGCTGATATCAATATTCCATTTTTCGGCAGGCATTCAATCATCCTTGTATTTACTTGATTTCAATGTTGACTGGTTTGGCTTTCGGCAAACGGATGGTCAGGAAGCCATTCTGGTAGTAGGCTTCAACCTTTTCAATTTGGATATCACCGGGAATCGAGACAGTTGTGCTGAAATCTCCGTAAGGTATTTCCAGGCGGTGGAAAGCTCCCTCCGGGTTGTTGAGCGGCCGTTGGCCGGCGATTTGAATGACGTTGCCTTCAACGCTGACGGCAAAGTCATCCTCATTCATCCCGGCTATTTCCACCTTGACTAAATATTCATCGGAAGTCTCAAAAAGATCGGTTGCCGGATGCCAGGCGTGCTGGGTGGCCCGAAATTTGAGGTTCAATAGCTGGGCTGTGATCTTGATAGATCCTTGCGTTAGCTGCCTCTTTTCCTCGTTATCCATTATTACTCCTTTGAACCTGGGTCCTCAGCCAATCCGCCCGCGATCTTCAAAATCTCATCATAATCCGGCTCGACGCCCAGCGCAGGCATATAAGCTGCGTAACGCAGCATATCGGTACGGTCTACGATGAATACGGCCCGGCGCAGGATACGCGGTTCGCTCAGCAGGCAGGAGTATTTGATGCCGAACTCCGTGTATTTGTGATCTGAAAGTACCGTCACCTGGTCTACACCTGCAGCGCCGCACCAGCGTGCCTGCGTATAAGGCAAATCAGTGGTGATCACTAAAATGGCAATGTCCCGGCTGAGATGCGCTGCTTCCTGGTTGAAGCGGCGGGTTTCCCGGTCGCAAACGGATGTTTCCAGTGAGGGCATGGCGGCAATAATGCGCACCTTGCCCCGTGTTGCTTCAAGTGCGGCAATTTCCTGCCAATCCAGTGTTGTTGCGTGGAACTCGGGAGCATCACCGCCTGGCTGTAAATCCATGCCTACAACTGTAACGTCCTTTTCTTTGAACTGCAGGATTCCTCGTCGTTCGATCATGGGAAAATTCCTTATAAAAATAGGTTGAATTATTCTACATAATAATAATCGTGAATGGTATACGTAAATATATGTTAATTATTAAAAAGATTGCTTCTGGGACCAAGAAGCAATCTCCTGTTTTTGTTTTCCGGTTCAACCGGAATCACCACTCTTACTTATTCAAAAGACGACAGCACCATATCATAAGTCAAATTAGCGTCTGATGAAGCGCTTTTAACCATGCCCACTCCTTTAACGTACCAGGTGGAATAAACCAATGGCATGCTAGTTTGCGTCCCCATCAAGTCGATGATCATCTCTCCAGTTGAATCCACCCGGAAAGAATCTGGGTAGGTTCCCGCCGGCACGCTGACGGATTCCTTTGACGCGATTTTATTGGAAAGGTTGATTGTACCTTCCGCCTGAATAGGCGCATCGTTGTTACTGATCGTAACCTGGATCGTGTAGGAAGTATCCCAAATGTTGCCTTCAGCCCAATCCGATTCAGGCGGCAGCGTGATGCCGTCAACATTGATGGTATCAATGCTGACATCGGCCGCTGAAGTAAAGTTCATATTTGCGAAAGAGCTGGATAGTATGCCGTTCTCGCCGCATTGCCATGTGACCTCGTTGGTCAAGTTGGGGAAAGTCTGGACCGCAGTGAAAGAGGTTTCTGTGATGTCTTTGAAAGTGATAGAGTAATCGCTGGTGGTGTTGTCACTGGTAATTATATACTTCCAGGTTTTGTCACTGCGCAGGGGAAAATACTCATTCGCGCATAATCCGGTTGCCTGTGTAGCAGTATCCTGCTCTGTAGTTGAGGGTGCTTCAGCGCTGCTTGAGGCCTCGGATTCTTGCGGAGCAGCCCCAGCGGAATTCCCGCAGGCAGCCAATAATAGCGTGCTGAGAATAAACAGGCTGGTGATCAAAAACAGTCTCTTACCCATGGTTCACCTCTTTAACAAAAGGATTATGGAAGTAGCATACAAAATTTTACAGTAAATTAATTATTAAAGTCTTATTAACCTTCTAGTTTGAAAATGAAAAATGAGCCTGTAATAAACAAGCTCATTTTTATGTTTTTTCGGTACACTAACTTTACTTTGAAATTTTAAATTTTGAATATGAACTGTAAGCT
Source organism: Anaerolineae bacterium (assembly GCA_013178095.1). Classification (GTDB taxonomy): domain Bacteria; phylum Chloroflexota; class Anaerolineae; order Anaerolineales; family Anaerolineaceae; genus Pelolinea. The sequence continues at coordinate 35,873 of JABLXK010000004.1, read as the reverse complement.
GCCCAGGCATCGTATGCATAGGCGCGGACACGCCAACGGTATTTCCTGGTCACTAAATCCGCTTCAGGCTGGTAAGCGCACTGGCTTTCGTCGCAATCATCCTGGTCGAGGGTGGCAATATATTTTAGAACATAACCATCATAAATCTCAAATTGGTAATAATCGGCAACCGGAATATTCTTCCAGACAAAGACTGGTTGGATATCCTGGATGGTGGTGCGCGGAGATATCAAGGTTGGAATGGGTTTGAGCAATTTGAAAACCGTGAAAGCATTGAATTTGGTCCAAACGCCATTTACCAAGGCGCGCACGCGCCATTTGTACTTGGTGTATTTTGTCAAAGGTGAGTCAGGTTGATAGAAACAATATTCGCCATTACATACGGTTGCGGGAACTTCCAGATTGACCAGACGGGTTGAGCTGCGGTAAAGCTGTAGATGATAACTTATCGCGGTGGGAATGGCTTCCCACACCAGGAAAGGTTGAATTTCATAGATATTTCCAGATGGGCTGAGCGAGGTCACTTTGCTTGGGATGCTGACGGTTGGTAATGGCGTTGCGGTTCTGGTAGGTGTGCGCGTGGGTTCGGCAGTGGGGACTTCGGCTGCCGGCTCTTCGGTCGAGACAGGAGTCACCGGCGTTTTGGTTGGAGTGGGTTGATCTTCAGGGATTGCGCTGGTTGCGAACAGGGAATAGACCAGGCGGTTAGGAGAACCGGAACCTGCATCCGAGATTACACCGCTCGAGGCGTTGGAGAGTATTGCGTCGGTAACGCTTCCCACTGAAGCGCCGGGGTGTTCTTCCAGATACAACGCTGCTACGCCGGCTACGTGCGGCGAAGCCATGGAAGTTCCCGACATGGAGGCTGTTGCGCTGTCGCTGGACGCAATAGCCGATTTAATTCCTGATCCGGGGGCGAATATATCCACGCAGCTGCCGTAGTTGGAAAAACTGGAACGTACGTCATCAGAGGTGGTCGATCCCACCGTGATGGCGTTCGGAACGCGCGCCGGCGAATAACTGCAGGCATTATTATTCGCGTTTCCGGCTGCAACGACCGCAATCACGCCGTTGTTGATCATGTTATTAAGCGCCGTATCAAGCGCGGTGCTGGATGACCCGCCCAGGCTGAGGTTAGCCACCGAAGGGCCGCTGTGGTTCTGTGTCACCCAATCGATGCCGGCGATCACAGACGAGGTTGTTCCGGAGCCGCTGCAGTTTAAAACCCGTACTGCAAAAAGATTGACGTTCTTGGCAACCCCATACGTGTTGCCTCCGATAATACCGGCTACATGCGTGCCATGCCCCTGGCAATCAGTCCCATTCTGGCCGTCCCCGACGCTGTCAAAAGCCAGGTTGACCCGCCCGCCGAATTCGGAATGGGTGGAGAGAATACCGCTGTCAATGACATAGACGTTGACACCCGCGCCGGAAGCCTGGTACTGATAAGTCCCATTCAAGGGGATGCTGACTTGATCGATACGGTCCAGGCCCCAGGTTGCCCCGGTTTGAATGGCGCTGGCTGAAAGCAGTGCTTCGTCCACATTGATCACCATATCCGCTTCGATATAGGCAACGTCCGGATTTTCACGCATTGCTTTCAATGCCTGGTTATCCAAACTGACGGACACACCATTGAGCGATTTACTGAAAACCCGCTTGACTCTGCCGCCCCTTTCCTTGATACGACCCTTGATTTCGGTTTCGTGCCTGGATACTTTGTAGCTGGATTTATAAACTACAATATATTGACCAGTCTGAATAGGCCCGCCCTTTGGTATGAGCAGCGGCGCTAAATCCCCGGCGGTGGGCGAGGCTTCCAGGGTGGGGGTTTCAGTTGGAGTGATCGTTGGTTCAGCTGTATATTCCACCGGCAGGGTTGGTATTCCCATCGGTTGGTCCAAAACGTAATTGGCATCAGATTGGGTAGGTTCAACGGGTTCAGAAGTTTCTGTGGTGATTGGCAGGGTGGGAGTGAAGGTCAAAGTTGGTGTGGGCGTTAAAGTGGGTTCAGGGGTTTCGGTAGGCAGGACTTCAGGAATCTGCGTTGGCGGTTGTTGGCCTTCCTCCGAAGGTGCTGACTCGCCGGGATGCTCAGGCGGATTTTCTTCCTGCGCCTGCACGTTCACGACTCCGGTGGTGAGAAAAAACATAAGAATAATTACAGCGATCAGGCCGCGTTGAAGCCATTTGGCAGAACATTTTTCAATTGTTTTCATCATCTTCCACATCCCAAAACAAAAAGACCCGAGCTGCGTAGCACATGCACGGGTCCGCATTTTAGATGTGAGGGATCGATGAAATGAGAATTTCGGCGGCCTGGCTGTCATGGTTGCCGCAGCAACTGTAGACCCGTGGCTTTGCGCCGCCAGCTTTCGCTGACTTTGCTCTTATCGCTTTCTGTTTTTAAACTACATCATCTTCCGTTGATTAAAAATAAAAACCTGGCTTTATACCAGGTCCGCAGGGAATTATCATCAGAATTTCGGCGGCCTGGCGGTCGTGGTTGCCATAGCAACTGTAGACCCATAGCTTTGCGTCGCCAGCTTTCGCTGGTTTTGCCTTTGTCGGTCTCTATTTTTAATTTTCTGCTATTAATTTAGCACCAAAACACGAAATTGTCAAACAAACTCAATCATATTAATAAACCGCATACAAGCCTTTATTGAGAAAAAGCAGGGTTTAGGGAAAAAATCGGAAAATTACCAAAATACCCGCTACTACCAAACCATACTGATGCAATCTTTGGCCGTCTAATGTTAAACCCTTTGGGGATCGCCTGTCCTCGCAGAGGAAACCCGCAGCCGCCTGATGTTAATAAAATAGCGCCCCCGGTGGGACTCGCCTGTCCTCGCAGAGGAAACCCGCGGCCGCCTGATGTTAAATAAATAGCGCCCCCGGTGGGACTCGAACCCACAACCGCCGGATTAGAAGTCCGATGCGCTGTCCAGTTGCGCTACGAGGGCATGAATGGAACGAATGTTATTATATATGCTTTTTTAGGTTAAGCAGGTTATTCTTCCTGGAAAATTCGAATGCCTTTGTAGATTTGCGGCCCGGTCAGGGTGGTCAACACCGTGAGCGCCGGGCGATTAACCATTTCACTCAATTGCATGGCATTCAGCGGGTGGTTGCCGTTGGCTAAAAATATGCGAAATACTTTGGCAACCAGTGGCATGTTCTCATCGATAAATTCCGGTTGTTTGGCGCAATGGTTCATCAGTTCGTGCAGCAGACCATCCACCTGCTTGACTTCGGCGGTTACAGGATCGACAGCGTCAATAACCACATCGTCGGCCTGGTTCTTGAAGAGTTCCTGATGCTTTTCGCATAGGTAGCTTTGCAGAAATATGCGCCAATTGGAATCGTTATCTTTCCACCATGCGAAATCGATGTGGAAAAGAGTTTCAACAGTTGGCCTTACGAAAGAAGGGCGGTTTACAGGTTCCGTCATATACTCAGGCTTCTTTCTCGCTGAAACGGAAGTATAAATCGCCCAGATGCGCGATCTGTGGTTCCTGCAGCAATTGCGCCAGGATCAGGCCGGGAGGGCAGCGCCGCACAACGTTGACCGCGGCGTATAATTCCTGGGCGTGCACCTGGCCTTGCGGGTTGAGTTTGGCCAGTTCGCGCGTGATGCGCAGGATGGTCTTATTGATCGGTTCTTTTTCATAAATGCGGTTGGACCAAATTTCATCCACTGCAGCCACGTCCGGAATGGCAATCGCCATGCGTTCGTTGAACTCGGCGTTGATATTATGCTTCAGCATAGCAAATACGATGCCTTTATCCGATCCGATCAAAACAGTCTTCAACCATTCCTTGTTCTGGCGGCTCTTGTCGTAATGGATTAATATCTCGCCGGGTTGGCTTCCTTTTTGAACTTTTATCAGGCTGCCCGGCATGATTTCGTGATCCGCGTACCAATCCGTTAAACCGCAAATGTAATTTTGATTGCGAACCACCCAGCCCGGGAATTTCTTTTGCGTATAGCTATCGGTAAAAGTAAAATTCACGCGCGGCGCTTCGTGCGCTGTGGGGAATAATTGTTTGAGCGAATTGGATAACGGCAGCGTTCCTGAACGCCAATGAGGGTAGATCAGGCTGATGGAAATTTCTTTTTCAGATAGGTGCGGCGAATCCCAGGTTTCCCATTCGTCGTAAAGGTTGCCTTCGAACATCTCCAGGAACTGCTGAACGCTTTCATGAGAATATTCTTTGGGAGTGTATTTCAGAAATACCGGGGTTTCTTTGACATCGTCCGGTTCCATGTCGTGCAAGAACCACAGAGTCTCTCCTGCCGGGCCGACTTCATCAAAGCGTTTATCATCCTGCAGAGCCAGGTCAAAAGAGAACTCCAGCAACTTGTCATCCACGTCGGATTCAAGTTCAATCTGCTTCATTAACTCGCCAATCGCAATTGGTCCACCGTTAGCTTCTTCCAGTACTGCCTCTGCCAGGTTCAGGTGGCCTACGCTGATATCCACTAACAGAGAACGTGGGAACCAGCTTCCGGCAATCTTGACGAGGTCATCGTGCGATTTCAAAGCATCAGAGAGACGCGATTTCAGCAGGTCGCCATGCGCTGCGAGAATCGCATCGGGTTTTTGGCTGGGGTCTTCCTCGTTGAATTCATAAGCCGTGTTGAGCGCATGGTCCGCCAGGTTGCTGGCAAAGGATCGGATCTCTCCCGAATCCATTTTGACTTCGATTACTTTAAGATTTTCGAATTCCGGATTGAAACCGTCACGGACCGCAGTGACCTTGCCAGTGCACATATCCAATGCGGGGAACAAAAGATGATCGCCTTTTTCAAATTGTTCTTTTGGAAGGTAATAAACGCCCTTGTCTTTGGTTCGCTGCTGCATACTGATTTTCTGTTGTTCGATGCGATGGCTGATCAGTTCTCGCAGCAAAACCGCTGAAGGCAGCGGTTCAGCTTTTTCCATTAACAAGTTATAGATAAATTCAATATCGGACGGCTCAATTTTGAACTCGGTCCAATAATTATCGTTCAATAATGCAGGTGCGATCATAAACTTATGAATAAGAATCCTTTCAAAACTTTATTATTATACATTAGCTACGGGTAGGTATTATCCACCCAGTCAAATGGATCGACAGTATTTCCATTCACCCAAACATCCCAGTGCAGATGCGGCCCGGTCACCCGTCCGGTGGCGCCAATCAAACCGATCAATTGGCCGGTCTCCACTCGGTCGCCCACATTGACGTCAATTTCTTTCAAATGGGCGTATCCGGTGTAGATACCCTGGCCGTGATCGATGAAAATCGTGTTTCCGCGGATGTCCATTTTTCCGGTGTAAACCACCGTGCCGGGAGCCGGGGCGTATACGTTGAAACTCATCACCACTACCAGAAAATCGAGCCCGCCGTGAAAACCTTTGTATTGCCCGTTGTTATATGAACGGCGATTCCCGAAATAAGAAGAGAATCCAATGGTATTGTCTTCCAGCTTTCCATCCACCGGAAAACGGAAGTTCCCCGACCACAATTTTTCGGAGGTAATCGGCGCCAGGATTTGGGCAATCGCCGCATTCTCATTTTCAATGGTTGCCTGATCGATGGTGGTTTGCTCGACTGATAGTGTTTCATTCGCATAATTTCCGGATTCCATCAGCATCATCTGCTCGCTGGAAAACGTGTCGCCATTATCAAATTGACCGGTGAGTTTGAGCGGCAGCAATCCGGGCTGCGCCATGGCGTGGATGCCCTGCAGCGCATAATAGAATTGACCGGATGCGTCGCGGAAAAAATTCAACTGGTAATCACCCAAAGAGCCGCTGATGCTGCCTGTCTGGTCCGTATATATGCGGATATCGGTTGTGTGTCCCTGGACTGCCGGCAGCGGAGACAGTTCGACTTTGGAGATGTGCTCAGAAATTGTCGAATGAAAACCTTGCTGGTCGGAAGCAAAATAAAACAAAACGTCATTTGGCAGAACCTGGGCAGGCGCAACTTTATTGACGCGCGCGAGCTGCCAGGGATTTTGCTTGCTTCGGATTGCCGCTTCCAAGAGTGAACCATCCTGCTGAATTACTACGGAACTGTTGAAAGCGTTTTCTCCATCTTCTTGGGGGAGGATTAAATTGGAACCGATATATATTTCCGCGGGGCTGGTTATTGCGTTCAACTTTTGAAAATTTTCCGCGCTGATCCGGTACCGTCTTAGAATGGTAGCGTATGTTTCACCAAATTCAACCGGGGTGGTGGTCAGCACACCGCTGATGCCGGTGATTCCAGGGATGATTAATTGCGTACCGGCGGAAATGAGATTGGAATCGGTGATGGCGTTGGCGTTGATTAAATCCTGAACACTGATGCCGAATCTTTCAGCGATTTCAGTGAGGTTTTCTCCGGATTGAACGATATAAATGGGAACGGTCGGCTCATCCTGCCCGATAACGGTTTTTATTGAAGTCAATAAAAACATTAAAGCTATAATAATGCTTAGGGTTCTTTTGAGCGCCATATTATGAGATTGCTCTTGAAAAGTACTTCAATATAATTAACCAAATAAGTTTACCATACTGAGAGAACATGAAAATTACCACCTGGAATATCAACGGCATACGAGCGGCAACTGGCAAGAATTTTTTGGATTGGATCCAAAGCAATCAGGCTGAAATTGTCTGCTTGCAGGAGATCAAAGCCAAAGAAGACCAGATCGACGTTGAAGCGATCAACCGAATCGGATACCAATGCGTTTTCAACCCTGCCCAGCGCCCAGGTTACAGCGGAACGGCGGTTTTGTATCGCAACACCTCCCCGGAATTTATTCTCGGGCTTGGAGAAGAGCGATTCGATAATGAAGGGCGCGTGATCCGCTGCGTCTATCCGGACTTTGAATTATTCAATATCTACTTCCCCAACGGCGGGGAAGAGAACGCCCGCGTTCCGTATAAACTGGACTTTTACGCATACCTGCTCGATCTTTGCGACCAAATGCAAAAAAACGGTAAAGAAATTATCATTACCGGCGATTTCAATACGGCGCACAAGGAGATAGACCTTAAAAATCCGAAAGCCAACGAGAAAAATACCGGATTTCTGCCGGAGGAACGCGCCTGGATTGACCGGTATTTGGAACATGGGTTTATTGACGCGTTTCGCCGGATTTATCCGGACGTTATCAAATATACCTGGTGGACTTACCGCTTCAACGCAAGGTCCAAGGATATCGGCTGGCGCCTGGATTACTATCTCGTCACAAAAGGAATTATGGAACGCACCAAAGACGTGGTTGTTCACTCAGAAGTACTTGGTTCAGATCATTGCCCGGTTTCATTGATACTGGAATAAAATAGATAACAGAAAGGGTTACTCTATTGAAAATTCGAATTGTAATTGTCGATGATCATGAAGTTGTCCGCATCGGAATGCGCAGCCTGCTCGAGCAATATTCCCAATATGAAGTGGTTGGTGAAGCCGGCAATGCCAAGGAAGCGGTTGCGCAGGTGGAAACCTATAACCCCGATATTGTGTTGATGGATATCCGCCTACCGGGTAAATCCGGCATCGAAGCCTGCGAAGAAATCAAACGCGTGCATCCCGACACGAAAGTATTGATGCTGACGTCATACGCAGAAGACGAAATGTTGTTTTCTGCTATTAAAGCTGGCGCTTCCGGTTACGTTCTCAAGCAGATCGATTCGGAAGGTTTAATCAAATCGCTCGAAGCGGTTGCGCGCGGCGAAGCGTCGCTGGACCCGGCGGTGACGCAAAGAGTATTCCAGGAAGTCCGCAAAGCCGTAAAGGAGGAAGAAGCCGCTTCATTCCTCAATCTAAGCCAGCAGGAAAAAATGGTGCTCAAACTGGTTTCAGAGGGTAAGACCAACCGCGAAATCGCCCAGGCGCTTTATCTGGGGGAGGGTACCGTTCGCAATTATGTCAGCAGCATTCTTTCCAAATTAGGCGTCAGCAATCGCGCTGAGGCAGCAGCCTATGCGGTTGAGCATAATCTGCGCGAATATCTATAACAAAAAAGGTTAGAAACCAACCAGGGGGAGAATTTTCGGTAAATAGATCAGCAAGCCGACGATCACGGAGCAGGAGGCTGTGACCAGCACAGCCGCGGCGCTGACGTCCTTGGCGCGGCGCGCCATTTCGCGTTTTTCCGGGCTGGCGATATCCACTGTGTATTCCAATGCGGTATTCAACAACTCCGCCACGATCACCGTGTTGATCGTCAACATAATAATGCACCACTCAATAAGCGAAATCTGAAGGATCAAACCGGCAGCAATGGCCAGGATTCCGGCGGCAAAATGACGCTTAAGATTCTTTTCCGTTGATAACGCATAATGAAAGCCCAGGAACGCATTCCTGAAAGCGGCGCGGAAACCCTGGTTTTTATGATTTTGCATTTTCAAATACCGCTTTAACGATTTTTTCCTGCAGCGGGAACATCACAACTTCGTCCGATTCTTCCTCGTGGTCATAGCCCAGCAGGTGCAGGATCCCGTGAACGATTAAAATACAGGATTCCATTTGATAGCTGTGCCCGGCTGTCCGCGCTTGTTCGTATACTTTCTCGGCCGAGATGACGATATCGCCCAGGTAGCGGGCGTTGGTTTCGGGGTCGCGCATGTCGTAGGCAAATGAGAGTACATCCGTGGGTGCATCGATATGCCGGTATTCACGGTTGAGCTGGTGAATTTCTGCGTTGTTGCCGATTACGATAGAAAGATCGCATTGATTCACATCCAGGTATTCAAACGTCTTTCTAACCCAGGCTTGCAGGTTTTCCTCCAAAAAATCAGGTTGAAATTCTTTTTTAATTTGAAAAGTGACCATATAAAAATCATCCTCCGGACTTGCCGGTCTTTTCATTTTCAACAGGATTTTCTGGATACTTTATGCGCTGGTGATAGGTATTTTTCAGAGTTTTCACAAAAGACTGTTTTACCAGGCGCAAATCATTTAGGGTAAGGTCGGTTTGGGATAAAAATCCGCGGTTCAAGTAATGGTCGATGGCGGAGTCAACAATTTGCGCAATCTCCTCGACGTTTTTGGGAGATTCAGCACGTACGCGCGCTTCGCAGCCATCAGCCATCATCAATAATGCTGTCTCCTTGGAGGCTGGATTGGGTCCGGGGTAGCGGAAAGCCGCGGCATCCACTTTATCTTCCGAACCGGCTTTTTTCACTGCCATGTTGTATTGATAACGAGTTAGAGAAGTTGCATGATGTTCGCGGATGAAGGCTCGTATCTGTGGGGGAAGATTATATTGCTGGGCTAGTTGCAGGCCATCCTCAACGTGCTTGACAATGGTCTTGGACGCCAGCACCGGATTCACTTTGTCATGCGTGTTGATCTGGTTTACCGGTTGGTTTTCAATGAAAAACTGCGGGTTCTTTAACTTCCCGACGTCGTGATAAAGCGCTCCAACGCGGGTCAGAAGCGCGTCGCAATTGATCATCTTAGCCGCTTGCTCAGCCAGGTTGGAAACCTGCAGGCTGTGCTGGTATGAACCGGGGGCGTTGAGCAGCAATTCCTGCAGCAGCGGGTGATCCGGCCGCGCCAGGTCCATCAATTGCAGTGCGGTTACTTTTCCGGTTACCTGCGAGAGTATGAATTGAATAATCAAGGTCAGACTGACCGAACCAAAGCCATTTATGAAAGCGGCGCCAATTAAAGTGCTCACCCCCGTGAAATCCAGATAGGAATTCAACAGGCGGTAGGAGATGACCATGGCAGCGCCGCTTAGGCCAATCGCCAGGCCTGCCATGAAGAAGGTGGTGATCCTGCGGCCGCGGCCCAGCACAAAGATGCCAATCGAGGTGGGCAGAAAATAATAAAACGCAAGATCAACAGTGCTGCCTTCATTAAATGCTGCCAATATTGAAAGAGAAATGGAAAAAATCAAGCCGGTCTCGTAATCATACAGGCTGGAAATTGCCAGTCCAAATGCCGCAACCGGGAACAGGTAGGGCAGAATAGTATGGTTGGGAATGATCAGCTTGGCTGTAAACAAGAATAAAAGAAAAGTGATCGCTATGACAGGCAGATCCTGAATTTTCTTGCCGGAAGTTTGCCGGATGCGGCGGATATATAACACGTTGTAAATAAGGATCACGACAGTGATCAACCCGGCGGAAATGTAATCCAGCGCTTTATTTTTCGGCTCAGTGTATCCCAGCTCCTGTAAAGCTTCCCAGTCCAACGGATCAATCACCTCGCCGCTGCTCACAATGATCTCGCCCGCAACAAATTTCTTTATTACCGGTTCCACCTTGCTGCGGGCTGTTTCAATGGAAGCAGAGGTGGCGTCGTTGCTGTAAAGGCTGTTGGCTGTGATCAATTGCGAGACAATGTCATTGATGATCTCGCTTTCCGAATCGCTGAAGTCGAAGCTGATTTGCGTGGAGAGATTGCGCTGCATGTTTGCAATCTGATCTTCGCGAATCGAGTTGCGCATGACCTGTTCCAATAAATAGAGCGATTCTTCTTGAACCGCCGCCCATCGCGCGTCGTCCAGAGAAAGAATGGTTTCGGCCACGTCCCCGCTGATTTTCAGGTCTGAGATCTTCTGGAGATCCTCGATCTTCTGACCCAAAGTGGCAAAAATATCCGAACGGATGGCGCTGATGTAATTCAACACGACGCGCAGTTTTTCAACTTGCTTGCGGGTGATGGAAGGGTCGGCAGGCAGGTAAACCGGCTGGACTGATTTTTCAGCCTCCGTGCGGGCTTCCTCGGTTAGAATTTGGCTCTCGTAGCTGAATGTGCGCGGTGCATGGATATCCTGAAAAGCCACGTCGCCGATATCCAGCAGGGAAGTTGAAGAACGCAATGAAATCGGAAGTACCAAAGATAGGAATATAACAAACCCCAATCCTACAGGTGCGGCCACATGCAGAATCTTGTTATTTCTGAGGAACTCCTCGATTTTTTTTGCCAACATAATAGAATAAATTATTGGGCAGGCAGCAATTCCCGGACCAGTTTACTGATGCGATCATTGGAGGCGCGGCCGGCAACTTTTTCTATGACGATTTTCATGACACGCCCCATATCCTTGATGGAGGCGGCGCCGGTCTCGCTGATCGCTGCTTTTATGATCTCTGCTAACTCGTTATCAGAGAGTTCCTTGGGGAGAAATCCCTTAAGGAAATTAATCTCAGTTTGCATGGATTGTGCCATCACGTCGCGGCCGGCTTTTAATGCTTCCGCCAAAGTCTCTTCTTTGGTTTTGATTTCCTTCTGCAAAATCGCGAAGATTGCCAAATCATCCAATGGTTTCCCCGCGTCGACTTCGGCCAGTTTTAAAGTTGAGAGCGCCAGCCGCAGGGAGTTGCGCTTCATTTCGTCCTGATCTTTCATGGCCTGCTTCAGTGCTGATTCAAGGATTTCTTTAACGCTCATATTTCCTCACTTGTTCATTTACCTGTTTCATTTTCTTCTAATTTTAACAGTTGTTTGAAAGAGGTTAAAGCCACTTCTACCATTTTGGGATCGGGCTGGCGCGTAGTCAATTTTTGCAGAGCCAGGTTGGGGGCGACCAATAGCCGGACCAGCGGATTTTCCAGGTGATCGCCCATCCAGCGGATCACTTCGTAGGAAAGCATCGCCAGCAGGGGCACTAATGCCACCCGGGACAGGATCTTCAACCATAAGGTCATTGGTCCTAAAAGAGAAAAAACCAGAACGGAAAGCACAACCAGGGTGAGCAGGAAAGCAGTTCCGCAGCGCGGGTGCTCCAGTGGATATTTCATGACGGTGTCAACGTTTAAAACCGCGTTATCTTCAAATGCATTGATGGTTTTGTGTTCCGATCCATGGTAGGCAAAAACACGCGCGATATCCGGCGTGCGGCCGATCACCCAGATGTACCCGATCAGGATTGCGAGCCGCATCAGCCCCTCCACGATATTAGCGCCGAATGAAGAAGCGGACATGATCCTGGCGATGAATTCAGCCAGAAATGTGGGCAGCACGAAAAACAGCCCAATCGCCAACCCAACCGAGATTAACATGGTTATCGCCAGGCTGCCGCCTTCGATCTTCTCATCTTCACTTTCAGCCTGGTAATTCGCTGATATGGTGATGTATTTCATGCCCAGCGAAAGCGAATCCCACAGAATCACCAGACCGCGTAAAAAGGGTAGTTTGGCAAGCCCTGACTGATAAATTCCGGTCAGCTTTTCCTCTTCGGTGACGATCTCGCCATTTGGTTTGCGAAAAGAAGCGACCAGATAATGCTTGCCGCGCATCAGCACGCCTTCGATCAGCGCTTGACCGCCGTAATGCGGCATCTTGGATGCTGGCATTTTTTTATTTGCAGCCTTCCTCAGCCATTCTGTAGAAGAAATCGATGACTGTCTCAATGCCCTTTTCGAATAATTCCAGGTCCAATTGTTCGTTAGGGCTGTGAACGCGGTCTTCAGGCAGGCTGAAACCGCTCATTACGCTTTCCATCCCCAAGATATTCTGAAAATGGGTTGCGATGGGAATACTGCCGCCTTCGCGTTTAAAAACGGGCGTCTTTCCCATCACTTTTTCCAGTGATTTAACCAGGCAGCGGGTGCCATAGAAATCCATCGACGTAATGCAAGCCGGATCGCTGGCCAGTTGTTTGATTTCCCATTGGATCTGGCGCGGCGCGTGCTGCTGCATATAAAGGGTTAATTGCTGCAAAACCTTGGCGGGCGTCTGCCGGGGAACCAGGCGCATGGATAATTTGGCGAAAGCGCGGGCCGGGATGACGGTTTTCGGCCCTTCGCCGGTATACCCGCCCCAGATGCCGTTCACGTCCAGGGTCGGCCGGGCGCCGATGCGCTCAACGTTGGTAAAGCCCTTCTCGCCGAATGTCTCTTTCACGCCAGTCTGTTCGATGTAATACGCGTCCGGGTTATCCAGCGCGTTCAAGGCTGCGCGTTCTTTTTCATCCAATGGCAAGACGTCATCGTAAAAACCGGGCAGGGTGATGCGGCCGGCGCTGTCTTTCATGCCTGCGATCAATTCGCTCAATGCATGGATGGGGTTGTAGACAATTCCGCCGAATAAGCCTGAATGCAAATCATGCGCCGGTCCTCTGACGGAAATTTCGAAATACGCCAGACCGCGCAAGCCGTAGACAATGGTGGGTTTGTCTTTTGCCACCATGCCGGCGTCGAGGTTCAAAACGAAATCGCTTTTGAATAATTCTTTATGTTCATTCAAAAAAGAAACAATACTGGGGGAACCCACTTCCTCATCACCTTCGAACAGGAATTTCAGGTTGACCGGCAGGCTGCCGAACGCCAGGATGGATTTGATCGCGCTTAGCATAATCATCGCCTGACCTTTCATATCCGAAGAACCGCGCGCCAATAACAGGTTTCCTTCGATCACCGGATCGAAAGGGTCATGCGTCCATTCGTTCAACGGGTCGGGTGGTTGTACGTCGTAATGGCCGTAGATCAAAATCGTGGGTTTTCCTGCGCCGGCCTGGTTGAGACTGCCGAAAACGATCGGATTTTTACCGCTATCCATACTGCGAGCGTCCGTGACGCCTAATCCTTTCAAATACGCAACCAGCCAATCAGCGCATTTAATCATTTCACTCTTATAGACTGGATCCGAAGAAATGGATTTAATTCTAAGGATATCCTGTAGTTCTTTAATAAAATCTTGTAGATGTTCTTTTGAAAAAGCGGTGGCTTTCTCTAAATTGGTTTCCATAATGCGCTCCTGCATGTTCTTAAATGACGAATAGTATATTGTAATGCAAACGTGTGCGCTTAATATTCTTCCTATGTTAAAATCGAATTACACAAGAGGACCTGGATATGATTATTAAGAATGCAAAAATAATTACTTTCGAGGAACCAAATCGCATCATCACCGGGGGATCGCTGAAAATCAATTCAAGCGGAAAAATTGAAAAAATCTACCCGTCAGGTGAAAATCCTGTTCCGGATAATGGAGAAGAGGTGTTGGATGCCAACGGGCAATACCTGATGCCCGCCGGGATCTGCGCGCACACGCATTTTTATGGCGCTTATTCGCGCGGCATGTATATTCCCGGAGAAGCGCCGGACGCGTTTCCCGCCATTCTGGAAAAATTATGGTGGAAATTGGATAAAGCCTTGGACGCGGACGCTAATTACTATTCGGCCATGGTCTGCTTGTTGAATGCCATCCGCAACGGGACCACTACGCTGATCGACCATCACGCTTCTCCCAACGCTATTCCCGGCAGTTTGGATATTCTGGCCAAAGCGGTTATGCAATCCGGCATTCGTGCATCATTGTGTTATGAACTGACCGATCGCGATGGTCAGGAACGATCGGATCAGGGCATTGAAGAAAACGTACGCTTTATTCGCGAGGCGCAAAGTGGAAAGTTCGGCCAACAGATCAGCGCTTTGTTCGGGCTGCATGCCAGCCTGACCCTTTCGGATGAAACGCTGCAAAAAGCAAAAAATGCCTGTCCGCAAGTTGTGGGATTCCACATACACGCGGCTGAACACATCGTGGACGAATACGATAGCGTCAGGAAAGGCGGATTGCGCGTAGTAGAACGCTTGGATCAATTTGGGATTCTGGGACCTAAAACCATCGTGGCGCATGGCGTGCATATCGACGCGCATGAAATTTCTCTGCTGGCGCGCCGGGAAACATGGTTGAGCCATCAACCGCGCTCGAACATGAATAATGCGGTAGGGCTGCCCGAAATCGAGTCCATGTTGAATATGGGCGTGAAAGTATGCCTGGGAAACGACGGCTTTTCCAATTCCATGTGGGAGGAGTGGAAAGCTGCCTACTTGTCGCACAAGCTGCTGCACCGTGATCCGCGGCGCATGCCGGCAGACAAAATCTACCAAATGGCCGTAATCAACAATCGCAATCTGGTCAAAACGATCTTCGGCGGTTTGGAAACCGGCATCATCAAGAACGGCGCAGCCGCCGATATCATCCTGGTTGACTATAAACCGTACACCGATCTGACAATCGAAAACTTCCCCTGGCAATTGATTTTCGGATTTGAAGACGGCATGGTTACCACTACCATAGTAAACGGGAAAATGTTAATGAAAGACCGCCGCATTACGATCCTGGATGAGGACGCTGTCATCCGGGAAGCCGGTAAAATTTCCGCGGCCGTCTGGAAAAGATATCACGATTCTTTTTAGGGAGGCTGCTTTGACTGAAACATCGAATTTGGAAACGATCGCCGTGATCGGCGGTACGGGGAAAGAAGGAAAAGGCCTGGCGTTCCGCTGGGTGAAAGCCGGATATCCGGTGATTATCGGTTCGCGCAGCACGGAAAAAGCCCGGGCGGCTGTGGCCGAATTGGAAGAGCGATTGTCGGATGAAGAGAAAGCACGTTTGACAGGAATGGAAAATAGCGATGCCGTTCGGAAAGCGCAAATTGCTGTTTTAACAGTGCCCTACGAGTTCCATAAATCCATTCTGCAATCGTTGAAAGCAGAACTCTCCGGCAAATACCTGATCGACGTGACCGTACCGTTGGTGCCTCCGAAAGTCTCCACCGTCCAGGTGCCGCCCGAGGGCAGCGCTGCCTTGCAGGCGCAGCTTTTATTGGGCGATTCGGTATCGGTCATTTCAGCCTTTCAGAATATTTCATTTGAATTGCTTCTTTCCGACGAAAAAATCAATTGCGATGTGCTGGTTTGCGGCAAGGATGGAGAAAGCCGGCAAGTGGGGCTGAAATTGGTCAAAGCCGCCGGTTTGACCGGATGGGACGCGGGTCCGCTGGAAAATTCGATTGTGGCTGAGGGTTTTACCTCAGTGCTGATCCGCATTAACAAACAGGCTGGAACCAAATCTGCTGGAATCCAGATTACCAACGTTCCGCGCGATTAACGGCACTTTATGAATCTGGTCCTGCAACAGGTATCCAATATTCCCATCATCCAGCCGGGTGATGACCTCGGCAGGGTGATTTCTGCGTCTCTGAAAGAGAATGAAATTCAAATCAGGGATAATGATATTTTGGTGGTGACGCAGAAGATCGTATCCAAATCCGAAGGGCGGTTTGTTAACATCGAAAAGGAAACACCCTCTAGCGAAGCTCTGAGAATGGCCGCGATTTGCGAGAAAGATCCGCGGTTGGTGGAAGTCATCCTGCGCGAAAGCAGGGAAGTGGTGCGCTGTAAGAAAGATACATTGATCGTGGAGCATCGCCTGGGATTCATTTGCGCCAATGCGGGGGTGGATCATTCGAATGTGAAAGAAAACAGCGATGGTATTTGGTACCTGCTGCTGCCAGAAGATCCCGACCGATCAGCGCGCAAAATCCGCGAATATTTCTCCAAGCATGAAAGCGTTAATATCGGCGTGATGATCATTGATTCACACGGGCGCGCCTGGAGACAGGGCATTGTCGGCATCATGATCGGAACTGCCGGCGTTCCTGTGCTGGTGGATATGCGCGGTAAAGCCGATTTGTTCGGCTACGACTTGCGCATCACGCAAATCGGCGCGGCGGACGAATTGGCGGCTGCCGCTTCGCTGATGATGGGACAGGCGGATGAGCGTGTGCCGGTAGTGCACGTGCGCGGATTTCCCTACCCGCTGGCTGAATCCCGGCTGTCGGACGTGCTGAGGCCGAAGGATAAGGATTTCTTTCGATAAATGAAAATTGTGGCACTGGCGGGCGGGGTTGGCGGAGCAAAGTTGGCTCAGGGGCTTTCAGCGGTATTGCCTGAAGATGATTTGACCATTATTGTCAACACCGGCGACGATTTCACGTTCTTTGGGTTATACATCTGCCCCGATCTGGATACCGTCACGTATACGCTGGCAGGTATGGCCAATCCGGCAACCGGCTGGGGCATCCTGAATGATTCGTTTAAAGTCTATGAGAAGTTGAAAAAAAATGGCAGCCCGGATTGGTTCATGCTCGGCGATCAGGATCTGGCAACTCATCTGGAACGCACACGGTTGCTGCAGGCTGGCAGGTCCCTCACGGAAATAACCTTGCATTTCCGGGATGTCTGGAACATCAAACATCCCATACTTCCGATGTGCGATCAACCGGTTCCCACCTTAGTGGACACCCGCGATCAAGGGATGCTTTCTTTTCAGGAATATTTTGTTAAATATCATTTTGAACCGGTTGTGGAGAAAATCATTTTTAAAGACATTGATCAAGCCCGACCGGATAAACGCGTGCTTCAAGCCTTCGATCAGGCTGACGCAGTGGTCATTTGCCCGTCCAATCCATTGGTCAGCATCGCCCCGATTTTATCGGTACCCGGCATACGCGAGCGGATGGCTTCAAAATACGTGCTGGCAGTATCTCCAATCGTGGGCGGGAAGGCCATTAAAGGCCCGCTGGCCAAGATTTATGGCGAGATGGGCATCGAACCCAGTCCTGTGCATGTCGCTCTGCATTACGCGGAATTCTTAAATTGCATTTTTCTGGATAATCAGGACGTGAGTTACGGTAAAGAAATCGAGCAATCAGGTATAATCTTTCAGGCAACCGATATCATGATGCCAGACTTGCCCAATCGCATCCGGCTGGCTGAAGATATTCTGGAATTCTTAAGAAAAGAAATAATCTGAAAACTTATGTCGCTTTGGGCGATTGTTCCAATTAAACCACTCCGCCGCGGTAAATCCAGGCTTGCGACTGTCCTGTCTGAAAAAGACCGGGAACAATTGAATCAAACTTTGCTGGTTAAAACCATTGCCTGTCTAAAAGAAGTAAAAGAAATCGACCAAATTCTGATTGTCAGTTATGATCCAGGCGCATTGACCATCAGCCGGGATTACGGCGTCCGTACCATTCAAGAAAGCCCCAATACAAATATTAACAAAGCGCTGCGCAAAGGAACCCTGGCGGCGAAAGCATTTAATGCTTCTTCGCTCTTGATCATACCGGCGGATTTGCCATTTATTGAACCGGAATGCGTGCGGGAATTATTGGGCAAAGCCAAAAAACCGCCTGAAATTGTGATTACCCCCGATCGCCGGATGAACGGAACCAACGCATTATTCATCAATCCCGTAGGCATCCTGGATTATGACTTCGGTGTGTGGTCTTTTCGCAAACACATCGAGCAGGCAGAGCAGAAAAAAATCCGCATTGAAATATATAATAATGATAGATTGTCATTTGATCTGGATATCCCGGAAGATTTGGAATTTTTACGGCAATCCGATTATTCGTTGAATGAATTTGATTTTATAAAAAAATAATGATGTCTGTGGAGGATCAATATGAAAGAACGTGTCGCTTTATATCTGCAAGATGCTCATGACTTACGGGATGGTCTGGAATACGTCCAATATGCCGAGAAGAAAGGCTTTGAAGCTGTCTGGCAGGCTGAAAGCCGTTTGGTGCGTGATGCCATTGTACCCATGGCTGCATACGCCGCTGTGACGGAGAAAATCAAGGTTGGTTCGGGTGTCATCAATAACTGGACTCGCAATATTGGATTGTTGGCTTCGACTTTCCTCACACTGGATGATCTGGCGCCCAATCGTATTATTTGCGGCATCGGCGCATGGTGGGATCCGCTGGCTAAAAACGTCGGTATCACGCGCAGCAAACCCCTTCTGGCCATGAAAGAGACTGTCACTGTGCTGAAACGCTTGCTAGCGATGGAGCGCGTTACTTTTCATGGTGAATTCATCCATGTGGATGGCATCGAATTGGATGTCGTTCACGGCCGGCGCGAACCCCGCAATGTGCAGGTCTTTATCGGCGCGACTGGCGACATGATGATGGAGATGGCGGGCGAAATTGCCGACGGCGTGGTGATGAATTACTGTGTAGAACCGGAATACAACCATAAAGCGCTCGAATTATTGGCTGAAGGCGCCAGGAAAGCCGGGAAAACGTTGGATGATATCGACCGGCCGCAGCTGGTGGTTTGCTCGGTCGACCATGACCATGATAAAGCCATCGATACTACCCGCGAATTACTGACCCAATATCTGGCGCAGCAGCCCCATATTGCCAAAGCATCAGGCGTATCCATGGAGACAGTCGCCGAAATTCAATCCATCCTGGGTTGGCCTGCCACGCACGAACAAATCCAAAAAGCCAAACATTTTGTTTCAGATGACGTGGTCATGCGCGTGACCGCATCCGGCACGCCCGATGAGGCGCGCGCCAAGGTGCACGAGTACGTCAAGAATGGCTGCACATGCCCGATCCTGTACCCGGTCGGCGGTGACGTGCATTTGCTGATCGATACTTTCGCGCAGCAATAAACCAATATAAACCTGCCATGAGATTACCCACTTACGTCATTGGTCATATGAATCCAGATCTGGATTCCATCGCATCAGCCATCGGGTATACCTGGCTGCTGCGCGAACGGGATGGAGCGGATGTCATCGCCGCCCGTTCTGGTGTGATCAACAAACAAACGGCCTGGGTGCTCGAATTTTTAGGCCTGGAAATGCCGTATCTCCTGTCCGACGCTTCTCCCCGTTTCGAGGTGGTCACCCATCGGCTGGATACCGCGCTGCCGGAGCAGCCCTTGCGGGAAGCCTGGGCGATCGCCAGCCGCACCGGTGGAGTGGCCCCGATTGTGAACGCTGACGGCACTCCCTTCGGCATGGTAACGGGCAACAGTTTGTTCAACTTGATCAATCAATTGGCCGGGCCTCATCCGGTGAAGATCAACACTACCATCAATGACATCCTGGATTTGCCCTGCGATCAGGCATCCGACACCACCATTGAACGCTTCAATAAAACAGCGCGCATCCGTGATTTGGTTAAAAAAGCGCTGCGCGAAGAAGATAATGAATTTTGGGTTGTTGATGACCATGGGAAGTACGTGGGCATTGTGCGCCAAAGAGATTTGTTGAATCCGCCGCGTATCAAGTTGATCCTGGTGGATCACAATGAAGCGCAGCAGTCGATCTCCTCGCTGGAAGAAGCTGAATTGCTGGAGATCCTCGATCACCACCGGCTGGGAAATCCGCCCACCAATAGTCCGATACGATTCATGGTGGAACCGGTGGGCAGCACTTCAACGTTGGTAACTGAGCGGACTGTAGAAGCTGGTCTGGCGCTGCCGCCGGAAATTGCCGGACTGCTGATGGCCGGGATTATTTCCGATACGCTCAACCTGATATCGCCCACCACTACCAAACGCGATAATGAAGCAATCAAAAAGCTGGCGCGTTGGGCATTTGTAGATAATTCTCGATTGAAAAACGAGGACTTGAAAAGCTATGCGGAAAAAGTGCTTTCGGCCGGAACGGGGCTTGGAAGCCGGCCGGCGAACGAAGTGGTCACAGGGGATATCAAGATCTATAAGGCCAGTGATTATGAATTCTCTATTTCGCAAGCGGAGGTTACCGATCTTTATGAATTGAATGAGCATCTGGTCAAGATTGAGGATGCATTGAAACAGATGCGGGTTGGTAAAGGACTCGATTTCGCTGTTTTGATGGTAACCGATGTGGTCAGCGGCTCCAGCATTTTGCTTCTGGATAATCCACCGTTGATCCTGGAGGATTTACCATATCGGCGGAATTCGGATGGAACGTTAACGGCGGAAGGACTGGTTTCCAGAAAAAAGCAACTGGTTCCCGCCATTCTTAGCTTATTGGAAGGTTGATTCATTCAGGAGGTTGGTTTTATGTGGGAACGGTACTATACCGCTGGTAGTGTCGACGATGTTTTGGAAATCCTTGATAGGGAGGGTGCAGCCGCGAGGATCATCGCGGGCGGCACCGACCTGGTGCTTGAATTGAAAAACGGGCTGCATTCTGAAACACGCGATCTGATCGACATCAATCGCATTGAAGGCTTGAATATCATTAAAGAAACACGGGAATCGATCGCCATTGGCCCGGCTGTTACGCATAATCAGTGTCTGGTATCGGAGCCTTTAATCCGGTATGCTCTGCCCCTCCTGAAAGCTGCTCAAACCATTGGGTCTCCGCAAATTCGGAATGTAGGGACGGTCCTGGGCAACCTGATCACAGCTTCACCTGCCAACGATACCATCACACCACTCATTGCGATGGATGCCGAATTGACCATTCGATCCTGCAAAGGCGAACGAAGAGTTAAACTGGCTGATTTTTACAAAGGCGTGCGCAAGATCGATCTGGCAGCCAATGAAATGGTAATGGATGTGCATTTCAATAAATTGTCGGCTAATCAAAAAGGTAATTTTATTAAATATATCCTGCGAAAAACTCATGCCATTTCCGTCGCCAATGCAGCAGCTATCCTGACTTTCGATCAGGATATCATCAGCGCCGCCAGCATCACGCTCGGCGCTGTAGCTCCCACCATCATTCACGCACGGACAGCTGAGGAATTCCTGATAGGAAAAAAACTCACTGGCGATGTAATTTCACAAGCTGCAGCGTTAGCGTCGCAGGATGGCAAACCGATATCGGATGTTCGGGCTTCCGAGGAGTATCGGGGTTATTTAATTCCGGTGCTGGTAGAAAAAGTGCTGGCGGAAATTGAAAGCGGAGCATGGCAGGAATATGATGACGATCAGGTTTTATTATGGGGATCAAAAAAGGCTTTCTTTACACCTACCTTGCGCACATTCGATCATGGTCAGCATGAGTTGATCAAAACACGCATCAATGGAAAGGAATATTCTTTCGACAAGGGCCAAAATGGTGTGTTATCCACCCTAATCCGCGAACAAGCCGGTTTAACTGGAACCAAGATCGGCTGCGGGGAGGGAGAATGCGGCGCCTGCACCTTGTATATGAATGGACTGCCGGTGTTCAGCTGCCTGGTGCCCGCACCGCGAGCGCATCAATGTGATATCACCACCATTGAAGGGATTGCGCATGGCGATCAATTGCATCCGGTTCAACAAGCCTACATTGACGAGGGCGCGGTTCAATGCGGATTTTGCACTCCCGGCTTCGTAATGTCCACCGTCAAATTATTGGAAGAAAAACCGCACCCAACACTGGAACAGATCAAGCAAGGTCTTTCCGGAAATTTATGCCGTTGTACCGGTTATTACAGCATCATTTCAGCGGTAGAAAAAGCAGCGGAAATGCTGTCCGATAAAGAATAATAAATGGAGCAGTCATGAACGACACTCTAATCGGAAAACCCATCAAAAGGATCGATGCGCTGGATAAGGTTACCGGCCGCGCGCTATACCCCAATGATTTCAATAAGCCCGACCAGTTATACATGAAAACCATTTTCGCTGAACGGCCGCATGCCATCGTTAAAAGCATCGATGCCGGCAAAGCCCAAGCCTTGGAAGGCGTTTTAATGGTGCTCACTTCGAAGGACGTCCCGTGCAACGAATATGGGCTGATGAAATTCGATCAACCGGTATTATGCGGTCCGGATTCAGGAATCCCTTATGCCGACCATGTCAGGTTTCCAGGCGACCAGGTTGCCCTGATCATCGCGGAAAATTCGATGATCGCGGAGAAAGCTGCCGGATTAATTGACATCAATTACGAAGACTTGCCGGTTTTGGACACTCCCGAAGAGGCCATGCGGGAAGGAGCCGTATTGTTGCATCCCGATTGCCCATCCAACCAAATCTGCCATTTTCAGATCCGTTACGGTGATATTAACAAAGGATTCGAGCAGGCGGATGTGATCGTGGAAAGCGATTACACAACCCCGTCGCAGGAGCATGCCTATTTGCAGCCCGAAGCCGGTATGGCTTATATTGACGAAGCAGGGCGCATCACTGTAGTCGTCGCCGGACAATTCGCACACGAAGACCGCGAACAGATCATGCATGCCTTAAATTTACCCGAAGACAAAGTGCGCGTGATTTATCCCGCCATCGGCGGCGCTTTCGGTGGCCGTGAGGATATGTCGGTCCAGATCACACTGGCTTTGTCTGTAATGAAACTACACGAAATTGGCATTGATCGCCCAGTCAAAACCGTTTGGACGCGGCGTGAATCCATCATCGGGCATCATAAACGCCATCCTTACAGAATTCACACCAAGTGGGGCGCAACCAAAGCCGGAAAACTGGTGGCCATGCAGGCGGATATTATTTCCGATGGGGGCGCCTATATGTATACCTCCAACAAGGTATTGGAGAATACACTAATTATGGTTCCCGGCCCATACCGTATCCCGAATGTATGGATCGATGGGAAAGTGATCGCAACCAACAATATTCCCAATGGTGCATTCCGCGGTTTCGGCGCTCCGCAGGGTTGTTTCGCAGCGGAAATGCAGATGAATAAGTTGGCGGAAGCGCTGGGCATGGATCCCGTGGAATTTCGATTATTGAACACCCTCAAGGAAGGCGAAGAAACGTCTGTGCGTTCGCCCTTGCCGAAAGGCATCAGCATCGAGCATGTGATCCGGGATTGCGCCAAAGCCGCCGGATGGGATAATAAAGGAACCCATTGGACGAGCCCCAGGCTTTCCTGGAAAGACACGAAAGCACCACATATTCTTCACGGGATCGGAATTTCTGCCGGATTCAAAAACGTTGGTTTTTCCTACGGAGCGCCAGAAAATTGCTGGGCAGGTATTACTCTTCTTGGAAAAGATAAAATTGAAAAAGTGATCCTGAAGCACGCCGGCGCTGATGTGGGGCAGGGCGCCCATACCGCTTTTATCCAAATTGCCGCCAACGTATTGAATGTGCCGGTAGATATCATAGAGATCGTGGTGTCCGATACCGCGGTAACCGAAAACTCCGGGAGTTCATCGGCTTCCCGCATGACCTTTATGGGAGGAAATGCCGTGCTGGGCGCTGCCCAAGCTGCTCTTGAGAAATGGAAGAACGAGGAACGGCCAGCCGAGGCGACTTTCGTTTACCGCCCTCCCAGGACAACGCCGCTCGATCCGGAAACGGGCGCCTGCACGCCCAACTTCTGTTATGGTTACGCAGCGGATGCGGTGGAAGTCAGCGTGGATACCAGAACCGGAAAAGTGGTGATAGAAAAAGTCATCTGCGCGGATGACGTAGGCCGTGCCATTAACAAACAGCAAGTCAAAGGTCAGATCGAAGGCGCCATCGTGCAGGCTGGCGGATATGCGGTACTGGAAAATTTTGTCCAGCAAAAAGGCAAAGTCAAAACCGACAGCCTGTCTACATATCTGATCCCGACCATCATGGATATCCCGGAAAAAGTTGAAAGCATTATCATTGAGGATATTGATCCCATCGGGCCGAATGGCGCCAGGGGAGTGGGGGAAATCCCATATATCCCGCTGGCTCCGGCGGTGATGATGGCCATGCACGAAGCCACCGGCGTCTGGTTCGATGGATTTCCGCTGTTGGAAGAGCGGGTTCTGGAAGGCCTGGGTGTTCTCAATAAAAAACAATAATGTTGCGATTCTGATCATGGCTGCGGGAGGATCCAGCCGGCTGGATTCTCCCAAACAGTTATTAAAATGGGGGAATGACTATCTGATTAACCATGTTATAAATACAGCCTTTGAGGCTGGCGTCGGTCCGATCAAGTTGGTGCTAGGCTGCCGTTCGGAAGAGGTACGGAAAGTTTTATTAAATAAAGACATTGCCGTGCTGATCAACCCGGCTTGGCAAAACGGGATGAGCAGTTCAATAAAAGCGGGAATTGCCGCGTTGGACAATGACGTGGACGCGGTCTTGATCATGCTGGTTGATCAACCTTTCGTGAGCGTCGATTTATTGCGCTTGCTGGCAGTAAAAATTGGAGAAAAAGAGATCGAGATTGCCGCGCCGCGGGTTGCCGGACAGCAGTGCAATCCGGTGGCATTTAAGCGCTGTTTATTCCCGGAAATGATGGATATCAGCGGCGACTGCGGCGCCAAAGCTTTGCTAAAAGGTCGGCGAGTCGGTTGGGTGGATTGGCCGGACGAGCGCCTGGCGCTGGATATCGATTCGCGGGAGGATTATCAAATTGCGATAAGTCTGAAAGAGATTCAACCCTCCGCATCATCCGGCTTGACTTCCAGATAACGCCGCATGTATTCTTCCGCTTCGCGCGCTTTTTCTTTGCGCACGTACAATTCAACTTCTCCCAAAGAACCAACCGTGAGCCCGTAAGCCTTGCCTACGCTCTCTTCAAAATCGAAAACTTCAATTCCGAAAGATTCCAGGTAATTTTTGATCAACTGCGCATCCAGGTAGCCTTGGGCTTTCCAAACCAGTTGCAATTTGCTATCCTTCACGTCTCGCCTCGCATTTCCGGATCAGGCGCAATTTGCGCTTGATCAACTCCTCCTGCCGGTATTTTTGGCTGACCGGCAGGTTGAAAGCTCTCTCCACCCATTTTAACGCGGTCTGCGGGTCCTGTTTGTGATGTTCGTAAGCCATAGCCAATTCGATGCACGCCTGAAAATCTTCCATCCCGGCAGCCGCTTCCCAATATTCAATGGCTTCATCCCATTTTCCTTGTTTTTTGTACGTATCACCAAAATTGCGGGCGGCTGCTTTTTTTAATTCTTCCGGCAAATCGTGCTCCATCCCGGTTTTCAGGAAATTTCGTGATAGATCCATTTTCCCCATTTTCCCGTAGTAACTGCCGATCGCAAACGCGTCCCGTCCATCAATCGATTTAGGATTTTCCTGATTCGCCAGCAAACGATTAACGAAAATAAATAAAGCTGCCAGCGAAACCACGTCCATTTCGTTATGATAAAAAACCCCTTTAAGAGGCTGAGCATCGTGAGAGTCCAGGTAATCGAAATAAATTTGGGGTACCAGCCAGCCCGGAATTTCTTCACCCCCGCGCGTGAATTCGATGATCTCTCTTTCAATATCCGAAAGCCGCCGCGAATCGAGGCGTACTTTCCAGATCCGCCTGGCGATATGCAGCAAATCGATGTGATTGAACTCATTGAAATTCGATGGAATGCGGTTGAGGATGAACCGGCTGCGCAGCATGGGAATATCGAAGGCTTTGCCATTGTAGCTGATAAAAGTATCGAATCCCTGCAGCAAGTCATCAAAATAACATAGCATATCGGTCTCGAATTCCGGCTTGTCCAGGAATAATTGGATGGTTTTCAGGTTTTCTTTTTCGAAGAATGACATCCCAATCATGAATACCATTGAACCGGCGCCGGTGCTCAAGCTGGAGGTTTCAGTATCCAGAAAGACGATTTTTTTCGGTTTCAGATGTGTTTTTAAATCTAAAAATTGCTCCAGCGGATCGGTTGACAAGGGAGGACGCAAGTCAACCTTTCCGTAACCGCTTCCTGCCGGGTAGGTTTTCTCAACGACATAGACGCCCCGGTTAAGTTCATCGAGCCACCGTCCCGGGACAGCTGCCTCCATTGGCGTGGCTGTTTCACTCAATGGTTCGATATCAGCGGCTTTTTCAATTTTCAAGCCAAGCGCTTTCAATTTTTCAAAGAGATCGTCCATATGGTTCTCACGCTGCGCCCAATAATTTCAGAATGATCTGCAGGGCGGCTTCCTTTCCTCCCGCGCCATTCTCGCCTGCCGGACCCACGCAAGCCGGGCAGCCATCCTTGCAGGTACAATTTTCGATCACTTCCCGGCAATTCCGCATAACCTCCTCCGCGCAATTAAACAATTCCGCCGCCAGGCCGATCCCGCCGGGAAAACGGTCATAAATCACCAGCATGGGCAGCCCGGCATTGAATTTCGATTGCGGATCGACGAAGTCGCCGATATCGAACTGATCGCACATTAAATACAGGGGCGCGATTTGCGCGAACAGGTAGCTGAATCCGCCCAGGCCGCTGCGAATCCTCACGTTTTGTTCAGCCAATTTGTGGCAATTGGGGCATAATGTGATTAAATTGTCCGTCCGGTTAGCTTCTTCGATGTTTTGAAAATTTCGAAACGGAATCTTGTGGTGGACGTGCAGTAGCGCACTATTGATGTTGTTTCCGCAAATCTGGCAGCGATATTGATCCCTTTCCAGGATTCGCTGTCGAATCCTGGGCCAATCGCGGCCGTATTGGTTTGGATCGTTGCTCCACTTGGCATCGGAACGCAGTGCATTGACTGTATCCTCGCTTAGTTTCAGGCACAAACCGACCGTGCGCAGTTCATTCTTGGGCAGCTCCAGTTCGCACTGATTGAGGATCTCGTGCGTCTGCCAGTCTATCTTTTTATAACCGATCACTTCCTCAGTTACAGTTAGTTCAGCCAGCTCCTTCTGGTATGGAGCCCGGATATCTTCCCGCATGGATTCGATGATTTCGACCTTGGTATTTACGCGCGGCTCGGTAAAATATTCACCTCGAAAAGATTCCAGTTCCACCAGGGATTTTTCATAATCCAGCGTTCGCACCAGGTAACTTTCGCCGTTGTGGAAATAAACTGCCTGGGGATGGACGATCTTGGGGGCGCTGGCGTAATCAATTTCGCCAATCAAAACAGAGCGTCCATCCGGCCTGTTCAATCTGAGTTGAAAAGCCTGGCCTCCGATATTTCTCAGCGAAATGGAGTTGGCGGGGTACTGATCGGACATCCACAGGTATTGATGGTCGCGCTCAACCGCTTGCGACAGGCTTTTCAGGATATCCAGGTACATCTTTACCTGCATCCAATCCAGCTTGCCGAATGTTTCGCCAGACTCAAAAGGCAGTTCAAAGAGCGCGCAGCGCAAATGATTGAGCAGCAGCAGGGGATTATCCGGGTCGAGCAGCGCTTTTTCCGGATTTTTGCCCTGCACAAAATCGGGATGGCGGATGATATATTGATCCACCGGCGCAGAAGAAGCAATTAACATCGACATGGAAGGGCGCTGGCGTCGCCCGGCACGACCGGATTGCTGCAGAAAACTGGCGATACTGCCCGGGTAACCCATGAGAATGACCGCATCCACGCCCCCCATGTCAATCCCCAGCTCCATGGCATTGGTGGAAATCACTGCGCTGACGGCGCCGTCGCGTAAACCGGATTCAATTGCACGGCGTTCTGCCGGCAAAAATCCGCTGCGGTAACCCTGTATCTCCGGCTGATTTTCCGCGGCGTTACAAACATGACTTTCGCGCAGCCTGCGCAAGGCGATTTCCACCGCGCGGCGGGAACGCGCAAAAACGAGCGACTGGATTCCGCTGGAGAGCGCTTCATTTTCAATTTCAAGGCTTTGGTCAATCAAACCGCGCCTCAACCCTAAATCTTCATTGATAACCGGGGGATTGAGAAAGAAATATGTCCTTTGAGGTTGATATGATCCATCCTGCGATATCACGCTGAACGGTTCCTCCACCAACTTTTCCGCCAGTTCACCCGGGTTTTGAATGGTGGCCGATGAAAGGATAAATTGCGGTGAGGCGCCGTAAAATTTCAGGATTCTCTTTAAGCGGCGGATGACGTTGGCCACGTGCGAGCCGAACACGCCGCGATAGATATGCACCTCGTCCAGGACAATAAAGCGCAAGTTCGCCAGGAAATGCGACCATGCCGTATGGTGCGGCAGAATTCCCAGATGCAGCATATCGGGATTGGTCAGGATAATGTTGGATGCTTTGCGTATAGCTATTCGATTGGCGCTGCTGGTATCTCCATCATAAATGCCAGCCTTGATGGGTGAATCATCCGTTTTCAACTCGCGGCGCAAGTATTGGCTGAAATTCTGAATTTTCTTGTATTGATCTTCGGTTAAAGCTTTGGTTGGAAAAATCAGCAGAGCAGTGCTGGCGGGGTGGGTGAGAATCTTCGAAAAGATCGGCAGCGAATAACAGAGCGTTTTGCCGCTGGACGTCCCGGTGGACACCACTACGTTCTTGCCTTCACCGGCCATTTGAAATCCCAGTCCTTGATGTCGGTACAGTTTTTCCAAACCGCCGGCGCGTAAATACCCAGCCAGGATGGGAGGCAAATGCTGCGGGAATTCA
Organism: Anaerolineae bacterium; assembly: GCA_013178095.1. Taxonomy (GTDB): domain Bacteria; phylum Chloroflexota; class Anaerolineae; order Anaerolineales; family Anaerolineaceae; genus Pelolinea. The sequence continues at coordinate 7,147 of JABLXK010000004.1, read as the reverse complement.
ACCAAATCCGGTTCTTTTTCGGGCTTTTCCCAATAACTGGTAAGCAACTCACTGTAGGATCCGTCCCGAAATAAATCGATCAAGTTCCGGATGGCGCTGAAATTATCGTTCATATTTTCTATAATAAATGATAATCGAAAAAATATTGGTATTCGCGGCTTTATTCTATATAATTAGCGAAATTGTTATGTTTTTACCACCCAAATCACCTTACTTGATCAGGAGGATTTTATGAAGCAAGCCAACAAATACCGCTGGGTGATCTTGTCCATTTTCTTTTTCTTTATGCTGCTGCATCAAACCGACAAATTGCTGATTAATCCTTTGGCAACCCAAATTTATAAAGAATGGAACCTGAGCGATACCCAATGGGGCGCCATTTCCACCGCCGCCCTGATTGTGGGTTCGGTGTGCTATCCGCTCTGGGGTTATTTGTACGACCGTTTTTCCAGGGGAAAGCTCCTCTCGCTGGCAGCTTTCATTTGGGGTTCCACCACCTGGTTGAGCGCCATTGTCCCCAGTTACCGGGCGTTTTTGGTCACCCGCGCCTCCACCGGGATCGATGATTCCAGCTATCCCGGTTTATACAGCCTGATCGCGGATTATTTCCCGCCCAGAACGCGCGGCAAAATTTACGGTTTTTTACAGCTTACGCAGCCGTTGGGATATCTGATCGGGCTGGTGTTGGCTACCACCATTGCCGTGTCGCTCGGGTGGAGAAATATCTTCTTCATCACCGGTAGTTTGGGTATTTTGCTGGCGATCGTGATGTTTTTCGGCGTGAAAGACGTTCCGCGCGGAACCAGCGAGCCGGAATTCGAAAATGTTGAGCAGATCACCAATTTCCGCTTTGAATGGTCAAAAGTAAAAGACGTTTTCAAAAAGAAAAGCCTGGTTTTATTGTTCCTGCAGGGATTTTTTGGTGTGTTTCCATGGAATACAATCATCGCTTTTATTTTCATTTATCTTTCTGAGGAGCGTGGTTATCTTGAATCGGAAGTGCTGATGACCATGGCGCCTGCCGTGATTATCCTGGCACTGGGATATCCGATCGGCGGGGCGCTGGGAGACCATTTCTTTAAAAAGAGCAAGAAAGGGCGGGTAATGGTAGCCTTGACGGGTGTGCTGACCGGCGCTTTGCTGCTCTTTATTACCATGAACATTCCCACCAGCGCCCGCCTGTTGTTCGGGATTGGTCTTGGTGCAACGGCCTTGTTCATCCCGATGTCCTCACCCAATGTGACTTCCACAGTGAACGACATCGTGCTGCCCGAAATCCGCAGCACCGCCATAGCTATCCAGTATTTTATCGAATCCAGCGGTGCAGCGCTTTCGCCTCTCATAACCGGCATCCTGGCTGATTCGCTGCGCAACAGCCAAAATCCCAGCCCGCGCGGCTCAGCCATCCTGATCATCTGCATCAGCGCCTGGATTTTGTGCGGGATTTTCTACATGATAATGTCCCGGACCATCACCGGTGACATCGATGATTTACACGCGGAACTTGGTAAACGCGCAGGGTTATCCAAAGGTTAAGATAAACCTGCAGAAAAGCGTAAAATCACAATTAAAAAAATACCGTTTGCCGTGTTTGCTGCAAACGGTATTTTATATTGATGATGATATCGCTCTAGCGCACCAGTGAGTTGAAATAATGCGAGAGCACCACACCAGCCGGTTTGCCATATGTCGACCAGGAATGATCTTCTACCAGGACGCTGGGATTGTACCCTTGTGAAACCAGACCGTAAATCCAATCCCGCTGCACTGCTTCTCCGATGATGGCCTGGTAAACCAAGGCTTGTTCCTCCAGGTCCGTCCCGCTGTATGGGTTGGATTCGGAACGAATAGATTTTTCGCATGAATTGCTGAAGTTGAGGCAGTTGGATGCGCTGCCGTCGATCGACGCATAATTGAGAGCCAGGATCAGCGGTTTCCGATACGTTGCGTATAGATTATAAATGTCGTCGTCCAGGATTGCGGAAAAGCGTTCCCTGAGTTCGCCCACACTGGGGCTTTCCGAAGTGGTCAACGCCGCGTTCATTTCCACATATACGGCATCGACTTCCTCAATAAATCCGTACGAAGTGCTCAGGTTAGAAGAGTAGGGCAGCGCAAAAAATAACTGTCCGGTGAAACGCGAGCGGACTTTTTGGATCAACGCGCTCCACAAGTCTTCCGCGTCAAACGGGCTGTTGGAGGCATTGCCGTTTGCCAATTTACCTTCCGGAAAAGCGGGGGAAACAGTGCTGCCGCCGATAACCAGGGTCTGGATGCCATTCAACTCCGCATAATCGGCGTAATGCAGGATAAACCGTTCATAATGCTGGAACCAATCCACCCACCAGTTGTAACTGCGCTCTACTTGATACCAATATTCATCCGATCCGGAGGTGAAACGCGGCTGCGGATAGAGGGCCGGGGTTAAATTGGTTTCCTTGGTAAAAGCCAGGATTTCGTCCAGATCAGGCTGCATCAGATCGCTGCCGGGGCGCAGGCTGATGCCCGCGTTGGAGGCAGCTGGAAAAGTCCAGGTTGGCGTGATCATCAGCATGTTTGCGCCGTTTACCGCCGCATTCACGATTCCCCAGTCGAAATACGCCATGTCTTTCTTGCTGAATTTTTTAGATAATTCAATGGCCTTGATGTAAATGTTGTTAGCCGGGATGCTGACCGGTTTAAACGTATAAGCACTTTGCGTTAATCCAGCCCACTTTTCAAGCGCATAATTGATCGATTGCCCTGCGGTGTCTTCCAGGTTGAGAATGTATCCCGGCGCGGTAGGGCCTGTAGTCAGTACGTCGTCCGCCAGTCCGCATTGCGCGTTCCGGCAGAAACGAAATTGAGCGCCGTTCAGGTATTCTTGCGGGTTGTAAAGCGTGAAAGTCCATTTATTCCCTGAAACTTGCTGCATGGGGATCGGCTCCATCCATACGAATGGATTAAATTGTATGGAAATTTGGTCGTTGGCGGGTGTATTTTCCGGCACGGTTAGGTTGAAGGTGACCGCGTTGCTGCCGCTGGAAAACCAGGTTTCGATGCTGTTCTTGACTTTCAGGTCGTGTCCCGGAACCAGCAATTGACGGATGCGGTAGCTTCCATCCTGGTAGCGTTCGGCGTTCAGGAATCCATCGCCGAGGGAATATTTATATTGCAGATCGAAACCTTCAGGGATTTCTAAAGTAAGAGTATATGTTCCATTGCTTTGCAGCGCCATGGCCGGCGCCTGGGAAGCCAGCACGCTGACACCGCCGGAGTTTTCGTTGAGCGTGTTGCCTTGCGAATACAGGTTGCTGATGAAACGCAGCGTACCGCTGGTGGTTTGGCCGGCGGGAGGCGTAGCCACGAAGGTTACCTTGACGAACTTTGCCGGTTCAATGCCGAACGAGGCCGGTGTGACCGAATTTTCGGCGATCACTGCGCCTTGCTGGAAAACCTTGTATTTCCCGTCCGGATGATAAGCTACCAGGTTGAATTCACCCAGCGGTACATTTTTTAATTCAAAATAGCCATCTGAAGAGGAAAACGTTCGCAGCCCATTGAGGCAAATCATGATCTCGCCCAGAGGGGCTTCGGTTTTTTGATCGTATACGTATCCGCTGATTTCGCCGGTCTTTCCCGCATAGGCTTTTTCCTCCCACCCGGCTATCAGATCTTTTATCACTGCCGGTTTCTTAATTGCAGCCAGACGATACTGAACGACGTTGCCAAAGGTATCCCGTTCAATGAGATTGACGTCCGTTCCCTGTCGCACGTAGCGGTATTTTTGCAGCGAGCCGATCGTCAATGGGATTCGTACGAAATACGAAAGATTGTCTTTGGCTTCCATTGCGTAGCGGGTAGGATTCAAAGCAATCCCGGTTACCTCATCGAGAATTTCCAGATAGAGGCTTTCATTCTCGTTGACCGGTTCGCTTAATGTCACTTCAAAAACGGTTTCCGCCAGCGTCGTTTTCTGCTGCGTTTCAGCGCCGGTGGAAAAAACTTCGCATGAAACCAGCGCAGTCAGCAAGAACAAACCGCACAGGAGGATCGCGAGGGATTTTTGGATTTTTTGCATAGGATTGTTGCCCGCTTATTTAGAAAGAGTCTCGATTTCCACTCGATATTCATCATATTTAGCTACCAGGCTTCCCAACACGCCGTTGATGAAGCGCGGCGTGCTATCCGAGCCGTATACTTTCGCCAGTTCCACCGCTTCGTTGATCGCTACTTTTACCGGGGTGATCTTTCCCACGGCGAATTCCCAAAGGGCAATGCGGATGATATTTCGGTCGATTGAAGCCACCTGATCCAGCGGCCATTCAGGCGCGTAACTGGCAATAATATGGTCCAGTTTATCGATGATCGGAAAAACACCCAGGACGATTTCCTGTGAGAATTGGCGCGTTTTTTCTTCCAGCTCTTCTTCCTGAAAACGGTTGTTCAAAATAATCCCAACCGGGTGGTGGGATAGATCGTACTCGTATAGAGCTTGCAGTGCTACCGCCCGTGCCTGGGTGCGAGATTTCATATTTAAATATTAAGCTGCTTCCGGTTCTGCGTAATCGATATCTTCGATGTGGACGTTGATTTGGCCCACGTCCATCCCAACCATTTCCGTGATCGCGCGGCTGACTTTGCGCTGGATAGTCTGGCCGGTTTTAAACAAGTCGGTATCGTTGCGCAAAACCACGTATAACTCGGCATACACGGTGTTGTTTTCGACCTCAATCCGAACACCCTGAGAATAATTTTTCTTAACCAGGTTATCCACCGTGTGCAAACCAGGTGCCATGCGGCTGACTCCGGGTACGCTCATGGTAGTCAATTTGGCAATCTTGATCAGAACACCGGGGTCGATGGTGGTTTTGCCTTTGGTTTCGGGATATTCTTCCATTTTATTCTCCATTAAAAATCTCGCTTGTAACTAAAATTATAACCCTTTCAAAGTCTAAAGGATATCGGCGCTTTTCAGGAACCCCATGGTTGTTCCGATGATATGATCGCTTTCTTTTCCCAACAGCATGACGTGCCCGGATTCTCGCATGATCTCCAAATGTTTGATGGTCGATTGAATGCCGTCGTAAATCATCCGGCCGCTTTCAGGGTGGATGGTTTTATCATAGATTCCTTGCAAGATCAATGCCGGTTGTTTGATAACGCTCAGCCGTCCGATCACCTCCCGCTGCAGCTTTCGCAATTCATCCGCTGCGTACAGGGGATTGACGGTATATCCCTGCCAGCTTGTATCGTCGGGATCATTATTTGATTTTTCAAGTATCGGGAAAAGGTATTTAAGGATACTTGCATATTTTAGGTTATCGACTCGTATTGCTGGTGAATAAATCAGCAGAGCATCCAGTTCGACATGTTCGCTTGCCAGGTATAGAGTCAAAACAGCCCCCATGGATTCACCCCCCGCGATCACCTTGCTGCAGGTTTCGCGCAATTTTTTATAGGCGGATTCAACGCAAGCGATCCAATCAGTATAATGCTGGCAATTCATATCTTGCGGTGATGTCCCATGGCCTGGCAGCAGGGGAGCGCTGACTGTTAACCCCTGCTTTTTGAACGCGTCAGCCAGCAAGCGCACTTCAGCAGTTGTGGCTGTGAAACCGTGGATCAGCAAAACGCCCGTAGCGTTTCCCGGCCAATAGATGGACTTGCCTTCCAACTGCGGGTTTTGGAACACCGGCATGTGATGGCCCTTCATTTTCCCTCCCGCGGCAAGATTGGCATGCTGTGCGTGGCGTAGGGCAGGATGGCAGTGCGGTAATCCTGCGGCAAGAATCCCGCCGCTAGCTGCAGCGCCGACTGCATGTCGCCGGCGGGGATCAACAGATATTTCCTGACCTCCTCAGGCGCCATCTGCGATACCAGAATGATGGTGTGATCCTTCACCTGTTGGGCCAGTTGGTAAGCCTTATGGGGGCCGATTTCGAATGGCCGCGCAGGGAAATCATCCAGAACTTGCTGCCAGGAGGTTTTCCCTTGCATGTACTGGGCAAATTTGTCATTGCCCGCGCCATCGCGGCAGCCGGCGGCAAGGATAATCACTCCGCCATTTTTTGAGAACAGGCAGGAATTGGTGAGCGCTTTTTGGGATTGATACAAATTGATGTCTTTTGGAAAACCACCCGCTGAGGCGATTACCAGGTCGAATTGGCAGGCTTCCTGCGGGACTTTAAGCTGGCAGGCTTGCAGGGATAAAGGTATTCCGGCTTGCATAACGCGCTGCGGATCTCCCCAAAAAGCATGAATTATTCGTTTATTGTCATCCAGAATTACATTTAACGCGCATTGCACGCCTATCATGCGGCCGATTTCTTCCACGTCCATGCGCATAGGATTATCGTTGTATAGACCCATGCGCGCATTTGGATCGGGCAGCATGCTGTGATTGCGCTGGATGGTTTCTCGGCCGGTCAACCCGATGGCGGCTGTCTTCATTCCACCCGAAAATCCCATGAAGTGGTGGGGTTCGATGCTGCCAACGACGATCTTTATATCTGACTGATAATATTCACGGTTCACGTAAACGGGAGTTCCTTGTTGAGTCGTCCCCAGGTATGATAGATTTTCGCTATCATCGCATTGATGGCAATGAACGCGGTATTTTTTCGACAAATTTCCCGGTAAGACGCGGAGAATTTCCTCTTCGTTCAGCTTGCGGTGTGTCCCGGTGGCAATATAGAACGTAATAAGGTCGTTTTCTGCGCCTTTTCCAATTAGGAATTCCAATAGCGCCGGCAGAATTTGCGCGTGTGGTAGGGGACGGGTTTGGTCATTGATGGCTATTGCGATCTTTTTTCCGGATAATTGGACATTATTGTCAAAATAATCCAACCCAAGTGGTGCAAGCAGGGCGTTTTGGATCAAATCAGCGGGATTCGATTTAAATTCTGTCTCATTGGGCAGGAAAACAGAGGTATTAGACGCGTCATATTCAAAGAACAGCTCTTTATCATCGAATTTCAGGGCATAATGGGTCATGGAGATTCCGTAATTTATTGCAAAATAGTATTTTCTCGAAGAGTCGTTGGTGTAACATATTTTCTGTAAAATAGAGAACCTTAACAAAAGGGGTGAGTCAGAAGTATCCTACATAGTCATCACACCAAAATAGGAGACGAAATGACTCACCGAAATGATTATACCTTCACAG
>JABLXK010000003.1 GCA_013178095.1 Anaerolineae bacterium | reverse complement strand
CGGATTATGCCATACATCAATAAAAATGTCAACGAATGTCATATTAATTCCACAAAAAAATTCTTGGGAAAAGTGATAGTTTTTGGTGTCCTTCGTTTTTTTTTTATATTATTTGACAATAAATATCGATAATGTAAAACAAAAAAGTCGCGGTGATATAATGCTCGAATGGTTTTACTCAGTAAAGAGGTTTGAGATATGCTGGAAAAATATTTTTTACGCAGGCCGGGAAAAAAGGATCAGCAAGCTGTACTGGATTTAATGATCCGCTGCGATATCCGCGATGTCGGCCAACAGGACTCCGACCTTTCCGATTTGCAATATGATTGGCGCGAAATTGACCTTGACCGAGATGCCTGGCTGGCTTTCGATGGAAAAGGGGTGCTGAAAGGTTATGCGGCAGTCCTGCCCTGGCAAACGGGACGGCGGCTCGTGATCTATGATGATCCCGGCACGGAAGGGGATGATCTTTTCCTGGGCTTGCTCCTTTTGTGCGAAGGTTGGGCGGCCGCGCGGTTGCGCGACAATGCCGAACCCGGCAGGAAACAAATTGTTACCCACATATCGGACTCGGTTGATTATCAAAAGCAAAACCTGGCGAATGTAGGTTATACCATCAATCGGTTCATCTTCAATATGCAGATGGATCTATCGGGCGAATTTTCACTGCCGGCCTGGCCGGAAGGTGTTGTGGTGCGTACTGCCAGAACCGGGGTGGACGATAAGCTCATCCACGCCATCGTTCAGAAAGCTTTCCGAAAAACGGATCATCCCGATCAACCATTCGATGAGTGGAAGGAATTTATGATGCGCGCGGACCTTTACGATGCGGATTTATGGTTCCTGGCCCTGGATGGCGACGAGATTGTCGGCACATGCCTTTGCTTTCCTTATGAAGAAACAGGTTGGATTCGGCAATTGGCGGTTGCTGAGCCGTACCGCAAGCGTGGGTTGGGCAGTGCCTTACTGCTGCATTCCTTCCATGCTTTCAAGCAGCGTGGATATCAAAAAGTCGGGCTTGCCGTCGAGAGCGCGAATGTCAATGCCTACCGGTTATATGAGCGTGTGGGAATGAAAAAATTCATCCAATTGGATGAATTTCAAAAGATCATTACCTAATTGCTGAAATTATTTCCCCGCTGAATATCATTTTGATACTTGAAATTGTATTTTTATATGATATAATAATTGAAACGTTTCAATTTATCAGCAATGACAACGATAAAAGATATTGCCAAAATTGCACGGGTTTCCATTGGAACTGTATCCAATTATTTTAATAACCCCGACCTGCTCAGTAAGGAAACCTATGAAAAAATCCGCATAGTCATTGATGATTTTAATTTCCATCCCCATTCGGCTGCGCGCAGCCTTAAATCGCAGCATACCAGAAAGATCGGGATTATTCCTGTAGTTTCTCCGCAGGACAATTTTGGTGCGCTGCCAAGCGATAACGTTTTTCTCGAGTTTCTCGCTGCAGCGAATGCAGCCTCCGCTGAGCGAGGGTATGGCATTCTGATGGAAGCTGTGGTCGATGATCACCTGCAAGTTGAAAAATATAAAAAACTTATCGGCGAGAAACAGGTGGATGGTTTCCTGCTGTTGGGAACTCATGTGCGTGATGAAAGGATCATGTACCTGCTGGATGAGAAATTTCCTTTCATCAGCTTCGGTCGCACTGAAATTGGGCAGCCTTATCCATACGTCGATGTGGACGGAGCCAAGGGTATCGAGGATGCAGTTGCCTATCTGGCTGGATTGGGTCATCGCCGTATTGGTTTTATCAAACCGCCGGATGGGCTGATGTGCTCTAAGATCCGTCTGGAAGGTTTCATGAACGCGATGGAAAAATTCAATTGCGTGATTGATCCAAATGCCATTGTAGAGGGTGATTTTTCAGAAGAATCTGGAAAGATTTCATTGGAAAAAATCATCGACAGCGGCTGTTTAATCACTGCGCTGTTTACACCCAATGATCTTGCGGCGTTGGGTGTGATGCGCGCCATGTCCGAACGTTCGATAAAACCGGGCAAAGACATTTCGATCATCGGTTTCGATGATCTGAAGCTTTCTGCATTCTGGAATCCTTCACTTACAACCATTTCCCAGCCGATTCGGCATATTGGTCTGTTGGCTGTCAATGCGTTGATTGACATCCTGGAAGAAAGGGATGAATTCCCCCAGATCATCGTAGAACCCAGGTTAGTTATTCGTGAATCGACTGCCATTGTTGCGTAAAAAAAATTTTTATTGGAATTGAAACGATTCAATCGATTGAAAAAAACAAAATGAATGATGGAGGTGATCGAGGATAATTGTTTTATAAAAGTGTCATGTTTTGTCAGAAACGAATAAATAGAGAAGGAGAAAACCATGAAAAAAAAACTTACCCCGATTTTTGGGATCGCGATTGTCTTTGCGTTATTGCTATGCGCCTGTGGTGGTATGGCAGTCGGAAAGTCTGCAGCCGACGAGTCCTCTGATTCTGACATTGTCGAACCGGCTGAAGTTGTGGCGGAACCTGTGACGATCACTTTTTGGCATACTTATAATGAGATTTCACCGGAAAATGAGATGCTGATGAATACCCTTATTCCATTGTTTGAGGCCGAACACCCGAACATCAAGGTGGAATCATTGCCGGTCGCTTACGAGGATTTCCGCACCAAACTATTCACATCGATTTCCGGTGGGGTTGCCCCTGATTTGGCGCGCATTGATATTATTTGGACCCCGGAATTGGCGGATATGGGCGCGTTGGCCAGCATCGATGAGGAGATGTCCGATTTCGCTGATTATATGGATTTGCTTTTCGCTGGCCCGCTCGCAACCAACTTTTGGAATGGGCATTATTACGGCCTGCCGTTGGACACCAATACTAAGCTGTGGTTCTACAATAAAGCGCTCTATGATTCGGCGGGTATCACCGCGCCGGCTTCTGTTGATGAGATGCTGGATCAGTGCCAGATGTTAAAAGCAGCCAATCCCGATGTGTACTACTTCGCAACCGATGGCACTTGGGCTTGGGTGGTGTTGCCGTGGATTTGGAGCTTCGGTGGCGATATTACCGATGTAGAGGTTACCACTGCTACCGGCTATCTGAATGGCGCGCAAACTGTTGCCGCGTTTGAATTTCTAAAAGAACTCTACGACCAGGGATGCATCGCTCCGGTCATCATGGGTAGCGGCATCGATACCTTCGCAGGTTATGGTCAGGATGTTTATGCCAGCTTGGATAATGGCCCCTGGACCTTCCCGATTGTGGAATCGCAATTCCCCGATAAAGAAATTAGTATCAGTCCTTTCCCTGCCGGTGCAGGCGGGTCGATCAATGTCGTCGGTGGTGAGAACATCGTTCTGTTCCAGCAATCGGAAAACAAAGAAGCTGCCATGGAATTCCTTCGCTTTGTGCTTTCAAAGAAATACCAGGAAAAGATGGCAGAAGTTGGACAACTCCCAGTCAGGGTTGACCTGATCGAATCGGACTTTATAAAGAATCACGAATACTATGGGATGTTCCTGGAGCAACTGAAGACCTCGAAATCCCGCACCGCACATCCAAAATGGTCACAAATGGATGAGATTATCACAAATGCCGGACAGCTGATCTTGCGAAACGAGAAATCTGCGCAGGAAGCTTTAGATGAAGCTGCTGCCCAAATTGATGAATTACTGAAATAAGCTCGTGAAAACTTTTGGGTCAGGCATGCGTGCCTGACCCAAAATGTGTTTATGATTGATGCTATGAAATCAAAGATACTAAAAAATTTGACACCCTATTTATTCATTCTCCCCGGATTCGCTTTCCTGCTATTCTGGATTGTCTTTCCAATGATCAAGGCATTCCAAATCAGCCTGTTTGAATGGAATGTCATGCCGAATAGCTCGAGTATCTTCCTTGGTATCCAGAATTATGTCAGAGCTGCCAAGGATAGCTTGTTCTGGCTGGCAGTGAAGAACTCATTCTTTTATGCCTTGGCGACGGTCATCGGGCAATTATTTCTTGGCTTGCTGGTGGCTATCATCCTAGACAGGATTGCACATGGCAAGATCTTTTTCCGGACGTTGTATTATTTGCCAGTTGTGACTTCCTGGGTGGTCTGTTCGCTGCTTTTTAAATTTATTTTCAACTCAAGTCCCGCGGGATTGGTCAACTATGTCCTGGTAAAGTCATTGCACTTACTGCCTAAACCGGTGACTTGGCTAAATGAACCCGGAACAGCCTTTATTGCTTTGTATGCCCTTGGCATATGGAAGGGAATTGGCTGGACCATGGTGATTTTCCTGGCGGCTATCCAAGCAATACCTGAAGATCTTCATCAGGCTGCCTTGGTGGATGGAGCGAATGAATGGCAGTATGCGCGAAAAATCACCATTCCCTTATTAATTCCAACAATCGTGCTCACTTCAATTATGTTGACTATCGGCGCATTTCAGACATATATCCCAATCGCCCTGATCACACGCGGCAACCCAATCCATCGGACGGAGGTGATATTAAGCTATATGTACGAACAAGCCTTTTCCAACCGCGACTTCGGCTACGGTTCGGCGCTTTCATATATTCTTATTCTCATTGTTTTTACGATCAGCCAAATCCAGATGAAGTTTAAAAAAGAAGAAAATCAACTTTACTAGAGAAAGCAGACCAGAATCATGAAAAAAATTTTCAAGTACTGCATTAACCAGGTCGCTTTTTACCTTGTGCTGATTTTTTTTGCTCTTATTACGGCAGCCCCATTTCTCTACATGATTGGGACGTCGTTCAAGGGGCAATCTTTTATCTTTGAATACCCGCCAAAATTTATTCCCGACCAACCTACTTTGAGGAATTTCATCGTCGCGTGGACTTCCCGAAGGTTTGATAAATTCTTCCTGAACAGCGTGGTTGTTACTCTGTGTTCCACTATTTCGGTTGTTTTCCTTTCATCATTAATGGCATATGGTTTTTCCAGGTTCCAATTCAGGTTGAAGGGCTTTTTAAATGGCAGCATCAGAATATTTATGATGATGCCAGCAATGACTTTGATCATTCCACAATTTATTCTGGCAAGCAAATTGGATTTGATCAACACCCTGCCGGGGGTCATCCTGGTTTATATCGCCCAGAACATACCGCTTTGTGTTTTTCTGTTGACCGGTTTTATGCAGCAGTTGCCCAGGGAATTGGAAGAGGCTGCCGAAATTGACGGTGCATCACCCTGGGAAATCTACCGTACTATTATCATGCCGCTCTCAAAACCGGCATTGGCCACCATCGCGATTTTTTCCTCCCTGGGGGCTTGGGATGAATATGTGTGGGCGATGACCATTTTAAATGACCCTGAAAAAAGAACCCTCCCGGTTGGCATCGCAGCCTTCCACGGACAATACCTCACGGATTGGGGCGTTGTTTTTGCCGCCTCATTGATCGCAATCACACCGATCATTCTATTATTTATCTTTATGCAAAAATATTTTATCAAGGGCATCATGGCGGGTTCGCTGAAAGGCTGATTGGATGACGTCCAAACTCTATAAACAATCCATTGAAATCATTTTAAAAAACCAGGGAAGGGAAGGCGGCTATCTGGCTTCACCTTCCTTTGAGCCTTACCAATATTGTTGGTTTAGGGATAGCTCGTATATCGCCTATGCTATGGATTTGGCAGGCCAGCATCAAAGCGCGGTCAGATTTTATAATTGGTCGGCTAATACGCTGAACAGGTATAGTGCCAAACTGGCTGCTTGTATCAATAAAAAGCAGCGGGGTGAAACGTTAGTCAAAGAAGATTTTTTTCATTGCCGTTTTCATTTGAGCGGGGTAGAAACGCCCGGCAATTGGGGCAATCACCAATTGGATAGTCTGGGTGTATGGTTGTGGGCTTATTGCAGACACCTGGAGTTGAATGGAAAAAAAAGCGCAGCAGTTATTAACCAGGAAATACTGTTTCTAGTACGGGATTATCTGGCTGCGCTTTGGCGGTATCCTTGTTTCGATTGTTGGGAAGAAAACGGCGAGGACATTCATACGTACACTCTGGCGGCCATACATGCCGGTCTTGCCAGCCTGGGTAAACTCCTTGAAGATGAAGAGTCCACACGTATTTCGAATGAAATTAAGTCATATCTGCTGATCGATCTTGTACATGGAGGAATTTTTAAAAAATCCCAAAAAAAGAATATCGTGGATGCAAGCCTGATCAGTATTGCTGTACCATTCTCAATCCTACCCGCAGATGATCTTCTGGTTAAGCAGACAATCGATGTTATTGTCAGGGATCTTGGATATCGAAATGTTGGTTTGCATCGCTTTCACGGGGATGTTTATTATGGAGGCGGTATCTGGATTCTATTATCCGCCTGGTTAGGGTGGTATTATTCCGAATCAGGCCGGACCAGCCAGGCATTGGATATTTTGCGTTGGATTACGGCACAAGCAGCAGAAGATGGCGGCCTTCCCGAGCAGCTATGCGAGGACTTGTATTCACAGAAAGAATGCAAGCAATGGAGACTCAAATGGAATGAACCAGCGAATCCTTTGCTTTGGTCGCATGCCATGTACATTCTTTTATATCTGTCGCTTGAGAAGAGTGGCGCTTTATAATGATGTCAATCAATAACTGCAAACCTGATTTTTTAATTGGTAATTATGGAATACTACCGGGAGAAGATTGATGATGAAGGATATTCAAAATAGGAATTGGGCAGTGGATTCCGTTATTTATCAGATTTTTCCGGATAGATTTTGTAACGGCGATTTATCCAACGATCCTCCCCATTTAGAGTCTTGGGGTAATAAACCGACCACAGATAATTTTTTTGGTGGAGATTTGAAAGGTATCCAGACAAAATTGGATTACCTTGTCGATCTGGGGATTGATTGCATTTATCTCAATCCGATTTTCAAAGCTGCCACCAATCATCGTTATGATACTGTAGATTATTATCAGATCGATCCTGCTTTGGGATCAAACTCGGAATTCAAGGAATTCATTAAAGCGCTTCATGACCGGGGAATCAAACTCATTCTGGATGGTGTTTTTAATCATTGCAGCAATCAGAATTCTGCGTTCTTGGATGTCGTTGACCACGGAAAGAACTCGAAATTCCTGGACTGGTTCACTATCAACAGCCTTCCGATATCTGTAAATCCGCTGAATTACGCAACTTGCGGCGGTTGTTTCTATCTTCCCAAGCTCAACCATGCCAATCCACAGGTCGTGCAGTGCCTTCTGGATGTCGGGACTTTTTGGTTAAGGGAATATGGAATTGATGGCTGGCGGCTTGACACACCTCAACGTGTTCCAAAGGACTTTTGGAAAAAATTTCGCCACGAAACCCGCAAAGCATCCCCTGATTGTTATCTGGTTGGGGAATTTTGGAGAGAGTCGAGCGAATGGGTCAGGGAGGGTATTTTTGATGGCTGCACGAATTACCCATTGCGGGAATTGATCATCGCTTTCTTTTCTGAAAGATCTCTTGATGCGGAAGATTTCTCATATGAGATTGAGTCTCTGCTTTCACGGCTGGATTCAGCGGGTTATACCATGATAAATCTTTTAGGGTGCCATGATACACCCCGCATTCGGACAATTTTCGGCGCCGAAGACCAAGACCTGATTTCGGCGATTGTCTTTCAAATGACCTTTATCGGTATTCCCCTGGTTTATTATGGGGATGAAATTGGCATGACTGGTGGCCGAGACCCCGATTGCCGCCGGACGATGGAGTGGGATGATAGTAAGTGGAATAAACAAATTCATACATTGTATAAAAACCTGATTGGTATTCGTAAACAGCACCAAAGCCTGCGCAAAGGTTCCTTCCAACCTCTTGCAGCTTTTGATAGTTTCTTTGCGTTCAAACGGCAAATTGGCAATGAGGAAATAATTGTTTTGGTCAATCCAGGACCCGCAGTGGTTGATATTAGAATTCCCCCGCAGAGTGACAAATCGGAATGGATATCTTTGCTGTCGCCAGAAATCAAATACCAAACAGAAGATGGTTATCTGATCCTCGATCGATTCAAAAGAAATGATTGGCTGATATTATTGGGAAAATTGTAATTCTGGGTCAATAGAAATTTCAGGTTCCTGAAATTATTCATGCGATTAATTTTTCATACAAAGACGTGGTTTGGGGAGAAGGTTTGGTATTTAACTCAGACCTAAGTACCTTGCGGCAGGTTTCGTATTGCTTGGAGATGGCGGCTTTATTACCCAACGCGGCGTGGATTTCCATCGTCAATCGGTAGATTTCTTCGTTGCAAATATCTTCCTTCAATCCCTGCTTGCAATAATCCAGAGCTTTTGAGAAATCTTTTTCAGATAGCGCGATTTTGACCAGTTCCTCAATCGATTTGAGGTACATTTCCAAATATTTTTGCCGGTCGGCTACTACCCAGGTTTCATTGACGTCCGGTAGATAAGCACCGCGGTAGATTTGTATAACGGTTTGCAGTGCTGATTTTTTCTTGGCGGTGTTTTTTTCATCGCCGGCGCGCGTGCAGGCGGCGATGAAATTCTGCACGTCGTATTCGTAATCCAGCGAACGATTGAATTGGTAAAAATTGTCCTGAAAAAGCACGGCATCTGAACCGATCGCGTGGCGCATGCGGTAAATGGCGTTCTTGAAACGCAGTTTGAGCTCAGCCGGCGAGGAGTCCGGCCAAAAAATCAAACCTACTTCCTCCTTGGTCATGCCTTCCGGATGCGCCAGGAACAGGAAGAACAGATCGCGCGAGGTTTGCGTTTTCCAATCCGAAAGCGTCAATGTCCGGCTGCCGGCCTTGACCTCAGCTTTGCCGAAAGCCTTGATCTCAATACGGGCTGGGACGAAGGGTACCACCGAGGCTTCTTTACGGATTTTCCGCCTGCATTTTTGGGTAAGGTTCTGATAATCGTCCAGCAGCGAGAAGATATCGGAAAAATATTTATTTAGTTCTTTGCCGGCATGAAAAGACCTCAAATCAGCTTTTAATTCGTTCAATACCGACAAGCTGGGTATGTTGCGATCCGGTTCACTGATGCGGTTGAGGAATTCGCGGATGATCTCCTCTGCTTTGGTTTTATCGCCCGTTTTGACCAGTGTCAGGAACAAAAGCACTTCCGAGCGAATGCTATCTTCGACAAAACCTTCTTCCTTAAAATAAGCGGTTGTGACCTCCAACTGGCCGCGCGCTTTTTCGTATTGGCTGTTGGCAAAATCCAGGGCGGCCTGTTCCAGCCGGTATTTGTTCATCTCGTAGGTTGATCCGCTCTTTTTAGCCAGGGATTGAGCAAAACGGATTTGCATTTCTGCTTTCTTTAATTGGCGCTCAACAAGGTTCATACGCGCGCGCGCCATCTTCAGGTAAAAAACCAGGATTTGATCATCTACCTGCTGGGCGATTTCCATGGCTTGCTGGTAGGCTTCCACCGCTTCGGAATTGGCATCCAGGTCTTTATACAGATCGCCGATGCTGGCCAGCGAGTAGCCTTCCATGCGCCGGTCGCCTGCGGCTTGTGCGTAATGCAACGCTTTCTCGAAATTGCGGAACGAATTGGAGAAATCGCCTGCCAGATGCTGCACCACCCCCAGGTTATTTAATATGGTCGGCTGCCAGATCGAGTCGCTCACCGATTGCCAGTAAGCCAGCGATTTTTCGTAGGCATTTTCTGCGGATGCCAGTTTGCCCATCTTTTCATAGATCATGCCCACTTCCACCTGGATTCTGGCGATATCTTCTTCCATTTGGTTTTTCTGGTAAATCGCGATGGCTTGTTCCAGGTGTTGCAGGGCTTCGCTCAACTCGCCGCTGTAAAAAAGGATAATGCCTTTTGCACGCAGCGCTTCGGGATAGAGATGGCTGAGTTCGGGTTTTTCCCGGGTGATCTGGATGGCCTCTTCCGCGTCCTGCCGGGCGGCCGGATATTCCCGCAGCATTCTCAGCACGGCCGAGCGCCGGATCAGGCTGTCGGCCAGCGCTTTTGGATCGCTGCCTTTACGCAGCAGCTCCAAAGCTTTATCCAACAATTCGCGGCTTTCCTGGAAACTGCTTTGGCTGGTGGCCACGCTGGCTTTCAGCGATAACAGTGCAGGATTATTCAGGCTGCTTTCCGCGGGCAGCATTCCCAACCATTCGCTGAGTTTTTTAATCTTGCCGCGCGCGATGAAAGACGAGCCGGCTTTTTCCACCAACTGCACCAATGCCTTGGAATCAGACAGGTCCGAGTAGATTTCGAATACTTTTTCCCATTCTTTTCTCTGGGTGTAATAAGCAGCCAGGTTTTCTCTGATGGCTTTGGCGTCTTGCGGGCGCTCTTTCTGAACGGTTGTTTGCAGGAAATCCCGGAACAGGTGATGATAGCGCACCCAGGAATATTCGTCGTCCACCGGCAGCACAAACAGGTTATGCTGGATGATGGTGTTCACCATCTCACTCCAGTTCTCTTTTTTGCCGAGCGCCTTTTCGATCACTTCCATGCACATGGCCGCGTTGAATTCTTCCAGAATGGAGGAGTTGAGCATGAAATCGCGGAGGGCAGGGGTTTGCTGATCCAGGACTTGCTGCGCCAAGTATTCGTACAGGCCGATGCCAGAGGCGCGTGCGACCTTGATTGGTTCGCCCATGCCGGATTTCAGCATTTGCGAAGTCAATAACAATCCTGTGATCCACCCTTCGGTGCGCGCTGCCAGGTTCGCGGCTTCATGGTTATCGATGGGTTTGTTGAACTTTTTTTCGAAGAGTTCCTGGATCTCTTCGGGCAAGAACGCCAGCTCTTCAATGGACAACCCCCCCACTTGCGAGCGCGCCACCATCAGTGGAAGGTCGGGGAAGGTGAGCAGTTTGCGCGAGGTGATCACGATGTGGCAATTGTCGTCCGCCCGCTGGATGAGATCGCTCAGGAACTGGTCAATGACGGGGTTGGATTTCAGCAGGTGATAATCGTCCAGCACCACCACGAAATGCTCGGTGATGTGATCGTAGATGTCGTTGGTAATGGTGGAGATCAGGAAGTCCGGGTTGAGCTGATCGATGGGCGAACCTTCCAGCACTTTAAGCGATTCGTGGCCGAATTCCGGGAATCGCAGCTGGATAGAGTGCAGCAGGTAGGTAAGGAAGCGTTCGAAATCCTGGTCGAGCGGATCGAGCGCATACCAACATACCGGCCAGTCGAATTGCGATGCGAAATCAATTAATAAGGAAGTCTTGCCATAACCGGCAGGGGCGGCAACGATAATCAAGCGGAAATCCAACAGATCGCTCATCATTTCCAGCAGCCGCGGACGGGACAATAGCTCTTTACGCCTTTGCGGCGTGATCAACTTTGTCTGAGCTATCGGCAATTTGTCCATCATTTCCTTATTATTTTATCAGGATGCCCTACGCAAGATAATCCCCATCGCACTGAATTGCAGGAATCGTGCCGAACGGTTGTGAGGGCGATTTATGATAGAATGTCCGAGATTTATGAAAACCATTCATGTGGTTGGGGCTCGGCCTCAATTCGTAAAAGCCGCCATGGTTTCACGTGCATTGAAAAACCGCGGCGAAGAATTTATTCTGCATACCGGGCAGCATTACAGTGAGAACATGTCCCGGTTGTTCTTCAGCGAATTGAAGCTCCCTGAACCCGATATCAACCTGGAAATCGGCAGCGGCAGCCATGCCGAACAGACCAGCGGCATGCTACTGGGCATTGACCGCTACCTCAAAACGGTCCAGCCGGACTGGATGATCGTCTACGGCGACACCAATTCCACCCTGGCCGGCGCGCTGGCAGCCGCCAAGCGCGAAATTCCCATCGCCCACGTGGAAGCCGGGCTGCGCTCCTTCAATCGTTCCATGCCGGAAGAGATCAACCGGCTGGTCAGCGATCACCTTTCCACCCTGTTGTTCTGCCCCACCGATCAGGCGGTTGAAAATTTGGCAAAGGAAGGCATTACCCGGGGAGTCCACCAGGTGGGCGACGTGATGGCCGATTCGTTGCTGGTTTTCCGCGAGATCGCCGAAAAGAAATCCACCATTCTGCAAACCCTGAACCTGGAACCACGCGGTTACGCGCTGGCCACCGTGCACCGCGGCGGCAATACCGATGTTCGGGAAAACCTCGCTGCGATCATCGATGGCTTTTCCCGCATCGATTTCGAACTGATCTTCCCCATGCATCCACGCACCCAAAAGATGATGGCTGAATTCGGCCTGAAAATACCCGCCAACCTGCGCGTGATCGAGCCAGTCGGCTATCTGGATATGCTTATGCTGGAAAGCAACGCGGAATGCATCCTGACCGACTCGGGTGGCATACAGAAGGAAGCTTACCTGCTGGGTGTACGCTGCATCACGCTGCGCGAAGAAACCGAGTGGGTTGAGACGGTCTCGGCCGGATGGAATTGCCTGACCGGGGCAAATAGCAACGCGATCAAAGCCCGTTTTGATGACTTTCATCCAAAAAATGAACGTCCTCAAATCTATGGCGATGGTCATGCTGCTGATAAAATCATCAATATTCTATTGCAAAACTGACCAGGAGGTGGTCAATGGCTCCTTATATTCACGCGACTGCTGAGGTGGCTGAATCCGCGCAAATTGGTGAAGGAACCAGGATCTGGCATCAAGGCCAGATCCGCCCGGGAGTGCGCATCGGCAAGAATTGCATTCTGGGCAAAGGTGTATTCGTGGATGAAGGCGTTCAGATCGGCGACAACGTCAAGATCCAAAACTACGTATCGGTTTATCACGGCGTTAGCATTGAAGACGGCGTTTTCGTCGGTCCGCACGTCTGTTTTACCAACGACATGCAACCGCGCGCCATTAACGTTGATGGCACTCCCAAATCGGCTGACGATTGGGAATTATCCAAAACGCTGGTGAAGTACGGGGCGGCCATCGGCGCCAATTCGACCATCCGCTGCGGTATCACCCTGGGGAAATGGTGCATGATCGGCTCCGGCAGCGTGGTTACCCATGATGTTCCGCCGTACGGCCTGGTTTTCGGCAATCCGGCGCGGCTGCGCGGTTTCGTTTGCCCGTGCGGCGAGAGGTTGCAGAAAATCGAAGAAAAAGCGGATGTCGTTGTGGCGCAATGCCCGAAATGCGCCCATAAAGTTGAAATCAATCAAGAGATATGGATGGTGGCAAAATGATATCAATCGCGAAACCTGTAATTGGAGATGAAGAAAAACAAGCTGTTATGGAAGTGCTGGACTCTGGGATTTTAGCCCAGGGCCCGCGCGTGGCAGCTTTCGAGAAAGCCTTTGCGGAAGCTTGCGGCGTGAAACACGCCATTGCCACCACTTCCGGCACCACCGCGCTGCATCTGGCGCTCATGGCTAACGGCATCGGCGAGGGCGACGAGGTGATCACCTCGCCCTTCACCTTCATTGCCTCGGCCAATTCGGTGCTTTACGTGGGCGCCAAGCCAGTCTTCGTGGACATCGACCCGCGCACCTTCAATATCGACGCGGCCAAGATCGAGGCGGCTATCACAGCCAAAACCAAAGCCATCCTGCCCATCGATCTATACGGCCTGTGCGCCGATATGGGCGCCATCATGGCCATCGCCAAAAAACACAACCTGAAAGTGATCGAAGATGCCTGCCAGGCGCACACCTCCAAATTCAACGGCAAGTGCGCGGGTTCGTTCGGCACCGGCACCTTCAGCCTGTATCCTACCAAGAACATGACCAGCGCCGAGGGCGGCATGCTCACCACCGATGACGACGCCGTGGCCGAGGAAGCACGTGTGCTGCGCAACCATGGCATGCGCCGCCGCTATTACCATGACGAATTGGGCTACAACCTGCGCATGACCGATGTGCACGCGGCCATCGGCCTGGCCCAATTGCAGAAACTGGACAAGTTCAACGCCAAACGCCGCGAGAACGCCGCTTACTACGACGCCCACCTGAAGGGCGTGGTCACACCTTATGTCCCCAAGGAATGCGAGCACATTTACCACCAGTACACCATCCGCGTTCCCAACGGCAAGCGCGACGCGCTGCGCGACTACCTGAAAGAAAAAGAAGTCGGCACCGAGATCTATTACCCCCTGCCGATCCATCAACAGGGTTTTTACATGGAAATGTTCGGCAAACAGAGTTTCTCCGAGGCTGAGAAAGCCGCCGGCGAAGTGCTCTCCCTGCCGGTGCACCCCTCCCTCACTCAGGCCGACCTCGACTTCGTGGCCGCCCGCATCAACGAATTCATGGCGTAAGGACACAATGCGAGTCGCGGTCATTGGCGTCGGTTCAATGGGTTTCAACCACCTGCGGGTGTATTCCGAGCTGGCAGATACCCAATTGGTTGGAATTTCGGATGTCAGCGCGGAACGGCTGGAATCCTTGAAGAGTCGTTATTCTGTTAATACGTACACAGATTATCGCGAACTGATCGAGAAGGAAAAACCGGAAGCGGTTTCCATCACCGTGCCCACCTCCGAACACGAGCAGGTGGCAGCTTTCGCGCTACGCAAGGGCGTGCACGTGCTGGTGGAAAAACCCATCGCGGCGACGGTTGAAGAAGGCCAGCGCCTGATCGCCCTGGCCAAGGAGATGGACCGCCAGTTGATGGTCGGCCACATCATCCGCTTCAATCCCGCCATGCAGGCCCTCAAGGCCAGGCTGGACGCCGGCGAGCTGGGCAAGATCTTCCAGATCTTCTGCCGGCGGGCGGGACCCTTCCCCGCGCGCATCCGCGACGTGGGCGTGGTGGTCGATTTGGCGCCGCACGATGTGGACATCATGCGCTTCCTGACCGGCCTGGACCCCATGCGCGTGTTCGCCGAGACCGAGCGCCGCATCCATACCGATCATGAAGACATGCTTTTCGGTCTGCTGCGCTTCCCGCAGGGTATCACCGCCGCGCTGGAAATTAACTGGCTGACTCCCACCAAGATCCGCGAGACGCTTGTCTTGGGTGAAAAGGGCATGTTCCGTGTGGACGACCTGCTGCAGGACCTTTACTTCTACGAAAATTCACAGGCTTCCGGCGAGCTGTGGGCCGATATCAAGACCATTCGCGGCGTGAGCGAAGGCAAGATGATCCGCTTCGACCTCAAACGCCAGGAGCCGCTCAAAGCTGAAATCCAGGCTTTCCTCGACGCGGTCAAAAACGGCACACAGGTGCCGGTGACCGGCGAGGACGGTCTGAAAGCCCTGCGCCTCTCGCTGGCGCTGGTGGAATCCGGCGTCAAGCACCAGGTGATCGAGGTTTAATCATGTCCATTGCGGAGTTGCATCGTAAGATCGAAGAACGCAGCGCGAAGCTGGCGGTGATCGGGCTGGGCTACGTGGGCCTGCCTGTGGCGGCGCTGTTCGCCCAAAAAGGATTTTCCGTGAGCGGCGTGGATGTGAAAGCCGAGCGCGTGGACCTGATCAACCGCGGCATTTCCCCCATCGAGGGCAAAGAGCCCGGACTGGCGGAATTGATCGGCGGTGTGGTGCAGAGCGGCAAGCTGCGCGCCACCCTAGATTACGCCGATTTGAAAGATTGCGACGTGGTGCTGATCGACGTGGAAACCCCCGTCAACCACGCCCACATCCCCGAATACGAAGCGCTGCGCGCGGCGCTCAAGTCGCTTTCCGCGGTGCTCAAGAACGGCGCGCTGGTGGTGATCGAATCCACCATCATGCCCGGCACCATGCATAACGTGGTGCTGCCCATTTTAGAAGAGAACACCGGGCGCAAGTGCGGCCAAGGCTTTTTCCTGGGCAACTGCCCCGAGCGTGTCATGCCCGGCAAGCTGCTCCAGAATCTGGCGGCCATGAGCCGCGTGGTGGGCGGCGATTCGCCCGAGACCGCGGCGGCTATGCGCTCGCTTTACAGCAACATCGTGCAGTCCGACCTGGACACCGCCGATTGGATCACGGCCGAGCTGGTCAAGACCGTGGAGAACACCTACCGCGACGTGCAGATCGCTTTCGCTAACGAGACCGCCATGATCTGCGAGGCGCTGGGCGCTGACGTCTGGCGTGTGCGTGAACTGGTGCGCAAGTCGCCGGGGCGCGAAATGCTGCTGCCCGGCGCGGGCGTGGGCGGCCACTGCATCCCCAAGGATCCCTGGCTGCTGGCCAGCAGCGTCAAGGGCCTGGACGTGCGCGTGCGCCTGATCCCCGCGGCGCGCGACATCAACTCCTTCATGCCCAATCACATGCTCGACTTGCTCAAGACCCGCCTGAGCAGCCTCAAAGGCCGCAAGATCCTGGTGCTGGGCTACGCTTACCTGGAAGATTCCGACGACACGCGCGACGCGCCCAGCAGCTATTTCATCAAGGCGCTGGAAGCCGAAGGCGCGCAGGCCATGGTGCACGACCCGTTCGTGAAGGAATACGCCGGCGATTTGTATGAAAAAGCCTCCGGCTGCGACGCGGCCGTGCTGATGACCGCCCACTCGGAATACCGCCAGGTGGATTTCAAACGCCTGAAAGCCGCCTTGAAGAATTGCTTATTGGTGGACGGGCGCAATTTTTGGGATAAGACCGCCGTGATGGAATCCGGCTTCGACCTGGTCCGCCTCGGCGATTTCAGCCGGCAGGGGTAAAGATGATCTGGATTCTGCTGCCTGCTTACAACGAAGAAGTCGATCTGCCCCGCATTTTGGAGAAGATCAAAGACCAGATGAAAGGCCACGAATACCGCGTGGTGGTGATTAACGATGGCAGCACCGACGCCACCGCTGACATCCTGGCAAAATTCAAGGGCAAGCTCAACCTGGACGTGATCGCGCATCCCATCAACCGCGGGCTGGGCGAGACCGAACGCGACGGCTTCGAGTACATCGCCTGGCGTGCCAAGCGCGACGATTACCTGGTGCGCATTGAAGGCGACGACACCCACGAACCCAAATACCTGTTCAGCATGATCGACAAGCTCAACCAGGGCTACGACGTGGTCAACACCTCGCGCTTCCAGCCGGGCGGCGGGCAGATGGGCGTGGACGGCTACCGCGCATTCATCAGCCGCTCCGCCAACATCTTCATGAGCATCGTCTTCGGCGTGAAGGGCGTGCGCGATTACTCCTGCGGTTTCCGCGCTTACCGCGTCTCGGTCATCCAGGACGCGCTGGCCATTTTCGGCAACAACCTCATCCAGATGCGCGGCCTGGGTTTTACCTCCACTCTGGAGATCATCGTCAAATTGAAAATACTCGGCTGCCGCTTTGCCGAGGTGCCTTTCGTGCTGCGCTACGACCAGAAGAAGGGCGGCAGCAAGATGGTCGGCAGCGTGACCATGCTGGGCTACTTTATCATGGGTATGTTATACTGGTGGCCATTGGGCGGCTGGCGCGGACAATACCGCGGCCTGGCCAAGCTCTACCGCCAGGACCCCGCCAAAGCGGTTGAAAAATACCGCCTTGGGCATCTCAATCACCATCACACGGCTTCGAAGATTTCTTTCTAGGGAAAAACAAGATGTGCGGAATATGCGGGATTTACAACCTTGATCGCAAGCACGGGGTCAGTGAAGCGGCCCTCGTGCACATGGCAGACAGCATCCAGCACCGCGGTCCCGACGACCACGGTTATTATATCGACGACAACCTGGGCATCTCCAACCTGCGCCTGAGCATCATCGACCTCAGCCCGGCCGGGCACCAGCCTATGAGCGACGAATCCGGGCGCTACTGGATCGTCTACAACGGCGAGATTTACAACTACGTGGAGCTGCGCCAGCAACTGGCGGGCAAAGGCTGCCAGTTCTTCTCCAATTCCGATACTGAGGTCATCCTGCGCCTGTTCATGCTGGAAGGCCCGGAAGCCGTCAAAAAACTGAACGGCATGTTCGCCTTCGTCATCTGGGATAAAAAAGAGCGCAAGCTGTTCGGCGCACGCGACCGGATGGGCATCAAACCCTTCTACTACTTCAAGGACAAGGACCAGTTCGTGTTCGGCTCCGAGATCAAGGCCATCTTCGCTTCCGGGCAGGTGGGGCGCGCCATGGACGACGAGGGCATGGCCGACTACCTCACCTTCCAGTTCTGCCTGAACGACAAGACCCTTTTCCGCGGCATCCGCAAGCTGGAACCCGGCTGCTGGCTGGAACTGGACACGCACGGCAATTTGAACATCCAAAAATACTGGAACCTCGATTTCCAGGTGGACACGGACCACACCTCCGAGTACTTCGAATACCAACTCACCCGCCTGCTGGAAGACGCCGTGCGCATCCAACTGCGCGCGGACGTGCCGGTGGGCGCACACCTGAGCGGCGGCCTGGATTCCTCCACCGTCACCTGCCTGGCGGCTTCGCTGCTGGACAACCCCATTCATACCTTTTCGGGGGGTTTCAAGGAAAGCCCGCGTTACGACGAAACGCGCTTTGCTCGCATGGCGGCCGAACAGGCCGGCAGCATCCACCACGAGATCTTTCCGAGCGAGCAGGATTTCGTGGAATTGATGCCCAAACTGATCTACGCCATGGACGAACCGGCGGCCGGGCCGGGCATCTTCCCGCAGTTGATGGTTTCGCAGCTTGCCAAGCAGAACGTCAAGGTGGTGCTGGGCGGGCAGGGCGGCGACGAAGTCTTCGGCGGCTACACGCGCTACCTGGTGGCCTATCTCGAGGAATGCATCCGCGGCGGCATCCAGGGCACACAGGAAGACGCCAAGTACGTGGTCAGCTTCGACACCATTCTGCCCAACCTGACCCAATTGAAAGGCTACGAGCCCATGCTGCGCTATTTCTGGAGCGAGGGCTTGTTCGACGCGCAGGACGCGCGCTACTACCGCCTGGTGGACCGCGGCATGGAGATGAAAGGATTGCTCAGCGGCGATTTGGCCAACCCCGGCAGCGGCTACAGCACCTTCCAGGCTTTCAGCGACCTGTTCAACTCCGGCGGGCTGAGCTCGTACATCAACAAGATGACGCGCTTTGACCTGCTCACTTTGCTTCCGGCGCTGCTGCACGTGGAAGACCGCACCAGCATGCTGGTCTCGCTGGAATCGCGCGTGCCCCTGCTGGACCACCGCATCGTGGAGCTGGCGGCCAGCATGCCCCCGGCCATCAAGTTCGAGGGCGGGCGCTCCAAGCACATCTTCCGCAAGGTGGTGGGGCAGCTGCTGCCCAGGGGCATCACCGAACGCAAGGACAAGATGGGCTTTCCTGTGCCGCTCTCCGAGTGGTACCAGCGCGAACCGGTGCGCGGCTTCGTGCGCGAGACCCTGTTGGGCGAGCGGGCAAGGAAACGCGGCTGGTTCAACCTGGCGCAGGTGGAGCCGCTGCTGGCCTCCGAGCGGGCATTCGGCCGCAGCGTGTGGGGTTTGCTTTGTTTGGAACTGTGGGCGCAGGCTTACCTGGACGGGAAATCTTAAAATTTCATTAATCTTTGGCAGAAGCGCTCCGCTTGCTTGACACGCCCCCCTGCGCATGGTATCATGTTCATTCGCGTTGCGGGGTAGAGCAGTGGTAGCTCGTCAGGCTCATAACCTGAAGGTCGTTGGTTCGAATCCAACCCCCGCTACTATTATTTAACAGGCCAGAAGGTCGTTGGTTTCCTTGCTAGCGCGAGGACAGGCGAATCCAACCCCCGCTACCTTTGTTAAGCAAAACCACTTGATAGAGTGGTTTTGTGACATTAAACCAGGGTTTACTTTCGAGAGTAGCACTCGCCCTCAGCGAAGTGTAGGGTCGGCAGGTTCGCGAAGACAGTACATAGGGCATGCATGTATGATGTGCATGCAATAAGTGGCAGGAAATAAATCCTACCCTATGGCGGCGGGATTGCTCTAAAGACCCACGCAAGTATGTATAGACTACGACTTTTTTGCATCAAAAGCGGCGCGTTTGGAAACGCGCCCTACGGCGGCTGCCCTTGTAGAAAACTATGACTTGGCCTTCTCTTACCTCTTCCGGTAACAGCCTCAAGCTGTTTCGCAAGAGTAACCTCCGCCCACGGCTCTTGCAGAGAGCTACGATCTGAGGCAAAGTTAGCCTCGAGTTTATACGCATAATCAGGGAGAGGGAGAAAGAGTACAATCGCTTGGCAACGCCGGGCCCGCGAGGACAAATATTCTCCCGTGTTGATAGAAACGAGGGTTAACCAAGCAAAAAGGCGCATTTGGAAATGCGCCCTACGGGTATTTCAAGCTGCGATTTGACCCTCTCTTACCTCTTCCAGTAACAGCTTCACGCTGTTCCGGAAGAGGAGATTGGTATTTATTTACCCGGCAGGTCGAAGGTGAAGACCCACAGGCCGGGGTATTGATAGCCCAGCGCCTGGTAGAGCTTTTCCAGGGCTTCTTCATCGCTCATGCCGGCGGGTTTTTGGATGAACTGCGGGCCGCCTCCGCCTCCGCCGCTGCCGCTGGTAAAGATGTGCTGTTCTACCTGGATGCCCTGCGCCTGCAATTGGGCGTTGGCGGCATCGATTTCTGCCTGCGGGATGACTTCGGGCAGGCTCACTTCGAGATGCGGGATGGCCAGCACGGCGGTTTGGGCGTTTTCGGACGCCAGGTTGCCGACGGGAAAGCCCAGCTCGATGCAGCGCCCATCCGGGATGGATGGCAGGCCGGGCGGCTGATTACTTTTGCCGCTGTAGCGGGGATCGCTGTCGGTCAGGAAGTAACCGTAATCGAAGCTGGTCTGAATCCCGCCGATGGTCAGCGTCATGTGTTTATGTCCCGGCCACCAGTCGCCGTTTGCACCCACGTTGGGCGGTTTGTTGTAACAGAGCACGAGGGTGCTGTAGGAGGGGGTGTAGCGGATGCTGACCAGCCGCATGTCAATCCCGTTGGCGGTTACGCTCTGGTTGATCTCCCTTTTCAAATCGGGGTATACCGGCAGGTTCGCCAGGTCGAAGTGGAAGGAAGCCAGCGGCAGGTCGGGTTGGAAGGAATCATAGACCGGCACGTCCAGCTGCATACTCACGCTGCCGTCGCCAGCCAGCATGCCCGGGACGAAGTCCAATTGCAGCAGGAAAACGGAAGGATCATCCTGCTTATAAGGCACGGCGAAACCCTCAATAGGCGCACCTTGCGCGTCTTTACCGCTGAAACCTGTCACCTGGAAGGAATTCTGCCAGCCGTCGAACTTCAATTCGAGAGCCACACGCCGCTGATCGGCATACGCCCAGATCAGGTTGGCGCTGAGACCGCCGGCGCTCTGGCTATCGAGGGTCGGCCGGGGGGTGGGGACAGGCGCGGGAGCTTCGTTGAAAGGCCCGCGTTCGGTGGGTTCCACCAGCAGGTCCCAGGAGCGCGTTTTGTCGGCGATGCGATCGATGGTGATCAGCAGCGGCTCACTGCCCTCGACCAAGCTGCGGTTGAATTGCGCGATGGCGCAGACCAGGCCATCCTCGTCCGGCGCTGGCAGGAGCGAATCCGCGGGAGCTCCCGTGCCGCGCACTTGCGCGGGATAGCCCGATTGGACATGAATTTCAGTCTCGTCCAGAGGCCGGGCGTTTTGAGTCTGGGTGTAGCAGAACTTCACCTGCGTTTGCGCAGGGGTTATTTTCGCCCAATCCAGGCGAACCAGCAGGTTGTCGATTTTTTCGGACCGCGAGAATTGGCCGACGCGCGGACTGGTGCTGTTCGCCGGAATGTCTTTCAATAAGAAAACGAAGGTATCAAGAACTTCACCCTGAGCGTCAGTCAGCGGAATTCGCAGGATGAGGTCCACCCCGTTTTCGGCACGCGGGTCATTGATCACCTGCAAGCTGGTAAATTCAGCGGTGAGCGGAGCGCCAGCGTAGAGCTGCAAAATGCGCCCGCGGAAGTCTTGCGCATCCACGTTATCGAAAGCCGCCTCGGGCATGCCGATGGTTTGGCCGTCCGGTAGACCCGCAACGCGGAACCCAACCACCAGCCCGGTCTGATTGAGCGCGATCCATTCCAGATCGACCGTCACACCCTGACGGGTTTGGCTTTGATCCAGCATGGCAGGAGGAACTTCAACCAACGCAGAGGTGGGCGTGGGAGGCAGCAGGGTTGGCCAGGCGGACTGGTTGGGGTTTCCGCCCAGGCCGGCGTCGCGAACCCCCATCAAGCCGGGATCAAAGAACAGGGTATAGAAAGCGAAAGCAACGGTAGCCAGCGCGATCAACCCGAGCGCGATGACCAGAGCCGGGCGGCGCTGCCATAACGGGATGGCATGCGGTGAACCGGACGGCTGTCCGCGCAGCAGGGTGGCGCTTGCGGGAAATTCGCGGCTGGCAATGTTCTCCAGACTATTCTTGAGCAATTCATCATGTTTATTCATTTCAAATCCTTTCGCGGATCATCCCCAAAGAGCCGGCGCAGGCGCGCGCGGGCTTTGCTCAGTCGCCATTTGATGGTCCCGGCCGGCACGTGTGCGAGATCAGCCATTTCCTCTTCGGACATTTGCAGGTAATAGCGTGCTACAAGCGCGGCGCGCTGCTCTGCACTCAGCGCTTGCAAGTGGCGCCACAAGTCCTGCTCCAGCTCATGCTGCTGCACGACCGATTCCGGCGAAGCAGCGCTTTCGGCCCACTGCGCAAGCCATTCCTCGCCGGCAAGGTTATCAGGCAGGTCGGCCAGGCGTTTATCCCTGGAAAGCAGGCGCAGGGCGCGGTTGACCACCACCCGCATCAGCCAGGGTTCGAGCGGACGGCGGTTATCGAAACTGCGCAGCAGATCCGGCAGGTCGAGGAAGACATCCTGGACGGCGTCCTCCGCGCTGCAGCGTTCACAAGTGATCAGGTAAGCGGCGCGCAGCGCTTTGAGCTGATAACGCGCCACCAGCCAACCCAGGGCAGATGGATCACCCCGTTTGGTTTGTCGTATTGCGTGTTGTTCATCCATGGTTACTCCGATTTCGCCTCCTGTGGATGGATTCTGTGTGTTAATAGACATTTCGAGGCAAAAAGGTTGGTTTTTAGTATAGCCGATCGAAAGGACGTATATGACGAACCGGATCGCAAGACGTGCCATTCGGGACGGGATCCCGGATTGTGCAATGCGAAATGCACAGGATGTGCAATCGAGACAGAGCAAGCGGGAACGAACTAATCCGCAGCCGCAAGGGATCGGTTGTTGCCTGCCTGACCGCTTTCTCCATCCATCATGTCCGGCAGGCCTTGACAACCGGTAAAATCCTTATATAATACTGAATGAACAAAAAAATATTCATTCATTAAATGTGATCAACCCACCTGTAAATCAAGAGGAAATGTCCGATGGATAAAAAAGAGAGTTTGCGCCAATGCGCCAGAGAGCTGTTCAGCGCCAATGGTTTCAAGGATACCAACGTGGCCGAAATCACCCGCAAGGCCGGGGTGGCTACGGGCACCTTCTACCTTTACTATCCTTCTAAGGAAAAGCTCTTTATGGAGCTTTACCTTGAGGAAAACCTCAAGTTGAAGCAAACCCTCATGGCGGGAGTCGACCCGCAAGGCGAGCCGCTGCAGGTCATCCTGTCCATGATGCGCGCGAACATCGCCGGCATGCAGGCCAACCCGATCCTGCGGGAATGGTTCAACAAGGAAGTTTTCAACAAGATCGAGGAACATTTCATTGCCGAGAATGGCCTGCAAAGGGTGGATTTCCTGTACACCAATTTTCTGGAAATTATCCAGCGCTGGCAGGCGCAGGGCAAGCTGCGCACCGAAATCGACGCGCAGATGATCATGGCGCTTTTTTCCGTGATTGTGATCATCGACCTGCACAAGGAAGAGATCGGCGTGCAATATTTCCCGCAAATTCAGGAACATCTGGCGGCGTTCATCATGGCCGGGTTGACGCCCCGCCCGGCGGGCAGGCAGGCGTAGATATGGAAGCAACCCTGGTTTTACAGGACTGCCTGACCGCCTGCGACACGCATTTCGGCATGGGCACGCTGATGGCGCACCAATTGCACGGCGCGCAGGCGCATGCCTGCCTGGCGGCCGCGCGAGAGGAATTGATCCGCCTGGAAGGGCTGCTCAGCCGCTTCATCCCCTCCAGCGACGTCAGCCATATCAACCGTTCGGCCGGCAGGGGCAGCGAGCGCGTCAGCGCGGATGCGCTGGCGGTGCTGGAACGCGCCCGGCAGGCGGCCGAGCGCTGCGGGGGCTGCTTCGACCCTACCATCGGGCCGCTGGTGGACCTGTGGAACATCCGCGGGGAAGATTTCGCGCTTCCCGATGAGCCTGCCATTCAGGCGGCGCTGGCGCTGGTCGATTACCGCGACCTTAGCGTGAATGACAGCGCGGGCACGGCTGGCCTGCGCCGTGCGGGCCAGAACCTGGACCTGGGCGGGATCGGCAAGGGTTATGCCGGCGATGCGCTCATGCGCTTGTTCGGGGAATACGGCGTCGATTCGGCGCTTTCCAACCTGGGCGGCAACGTGATCGCACGGGGATGCAAACCGGACGGCTCGCTCTGGCAGGTCGGCATCCGCCATCCGCGCCGCGAGGGGACTCTGATCGGAGCGCTGGCGGTAGTGGACAGCGCGGTGGTCACATCCGGCGACGACCAGCGCTACCGCGTGGACAGTCGCGGCCGGCGTTACCATCACCTGCTCGACCCGCGCACGGGAAGACCCGCGCGCAGCGGCCTGTTGAGCGTGACTGTGGCGGCCGAAAGCGCCCTGGACGCCGATGTGTATTCCACGGCCTTGTTTGTGGCGGGGCTGGAGCGCGGGCTGGCGTTGCTTCGCGGGCAGCCGGGAATCGAGGCGGTGTTCGTGGACGGGGACCTGCGTGTGTTCGTCACGGCCGGGTTGGCGGGCGACTTTCAGAGCAGCGGGAATCAAGTTGTCATTGTTTAGAAGAGAGAAGGATAAAAAATGAAAGAAAGAGGAAAAAGAAAAATGATCGGTTGGATAATCGCTTTGGTGGTGCTGGCTGTCCTGGCGGCGCTGGGCGGCAAGGGCTGGTGGCTTCTTTCACGCGAGCACGAGGAGGCGCGCAACGTGCCTCTGGATGGGGTGGATTTCAGCAAGCTGAAAGACGGCACCTACACGGGTGAGTATGAAGGCGGCATGTACCAATGGCGTAAAAATTCGGTGAAGGTCACCGTGACCGGCGGCAAACTGGCCAAGATCGATGCGCTGGCGGGGGTGCAGGATCAGGGCAACGGCTCGACCCAAAAGTTGTACGACCGCGTGATCCAGGCGCAATCGCTGCAGGTGGACACCATCAGCGGCGCCACGTTGACTGCCAATGCTTATTTAAAGGCGGTGGAGATTGCGTTAGCGAAGGCGCAGTAGTCGCAAAAGGCCATTGTGAACCTCGCCCCTTCGACACCCTACGCTACGCTGAGGGCAGGTGCTCAGGGAGCGGGGTTTTGCGAAGATTGTATACTGGAATGTCCATGTATGCCGTGCTTATAAAAGCGGCGGGTTATCTATGCTCTCTGCACCCATGCAGGGCTGCAACCTGGCCCTCACCCCTGACCCTCTCCCTGAAGTAATATTGGTTTCGAATTCCATTAGTCAATCAGGGAGAGGGAGATAAAATGCTTGTGCTTTCGAATTCCGGCGATTAATCAAGGAGAGGGAGATTGAGTGCCCCTGTTCTCTGGGCTTGCGGCGGGCTCGCAAAAACATTTTTAGGAAAAGCGGCGCATTTACTCAAAACTACTGAGTACAGGTGGAAATGCGCCCTACTATGAACTTTGAATTCCGGCGATTAATCAGGGAGAGGGAGATTGAGTGCCCCTGTTCTCTGGGCTTGCGGCGGGCTCGCGAAAACATTTTTAGGAAAAGCGGCGCGTTTGGAAACGCGCCCTACTATGAACCAAAGCATCTGGTGTTTAGTCAGGGAGAGGGAGAATAGTATCTCCGCTCGCTGCTCTTATGCTCATTAAGAGACCTCCGCTGCCATTTCAGCAGCGAGAGGCCTCTGTGCTTTGGTTTTTCCCCCAAATTCGATAATTTATTCCAGGAACCACTTTTCCTTGATCTCTGCGGGAGTCATGGGGGGTAATTCCAGGCCTCCCCAGTCTGTCTTGCGCAGGTCTCCGATCTTGCCCAGCCATTCATCCAAATTCTCATTGGTGATGACCGTATCCTCATACAGGAGTGTGTTGCCGAATTCTCCGCCCAAGGCAGCCGGATCGAGTTCCAAACCGGTCAAGCGGTAATACGCCACGTAAACCGCTTCATAGGCGTTGCCGCCGGGTTTGACGACTGCGATGCACTGGAAAGCGGGGTGCGCGTCGCGCCTTTCCTTCCAGGCCTGCAGTTCGCCCTCACGAGACAGGCAAGCAATGGCCGGGTACTGATCGCCCTGCATATCATTCAGCCCCCAGAAGATATTCGCCTGAGGATCGCTGGTCCAGATGGCGCCCAAATCCGGTTCCTTGGCCACCAAAGCAGCGATATTCTCTTGAGAAGCGGCTGACATATCATCGTAACTGACGGGGATTGCGGTAGCCTGGATATTCGGGTGATCACTCAAAATTTTCTTGACAATTTCTTTGAAATAATCGGGGCCAAAATCCAAATAGGCTATCTTGCCGGAGTCACCCATTTGGTCGAATGTCCATTGCAGGCTGGTGTGCAGCCAGGTCGACTCGACCGCTAGATTGTAGGCGCCGATGGTATCGGAATCGCCATCCAAAGCATAAACGGGAAAACCTTGTGAGGTGACCTCGCGGATTTTCGGCGCATCTCCCATTACTTTCCAGATATTCGAGAAAGAAATGATGGCGTCCACACCCTTGCCGGTCAGTTCGTCGAAATCCTTGCCCTGCACGCATTGGATGCCCAATTCATCGCAAGCCTGTTTCAGGTCGGCCAGCTTGCGATCGCTCGGCTCGCCTTCGCAGCCGATGACGATGTCTTTGGCTACCTTGGGTTGAGCGGATTGGGCAGCTTGCACCGGCTGCTCTTGCATGGGTTGCTCCTGCGCGGGCTGCAGGTCTTCGGCGGTGGGCACATATTCCGGCCCGCACTTGTCCGGCCAATCCGGGTTGCGATCCAAGGCGGGATTGTTGGTCATGTTGTAGAACAGGTCCGGGAATACCTCGCCCACCAGGTAGATCTCTTCGGGTCCGTTATCCAGCGAAATGTTGACCAGTTCGACACGGTCGCCCTGGCCGTTCCAGAAAGGCCGGAAGCGCTGCACTTCGCCCTTGCCGCCGGCATCTTCGATATCCTTGCCGTCCTGGGTGACCACGCAATTGTGGCAGAATTCTTCCTTATCTTTCCAACCCCAACTGTCGATCAGCAGGCGTCCATCGGCAGTCCAATATACGGAATAGATACTGCTGGTATCAGTTACCGGGTGAAGGTCGCTGCCATCCGGGCTGGATACCAGCACGTTGTAGTGACCGTCTTGCCCGGAGAGCCAGGCAAGCTTGGTGCCGTCCGGCGACCATTTGGGCTCCTTGTCCTCTTCAGGTGTGAAGGTCACCTGTTTCGGGTTGCTGCCGTCATTAGCGTCGGTGAAATAGATATCCCCGTTGTTGCTGTAAACGATCATCGCTCCGTCGTGCGACCAGCTTGGGCCATCGCTGCCGCCCTGAAAAGTGAGCTGGCGCAAGCCGCTGCCGTCAGCGTTTATTACGTAGATGTTCTGGCCGCCGCCCTGGTCGTTCGCGCGGTTGGAGACGAAAGCAACGCGCTTGCCATCCGGCGAGATGGCAGGGTTGGTATCGTCGGCTTTGTCATTGCTCAGGTTGAGCGGGTTCTCGCCGTCCGGGCCCATGATATACACTTCCCAGTTGCTGTCGCGGTCGGTATCGAAAACCACGCTGCAGGGGATGGGCTGCCAGACTTGGGTAGGTACAGCGGTCGGCTCGGCGAGCGGCTCGGATTCGGCGGGGGCCGGCGCCGGGGCTTCGGCTGCCGCGGCAGGCGCCGGCGCGCAAGCTGAGAAGGCCAGCGCGAAGAGAAGGGAAAAGATGATAATTAAATTGGTTTTCGTTTTCATGATGCTCCTTTTGTGAAATGGATTCAGCTTTGCTTCATTTGTTTCACCTGGCCGGGGCTCAAACACACCGCGCCGGGCAGGCTGCCTTCTTTTTTGATCAGTGTCTGGAATAAACCGAATAATTGCTCCTGGTTGTATTTGCGCCAAGGATTCATGCGGTTGGTCTCCACGAAAATAGCCAACCCGACAATGGCGGCGATGATGAAGATGCACATCAGCGCCATGGGCAGCCCCATGGCTGCGCCCACGTCTCCACCCGCCCTTTCGGCCAGGTTGGCCGCCACCACTCCCCAGATCATGGCGGTCATGGACAACACGCCGCCCCCGGCCATGACCAGCAAGCCGGCTGTGCGCCTGCCTCTGGCGTTATCGCGCGCGCAAAACAGGCAGATGTTGCCGGTGTGCGGATTGACGTCGGTGAAGGTGATGCGGATGGTGCGGGAATCGTAGCTCCGGCTGATTTCTTCCTGGCGCAGCGGGCGGGCGGTGTAGTAATCAACTTTCGGCATGGGGCGCCCGCAGGCGGGGCAGATGGAATTCTCGATTCCGTGGGGGTAGCAGGTTTGTTTTTTGGCTGCCATGCAATCTTCCTTAATAACTCTATAATTAGCAATACCTGACTGGTTATGCGATATCGACCTGAATAAACGTCCGCCAGGTATTCGATAAACTAAAAAAATTTTACTTATTAAGGTCGTTCAATAGGTGTGCAGACAGCACACATTAATGGACCGACCGGTTCACTGATATTCGACCTCGAATTTTGCGTTCCCTCCCAGCGCTTCGACCGCCGCGCGCATATCCTCACTGACGATCACGCGCTGCAGGTTGGGCAGCGCCAGCAGCGGAGAGAGGTCGCGCACGGGGGTGTTGGCCAGGTGGATCAGCTCCAATTGCGGGAAGGCCTGGATGCCATCCAAGGTTTGCAGTTGGGATTTGTGGAGGATCAGCGTGCGCAGCGCGCTCAAGCCCTGAAAGGCGGCCGGCGAAGCGATGGGCGTACCGCCCACGTCCAGCAGCGTGAGGTTCGGACAGGCGCTCAACGCCGTCAGGTCGCTGACATTGCTGTCGAACAGGATCAGTGTGTTGAGCGAAGCCATGCCTGCCAGCGGGGCGACGCTCTCCACCGGGTTATTGCGCAAGTCGATCTCTTCCAGGCCGGGCAATTCGGCCAGCGGCGCCAAGTCGTGGATGTCCTGAAAAGCCAGCTTGACTTTGCGCAGGTTTTTCATCTTTACTAAGTCATCCAGCGATGCGATGCCGCCGCGGGTTTGCGATCCGCCGCCGTGGGCGAATTCGTCCACCAGATTATCAAATGAATCCAGGTCGGCTACCGCGGTCTCACCGAATATGAAAAGCTGCTGCACTGAAGCCAGGTCTTCCTCGTTCAACGCCCTGTCTGGTATACCCAGCGCGGCGCGCGCGGCTTGCGCGATCAAGGGCTCCCTGAAATGCACCCCGGCCGTCAGGCGCGCGGCGAGCAGCCCCCCGGCCAGGAGCAGCACGGCTGCCAGCCCCGCCAGCGCACGGCGGCGCTGAGTGCGTCCGTTGAGTGCGTCCTTCACCTGCAGTGCGTTTTTGAAGCGGCCGCGCGGGTCGAAGGCAGTGCATTTTTCCACCACGGCCAGCAGGCGCCGGTCCTGGATAGCCGACTTGCCCTGCTCGACATCTTCCTGACCGGTCAGCAGCCAGCACAGCAGCACGCCCAGCGAGTAGATATCGGAGCGGGGATCGGTCTGCGCGAAGCCGTACTGTTCGGGTGCGGCGTAGTGGCGCGTGCCGAAGCACAGTGTGTCGGCCCGGGCGCCGGCGTCATAAATGCGTGAAATGCCGAAATCGATCAACGTCACCCGCCCGCGTCCGTCGACGATCACGTTTTGCGGTTTGAGGTCGCGGTGGATGATGGGAGGATTTTGGCTGTGCAGGTAGTTGAGGATGTCGCATAATTGCAGGATGATGCCGACTGCCCGGCGCGGCTCGAGCGGTGCGGCAGCCGCGAGCTGGTCGAGCGGCGTGCCCTCCACAAAACCGCGCACCACGCACAGCGTACTTTCGTCCCGATATTCACTAATAAATGAAGGCAAGCCGGAATGATGAAAACCCTGCAGCAGGCTGCTTTCGCCGATACCGGCGGGCAGATCCACGTCCGGGTAGCATTTCGCCACGCACAGGGAACCGGTGCGGCGGTCTTTGACCAGCAGCGTTTCGCCCTGCTCATTGTGCGCCAGGCACTCCAGCGCCTCGTAATCCCGCCGAAAATCCGCGGGGTAATGCTCCCCATCGAACCCGGCCAGGAATTCCTCCAGCAATGCGTCGGCCATCTCAGCGCTCCCCCAGCAAGCTCAAGCCCAGCGATTGCAGCAGCGTTTGCGCTTCCAGAATATCTCTGCCCTTTTCAAGGCAGAGCATGATGGCTGCATCACGTTTGAGCTTGGGGTAAAGCGCGTTCTTGTGCGCCACCTGCAGCAGCCGCTGTGTGCCGTTCAGGTCCAGACCCAGGCCGAAGGCCAGTTGGATGACCTTATCGCGCGAAGGCTTGCGCGTGCCGTTAAATAACTGGTGACCGTAGGTACGTTCGACCGCGGCGCGCTTGATGACCTGCTCCGGCACCTGGCCGCTGCGCGCGCAAATTTCCGAGATGAATTTGTGAAAGGGAGGGATCTCCATTTCCCCGGCGTGGGTTTCGAAAAAGACTTTTAAATCCGGGGATTCCAGCAGCTTCATGTAGAATTCGCGGGTAGGTATGGGCATGCGGTCAGGATCGGTCATGATGAAAGTCGGCTCTGCAAATTAATTTACGTTGATGTAATTTTAACCGAAATGATAGAGGATTGAATCAGGATAGGCAAGTGATGAAATCACCTAAAAAAGGCGCTTTCCGTTGACAGGCGGCGCCAGATGCCCTATGATTGGAAGGCATGAAGACACCTGCGGGTTGGAGGATAAATACGCCGGGCTTGATGCTCCCAGCCGTAACTAATGATTTTTTTGCGCAGGGAGCATCCGTTATGCGGCATCTACAAAATAGGAGATGTTCCAAACAGTCCAATCCGGGCATGAACCCAAGAAAGGAAACCCTGAAATGAAAAAAATCCTGTCCCCGCTGATATGTGCATTGTTGATGGCGGTGTTCCTGGCGCTGCCGGCGGGCAACGCCGAAGCGGCCACCCTGCCCACCCCGGAGAATGAGGATAAGCAGACCCCAACCGGCGACGAACCGGATTTTGCTGCTTACCAGGCTTCCAAAGACGCGGCGATGGCTTACCTGAAAGCGCGGCAGGACGATGGAGCGGACGTGTTGTATGTTTACCGCGATTTTTCCCTGGCGGAAAACCACTTCACGCAGAAAGCCAAGATCGACGACGGCAATTCAGATTATGTTTATGACATGAACGAGAACTGGCAGGACGATCCATATTCCGGCGACAGCGCCATTGAAGTGCGCGTCAAAACCGCGGGGCAGTCCTGGGGCGGCTGGCTGTTCCTGAATGGCTACCTGCCCGAGGGCGAGACCCAGCCGAAACTGAACTTCGGCGAGGTGGACGGCGCCGGGCTGGACCTGAGCGGTGCTACCAAGCTTACCTTTATGGCCAAGGGCGCGCAGGGAGGCGAGATGGTGGAGTTCTTCACTGCCGGGTTGGGTTACGACGGCGAAACCGGAGCCCCCAGCGAACCTTATCACGACAGCACCCGCAAGATCACCCTCGGTTTCATCCAGCTCAGCGACCAATGGCAGCAGTACACCATCGACCTGGGCGGGGTGGACCTCTCTTCAATCGGCTGCGGGTTTGGTTTTGTGCTGAGCGGCAATCGCAGCGGCGACGTGGAGAGCGTTTTTTATCTAGATGAAATCCGCTTCGAGGGGCCGATGGCGGCTTTGCAGGGCAAACCTCGTTTGATCAAATCCTACGAGACGGACACGCGCCGCGACGCGGATGAGCTCTACATCCAGAACGCCGCCTTCAGCTATGATAACGCACTGGCCGCGCTGGCGTTCATTTCCGACGGCAAGCAGGAGGAAGCCAAATACCTGCTGGACGCATTTGCTTTTGCAGTGGCTAACGACCGCTTCCAGGCGGACCGCGTGCGCAACGCGTATGCCTATGGCGACATCTCCCCCTTCCCGGGTTGGCAGAGCGGCACGCGCCTGCCGGGCTGGTACGACAACGAGAGAAAAGAATACCTGGAAGACCAATATCAGGTGGGCAGCAACGTGGGCAATACCGCATACGTGGCGCTGGCGCTGCTGCAGTATTATAAAAAGTACGGCGGCGAGGAATACCTGGCGCTGGCGGAGAAGATCATGGGCTGGGTGCTGGATAACTGCGCGGACGGCACGCCCGGTTTCACTGCTGGCTACGACGGCTGGCCGGAAGGCGACGGCAGCGCGCTCTACACCTATACTTACAAGTCCACTGAGCACAACATCGATGCATACGCCGTTTTCAAACAGCTATACGCCTTAACGGGCGAGGCGCGCTACCAAAAAGCGGCCGAAAGCGCCAAGGCGTTCATCATCTCCATGTACGATCTGGCTCAGGGCTATTTCTACACCGGCACAGGCAACGACGGGGTTGCTCCCAACAAAGACAACCGCGTGCTGGATGCGCAGGTTTGGTCGTACCTGGCGCTGGGGAGCGCGGATTTCGAACCGTATCAGGCCGCACTCGACAGCGCTTTGACGATGAAAACCGCGCAGGGCGGATATCCCTTCCACGCGGCCAACACCAACGGCGGCTGGTGGCCGGAGGGCACGGCTTTCACCGCGCTGACCCTGCGGCAGGCCGGCATGAACGCCGAAGCCGAATCCGCGCTGGATGCAT
The DNA here is from genome assembly GCA_013178095.1 of Anaerolineae bacterium. Classification (GTDB taxonomy): domain Bacteria; phylum Chloroflexota; class Anaerolineae; order Anaerolineales; family Anaerolineaceae; genus Pelolinea. Next base: position 390,169 of record JABLXK010000003.1, on the reverse strand, counting down.
TGGAGGCTGTCCAACTCCCGGAGGGCGGATTCCCGGCGGCGACCGTGGCGGAGCTCAGCACCGGTTTCAACCTGTTCACCGGCGACCCCTGGACCTACAAAGATATTCCGCACATCGCCCCGGCTGCCTGGTACGTGATGGCGGTCAACAATTTCAACCCCTACGCGTTCTAGGCAACTCATGGACGCGGTTTTGGAACACGAACTGGCGGGCATCAAGGAGTTATTGACGTCCGCCGAATTAACCGAAGCAAAGGCCAGGGCGCTGCGGGTGCCGGAGACTGTCGGAATATGCGATCACCCATACGGCCTGGAGGCCTGCGAAGATTGCGAGTACCGCGAAGGCTGCTCGGCGGTGCAGGACATGCGCGAAAACGACGCCATCCCGTTATTCGCGCAGGCCTGGCAAAGTTACCGCGAGATCGAAAGGCGCTTGAGGGACTGCCTGCGCAAGGATGAAACGGTGGAAGGCATGGCCATGCTGGCGCGGGTGCTGCTGGATACCCATATTCACCCCGGTTCCGGCATGTATAACGATTCGGACTTCTTATGGGAAGCCCAATACTGGTGGCTGCGTTTGTATTACCGAACCGGCGAGACCTGCTGGTTCGAACAAGCCAAGCTATGCGACGGCATCCGGCACGCGATTATAGAAGAAATGGCCGAATAAACCTTTCCAGAGCAAAGCGCTACCTGCAAGAGCGCAATTTGCCGGCGGAACGGGCAAGGGCGGACGCTGCCCCGCAGGGAGCTTTTTTTGGTAAACTGAAGATAACGTTCAACGATTATTCTTTTCTCAACCGCGAACCTACAAGCGGATTTCAATACTTGGCAACCAATTTTTATCGGGAGATTAACCATGTTCATGATCATGTTGGTATTGGATGACAGCGACCATCTGGATGCCATCCTGGAAGCCTGGGCAGGATTGGGAGTCTCAGGCGTGACCATCATTGAGAGTTCCGGGATGCACCGCCGTAAGCTAAAGCACATTCCCATGCGCTATCTTTACGGTGGCAAGGCGGTTGAGGAATGCGGCAACCTGACCTTGATTGTGATCGTTAAGAACGAGCCGCTTATCCGGCAGTGTCTGAAAGCGGTTGAAGAAATCGTAGGCGACCTCAATCAGCCCAACACTGGCGTATTTGCAGCCTGGCCGCTGACCCTCACCAAGGGTATACCGCAGGAATGAGCGGGCGGAAGAAAACATGATGTGGTTGAAATTCCTGTTGTCGGCGGCTGTGCTGATCGCGGCGGCCACGCAACTGGCCAAATACGGCGACGTGATCGCGCTGCGCACCCGCTGGAGCGGCATGTTCATCGGGCTGGTGCTGTTGGCGGCAGCCACTTCGCTGCCGGAGATGTTCACCTCGATCAGTTCCATCAATCAAAACACACCCGATCTGGCAGCCGGCAACCTGCTGGGCAGCAACACGGTCAATATGTTCCTGCTGGCGGTGATTGACCTGATGCACCGCAAGCAGCGCATATTGCGGAAAGCTGCCATGAAACACGCGCTGACCGGCAGCCTGGCGGTTTTCCTGATCGGGCTGGTGGTTTTCTTTATCCTGGCGGATATCCGGCTGCGGATCGGCTGGGTGGGGGTGGACAGCCTGGTATTGATCAGCGCATACCTGATCGCGGTACGGCTGATCCAAAGCAATGCGGCGGGCGAATCGCACGTGATCGAGGAGGAGGAAATCCCCGAGGGGACGCCCAGTTTGCTGACAGGCGTGCTCGGATTCCTGGCTGCCGCGGTCGTGTTGGCGGTGGATACGCCGGTCATGACCGCCAGCAGCGCCGAGATCGCGCAGGCGACCGGTTTGGGAACCACCTTCATCGGTTCGACCCTGGTGGCGTTGGTGACTTCCATGCCTGAATTGGTGACCTCGCTGGCGGCCGCGCGCATCGGTTTATACGACATGGCAATCGGGAACCTGTTTGGCAGCGTGATGTTCAACGTGCTTGCGATCGGGTTGACGGATCTGTTTTTCACGCAGGGGCGTTTTTTGGCCGCGATCAGCCCGTCTTTCCTGCTGGTGGCGGTGCTTGGATTGCTGATGGCCGGCCTGGGTTTGATCGGGAACGTGGCAAATTTGGAAAGGCGGATCGGATTTATCGAGTTGGACGCCATGGCATTGATCCTGCTTTTCTTTGGGGGTATGTGGCTGCTATACTTGCAGGGATAACCTGGCGCGCAGTGACAAATTTCCGGTAAAGCCATGCGGCTTCGTTACTGGTGAAATGGGCGACATGCGTTTATCATTATAAACGGGCAAATGTAAATAATTCAAACAAACCGGGTTGAGTACACGCCCTGCCCAACGCAGTAAAATATACCAGGAAACGGAATTATTACAGGAAAATGCAAATCTTTCAGGCATTAATGGAATTATTTGGGGGACTGGCAATTTTTGTTTACGGCGTACATGTATTAAGTGAGGGTTTGGAAAAAGTAGCCGGCGGGAAGCTGATGACCATGTTGGACAAATCGCTCAACCATCCGCTGAAACAGGGATTGTTTGGAACGATCGCAACAGCCTTAATGCAAAGCAGCGGGCTGCTGATGGTGACCATGATCGGGCTGATCAACGCCAACCTGCTCAACCTGGAACAAGCCATCGGCATTATGCTTGGGCAGGAGATCGGCACCACGATCACGGGCCAGATGGTCTCTTTCCAGATCAAGGGATTCAACCTGGTTTTCCTGATCCTCGGCTTTTTCATGATGTATTTTTCATCCAACCGCAAGCTGCGCATGGTCGGGCAGCCGTTCTTTGGATTCGGTATCGTGTTCGTGGGCATGAGCATGATGTCCTCGGCGGGCGGGGTGATCAGCAAAACGCCATTTTTCCAGCAGGCGCTGGCTGCTTTGAGCCAGCACATCCTGCTGGGGGTGCTGGTGGGCGCGGTATTCACGGCAGCCATCCAGAGCAGCACGGCCATGACCGGCCTGGTGATCGCGATGGGCAAGAGCGACAGCATCAGCCTGGCGGTGGCAGTGGCGATCATCCTGGGCGCGAACATCGGCTCGTGCATCATGGGCTGGCTGGCGGCTATGCAATCGGGGACGCACGCCAAGCGCGCCTCCTACGCGCAGATCTTCATCAACGTAATCGGCGTGCTCATTTTCCTGCCCTTTATTTTGCCATTCACCGACCTGGTGGCGCACACGTCCGCAATTTTGGCGCGCCAGATTGCCAACGCACATACGATTTTCAACGTGATCGTCAGCCTGATCATGCTGCCTTTCGTCAAACCGCTGGCGCGAACCATTGAGAACCTCATCCCTGAAAAAGAGGATGATAAAGGCAAAAAAGTGCATACACGCTTTATCGACCCGCGCCTGATCAACATGCCCATGATGGCGGTCAAGCTGGCCATGGAGGAGGTGCTGCGCATGGGCTGGCAGACCTACGAGATGCTGGAGCGTTCCGGCGAAGCTATGCTCAAACACGACGAGGATGCCGTCAAATGGGTTTTTAAGCATGAAAAAAATATCGATGAAATCTGCCACAGCCTTGAATCCTTTCTGGAGAGCATCCCCGGCGAGAAATTGAGCCCGGAAGACCAGGACAAACTGGAGGACATGAAGCACCTCATCACCGACATCGAGCGGATCGGGGATCACGCCAACAACCTGAGCGAATTCGCGCGGCAGCTTTACCACAAGAAGGTCAACATCAGCAAAGCCGGCCAGAAAGAATTACAGGTCCTGTTCAAGAAAGTGCTTCAGAACTATAAAATCACGCTCAAGGCTTTGAAAACCAGGGATGAGAAGATGGTCGAAAAAATCACCAGCATTGAAGAGGAAATCGACGACCTGGAGAAAACCTACAAACTCAACCACATCGAACGGCTGAAGAAAAATATCTGCCACCCCGAGGCCGACACCATTTTCGTGGAATCGCTGCGCAACCTGGAACGCATCAGCGACCATGCCTACAACATCGCCCTGACCCTGATTTATTAAACCAATTGTAAAGGATGACAATGAGCCCCAAACGACTGACAGAATTACGCATCAATGAAGTGAAAGCGATCGCGGCAGAAAAGCCCTTGATCCTGATCCCGATCGGCACGATCGAATGGCATACCAGCCACCTGCCGCTGGGCGTGGATACCTTGATCACCGAAAAGGTGTGTGAAGATATTTCCAGCGGGACGGGCGTGGTGGTGGCGCCCACGCTGGCTTGCGGCATCAGCCGCAACCTGAAGCCGGAAGAAGGTTATTTCGGCACGGTGGACACCATCTCGGAAGAAACACTGGCGAACCTGATCGCGGAACTGCTGCGCGGGTATGCCAAGATGGGCTTTAAAAAAGCCATCCTGATGAGCGGGCATTTCGAAAATGAGCATTACACCGCCATCATGGCCGGCATCAACCAGGTGAAAGAAATCCAGGGATATTTTATGGCGCCGCCGCAATTTTGCGAGGAATACATCGAAGACCTGGGCGACGTCAGCCTGACCTGGCCATACGCCAGCGACCACGCCGCGGAGTGGGAGACTTCTATGATGCTCTATTACTACCCCGAAACGGTGGACATGGCGAACGCGCCGGAGACGATTGAACTGCCCATGCCGGGCATTCCGGAATATATCCGCAAGCGCTACCCGCGGCGGGCTTCCCGTGAATACGGGCAGAAGCTGGTGGAAGCGATCATCCCGAACGGGATCAAGAAGATCAACGAAATGATCGGGGAGAAGTAACCAAGAGCCGGAGAAAATCCGGCTTTTTTCTGATAAAATTTTTACGGGGATTTTACTGGTTTTCGTTCTCCAGACCGATGCTGGAAAAAGAGATGATGATATAAATGGATTGTTATTTTTTCCGGGGTGACATCATTTAAACTATAGCTGTTTTCTGGAAAAATGAAGCAGATGTGCAGTTTGGAGAAAAAATCATGAGTAGACTTCAGATACCTTTTGTTGCAGCGCTCCTGATTCTGGCGGTTACGTTGAGCGCCTGCGGCACGGGCAGCGCACCGGCCGGATCAGCGGATATGCCGGCGCGTCCGGAGGGAGCGCCGCAGGGAACACCTCCGGCGGATATGCCTGAAGGGAGGCCGCCGATGAATGAGAAGGCAGCCGGGGCCGAAGCGCCGGTTGTTGAAGCGACGCCAACCGCAGCCGCAACCTCAGCAGTTGAAGTTGCCGCCACGGCAGAAGCGACCGCAGCCCCTCAAGCAGCCGAACCGGAAGAAGCCGCCAGCCAAAAACCGGAGCAGGAAATCGCGGCAGTTGTCGAAATCGGCAATAAAACCTACAACAAGACGCACGAGGATATTGACGCGGCGGAAGCAAATCTCTCGGCGGCCCTGGTGACCAACGGCGGCACGCTGACGGTTGGGTATGCCAACGTGACCAAGAGCGGCGATAGCACCTCGCTGGAAAACAGCTCCCTGTTCGGCCAGAACGCCGCCATCCTGGGAACCGACAAGAGTACATTGAAGGTGCTTTACAGCACGGTAAAGACCAGCGGCGCCGGAGCTGCCGGCGTTTACGTGCGGGGCGGCGAGACCTATGGAACCGTGCTGGATACCACAATCGAAACCAGCGGCGATAACGCCCCCGCGCTGATGGCTGCGCTTGAAGCCAGCATGACCGTGAGCAATGCCACCCTGATAACGAGCGGAGAGAATTCAAGCGCGATCGCCACCGATCATGGGAACGCGGCGATCACGATAGACGGCAGTTCGGCCAGCACCAGCGGCGCCAACTCAGCCGGAATCAGCGCAACTGCCAGCGGCGACGTGAGCATCAGCAATTCGAGCGTGGCCGCCAGCGCCTCACCGGCAATTGCCATTGAAGGAACCAGCACGGTTAACGCGGTCGACAGCGATCTCTCCACCAGCGCGGAGGACCAGCCGGCGGTTTCTTTCTTTCAGCAAGCGGATAACGAAGATAGCGGCGCAGCGTTCACAATGAGCGGCGGTTCTTTGAGCAACAGCGGCAGCAACGGCGCCCTGATCGCCGATAGCGGCGCGGCGGGAACGGTTGAACTCAGCAAGGTTGAGGTCAGCGCCAAATCGGGAATTTTGATCCGGGCGCAAGCCGGCGAGGAAGGCGAAGGCGGCGAGCTGACCGTGCGGGCGGAAGGAAGCAACCTGGCGGGCAAGGTAGTGGTGGATAACGCCAGCAAAGTATCACTCGAATTAATGGACGGAGCGACCTTCGACGGGATGATCAACTCAGAGTACACAGCCTACAACGCCAACCTGACCCTGGACGCCAGCAGCAGCTGGAACGTGACCGGCAATTCTTACCTGACCAAATTAAGCGACGCGGACGGCATTTCCGGCAACTCCGTGACCAACATCACCGGCAACGGATACACCGTTTATTACAACTCGAACGCCAATATTTACCTGAAAGGGAAGATTTACACCCTGAAGGGGGGCGGGTATCTGAAACCGTTGAACTGATCAATCCAATAGCCGGCTGCCCTCAATGAAAACCAAAACTGAACGGGCAGCCGGTTCACTTGCGTCAGATCACCTTCATAAATACTAACGCCGCTTCCCCAGAGGGAAGCGGCGTTTTGCTAACCATCCAGTCCAAATATTTCAGGCATTGTACGCGTTGGAAGTAATGTCGCCGCCGCGCCCGGTCCAGTTGGTGTGGAAGAACTGGCCGCGGGGCTGGTCGAGGCGTTCGTAGGTGTGCGCGCCGAAATAATCGCGCTGGGCCTGCAGCAGGTTGGCCGGCAGCCAGGCGCGCCGGTAGGCATCGTAGAAAGACAGGGCGCTGGACATGGCGGGCAGGGGAATGCCGCTTTGCACCGCGGCTGAAATCACGCGCCGCCAGGCGCCCTGGGCATTTTCCACTTCCGTTTTGAAGTAGGGATCCAGCAGCAAGTTGCGCAGACCGGGATCCTTATCGAAGGCTTGCTTGATTTTCCCCAGGAAGGCCGAACGTATGATACAGCCGCCGCGCCACATGAGCGCCACACCGCCATAGTTAAGATTCCAATGGTATTCCTCCGCGGCGGCGCGCATGAGCATGTAACCTTGCGTATAGGAAATGATCTTGGAAGCATACAGCGCGTCGTGCAGGTCGTTCAGCAGCGCGTTTTTATCGCCGGGGATGAGCGGCTGCGGGCCTTTCAGCACCTGCGAGGCATTCACGCGCTCTTCCTTCAGGGCGGATAATCCACGGCTCAACACGGCTTCGACGATCAAGGAAAGCGGGATGCCCAGTTCCAGGGCGGAGATCCCGGTCCACTTGCCGGTGCCTTTTTGGCCGACGGTATCGAGGATCTTATCCACCAGCGGTTTTCCATCCGTATCTTTGAAAGCGAAAATATCCGCGCTGATCTGGATCAGATACGAATCCAGCTTGCCCTTATTCCACTCGGTAAAGGTTTGGTGGATCTCATCGGCATGCATGCCGAGACCTTCTTTCATGATGTGGTAGGCTTCTCCGATCAACTGCATGTCACCGTATTCGATGCCGTTGTGCACCATCTTGACGTAATGGCCGGCGCCGTTTTCACCAACCCAATCGCAGCAGGGGGTCTGCCCGTCGCCGACCTTGGCGGCGATGCTTTGAAAAATGGGTTTGACCGAGGGCCAGGCAGCCGGAGAGCCGCCGGGCATGATGGAGGGCCCGAAGCGCGCGCCCTCCTCGCCGCCGGAGACGCCCGCGCCGATGTAATACAGCCCTTTGGATTCGACGGTTGCCGTGCGGCGGATGGTATCTTCATAATTGGAATTGCCGCCGTCGATGATGATGTCGCCGGATTCCAGCAGCGGCAGCAGGTGCTCGATGAATTCGTCCACCGGAGCGCCGGCCTTGACCATCAGCATGACCCGGCGCGGTTTTTCCAGGAAAGCCACGAACTCTTCGAGCGATTGAGCGCCGAGCAGATTTGGGTTATGCCCGGAGGCTTGCACGAATTCGTCGACTTTTGAAACGGTGCGGTTGAATACGGCAACAGTAAAGCCGTGGTCGATCATGTTCAGAACCAGGTTCTGGCCCATAACTGCCAGGCCGATCAAACCAATATCTGCCTTTTTCATTAACTTGTCTCCTTGCAGGTTTTTAATTTGACGCAAATCATTCATATTAATTACTACTAAAAGTTTAATGATCTTTCAAGTCAATTATAGTTAAAGAATCCCGCAAAGAGGTATATACAAAAAATAAAAATCCATTGGGCTATGCCAATGGATTTCAACGGCCTTTTTATTTATATCTGGACGGATGATACAAAGTGCCGAATTTCGTGTTCCAGCAGCCAGCGCTTGCGCCAGAGGCCGCCGCCGTAGCCGCACAGGCTGCCATCGGCGCGGATGACGCGGTGGCAGGGAACGATGAGCGCCAGGTGGTTGTGGCCGTTAGCCTGGCCGATGGCGCGGGCGGCCTGCGGCCTGCCCAACTGCTCAGCCATCCAGGAATAAGAACGGGTTTCACCGGGAGGGATGGTTTGCAGCAGCGCCCAGACCGATTTTTCGAAATCCGATCCGACCAGCACCAATGGCAGGTCAAAAACAGCGCTCGATCCATTGAAATAATCCTGCAGCGCTTTGGCGGCGGCCGACAGAACGGGATTATCACCCGGCACGACATAAGCACCGGTGCGTTTGCGCAATTGCAGGATTTCCCTTTCCAGGGCGCGGCGATCGACGAATTCCAGCAGGTACAAACCGGCGTTGTCAGCAATCGCCAGCATGGCACCCAGGGGCGTGTCGATCCAGCGCGCCAGCAGGCATTCAACCTGGGCGGCGCGGCTGGGGGCGGTTCCGAATACCTGCCTGAATGACTGCCAGAAGCCGCTGGCGGAAGTGAAGCCTCCTTCGATTTGCGCGTCGATGACCGGCTGGCCGGCGCGGATCTCGTGCAGGGCGCTGCCCATACGGCGGGCGCGCTGGTAAGCCTGGAAGGTCATGCCGTAATATTTTTTGAACTGGCGGCGGGCGGTGGAAGGATCGATGTGCATGCGCTTTAAATCCTTTTCGCTGACGCGGTGTTCGGGCGATTGCTCGATGGCTTCAACCAGGCGGGAGAGCATTTCGGGTTTGTGATTTTCTCGATCCAGCGGCTTGCAGCGGGAACAGGGGCGGTAGCCGGCATACAAGGCGTCGTTGGCAGACGAAAAATACTCGACGTTTTCCGGATTGGGTTTTCTGGCGGGGCAGGTGGGGCGGCAGAAGATGCCGGTGGTTTTTACGCCCACATAGAAAACACCTTCAAAAGAAGCATCGCGCCGGGTGAACGCCCGATACATGGTGGCAAGGGGAGGTAAGTTTTGCATGGTCACAGTATACCTGTTTGAAAATTTATTGCATCCGATTTTCAGGCGTGGAATTCGCCAAAAGCGGCCGGGAAGCGGAGAAAGGGCAATGGAAAAATTCCCGGAAAAACAGTACGAAGATCATATCATTGAAAGCGTTTTCGATTGAAAAAAAAGTTTTAATGAGTATACTAAATTGTACAAACGCAGGCAGTTTCAAACCAATTAATCAAGCGTTTGGAATTGCCATGAGGCGCGCTATGGAAAAAACGCGTTAATGCAATTGGTTCATTCTGGGCGGACATCTCAACTTCTTCGCTGCGATTATTTTTGTTTGCAAATTAAGCATCAAAAAATAAGGAGGTGGCGTAGAGCGAAACATCCTGTAAATCAATACCCCAAAAATTCGATTTAAATATGGAGGATCTATATGTTTAAGAAAGTGTTGAGTCTGATTTTGCTTGTGTCCGTGATGGTTTTTTCGGTTACAGCCTGTAAGACCGAGACCAAAGTTCCGACAGGAGACGTCGCACTGACGTTATGGACGCAGGAAGGTGAATCCGATTTTGCGCTGCAGTTCGTTAAATCATTGACAGATGCCTTCACAGCCGAATATCCCAACATCACATTCGACGTGGTGCAGAAAGACACCGAAGTACTGCGGGAGGACTTCCAGACCGCCAGCCTGGCGGGGTCAGCCCCGGACCTGCTTTGGACAGTCAGCGACCACGCCGGTCCATTCGTCACAGCCGGGATCATCCAACCTGTTGACGATTATTTCAACATGAAGTTATATGTGCCAAGCGTGGAAATGAACGGCAAGACCTGGGCTGTGCCGATCTCCAGCGGCAACCACTTGATGCTGCTCTACAACAAGAGCCTGGTTCCCACGCCGCCGGCGGACACGGACGAAATGATCGCGATGGCCAAAGAACTGACCAAGGGCGATCAGTACGGTTTATCGTACAACATGACCGAACCCTTCTGGCTGGTGCCCTGGCTGGGCGGTTTCGGCGGAGCGGTTTTCGCCGAAGACGGCCTGACCCCCACTTTGAATACCGATGCCATGGTCAACACCCTGCAATTCCTGTATGACCTGAAATACGTACATAAGGTAGTTCCGGCATCGGCCGATTACGACGTGACCGATACCTTGTTCAAGGAAGGCAAGGCGGCCATGATCATCAACGGCGACTGGTCGCTGGGAGGATACAAAGAGGTGTTAGGGGATAACCTGGGCGCGGCAGCGCTGCCGAAAGTGGTGGCGACGGGCGAATACCCGAAACCCTATACTTCAGGCAAATATTTCATGCTGCCAAAAGACCTTGCCGGTGATAAATTAGCCGCGGTGATCAAATTCATCGAATTTGCCACCAATGAAGCCAATCAATTGAAGCAACTGGAAACTCTCAACCGCCTGCCGGGCTTGAAGTCTGTGTTGAGCAACGAAGCCATCACATCCGATCCGATCCTGGCTGGTTCATCAGCGGATATGGCCAATGGCGTTCCGATGCCGACCGTTGTTGAAATGCGCTGCAACTGGGATGCGATGAAACCTGAAATGACCTCCGTCCTGGCGGATGAAAAATCGGCGAAGGATGCAGCCGCAGCCATGCAAGCGGCCGCGGAAGCCTGCATCATGCAACTCGAATAACCTGTTGACCTGAATAAATGAAGGGGAACCGGCGCCGACCGGTTCCTCTTTCAGGAAATGATCCGCAATTCTCAGGAGAACAACCGCCATGTTAATCGATCCTGAAGTCATGCTGAACAGCTTCAAAGAAGTAATCCTGACAGTATTGATTGTCCTGGCTGCCATAGCGGCACTGGAAGGTTTATTGTATTTAATCTTCGTGCGATGGCTCAAGCTGAAGAACGCCATCGTGATCATGTTGATCTCACCAGCCGTCATCGGTCTGCTGATCTTGCAGGTGTTCCCTCTGCTTTGGGAAGCACGCCTGTCATTCACCAACATGAGTCTCAAGCACTTCTTTAATTTTGATTTTATCGGTCTGAAAAATTACATCCGGGTTTTCACCGAACCGGTGCTGAAACAGGTCACCTTTTTCCCGCTGCTGGCCAGAACCATTCTGTGGACGGCAGTCAATATCATCTTCCATGTGGTGGGCGGAATGTGCCTGGCGCTGTTATTGAACCGGGAGATGAAATTGCGCGGCCTTTACCGCATGCTGATCATTATCCCCTGGGCGCTGCCGCAGGTTGTGGCGGTGCTGGCCTGGCGCGGCGAGTTCAACTTCGAATACGGCTGGATTAACCTGGTATTACAGCGGATCGGACTGACGCCGATTCCGTGGTTGACCGCGCCGGTGCCCAACTTCATTGCCATGTGCATGGTAAATATCTGGCTGGGTATTCCATTTATGACTGTGATCTTCCTGGGCGGTCTGCAAAGCATTTCCGGCGAATTTTACGATGCCGCCGAAATCGACGGCGCTAGCAAATGGCAGAGTTTTTGGAACGTCACCCTGCCGCTGATGCAGCCGATCATGGCGCCGGCCGTGATCCTGGGCACGGTTTGGACTTTCAACACCTTTAATGTATCTTTCTTCATCAACCAGTTCGAACTGGAAACCAGCGATATCCTGGTGACGGCCCTGTTCCGGGCGGCGTTCCAGTACAACCGTTACGGCTTCGCGGCCGCGTTTGCTTTTGTCATATTCTTTATTCTGTTGGCGTATTCCATTTTCTACGTGAAAACCACTAAAGCCGTGGAAGGAGCGGAAGTGAGATGAGCAAGAACAATCCGACATCCGTGAAACAAGCGGACCGAAAAGAAATCAAGGTAAAGAAGGAATCTTTCTTCCACGCCGCGCGCGGCGACAGCAAATTCAAGCGATTGATCATCCATTTGATCCTGATCGGCTATTGCGTCCTGTCGGTTTATCCGCTGCTGCGCATCTTCTCGGTATCGCTGCGGCCCGGAAACCGCCTGCTTTCAACAGATCTATCAATCATCCCGGCCAACGCCACGCTGGAAAATTTCCGGCTGGTGTTCAACCAGGGACTGCTGCAATGGATCTGGAACAGCCTGATCATCACGGTGGGCACTTCCATCGTGGGGGTGATCATCGCGGCCACTTCGGCATACGCTTTCTCGCGCTTTAAATTCCGCGGACGGACGCCGCTGTTGATCTATCTGCTGACCACGCAGATGATCCCCTCGGCCATGTTGATGGTGCCGCTGTATATTCTGGCAATCAACCTGAAGATGGTCGGCACGTATACCGGCCTGGTGTTTGCTTATGCGGTTACGTCGGTGCCTTTCAGTATTTGGATCCTGAAGGGATATTACGATACCATCCCGGTTGACCTGGAGGAGGCGGCGGTGATCGACGGCTGCACGCGCCTGGAATCCTTCTGGAAAATCATCCTGCCGCTTTCCACGCCGGCGCTGGCGATCGCTTTTCTGTTCAATTTCAGCCAGGCCTGGAACGAGTACCTGATTGCGCGCGTGATCCTGGGTTCGCAGGAATCCATCCTGACCTGGCCGCTGGGGCTGCAGCGCATGATCGGGCAGTATTTATCGCAATGGGGCCAGTACAACGCAGGCGCGCTGATCGTCTCTGTCCCGGTGATGCTGTTATTCCTGTACATGTCCAAGTACATGATCTCCGGGCTGACCCTGGGCAGCGTGAAGGGATAGAGGAGCGCTTTTCGGGGCAGAACAAGGCTTGCGCCTGCGAGCAGGCAGCGATTATGCGCGGGCAGGTTTTTACGTCGTTCAACCTGCTTACGTCAGGTCGATCAGTTTCAGATTTTTTTGCTCATCTGCAAGCCGTCTTCCCCATCGGGGTAAAAACCGGGCAATACGCCGGATTCTTCAAACCCCATTTTTTGCCAGAAAGCAAGGCCGCTTGAATTGGTCTTGCGCACCTGCAGTTCGATTTTCCTGACGCCAAATTTCGCGGCCAGCGTTTCCATTTCACGCAGCAAAAGCGACCCGACCCCGTAACGGCGGTATTTCGGATGGATGGCGCACGAAGCCAAATCCAGTTTATAGCGCAGGATGCGGCAAATCATATCGCCCACGATCCTGCCATCGATTTCCGCAACCAAACAGAACTCCGGGTTATATCCCAACCAGCGCCTGAAATCTTCGCGCGTATAGGCGTCATCTTTGCTGAACGACAGATTTTCAATTTCAACAACCTGGCGAAGGTCGCTCTCTTCATCCTGCAGCGGTCTGATGGTCACACCCATATCGTTCATTAGAAGGTTCTCATTTAGAATTCGTGTGCAGCAAAAAAATCAATCGCTGCCTGCCTGCGCAATCAGCGTGCGGATGATGGCTGTTTCATCGAGCCCGGCCGAGGCGGCTGCTTTCATAAAACCTTCGTCCAGCGGATCGGGCGCGGCGTCGATTGCGGCTAACAGCGGTTCCCCGGCGAGCAGGAAATCAAAGCGCGCCAGGCCGCGCGCTTCAACCAGATGGTAAGCGTTCAGGGCAGGTTGAAACAGAGAAGGGGGAGCTTCGCGCGGGAAAATTTGCGTATCGAGAATAAACACATGGACAACGTCATTGCCGTGAATTTCGCGCAAAACCAATTCTTCCTGCGGCGGAATGGCCTGCAGCGCCCGCTGCAATTCAATGGCTGAAGCGACTGCAACTCCGGTTTGGCGGTCTTCCTGAAGGATGGAAAGCGGAAAGTGCAAGGATCCTGCCGGGGCAGGCTCGCCGGCTTTAACGATCCGGTAAGGCGGGATATGAATGCCAGTCTTTTCCAGCAGCGGCAGCAGTTTGGCCGGATGGCGTAGCAGGGTTAAGGTGAGGAAACCGGAGCCAGTGTACCGCGCGCCGGCAATTTCGAGGATGGCCGGAAGGTAAGCGGTTTTCTCCCAGGAGTACACGCTGGCCAGGTTGAAAACCACCTGCGGTTTTTCGTCGACCAGGCGGCTGAAAAACCCATCGTTGAAGTCCTGTTCAATGACCTGATGGCCAAGCTGCGCCAGGATGCGCCGGATGGTTGTGATTTTGGCGGCTGCAGCAGGGTCGCAATCCGCCGGTTCCAACAGGAGGATTTTCATAATTCTCCCCGAATGGCATTATCCAGCAGCGCGATGATCATATCTTCGTAATCCATACCGTGATTTTCGCAACTATGGACGTAGCCGCTGCCGTTTTCATTGATACTGGGATTCTGGTTGATTTCCAGGACGTAGGGAGTGCGGTCGTTGTAACGTATGTCGATGCGGGCATAGGAATCGAGGCTCAAAATATTGAAGCACTTCAAGGCCGTGCTGCTGATCAGATCCTGCTCGTCTTTGGGCAGGTTGACCGGGTATACCGGGACAGTGCGTTTGTATTGGTCGGAATGCCTGATCCATTTGGCCTTATAGTCCAGATAGCGTTTGTTGGGCGGTAAGTCGTCGAATTTGATTTCCATGATGGGCAAGGCGCAATTGGTGATGCCGGGCAGAACCGCTACGGAAAATTCCCTGCCGGCGATAAATTCTTCGACCAGGGCGGGCTGCTTCAAAACAGTGTTGATCATTTCAACCTGCTGTTTCAATTCGCGCGCGTTGGTCACCAGCGAGTGTTCATCAATGCCGATGCTATTCTCGCTGGCAATGCCTTTGACAAAAAGAGGAAAGGGTAAATCGGGCCGCAATTCGTCATCGTCCGAATGAAAAACCTGGAAGCGCGGGATGGGGATGTGATAATACTCCAGCAGCAATTTCACGCGCACCTTATTGACGCCCAGAGCAATTTGGAAGGAGTTGGTGCGGGTGTGGGGAATGCCCAGGAACTCCAGCAGCGCGGCGGTGTAGGCTTCACCGCGCGGATCGTCATGGATGCGCTCGCAGGTATCGAACACCACTTGCGGTTTATCGGTACACAGGGATTTGATATCTTCGGGGTTATCCATGTCGAAATAACGCACATGGTGGCCCAATTTTTGCAGATGCCTGCCGATGGCGAAACTGGTTGCTTTCAGCTCGCGTTCTTCCGGCAGCATTTTTTTGCGCGCAAAAGAATTATAGGTGATGCCAACATCCATACAGTTGTAATGCTTATTGTCAACCCATGAGTATAGTCCCAATTGGTGGAATTTTCAGAAGCAATATGGAGGCGTGCGGACCGGAAGCATGCCAGGCAGGCAGGGCCGGCCGTAAACCGCTTTACAACAACAAAGCCGGGCAGGGTTGAGGAACCTGCGGCAAAGCGCAATTGAAGATGACGGCTTCTTCCGGCAGGGATAACATTCCTTTATCGATCACTATCGCCCGATCTGTCAGAAGATCGGTGTAGCTGCCGTCCGGGATAGCGACGGGCATCTCGCCGCTCACTCCCCGGACGTTGAAGATGCCGGCCAGGCTGCCGGTTTCAGCATGCCAGATTCCCAGGGCCGCCGGAGCAGGTTGAACCCAGAACAGTTCGCCGGCGGTCATAGCAGGGTTTTTCTTGATGAGTGCCAGCCGATGATGAAAATCCGACAGTTCATAACTACCCCATTCCAGCGGTTCCTTTTCAAAGAGAGAGGGCTGGCGCGCGGCGGCGGATTCCTGCCCGGCGTAGATCAGCCAGGCGCCTTTATTGAAGGCCTGGAAAGCCGTCCAGGCCAACGCCCGGCGGCGATCCGGCGCGAAGGACAGGATGCGCGGCTGGTCATGATTTTCCACAAAACGCAGTTTGACGTAATTATGCGGATAGACGCAATCCTGCAAGCGCAGCAGGTCCAGGTAAAATTGCAGGTCGAGCTTGCCTTCCATGACGTTTTTCCAGGCGTTAAAAATATCGTAATCGTAGGTGATGTCAAAAGCCTGATAGAGCTCGCCGTCGGACCAGGCCGGCAGGCCGGCGGCACGGCGCTGCGCCACCCAGCGGGCCTCCACTGATTCGGCCAGCCAGAGACAGGCGGGATTGATCCGTTCGATGGCGGCGCGCGCCCGCAGCCAAAATTCCAACGGAATGATGGAAGCTACATCGCAGCGGAAACCGTCCACGCCCAAGCGCGCCCACTGTTCCAGGGCTCCGATCAGATAATCCCAAAGCTCGGGATGGGTATAGTCCAGATCGATCACGTCGCTCCATTCCGGCACGGTGGTCATGGGTCGACCGGAGGCGTCATTGTGGTACCAGCGCGGATGCTCGCGCAGGATCACGGAATCGTGCGCGGTGTGGTTGTAGACCACGTCTATCATGACTTTCAACCCGAGTGCGTGGGCGCTTTCGACCAGGCGGGTAAAATCCGCCAGGCTGCCGTATTCGGGATTGACGCTGTAGTAATCGGCGATGGCGTAGGGGCAGCCGAGCGAACCTTTGCGCTGCACGCGGCCGATGGGATGGATGGGCATCAGCCAGACGACGTCCACGCCAAGGGATTTGATGCGCGGCAAATCATCGATGACCCCTTGAAAGGTGCCCTGCGGACTATGGCTGCGCACGTAGATTTCGTAGATGACCAGACTGCGAACGCTTTTGGAGGTGTCAATTGCCATGGAAGCGACCTTTTGATTAATTATAGCCGTGAGCTTTTTTATTTCGGCATTTTTTTAATCACAGATGAACGCAGATATCTATTTTAACGAGATGAACACAGATGATTTTTATATAGACACTGGCATTTCAGGAGCGCATTTTATTTCGGCATTTATGAAGACCACAGATGAACGCAGATGAACACAGATTTCGCGGGCACACCCCTGCGGAGTGCAGGTGAATGCCCGAGCGCGATCGCCGCGCCCTCCTTCGTCGGGCTCGCAAAAACATTTCCAGGGTGACTTTGCGAGGCTTGCCTTAACAAGCCGAAACAATCTGTCGCTACAAGATCGCGTTGGCGTAATTGCGACCAGCATTGAAAATCTGTCCGTGAGATCGCCACGCCGCTGACGCGGCTCGCGAAAACATATATCTCGAATATTTTTGCGAGTGAAACGCAGTAATTCGGGGGCCGGATATTGGCAAGTATAGAATCTCAACGATTAACCTTACCAGTCGTGGGAATGTCTATACAATATGTCTACACAACTAGCCCGCGGGCGTTTATAATTGCGCGAAATCCGATGCATGGAGCGCCCCGATGAACGAAGACCTGTTTTCCGCAAATGAAGCCTTGACTTTCGACGATCTGCTGATCGTGCCGGGATACAGCGAGGCGCTGCCATCGCAAATGGACGTGCGGGCGCGGCTGGCGGGCGATATTTTCCTGAATATCCCGGTTCTTTCCGCTGCGATGGATACCGTGACCGAATCGCGCATGGCGATTGCGCTGGCGCGCGAGGGCGGGATCGGTATCATCCACCGCAACCTGTCGCCCGAAGCGCAGGCGCGCGAAGTGGAGATCGTCAAGCGTTCCGAATCGGGGATGATCTCCGACCCGATCACCCTGACGCCGGATGCCACACTCAAGGATGCCGAGGCAATCATGGCGCGTTTCCACATCAGCGGCATCCCGATCGTGGACGGGGATTCGCAAAAACTGGTGGGAATTCTCACCAACCGGGATATCCGTTTTGTGGAAAGCGCGGATTACGAACGGCCGGTGGCTGATTTCATGACAGGCGATGGATTGGTCACTGCTCCATTAGGCACCACGCTGGAACAAGCCCGGAGCATCCTGCAGCAGCACCGCATTGAAAAACTTCCATTGGTGGACGAAAGCGGCTGCCTGAAAGGGCTAATCACGGTCAAGGACATTCAAAAGAAGATCCGCTACCCGAACGCTTCCAAGGATAGCAGCGGCCGGCTGCTGGTGGGGGCGGCGGTGGGCGTGGGGGCGGACCTGGAGGAACGCGCGCAATTGATGGCTTCCAAGGGCGTGGACGTGCTGGTGGTGGATACCGCCCACGGCCATTCGGCCGGCGTGATCAAAGCCATCCGGCGCATCAAGGCTGTCCTGCCCGGCATGCCGGTAATCGGCGGGAACGTGGTCACGGAAGAAGGCACGCGCGCGTTGATCGAAGCCGGCGCGGACGCGGTCAAGGTGGGGGTGGGGGCAGGATCGATTTGCACCACGCGTATCATCTCGGGCGCGGGCATGCCGCAGATGAGCGCCATTTACAACTGCGCCAAAGCGGCGCGCCCGGCGGGAATCCCGTTGATCGCCGACGGCGGCATTAAGCACAGCGGCGACATTGTCAAGGCCATCACGGCCGGGGCGGAAACGGTCATGCTGGGCAGCCTGCTGGCCGGTTTGGATGAAGGACCAGGCGATTTGATCTTATATGAAGGCAGGCAATATAAATCCTACCGCGGCATGGGCAGCGAAGGCGCCATGCAGGGCTTTGGGCGCGACCGCTACGGCAGCGGACAGGGAGAAGCCCGCAAGCTGGTTCCAGAAGGCATTGAAGGCATGATCGCCTACAAGGGCCCGTTGAGTGATTACGTTTATCAACTGGTGGGCGGGCTGCGTTCGGGCATGGGTTACGCCGGGGCCACCTGCCTGGAGGATTTACGCTCATGCACACGACTGGTGCGCATCACCAATGCCGGCTTGATCGAGAGCCATCCGCACGACGTGACCATCACGCGCGACGCTCCCAATTACCAGCGCGGGAATTAATACTACAACCACAGATAAACGCAGATTGTTTTGACGAACGCTGGTAATCTTGTGGAATAACGATCGCGAAGCTTTTTCAAGATGTGATTTCCGATTGACAACCAATTCCCTCAGCCAAGCCTTCCCGCGGCGGGGGAAGGAGCCGACTGCCTCTCTTCATTCGGAATGACAATTTGAGGATTAGGGGCAAGTGAGCGTTCGAAACTAAAGCACCTTCTTCATGCGCAGCACGCGCTGGGTCTTCTGACCGAATGCCCGCGGGTCGCTGGTTTCCACCACTTCAAATCCACAGGCTTTCCAAAAACACAGCCCATCTATATTTTCTTCCACCACGCCTAACATGAGGGCTTTGAATCCTGCACCTCTTGCCCAGGTTTCGACGCTTTGGGTGATACGGCGACCCAGGCCGGCGCCGCGCGTTTCCGGGAGGAGCAGCAGCAATCCGATGAAAGCGACAGAATCCTCCGGATATCCACTCACCAGGTCCAGCACGCCGCACAGCTTCCCATTCCGATCGCGGAACCCGAGCACCTGCTTATCCGCTTCGGTTTTCATGGGCGGCAAGTCGTGCAGCAAGCCGAAAGCATCTTCCGCTTGATGCGGCTGGCCGGAAACCAGAATGGAAAAATCGTCGCAGGCGGTCAAAAGCGCGCTGATTTCGCCCAAGTCACGATCGTCCAATGGATGCACGGTTTCATCCGGGCTGTTCAACTGCGGAAAATTTGGTTTGCGATCAGGGTTCATGGGGATACCTGCCACTTAAATTATAAAATGATAGAAGACTGGATTTATCGCGTCTGCCGGAGTTTGCCTGCAACGATCCGGGTGAAATTATGTATAATGAATTTTCCTGAAAGGATAAAACCATGATTGATAACGAGATGAAAACCAAGCTGCTGGCTGCCGCGGTCAAGGCGGCGGAAAATTCTTACTGCCCGTATTCCCACTTCCGGGTCGGCGCGGCGGTGCTGACCAAGAGCGGGAAAATTTATGGAGGGACCAACATTGAGAACGTTTCCTACGGCGGGACGGTGTGCGCGGAGCGCGTGGCCGCCTGGAAAGCCGTTTCCGAAGGGGAACGTGAGATCGAAGCCATCGCCGTGATCGGCCCCGGCACAAAGGAAGCTTATCCCTGCGCCATCTGCCGCCAGGTGCTGCTGGAATTCGGGCTGCACATGCTAGTGATCAGCGGCGATGAAAATGGAAAGTACATGGGCGAGCGCAAGCTGAGCGACTTGGTGCCATTCCCATTCGTGCCGGCGGCGCTGTTGGGCGAAAATTAATCAACGATAACCGAATCATTCAAGGTCTGCGATTCAATCAGAATCGCAGACCTTTTTTGTTGCGGCGAAAAACTGACTATAAACCCTTGGCAGTGATTTGATACTGGAAATCATAGCCGGCGGCTTTAGCCAAGGCTTCAACCTTGCCGCGCACGGACTTGAAGTCGAACTGGTACTGGTATTTCTTGCCGAACTGGTCGGCTTGCTGCTCGATCACGCTTTCCAATTGACCGCCCTTGCCGGTCTTGAAGCTTTCAGTCTTGAAGCTCATACCGGCGTTCTCCATGCCGGAGGAGCTCTCTTTCAGCATTTCGGTGAATTTGACAATTTTGGCGTCGTCATCTACGCGAAATTTTGCCTGGTAGGAAAGTTTTTCTTTGGACAAGAACGCCTTGCGTTCCGCCACCACGAAATTGATTTCTCCGAACCCTTTTTTCTCTTTGAACTCCGCGGGAATAGTGCTCGCGTAATCCCTGATCTGATCGACTAAAGTCATAGCTCCTCCTGAAATTAAAATCGTGTCGAATGGTAAGTAAATTTATTTTACAACAAGACCCGTCGAAGTACTTAAAGCTGATTCTAACGGATCGTTAACTCACCTTCGGTTGAATCTCCGCTATTGTTAAATCCCGGAGAGAAAAATGATCCGAAAAGTATTTCCTTTATATGTGATAGCCGCCCTGGTTTTTGGCGCCTGCCAGCCGGCGGTTTTGAACGCGGCAGGCTATTCCATTGCCACGTATACGCCGACCGCGGTGCAGCCAGCGCCCGCCTTGACCGCCACGGCGCAGCCGATCCCGGTGGGATGGAAAAGCGAGGTGGTAGCGGAAGGACTGGAGGTTCCCTGGAGCATCATCTTCACCAGCGCAGAGCGCATGCTGGTTTCCGAGCGGCCCGGGCGCATCCGTGAGATCGTGGACGGCAAACTCAACCCGAATGCGCTTTACACGTTCACTGATTTGGTCAGTATTGAAGAGAGCGGCCTGATGGGGCTGGCGCTGGATCCCGATTACGCGGAGAACCATTTTTTCTACGCATGCTACACCAGCCAGAACCAATCCGGTATGTTCAATCGGGTGGTGCGCATGATCGACAAAGGGAATGAGATCAGCCTCGACGCAGTTGTGGTGGACAATATTCCCTCGGCAAAGTACCACGCCGGCTGCCGGCTGGCGTTCGGGCCGGACGGCAAGCTCTACATCACCAGCGGCGACGCGCGCCAGCCGCAGGCTGCCCAGGATTTAAGCAGCCTGGCGGGTAAGATCCTGCGTGTTAACCCTGACGGCAGCATTCCGCAGGACAACCCGTTCCGTGATTCGTTGGTGTTTTCCTACGGCCACCGCAACCCGCAGGGGATCACCTGGAATAGCACGGATGGCATTTTCTACGAGAGCGAGCATGGTCCTTCGGGGAACGACGGACCCGCGGGCGGGGATGAAATCAACCGCATTGAAGCCGGCAGCAATTACGGCTGGCCGCTGGTTTCGCACGACGAAAGCCTGGCGGGAACGCAGAGCCCGTTGATGCAGTTCACCCCCGCCATCGCGCCGGCCGCCATTCTCTTTTATTCGTCCGCGACATTGCCGCTGTTCCAGGGCAAGCTGTTACTGGGCGCCTTGCGCGGCGAAGGCCTGGCCATGCTCAGCCCTGCGGTAGACGATCCCAATAGAATAGAAAAGGTGGAGTGGCTGGTTAGGGACGTCGGGCGCGTGCGCGAAGTGAGCGCGGGGCCGGACGGGACAATCTACTTCAGCACCAGCAACCGCGACGGGCGCGGCAACCCCCGGACAGGGGACGACAAGATCTACCGGATCACGCCGGTTTATTGAACCTTTCAGAAATTACAATCCGGAAATGGCGGTTGACAAAACTCAAAATCTCCTTATAATTGCGTTAAGTGGTATGGAAGTCGTACCACCAAACCATAGTAATGAACGGAGAGAAAAATGAACAAAAAATCCCTATTCGTGGTCGTTCTGGCAGCCTTGTTGCTGGCTGCTTGCGGCAGTAAAAGCCAGGAAGCTGCGCCGGCTGCGCAACCAGTCCCGGCCGAACAGGAGCCTGTTGTTGCCGCTGAAGCCCCCGCGGCTGTCGTAGAAGAACCAGCGGTGGTTGAGGAAGCGGCTGCCCAAGAACCAGCCAATGATTCCGGAATGATGGATTACACTTCACCGGAAGACATTTTCAAGCTCGAGATCCCGGCAGGTTGGAATTACGAGAAAGATGATGACAGCATTGAAGACGCAGTTGTTGAAACTTACACTGCGCCGGACGGTAACGCGTTCGTGCAGACCCTGGTCAATGAAACCAGCATCGATACGAGCGCTGTATTGAAAGGCGAGTACACGGTCGATTACATGCGCCGGCTGTACGGCAGCGATCTGAAGATCGCCAAAGACGTTCTGATGGACGACGGCCGCGAGAAACTAACCTGGTGGAGCGATAAGAATAAAACCAGCGGCACCACTTATTTTGATATGCAGGATAATTACCTGTTTTTCTTCACCACGGCAACCAAGGATAAATATGCAAGCGATTATGAAGACGTGCTGGCAGACGTAGCGGATTCATTCAGCTACTAAAACCAGTCCGCAGGTACGCAAGACAGGGAGCTTGTCATGGCTCCCTGTTTTTTTTATTAAAAAAAATTATGATAGAAATATTACGAAGCTTACTATGGTTTGTGTCAATTATCCTTATGAAAAGTATTTGTATTCAATTTTCGAAAAGTGATATAAAATTAATTCGGGAAGTTCCAAAAATTTAACGGAGATGATGAAGCCGCTTACAACAGCCTGTATTGTCAATGAACCCAACATCGCAGCCACATTATTTTCTACTAAGGTTATTGACCATTTGCGCGATCATCGCGCAATTGTTATTTAATGCCACGCCGGTTTACGCCGACAGCCTGGCGTTTGTCAGCTGGGGCAGCGAGATCGCGGACATCACCGAATATCAAACGAGCGATAACGCGCAGGTCGAAGCGGAAACCATCGCCGCTGTGGATGGCGCCACTTCCTTTAATATTACTTATTTGGTGGACGTTGCTTCCATCTCAGCATCGATCGATACCGGCGAAGCGGAACTGGATTATTCCTTCAATTGCCAAATCATCAACGAGGGCGAGGGGCAAGATGACAGTGGCGAGGTGGTGGTTGCATTCCAGGGGAGCGACGATTTCCAAACCCACTTCTGCGACGTCAGTGAACAGGGAGTTTCATCACACGCAATCACCATACCCGCGAATACAACCGCAATTGAATTCCGTTTCAGCGGTACGGCTGCGGGAACTGCCAATACCGTCAAATTCAAAGACCTTTCCTTCATAATTGAAGATAAGACCGCCCCGCGCCTGGAGCTACAATCGACACCTGAATTGAGCGGCGGAGCAACCATTGCCATCACCGCATCCGAAGGCGGCAGCGGCTTGAGCGGCGTGTATTACGCGGCCGGCGAGCATAGCGCTGATTTCTTCCCGGCCGGCGGAAGCGAAGTTCCCATGACCTCGGGCAGCGGCAACGTTCTTGTTTCCACCGGCGGCACGTATAGTGTGTACGCGGTGGATTACCGCGGCAACAGCAGCCTGGATACGGTTGCGGTCAATACCTATCCGACCTTGTCCGGCTTGAGCGACCAGACTACGCTGGAAGATACACCGCTGACTTTTTCTTTTAATATATCGGACGGCGAGAGCGCGGCTGCACTGTTGACGATTTCGGCGGCATCCTCCAATTCGGACTTGGTGCGGAATGAAGACATCGGCACAGCCAACATCGATGGCCTGGTAAGCGTTTCGCTTACGCCGCGGACGAATGCCAATGGCACCAGCGTGCTTTCCTTCATAATCACGGACGGGGAAGGACTGCAGCGTGAGGCGTCCATCAACCTGACGGTGGAGGCGGTGAACGACACGCCGGTTGCCAATGCCGACACAGCCCAGACAGACGAGGAAATCCCGGTTAATATCCATGTACTGGAGAATGACAGCAATCCCGACCAGGGCACGCTAACGGTTGAGGTGCTCAATCCTCCCGCCAGCGGCACAGCCCAGGCCAATGCCGACGGGACAATCACATTCACCCCGGCCGCGAATTTCACCGGGTCAGTCAATTTCGATTACCGGATCACGGATTCCAACGGCGGTGATACGGCTTTTGCGACGGTGAGCGTCACCGTAAACGCGGTGAACGACGCGCCGGTTGCGGCGGATGATATTTCTGAAACGCAAGAGGATCAACCGGTAACCGTGTACGTGCTGAGCAATGACAGCGACCCGGAAGCGGACATGTTCAACATCACCGGGATCACCAAGCCGACATATGGGACGGCTGTTTTGAGCGCGGGACTGGACGCGATCGTTTATACCCCGTTTGAAAATTACTACGGAGCGGACAGCTTTTCTTATACGATTTCCGAAACCGCCAACCCCGAAACGCAAGCTACCGCCGAAGTGCAGATGACGGTGACAGCAGTCAACGACGCGCCTGAACCAGCTTACGACGCAGCCATCAGCACCGATGAAGACACTCCAGCCACGCTGAGCATCTCCGCCAGCGATATCGATGGCGATTCCCTGACTTTTGCTGTCAAGGACGGCAACCGGCCGACAAACGGCAGCCTAACGTTGGGCGAGGGGGAATACACTTACACCCCGGCGGAAAACTTCCATGGCAGTGACAGTTTCATCATCACCGTCAGCGACGGCACCTCAGAGGTCGACTGCGCGATCACCGCGACCGTCAACGCGGTCAATGACGCGCCAGTGCCCACTTACCAGGCAAGCATAACAACCGAGGAAGATACGCCTATCTTCGAAAATGTGACCGCTGTGGATATCGATGGCGACACCCTGACTTATTCGGTCAAGGAAGGCAACACCCCGGCGCACGGCAGCCTGGAATTGGCCGAGGGCGGTTACACGTATACACCGGCAGCCAATTACTTTGGAAGCGACAGCTTCACCGTTACCGTCAGCGACGGGGGCAGCGAAGTGGACTGCCCCGTGACGGCGACAATCAATGCGATCAACGATGCCCCGCTGCCCAGCTACGACAGCAGCATCAGTACGAATGAAGACACACCGGTCAGCAAAACCCTGAGCGCCACGGACGCGGACGGGGATTCCCTGACCTATGCAGTTAAAGAAGGCAACCTTCCGTCCAGCGGCAGCCTGGAACTCAGCGAAGGCGGGTACACCTATACACCCAATACCGACGTCAACGGCAGCGACAGCTTTACAATCACCGTCAGCGATGGGATGGTTGAGGTGGACTGCGCGATCACGGTTACGATAAATGCGGTCAACGATGCACCCGTACCGGCTTATGAACCGTCCATTTCAACAGATGAAGATACCGCCACCAACCGATCCTTGACAGCCGGTGATATCGACCTGGATACCCTAAGCTTTTCTGTCAAGGAAGGCAATGCCCCGCAGCACGGCACCTTGCTGCTGAACGAGGGCGGCTACACCTACACACCGCTAACCAATTACCACGGGGATGACAGCTTCACGATCACCGTCAGCGATGGCACGACCGAAGTGGATTGCCTCGTGACAGTAACGGTCAATACGGTCAATGACGCTCCCATTCCCAGTTACGTCCCAACGGTTGCCACGAACGAGGACACACCCTATAACGGAAGCATCAGCGCTGCGGATGTGGACCTGGACACGCTGAACTTCGCGGTAAAGGACGGCAATGGACCGAACAGCGGCGAGCTGGCGTTGAGCGAGGGCAGTTATACTTACACACCGAACGAAAACTTCCACGGCACGGATGATTTCATTATC
Source organism: Anaerolineae bacterium (assembly GCA_013178095.1). Classification (GTDB taxonomy): domain Bacteria; phylum Chloroflexota; class Anaerolineae; order Anaerolineales; family Anaerolineaceae; genus Pelolinea. The sequence continues at coordinate 364,328 of JABLXK010000003.1, read as the reverse complement.
ACGCTCAGCGATGGTACTGCCGAGGTCGATTGCAGCATCACCATCACGGTAAACCCAATCAATGATGCGCCGGATCCCACCTATTCGGCCAGCGTCAGCACGGACGAAGATGCCTCCCTGAACGAGACCCTCACCGCCAGCGACGTGGACGGCGATACAATCAGTTACGCGATCAAAGAAGGCAGCGGACCGGTCAACGGTTCTTTGACACTGGTCGAGGGCGGCTACACTTATACCCCCAACGCGGACTATAACGGACCGGATGCTTTTATTATTACCGTCAGCGACGGAATCGTTATTGTGGAATGCGCCATCAGCGTTAACGTCAACGCGGTCAACGATTTGCCGGTCCCCACTTACACCGCCTCCATCAGCACCGATGAAGACACTCCCACCAGCCAAAGCCTTACTGCTACGGATATCGATGCGGATACCCTGGCATATTCCGTGAAGGACGGCAACGGGCCCAGCCACGGGACACTGGAATTGATCGACGGCGGATATCGCTATTCACCGGCGGCGAATTACAATGGTTCGGACAATTTAATCATCACCGTAAGCGACGGCACGGGTGAAGTGGATTGCGCGGTCGCCGTGACCGTCAACGCGGTCAATGACCTGCCTGTTCCCACATACACCACTTCCATCAGCACGGATGAAGACGTGCCTTTCAGCCAGGCGTTATCCGCCACGGACGTGGACCTGGACGAACTCAACTTTTCCGTTAAGAGCGGCGAAGGCCCTGCGCACGGGACGCTGGAATTGGACGACGACGGCTATCGTTATACGCCGGATGAAAATTACAATGGCCCGGACAGTTACACCATCACGCTCAGCGACGGACACGCGGAAGTGCCCTGCGCCATCAGCGTGACCGTGAACGCGGTCAACGATACCCCGGTGGCGGAGAACGACAGCGCCTCCACCAACGAGGACGTCAATGTTACGGTAGCGGTGCTGGCCAATGATTCCGATGCGGATACATCGGAAGGAGATACTATTGCTCCCTCGAACATCCTGACCGCGCCATCGCATGGAACGGCGGCCATTTCAGGCACGAACATCATTTACGATCCGGCCGATAATTATTTCGGAGCGGATAGTTTCACTTACGAAATCAGCGACTCGGGCGGGTTGACCGCATCCGCCACGGTGACGCTGACAGTGAACGCGATCAACGATTATCCCCAGACCGATGGATTGTTGAGCGAATACACCATCGATGAGGATAACTCGATTACCATCAGCTTCAATCTGACCGACGTGGAAACGCCAGCGGAAACCCTGACCATGCAAGTGGTCACTGGCAATTCCGCCATCGTACCCCAGAGCCGCATCACGATCAGCGGACTGGAAGATACCAACCCGGCCACCTCGATCAAACTGGTGCCGCTTGCCAATCAAAACGGGGACGTCACATTCACGATCCGCGCCAGCGACGGTTTCCAGACGGCCGTTTATAACTTTACCTTGCACGTCACGCCGGTAAACGACGCGCCGACCGCGCGCAACGACAGCATCAGTTTCACGGAAGACACCACTGCAACTATCACGGTCAGCAGCCAATTATTGAACAACGACACCGATGTGGATAACAGCCAAAGCGCATTGAGTTACGACGGAATTGTCACAACGACCAGCGACGGGACACTGGTGGATAACGGCGACGGGACATTAAGCTACACCCCGGCGAGTAATTACGACGGCACCGATAGTTTCGTTTACCGTATCAAAGACCCGGGCGGGGCTACCGCGACCGCGACAGTGACGTTGACCGCCGCGGCGGTGAACGATCCTCCAACCATTAGCTCGATCGACAACCAGGTCATCGATGAAGATGAAACCCTCACGGTCAACTTTACTGTCAGTGATTTTGATCTGACTACTGAAACAGAGTTGAATACGCTGATGATCACCACTTCCTCAACCAACCCGGATATCCTGGACGTAAATAACATGCGCATCACCGGATCGGGTGAGAACCGCACTTTTACGGCTGCCCCGCGCGCGGATAAAAACGGGGAAGTAACAATAGCCATTACCGTAAGCGACGGGATTGCTGAGGCTTCTGAAGTTTTTTCCGTAACCATCAACCCCGTTGCGGACGCACCAACGGCAGTGAGTGATTTCTTCTACGTACAGGAAGTCGGGAGTTACGCCATTGATCCAATCGCGAATGACTGGGATGCGGACGATGATACCGAACTGACACCGCAGATTGTCAGCGCGCCTTTATATGGCTCTTTGACCGCAGACGGGACAGCATTCGTATACACTGCCGGCGAGGATTTTGAAGATGGGGATAGTTTCACGTATACCATCACCGATTCCACCGGGCTGGCATCCGAACCGGCAACCGTGACTTTGAGCGCGGATCCGGCCAATCATCCGCCTGAGGTTTCCGTTATCGACAACCAGGTTATCTTCGAAGATGAAAGCGGTTCGTTAATATTTACTGTCGAAGATATTGATGAAAACCTGAACGAGGTAGCAGTAAGTAGTTCCAATACCACCATATTCCCGGAAGGCAGCCTGGCGCTCAGCAATACCGGGAGCGATTACTCGCTCTCCCTCACACCGGCGGAGAATACCAATGGAAAAGCGGTTCTCACGATCGAAGCCACGGATGTTCGGGGGAACATCACCACCCGTACTTTCACCGCGCGGGTGGTGCCGATCAACGATCAACCTACCGCAGTGAATGACACCGTAATGACAAACGAAGACAACGGTGTAACCTTCAGCGTAATCGCTAATGACACCGATATTGAAACCAGCTCAGCCAACCTGATTTTACGCAGATTATTAACGAACCCAACGCATGGGCGCTTATCCAGCCTGGGTTCGGGACAATTCCGCTACACGCCGTACGAAGATTTCAACGGAACGGATACTTTTACTTATGAAATGACTGACGCGGATGGCGGCGTGGACAACGCAACGGTAACCATCACGATCATCTCTGTCAACGACGCTCCCGAGGCCTATGACAATAATCTGACAACAATCGTACCGCCAGGCGGCACGCTGGATAATATCAACGTTATCAGCAATGATACCGATCCCGACCTGCCTTACGACGTGAACGAAGAGATCCACGTTACCCGCGTCGCGACACAACCATCCTGCGGCACTGCTTCCTTGAACGCGGACGGGACGCTTAAATATGTGGCATTAAACGGCGAAGCAAACTGCGTTGAAGCTTGGGTTACCTTCACATACGAAATCGCAGACCATTACGGCGCCACTGACACAGCTTCCGTTTCCATCGCGGTGGATACCACGGGGGTTAATTTGAGCCCTCGAACCTACAGCATTTGGCGTTCTATTCAGGAAGATGCCGCCACGATCACGATCGACCTGGCCAACTATTCTTTCGATCCGGATGGCGATACACTGACCTATGCACTCGACTTAAGCTCACCGCCGAACACCAACCTCGGAACAGCCACCCTTTCCGGCAGTGTCGTATCGTATGCACCCGGCGCGAACAAGAACGGCAGCTATTCCCAGGAGAATTTTAAATATACCGTTACAGACGGAATTTCCACGGTTTCCGCCACAATCTATGTAGAAGTATTGGCTGTCAATGACGCGCCGACTATCTCGACGCAAACCGATTCCATTGTGGAAATCGCGGATCAGGAAATCGATGAAGACTCATCCATATCCCTGGATTTCTATATTAACGATGTAGATACCGGCGATATCGGGACCGCATTCGGGCTAGATGACCTTGGGCTGAGTATTTATTCGAACGATACCAAACTGATACCGCCGGAGAGCATCAGTTTCACGCGCGATAACGCCACCGGGAAAGTAGCTTTGACCTTAACACCAATCGAAGATGAATCCGGGACAACCACGATCACTGCAATGGTCACAGACGGAATCACCTATAAAACCGACAGTTTCTTATTGACTGTGAATGAAATCAATGATCCGCCGATTGCCAGCGATCATTGGGTGACTACCAATGAAGAAGAAGCCGTGCGCGTGGACGTCGTCGATTACCTGGCCAACGTGGATGGCGACAGCATCACCATCAGCCTGGGTAGCACGACGCCTGCCAACGGCACAGTTAGTTTCGATCAAGCGCATGGCGATATCATCTATACGCCCAATACGGATTATTACGGCAGCGATGTGTTCAGTTTCATCCTGACCGACAGCGGTGGGCTGACCGATGATGGCACTATCAATGTAACGGTGAATAACGTCAATGATCCTCCAGATGTTTACAACTTAAGCGCCGTTCTGGAAACAGCAGAAGATACCCCGATCACAACCACTTTTAAGGTATCCGATATCGATACGAACCTGGCTGATATCAGTATAAATGGAATAGCCTCGAACGCGGACCTGATCGATGCCTACAGTTTCACCAAATCGACCGACGGCAGCGGGTCCGTCTCACTGACTATCACGCCTGCTGCCAACCAGAGCGGGACGATTACCATTGAAATTAACGCGTCTGATAGTGATAAATCCGACTCCGAGAGCACTACGCTGCGAATTTACGCAGTAAATGACCCGCCGGTGGTTGGGAATGACGCGGCCACGACCAACGAAGACGTCTCGATAACGGTTGACGTATTGGCAAACGACACGGATATCGAGGACCCGGATACGTTGTATGTGGTCACGACAACTGCGCCCAAATTGCTGTCCGATGGTTCCACCGGCCATGGCACCGTGACCAATAACAATGACGGCACGCTGACCTATAAACCGGCTGCCAACCGCAATGACGATATTTATTTCACTTACGAAGTATCCGACAGCGGCAATTTGCGCCGTACGGGAACAGTTACCATCACGATTAACGCGGTAGACGATGCGCCCAGCGTAACCGGCGACAGCCGCACGATCGTGGAAGACAATCCGGTCACCATTGCCGTGCTGAGCAACGACAGCGATATCGAGGGCGATGCTTTCAGTATTTACAGCTATACCAATCCCTCGCACGGTTCGGTGAGTTTGGACGTAGCCACGCAGTCTTTTACATATTCACCGACGCTCAACTATTACGGCACGGATTCCTTTACTTACACGGTGGCAGAAAACCTGGATTTAAGCAAACGCGCCACGGCCACGGTGAGCATCACCATCACAGCCACGGATGATTACCCGATCATCACAACCGAAGAACCCTGGATTATGCAGGAAGATACCAGCGGGACGTTTGCCGTGAATATCAGCGACGCGGAAACAGCTTCCGCCAACCTGTTGATCACGTTCACCTCGCTGGATACCAGCCTGATCAAGAGCTACAACGTGATTCTGCAGGGCTCGGGCACCTCGCGCACGGTCAAGCTGACCCCGGAAGCGCAAATGAACGGCTCCCTGCAATTAAAAGTGGATGTGAATGATGGAGCATTGACCACCACCGAGTTGATCGACATCATCATCCAACCGGTAAACGACCCGCCGGTGGCGCAGAATTACACGGCATCCGTGGAGGAAGACAGCTCGGTCGGCGGCATCGTGGTGGTGAAGAGCGATATCGACCTGCTGCACGAAGGCGACAGCTATATTTATTCGCTGGGTACGGATGGTTCGCACGGCACGGCAGTGGTCGTGGCCGACGGTAGTTGGACCTATACGCCTGATACCGACTTCAACGGCAGCGATCAATTCACCGTGATCATCACCGACTCAGGTGAGGCAACCGCCACCAGTACGGTAACCGTAACCGTAAGCAAAGTCAACGATACACCGCAAATCACCTCGACCAATTCGCATGTGATCAATGAGGATACCAGCGTGACGGATACGATTTTGGTGGCTGACCCCGACCTGAGCGACAGCGGCGATCCGGATAGCTACACAGTGCAGGTTACCGGCGAACCGCAGCATGGAACGGTCGTGATGAACAGCGCGACCGGTGTATATACATACACTCCGGCCGCGAACTATAACGGCTCCGACAGCTTCTCCGTCAAAGTTGTGGACGAACACGGCGCCGAAACCAGCAAAACTGTCACCATCACCGTGAACCCGGTGAATGACGCCCCGCAGGCAACAAACGACAGCGCGACGATCGATGAGGAAGGCAGCGTGATGGTTGCCGTCCTGGATAACGATGATGACATCGACATCACCCGCGAAGGCGATTCTTTGATCGTCTCGGCGGTTAGCGGCGTGGATAACGGCACGGCGACCATCTCGGAAGACAAGCAGAGCATCACCTTCAGCCCGAATACAAACTGGTATGGAACGGAAACCTTTACGTATACGGTTGATGATGAAAACGGCGGCAGCGATACGGCAAACGTCATCATAACGGTGAACGCGATCAACGACCCACCGGTCATTTCGGATGTAGCCAACCAAACCGTCAACGAAGACGCCAATACCGGCGCGATCAGTTTTACCGTGAGCGATGTCGATAACGCAGCCAACACCCTGGTGGTGACCGCGGCAACCGGCAACGGCACAGTGATCCCATCTGCCAATATCGTCCTGGGAGGCAGCGCCGGCAGCCGGACGGTAACCATCACCCCGGCAGCCAACAAGAACACCTGGATCGACAGCACCTCCAGCCACCAGCCGGTCACGATCACGTTGACCGTGAGCGACGGCAGTTTGACGGACAGCGACACTTTCACGGTAACCGTGAACCCGGTGAATGATGCGCCTGCGCCGGTGAACGATTCCGCATCATTGGCAGAGGATGGCAGCACCACCATCAACGTGCTGTCCAACGATACCGATATCGATACCTCCAATGAAGGCGATTCGCTCACGATCCAGTCAGTGAGCGGAGTGGATAACGCCACGGTAGCGATCATTTCGAGCGGCAAACTGCTCAGTTTTACGCCCAACGCAAACTGGAACGGTACCGAATCTTTCAGCTATACTGTCGTCGACGAAAACGGCGGAACTGCAACCGCCACCGTGAATGTCACGGTGACGCCGGTCAACGATGCACCCGTTATTTCGGACGTGGTCAATCAGACCATCGCAGAAGACAGCAACACCGGGGCGATCAGCTTCACGGTGAGCGACGTCGATACCGCCGCCACATCGTTGACGGTTACACGCGCAACCAACAATGGCACGGTCATCCCGACTGCCAGGATCGTGCTGGGCGGATCGGGTTCCAGCCGAACGGTAACCATCACCCCGGCAGCCAACAAGAACACCTGGAACAAGACAACTTCCGTGCACCAGCCGGTCACCATCACATTGACCGTCAGCGATGGCAGCCTGACCGCCGCGGACACCTTTACCGTAACCGTCACCCCGATTAACGATACACCGGACGCGGTGAATGATACTTCTTCTTCCGTTACGGAGGACGGCAACGTTGCCATCAGCGTGTTGACCAATGACACAGACGTCGATATCGCCAATGAGGGAGATTCCCTGGTCATCTATTCCACAAGCGAGGTGGATAATGGTACGGTCACCATCGCCGCGGACAAGCAGAGCCTGACATTCGAACCCGCCGACGATTTCTATGGCACCGAAACTTTCGCATATACCATTCACGATTCACACGACGCAGCCGACACGGCCTACGTGACAGTCACTGTAACCGCGGTGAACGACGCGCCGGTGATCGCGGATATCGCAAACCAGACCATCGCGGAAGATTCCAACACCGGAGCGCTCAGCCTGCCGGTGAGCGACGTTGACGATGCTTCCAGTGCATTAACCATCACCGCCGCATCCAGCAACACTTCGATCATTCCGAACTCGGCGATCGTGGTGGGCGGCAGCGGTAATGCCCGCACCGTCACGGTCACGCCGCTGGCGAACAAGAACACCTGGGTCGACTCCAGCGCGGCGCATAGCCCGGTGACTATCACGCTGACACTCAGCGACGGGAAACTGGCAACGGTCGATACGTTCACGGTGACTGTGACCCCGGTCAATGATCCGCCGGATGCAGTGAACGACAGCAGCGCGTTGTCGGAAGATGGATCCAAGACTTTGCTGGTGTTGAGCAACGACACGGACGTGGACCTGGACAACGAAGGCGACAACCTGCTGATCACGGCCGTATCCAATGTGGACAACGCAACCGTGACCATCACCGATGGCGGCAAGAGCCTGCTCTTCAAACCTGACAGCAACTGGAACGGCGCCGAAACATTCAACTATACCCTTCAGGATGAAGGCGGGTTGAGCGACACTGCCGAAGTATCCGTTACTGTCGATGCCGTCAACGATAATCCCGATGCGGTTGATGATACCGTAACCATGGATGAAGATGACAGCCTGGAAATCGACGTGCTGGACAACGACAGCGACGTCGATATTTATCAGGAGGGCGACACCCTGACAATTGTCTCATACAGCGGAGTCGATAACGGCACCGTCGCCATCGCGGAAGATGGAAAGACGCTCACCTTCACACCGGCTCCCAACTGGAGCGGGAGCGAAGAATTCTCCTACACCATCAATGATACGCATAGCGGCAGTGACAGCGCCATTGTGCGCGTCAGCGTGGCAGCGGTTGCGGATAATCCGGAAGCCAATGAGGATGCCTATGATCTGATAGAAGACGCGGCCGTAACCAGTTTGAACGTGCTGGGCAACGATACCGACAATGATCTGGCGTTTGGGGATGCGCTGCAGATCAACGCCATCACTGTGGATGCTTCTCATGGGACCGTTACGATCGACACGGTCAACCGGCGTATTCTGTATACCCCGGACGCCAATTACAACGGCAGCGATAGCTTTACCTATCAAATCAGGGATAACCAGACACCGGCAGTCTACGACACGGCGGTGGTCAACCTGACCATTGCGGCAGTCAATGATTTGCCGGTGGTGACATCCACGAACACCCATACCATTGAGGAAGACCACACTGCCAGCGGTGCGGTGACGGCGAGCGATGTGGATAATGGCGATTCCCCGGACCCGGACAGCCAAACCTTCACGGTTTCAACCGCGGCCGGACACGGCAGCGTAGACCTGAACGCAGCCAGCGGCGCGTATACCTATACACCGAACGCGAATTACAACGGCAGTGATGCATTTGTCGTGTTGGTCAGCGACGAACACGGCGGCACGGCCAGCCAGACCGTGATGATCACGGTCACGGCGGTCAACGATGTGCCGACGGCGAGCAATGCCAGTTACAATACGCCGGAAGACGTGCCGGTCAGCAAGACGATTGCTGCCAGCGACCCGGACGTGGCTACCAACGGCGACAAATTGACCTTCGCGGTGACCAGCGCGCCCGGCCACGGCACGCTGGAACTGAACGCGACCAGCGGGGCATTCACGTATACGCCGGTAACCAATTACAATGGAGCGGATGCTTTCAGCGTGAAGGTATCGGATAAGTCCGGAGCTCAGGCGACCGCAACAGTTAATATCTACATCAATTACTACGAGAATGATCCGGTGGCGAATGCCGACGCGTATACCATCGACGAGGATTCCGATACGGTATCCTTTGATGTTATGGATAACGATGAAGACGCCGACTTGCCTTACGGGGATGAACTGCACCTGACGGCCATCACCAGCACCCCTGCCCACGGCAGCGCGTCGATCAACCCGGAAACGCTGGAAGTCGAATACAAACCCACAGCGAATTACTGCGGCAGCGACAGCTTTACCTACCAGATCAAAGATAACCAGGATCCGGCAGCCTATGCCAGCGCAACAGTTTCCATCTTGGTGACCTCGATCAACGACGCGCCGAAAATCACCTCCGCTGCTTTACAAAATGTGACCGAAGATCAACAATTGAGCGGGTCGGTAACTTTTGAAGATGTGGACCTGGCGGATATTCCCGAAACAGACAGTCATTTATATTACACAGATGCCGGGCCGCAGCACGGACAATTGGCGCTCAATCAATTTACCGGAGAATACCTGTATACGCCAACCGCCAACTACAACGGCAGTGACAACTTCACCATTCGTGTTACCGATGCACACGAAGCTTCTGACAGCCAGGTCATTACCGTGACGGTATTGTGGGCGGATGATGATCCGATCGCCAAAGATGATACCTACACGACAAAAGAGGGCGCCAATTGGAAGACTCTGGACGTGGTAGAGAACGACAGCGACGCAGATCTGGTTTACGGCGATGCCTTAACGATTACGCGAATCATCACAGAACCCACGCGCGGCATCGTGCAGATCAGCGCCACAACCAACACTTTGCGCTATAAACCCAAAGGCGGATATCACGGAACGGATACTTTTACCTATGAGATCCGTGATAACCAAGATCCCGAAAAGACTGCCAGCGCGACCGTAACAGTCAAGATCCAAAGGGTGGAGGAAAATGACTCAAGCGCCGGCTTTGATTGGGAAAGTTGGCTGGATGAGTACAACCGAAACAATGGGTTCGGAGATGGCGGCAACGGGAAAAGCGATTCGCGATTGCTTGAAGATAAACCCTATACTGCCAGTGTGGGCATTGTGGGTGATTCCTATTCCCTGGATCCGCAGCATGAGCCGGCAAACGGCACAGTAACATTTGATTCCTTAACCGGCGAATTCACCTACACTCCGGATGAAAATTTCAATGGCGCGGAAAGTTTCACTATCCTGATCCAAAGAGACGGCCGGACCATTTCCCATGAAATTGAATTGCTGATTGATCCGGTAAACGATCCACCGGAGGGTACCGACCTGGCGTTAACGACTGCCGGGCAAACACCTTTGCGGGCAAGTATCCCGGTAGAGGACGTCGACGTATTCACAAACGGGGATAGCCTGACATATCTCCTTCTCAGCAGGGCAGCACATGGAACCGCCGAATTGGATCCGAGCACAGGCGAATTCACCTACAGGTCGGATGAGGGTTTCAGCGGCCTCGATTCCTTTACGATCCGCGTTCAGGATCAAGCCGGCCAATACAAGGATTGCGTTGTCACGATCAATGTTGAAAAACCGAAGACAGTGCTTTTCTTTGCCGATCCCGCTGCTGCGGGAAAGGGCGGCATGGGCTGGTTGCTGTTCGGGTTGGCTTTCATTTTCCTGATTATCTTATTCTTCTACAATGTCAAGATTACATACCTGACGAAGAAACCGGATGGTTCCCAAAAGAAAGTGGTGCGCCGATATTGCGTGGTATCCGGTAAAAAAGATGAAGTCATCCTGGAGTTGAAGCGCGAGAAAAACGTGGATGGATTGGCGCGAGATACCGAGGTGGTTTTGCTGCGCAGCTTTGTTCTGCGCTTCAGGGGAAAGACCCTGAAGATCATGCGCGATGGAATGTTGGTCAAGATGGTCAAGGTGGAGGCGAACCGAAACGGGAAAATGATCATTCCTTTATAAAGGAAATCATTGATCTTGCAGCGAAATGTGCATAGCCGATAAAAAGGACAAATTGATTGACATCTTTTGGGCTTGTTGTATAATTGTGGCGTTCGAAAAATTTGCCGGGAGGCTCATATAAGAGAACTCTTCCAAAAACTGATTTACTCAATGCTTATTAACTCGATTGATGTGTAAATCAGTCGAGTTTTTTTATGGATCCCGGTACCCTTCAGAAAGAAGGGAGGTGATTAGCAAGTGACAAGTGTAGTATTACGACCGAACGAATCGCAAGATCAGTTACTACGACGCTTTCGCAAGAAAGTGGTAAGGTCTGGTATCCTGAGCACCGTACGAAAGAAACGCTGGTTCATCTCCAAGAGTGAGACGCGCCGCATGGAAGAAAAGAAATCCGCGCGCAGGTTGAAACGCCGTCAGTACATTAAACCTGACCGGTAGAAATAGCCTGTTCAGGACCAGAAAGGAGTCTTATGGGAAAAGAGGATAAGATCCAGGTAGATGGTACTGTGGTCGAAGCGTTGCCCGGTACACAGTTCCGCGTCAAACTGGATAACGGCCATGAAGTTTTGGCATATTTGTCCGGCAAGATGCGCCGCTATTATATCCGCATTTTATTGGGTGACCGCGTGAGAATGGAAATGTCACCCTATGATCTTTCCCGCGCGAGAATCACCTATCGGCAAAAGAAACTTCGCACTCCTGGCGCCGAAGAGGAAGCAGAAGAATGAAATTAATCCCCGGATCATCCCGGGGATTTTATTTTTAATTAGCGCTTTTCAGCATTCACATACCCTCACCCCTGAATCTCTATTACCTTTTCTGAAAACAGCCTAACGCTGTTCTGAAAGAGGTACCTACGCTCTAGAAGCGATCGTCGAACAACCGCAGGGCTTTCATGTAGTTGGCGCGTTCGAAGACAGCGGGACTGGCGACATTTTTCTGACTGAGGATGCCGCGGATTTCGTTTACGGAAGCGTAGTCATGTTTCATGATCCATTGTTCGAATTCCTGCAGCATCTCCGCCGCGCGCGGAATACCCTTGGCGACCAATTCCGATGCTACCATGACCACTGAGGCACCTGCCATGATGGCTTTGACCATATCCCTGCCGTTGTGAACCCCGCTGCTCAGCGCCAGATCTAACGGGAGGCGCCCATGGGAAATGGCGATCCAGCGCAGCGGCAGGAGCAGATCGGAGGAGGCGCTCAATTCCAGATGCGGCTGTACCTCCAGGCTCTCGATCTCCAGGTCTGGTTGGTAGAAGCGGTTGAATAACACCGCCCCGCGCACGCCGGCCTGGGAGATCTTCTGCAGAAAATTGGGCAGGCTGGTGAAGAACGGGCTTAACTTGACCGCCAGCGGGATTTGGATCTCTGCGCGAATGGCGTTGATCACGTCCAGGTAGGCGCGCTCGAGATTCTGGCCATCGATTTGAGCATCGGAGGCGACGTAATAGAGATTCAATTCCAGCGCGTCCGCGCCGGCTTCTTCGATTCGGCGTGCGTATTTGACCCAGCCTCCGGTGGACACGCCATTGAGGCTGGCGATCACCGGGATGGATACGCTCTTTTTCGCTTCGCGGATGAGATTAATGTATTTTTCAGCTTGCAGGGTGTAATTGTTCAAATCAGGGAAATACGTGATTGCTTCGGGAAAGGATTCAGTGCCGCGGTTGAGGAAATAGTTCAACTCGATGCTCTCGTGATCGACTTCTTCTTCGAATAAAGAATATAGCACTACAGCGCCCAGACCGGTATCTTCCATCTTACGGATGTTTTCCAGCTTTTTGGAAAGCACTGAAGCAGATGCCACCAACGGGCTTTTCAAGTTGAGTCCCAGATAGGTTGCTTTCAGGTCAATCATATTTTCTCCTTGTATTGATAAAAAAACATGCGAATGCTGCTGCATTCGCATGTTTTCATCTTTATTCGGCCGCTTCAGGCTTGCTGTAATCCATCGCGGCTTGCTGGCTGTATTTGCGCCAGACATCTTTGACGTCCTGCTGTAATTGCTTAAGCAGCATCTCCGCGCGTTCCTCGTTGGATTGCACCAGCATGCGGAAGCGGGTTTCGTTATAGGCGAAGTCTTTCACCGGGATGCTGGGCTCCTTGTAATCCAATTGCAGCGGGTTCTTGCCCTGCTGGATCAGTTCAGGATTGAAGCGGTAGAGCGGCCACATGCCGGATTTAACGGCCAGGTCCTGCTGCACCAGGCCGGTTTTCATGTCGATACCGTGATTGATGCAGTGGCTGTAGGCAATGATCAGCGAGGGACCGTCGTACGCATCCGCTTCGCGGAACGCGCGCAGGGTCTGCATATCGCTGGCGCCCATGGCCACCTGGGCGGTGTAGATATAACCGTAGGTCATGGAGATCATGCCCAGGTCTTTGCGGGGCAGGCCTTTGCCGTTGGCGGAGAATTTACCGACCGCTCCCAAGGGGGTGGCTTTGGAGGATTGACCGCCGGTGTTGGAATACAGGCCAGTATCGAGAACCAGGATGTTCACATTGCGGCCGGTGGCCAGGACGTGATCCAGGCCGCCATAACCGATATCGTAAGCCCAACCGTCGCCGCCGATGATCCAGACGGATTTGCGCACTAGTTTATCGGCCACGCTGAGCAGTTGTTTGGCTTCCGGACTTTTCATACCCTGGAGTTTCTTTTTCAGGACTTCCACGCGGTCGCGCTGGGCATGGATGCCGGCATCGTTGGATTGTTCGGCGTTGAGCAGCTCATCCACAAGCTGGCCGCCCAAGTCCGCAGACATGCGCTTGAGCAATTCGCGCGCGAATTCAGCCTGCTTGTCGATGGTCAGGCGCATGCCCAGACCGAATTCCGCGTTGTCTTCAAACAACGAGTTCGACCAAACCGGACCGCGGCCTTCGTTGTTGTAGGTGTAAGGCGTGGTGGGCATATTGCCGCCGTAGATGGATGAGCAGCCGGTGGCGTTGGCAATGACCGTGTGATCGCCGAAGAGCTGGGTGAGCAACTTGACGTAAGGCGTCTCACCGCAGCCGGCGCAAGCGCCCGAGAACTCGAACAATGGGCGCAGCAATTGCGAATTTTTGACCGTGTTCGGTTCGAAAGCCGTGCGGTCGGGATCGGGCAGGTTGAAGAAAAATTCCCAGTTCTGGCTCTCCGCTTCGCGCAGAGGCGGCTGGGGAGCCATGTTGATAGCTTTGCGGGAAGGATCAGCTTTATCCTTGGCGGGGCAGTTCTGTACGCACAAGCTGCAGCCGGTGCAATCTTCAGGAGAGACCTGGACGGTGAACTTGGCGCCGGGGAATTCCTTAAATTTGGCATCCACTGATTTGAAGGTGGGCGGGGCGTCCTTGAGCATGGCAGCGTCATAGACCTTGGTGCGAATGACCGCATGCGGACAGACGAAGGCGCATTTACCGCACTGGATGCAGACTTCCGGATTCCAGACCGGGATTTCCAGGGCGATGTTACGTTTTTCCCACTGGGTGGTTCCGGAAGGATAGGTGCCGTCCACCGGCATTTTGCTGACCGGAATGTCATCACCGTCCTTGGAGATCATGGCACCCAAAACTTCTTTGACGAAAGCGGGAGCGTTAGCCGGGACAGCCGCGCGGCGCGAGATTTTGCTATCGGCAACAGCGGGAACTTTCACTTCAAAGAGATTGGCAAGCGAGGAATCCACTGCGGCGTAGTTTTGATTGACGACCTTCTCACCGCGCTTGCCGTAGGTCTTCTTGATGTACTTTTTGATCTCGGCGATGGCTTCATCCTTGGGCAGTACGTTGCTGATGGCGAAGAAGCAGGTCTGCATGATGGTGTTAATGCGCCCGCCCATACCGGCTTTATTGGCGACTTCGTACGCATCGATAATGTAGAACTTGAGTTTCTTATCGATGATGGCTTTTTGCACTTCAAGCGGCAGGTTATCCCAGACCTTATCAGGGCCATAGATGCTATTAAGAAGGAAAATACCGCCCGGCTTGACGTACTTGAGCATGTCGAATTGTTCCAGGAAGGTGAATTGATGGCAGGCTACAAAGTTGGCGTCGTTGTTGCCGATCACGTACGGTGCGCGGATGGGTTTGGGGCCGAAGCGCAGGTGCGAGATGGTCATGGCGCCGGATTTCTTGGAGTCATAAACGAAGTAACCTTGCGAATAATTGCCGGTTTCCTCGCCGATGATCTTGGTGGAGTTTTTGTTGGCGCCAACCGTGCCATCGGAGCCGAGGCCGAAGAATACGCAGCGGATGGTTTCATCGCCTTCAATTGAAAATTCGGGATCGACAGTAAGGCTGGTGTGCGTAACGTCGTCAATGATGCCGACTGTGAAAGAATTCTTGGGTTGGTCTTTTTTCAATTCGTCGAAGACGGCCTTGACCATGGCCGGGTTGAATTCTTTGGAAGACAAGCCGTAGCGTCCGCCGACTACAACCGGCTGGCCGTTGAAGGGTGCGCTGCCTTTTTTAACGGCTTCCAGGATGGCGGAAGACACGTCCTTGTAGAGCGGTTCGCCATCCGCGCCGGGTTCCTTGGTGCGATCCAGGACAGCAATGGCCTTAACGGTCTTGGGCAGGGCGCTCAACAGGTTGGCGGGGACGAAGGGGCGGAAGAGGTGAACCGTCACCACGCCGACTTTTTCGCCATTGGCGTTGAGGAATTTGGCGGTTTCTTCAACGGTTTCGGCGCCGGAAGCCATGATCACAATCACGCGCTCCGCGTCGGCGGCGCCGGCATAATCGAACAGGTGATACTGGCGGCCGGTCAGCCTGGCGAATTTATCCATTTCCTGCTGGGTGATCTCGGCGCATTTTTCGTAATAGGGATTGACGGTCTCGCGGCCCTGGAAATATGTATCGGGGTTCTGCGCGGTGCCGCGGATGGCGGGTTTATCAGGATTCAAAGCACGCTCGCGGTGGGCGGCGATGGCATCCTCATCCATCATTTCGCGCATTGTTTCATCGTCGAGGAGTTCCAGCTTGTTGACTTCATGGGAAGTGCGGAAACCATCGAAGAAATGCAGGAAAGGCACGCGCGATTTCAGCGTGGCGGATTGGGCGATCAGCGCCATGTCGTGCGCTTCCTGAACAGAGCGGGAAGCCAGCATGGCGAAGCCGGTGGCGCGGGCGGCCATCACGTCGCTATGGTCGCCGAAGATGGAGAGCGCCTGCGCAGCCAGCGAGCGGGCGGTAACGTGGAAGACGGTTGGGGTCAATTCACCGGCGATCTTGTACATGTTGGGGATCATCAGCAGCAAACCCTGCGAGGCCGTGAAGGTGGTGGTGAGGGAACCGGTGGTCAGCGCGCCGTGGACTGCGCCAGCGGCGCCGCCCTCGGATTGCATTTCCATGACCAACGGCACAGTGCCCCAAATATTCTTGATCCCGAGCGCTGCCCAGGCATCAGCATGCTCGCCCATTCCCGAAGAAGGGGTGATGGGGTAAATCGCGGCTACCTCATTGATGCGGTAGGCGGTATAGGCAACAGCCTCGTTGCCATCCATCATTACCTGTTGACGTTTCATCAATTTTCTCCTTAAAAAGTTGTAGGTGTTTTTACTTCAACGCCTTGACAGGCGAAATAAAGCGGTTCGCAATTAAACCGCTTAATCTTACCACTTTTATCCAATATGTTTATACATCCGGCGATTATAAGGAAGAATGACCAAAAAAACAGGAAAAAGTTACCTGATTCGAAGGTTATTCAGTCCCCTCATCGTATTTTAAAGTTGTTCTATGCGTAGATGCATTGGAGTAGACGCAACGGAAACCGCGAACAGCGCCGGGGGATTGCGGTTCATGCGCCAAGCGGTTGGCGGCACGGGCATAATCAACAGGATCCTGGTAACTGGCACCCATGAGGACTTTTTTCTCGCCGTTTTCAGGACCTTGCGGGTTGCTATAAGGCGAGTTACGGTAATAGGTATCATCATACCAATCCGAAACCCATTCACGCACATTACCGCCCATGTCCAGCACATCATAATAACTGGCGCCTGAAATGAATAAACCTACCGGGGTGGTATCCCCAATGATGTTGTTGATATTGGCCAGATATAAATTAACGATAGGTTCATCAAACCCCCAAGGGTATTTGGCAGCGTAAGGACCACGGGCTGCTTTTTGCCATTCAGCCTCGGTTGGCAGCCTTCCCCCAGACCAGCGGCAATACGTTTGCGCCATGTACCAGGAGATATAAACAACCGGATGTTGGGCATAAGCAGCATCCAGGAAACGCGGATTGCGTTGAAGACTGACGCTGTACGCGCAAGCTCCGGCTTCCACACACAGTGAGAATTTCTCATTGGTGATCTCGGTTTTATCAATCCAGAATGCGTTGAGAAAAACGACGTGCTGCGGTTCTTCATCTTCATAATGATTGCCGTCATATTGAGAAGAACCCATCAGAAACTCACCGGCGGGTATATAAACCAGGGTCATCTGATCGATAGGATTGTAAACGCTCGAAATCACTGAATCGCTTGCATGTTCCCGTTCCTGTTTTTCATTGGCAACGGCAGCTGCCTCCAAGTTTCGCAATATTTTGGCAGGCGAAAGATCATTGGTTGAGCGAATATATGCAATACGGCTCACGGTTTTGTTGAACAGGCGGGTAAAGATGGCCGGATAATCACTGAATACAAAACCAATGATAGAAAAAGCTATGAGAATGAATAACAGGTTTTTTCTGGTCACATGATTGCATGAATCAATTACTGATTGTTAAATATCTGTTATGCCAATTTGCAATCTATCACCTGCCAGGTAGAGCGCAGCCAGGCTTTTGCTGTCTTGCAGGCGGCCCTGGGCGGCCAATTGTGGTAATTGCGCAGCCGGGATTTTTTCGGTCTGAAGGAATTCGTCATCGTCCATTTGCAATGGAGAAAGAGATAGGTCAGTGGCAAGGAAGATGTGATTCAATTCGGAGGAATATCCGGGCGCCAGGTAAGCTGAGCCGAGGTGCTCCATCTTGCCGGCGGCCATGCCGGTCTCTTCACGGACTTCGCGCAGGGCGCATTCCAACGGAGTTTCACCGGGGTTCATCACGCCGGCCGGCAGTTCCAGCAGAACGGTTTCGCTGCCCATGCGGAACTGGGTGACGAGGAGCACATTGCCTTCCGCGTCCAGGGGAATGACGGTGACGGAGTCGTGGTGGCGCACCAGGCTGTAATCGCGTTCGCGCTCATCCGGCAGGCGCACGTGCAGTTTCTCGACTGTAAAGGCTTTGGCGTCGAATACGGTGGTTTTGGAAAGGATTTTCATGGTATACCTCGCAGGGTAGTTTATCATTAATAAAAAAATCCCCGCGTGGAGCGGGGATTTTTTTTGCTGCTTGTTAGTTTTACTCGTTGGTAAAGTAATCGGTTCCGTAATACCCGTCGACATCGGTTTCCAACAGCACCACAATGGTCGGGGTACCGCGCAGGCTGTCGGGAATGGTCAATTTGACCTCAAAGCCCTGGGCCGCACCTTCAGGGTTGTAGTGGGCGGTGCCGGCAACGATGTACTGGGTGAAATCGTAAACGCCATCTGGACCCATCTTAAAAGTCAGGTCCATGTTGTCCATCAACCACGGATATGTGGCTTGCAGCACAACATACTGATCTTTCTTGAAGCTTTTTACGCACACGTACAAACCGGGGGCGCATTTGCTGGTGTTGTAATCCAGTTCGACTTCCGGCGGAGGGCCTTCGGTTGAGGTGGGTAAAACCAACTTGGTGGCTTCTTTCTTCGGTTCGGGAGTATCCTCGGTGGTCGGACTATCTTCGTCAGTATCTGCATCTGCAACGGTTGTGCTATCCACCGGCATGGCCATGGCGGTTTGAGTTCCGGCAATGATGTCTTTCATTAATTGTGATTGGGTGGAGACCGGGTTGGGCAGAGTGGCTTCCGCTTTGGCCGCTTCGGAAGTGCCGCCGGAGGCGGAGCGTGTGCACGCGGCAGCCAGCAAGCTGAGAAGCGCGAGGGCGATCACACAAGCCAGGATTTTCTTATTCATTGATTTTCTCCTCCAAAATATTCCTTGCGAATTTTTATAATAAATATAACACTTATCATCTTAGCACGGTGCCGAATGACAGTCAATAGAAACACCGGCAGTAAAACACAAATGCAGGAGAACACACTCTCCTGCATCTTATTTTAACCGGTTAAGTGTAATTATTGTACATTTTGCGGCAATTGAAACACGAACGGTGATTCGCTGGGCAGCAGCATGGTGTTAATGTTGGGCGCCAGTTTGGTGATGTATTGATAGGTGAGCAATTCAGGATTGTTGGCGATGGCCTCCTGGATCAGCTTCAACGCGTCGGCTTCCGCTTGCGCTTCGATCATGCGGGCTTTGGCGTTGCCCTCGGCTGCGATCACGGCTGCCTCAGCCTCGCCTTTAGAGGTCTCCACTGCCTGCTGGGCTTCCTGTTTGCGCTGCTCCACCACAAACGCGGCTTGCTTGGCTTGCTGCTCGGCAATCTGTTTCTGCTCCACGGAGGCGGCATATTCATCCGAGAAGGTGATATTGCGCAGGACAAAATCGACCAGGATAAGGCCATTTTCCTCCAGCTTCGCAGTCATTTTTTGGTTGATAAAATCGACCAGTTCGAAACGTTTATCGGTAACCACGTCTTCCACCCCAAATTGGGAGACTGCGTCGCGGATGATGCCGCGCGCCTGGGCGCGCACCAAATCGGCATAACGATTCTGCCAGAGAATGTGCACATCCACCACTTTTTCGGGATCGATCTGATAGATCACGGAAGCATCCACAAAGATCTCCTGCCCGTCGGATGTGCGGGCGGTGATGGAATCGTCGCCCTGGATCGCGCCCTCATTGGTGGCGATGGACATGGTATACGCTTGGCGCGAAATGGGGTAAAGCTCGACCCGTTCGACAAAGGGCATCACCCAGCGCAGCCCCGGCTGTAAAGCCTCTTCGCGGTAGCCCTTGGGCGCGAGCGCCGAAATCACCACCCCGCGCTCCTCAGGTTCGACGAATACCAGTCCTGCGCTGAGAACAGTGGTCAGCAGCGCGCTGACCGCCAGGATGATGGTGATCATGCGGGCGTTCTTGATCTTTTGCCCGCGGGCTGCCTGCACGCTGCTGAGGATCACGAATCCAACAACTGCCAGCCACAGGATAACGGATAAAACAGTGATCAAATCGGTAATTCTCATTTGTTCCTCCAAATTAAACGGACATCAATGCCATCTTAATAATAGGTCATTTCACCGTTTAATATATACGAGAAAAGTAAATAATTGTTGTGCAGGGGGGAGCTGCCCGGTTTACGCTTCAAGCAGGATGGTGACCGGACCGTCGTTGTGAATTTCCACCAGCATGTGGGCGGCGAATTCGCCGGATTGCGTCGGTACCCCTTCCTTTTCCATTGCGGCAATGAAATAATCCACCAGCGGACTGGCGATTTCAGGAGGAGCGGCCTTAAAAAAGGAAGGGCGGTTGCCTTTTTGCGTATCGGCCATCAAAGTGAATTGCGAAACCACGATCGCGCCGCCCTGGATGTCGCGCACGGACAGGTTCATCTTGCCTTGGGGGTCGCTGAAGATGCGCAAGGCGGCGATTTTGCGGCTGAGCTGATCGGCTTTCTCGCGGGTGTCTTCGTTCTCGATACCCAGCAGGATCACCAGACCCATGCCGATGCTGGCAAGGATCTGGTTATTTACGCGAACCTGGCCTTGATTGACCCTTTGAATGACGGCGCGCAAACCCGACCTCGTTCCGTTTAGGGCAAGCCGATGGCGGCGCGCACTTCCTGCATGGTTTGCGAGGCAATCGCGCGCGCGCGGTTGGCGCCGTCATCCAGGATATCCCAGATTTGCTCGGGATGCTGGCTGAGCTCGGCGCGTTTCCCGCGGAAAGGCTCGAAATAATGGTTCATGTTTTTCGCCAGCAGTTTTTTGCAGTCCACGCAGCCGATGCCGGCGCGGCGGCATTCCACGTTGACCATATCGATCTCTTCACGGCTGGAGAACATCTTGTGCATACTGTACACGTTGCAAACGTCCGGGTTGCCCGGATCGCTGCGCAGTTTGCGGGCGGGATCGGTAACCATGGTCATCACCCGTTTTTGGGTTTCTTCGGGAGAGGAAGAAATTTCGATGTGATTGTTCAGGCTCTTGCTCATTTTCCTTTCACCGTCGGTACCCAGAACGCGCGGAAATTCAGTCGCTTTCATCTGGGGTTCAATCAGCACATTGGCCCCAAAGCGGTAGTTGAAAGAGCGCGCCATTTCGCGGGCAAATTCGATGTGCGGCGCCTGATCTTCGCCCACCGGCACGGTATCGGCCTTGTACAACAAAATATCGGCTGACATCAACACCGGGTAACCCACCAACCCGTAATTCACGTTATGCGGCTGTTCGCGCACTTTTTCTTTGAAGGTGGGAAGATCAGTCAATTTCCCCAGGGGTGCTACCATGGACAGGACGGTGTGCAAATTGGCCAGCTCGGGTACGTGCGACTGGATGAAGATGATCGACCGCCGCGGATCCATGCCGGCAGCCAGCCAATCCAGCGCCATTTGCAGCGTATTCTCTTTCAGATTCTGTGTGGTTTCCATGGTGGTCAATGCATGATAATCCACGATGCAATACACGCAATCGTAGTCTTCCTGAAGCGCTACGTAATTTTTAATTGCGCCCAGGTAGTTGCCTAAATGCTGGCGGCCGGTCGGCCGGGCGCCGGAGAATACACGTCCTTTTTTTGCCATGAATCTATTTCTTCAACCTTTCAAACAAAATTTGTTCCACCTCGCCGGGTTGGGGCAGCCTACCGGATTTCTTCTTGGAGAAAACCAGCTCGCCCTGATAGAAGACCTCAAAACTGCCGATCAGCCGGGTGGGCTCCAGGGTTACTTCGCCAATTTTTTCGCTGAACATGGCGCCCAAATCCTGTGCCAGTTGTCTGGCTTGATTTTCAAAACCGCAAGGAACACAATACTCAATGATGATTTGATTTTCCATCGCATCAACCTTTGTGCATTTGGAATTATTATATCGTAGACAACCCATGGGAGGCAGTTCGGGTTTGGTAAAATGTTGTGGGATGAAAACATACGCGCGCGCAGTACCGCTCTGCAAAAGGCTTTTCGATGTCGTTTTTTCGCTGTCGGCGCTGATCATCCTTTCCCCCGTGATTCTGCTGCTGGCGGTTTGGCTGGCGCTCGCCCAAGGATGGCCGGTATTATTTACCCAAAAGCGGCCGGGATTGGGCGGCAAGCTGTTCCACCTGGTCAAATTCCGCACGATGCGCGACGCGCGCGGCGCGGATGGCGAGCTTCTGCCGGACGAACAGCGCATCACGCGCCTGGGAGCTTTCCTGCGGCGCAGCAGCCTGGACGAGCTGCCGGAATTCCTGAACGTGTTGAAAGGGGATATGAGCGTGGTAGGGCCGCGCCCGCTGCTGGTTCAATATTTGGAGAGGTACTCTCCCCAGCAGGCGCGCCGGCACGATGTTTTGCCGGGTATTACCGGCTGGGCGCAGGTCAACGGGCGCAATGCGCTGACCTGGGAGGAGAAATTCGCGCTGGACGTGTGGTACGTGGATCACTGGTCGTTTTGGCTGGACATGCGCATCATCCTGTTGACGGTTTGGAAGATTTTCAAGCGCGAGGGGATCTCGCAGCCCGGGCATGCCACTATGCCGGAGTTTATGGGGAACTCTACGAAAGACAAGAAAAAATAAATATCCAGTGAGGCGCGTTTCCACCAGTGCTCGTTGGTTTCAAGTATACGTGCTAAATACATTAAGTGGCGGCTATAGAAAGCCGCCCTACATTTCCAAGCAAGTAGGGCGCGTTTCCATACGCACCACAAATATAAAGAGGCGGCTATGGAAAGCCGCCCTACTACTTAAAAAATCAATACATAAAGAGGATTGAATCGAGTACTTGCTTCTGCTCCGACAGAAGGCTTCTTTTGATGACTGTCTCATGGATTGCTTGTGGCTACCCTGTGTCGATTATCTCCGAGATCGCCACACCCGGCTACGCCGGGTTCGCGAAAACATAAAAAAAATAATCACCAATTACGGCTACCACATCAGACATGCGCGAGATCAGCCTCATTACATTCAATTACTCATCGGTGTTTATTTGTGGTTAATATTTTATTTACGTGCTTCCAAATAAATCAGCTAACCATGCCCGCAGGTTGTGATACACTACAAGCGGATTTTTATATCGATTTCTGGAGTCAACTATGGCTGAAAAACGTGAATTCTATCCCATCGAGATCGGCGGGGTGAAACGCGACCTGCGCTTGTTCGAGATTAAACCGGGCCTGAAAATCGCCATCCTCAACATTCTGGGGGATGTGGAACTGGTGACTGCTAGCGCCAGGGAAATGGCTAAAAAGCTGGCGGATAAAGATTACGACGTGCTGGTCACCGCCGAATCCAAGAGCATCCCCTTCATTCACGCGCTGGCCGTGGAAACCCGCAAACCCTATGTGGTGCTGCGCAAGGATTATAAGATCTATATGGGCAACGCCATCCAAGCCGAAACGTTATCGATCACCACCGGCAAACCGCAAACGCTTATTCTCGATGAAAAAGATATTTCTTTGATCAAAGGGAAAAAGGTCGCGATCGTGGACGACGTGATCAGCACAGGTTCAACGCTCAACGGCATGCGCTCCATCCTGGAAAAAGCCGGCGGCACGATTGCCTTCGAAGCCGCCATCTTCACCGAGGGCGACGAAAGCGACTGGAAGGAAGTCATCGCGCTCGGGCACCTGCCGGTTTTCACTGATTAAACATTCATTACCTTATCCAATAAAACCGCCCCTTTTTGTCACCGGGACGGTTTTTGTTTAAGTTCCCAGGAGGTGGGCGCCGCGCGAAGGCTGGCAGCAATAAATAAGCGCCTGACGGCCGAAATCCTGCTGGTAACGCTTTTCCAGCGTGTTCATGAAATCCACGGCGGCATGCCTGGCAACCAGGTTGACTGTGCAGCCGCCAAAGCCTGCGCCGGTCAGGCGCGCGCCATGGCAGCCCTCGATCGATAAGGCCGCTTCCACCAACCCATCCAATTCGGGCAGGCTGACCTCAAACAGATCGCGCAGCGAAGCATGACCGGCGGCCATCAGCCGTCCAAACCCGGCCGCGTCATCCTGCACCAGGCAAAAACAGGCTTGCTGAACGCGCGCGATTTCCTCAACCACGTGGCGCGCGCGTTTGCGGATTTCAGGCGGAAGGCAATCCCCATATTCATCCAACTGAGCCGCGTTTAAATCCCGCAGCGACCGGAGATCAGGCAGACGCGTCCGCAGAAGGCTGACAGCCTGCTCGCATTCGGCGCGCCGTTGGTTGTAGCCGGAAGCCGCCAACTGGCGGCGCATGCCGGAATCGGCGATCACCACCGCGCTATCCGGCGGCATGGGCAGCGGCTGCCATTGCAGGCTGCGCGTGTCGAAATAAAGCGCGTGGCGCGCCACGCCGTGCGCACAGGCGAATTGATCCATCAATCCGCAGGCCACGCCCGCGTAGGCATTCTCGGCGCGCTGGCAGAGCTGCGCCAGCGCCATGCGCTCGAGCTGCCAGCCGCCGGCGGCCTGCCAGGCCAGGGCGAAAGCCAGTTCCAGGGCCGCCGAACTGCTCAAGCCTGCCCCAATGGGCAGGTCGGAAGCCAGCACGGCGTCCAACCCGCGCACCTCCAGCCCGCCGGCGCGCAGCGCCCAGGCTACCCCGGCCGGATACAGCGCCCAGCCAGCCAGGGCTTTCCCCTGCGCGTCCACGCGCTGATCCAGATCTTCCAGCTTGAATTGCAGCCTGCTTTTCAGGTCCAGCGATTCAATCGTCACCAGATCGTCCGCGCGCGGGCGGGCAGCCAGGCGCACAAAACGGTCGATGGCGATCGGCAGCACCATCCCCTGGTTATAATCGACGTGTTCACCCAACAGGTTCACCCTGCCCGGCGAGATCACGCGGATTTCCCAATCGGGGAGTTGTTCAAACGGATCACTCATGGCTGCCCTCGCTGAATTTCTGGATTAACAATGCTTTTTGCTCGCGGGTTTTCTGCTTCAATTTGTGTTCGCGGCGCATGGCTTCGGATTGATTGGAAAGTTCTTCGTAATAAACCAGGGTCACCGGCCGGCGTATGCGGGTATATTTCGCCCCCCGGCCTTTGTTATGCGTATCCAGCCGCCGCTGCACGTCCTTGGTCCAGCCGCAGTAGTAGGTTCCATCGGCACATTGCAGCAGGTAGCAGTAATAGGCCATACGCTCATTTTCCCAATGCGGGCAGCCGCGCGAGAACCGGTTTTGCAGCTCTGCTCAACCCGGGAAGCGCCACATCTGCGGGCATTAGAAACCTCCCAGCAGCATGCGCGCCAGCCCGGTGATCAACGGCGAAAGCACCGCGTCCACCAGGCTGAAGCCGATCATCGGGCCGACCAGCAGGAGGAACAACAGTAAATACGGCCCGTACGGCCTCAACGTTTCCCATTTTCGCTCCCACTCGGCGGGCAGCAGGTACAGCAAAATTTCCTCGCCATCCAGCGGGGGCAGCGGTATTAAATTAAAAATCATCAAATCCAGGTTGGTGAACAGGAAATAAAGCGTGAAGTAATACGGCGTCGGCAAAAAACTGACCAGCGCTGGGCTGGGCTGCAACCAGCCGAACCGCAGCGGGATAGCTGCCAGGAAAGCCAGCATGAAATTCGCCAGCGGGCCGGAAAGCGCCACCAGCATCAACCCGGAAGGCGAATGCTGGCGGATGCGCTGCGGATTGACCGGCACCGGCTTGGCCCAGCCAAAGCCAGTGAAGATCAGCATCAGGCTGCCCATCACATCCAGGTGGCTCAACGGGTTGAGGGTCAGGCGCCCGAACAGGCGCGGGGTGTCGTCGCCGAAACGCGTGGCCATCCAGGCGTGCGCGAATTCGTGAAATGTGAATGCGATCAACAGCGTGATGATCGCGGAGATCAAATCGGCGGGAGATTGATTGAACATGGCTTAACTATAATCGCAAAGCGGCCCCAAGACAACTTGCGATATAATCCAACCATGCTCCCGGACCTGGACATGAACGATGTCTTGCAGTTGAAGAAGCCACACCCCTGTGGGGGATATACCTGGAAAGTGGTACGGCTGGGCGCGGATATCGGCCTGGAATGCATGACCTGCAACCGCCGGGTGATGCTGACCCGCAGGGAGCTGAAAAATCGCCTGAAGAAAAACCTGGGTAAAACAGTAGAGCATGACCGATAAAAAAAATCCCCATATCCTTTTTTTATTTTCGGATACGGGCGGCGGCCACCGCAGCGCGGCGGAAGCGATCATCGAAGCCCTGAATTTGGAATATCCCGAAAGATTCACCTGGGAAATGGTGGACTTTTTCGCGGACTATTCCCCTCCGCCCCTCAACCTGGCAGGGCCGACCTATCCGGCTATGTCCCGCATGGACGAGCTTTGGAAACTGTCTTTTGAAACCACCGACGATCCGCACCGCATGCGCCTGATTTACGCGGCGCTCTGGCCTTACGTGCGGTTGTACATGTACCGCCTGCTGCGCAAACACCCTTGCGATGTGATCGTATCGGTGCACCCCCTGATCAACACGCCTATTCTGCGAGCCAGGAAAAAACGCAACGACCCCACGCCGTATATCACGGTGGTGACCGACCTGGTTTCCACGCACTGTGCCTGGTTCAATAACCTGGCGGATCTGATCATCGTACCCACCCCGCAGGCCTATCAAAACGCCATCGACCTGGATATTGAACCGGACAAGTTGAAGGTGATCGGCCTGCCGGTCGCCGACCGTTTTTGCCATCCTTCCGCCGATAAGCGGGCATTGCGCCGCAAGTTGGGCTGGCCGGAGGATAACTTCACGGTTTTGCTGGTGGGCGGCGGCGAAGGTATGGGGCCGCTGGGCGAAGTGTCCATAAAAATCAACGAAGCCAGGCTGGAAGCCACGCTGGCAATCGTTGCCGGCCGCAATGCCAAACTGCAAGCCAAACTGGAGAAACACGCTTGGAATTCGCCCGCTTTCATCTATGGATTTGTTAAAGACATGCCGGAATTGATGCAAGCCGCCGATGTGCTGATCAGCAAAGCCGGACCGGGTACCATCTGCGAAGCCTTGATTGCCGGCCTGCCGATCATTCTTTATCACCGCATCTCAGGCCAGGAAGAAGGCAATGTTGCTTATGTGACCGACGAAGGCGCGGGCGTTTGGGCGCCGGAACCGGAAGCGATTGTGGAAACGCTGCGCGCATGGATCGAGCATCCCGAAAAAAGACAGACAGCGGTGGACAACGCCGCCCGCCTGGCCAGGCCGCGCGCTTCGCGCGATATCGCGCGCGCCATTGCCGAAAAAGCCGGACTTTAAACTCCAGTTAAAATAGACCTATGCCAATATTGGACGCCCATTCCTTCGAATTCATCAGCCGCAGCCCGGAGCAAACCCGGCGCATCGGCATCCGCCTGGGATCATCCCTGCAAGCGGGCGACGTGATTTGCCTGAGCGGCGAGTTGGGAGCAGGCAAAACCACCCTGGTACAGGGTATTGCGCAAGGATGGGGCAGCCTGGATGCCGTCACCAGCCCCACTTTTGTGTTGGTCAATAACTACCGCAAAACCGGCGGTTTCGAGATGAACCATTTCGACGCTTACCGCGTGCAGAATGCGCTTGAAGCGGAAGATCTGGACCTGACCGGCATGATCGCCGACGGGCCGTTTTTGGTAGAATGGGCGGAAAGGGTGAAATCCGTCCTGCCGGAAGATCACTTATGGGTCAATATGAAATATCTGGATGAAGAACAACGCAGCCTGCTTTTCATCCCGCACGGGAAGCGTTTTGAACAGATGATTGAAAAATTACGCATGAATATCTTAAAGGGACTGGAATGATCCTGGCGATCGATTCCTCCACCCAATGGATGGGCATTGCGCTTTGCGACGATGCCCAGGTGCTTTATGAGAAAGTCTGGCGAACCAACCGGCGCCATACGGTTGAACTGGCGCCTGCCATCCAGGCGGCGGCCGGCGATTGCGGCTTGCCGATCAACGCCGTGAAAGC
The DNA here is from genome assembly GCA_013178095.1 of Anaerolineae bacterium. GTDB lineage: Bacteria > Chloroflexota > Anaerolineae > Anaerolineales > Anaerolineaceae > Pelolinea. The sequence goes on along the minus strand of JABLXK010000003.1, from coordinate 336,046 downwards.
CATTGCCGTCGCCACCGGACCCGGTTCTTTCACCAGCCTGCGCATCGGCCTGGCCATTGCCAAGGGACTGGCGCTTTCCTTGCGCATTCCGGTGGTCGGCATCCCGACTTTGGATATCAGCGCCGCCTGCCAGCCGGTTTGCGAACAGCCCCTGATTGCGCTATTGAAGGCCGGGCGCGACCGTTTGGCCGCGCGCGAATACCGGGTTGTTGAAGGGACGTGGCAAGCGCAGGGTGAAATTTTTATGACCACTGCCCGCGAACTGGAAAGCCGCATTGAGCGTCCAACAATCATCTGCGGTGAGATTGACGCGGAGGAACGCAAGACACTGGAAAGGCGCTGGCGCAATGCCCTGCTGGCCAGCCCGGCGCAAAATGTGCGCCGTCCGGCCATCCTGGCCCAATTGGCTGAACAGCGATTGGAGAAAGGCCAGGCGGACGACGTGATTTCTCTGGCGCCGATCTACCTGCACACATTGAACACACCCGCCGAGGTCTGAAAAACGAACTAACGGAGGGTATGATTATTATTAATGAAAGGATGAACCGTGAACGCTGATGAAACCCTGCGGGAGATCGCAACTGAAATAAATTCATGCCGGCAATGCATCCTCTGCCAGTCGCGCAAATTAGCCGTGCCCGGCGAGGGCCCGGCTGACGCGCAAGTCATGCTGATTGGCGAAGGGCCGGGGTTCCACGAAAACGAACAAGGCCGACCATTCGTCGGCCAGGCTGGCATGTTCCTGAACGAATTGCTGGCGCACGGCGGTTTCAAACGTGAAACGGTTTTCATCACCAACGTGGTGAAATGCCGTCCGCCCGGCAACCGCGACCCGCAGCCGGAGGAATTGGCCGCCTGCCAGACTTATCTGGACAGGCAGATCGCGGCCATCAACCCGCTGGTGATCGTCACGCTGGGAAGATTTTCCATGGCGCGCTATTTCAAGGACGCCAAGATCAGCGGTATTCACGGACGTGCGTCCTGGATCGGGGAACGCTTCATCATTCCAATGTACCACCCCGCGGCCGCGCTGCATCAACCCGCGCTGAAGCAAACGCTCATCCATGATTTTTCGCAGTTGTCAGTTCTGGTGGACAAAGCCAGGCAAACTGCCGGCAGCCGTTCATCCGCATCCGAACCGGAAGCTGAAGACGACGCCACGCAACTCAGTTTTTTCTAACAGGTGATGGAATGGATCAGGTTCAAGAACTAATCAAAAAAATGGAAAACAAAACCGCCCGGGTGGCTATTTTGGGCCTGGGTTACGTCGGCCTGCCGCTGGCAGTGGTATTCGCCGAAGCCGGATTCAAAGTCACCGGCATCGACCCGATTCAGGCCAAGGTGGACCAAATCAACCGGGGCAGCAGCTATGTCCTGGATATCCCCGGCGAGCAGGTCGCCAAACTGGTGCGCTCCGGCTACCTGACCGCCACCAGCGATTATTCGGTATTGAAGGATATCGACGCGGTCAGCATCTGCGTGCCCACGCCCCTGCGCAAAACCGGCGACCCTGACCTCTCCTTTATCCTGGCGGTTTCCGATTCGCTCAAGCAATATGTGCATCCCGGCATGGTGATCGTGCTGGAATCCACCACCTACCCCGGCACTACGCGCGAAATGATCCTGCCGAGAATGGAAGAAAGCGGCCTGAAGGTCGGCCGGGATTTCTTCCTGGCATTCTCGCCCGAACGCGTTGACCCCGGCCGCAAGGATTGGACCACCATCAACACACCCAAGGTGCTCGGCGGCATCACGCCCGCCTGCCTGCAGGTTTCAAAAGCCTGGTACGGCAGCGCGCTGAAAACGGTCGTGCCAGTTTCATCCGCCGAGGTAGCCGAAATGGCCAAGCTGCTGGAGAACACCTTCCGCATGATCAACATCGGCATGGTCAACGAAATGGCTATCATGTGCGACCGGCTGGGCGTGGATGTGTGGGAAGTGATCGAGGCGGCCGCCACCAAACCCTTCGGCTACATGAAGTTCCTGCCAGGCCCCGGCCTGGGCGGGCATTGCATCCCCATCGACCCGTTATATCTTTCATGGAAATTGAAAACCGTTAATTACTCGGCGCGCTTTATCGAGCTGGCGTCCGAGATCAACACCTCCATGCCGCGCTACACCGTGACCAAAGTACAGGATACTCTCAACCAGCACAAAAAAGCCTTAAACGGCTCCAAAGTGCTGGTGATCGGGGTGGCTTACAAACCGGATATCGACGACCTGCGCGAAAGCCCGGCGCTGGATATCATCCACCTGCTCGGCCAGAAAGGCGCCGAGGTCAGCTACCACGACCCGTACATCGCTTCCCTGCGGCACGAGGACATCAACATGGAAAGCGTGGCGGACCTGGAGAGCGCGGTGAAATCCGCCGATTGCGTGGTGATCGTCACCAACCATTCATCGTACGATTACAAAAAGATGCTGGCCGATGCACGCCTGATTGTGGACGCGCGCAACGCGCTGGGATTGCACGGCCAGGCCAACGACAAGGTTGTGAGACTCTGATGTCTTCGTATCTGGTAACCGGCGCTGCCGGATTCATCGGTTCCAAGGTCAGCGAGAATTTGCTGCAGGCCGGCCACCAGGTGATCGGGGTGGACAACCTCGACCCGGTTTACGACCTGCGCATGAAGGAATGGCGCCTCGATCGGTTGGCCGAATATCCGGCATTTACCCTGTATCGCCAGAGCATTTGCGACCGCGAAGCGCTGAATGATATTGCCGCAAAGCACAAAGGGCTGGCCGGGGTGATCAACCTGGCTGCCAAAGCCGGGGTGCGCGATTCCGTGCTGGATCCCTGGAGCTACTACAACACCAACCTGACCGGCACGTTGAACCTGCTGGAAATGTGCCGGAATGAAGGCATCCGCAAGTTCATCCTGGCTTCCACCTCCAGCATCTATGGCGAGAACGCGCCCTATCCCACTCCCGAGACAGCCGATTCCAGCCTGCCGCTGCAACCTTACGCCGCCAGCAAAAAGGCTGCGGAGACCCTTTGCTATAGCTACCATTACCTGTATGGGTTGGACGTAACCGTGGCGCGTTATTTCACCGTTTACGGCCCGGCCGGGCGGCCGGGAATGTCAATGTTCCGGTTTGCCAAGTGGATCCTGGAAGGCCACGAGGTGGCGGTTTTCGGCGACGGCAACCAGACGCGCGGTTTTACCTACCTGGACGACATTGCCGCCGGCACTGTGCTGGCACTCAAACCGCTGGGCTACGAAATCATCAACCTGGGCGGGCACGAGTCCATCAGCATCAACGACCTGATCCGTAAGTTCGAAATCGTCATCGGTAAAAAAGCTAACGTGAAATACTACCCGCAGAACGCAGCGGATATGTCCGCCAGTTGGGCCGACACCCGCAAAGCCCATGAACTGCTGGGCTGGAAGCCCCAAACCTCCCTGGATGAAGGCATACGCAACGTGGTCGCCTGGTATCAACAGGAATCCAGTTGGGCCAGCCAGGTGAGCACAGAATGAAATTCCTGGAAAAAACCTGGGAAACATTCAAATCCGATAAACTGCTGCAGAGGATCTTGGCCAATTCCGGCTACCTGCTCAGCAGCAACGTGCTCAGCATGGGGTTGAGCGTCATCCAAAGCATCCTGGCGGGGCGCCTGTTGGGGGTGGCCGGCTTCGGCGTGATCGGCACTATCACCGCCTTTGCCTCCACGCTCAACCGCCTGTTCTCCTTCCGCATGAATGAACTGGTGGTCAAATATTTCGGAGAAGCGCGCGCGAATCATCAAAGCGGGCGCGCCGGCGCAGTTGTCAAGGCCGCCGCATTGGGCGAAACCGGCAGCGCCATTCTGTCCTTCCTGATCCTGGTGCTGCTCGCACCCTATGTTTCAGCCAGGCTGGCAGACGACCCGGCCACCGCACCGCTGTTTATCCTGTATGGCAGCATGGTGCTGCTCAACTTTGCCACCGAAACCGCCACCGGCGTGCTGCAGGTTACCAACAAGTTCCGCAGTTATGCCGTGGTCAATTTGATCAGCAGCATCGTCAACGCCGCTATCATCGTGTGGGCTTTTTTCACCAAACGCGGCATGATGGAAATCGTATGGGCTTACCTGGCCGGCAAAGCCATCCTGGGATTGGGGACCGCGTACCTGGGATTGAAGGAAATGAGGAACGACCTGGGAGCGGGCTGGTGGAAGGCGCCCTTCTCGGAGCTGCCTGCCTTTAAAGAATTGTTCGGCTTTGCTTTCAGCACCAACATCAGCAGCACCATCATCATGCTGGTGCGCGATAACGAAGCCCTGTGGATCGCTTATTTTCTCTCGCCGACGGCGGTGGGTTACGCCAAAACTGCGCTGGCGATCATCAATCTGGTGCAAATTCCTATCACGCCCTTCATTTCCACCACCTACCCCGAGATCAATCATGCGGTCATTAAAAAAGATTGGACGCTGCTGCGCCGCCTGCTGAAACGCGTCACGCTCATCTCCGGCGGCTGGACCCTGGCGACTTCGCTCGGGCTGGTTGTACTCGGCCCCTGGCTGCTGCTGTTCTATGGGCCCGATTTTCAACCCGCTTATGTTCCCATGCTGATCTTCCTGGCCGGGCTGGGCTTTGCCAACATCTTTTTCTGGAACCGGCCGCTGCTGCTCTCGCTGGGGCTGCCGGCCGTGCCCACCCGCATCAGCCTGTACTGCGGCATCGCCAAGGTCGCACTGGCATTCCTGCTGGTGCCGCGCCTCGGTCTGAATTTTGAAGCTTTCCTGCTTTCAGCTTTCTTTATCGTCTCGGTCGCGTTTATCATCCTGCGCGGCCTGCGCGAAGTCCGCAAGCGCGAATCATTAAATTTGGAGGGCAATCCCGCATGAAAATCGCCGCTGTCACCACATCCCTGGTTCCCTCCAACACTGCCAACAGCATTCAGGCCATGAAAGTCTGCCATACACTCAAAGAAATGGGCAGCGACCTGCGCCTGTGGCTGCCGGCTTACCGCCGCGGCCATTGGGAGGAACTGGCCGATATTTACGGCCTGCGCACGCCTTTCCCGGTGGATTGGCTGCCTTTCCTGCGCGGCCTGCGCCAGTACGATTTTTGCTGGCGTTCGGTCAACCTGGCCAAAGACTGGGGCGCGGAGGTGCTTTACACCTGGTCACTGCAGGCAGCCGTTTTCGCGCTGGCGCGCGGCGTTCCGGCGGTGATGGAATTCCACGATTTCCCGATGGGCAGGTTTGGGCCACGGTTGTTCCAACGCTACATCGCCCATGCGACCCCTAAACTGACCCTGTGCACCACGCGCGCGCTGGCGCAGGGATTGGAGGAAAAATTCGGTTTCCGCTTCAATCCCGATCACCTGCAAATTGCCCCCAACGGCGTGGAAATGGAACGCTATCAAAACCTGCCCGAGCCAGACGAAGCGCGCAGGGCGCTGGGATTGCAGGAATGCCTGACGGTGGGTTATTCCGGCCATTTCTACAACGGACGCGGCATGCACATCCTGGTGGAATTGGCGCGCGCCCTGCCGCGGGTGAACTTCCTGTGGATGGGCGGCCGGCCTGAAGATATCGCCCCCTGGCAGGAAACCCTTAAAGAATCCGACATCGGCAACGTGACCATCACCGGTTTCATCCCCAACAGCCGCCTGCCGATGTACCAGGCAGCCGCGGATATCCTGCTCATGCCCTACAGCCGATCAATTTCCGGATCGAGCGGCGGGGATATCGCGCGTGTGATCAACCCGATGAAGACTTTCGATTACCTGGCCAGCGGGCGCGCCATCGCCGCCAGCGACATCCCGGTTTTCCATGAAGTATTAAACGCGCAGAACGTGCTGTTCTGCGAACCCGAAAACCCCGCTGACTGGATCGAAAAGGTCGGCAAGCTGGCCGCGGATGCAGCCCTGCGGCTGCGCCTGGGCAGGCAGGCCAAAGCGGACGCCGCCCAATACGATTGGAAACGCCGCGCGCAAACCACGCTGGACAAGCTGCAAAAAATATTACAATAACATCTGAAATCACGGAAAGCGGAACTTGAAAATGAAGAAGTTACAGCGCTCATTTCTGCTCTTTTGCGGCTGTCTGGGATTGCTCAGCGGCGGGCTGGTAGCCTGGCTCAACCCCGGCAGGCAGCCCTGGATCGGTTTTTTGTCCGCCGCGCTGCTAACTGGCGCCGGTTTGTACCTGCTCGGCTGGCTGTGGCGCAAGTTGGGCGGGAACCGCGCGCTGGGTTGGGCGATCTTTCTTACCTTCCTGCTGCGCCTGAGCCTGGGCGTTTTCCTGTTCATTGCCCTGCCCGTGCTGGGCTACGATGAAGATCCGACCAACGCCGGGTATTTATACCTGGATGCCTACCGGCGCGACAGCGACGCATGGCAACTGGCGCAATCCGGCGCGCCGCTGGCCAGCGCCTTTCAGGCGGAATTCACCACAGACCAATACGGCGGGCTGCTTTCCTTCAGCGCGTTGATCTACCGTGTCTTCAGCCCGGATGCGCACCGCCCGTTGTTGATCCTGATCCTGACTTCGCTGGCCTCTGCGCTGGGCCTGCCTTTTCTCTGGCAAGTGGTCAGGAAACGCTGGGGCGAAAAAGCGGCCAATTTGAGCGCCTGGTTTTACGCGCTCTACCCGGAAAGCCTGGTGCTGGGCGCCGCGCAGATGCGCGAACCGATGTTGATCGGGCTCAGCGCCATTGCCGCCTGGGGCGTGGGAAAATGGAAAGACGATCGCAGGATATCCGTGCTCACATTGGGGATCAGTTTCCTGTGCATGCTCTTCCTCTCATTCAAAGCCGCCGGCGCCGTCGCGGCTGCCATGGCGGTTTGGTTCTGGCTGGAAAATATCCAACCCAACGCCGGCAAGGGCTGGCGCATTGCCGGCTATCTGCTGCTGGCAGCGCTGATCCTGGCGGGCGTGGTTTTCAGCTGGCCGTGGCTGGTGGACAGCTCCAAATATGATATCTACCTGATGGAAAGTTCATCCGGGCGGGTGCAATGGGAAGTCGAGTTGATCGGCGAGAAATACCGCGCGCCTTTCCTGATCGGCTATGGCGCAGCCCAACCGGTGCTGCCGGCCGCTATCATGTATCCCGGCATCCCCATCAACCGCGCCATTTCCATCTTCCGTTCACTGGGTTGGTACCTGCTGGTGCCGCTGTTGATCGCCGCTTTCCTGCTGGTTTGGAAAGAACAATCGCGGGAGAATAAGCGCCTGCTCTTATATTTCGTTGCGGTGTCCGTGCTTTGGATAATTGTTTCCTCGGCGCGTGCCGGCGGCGACCAATGGGATAACCCGCGCTACCGCTCCATCTTCCTGATCTGGATGCTGATCCCGGCCGCCTGGGCGTATCTGACCACGCTGGAGCGGCGCTCGCCCTGGTTGTGGCGCCTGCTGGCTTTGGAGGCGGTCTACATTGCGTTCTTCATCCAGTGGTATCTCAGCCGTTACTATGCCGACATGCACCGCATGAATTTCTGGCCGATGGTGCGCCTGTTGGGCGGCATCGGCTTTGCCATAATCTTCGGCGGGCTGTTATTCGACTGGGTGAGCGCTGAAGTCCGAAAAAAACGCGCCCGGTAGCGCATGTTATAATCCTCTCGCACCATCACCTCCAAACGAAATCGGGAGCGGTATTTTGAATCGAAAAGGCAAAGAGAACGGCGAAAATCCTGGCGCTTTTGCAAATGAACAGCAGAGCGGCATCCGCATGCTCTCGATCATTGTGCCGATTTTCAACGAAGAAGATAACATCGACCTCCTGTACGAAGCCATCGAAAGATCGGTCAAGGCGCTCGACCTCCCCTGGGAATTGATCCTGGTGGACGACGGCAGCAAAGACCACAGCCTGGATAAGATCAGGGCGTTGGTCAAAAAAAATCCCGATAAAGTGGAAGCGGTGGTTTTACGGCGCAATTTCGGCCAAACGGCCGCCCTGGCGGCAGGCATCGACCAGTCCAAAGGCGACGTGGTCATCCTGCTGGACGCCGATCTGCAAAACGATCCGGCCGACATTCCGTTGATGGTCTCCAAAATCAATGAAGGCTACGACGTGGTCAGCGGCTGGCGCTACGACCGCCAGGACAACTTCATCACCCGCACGCTGCCCTCGCGCATGGCCAACGGGTTGATCTCCTGGGTGACCGGCGTGCACCTGCACGATTACGGCTGCACGCTCAAGGCCTACCGGCGCGAGGTAATCACCGGCTTCCGCCTGTACGGCGAGATGCATCGTTTCATCCCCGTTTACGCCTGGTCGGTGGGCGCCAAGATCACTGAAGTGAAGGTCCATCACCACGCGCGCCAGTACGGTAAAGCCAAGTACGGCCTGGAGCGCACCTTCAAGGTTATTCTGGACCTGGTGACCGTCAAATTCCTGACCAGTTTCGCCAGTAAGCCCATTTACGTGTTCGGCGGCGGCGGTTTGGCGTTGATCATCGTCAGCTTCTTTTCCCTGCTATTCCTGGGCATCCGCCGCTTCGCGGCGGTCAATAAACCCTCGCCTTTCTCATCGCCGTTGTTCACCATCGCAGTGATGCTGGGGATCATGGGTTTTCAGGCTATACTGATGGGCCTGATCGCCGAACTGCTGGCGCGCACCTATCACGAATCCCAAAAGAAACCGGTTTACATCATCCGCGAGATCCTGAACGGCAAGCCCCGAAAAACCGGCCAATAGACTGCCGACCGATGCCATGAAAATCCTGGTGATTTCCCACGAATACCCACCCATCGGCGGAGGCGGCGGCCAGGTGGTGGCGGACATCTGCGCCCAATTGGCCGCCCGCGGCCATTCCATCCACATCCTGACGGCGCTTTTTGGAGATCAGCCCCGCATTGAAGAACAGGGACATCTGCGCATCGAGCGCGTCCCCTCCTGCCGCACCCAATCCTACCGCGCCGGATTTATAACCATGGCCTGCTTCATCGTGCGCAGCACGCTGCGCGGCTTGCGAATCATCCGCGCGGAAAACCCCGACCTGATCCACGCGCATTTCGCTGTGCCGGCCGGGGCGGCAGCCTGGGCGCTCGCGCTCCTGACCGGCAAACCCTATATGATCACCGCCCACGGCGGCGACGTGCCCGGCGGCGCGCCGCAAAAGACCGACCGCTGGTTCCGCTACGTGCTGCCCTTCACGCGCCCATTCTGGAAAAAAGCTGCGGCGGTGACCTCGGTCAGCGAGCAGACGCGCCGCTTTGCCCGGCAGCATTACCCGGTGAATATACAGGTGATCCCCAACGGCATTGACATAAACGCCTGCCAGCCTGGCGCTTTTAATCCAACCCGGCCGCCGCGCATCCTGTACGTCGGCCGGTTTTCCCCTGAAAAGAACGCTATCGCGGTGCCGCAGGCGCTGGCGCGCCTGAAAGAACTGGCCTGGGAGTGCGTCATGCTTGGCGACGGACCGCAAATGACGGAAGTCAATGCTGCCATCAGCGCCAACGGCCTGCAGGAGCGCATCCGCCTGACCGGCTGGGTCGACCCGCAGGAAGTCATGCGCTGGATGAGCGCGAGTGATATTTTGTTGATGCCTTCGCTGCTGGATTCGATGCCGGTTGCCGGATTGCAGGGATTGGCCATGGGGCTGGCGCTGGTGTTGAGCGACATCGGCAGCTGCCCGGAGTACATCGATGGAGGCCGCAACGGCTTCCTGGTCAAACCCGGCGATCTGGACGGCTACGCCAACGCCCTGCGCGCGCTGCTCAACGACAAGCACCTGCTGGCAAATGCCCGCGCTGCCAGCCGGCAGCACGCACGCCGCTTCGACCTAGCTAAAGCCATCGACGATTACGAAACCGTATACAAAAAAGTTGCCGGGGGGCATTGACCATGCGCATCGCGATCCTCTCACTGCATTGGCCGCGAACGCTTGCCAGCGGCGTCGGTAGAAAATTCCAGCGCCAGATAACCGCCTGGCGCGGGTTGGGCCACGAAGTTCAATTTTTCTCCCACCTGCACCTCCCGGCGGACAACGCGCCGATGGTGGCGGGAGAATACTTCCCGTATACGCTGAAAAGCGGCCTATTGGGATTGCTCCCAAGCGAATTCTCACGCATGCGCGCGCTGAAAGACCTGATCGCGGCCGTGCGAGAGTACCATCCGGACGTGATCTACTTGCGCTGGTCCATGTACGTGTACCCCTTACAGCGCCTGTTCGCCATTGCACCCGTTGTGCTGGAGATTAACACCAATGACGTGGAGGAGCACCGCCTGTTGGGCTTCGTGAAAAGCACTTACAACCGCCTGACACGCGCCATCACACTGGGCGGCGCCTCCGGCATCGTGTACGCCACCCGCGAACTTTCCGAGTTGGACGTGTTCCAATCCTTCCATAAACCCGGCGTGGTCGTCAGCAACAGCATCGACGTGGACTCCGTCCCGTTCATGCCCGCTCCCGGAAACGAGCATCCGCATCTGGTTTTCATCGGCACGCCCGGTTTCGCCTGGCACGGGGTGGAAAAGCTGATCCCGCTGGCGCAAACTTTCCCCGATATCGTGATCGACGTGATCGGCTACGACCGCATCGAAAGCGCAGACGTTATTCCCGATAATTTGATCCTGCACGGCTACCAGGTGGGAGAGGCTTGCGACCGCATCCTGGCGCGGGCGGATGCCGCCATCGGCACGCTGGCGCTGCACCGCGCCGGGCTGAACGAAGCCTCACCCCTGAAAGTCAGAGATTGCGTCAGCCGCGGCATTCCCATCATCCTGCCTTTCATCGATACGGATCTCGACAGCCTGCAGAGCGACCTGATCCTGAAGATCCCCAACGACGAGGATAACGTCCTCAGCCACAGCACGCAAATTCACGATTTCCTCTACCGGGTGCGAGGAAAACGCATCCCGCGGGAAGCGGTGCTCGGGCGCATCGACAGCCGCGCGAAGGAACAGCAACGGCTCGATTTTTTGGCCGGCATCGTCCAATCCTGAGATAATCCTGGCTGCCCTCCGGCAGTTTATGCTATACTGTGAAAAAGTACCAGGCAAATGCACATGCAATCCAATGACACCGAGGAAATTTTATGCGCCAATTGCGGACGGCCCAACCTGCCGGAAGCAACCAAGTGCTGGTATTGCCAGTCTTTGTTGAAAGAGAACGCGGGGGACGCAGCGCAGGGCAGTGAGGGAGAAGACAATCAACCGTCCGAATTGATTGAAAAACCGCTGGCGGCGAAACCCGCCCCGCCGCAGGAGACGGTTGAGGAGATCCCGGACTGGCTCAAGCGCATTCGCGAAAAAGAGCAAAAGGATCGCGAAGCGCTGGAAGCGCGCGATCAGTGGCGGCAGCAGGCGCTCTTCGGCAATTCCGCTCCTTCTGAAATTTTTACACCGGCGCAGCCGGCGCGTAGACGGGAAACTCACCGCAGGGATGCGGAAGAAGCATTGAAGCCGGTTGAAAAAGAAGTCCCGGCCGCCCAGCCGCTGCCGGATCCCACACCACCGCCTGCGCTACCACCAACCCCGCCGCTTGCCCAAACGCAAGCTGCGGAAACGGAAATTGAAGAAAAAGAAGACGCTGCGGATGACCCGGATGGCCAATCCTCCGATCTGCCGGACGGTTTTATCCGTTTTGACCCAAAAAGCCGGTAAAATTAGCTTAAGCTGAATCACGATCCGAGGGAACGATGGAAAATAATAAAAACAACAACGGCACGCTGGATGAGATTCTGGAAGAGGACATCGCCGCCAAGAGAAAGAAAAAGAGCAAGGGATGTCTCGTGCGTTTCCTGCTGATCGTCACCCTCCTCGTTCTCTTCTTTTTCGGTTTTTTGTACGTAACGCAGTACCTGGCTGACCTGGAAGCCGAAGCCAGGGTGCGCGCCATTCAAACCATCAATGCCAATCCCGCGCTGGATTTACCCGCCGCGGAGGAACCCACCCAGGCGGTTGAAGAGGCGGTTCCCACAGCAACACCCGATATCGAACTGGAGCGCACGGCTACCATCGCCGCGCAACTGACCAGCGTGGCGGATTTCCAGGCTACCGGGAGCACGGTGGAATAGCGGCAGCGTTATTTTTTTTGTGTTTACAATTGAAAGCGGGGCAAGCGTATGTTTGGAGCCATTATTGGGGATATTATTGGTTCTCCATTTAAGTATCTGGGGTTCAAGGGGATGGATTTCCCTTTATTTGGCGAACGATCAAATTTCACTGACGACACGGTTTTAACGGTGGCCGTGGCGGACGCGCTGCTGCATGATCTTGATTTTTCAAAAACGCTGCGCGCCTACGCGCGGCGCTACCCCGACGCCGGATACGGCGGCACTTTTTACCAATGGATGTTGTCGGACACAACTGAGCCGTACCGGTCTTGGGGCAATGGCTGCGCCGCGCGCACGGGGCCGATCGGTTTTTTCTTTGACGAAATCACCACCCTGCTCAATACTGCGCGCCAATGCGCCAGCGTCACCCACAACCACAGCGAAGGGATCAAAGGCTCGCAGGCGGTTTCCTATGGTATTTTTCTCGCGAGGCAGGGCAGCAATAAAACCTACATCCGGGATGAAATTTTCCGCTGGTTCGGGTACAACCTGAACCATTCCCTGGATGATCTGCGGCCCGCCTACCGTTTCGACATCTCCTGCCAGGGAACCGTGCCGCCGGCTTTCATTGCTTTTCTGGAATCGGAAGATTTTGAAAGCGCGATCCGCAATGCCATCTCGCTGGGCGGCGACGCCGATACGCTGGCTTGCATCGCGGGTTCGTTGGCGGAAGCTTACTACAAGGAAATACCGCAATGGATGGCGGAGGAAGCCCGCAGCCGGCTGCCGCAGGAATTTCTGAGCGTCATCGATGCATTCTACCGGAAAATTGGGCAAAAAAACTCCCGCTGATCGGGCGGGAGTTTCATTTTATTAAACCACGTTGGTGGCTACCGATTCGCCATAAGCCAGCAAGGCTTGCAGCATCTCATCTGTGCGTCCTTCCGCGTAAACCCGCAGGACGGGTTCGGTGCCGGAGGGCCGGATCAGCAGCCAGGAATTATCGTCCAGGATGTATTTAACGCCGTCTTTGGTCGAGACCTGGTCAACCTTGACTCCACCGATTTCCTTCGGCGCATTATCGATCAGGTATTCCACCATTTTCTCTTTGGCAACCGGGCGATTGAGGCGCTGATCGCGGCGCGCGTAAACCGCCGGACCGACTTCGGCTAACAAGTCGCTCACCAGTTCGGAAAGGGTCGTGCCGGATTCGGCCACGATCTCGGTCAGCAGCAAACCCATGATAATGCCGTCGCCCTCGGGAATATGCCCCAGGAAAGAGATACCGCCGGATTCCTCGCCGCCGATTAAAACCTTTTCCTTCAACATGTAATCGGCAATGTGGTTGAACCCAACCGGCGTCTCGTGCACTTCCAACCCGTAGCGCGCCGCCAACAGGTCGACCATGCGGGTGGTGGAAACGGTGCGCACCACGGAACCGCTTTGCTTGCGTTTTTCAGCCAGGTAGCGCAGGGATAACGAGATGATCTTGTGCGGGTCGACAAATACGCCGCGTTCATCCATCGCGCCGATGCGGTCGGCGTCGCCATCGGTGGCCAGGCCCAGGCTGCCCTTGCCCATGCAAATCGCGCCGGAAAGCGCGTTCAGATACTGGCCGATCGGTTCGGGATGCACGCCGCCGAAACCGGGATTCATTTCGTTGCGAATCTCGTGGATCTCGCAGCCGGTGCCTTCCAGCAAGCCGCGGATCACGCCGCGCCCGGCACCGTACATAGAATCTACTACGATATACTGCGGATTCTCCGCGATCACGTCGAAATCGATCAGCTTGCGCAGGTGCGCGTGGTATTCGGGGATGGGGTTGAAGCGCGTGATCAAGCCTTCCTGGCGCGCCAGATCGTAATCGATCAGGTTGGGGCCGCGGCCTTGCGATTCATTATCGTTTAAATAAACTTCCACCTTGCGGCAGAGTTCGGGCAGCGCTGAACCGCCGTAGGCCGCTTTCAATTTAACGCCGTTATAGCGAGGGGCATTGTGCGAAGCGGTGATCATAATGCCGCCGATGGCGTGCAGGTTTTTCACGGTATACGATACCACCGGGGTTGGCGCGTCTGCCTGGCAAAGCAGCACTTTAAACCCGTTAGCAGCCAGCACGCGCGCGGCTTCACGCGCGTAGCGATCGGAGAGGAAGCGCGTGTCAAATCCCACCACCATCAGTTTGGGATCCGGAGGGGGATCAATCACCATGCCGTTCAGCCAGCCCTCGGAGTTGACCGCGTCGGCGATTGCCTGGGTTACATTGCGGAGATTATGGAACGTGAATGTATCGGATATGACTGCCCGCCAGCCATCGGTGCCAAAATTTATGGGCATAACTTGCTCCTTGTCAAAGTAATTTTCACAAAAGAAACCCCCAGGGTGAAACCTCGGGGTTTGAGCTAAATCCCTTTATGATTAAAAAGCCCATGTATTCAGCGAACACATGCCCGCTATTATAACCCATCGGTCGGCATAGTGTAAAATTACGCTTATGTCATCCATGCCCAAAAACAAAGCGCTTTTACGAATCGTTTTTTTAATGATGGCTGTCGCGCTGCTGGCCGGCGCCTGCAAGCCGAAAGAAGCCCAGGCTTCCCCCCAGGAAATCCCCACTGTTGAAATCCCAACCCCCACTCCCATTCCGCCTGACCGGGCGGTGTTGATTGCGCCTGCGGATGCGGACGGGGATTTGGTGGCGCGAGCCCAGGCTATACTGACCGAATTGACCGCCGCGTCCGGCCTGCAATTCGAAACCCGTTCAGAAATCAACGAAAACACGCTCACCCCCGACGTAAAGATTGTGGTGTTCCTCAACCATCCCGATAATCTCGGCACCCTGGCAGCCAGGGCGGCCGGAACGCAATTCGTGGCCATCAGCTCGCTGGACTGGAACCCGCCAGCCAACGTCACCTTGATCCGTAAGCAGGAAAACGACGCGGCTTTTTTGGTGGGATACGCGGCTGCCATTCTGGCGCCTAATTTCCGCGTGGGCGCGCTGCTGACCGCTGAAGAAACGGCATCCGGTTCGGCTTTTCAAAACGGAGTCGGATATTATTGCGGCACGTGTTCGGCGCAGATCAACCCGCTGAATTCATACCCGATCGTATCTGTCCAGTCCGCCGGCAGCGCGCCGGAGATCTGGCAGGCGGCTTTCGACCAGATCAACACCAGCAAAGTCAACGTCCTCTACATTGACCGGGGCGCTATGTCCGCGCAGTTATTGAGCTATCTGACCGGCAAGGACGTGGCGGTGATTGCCAACCAGGCGCCTCCCGACGAGAGCTTTGCCAATTGGGCCGGCTCGATCTACCTCGACACCCTCTCGCCCCTGCGCGAGATATGGAATGACCTGATGGCGGGAACGGGCGGAAAGATTATCAACGCCGCTTACACTATTACGGACAATCACCAGATCGCCCTGACCGACGGCACGGTCTGGTTGAGCCCCGGCAAGCTGCGCCTGTTGGATGACATAATCGCCCTGCTGCGCAGCAATCAGATCAACACGCAGACGGTAAATTAAATTTAGCGGGTAAGGGGGATTATAGGCTTCCCTGGGATTGATGCAGGAGATCGCCACGCCCTCCTTCGTCGGGCTCGCGAAAACATTTGTTTTGTAATCGCGAAATCCGCAAGGCGGGGTGAACGGCGCATTTGGAAATGCGCCCGACGGTGTGGTGTGGGATGAATGGCGCATATGGATATGCGCCCTATGGGGGTATGGGATGAACGGAGCATATGGAAATGCGTCCTACGGGGGCGCGGGATGCATGGCGTATTTGGATATGCGCCCTATGGGGGTAGGGGATGAACGGTGCATATGGATATGCGTCCGACAGGGGTGCGGGATGTGTGGCGCATATGGATATGCGCCCGACGGGTTTAAAATAAAGAGCGCGTCATCAAACGCGCTTGATAAAAAATTGAGAGCCGGAGACGCCGACCCCGGCCCTCTCATAAGGAGGAGAAGAAGAGAAGTCGCCCTTGTAGATACTATACGCCAATGTTCCTTTTTATTCATGACGCTTAACCTACGCTTAACCTACGATTTCGAACGCTTTTTCTACCCAATTTAACCTCCGGCAGGTTGAAATCCGTTTTTTTCTTCATATAATATGGAAGTTGGGAATACATCAACGTGGAAAGGATGGGAAATTGATCGAGAAAATCACGCAGGACCGGCCTCTGGCGGTGGCCATGGTGGAGGACACGCCCGTCGGGACAATTGTGCTGGCAGCCAGCGATTCGGGATTGGCTTACCTCAGCTTTCATGGATTGCAGGATTTTAAGACCCTGATCCTGGACAAATCCAACATCCCCGGCAGCCGGGCGCTGGAGATCGTGCACGCCGCGGGACGGCAGGTGCAGGAATATTTTGAGCGCAAGCGCAAGGCGTTCGACATACCGTTCGACCTGGAAGGCCAGCCGGAATTTCGCCGCCTGGTTTTGCTGGAAACCAGCCGCATTCCGTACGGGAAGACGCTGACCTATGGGGAGGTGGCCGCCCGCATCCACAGCCCCAAGGCAGCCCGCGCAGTGGGCGGCGCGCTGGCGCGCAACCCGCTGGCGCTGGTCATTCCCTGCCACCGCGTGGTGGCGGACGGCGGCGGGCTGCACGGTTTTTCCGCGCCGGGCGGCCTGGCCACCAAGGCGCTGCTGCTGCGGCTGGAGGGATTGGCAATCGAGGATGACCGGCTGGCTGTATAGGGATTTATGACCTGCCGACGGGGGCGAAGTTTCATATAATAAGGGTATGCAATCCAATTCACCTAAAACCTTTCGCTGCGGCCTGGCCGCTGTTGCCGGCCGCCCGAACGTCGGCAAGTCCACATTGATCAACACCCTGCTGGGCCAAAAAATCGCGGCGGTCTCACCTAAACCGCAGACCACGCGCGTCAACCAGTTGGGGATATTAACCGCCGAATCTTTTCAGGTGGTTTTCATCGACACGCCCGGCCTGCACAAGCCTCACCATAAATTGGGCGAGAGCATGAACGCAGTGGCGCGCGAAGCTCTGCAGGAGGCCGACCTGATCCTGTGGCTGGTGGACGCCAGCCAGCCGCCGCACGAGGAAGACCAGATCATCACCGGGCACCTGGCCGAACTTGCCAGCCTGCCGCTGGTGATCCAGGTGCTGAACAAAAGCGACCTGGTCAACGCGGAAGTGCTGGCGCAGCGCAAGGCGGAATACGCGCGGCTGTTCCCCAACGTGCACCAGATGGCGGCCAGTGCCCTGAGCGGCGCGGGGTTGGGCGAATTGCTGGAAACAGTGGTACGCGAGCTGCCGGAGGGCGATGCGCTTTACCCGGCTGACCAGGTGACCGACCAGTACGAACGAGAGATCGCCGCCGACCTGATCCGTGAAGCAGCTTTGCAGCACCTGCGCGAAGAGGTGCCCTATGCGCTGGCGGTGCGCGTGGACCAGTACCAGGAGCGCGGCGAATCCGGGGCGTTCATTTCCGCTACGCTGTTCGTTGAAAAAGAATCCCAAAAGGGAATTGTGATCGGCAAGGGCGGCGTCATGCTGAAGACCATCGGCCAGAGCGCCCGCAGCGCGATTGAAAGTATGTCCGCGCGCAAGGTGTTCCTGGAATTGCGCGTCAAGGTCAGCAAGAATTGGCGCAGCAATCCGGCTTTCCTGAAACAAATGGGCTACCCGGAGACAGGCGGGGGATGATGCCCGCGCCCTGGCTGCCGGTTTTCCTGCTTCTGGCGGCTGCCGATTGGCTGGCGCTGTGGCAGGGCTGGCAGCGGGTGAACTACCTGACCAAGCCGGCAGCCATGCTGGCGCTGCTGATCGGTTTCGGCTGGCAGGGACATTTCGCCGGCAGCCTGCTGTGGGTTGGGCTGGGATTCGGATTTTCTCTGTTGGGCGACATTTTCCTGCTGCTTTCGCACGGCTGGTTCATCTACGGACTGGCGGCTTTTCTGCTGGCGCACGTCAGCACCATCATCGGATTTCTTTTCCCCTGCCCAAAACTGGATGCGATATGCTGGCTGCCGGCGCTGGCGGTCCTGGTTGGCTGGAGAGTGATCTCCGGCAGGTTGAAGCTGGCCATGCGGCCGCCCGGCCCGCAGGCCCGCCTGCAGCGCCCGGCGGAACTGTACGGCGCGGTGCTGGGGCTGATGCTGTTTTCAACGCTGGCCACCCTGTTCCGGCGGGATTGGGATGTGCCGGCGGCTGTGCTGGCGGCGGCGGGCGGCTTGTTGTTCTTCTGCTCCGATAGCCTGCTGGCCTTCGACCGTTTTGTGCGACCGTTCCCCCGAGCGCGCTTCTGGGTGCGGGTGACTTACCACCTGGGTCAGTTAGGACTGGCGCTGGGCGCGCTGCTGCACGCGCTGGGACATTTTTAAACCACAGATGGACGCAGATGCACAAAGTTTGAATTTTCTACGCGAAATCGGCGGATTGCAGGGTTTGCCATATTGAACAAATTCTTAATGACTTGATCTACTGAATTGTATTTGCGAGCGAAGCGAAGCAATCCCACGGCCAGCGGTTGCGTTGACGTTTCTCTCCCAAAGACTTGTCGGACATTATCCTTAGGCAGCTGGCAGCTGATAATAAAATAGAATCTTCGTCCACTACTCCTGCAGTGGATTACTCCATACCTCGTTGTCTGTCGGCTGGACGCCTCGGACGACGACGTATCTCTGTCCACTGCTCCTGCAGTGGACTCCGAAGATCGCCACGCCGCAAACCCTACGCCTCACTGAGGACAAGCGCGGCTCGCGAAAACACTTGGGCTGTATTCGCGAATCTCGCGCAGCGAGGTGAAGCGATCTCATGACCGGAGATTGTACGAATACCATCTTGGCTCACATTTAAATATCTGGCTCTGAGATCGCCACGCCGCAAACCCTACGCTTCGCTGAGGGCAAGTGCAGCTCGCGAAAACACTTAGCCTGTATTCGCGAATCTCGCGCAGCGAGATGAAGCGATCTCATGCCCGGAGATTGCACTAATATCATCTTAGTTCACATTTGTATATCTGGCTCTGAGATCGCCACGCCGCTGATGCGGCTCGCGAAAACACTTGGGCTGTATTCGCGGATCTCGCGCAGTGAGGTGAAGCGGTCTCAGGCACGCCCCATAATTTCCCCTCATCCCCGGCCTTCTCCCAAAGGAAGAAGGAGCATTTATCAATCCTTGCGCAGCGGGCGGAAGCCTTCGCCGAGCGCTTCGTTGGCCTGGCCGATGACCATGAAAGCGTCCGGGTCGATTTCGATCACGATGGCTTTCAGCAGGTTGATCTCGGAGCGGGAAAGCACGCAATAGAGCATGGTGCGCGACTGGCCGGTGTAACCGCCGGTGCCCGGCAGGAGCGTCACGCCCCTTTCCAGCGAATTGCAGATTTCGTCGGTGATCTCGCGCGGTTTATCGGTGATCATGAAAACGGTGCGGTAGAGGTTGTTGCCTTCGGAGATCATCTCGGCGGCCAGGCCGGAGACGTAGATTACCACCAGGCCGTAGAGCGCCCGATCCCAGCCGAAAGCGAAACCGGAAGCCAGCACCACCAGGCCGTCCGTGATCAGGTAAGCCTGCGAGATGGCCAGCCCGCGGTAGTGGTTGAGGATGCGCCCGAGGATGTCCGAGCCGCCGCTGGTGCCGCGCCCGCGGTAAACCAGGCCCAGGCCGATGCCCAGCAGCACGCCGCCGTAAAGGGCGTCCAGCACCATGTCGGGCGTGATGCCCTTCTGCGGGAGGAAAAACGCCAGCAGGTCGGTGAAGACCGAAAAGAGCACCACCGCCGCGGCGGTGCGCAGCGCGAAGCGCCGCCCGCCCAGGTAGCGCCAGCCTAGCAGCAGCAGGGGCAGGTTGCCCGCCAGCACCATCACGCCGATCGGCCAGTGCGTATAGAAATTCACGATTTGGGCCGCGCCGGAAATGCCGCCGCTGACCATCAAGCCGGGAACGAGGAACAGGCGCATGGACAGGGCCTGGATGAGCGCCCCCAGGGCGATGAAAGCGTAATCGAAGAATAACTGCCTTTTTTTCAGAATCTTCGCAAGCATGCGCGCTCCTTTCCCGTTATTTTGATTATTTAAATGAAGCAATCGCGATTATAAGCGAAAAGACGGGCGGCGTTCAGGCTGCATGTATGTTTTTCTATCCTGCAATTGCTCCTGTTTTGGATGAACAATCCGGATTGAACGCATCACGGCGTGTTTTGCTGGAAATCCGCCCGGCTGCCGCAGCGCCTTGCACGGCGGGCGGATTTTGCGCTACAATCAAAGCGGAGGGAAGGCGCGCTCGCATTCGCCTGTGTTCCAGGCGTGGGAAGATGATGAGTGGTGAGCAATCTGCTTGGCCTTCCCTCGTCCTAGTTAATCCCCAATTAAAAAAAAAGCTTATGGATAAGCGCAGCGGAAGCCGCGGTTGACCCCCGGAGAAGCGGGATCATGCGCCAGGCGGTTGGCGGGGCGCGCATAGCGGTAAGTATCCGAAAAGCTGGAACCCTTGAGCACTTTCTTTTCGCCAATAGCGGGGCCGGCCGGGTTGCGGTCGGGGGCGTACTGGTAGTAATACGGATCGTACCAATCCCACACCCACTCGCGCACATTGCCGCCCATGTCCAGCGCGCCGTAGGGACTGGCGCCGGCGGGATACTGCCCGACCGGGGTGGTGTCGCCCACCGTGTTGTTGGTGTTGACCGTTTCGACGGACGGCGCGGCATCGCCCCAGGGGTATTTCTGCCCCTGCACACCGCGCGCGGCTTTCTCCCACTCGGCTGCGGTGGGCAGGCGCCCGCCGCTCCATTCGCAATAAGATTCGGCGGCCTGCCAGGAAACGTACACCACCGGGTGGTCGGCATAAGCCGGGTCCTGATAGCGCGGGTTGGTCTTATCGCTGGCGCTGTACTGGCAGGCGCCGGCGGACACGCAGCGCGCGAACATGGCGTTGGTCACCTGGGTTCGGCTGATCCAGAAAGCGTCCAGGTACACCGTGCGCTGGGGCACTTCGTTGGTTTCCAGATCGCGGTCGTATTTCGTGGAGCCCATGATGAACTCTCCGGCCGGAACGTACACCAGGGCCATGCCGTCCGCGGCGGTGACGGCCGCCTGCGCGGAGCCGGCAGGGGCGGGCAGGGGCGTGGAGAGCGGCCGGGGCAGCTCGGCCTGCGCGGCCTGGCCGCCGGGTGTGATGCTGGGGATGGCGGTGAGGGTGGCGGCAATGCGCTCCAGCAGCGCGCGCTGTGCGGTTTGGGTGGCGGCCAGCGCCGGATCGGCGGCGGGCTGCGGGTTGAAGAGCGGCCGGCATGCAGCCAGGCACAGGGCGGCGAAGATGGGCAAACACAGCGCGCGGAATGGATTTTTAGCCATTGGACTCCCGTTACGGAATGGGTATGTATGCTGGCGCAATTGTATCACCCGCGCGCGGGCGCGGCCCTGGCGCATAAACGGATCTTGCCGGAAAAGCGGCCGATTTGCCTATTGAATTCATGCCTGAAATCTGCTTTAATGTTTTTAATCGCATAATGCCCAATATATACGGAATATTTAAGGTTGGCGGCCATATTTGGGTATTGACTTTTTTTTACAATTCGTTAATATAATAGTAACAATTACATATTAATACAAGAAAGCGATGAAGCTGTGCGCGAATATGGTCGCTGAAATGGGGTAAGCCGCCTAACCCATAGAGTACACAGTGGAGCGAGTAGCGAAACCGGTCTGGATTCACCATGACCGGCTTTTTGTTTAATATGTATAAGAAAATTCAAAAAAAATGGAGGGTACTATGAAGAAATCATTGATGATGTTCAAAAGGATCACCTGTATGCTCGGGATACTCTTTATCGTCCTGGGCGTGATTCCCATCCCGGCGGTCAGCGTGATCAGCGAAGTCAGCGCCAGCAGCAGCATGGCGGGCGAAACAGCTTCGCAAAAATTACCCCGGTTCAGCTCGATCAAACTGGTCGACGTACTGAGCCAGGACGAGGGCGGCGAAGCGCCGACCGAGGCACCCCCGGCCGGGGATCCGCCAGCCGAGGAGCCGCCGGCTGAACCGCCGGCTGAGGACCTGCCTCCGGTCGAGATCTCGCCCGAACCCACCGTGGAACCCCCGGCAGAACCCACTGAAGAAGGCGAACCAACCGAAGAACCAACGGAAGAAGCGGGACTTGCCGCCGACTGCGTTACCTGTACGGAAAATGGCGGTTATTGCAGCAACAGTGATGATTGTTGCTCAGACATATGCGAAAGTCACACATGTGTTTCCTGTAAATCAAATAATCGCAGTTGTTCCAGCTCAAGTCAGTGTTGCAGTGGTTATTGCAGTCCATCCGGAAAATGCAAAGACTGTACACCCACCTGGACATGCCCGACCGATTGCGGCTATGCCGGCGGCACAATCACTGATAGCTGCGGCGGAACTCAAACCTGCCCGGCAACTGATGCCTGCTGCAAAACCGAAAATCAACACTGCGATCTAAATTCCGAATGCTGCGACGGGTTGACCTGCGTAGGCAATAAATGCAAAGTACCCGCGCCGGCTTGCAAAACCGAAGGCATGCCCTGCGGCGGAAGCAATATCTGCTGCGAAGGCCTGATCTGCAAAGATAACCCCGGCAGTGAACCGGATAAATGCGCAGTTCCTCCTGCCCCGGTGGATTGCCAGTACCACTATACCGATTGCACCTGCAACTGGGCGGGCTGCTGGAAATACCTGGTAGTCGACCAGTACCCGCAGAACGGCGGAGCGGCATGCCCGACCGCCTGGTTCATCCCGTGCGGAGCAGCCGTGGACTGCGTGGGCGAATGGGGTGAATGCGTAGGCGCGTGCGGCACCACCGGCACGCAGACGTTTACCGTCACCACCCCGGCCGAGAATGGCGGAGCGGCCTGCGAAGCTACTCCCGGCGCTACGCGTTCCTGCGCCACTGAAGCCTGCGCTCCTGAGGAACCCTGCCCGACCGTTTGCGGTTATCCCGGCGGTTCCGTGGCGGATGGCCATGGCGGTTTCAAGACCTGCCCGGCCACCTTGCCCTGCCCGGTGGACTGCGTGTTAGGCGATTACGGGCCGTGCTCCGCCACCTGTGGCGGCGGCACCCAGACCCAGATCATTGTCGTTGAAGCCCAGTATGGCGGCGCCTGCAACCCGGATACGCGCGCCTGCAACACCGACCCCTGCCCGATCGACTGCGTGGGTGATTGGGGTTTGTGCGAAGGCGAATGCGGCATCGAAAATGGCACACAGAAATTCATCATCACCACGGAAGCCCAGTTTGGCGGCCAGGAATGTGAATTTGAACCCGGCGACGAACGTGAATGTGCCACCGATCCTTGCCCTGAAGACTGCGTGGGCGCCTGGGGCGAATGCGTGGGTGAATGCGGCACCGAGCCGACCTTGGGCGTGATGACCTTCACGGTCACCAAACCGGCCGCTTTTGGCGGCCAGGAATGCGAATTTGACACCGGCGCGACACAAAATTGCCCGATCGACCCCTGCCCGATCGACTGCGAATGGGGCGAATGGAGCGCCTGCGAGCCGGTCAAGGGTGATTGCGGCGCCGGCATGCAAACGCGCGAGATCGCGATTGCAGCGGCCTGGGGCGGCCTGGAATGCGAAGGCCCGACGGAGCAGGAATGCTACTCCGGCGATTGCCCGAGCCAGCTCGTCCTGGATCCGCACTGCGTGACCGGACACCTGGGCAACGCCCGCCTGGAATGGTCGTTCAGCAACCCCGGCAGTAAGGAAGTGCCGGTGTCCTGGAGCCTGGACGGCAACACCGGTTCCGGCGTGATCGGCCCGCACGCCACAATCGTGGTCGGCCACACCACCGACGGCCCGGCGTATCACAGCCTGTCGGTTTACTGGCCTGGCGGCATGGATTCCACCTCCAGCAGCTATGACTGCGACGGCGGCGGCGACGGCGGCACGACAACCGCTACCGGCGGCCCGGGAGGCATCATCCCGGTGACCGGCGGAGCCGGCGGCCCGACTGAAGAGCTGCTGATCATCCCGGTGACGGGCGTCGATCTCGGCGCTGAACTGGCTGGATTCCAGAAGTTGTTCCTGTACATGGGCCTGATGATGTTCGGCGTCACCATGGTATTGGAAGGCGTATCCAAGAAATATAGAATTTAGGCACTTTGGTCGCCTCGCTTATAGCCAGCTCCCGCCTTGGGAGCTGGCCGTATTTAATTTCCCGGCAGCAGATGCATTCCGTTTCCAGAGTCATTGTAAAAAAAATAGCGCGTCCGCAGTTTGACCGTGCGGAATCCCCTTGAAAGAAGCGATCATTCCCAGGGGCTGCGCGGGCGTTTGTATTGAAAAGCCCCGGCATGCCCCGCCGCCGTATTCCCCGTGACATCATTAACAATGAATTATTAGAGAATTATTAACGCTGTCCGAAGGGCTTGAAATCGTAAATAAAATAGGATAAATATTATCTTAATAGTAATGTTAAGGCTTTGAAACGGACTTTTCATTTGGTCGCTTGCGCTGGTATGGGAGCAATCCCAACCTGACGGGAGGTCCGCGGAGCCAATAGCGAAACCGGTGATACCGCCGGTTTTTATTTTTAATCCAAGAGGTGAGCATGTTTAAAATCAAGTTTTTCAAAAACGCATCGCTGGCGCTGGCAGTTTTGACTTTGCTGCTGAGCTTCATGACAGTGCCCGTTTTGGGCAAAGTGAACCCGGTATACGCCGAATCGACTTCCGAGACCCCCGAGGGGGGCGACGCCGTCCCTGCGGTTGAAAATCCGGCGGGCGACGTCGAGGCAACCACCGAACCAACTTCCGAAGCAGCCTCCGAACCGACCCCGGAAGAGGAATTGACGCCGGAAGAACCGGAAGATGAATTCTCGCTGGGGGCGATGAGCCTGTCGGCCATGTCGCTGGGCGCGGAAGGGGACGATCCCGCGCTGCAGAACGATCTGCCGGATTTCGGCACGAACTACGGCAACGGCGATTGCGTCACCAACGACGCATGTGAAACCGCGGAACCGGTGACCAATCCCAACCAGTATACCGATCAAGGAACTTATGGAGAGAAGGATTACACCCTGCCGGATATCGGCGGCAACCAAGCCAATATCGTTGCCATCAAAGAAGGCAACCAGTGGTATTTCTTCAAGAAAGGCTCCGGCGAAACTTGCGTGGGAGATAGCTTCTGCGTGGAATTTGATGACCAGGGCGGCGTGAGCGTTTATTCCTACCAAACGCAGGGCAACGGTTATAAAGGATACAACATGATCCATTTTTGGTATGTATCCGACGAAAATGAGGAAGAGGAGATTTTTGGCTGCATGGACCGCCTGGCGCTGAACTTCAACCCCGCGGCCACGATAGATGACGGGAGTTGCGAGTATGAGATAGAAGTCTACGGCTGCACCGATCCCCTGGCTTTGAATTTCAATCCCGACGCGACCATGGACGACCAAACCTGTGAATATGAAGAAGAAGAGATTTTCGGATGCACCGACCCGCTGGCTTTGAACTTCAACCCGGAGGCGACCGCCGATGACCAGAGCTGCGCGTACGAACCGGATGACCCGGGCGATGGCGGGGATGGCGGCGGCACGACCACGGTTACCACTACCGCGATCATACCGGTGACTGCGCCGGGGGCGGGCGGCCCAACCGAGGAACTGCTGTTGATCCCGGTCACCGGCCTGGACCTTGCCGAACAGGCGGCCGGTACCCGCAAGGCGCTGGTTTCCGCCAGCGGTCTCTTTTTGGGGATCAGCCTGATGCTGGCTGGCGTTGAAAGGAGAGTTAGGCGGTAAGCCTGCTGGATCGCCCCGCCTATGGATCAGCCCACCTGTGAAGGTGGGCTGATTACCTTTAACAACAATGAAGCGAGTTGACCGGCATGGGATTCGACCCGCTTGAAGCGCGCGTTCTCAGCGCAGCCCGGATCTGCTGCCCAAATAAAGAAGATAATGCGTGTTCAGCTTTTATAGGCTTTCAGGGTAATGCTGGCGATCTTTTGATCGAGGTCGGCCAGCGAGAGGTTTTTTTCCGCGGCCAGCTTTTTGAGATCGTCATCCGCCGCCATCATGTCGCTGCTGTAGAACTTGCGGTTGATCACTTCAATTGAGGCAAAACCTGCCCGGCGCATTTTTTCAAGATAAATTTCTTCATCCAGCGCGCCGGCGACGCAGCCGGCCCAGGCGGAGAGATGCTCGACCACGATTTCGGGCAGGTCGCCTTGCGTGACGATGTCGGACACGTTCAAACGGCCGCCGGGTTTCAGCACGCGGAAAGCTTCACGGAAGACTGCGTCCTTGTCCGCGGAAAGATTGATCACGCAATTGGAGATGATCACATCCACGCTGTCATCCGGCAGGGGGATATCCTCGATGTAACCGTACTGGAATTCCACATTATTTAATCCCTGTTTCTTCGCATTGGCGCGCGCCAGGTCGAGCATTTTCGGCGTCATATCCAGGCCGATCACGCGCCCGTCTGCCCCCACCTGCCTGGCGGCCAGAAAGCAATCGATGCCGCCGCCCGACCCGAGGTCGAGTATGATTTCACCGGGCTGCAATTCGGCGATGGCGGTGGGGTTGCCGCAGCCCAACGCAATGCCGGTCACGCTATCCGGCAAATCGGAAATCTGCGCGGTGGGATACAGGTTGGCAGCGCTTTCCGCCAAACCGGCTTCGCCGGAGCAACACGACTGGGCTGGACCGCAGCAGCAGGCGCGCTGCGCCGCGGCGAGTTGTTTTTCCGCCAACCCGCCGTATTTTTCTTTTACGGCATCTTTAATTTTTTCAGGTGAATTATCCTGCGTCATTTTTCAGCTCCTAAAAATCTATATATTTATATATATCGATATAAATGATCAAAAAAAATTATTTATTTTCGAACTTGGCCATCAAGCGGCCGCAGCAACAGGATACCTTATCCTGATCAGTGGCATAATAGACCTGTTTACCCTCCTTCCGGCTGGCCAGCAGTCCGTAACGGGTCAAGAGATCCAGGTGGTGCGAAATGGTCGGCTGGCTCAAGTTAAATGCGTCCACTATTTCCGACACGGTTTTCTCCCCGGCCAGCAGCATCTCCAGGATCTTTTGGCGGGTGGGGTCGGAAAGCGCCTTGCAAAAATCAACACAATCGATTTCGGTTTTCATAATATATAGAATAACATGAATATATCTATATATACGACCGTTCCCGTGGTTTGTCAAGGAATTCAGGGAATCAATCGCGTGCTGGCCTATTCTTCTCCTCAGGAAATGGTATAGTCATTAACAAAATATTGATAAACAATGGAGAGAAAAACATTTATATTACCAAATAGGCGTACAAACATGGGAAGAATTCGCAATCTCTTATATAATTCCATATTCACGCATCCGGCCGGGCGCCGGAGCAATAGACGGGATTCCAATTAATCGGTTCAATCAAGCGAGGAAGAATGGACGGAAAAAACATATCCAGGCGCAGGGGATTTTCAATTTTCAGCGGATTGCTGTTGATCGCCGCGCTCCTGCTGCATGCGGGCGGGGTTTTGGCCCAATCGGAAACAACGGATACCGGCGGCAGCGCAACCACCTTCACCCTGGAGGATTTCGGCCTGGCGGCCGACGATACTTACCAGGGTGTGCTGGTCAGCCGCGATTACGGCATCAACCTGCCGGCTGCCTGGCGTTATTCGGAAGCAGCCGTGTTGACGTTGTATTTCAGCCACTCTCCCACGCTCAACCCCAAATCCACCCTGTCGGTGGACTGGAACGGCGTGCGCCTGGGCAGCCAGGCGCTGACCGCAGGGAACGCGCAAGCCGGGTCGCTGGCCGTCCAGATTCCAGCCGAAAATTTGACAGCGGGTTATAACACCCTGCACGTGGAATTCTACATGGGCATTTCGGACGATTTTTGCAGCGACGTGGACAACCCGGCAGTGTGGGCCACCGTGCATCAGGCCAGCACGCTGGCGCTCGCTCCGCGGGCGGCCGCGCCGGTTGCCGAATTGAGCGCATTCCCGCTGCCCTTCATCGATTCCAGCCCTGTAGCGCAAAACCACGTCACCCTGGTCGTTCCGGCTGAACCCGCTTTTGGCGAGTTGAGCGCCCTGGCTGCGGTCAGCGCCAAGCTGGGCGAACTCACCGGCGGCTGGCGCCCGCTGGAGGTGCAGGTGATGTCGATCCCGGACGCGCTCAAGAACCGCCCGCGCGGCAACCTGATCGCGGTAGCCGCCGCCGGCAGCCTGAAACAGCTATCGGCCGAGCTGGCTGCCGTCAGCGCGCCGGCCGGCAGCGGCACCCTGCACGAGCAAATCTCTCCTTTCGACGACAGCGCGCTGTTGCTGGCAATCAGCGGCGAAACCCAGGCGGATGTGGAAAAAGCCGGCCGGGCGCTCACCGGCGATTCGCTTTATGCGCGCCTGGCGGGCGATACAGCCGTGATCCTGGATTTGCCTGCCGGCAAAAGCAGCGGCGATTCAGCGGGCGCAGCATTTACCCTCGAACAACTCGGTTACGCCAGCACGGCGGTGTACGGAACGCGCGATCAGCAGACCAGCTACAACATTCCCCTGAAAGCGCTCTGGCAGAGCAATTCTTCCGCGGCGCTGGACCTGCATTTCATCCATTCCGCCTTGGCAGCGGGCGAGCGCTTCACGCTCACGGTGGCGGTCAACAACCTGCCGGTGGGCAGCGTGGTGGTCACCGGCGGCGCTTCCAGCGAACGGCGCGAAACTTTCCAGATTCCTTTGAGTTTCCTGAAAACCGGCGCCAATTACCTGACGGTTCAGTCCAGCATCCAGCTTTCCGACGATTTCAATAAGGATCATGATTATTGCACCGACCCGCATTACAACGAAGCCTGGTTGACCATTGCCAACGATACACAGATCACCTTCCCGTCGCAGCCGGACAAGGCGACCGCCAACATCGCCAATTTCCCCTATGAATTCATTGGAGCCGGCGACCTTTCGCAATTGGCTTTTATCCTGCCGGACGCCCCCGGGCTGGCGGACGCGCAAGTTATGAGCACTCTGGCGGTGCGCATCGGCGAGATCGCCTCGGGCAATTTGCTGCAGCCGCAGGTGCTGCCGGCCGGCGAAGCGCCGGAATCCGACGAAACCTACCCTTACCGCATCCTGATCGGCTTGCCCTTGAAAAACAGCGCCATCCTGAAAGCGGGCAGCGCGCTGCCCCAGCCGTTCGATCCGGCCAGCGGGCAGGCTCTGCCGGTGGCGGGGCTGGCGACCATCGACACCAGCCGCACTTCCACCGGTTACATTCAGGCTTACTTTGCCAAAAAAGGCCTGCCGCGCCTGGTGGTGAGCGGCAACAATGAGAACGGCATGCTCGGCGCGGCCGCCCACCTGGGCGACGCCGCCAAATCCATCCTGCTGACCGGCGACCTGGCTGTTACAACCTCGGACACGCTGGCCGCCAGCCTGTGGGTGGAAAAGAGCAGCGAAACGGGCGCCGCGCTTTCACCGGCGGCCCAGACCCAGCAAACCCTGTCGGTCTGGTTCCAGCCCAGCGGCGTGCTGTACACAGCGCTGGCGGTGCTGATCGTCACCCTGGTGGCTTTGATCCTGCACGTGGTCACCACTTTCGGCAAAAAGAACACGGATAGGTAGGCTCGCATGAAAAAGTCATATTTGAGTTTGCAGAAAAACGCCATTTACGCCGCGGTGATGCTGATCTGGTGCGTCCTGTCGGTGGTTGTGTTGATCGCCATGAACATTCAAACCAGCCTGGCTGCCATCGCCATCCTGGTGTTCGTGGCGGTGCTCGCGCTCATCCGGCCGTTCCCGCTGGCATCGTGGTTCGCCATGCTGGCCGGCAGCTTGACCTACGCGGCGATCAGCTACAGCCTGTTCGGGTTGGGTACCACCATGCTGCTCACCAGCGGCCTGGCCTTCGCCATTTACCTGGTCACCTCGCTTTTGGGGAACATGTTTGCCCGCCAAATCGGCAATCTGCGCGACCAGTTCGAAAAAGAGCATACTTTGATGGATGACCTGGTACAGTACGACCAATCGACGGGTATCCTGCGCTGGAAGTTCGCCCAGCAGCGCCTGAAAGCGGAAGTGCTGCGCAGCGTGCGATACAAGAAAGACCTTTCGCTGGCTTTGATCCAGGTGATGGTTCCGGCGAACGCGCAGCTCTCGGAAATCGAACTGGCGGGATTGTACAGCCAGGTGGTGGACGTGTTGGTCGAAAGCCTGCGCAAGGATATCGACATGCCCTTCATCGGTGAAAAGATGGGCATCTTGCTGCCTGAAACCACCTCGGAGGGCGCGCAAATCTTTTCCACCCGCCTGGTCGAGAAAGTCTTCCGCAAAACGCGCGTGGATGTGGCGATCGGCATCGCCAGCGTGCCGGGCGACGCGGTTACCACCGAAGCCCTGCTGGAGCAGGCCGAGCTGGCCTTGAAACTCGCCGCCAGCGGCGACCAGCCCGTCATCCCGGCCGCACGGCTGCGCGCCGCCGCCGGCAAAGAAGAACAGCCGGAGGAAGAATCCGCTGCGCCGCAGGCGGGCGGGCAAGCCGCGCAGGAAGCGTTGGGCCCGCGGGAATGGCTGCTGGAGATCCAAAATTTCAAGAATATGGGCTCGCTGCCTGACCTTGAGAAAACGATCAGGGAAAGCGGTGCGCTGGAAGCATTCAGTTTCCTGCGCCTGGAAGGAAACAAACTGACCGCCAAGGTCAGCGTTTCAGGGGCTGACCCGGCCCAGGCGCTGGGCGGATTGCCATTCTTTACGCCGGGCAAGGTTGATGCGGAGCGCCGCATCATCCAAATAAAAATGAAAACGGAAAAATAATTTGACAGATCAAGATCAAGATCGACAGATTTGGCGCCGGATCCGCAATATCATCGCGGTCAATTTATCCGTGGTCCTGACGATCATCATTTGGCTGGCATTGTTCGTGAGCATGCTGGTAGGGTATTTTTCCATACCGCTGCTGGTGATCGGGATTGTGCTGACCTATCTGGCCGTGCGCGACCGCGTGGTCAAGGCAAACCCGGATGAAGCTGAAAAATATCGCGACACGTTCCGCGACCGGAAAGATTGAATCCGGCACATGCCGCTTGCGGCTAAAAATGAAAAGACACATAAAAGAAGAGACTCTTCATGGCAGGCCAAAGCACCCTTCCGTACGCACAGCTCACTAACCTGCAGCCCCAAAAATTCCTGGCGCGGCTGCTGCCGTTGGAGGTTGCGCGGCGCTACGAAGTGGTTCCCCTGGAATTGCGCGAAAACCGCCTGGTGACTGCCTGCGGCTGGCAGTTATCGCGCGCTGAGAAAGCCGAACTGCAGCGCGAACTCCATTATCCGCTGGATTTTGTCCAGGCCAGCCTGCCGGATGTGCGCGCCGCGCGCAAGCGGCTTTACGGCGCCGCGGATGAAGCCCCCGCATACCTGCCGCCGGCGGAAGCGCTGAAGGCGCTGGGATTGCTGGACGAGGCACAGATTGAGAAACTACGGGGCAACCTGGGCGTTGATGACAACGGCCTGATAACCGCGGCCCTGCATGCCGGGCTGATCAGCGCGGAACAAACCAGCGAAGCGCTGGGATGGACGGCTTGCCTGCCCCACATCCGCCAGCGCACGGCGAATCCGCTGAAAAATATCCGCGTCTTTTTTCCATACGAGCAAGCCGAAGCGAAGCAGGCGCTGCCGCTGTGGTGGGTTAACGGTACGCTCTATGTGGCTGTGACCGACGCAGCGGCTGCCGGCGAGGTGGAAGCTGCGCGTCCGGTGATTTGCGATCCACTGGTTTTCGGGCAATTGAAAAAAACTATCTACCAGCTCAGGACCGCGCGGTACGAACGCACCAGCGAACGCGAAATTGCCGAGCGGCTGGTCAGCGAGCGCATCCTGACAGCCGGCGATTTGGCGCCGGCGCTGGATTTGCAGGCGCGCACCGGCATCGGGCTCAAACGGATTTTGCAGGAACAACACGCCATAAAAGCCCGCGATTGGCTGGACGCCAGCGCGGAAATCGAGAATCGCATCCCGATTCACGCCGAAGATCTGCCCGACGATATGCCCGAGCGCGTACGCCGGTTGTGGCATTTAATCCCCGAAATCGTGTCCCTGCAGTTCAATTTGCTGCCGCTGAACCTGGAAAAAGACACACTGGTGCTGGGAATGACGGAATACGACCCGGATCTGGCGGAGTTGGCAGCCGCATTTAGCGGGTATCGCATCGAAGTCCGGCTGATGGAGGAAGAACTGATCCACGCTCTGCAGGAGGGTGCGCGAGCCGCTTCGGGCGTGGCTGCCGCCGGCGGGTGGAAGCCGCTGGCACTGGCAGATTTTCTGGCGCAAAGCGCGCTGGTGCAGCGCAGCCAACTGGCGGAAATTACAGACGAAGAAAAAAAGCAGGCGCCAGACCTCGAAAGCGCCCTGCTGCAAGCCAATTTGCTGAATGAAATCGACCTGGCCGAGATTTACAGCCTGATGAGCGGCATCCCTTATCTGACCTTGGAATACTTCCAATTGGATGAAAGCGTCACCGGGCTGCTGCCCGCGGATTGGGCGCTCGAGCAGCGCGTGCTGCCGCTTTTCGAACGGGAGGGCGACCTGTGGGTGGGGGTGGCGGATTTAAAAAGCTGCGATATGCTGGGGCAGGCAGCGGAACGCTGCGGGAAGCGCGTTTGGCCGGTGCTGGTTCCGCGCACCGCGCTGGCCGCGGCCCTGAACCGCTGTTATCAATTCAACCGCGCCGCGCCGCTCGCGGCCGAAATCAACGCCCTGGCCGACCGCATGGTGAAAGCTGCGCTGATCTCGCAGGTGGAAGCCGGCCGGATCGTTGCAGCAGCGGCTGAACGGAAAATGCCCTTCGATCAGGCTGTTCTG
Source organism: Anaerolineae bacterium (assembly GCA_013178095.1). Taxonomy (GTDB): domain Bacteria; phylum Chloroflexota; class Anaerolineae; order Anaerolineales; family Anaerolineaceae; genus Pelolinea. The sequence continues at coordinate 303,332 of JABLXK010000003.1, read as the reverse complement.
GAATATGGAAAAGTGGAAGCGGCAGTTTTGGTTCCTTTCCTGGCCCAATTCAAACAAGTCGAAAATATTTCATTGGAACTCACCCGCACACGCGAAGAGTTCTACGATTCCCTGGGAGAACGGCGCGCGTACACCCGCTGGAACGAGCCGCTGGACGCCGACAGCGCCAGGCTGCTGGACGCGCCAACCGCGCGGCGCCTGTGCGCCATTCCAGTGGGGCAGGATGAAAACGGCCTGCGTGTGGCGTTCGCCGACCCGTTCTTTGAAGACGCGTTGACGGAAATCGCTTATCTGACCAATCGCAGCATCATCCCCTGCCTGGCGGCGCGCAGCGAGATCGAAGCGGCCATCCAGCGCATCCTGGGGCAGATGAACCTGGGTACTTCGCTGCTGATGGCCGGGCGCATTACCCTCAGCCAGTTAAACGACGCGCTGGCGCTGGCGCACAACAGCAACATCCGCCTGGGGCGGGCGCTGGTGCACCGCGGCTACATCCGTGAGGGCGAGTTGTATCAATTCCTGGCGCGCCAGGCCGGATTGCCGTTATTCGACCTGTCGGAGGTCGAGCTGAGCCCGCAAGCCGCCCGCCTGCTGGACGCGGAGAGCGAGCGCCGGGAAGGTTTTCTGCCGCTGGCGGCCGACGATGAGCATGTCTACCTGGCGATGGTCGATCCGCTCAACGAAAGCGCCATCCAATCGGCGGCGGAGCGCACTGCCAGGCAGGTGCATCCGATCCTGGTCACGGAAAATGATTTCGACCTGGCGATGGAAAAACTGTACAGCGCGGAATACCTGGATACCAGCACCTCCCAGTTGCTGAAACGCTCGCCGCAGGATTCTGCCTTCCGGGTATTCAGCCGCGGGCAGGTGATCGCATTCATCCTATTCGCGCTGCTTTCGGCTGCCTGGCTGGTTTGGGATTACCTGAGTTACCTGATCGTGATCAACTCGATCGTCAGCATTTTCTACCTGTTCTTCTCGGTCTATAAGGCGGCTTTAATCAGCAAAGCCCTCAGCAGCGACCTGGAAGTGGACGTCAGCGACGAAGAAGTGGCCGCGCTCAAAGACCGCGACCTGCCCATTTACACGATCCTGGTGCCGGTATACCGCGAAGCGGCGGTGCTGGCCAAAATTCTCAAGCGGCTGGGCGAGCTGGATTATCCAGCCACCAAGCTGGATATCAAGATCCTGATGGAAGCCAACGACCGCGAGACCATCGACGCTTTCTTCCTGGCCGAACCGCCCGATTTCATTCACGCGGTGATCGTGCCCGACGCGCAGCCCAAGACCAAACCGAAAGCCTGCAATTACGGTCTGATCCACGCGCGCGGGGAATACCTGGTGATCTACGACGCCGAAGACCTGCCCGACCCCGACCAGTTGAAGCGCGTGATTGCGGCTTTCCAAAAGACGCCGGCCGACGTGGTTTGCATCCAGGCCAAGTTGAATTATTACAACCGCAAGCAGAACCTGCTGACGCAGTGGTTCACCTCGGAGTATTCCATGTGGTTCGACCTGCTGCTGCCGGGGCTGGATAACGCGCGCGCGCCCATCCCGCTGGGCGGCACCTCCAACCATTTCAAGACCTTTTCTCTGATCGAAGTGGGCGCCTGGGATCCGTACAACGTCACCGAAGACGCCGACCTGGGCATCCGCCTGTTCAAGCGCGGCTACCGCACGCGCATCGTCGACAGCACCACCTACGAAGAAGCCAACAGCCAGGTGGGCAACTGGATCCGCCAGCGCTCGCGCTGGATCAAGGGTTACATTCAAACCTGGCTGGTGCACATGCGCCACCCGCTCAAGCTGCTGCGCGAAATCGGCCCCAGCGCGTTTTTCAGCTTCCAACTGCTGATCGGGGGAACCTTCTTCTCGCTGCTGGTCAACCCGATCTACTGGCTGATGACCTCCGCCTGGTTCTTCTTCCGCTGGGATCTGATTCAGGCGCTTTTCCCGGGCTCGATTTTCTACATTGGCGCCCTGTGCCTGTACGTGGGCAACTTCGTATTCACCTACGTCAATATCGCCGGCGCCATGCGGCGCAAGTATTACGACATGGTGCGCGTCACGCTTTTCAGCCCGGCTTATTGGGGCTTGATGAGCCTGGGCGCCTGGAAAGGCTTCCTGCAATTGCTGACCAAACCGCACTTCTGGGAAAAGACCATCCACGGGCTGAATGTTGAAAAAGAGGGAGAACAAAACGCATGAACCCCGAACAGACCCTCCCACGCCTGCCGGCGAATTCCAGACTGCGCCCGCACCTGGACGCCGCCGCTATGGTCGAACGCATCTACGTGCGCCGGCATGAATCGCTGATCATCTTCCTGGCAAGCCTGGCGTTTTACCTGTTTTGGGCGGTCGTTCTCACCCTGGATCTCAAATTGGGCAACGGCGACGCCCTTTCGCGCACCGCCAACGCCTATTACGTGTTGTTTTCGCGCGATCCGCACCTGGCGGCCATCGGCTTCATCTGGCCCCCGCTGCCCAGTTTCATGCAGCTCCCGCTGCTGCTTCTGCTGCGCCCGTTCAGGTTGGCCATCATGGCCGGCCCGATCATCTCCGCCCTGTTCGGCGCGGCTTCACTGGCGATGTTGAACATCGTGCTGGCCCGGCTGAAAACGCCTGAAAAAGTGCGCTGGCTGTTGACCGCCATCACCCTGCTGCATCCCAACTTCGTATTCCTGTCGGCCAGCGGCATGGCCGAGACGATGATCCTGTTCTTCATCCTGCTGGTGCTGTGGGGCTACCAGCAAATGCCTTACGGCACGCGCTCGTGGGTGATCTGCGGGATCGGGCTGGCGCTGGCTTTCCTGGTGCGTTATGAAGCTCTGGCGCTGATCATGGGCGTGGCGGTCGCCCTGGTGCTGGTGTATTGGCCGGAATCGGGGCAATGGCGCGACGAGATGGAGGGGCGCTTGCTGGCGGTGATGGTTCCCCCGGCTTACGCTGTGGCGATCTGGCTGTTCCTGAACTGGATGGTGATGGACAGCCCGCTGTATTTCGTGCAAAGCGAGTACAGCCTGGCCAACGCAACAGACATCGCGAAAAACGCCGGCCTCGCGCATCCCCTGTTCCTGGCCTGGCACAACATTTTCTACACGCTTTCCTATACGGTCAAGCGCCTCAGCCAGCAGAATATTGCTTTTGTGGCGGGCGTGGTGGTCAGCAGCCTGGCGGCCATCGTGGACCGCAACCGCAAGATGATCGGCATGCTGCTGATTCTGGTCAGTGTTCCGGCTTTCACTGCTTTCCAGGTGTTCAGCGGTTCGCTGGCAACCTGGCTGCGCTACTGGTTCTACGCCATTCCCTACGGCGCGATTGTGATCGGCATGCTTTACCGCATGATGAAGGGGCGCGCGCGCAATCTGCTGGTGGCCGGATTGATCGGGTTATACGTGCTCAGCATCCTCGTTTCGGCATTCACCATGTACCAGGATCAAAATACCGGCGGCGATATGCAGCGCCTGGGTGCGTACCTGCTCAACCCTGCGGTTGAACCCGAACGCCGCGCGAACGACAGTTACTATAAATTCCGGCACGACGCGCCCATCCTGGCGGCCAGGGTGGACGAGGCTTCTGCCGACGGGTTGGTGATGGTGGACGCCAACAAGAGTTACTACGTGATCCTCGAAACCGCCCACCCCGAACGCTTGATGATCACCAACGACACCGATTTCCTCTCCGCCCTGCAATACCCGCGCGGCAAGGTCAGTTACATTCTGGTGCCCGCGGAGGACAATGTTTTCTCGCGCACCTACCCCGGCATTTACGACGGCGCCTACGATTGGGCGGTGCTGGTGGACGAATTCCCCGACACGCTGGTGCGCTACCGCCTGTTCAAGGTCATCCCGGATTAATTCAAACCTTGCTTTTAATTCGAAACAGCCCACGGCTCGGGAGGGCTGTTTCGATTGATAAAGGAGATTTTCCCGGAGGTTATTTTGTAGGAAAGGCCTCTTTTTTTATTAAATCCAGCCGCGCAATTGCATGGCTTTGACCACGCGCGCGATGGCAACCATGTAAGCGGCGTCGCGCATGTAAACGTCTTGCGAGAGCGCCATATCCAGCACAGCATGGAAAGCGCTGGTGAGGATGTGGTCCTCTTTTTGCAGCACTTCTTCCCTGGGCCAGTAATAATTCATATCATTCTGCACCGATTCGAAATACGAAACGGTCACACCGCCGCTGTTGCACAGGAAATCCGGCAGCATGAAGATGCCGCGTTCGCGAATGACCGTATCCGCTTCGGGGGTAGTTGGACCATTGGCGCCTTCCGCGATGATCTTCACGCGGCTGCTGATATCGTGTACATTCAGGGCGTTGATCTGCCCTTCCAGCGCGGCCGGGATGAGCACGTCGGCTTCCTGGCTCAACCAGGCTTCGCTGTCTTCGATCTTGTAACCGCTGTCGAGCGCTTTAGCTTTATCAATTGTGCCATACTGGTCGGTGATGCTTTGCAGGAAGCGCGCGTCGAAACCGGAAGCTTTGCTGACCGTGTAGGAGGTGCGGTCGCTGCGATCCCAGTAGGAGACGCAAGCCACCTCGCCGCCCAGTATTTCCTGAAACCCGATGGCGGCGTATTGCGCCACGTTGCCGAAGCCCTGCACGGCGGCGCGGGTGTTGCGGCTGTCGATCTTGAGGTGCTGCAGCGCTTCGCGGATGGTGTATACCACGCCGAAGCCGGTAGCTTCCGTGCGGCCGAGCGACCCGCCGCCGCCCACCGGTTTGCCGGTGATCACGCCTGGGGTGAACTCGCCGGCCAATTTGGAATACTCGTCCATCATCCAGCCCATCATTTGCGGAGTGGTGCCCACATCCGGGGCTGGCACGTCCAGGCGCGGGCCGATGTTCTTCCACATCTGCTGCACCCAGCCGCGCACCAGGCGTTCTTTTTCACTGGTCGAAAGCGTGGCAGGGTCGACAATCACGCCGCCTTTGCCGCCGCCCAGCGGGATATCCGCCACGGCGCACTTCCAGGTCATCCAGGTTGCCAGCGCGCGCACCGAATCAATAGTTTCGGAAGGGTGAAAGCGCAATCCGCCTTTGTGCGGGCCGCGTGCGTCGTTATGCTGTACGCGGTAACCCTGGAAGATGCGCACGCTGCCGTCGTCCATGTGGACGGGAATGCGGAAATGGAACTCGCGCTGCGGCCAGCGCAAAAAATCGCGCACTGCCGGATCAAGCTGCAGCAAATCGGCAACGTGGTCGAATTGCTGCTGGGCCATTTGGAAGGGATTAATGAGGGATGTGGACATCGCTTATTTCATTTTGGAGTTATGCAAAATTCTGGTCGACCAGCGCTTTGAGTTCTTCAATCGCCTGAGCTTCGTCCTCACCTTCGGCGCAGACCCGGATGGTGTGCCCGCTGTATACGCCCAGGGAAAGGATACGCAGGATGCTCTTGGCGTTTACGTCGTTGGAACCGGTGGAGAGGTTGGAGACCTTGATCTCGCTTTTGAATTTGTTAGCCGTGCGCACAAAAAGATCGGCCGGCCGGGCATGCAGCCCCTGTTCGTTATTCAAGGTTAAATCCGTTTGAACCATGTCTCGCTCCCGAAAAAAGAAATTATCCCGTGCATCCAAACCGATTAGGCATGGATGGTTTGGTGGAACGATTTGATTATAGGATAGTGCTCGTGAAAGCGATTGTCTTATATTTGTAATAGAAACTTAAGACAAAGTCAGACTTTTGCCGATTTTTTGCACCTTAATCAGACAAAAGTACCGAATTAGCGTTTAAATCTCCCCGGTAAGCCTGGGCAGCCATTCCCAAAGATGGTGCATCACTTCCGAGGGCTTGTCGGCGGAATGAACGCTTTGCATGAATTCGGGGATTTGCACCAGTTCGTTGAGCTGGAACAGGGCGGTCAGATGCGAGGTGTCATCGGTGGCGCCCAGCACGAAGATCAGGTTGACATCCGGGATGCGGTTGTCCGCGAAATGAAAAGGAGTCGACAGGCGCAGCATGCTCATGCACAATTCATTCACCCCGTCGGTAGGTTTGGCATGCAGCAGCAGCGTCCCGGCGCCCATGTACATGTAAAAACCGTGATTTTCGATCAGGTCGATCATGGCGGCGGTATAGCGCGGCTGGATGCATTGGCTTTGAATGAGCGGTCGGCTGGCGGCTTCCACCATTTCCTGCCAGGTTTTCACGTCCGGCAGCAGGCAGATGTGCGACATTTTCAATAAATCGACCAGGGAATTTTGCTGTTCGCGGTAACTCAATTTTTTCAGGCGCTGGCTCTGGTTTTTCTCTGTGATCCAGCGCTGGATATTCTTGATGTCTTCGATCTCCAGAAATGGACTGACCTCGATCACCGGCAAGGGCGAGTTCTCGACCGGCATGGTGCTCACGATCACCTCGGTGAGCTGGCTGGCATCCGGGATTTCGTCGAATGTGTTGATGATCTGCGTCACCTTAAGGTTGGGAAATTCATATTCCAGGCGGGCTTTGAGCAGCGAGCTTTTAGAACGGACGCCATCGTTGGCGATTGTGACTGACAGGCGCGAATCTTCAACCGTGCGCAGCCGTTCCAGACCGGCCAGCAGGTACATAGCGATGAACCCGATCTCCTCCGGCGGGACGTTGATATTGATTTCGTTTTCCAGTATGAAGACGCTATTTTCCGCCACCTGGTAAATCTGAGGGTATTTTTCCTGAATGGTTTGCAGGTTCGAATTGCGAATAGGAATGTGGTATTTCATCCTGAAAATGGCGTAATCCAGGTGCAGGGAAAGCTCGCGGATCAGGACTTTATCGATTTTCAGCATGGGGTGCAGGCGCATTGAGCTGATATCCACGATTTGGGAGGCAATTTGTTCGCTGCGGGGGGTGGCTGCCTGCGGGATGGCGTCTTTTTCGCTTTCGAAACTGTAAATATTGTCCCATTTGGTGCTCATGATCATGGCGGCGATGATCTCCAGCTCCTTATCGGTGACCTTGATATCATACTTCTTGGCGATCTGGTAGCCGATCACCTGGGAAATAGGGAATTCATCGCTGTTCAGGATCTCGGGGTCAATATCCCCGTCGATCAGGTTGCCGATGCGCATGGAGAAGATCGCGATGCCCAGATAGATCATGATGGTTGCGCGCGCGATCACCGACATGGTGGTGGCGAGGTTCTCTTCAATATATTGCACGATCCGGCGGCAGAAAGGCAGCTCAAGCTGGTTGATGAACAGTTCAAAGCGGTTGGAGATGGCCGAATTGCTGTATTTATTGGCGGTCAGAAAAACGTTGGAGAGCTGATACCAATTCTTGTCGCCGATCTCCTCGCGTAACAGGCGCGACAGGGCAAAGCGGCGGGATTCTTCCAGGCCCTCGATCCATAGCCCTTTGGCCGATTTGCGCTTCAACTTCAAACCGAATTTTTCCAGCCAAATCTCAACATCGCAAATATCTTTGAAAAGCGTCGAGCGTGAAAATTCTTCCACCTCAACCAACTGCTTGGTCGATATCGGTTCTTCCAAGAGCAGGAGGTAAAGCAGAATGATGTGCACGCGCTGCTTGCGTGAAAGGATGATGTCGCAATCCGCGAGCTGGTTGATCATTTGCAGCAGGTTGGTTTTCTTTTCCTGCGAGGCAACCACCTCCACCCCATAACCGGGCCGGTTGATGAAATCGACCTGGGCCGATTTCATCCAGGAGCGGACAACATCCATGTTGTAGCGGATCACGCGCGGGCTCAGCCCGGTCTGGCTGGATAATTCCGAAAAAGTCACCTTGCCGTTGGCTGAAAGAAGCGCCCTCAGGATGGTTTGCTGGCGGATGTTGATCTCGGGGGGGTGCGATATCATGAAAATGATTGTACCACGCCAGTTTATTAATGTCATAACTATATGCGTCAAAAATAAGACAACTCATCCGGGGGATAGATTTGTATAATGTTGCCAGTAAGATGGAAGCAATTTTTTGAATCATCAGTACCTGAAAGAAGCAAAAAATTATCAAACGAGGTATCTTCAAACGTGGCAGCCGATTTATTATCAAACTTACAGGTAATTAAAAGCAGCAAATCGACAAAAGAAGAAGTGTTGGAAGAGATGGCAGCCGTAGCGATCAAAGCCGGTTATGCCAGGGAGGGTTTCAACCAGGCCATCCTGGAACGGGAGATCAAATATCCGACCGGTTTGCATACCCCGCTGATCGAAGTGGCAGTGCCGCATGCGGATGCCGAATGGACGCTGCAGCCTTCATTGGTGATCGGTATATTGCAAAAACCGGTGATATTTGAACCGATGGGAGGGGAAGGCGGGGATGTGCAAGCCGAGTTGATTTTTATGCTCACTATAGAAGATCCTTCCGAACACGTTGACTTCCTAAGAGCCTTCTCAACCTTGATGGAGGTTCCTCAGGTTTTAATTGACTTTAGGAATAGCGGCGATCCGCAGCCGTTGGTGGAGAAGATCCGCGGAAATATGAAATAGGATTTTATAGGCAAGGAGATATTGTTCCAATGAATTTCAAAGAAATCGTCAATCCCAGATTATTCGACATTCCCGATTACGACCAAATTCACGTGACCAAGTGCTGGCAGGATCCGACCATCCGGCGCCAGATGTCGAATGAATCCAACTATGCGCCCATCGCGGCCGTGCAGGAAGCCATTAAGAGCGTGGCGGACAAAGCCAACTATTATGCGGAAGATCCTTCCTACGCATTAACTTTGCGCCAAAAACTGGCGGATTACGCGCACGTCAAACCCGAGAACGTGGCGCTGGGAAATGGCTCAATTGAATTGCTCGACCTGCTTTTCCAGATTTTGATGGCCAATCCGGGCGTGGATGAGGCGGTGCTGGTTCAACCCGATTATTCCGCTTACGTTCCCCGGCTCAAATACTTCGGATGGAAGATCAACTTCGCGGAATTATCCGCCGGGTTGGATAAAGCTGCCGACCAGGTGATGGCGACCATTTCGGACCATACCAAATTCGTGCTGCTCTCGCGGCCGAACAATCCCATGGGGATTGTCATGCCCAAAGAGGAAATCAAGCGCATGCTGGGCACCGGCAAGATCATCGTGGTCGATGAGGCTTACGTGGAAATGGCCGATGAAGGCACCTCGGTTTCGGAATGGGTGAACGAATATGAAAACCTGGTGGTGATGCGCACTTTCAGCAAAGGTTTTTGCCTTGCAGGCATCCGCCTGGGTTATTTGCTGGCCAATCCGGAATTGGTGCGTTACCTCAACCGCTCGCGCCACATTTTCAACGTCAACATTGCTGCCATGGCCGCCGGTATCGCCGCCATGGATCACCTGGACGAGTGCCGCCAGGTTTTCCGCAAGCTGGCGGATACGCGCGACTGGTTGAGCGCGGAATTGGCCAAGATACCCGGTTTCAAACCCGTACCATCACAGGCCAATTTTGTGATGGTCAACGTAGAGGATTCCGGCAAAACCGCCACCCAATGCGTGGACCTGCTGCTTGAAAAAGGATTTTTCGTGCGCAGCTTCGCCAAAAAAGCCGGTTTGGAACCCGACACACATTTCCGCATTTCCGTTGGTTTAAAGAAAGATATGGAAGAACTGGTTGCTTATTTAAGCGAATTCGTAAAAAATAAATGATGCGGATAAATTCCGACATCAATAATTATTGAAAAGGAGATTAATCAATATGGGAAGGCCAGCAGTAATTCTTGTGATGTGCGGTTCATCTATCGCCACATCCAACCTTGCGGCAGTAAAGCTGGAAAATGAAGCCAAACGGCGCAAGGTAAAAATCGTGACTAAAAAAGGCAAAATTGCCGACATGAACACCCTGATTTCGACCATGAAACCGGATTTGATCGTGGCAACTGCGCAGACCGGAGCGCGCGACGACATCAAGGTATTCAGCGGCGTGCCCCTGATCAGCACAGTGGGTCAGGAAAAACTGTATGACGATATTTTTGCTTACATTGAAAGCATGGGCTTGGGTCAATAATCGCCATCGTTAATTCATATGGATATTCTGAAAACACAAGGTGAGGAGGTGCAAACAAGGTAATTTATTTCTTATCGCATTGCAGGAAAATAAAATAAAACAAGGAGAAAATATAATGGACTTAGGATTTGTAAATACAATTCTTGATCCGATCATGAATGCGGGTCCGCTCTTTATGATCTTCATCGTATTCACTGTGATCGGGTTGGTCGTGCGCCTGGGCTTCCTGAAAGCCGTCCGCAATGGTTTGATGATCGCTGTTGGTTTCAATGGCGTGTACATCGTGGTGGATTACTTCCTGGGGAAAGTTGCTCCCGCAGCCTCCGCTTTGGCTACCCGCTTTGGCGGCGTCTTCACCTACACCGATATCGGTTGGGCTGCTTTCGCTTCATTCGCTTGGAGCTCTCCCTGGGCATACGTCATTGTTTTGTTGAGCCTGGCTGTCAACCTGGTCATGATCTTCACCTCCATGACCGACACCCTCAACCTGAACATCTGGGACTTCTGGGAAGCGATCATTGCCTGCCTGATTGTCTACGCACTGACCAACAACATCGTTGCCGGTTTGGTTTTCGCCACCTTCCTGGCCTGGTTCAACCTGATGATGTCCGACTTCAATGCCCAGCGCGGTTACTGTGCGGATTTGGGTTTTGAAGGTTTGTCTTTCTATCAGGGCACCAATGTGGCCTGGGGCGCTTTCGGCCACTATGTCGGCAAGCTGCTCGATAAGACCGGTTTGGAAGCCAAATTCACCCCCGATTACATCCAGGAAAAATTTGGTGTGATCGGTGAGCCCGCGGTTTTGGGCGGTTTGATCGGCATGCTCATGGGCATCGGCGCAGGTTATTACTGGATCGACATTATCATGCTGATGATTGCCCTGGCCACCTCGCTTGTGCTCATCCCCATGATGTCCGGTATTGTTATGCAGGCTTTGGTGCCGGTTTCCGAAGCGGCAGGCAGCTTTATGAAGTCTAAGGCTAGCGGTAAGCAGATCTACATCGGCGTGGATCCCGCCATCGCGGTCGGCAACACGACCGTGTTGGCCACCACCGTATTGATGGTCCCGATCCTGCTGGTCATGGCTTTCATTATCCCTGGTTCGGTCAATCATCCTCTGGCTGACTTGCCCTCCCTGTTGTTCTTCTGGGTGTTCGTGGTTGCCCCCAATAAATTCGACATGCTGCGCACCTTGATCACCACCATTCTAATGGGCATATACGGTACTTTCGCCGCCACCCTGGGCGTTGCCAAATGGTCCTCCATGGTTGCGGTTGCCCAAGGCGTGGAAGTTGCCGAAGGCACCGGTGTAACCTCCTGGTTCAACCACCTCTGCCCCGAAATGCTGGTGGCTGGTCTTCTGGGTGAAAACTACGGCAAGATCGGCATGGCCGGTTTGATCGCTTTCTGCGCGGTTGTGATTGTAATCACGATCGTCTTCCGCTTGCGCTATCTCAAGAATATCAAGACACAAACCGCTGCTGCGTAAGCTGTTTATAGGAAAGGATGAGCCTGCTATTGGCTCATCCTTTTTTTGACTCTGCAGATTTCCCATTTCTCATTTACAATCATTGAACTTGTCTTTCATCATTTTTACTTCGACCTCTGCAAAAATTTCAGGAGCAAAAAAAATGCGTTTTATCCGCAATGAAATCCAGACTCCCAAACCGCTGGTTCCGCCCGAAAAGCGCAAAACGCTGCCATTCTACATTTTGGCGGCAGGCGTTTGCGTGTTGATCGTCGGCGTGGCCGGGTTCTTTTCAGCGTTTTTTTACCATGAGATGATCCAGGATCAATGGCATGTCCATTACCGGGAAGTGCAAACCTGGTCCATTTACGTGGCTGCCGCCGGATGTTTCCTGTATATCATAGGCGCGTTGATTTTAAAAATCCCGCTGGCGAAGACCACTTTTTACAAAATATCCACCATCATGAAAAATGAGCCTTTCGACCCGCCGCGAAAAAATGATTTCACCAAAGCCGTTTTCGCCCGCTTATTCCAATTGAGCGATGATTGGGCGTATTTTTCTCAGGTCAAACCGCCGGATTGCGATTTTGTCATTCCCCAGGTGATTGTCGGCTCGGGGGGTGTTTTCACCACCCAACCAATCGCCGAGGCTGCGGACCGGAAGAATTTCAATGACCCCGGACCGGAGTTTGAGAAAGCCAGCCGGAAACTGGGCAATGCCATCGGACAATCCGTGCTACCCATCGTAATCTTTTCCAATCCCAAATTGGTAACCATGTACCACACCTATTGCAAACCCAAAACGCGCGTGATGACTGTTCGGGACATATTTGACTTCTTCAGCAAGCATAAAAACAAATTATCGGAAAGCGCGCAAAAAGAAGTTGAGAAAAAAGTTTACGATTTGATTGCCGGCACCCCTCCGGGAGTTGATTGATCCGGTATTAATTAAAAAACACCTGAAATAATCTTTCAGGTGTTTTTATTTTTCCGGGATTTCTTCAGATGGCAGCTTCCCTGCTCGAAGCGAACTATCAATCAGCCAGGAGCGGATAGAAGTATAACTGCGCGGTTTGGAGATCAGGTAGCCCTGCAGGTAATCCACTCCCAATTCGACCAGTTTCTCTTTTTCAGACTGTTTTTCAATGCCTTCGGCGATAACAGCCACATTGGAGGCTTTCGCGATCGCGATGATGCCTTCCAGAATGGCCTGGTTGGCCGGATTGGCGTGAATTTCCTCAACAAACGATTTATCGATCTTGATGGAGTAAATCATTTCATTGCGAAAATTGCTGATGCTGGTGAATCCCACGCCGAAATCGTCAATCGATAACTTTATCCCGGCATTGACCAAATCATCCAGATTGCTGCGGCATTCGGGGTTGTCTGCCAGAAAACCCCGTTCGGTGATTTCGAGTTCGAGATGATGGGAGGGAAAATTATGTTTGGCAAGGATGGCAATGACCCGGCTGGCAAAATCCGGCTGGTACAGGTTGGTGATGGATATATTGATGGAAATATCCAGGTTGAAGCCTTCCTGGTACAGGCGCGCCATGTTGTTCAAGTTATATTCCAGGGAATAGTAGGTCAGGATATTGGTGATGCGCGTGAATTCGAGATCGGGGATGAACTGGTCCGGCGGGATCATGCCTTTGACTGGATGGTTCCACCTCACCAGGGCTTCCAGGCTGTGCACCTTCCCGTTGGTATCGACGATGGGCTGGTAATGAAATTCGATTTCCTGATTTTGAATGGCGTTTTGGAATTGACCCAGCAATACGGAAATTTCAGGGTTATGCAATTTAGGCTGATATTGCTGATAAGGTTTCTGGTGCAATTGGGCTTCATTCAGGGCGACGAATCCGTTTTTCTGAATAGCATCCGCCGTCTGCCCGCCTTCCGGATAAGATGCTTCACCTATGGTCACTTCGCAATAGATTGGTATGCCGTTCACCAAAATTGGTTGTTCGAACAATCTGACCAACTCCTCTACATCCTGGCGCACCTCCGGCAAAATCATAGCAAACGTATTCAGGCGCACCAGGAACAATTTGCACCCTTTATAGTGAGATTTTAGTTTAGCGATGATGATCTGGTTCACTTTATCGATGTAATCAAGACCATAGGTGGCAAACAACACATTTTGATTGGAGATCTCGATCAGAAAGAAGCGGAAATGAAGGATTTTGTGATTGTTCAATAACGAATTCATTTCTTCAGTTATCGACCCCCAATAGGGCAATTGCGTGAACGGATGGATTTTGGGATGGTTTGCCGGTATTTTCATTTCATCCATTTTTTGTTTTATCTTTCCGGTGATATAACCGCAACTCATGAAAAAGAAAACCCGGAAGCTGGCGGCGTACAACCGCTGCGGCTGGAACAATGCCAGGCTTTCTGTGGCAAAGACTTCGATCAGCAACTCGGCAATCACCCCGCTGAGGATACCGATGCGGTAATCAAACAGATACCCTGCCGTGATAATGGGTAAATACATCAGCTGAGAGAAAATGTTCTCGGGGATACCAAATTTTGAAATGGCATAGGCAAACAGAACCTGCAAAGCCAGAAGTAATGCCAGTATGGAAAAGGGTCTTTCCCTCTTTTTTCTGTCGGCCGGTAAGGATTTCAATGTTTTCTCCAACATTAAAAAAATAAACCGGACTTAAGCAGTACCGGTTCCTGCCGGCGGCCTGGCAGCCATATCGCACAATCGGATTTAGGCCCATAGCTTTGCGTCCCCATTTTTCAATGGGTTTGCCTTTATCAACCAATATATTATGGAGGGGGATGATTATTTTGTCAAGTATATGTAAAGAGAATAATTTCACACATAATAAATTGTCATTTTGTTGCTCGGGGCACTATTTGTTATGTAAGACTTATCAAATCGGATTTGCTATAATTCAGGCAGAGGAATTCAATGATCAAAGATTTTTATCACCGTTATTGAATCAATCGCCAGAGCGCTGGTCAGCGCTCATTGACCCGTTGCGATATGCCAGTTCTTTTCTGAGTCCATTCCATTGACTCCAGAATCCGCTGGCATACGCCGGCGGATTTTTTTCGGCCGATGCCGGAGAAAGGAGTTGGGATGGAGATTCCATAAAAATCATCATTTATTAATGCGAGGCTGCGCGAATACAAGCGCTGCAGAAATACTATTTAATACTCAAGGAGAACAACATGAAAGAAAAAATCACTGGTTTCTTTGCCTCGCGCTGGGGGATTATCCTTACCGGCGGCCTGATCGGCTTTTTGGGGGCGTATCTTCAAAAAAATGGCAATCCCAAAAATATGGGAATTTGCGTGGCTTGTTTTGAGCGCGATATTGCCGGCGCGTTGGGGCTGCACCGCGCCAACGTTGTGCAATATATCCGTCCGGAAATTATCGGCTTTGTGCTGGGTTCTCTGGCTGCTGCATTAATCTTTCGCGAATTCAAAGCGCGCGACGGTTCTGCTCCCCTGGTTCGGTTTATTTTGGGCGTATTTGCCATGATCGGCGCGCTGGCGTTCCTGGGCTGCCCATGGCGGGCCAGCTTCCGTTTGGCAGGCGGCGATTTCACGGCTATTCCGGGGTTGCTAGGTTTGGCAGGCGGGATTGCCATCGGTGTGGCTTTCCTGAAATCCGGCTACAACCTCGGGCGCAGCTCCAGAACTTACCCGGTTGTGGGCGCGATCCTGCCGGCATTGATGGTTGGTTTATTGCTTTTGCTGGTGGTCAAACCTGTCTTCAGCGAAGGCGGGCCTATTTTTTTCAGCGAGAGCGGCCCGGGGTCTATGCATGCACCGCTGTTGATTTCACTGGGAGCAGGATTATTGATCGGTTTCCTGGCGCAGCGAACGCGTTTTTGTACGATGGGGGCGGTGCGCGATGTTATTCTGATGAAAGATTTTCACTTATTAAGCGGGTTAGGGGCTTTGATCATAGGGGCATTCCTGACCAATTTGGCCTTCGGCCAATTCAATCCGGGTTATACCGGGCAGCCAGTTGCGCATAGCAACCTGCTGTGGAATATTTTAGGTATGCTGTTGGCAGGCTTGGCTTATGCCCTGGCGGGCGGCTGTCCCGGCAGGCAGCTTTTCCTTTCTGGAGAAGGCGATGCGGATTCTGCCATATTTGTCCTGGGCATGATCAGCGGCGCGGCTTTTTCGCATAACTTCGGTTTAGCGGGAAAACCTGATTCAGTTGTGGATGGCGTTTTACAAGTTGGCGGTATTTCACAAAATGGCATGATTGCGGTTTTATTGGGAATTGCGGTCTGTCTGGTGATCGGATTCAGCATGCGTGAGAAAGATGAGAAAGGAGCGGAATAATGACAACGACAGTTGACGCGCGTGGATTTTCATGCCCACAGCCGGTGATCATGGCCCGCAAAGCCATTTCAGAAGGGAAATACCCGGTTGAGGTGCTGGTGGACACGGTAACCTCCCGCGAAAATGTACGGCGCATGGCGCAAATGCAGGGTTGCAAGGTGGAAATCCTTACCCAGGGTGATGACTTCAAAATGGTCATCACAAGATAAATTGTGAAAGAAATCACCCAAAATTTATTGTATTTGGATAACGCGGCAACCTCCTGGCCTAAACCGCCGGAGGTTGCTCGCGCCATGTCGCGCTTCCTGGCCGAAGTGGGAGCTAACCCTGGGCGCTCCGGGCACCGGCTTTCGATTGAGGCTGCGCGGGTTGTCTACCAAACCCGCGAAACGCTGGCCGGCCTTTTTGGAATCGGCGATCCGCTGCGGGTTATTTTCGGACTGAATATCACCGACGGCATCAACCTGGCGCTGCATGGCCTGCTTCGGCCGGGCGATCATGTGGTCACTTCCGGCATGGAGCACAATGCGGTTATGCGGCCGCTGAACGCGCTGCAAAAAAGCGGCGTCCAAGTAACGCGCGTCGCCTGCCGGCCGGACGGTTCACTGGAAGCGCAGCAGGTTGAAAACGCAATCCAGGCTAACACCCGCCTGATTGTGATGCTGCATGCCTCCAACGTAAGTGGAACGCTGCTGCCAATTCGGGAAATTGGGCAAATTGCCCGCCGAAAGAAATTGCTGTTTATGGTTGACAGCGCGCAAAGTGCCGGCGTGATCCCTGTCGATATGCAAGCAGATGCTATCGATCTACTGGCCTTTACCGGTCATAAATCTTTGTACGGGCCGATGGGCACCGGCGGCCTGATTATCGGTGAAAGGGTCAGCTTGGAAGATTTGGAACCTGTTCGGCAAGGCGGCACCGGCAGCCGATCCGAATACGAGCGCCAACCGGATTTCCTGCCGGATTGCTATGAGAGCGGCACGCCCAACGCGGTTGGCATTGCCGGGCTGCTGGCTGCTCTGCGCTGGCTGGAGAAAACAGGCATGGAACAAATCCGGGAGCGAGAGGAAAGATTGTGCGGGCTGCTTATCTCAATATTGAGGGAAATTCCGGGTGTTAAAATTTTCGGACCTGGAGAAGCGAAGAGTCAAACTGCGACCATTGCTTTGAATTTGGAAGGAATGGAGCCGTCCACGTTAGGCCAGCGGCTGGATGAGGAGTACGGCATCCTCTGCCGGGTGGGGCTGCATTGCGCACCTGCCGCTCATCGCACATTGGGAACCTTCCCGGATGGCTGTGTGCGCTTGAGCCTGGGAGCGTTTCAATCCGAAACCGATATGTACAAGGTCACGGCTGCGATTCGAGCTATTGCAAAGGAGATGCATGGAAACGCAATACGCGGTTGTGCTCGTTGATTCTACCAGCCATGCCATGCGCATAGAAAACTACTGATCAGCCGCGGACTGGGTTGCAAGCTCATCCCGGTTCCGCGGCACCTCAGTTCGGATTGTGGTATCTGCGTCCGGATCAAAGCGAGCGATGCGCCGGCCATTTATGAACTGCTGCGCAGCAATCAGGTTAGAATAAACTCGATCGAGGAATTATGACAGAAAAAGAGCGAAAGATCCGCTTAACGGAACTGGCAGCCTGCTCCGGCTGAGCGTCGAAGTATAGCGCTGAAGCGCTGGCGCAGGTTCTGCGGCCGTTACAAGACATCTTCAAACCGACTGCTTACCCCGATCTGCTGGCGGGTCTCGAGCAGCCGGACGATGCGGCTATCTGGAAGCTGGATGAAGAGCGCGGACTGGTTGTAACCACTGATTTCTTCACACCGATTGTGGACGATCCATACGATTACGGCGCGATCGCAGCGGCTAACAGCCTTTCGGATATCTACGCCATGGGAGGTAAACCCTTTATGGCGTTGAATGTGGCTGCCTTACCGCCGCAGCTTCCTGCCGAGATTGCTTCGGAAATCCTGCGCGGCGGAGCGGAGAAAGCGCGCGAGGCCGGCGTGGTGATCGCCGGCGGTCACACTATTCAGGATAAGGAACCGAAATATGGTTTGGTAGCCCTGGGCTTTGTTGCGTTATCGAAAATTATGACCAAGAGTGGCATGCAGCCGGGCGACGCACTGTTCCTGAGTAAACCACTAGGTACGGGGATTATCAGCACAGCCATTAAGGCTGGAAAACTGAATGAAAAAGACGCCTCGCAGGTTATTGGGTGGATGAAAACCTTGAATGATCAAGCTTCCCAGACGGCGCAAGCTTGCGGTGTGAGAGCCGCTACGGATATCACCGGTTTCAGCTTGCTGGGGCATGCCTGGGAGATGGCGGCGGCTTCCCGGATGGGCATCCGATTTCATTTTAAAGATATACCGCTGCACCCGCAGGTAAAAGATTTGGCCATGCAATGGAATTTTCCGGGCGGCGGATTCGACAACGCGGAATATTATGGGCCGCATATCCAATTTGCTGACGAGATAACGCAGGAGATGCGCATGATCCTGTTTGATCCGCAAACCAGCGGCGGGCTGTTGTTTGCTGTTCCCGCGCAGAATATCGATGCGTGCAGAAAAATGGTTGAAAGTGGTGTGCCTTTGTGGAACGTCGGTGAAGTAACAGATACAGGGTATATTGAAGTTGATTGAATAAAAAAGAGCAATTGACGTGTATCTGAAATAATTAAAGTTATACTTTATTCAATAATTTTAAAAGGAAATTAGAGGAGAATTGTCTTTAGTATGATTATACAAATCTACGCTTTCACCGACCCCAAAACCGCTGTAGCAGCCGTGGAAATGGGCGTCGACCACATTGGCTTTGTGGCAGGTAAATATAACGAAGTGCCGGCGGAATTGAGTTTCGAAGAGGCGCGCGCGATTGTCGCTGCGCTGCCCGGCAAAGCTACGGCTGTTGCCCTGACCATGTCGAGGGATGTGGAAGAAATCATACGCATGGTGGCGGCCGTGCAGCCCCACATTGTGCATATTTCATCAGACCTGGAATTGGTGCCGGTTGAGACGATGCGCGAATTGCGCAGGCGGCTGGACGGGAAAGTCCGCCTGATGAAGGCCATCCCGGTCGAGGATGAATCCAGCATCGCGATCGCCCGGGAATTCGCAGAGGTGAGCGACCTTTTACTCCTGGATACAAAACGTACCGGCTTTCCGGGTGTGGGCGCGACCGGTTTCACGCATGACTGGAGCGTCAGCCGCCGCATTGTGGAAAGCGTGAATATTCCGGTGATCATGGCGGGCGGGCTGACCCCCGAAAACGTCGGCGCGGCCATGCGCGAAATCAAACCCTGGGCAGTGGACAGCAATACCTCCACCAACGTTCCCGGCAGCAATGTGGATAAAGATCTGGGGCGGATCAAGGCTTTTATCGATGCCATTCGGGCCGCCGAGCGGGAGCAGGCTTGAAATCCGAAAATTTCGGCGAAGTGCTGACCCTGGGGGACATCAACATCGACACGGTCTGGCCGATTGACCGGCTGCCTGAAGCGGGCCACGATGCCTACGTGCAGGCTGTTTCCAGCGGGCTGGGCGGCGCAACCTTGAATACGGCTATCGTTCTAGACCGATTGGGCCAGGCGGCGGCGGTGTTGAGCTGCCTGGGAAGTGACCCGTATGCCGGGCAGGCGCGCTCCATGATCAGCCAAACCGGCGTCAACCAGGCATATATCGTCGAGAACGCGGAACACGACACCGGGTTGATATTTATTCTGGTCACGCCGGATGGTGAGCGTACCATGATCACTTACCGCGGGGCTAACGTGTATTACCGTCCGGAAGATGTACCCGAAACGGCTTTTAAAACCGCTTCTATGCTGCATATTTCCGGTTATTCCCTGCTGCAAAAACCGCAAGCCGACGCGGTCTGGCGGGCGGTGTCGTTTGCGCAGCAAAATCAGGTCGCCATCAGCCTCGACACCGGCCTGGAGCCGGCGCTGATCATTCCAGATGAGCTGCGGCGGTTGATCGCGGCTGCGGACATCTGTATTTCCGGACCCAAAGAGACTGCGCAATTGTTTGGCACGGATGATCCTCAAAAAGCCGCCCGATACTTATTAAATGAAGGCGTTCAACTAACAGGGATCAAGCTGGGTGAAGAGGGCTGTTATTTGGCTGACGCCAAGGCGGATTGCTTCTGCCCGGCGTTTAGCGTTGAAGTGAAAGACACCACCGGGGCGGGGGATTCCTTCTCCGCCGGCTTGCTGTATGGCTGGCTGCGCGGCTGGGACTTACCGGCCTGCGCGGTGTTGGGCAGCGCGTTGGGCGCGCTGGCAACCACAGTGCACGGCGCGGGACTGGCACTGCCGACAAAAGCTGAAACCCTGAAATTCTTGGGGGAAGAGCACACTGCGGATATCTCGCGCAAGGAAATTGAGAAGGTGATTGCCGCGCTAACGTAAAGTTCGATAAGCAACAATATTTAAAAAAGCTTCCTTATTAAGAAAGCCGGGTTTTGATTAAAAAAATTCGCCGGGCTGCTAATGCGGACCGGCGATTTCTCAGCGATTACGGTTTTTTTTAATTGCTAAATTCGTTTTATCATCCATCTACACCTTGGCGATCTGCAAATCTTTCGCCTGGCTGCGCAGGTCGCGGATGTACACCTCGGGCACTTCACTGTCGATGATGACGTGGTCGAATTCGTTGATTTTCGCCAGTAAATACAGCGTTGTTTGCTTGAATTTGGAATTATCCATCAGGATCATGCTTTTTTCGGAATTGTCCATCATGGCGCGCTTGGTTGAGATCACTTCCTGCTCGTATTCGAAGATCGAACCGGTCTTGTAGGAGTGCGGGGACAGGATGGTGATGTCGGCGTGGATGCGGTTGATGGCGCTGACGCTGAAATATCCGTAACTCGAGCGGTATTTATGCTTGTACAAGCCCCCCAGGATGATCAGGGTGATCTCGGGGATCTGTGTGATGGCGATGATCGCGGGCAGGCAGGCGGTGATGACGGTCAGCGATTTGAGTTTGCGAAAATACTGGATCAGCGGCATGACCGTGGTCGAATCATCCAGGAAGATCGACATGCCATCGTGCAGAAAGGTGGCGGCCAGCTTGCATATTTCTTCCTTCTCGTGGATGTTGACCCGCTCGCGATACGCGAAATCGCTTTCAAAGATATTCGATGGCTGCGCGGAAGCGCCGTTGCGGACTTTTTGGATCAGTTGCGCCCGCTCCAGATCGTCCAGATCGCGGTGCACGGTCATGCGGCTGATGGCGAATTTTTCCATCAACTCGTCCACGGTTACGAACCCGTTGGTGAGGATAAAATTGGCGATGCTGGTTTGTCTTTCTTTAACGTCTACCGCTTTTCCCATCTTTTCTTCCCTTATTTTTGATAATTATATAGTATTTTCAACCCAATTCCATACATTTATCACAAATAATAATGATAAATTGTAATAAATATATCAATTTTGATTGACATAATACCAATAATAATGGTATATTAACACAAGTTATTGATATATTGACAACCAGATATCAAGTTTTTACGAATTTTGGCCTCAGAAAATCCAGTTCAGGAGGTGAACGCTGTCAGATACAGTATCATTCAACTTATTCTTAACGGAAAAATATTTTATTGAGAGGAAAAGATGACAGTATTAGATTCAATATTGCAAGGCTTGAGCCAGGTGGTCAATACCTTCGGCTCAATTATTGTGATTCCCATCATATTGTTCTTCATCTCGCTGGCTTTCGGGATCAAGGCCAACAAAGCAGTGCAGACTGCCTTATATGCTGGGATCGGCTTGACCGGTTATTCATTCCTGGTGGGGGCATACCTGCCTGTGGTGACGCCTGTTGTGGAAAATATGGTTAAAGAAGCCGGGATCAACCTTCCCATCGTGGATATGGGTTGGCAGGTTACGGCAATCGTGGCGTATTCCACCAAGGCAGGTATGATCTATTTGGCGCTGGGATTGATTTTCCAACTGGTCCTGTTCATAACCGGATGGACCAACGTTTTCCAACCCTCGGGATTGTGGGATCTTTACAGCTATGCCCTGTGGGGTTCGTTGGTCTATTTTGTTACGAATGATATGTTTCTTTCCATCGCTCTGATGCTAGTGTTGAACCTGTGGGCGACGACTTTCTACGAAGTGCTTGCCAAGCGTTGGTCGAAGTACTACAAGTATCCCAACTGCACTATCGTTCAATTGCACAACGTCGACCCGGTGCCATTTGCGATCTTCAGTAACTGGTTATTGAATAAATGCGGCGCTTATAAGATCCGCTGGAAACCGGAAGACCTGCGCGAGAAACTTGGTTTCATGGGCGACCCGATTGCGCTCGGTTTCATCCTGGGCTTCATGCTTGGTCTGTTGGGCAACCTCAAGAATCTGGGTTCATTGTCTGCCTGGGGCCAGATTGCGGTCGTTGCCATGGGTACCGCTGCCGTAATGGCAATCTTCCCCCGCGTGGCGGCCATCTTCGCGCAGGCCTTCACGCACCTTTCCGCTGCTTCCCGTAAGTTCGCGGTGGACAAGGGTCGTGAGGAAATCTACGTGGGTGTAGACGATGCTTCCGGTTACGGCGAATCGGCCACCCTCATCACCGGTATCGTCCTGATCCCGATCATGCTGTTGATCGCCGCGATTCTGCCCGGCAATCGTGTTCTGCCTTTGGTTGACCTGGTTGCAATCCCCTTCGCTATCCAGTCCTTCATCGCTTTCTCCAACGGCAATATCTTCAAGTCGATCATCTCATCGGCCATTTGGTTCGCCGGTGGTATTTTGATCGCCACTGCTACCTCTCCGATTTTCTCGGAGGTTTACAACTCGGTGGCTGCGAACGCGACACCCGGCTCGCTGGTTACAAGCTTCATCATCATGAACAAACCCTTCTGGGGCGGCTTCACCATGTTCACCATGAACAAAGGCTGGTTGGCGGTTGCGGTCCTGTTTGTTATCTATGTTGTCATGACCTTGTGGTACAAGAAGAATAAGGTCAAGGTAACCGAATGGCTCGAGAAACAGGCCGAATTGGATGTTGAATCCGAGTAAATAATCTCACGATCAAGTAAGTAGGTTGTGCAAAATAATGAGGGCATTACCTGTCTTTGAATGCCCTCATTAGAAAACAATTTAGGAATTATTCATGATTAATTTGATCATCGATGAAAAACTGGTGGAAGTCGGGCTGGAAGCGGCCGATAACGAGGAAGTCATCCGCCTGCTATCCGGCAAGTTGGACGGCTGTGGATACGTGGAAGAAGGATTTGCTGAAGCAGTGCTGGCTCGCGAACGGCAATATCCAACCGGCTTGCCCACCAAGATACCGGTTGCGCTGTGCCACGTAGAAGCCGAATTTGTCAAACAGACATCCCTGGCTGTGGCAACGTTGAAGAAACCGGTTGAATTTCGCAATATGGGCGATCCGCAAAGCATTCTAAACGTGGAGATCGTTTTTCTTCTGACAATCCTGGATCCGAAAAAGCAGGTTTTTTACCTGCGAAAGATCATGGATTTATTCAAGGATGAGACACTGCCGAATCTAAAAAAGGCGCAATCAAAAAAGGAAGTAGTTTCGATACTGGCAGAAAAAATTAATAATATGGATGAAAGGTAATTATAAAAAAATATGAAAGCAAAAACTAGCAAAGTGATTCATATTTTGGGAGTGTGCGGAGCCGGGACGGTCACTTCGACCATGCTGGCCATGCGGGTGGAAGAGGTATTGGAGGAAGAAGGAATTCGCAGCGTGATCGACGAAATCCGTCCGACACAGGTCCACTCCACGCTGGAAACTGCCAAGGTAGATATGATCATCACTTCCTCGCCGATCCCTGACGTGGAAAAAATTACAGTTCCGGTGATCAACGGCCACTCGCTGCTCAGCGGTTTTGGCGAAGCGGAAACCATCGAAGAAATCCGCAGGACCGCCTTGAAAATCGTTGAAGAATACGAGGCTAAACGCGCCAAGTAAACGGCTGCGGTTCAGCTCCGCAACCAGATTGAAGCTGAAGCGGTCATCCGCTTCTTCCAAAAAGAACAATAAAAAAATAATGAAATAACCTGCCTGACGGCAGGGCGGGTTCATATTTCTTAATTCTGGAATTAAGAACATGGCCCAAATCAGGAGATGAAATGGAATATCAGGAAATCATAGAACGGAAAAAAGCGATTCTCTCAACCACGATCAAATCCATCCCCGAAGCGGTTATTGCGGATGTTAAGAAACAATATGCAGAAAAATGCAAGGGTTCGATCGTGTCCTACGAGCGCGCCAAAAAGGTCATTCCTGCAGGGCTGGAACACAACCTTGGTCTCGCCAACCCCTACCCCCTGACCATGAAAACCGCGCAGGGCGCAACCATTTGGGATGTGGATGAAAACGAGTACGTCGATTACCTGATGGCCGGCGGGCCGATCATTTTAGGCCATAAGGTCAAAGAAGTCGACGAAAAGATCATTGAACTCCTGCAAAATTACGGTCCCTCCACCGGCCTGACCTGCGAAAGCGAGATCCTGTGCGCTGAAGAAATTGTGCGCCTCATGCCGGGTGTGGATATGGTGCGCTTCCTGGCTTCGGGCACCGAAGCGGATATGCTGGCGGTCAGGATCGCCCGCGCTTACACCGGCAAGACCAAGATCATCAAGATCATGGGTTCCTATCACGGCTGGTCGGACCAGATGCTGCTATCATCCGACCGCCCCGGCACGGGCAACGTGCACGCCTGCGGCATTCCCAAGGTCAGTTACATGCACACTATCGAGATTATGCCCAACGATTACGACGCGCTGGAAAAAGCATTTGCTGAAAATAAGGGCGACGTGGCCGCCATTATCGCCGAACCGACCGGCGGACACGCGGGCACCTTTCCCAACCATCCGGATTGGAACAAAACCATGCGCAAGATTTGCGACGAAAACGGCGCGCTCCTGATTTTTGATGAAGTGGTGACCGGCTTCCGCCTTGGTTTGGGCGGTGGGCAGGAATACTACAATACCATCCCCGATCTGACCGTTATGGGCAAGATCATCACGCACGGCTATCCTTCCTGCGGCGCGGTGGGCGGTAAGCACGAGATGATGTCCTTGTGCCACCCGGGCAGAGTGGCTGGAAAATCCGCCTATACCGGCGGGACCATGTCCGCCAACCCGATTTCCACAACGGCCGGGTACGAATCGTTGAAATGCATCCAGAAATACGATGCTATCACCAAGGCCTCTGATTACGGCGACCGCATCACCGCCCGGCTCAACGAGTTGTTCGCGACCCGCAAAGATTTACCCTTCTTCGCCTATAACATCCGCTCCATTGTGCACGTGGAAACCTCCTGCCCGTCCGGCACTTTCCTGGTGGCCAACAGCCGCGGCGTTAGCGCCGAAGAGCAGAAACTGCGCACAAAAGCCGCGGAAGATATCTACATCGCCTTAATGAACGAAGGCGTGCTGTTGTTGGGCGATTGCAAACGCATGTATGCTTGCATGCAGCATGATGAAAACGCGCTAAACAAAACCCTGGCTGCTTGGGAAAAAGTGCTCGCGATGATCCCGGTGCAAGGATAAGAAGATGAAATATATACCATATCAAAAAGAAATCTATGCGGTGACGCAAAAACTGGTGCAGACCGGTTTGATACGCATTTCTTCGGGCAATGTTTCCATGCGCACGGCGGACGGCAACGTAGCAATCACGCCCTCGTCCATCCCGTATGACGAACTGGATTATTCTCAGATCGTCATCCTGGATATGCAGGGGAACGCGGTGGAGGGCAAGCTGAAGCCGTCCGTGGAGAAGATGCTGCACATCAATACCTACAAAGCGCGCTCGGATGCACAGGCTGTGATTCACACACATTCGGTTTACGCCATTACACTTTCGCTGATCGGCGCGGAGATCCCGCCGCTGAGCATCGAAATGATCAATCTGGGCGCGCCCATTCAGACCACGCCCTACGTTCTGCCCGGGTCGCTGGATTTCGCCAACACGGTGGCAGGTTATTTCGGCAGCCATCCAGAGAAGAAATCCGCGCTGCTGGAAAACCACGGCGCCATATCGTTGGGTTCCAGCCTGAAGGATACCTTCCAGAACGCGTACAACCTTGAAACCGGCGCGAACATTTACTTCAACGCGTTGGCGATGGGCAAGAAAATCCGTATTTTGTCCCAACAAGAGATCGACGAACTGCATGGCGCATACGCACCAGCCAAGAAATAACCAATATCCGGGAGATAAACCAGCGCTTCAATGACCTCCGGTTTATCTCCCGCCTTAATTTCCTTTTCCATTTGGAGTGAACATGATCGTAAAGAAAGAAGCCATCATTATCGGGGCAGACCATTTAGGGCTGCCATTGAAGAACATATTGCGGGATTACCTGGTGGAACAGGGTTATCCGGTCACCGACATCGGCGTGAACGAGGAAACGCCGGTGAATTACCCCGAGATTGCCGTCAAGCTGGCAGAGCGTGTTGCCGGCGGTGAATTCACGCGCGGCATCCTGGTGTGCGGCACCGGCATCGGTATGGCCATCACGGCCAACAAGGTCCCCGGCGTGCGCGCGGCCGTGATCCACGATGCTTATTCCGCCGAGCGGGCGCGCGCCAGCAACGACGCGCAGGTGGCTGCCTTCGGTTCACTGGTGATCGGCCCGAACGCGGCCAAAAAAGTGCTGGATGCCTGGTTGGATAGCGAATTCGTGCCAGGCAGCAAATCGCAGCCCAAGGTGGACATGATCAAAGCGCTGGATGAGAAGCGGTAACCCGGCCGTTTCGGCCGATATCGGTTCGATCCGGCATATGGAATAACAATTGGTGAGGCATGATGAAAAAGTCCGACATTGACGCTTTTTACGCCGATCCGGCCAGCCTGGACCGGCAAAAGTATATTGTTCTCAATTACTACCTGGAAACGTTGATCGACCCGCACGAAGCGGCCGCCCACCTGTGCCAGGAGATGTCCACGGCGCAATGGAGCCGCGTGGGCGTGAATGAAGATTACCGGCCGGAATTCGGGGCCAAAGTTGTACGGCTGGAAGTGCTGGACGATCAGGCGCCGCCAAGCAGCCCCTACCTGGTGGCGGCCATGGGCAGCAGCGCCGCACGCGTCTTCCGGGTTGACGTGGTTATCTGGTACCCCTATCACAATTTTGGCACCAAAATCCCCAACCTGCTGACCGCGGTGTGCGGTGAGGGCGTATTCCACACGCCCAATATCTGCGCCATCCGGCTGCTGGACATCGACTTTCCAGAGAGCTTTCTGGCCGATTTCCAGGGGCCGCAGTTTGGCGTGGAGGGCTTGCGCGAGATGCTGGGCGTGCGCGACCGGCCGCTGTTGTTCGGCGTGATCAAGCCCAACGTGGGCCTGGCGCCGGCGCCTTTTGCGCAGTTGGGGTTTGAAGCCTGGCTGGGCGGGCTGGACGTGGCCAAGGACGACGAACAGTTGGGCGACGTGGCCTGGTCCAGCGTGGAGGAACGTTCCCACAGGTTGGGCGCGCTGCGCAAGCGCGCAGAGGAACTGACCGGCGAGAAGAAGGTTTATTTATGCAACATCACCGACGAGGTCGACCGGCTGGTTGAGTTGCACGATATCGCCGTGAAAAACGGCGCCAACGCGGTGATGGTCAACGGCATGGCTGCCGGTTTCAGCGCGGTGCGCATGCTGCGCAAACATGCCCGCGTGCCGATCGTCTCGCATTTCGATTTCATGGCGCCTTTCATTCAATTACCCTGGTTCGGCGTGAAAGACCAGGTGTTTACCAAAATTCAGCGTATGGCGGGTTTCGACGTATTGATCTACCCCGGTTTCGACAGCCGCCTGAAGACCAGCAAGGAAGACGTGCTGGCCAACGCGCGCGCTTGCCTGCAACCGCTGGGCAGCCTCAAACCGATGCTGCCGGTGCCGGCGGGCAGCCAATGGGCAGGTTCGTTGCAGCCGCTTTACGAAACGCTGGGAACGGTCGATTTCGGCATCGTGCCCGGCCGGGCGGTGTTCGGGCATCCGCAGGGCCCGCGCGGAGGCGCCGCCAGTCTGCGGCAGGGTTGGGAAGCCGTACGCAAGGGCGTGAGCCTGGAAGAGCATGCCCGCGTGCATGAAGAACTGCGCCTGGCGATTGAAATGCAAAGAAAATAAGGAAGATCTTTAGGCTGGCATTTCGTCACGAAAACACTGCACTGAATATTTATAGAGAAAAAGCAGGCGGCTGGTAGTCCAGCCGCCTGCCAGTCTTAATAGGACACCGATAGCGATGATACTGAATTGATCAGAAGGCAAAGGCCTTTATTTTCCCCGCTTGGTGACCACAATGCTCCCGCGCGGGACAGCCAGGTCGCGCCCGACCAGCTCGCACTTGACTTGCAGCAGAAAATAAATCGGCGCTTGCACCGTGTTGAGCGCTTCGTAATTGCCCATACCCTTGGCGATGATCAGACTGGCTTTCCAAAAACGATCGAGAAAATCGCTTGAGCATTTCTCCAGCAAGATACCCGGCGACCTGGCTCCGCAGGAGATCACCTCGGCTACCTGGTCCAATCCTGCCGCCAGCGCGTCTTCCCGCGTGGCGTCGTTCAGGATGGGAGCTTCTTTCACAACGTAGACAGTCGGTTTGCCGATGGTTTCGATGAGCAGGCGATCGAACACCGTTTCCCCGGCGTTATCGGCCAGGAACATGACCTGCCCGCATTCCGCGAGCGCAGCTCGCAGGCTTTCCATATCATCCAGGGCGAAAGGCTGATCCAGCACCCGCTGGATGGTGGCTGCCAGGTCGAAACTGTCCTGCGGGCCAAAATCAATGATGTTGCCGGCGATGCTCAGGCGCAGCGCGGTCTCGAAGGGATCGCTCGAACGCTGGATTTTTTCTTTGAGCGAGGGGTATAAAGACAGCGCTTCCCTCGTGCTGAACGCTTTCTGTTCATGATAGAGATCCTCAACGCCGGTGATCTCGCGCAGCAGCGCGTGCATGCGCATGGTGATCTCCGGCGCGGAAGCGCCGACATGGATATCGATCAGCTCTCCCAGTACGCGCCGCATGGCAGCGCTCTGGGCAGCTTCGTCCATGCCCGTCTGGCGGATGGCCAGCAAAGCCTGTCGGACGGCGCAGGGATAGCAATCAAGCGAAAATTGCATCTTTCCTCCAAGTAATGCGTGATGATTGGCAAAAACGACGTTTTGTTTTGATGATTCGGATGCAATAAAAGCGCGCAAACAAACATCACCCCCAAGTCTACCATAACGACATTTGTTGGATGTTTTTTTACGTAAGCAGGCCAATTCGAAATGCAATACCGTAATGACCAATTTACAGAATATTCCCGAATGGATGATAAACTAGGACAAAGGATAATTCATGAAGAAAATTTCCGTAATAACCGACACCGATTCAAGCCTGCCGCGTGAAATTGCCGCCCAATACGGCCTGCTGCAGGTGCCGATATCCATCCACCTGGACGAGAATTTTTCGGGCAATGACCACACCATCAGCAACGAGGCCCTTTTCAGGAAGGTCGACGCGCTTGGCAAGCTCCCCACCACCGCGGCGCCCAACCCGGCGGTGTTTGTTGAGTATTTAAAACAGGTATTTGAGGAACAAAAACCGGACACCCTGGTTTACTTTGCCATCAGCAGCGCGATGAGCGGCACGATCCAATCCGCGCAGATCGCGGCAGAAGAGTTGAAACCGCTGGATATCCGCGTGATCGATTCGCGCACGCTCTCCATGGCGCAAGGCTATATGGTGCTGGCAGCCGCCGAGGCCGCCGGGAAAGGCGCGGGGGTGGAAGCAGTGGTCAGCGCCGCGGAGGAAGTACGCGGCCGCACCGTGCTGTATGGGGCGCTCTCCACCCTGAAATACCTCTCGATGAGCGGGCGTGTGAGCCACGTGGCGGCCGGCCTAGCGGGCATGCTGGCCATCAAGCCGATCCTGTCGGTGCGCGACGGCAAGCTGGACATGCTGGAAAAGGTGCGCACGCGCAGCAAATCCTGGCAGCGCATGCTCGAGCTGCTGCGGGCGGATGTGGGCGGGCGCGCGATTGAAAAGATGGCCGTGCTGCACGTCAACGACGCGCCTGCCGCGCGCCAGTTCGAAAGCCTGTTGAAAGCCGAGCTGGATTGCCCGGCCGAGATGCCGCTGGTGGAGATCAATCCGGGGCTTTCGGTGCACACCGGCGCGGGGCTGGTTGGGGTATGCGCTGTGTTTGGGAAGTAAACAAAAATATAAGTAGAATAATAATTTGATATTCGTATTTTGCTACCAGGGTTGGTAATAAATGACTATTAAGGAAATCGATATACAAACTCTCCATCCTGGAGAGGTGCTTTTAGAGGAGTATCTAAAACCGCTGGGCATCAGCCAGAAATGCCTGGCTTTGAACATGCGGATACCGGCGCAGAGGATTAACGAGATCATTAATGGCAAGCGCGCGATTACTGCCGATACGGCCATCCGCCTCGCCAAAGTCATTGGTACGACCCCCGAGTTTTGGTTGTCGCTTCAGATGGACTATGATCTACAAACAACGATCAGAAAAGAAGGAAAAAAAATTGAGCGGGAAGTAGAACCTATCCCGGTATAAATAAACAACAGGATGCATGCAAAGCATCCTGTCTTTAACTAAAAATGAGCGCGGAAAAGCTCGAAATTTTAAACATTATTTCCATATATCATCTATCCTTATTAGAAAAATAAATACAGTATAATTTCGATATCTATTTGCATCAGGAGGGAAAAATGCAAACACCAGAATACTTTAATTATCTATCTACTTTTTTTACTTTTCTATACCTCTATCTTTTTGTTCCAATTTCAATCATTTTAGAATCATATATCTTGGTTGCATACTCTGTTAATATGATTAATGAGCAAGGAATTGCTGATAACCATAAATTTAGGAGGGGCGTTGCTGTATTTTTGCCATTTTTATTAAGCTTGTACGCCGTTCTTTATAGCGAAATTTATGCAATAGCTAGTAAAGTATCCTGGCCATTTTACGCATTACTTTTAGTTGGTTTTGCCTTTGGATTTTTATTTATGTACTGGATTTGCAGAACGGATGAGAGCGATGAACTTTTTGTGACTTTATCTTGTTTCGTGTCATCACTGATTTTCTTTTCCGTATTAACAGTTTTTATAATAACCCGATCGTTTGATGTAATCAGCTTTGTTTTTGGATTCTTGTTTGGCGTCAGTGTTTATATTGTAGGATTTGGGTTTAAACACATCGAGCGCTTACGTTTTCCATTTGAAGGAATGAAAAAGGGAGTAGCAAAACTGTTACGAAATATCGGGAAAGTCAATAAAGGGACGACTAAATAATATCTATTTTGTTAATTAAACACAAAATGAGCGCGGAGAGGCTCGAACTCTCAACCAATGGCTTAAAAGGCCACTGCTCTTCCATTGAGCTACGCGCCCACAAGAGGATATATTTTAACACGCCCTTCTTTTAACGTCAACGCGGGTTCGCCATTTTTCCGAAGCAAACCCGCGAGATTATCTTAAAAAGTCTTGTTTACTCGGGCAGGGGCGGGCGGGCGCCGGGTTTTGGCTGGCCGCTCTTGGGGGCCGCTTTTTTGGGGCGGGGGCTGCGCACCTGGCCGGGCAGGGGGCTGAGCAGCAGCGCCAGGTTGTTGAGCGCCTGCGCGTCGTACTCACGCTTGCCGCATACGTCGCAGATCCAGGCCGGGAAATCCGGCACGGTGATGAGCTCGTCGGCCAGCCAGGTGAAATAGGTCACGCTGGTTTTGTGCATCATGCCGATGTTGCACTCGCTGCAGGGAATCATGCTCTGCGGTTCGCTATACTTTCTCAAATCTGAGCCCTCAAAATCGTTATTGCCCTTTATTTTGGTCATTATACACCCCAAATTAACCAAAAAATCCGCTGGCGCGGATTCTGGTTGAGGAATTGAAAGCGGTCCTCAAGCTTCAATATTGACCGAGTCGATGATGCCCACGATTACGGAGATGACTGGCGCGTCCTTGTTCTCCAGCACCTGGCGCGCGCCGCCGCCCTCGCGCAGCACCAGCACGGTGTCGCCGATGCCGGCCTGGCTGGCGTCCAGCGCGATGAAGTCGCCGCCCTTGTCCTCGGGGTCGAGGGTCAGGGGCTGCACGACCAACAGCCGGCGGTGCTTGAAGGCCGGGTGGCTGATGGTGGTGACGACAGTGCCGACAACTTTTGCGATGATCATGCGGTTACCTACGTGTAGCGGTTATTGCCTTTTTTGAGGGTGTAATCGAATTCGCCGTCCGGTCGCACTTCCAGGTCATCCACGATGCCCACCAGCGCCAGGTCGACCGGCACGAACTTGATCTCCGGCATGGCCAGCGCGGCTTCGCGCGAGCGCACCATCATGCACAGGTCGCCTTCGCCGGCCTGCACCACGTCCGCGGCCACCTGCAGCACGCCTTGCGGCTGCATGGCTTTGTCGAGCGGCTGCACCAGCAGGAGCTTCAGCCCCTCGGTGCCGGGGTACTTGATGCTGCAGATGGCGGTTCCCTTGACGCGTCCGAATAACATAGCTATTTCAATCCCAGGTCGGCGGCCACGCGCTCGATAATGCGATCCAGCGTGGCTTCGTCCACCGCGCTGCTGCCCAGTTGGGCCAGTACGGCGGCTTTTACGCGGGCTTTGATGGCGGCCACGCGCGCGCCGGCTGCCGGCGCCGCAACAGGTGTTGCAGGAATTGCCGCAGGGGTTTGCACCGCGGCGGGCGAGGCGGTTTTGTTGATATACGGGCGGATGGGCGCCGCCGGCGGCGTGTCGGTGGGCTGTACGAGCTGCACGCCCAGCCGGCGCGCCATCTCATAGGCCAGGTCGGTCAGCACGACGTCGTTGGTCACCACCAGGCTGCGTTCACCGCGTTTGACCATATCCTCGATGTCATGTTCCGTGTAAAAAACTTTTGCCATAAGCTTTTCCTTGTCAGGCGGGCGGCTGCCCGGCCTGCTGCTGCCGGAAGGATTATCCGGCTTTTCCTTCCAGGCTTTCCAGCGCTTTGACGGCCGCGTCGCGCGCGGTGATGATTTCGGCTTCCGAGCCGGAGAGCCACATGCGGCCGAACCGGCCGACGCTGGAAACGTGGATGATCTTAATGCTGGCTTTCTTTTCGGCTTCGTTGCAGGCGAAATTAATGTAGGCGGCCGGAGCGCACTCCAACACCAGCATGGTTTCGCCCGGCACAATCATGGAGCCGCGGCGGAAGCGGTTGAGCAACTGCGCCTGGTAAGGATCCACGCGCGTGATCACCTGGATGGAGGCGATTTGAGGTTTGATGCGGTCTTCGACCTTCATGCCCAGGCGGCTGAGCACCACTTCGCCGGCTTCGAGCACGGCGGCCTGGTTGTGCGAATGCACCTCGAACATGCCGAATTCGCGTTCGACGATTTGCGCGCCGGGGCGGGCTTCGGTGGCCTTGACGGCGATATCCACCACCCGGAAGACCTCATTGCCGGGGGCCATTTCGACGTACAGGGAGGCCATGCCTTCGGTGGAAAGGTCGCCCTGGGTGACCGTGCCGATGAAAGCGGCGTACTGGGCTTGCATGCGGTCGAGCATGCAATAGCACCTTAATTGAAATTGATCTGCCATATTGCTTTACTCACTTTCATTACTCAAATTCATTGCCTGCTGCAGGGCGATGCCGATGGGCGTCACAAACAGCGGATCCGGCGGGACAGAGGTGGGAATACCGGTGTATTCCTGCACCACCCGCGCCATGCCGCTGCAGCGCGAGGTGCCGCCTACCAGGGTGATGTGCTCCACATTGCGCCCTTGCAGATGGCGGGCGGTGATACTGGCCACTTTTTCCATCACCGGCTTCAGCACCGGGAACAGTTCGGCCTGATGCGCATCGTCCTTTTTAAAGTCCTCGGCGTCCTCGAAACTGATGTCTTTGGCGCCGGCGATCACCAGGGTAAAGTGCGTGCCGCCCGTGGGCTCGTCGGCGGTGTAAACCACACGCCCGTTCTCGACCACGGCGATGCCGGTGGTGCCGCCGCCCACGTCCACAATTGCGCCGTTCTCAATGCCCAGCAGGGCATTGGCTGCGCTGGGTTCGTCCACCAGGCTGGTGCATGTCATCCCGGCGGCTTCCACCACGTTAGCGGTGGCGCGCACTTCGGCCAGGGGCACGCCCGGCGGGTAGGCGCTGGCGGCGCTGGTCAGTTCGCGGCCGATGCGGGCTTCCAGGCGGGTTTTCATGGCTTTCAGCCGGTCCACCGCGCCCATGTAATCCACCACCAGGCCGTCTTTGACCACCTGGGCGAACTGGTATTCTCCAGCCACCACCTGCAGGTCTTTATCCAGCGCGACCAGAACCAGGTACGCGGTGCCCAGGTCGGCGCCCACGTAAAGCGGGCCGTCCGGCGGTTCTTCCAAAGGAACCGCGCCGTTGCGGCTGGGCAGGATGGTCTGGCGGGCACGCTGCAGGTAGCTGCCGAGGTCGAACCTCTCGCGCGTCATCATCGCAGCAGGGCGGCCGGCGGGTTAACGCCAGCCGTCATGATCGTTTTTCCCTGCGCGCTGATTAGCCGATGCTGCCCTTGGATTTCTGAGGCAGGATCATTTCGACGTCGCTGTGCGGCCGCGGGATGACATGGACCGAAACCAGTTCGCCAACCCGTTTGGCAGCCGCGGCGCCGGCGTCGGTAGCAGCTTTCACTGCGCCCACATCTCCGCGCACCATGACCGTCACGTAACCGCCGCCCACGTATTCCGAACCGATCAGGACGACGTTGGCAGCCTTGACCATGGCATCGGCGGCTTCGATGGAGCCGACCAGCCCTTTGGTCTCGACCATGCCGAGAGCGATTAATTCAGGATTTGTTGCCATTTTTGTTTTCCTTTCCTTTCACTGCAAATTATTTTTGTTGGATGATTTCTTGAACTACTTTTCGTACCATTGCTTCAATATCCTGCACGTTGGCAGCCGGAGCACCGGCTGGGTTTGAAGCGGCAGCCGCCGGTAAGGGCGAAGCGTGCAGGGCTGCTTCAGGGGGAGGGGTTATTTCGTAAGCCAGGCGCTTGACGTTATAGAGGTGGTGCACGGTGACGTTATCGCCTGTGATCGCGCCGCCTTCGCCGCCGGAACCCAGCGTGAGCGAGGGCATCAGGCCGGTGGTCAGGCCGACCGCGCCCAGCGTGCCCATGGTGTTGACCAGGATACGGAAGACGGGTTTTTCCAGCCCGAAAGCCATAATGACGCGTTCGTCCTGCGCGTGAATGACCTGGGTGTGGCCGCGGCCGCCGAACATAATCAGTTCGATCGAGCGTTCGCAGCCGGCTTCCCAGCCGTCTTCTTCGTACCAGCCCAGCACGGTGGTCAGCTTTTCGCGCGAGAGCGGTTCGCTGCTGCCGGTGACGCTCAGGCGGGCTACCAGCACGCGCGCCGAAGCCGGAACGCTGAAACCGGCCATGCCGGCCAGGGTTTGGGCGGACTTACCGACCGTGCGCGCGTTGATGCTGCCGTCCGGCTGGAAGAGCAGCTTGCGCAGCTTGCCGGCCTGTTCTTCATTCACAAAATAGGCGCCTTCAGCCTGCATGAGCTGTTCCAGTTGGCGCGCGATGGGCTTGTCGGCCACCACGGCCTGCTCAGAAGCGCAGATGGTGGAGCAGTCGAAAGCCTTGCTGGCCACGATGTAGCGCGCGGCTTTCTGCAAGTCCGCGCTACGATCCACGTACACCGGCACGTTGCCCGGCCCCACGCCGTAAGCGGGTTTACCGACCGAATGGGCGGCTTTCACCATGGGCGTGCCGCCGGTGGCCAGGATCACGCGCACGTATTTATGCTTGAGCAGTTCGTCCGTGCCCTGCAGCGAAATATTCTGCATGCAATTCACCAGGTTGGCGGGCGCACCGGCCTTTTGGGCGGCTTCCTGCAGGATGCGGCAGGCTTCGAAGGTGCATTTCGCGGCAGAGGGGTGCGGCGCGATGATGATGGCGTCGCGCGCCTTTACCGCGGAAAGCGATTTGTAGATGGCAGTGGAAGTGGGGTTGGTGCTGGGGGTTAGCGCAGCCACCACGCCCATCGGCCAGGCAATTTCGTAGATGCGGCGCTGCTCGTCTTGGCGGATCACACCCACGGTCTTTACGTCTTTGATGCTGTTCCACACACCCATGGAAGCCAGTTCGTTCTTCAGCTTCTTGTGGGCGGGAATGCCGAAACCGGTTTCGTCGTGCGCCATCTGCCCCAGGCGGGCGGAAGCCGCAAAAGCCGCTTCGGCCATGGCAGCGCAGACGCGGTCGACCTCTTCCTGGGTGGCGCGGCCCCAGATCAATTGGGCTTGATAAGCCGCCTCGGCCAGGTCGCGCGCTTCCTGCATCGATTGCAGATCCGGATACAGAGCCATTCCTTTCCCTTTCGGTTAGCTTTTCTTGTTAGCTTTTTCTGAAGGTGACTTTGCCTTCGACTTCCAGCGAATCGATCACCGCCATGATGACGGCGTCCACCGGCCGATCTTTGGTGATGGTGGTCTGGCGGGCACTGGAACCGGATGCGGTCAGCACCAGGTCGCCCACGCCTGCGTCCACCGAATCGATGGCGACGAAGGGCTTGCCGCTGCCTTTGCCATACTCGTCCGTTTGCTGCAACACCAGCAGTTTGCGGCCTTCCAGTTTTTCATCTTTCATAGTGGATACGGCTGTTCCAATGACACGGGCAATCAGCATGGTCGTTTCCTCTTTCTCTAATCATTTCCCTAATAATTTTTGGGGCCGTCGGCTTTAGCGGCGGGCTGGGCGGCTTTATCGTCGCCTTTAATAATGCGTACGCCGGCGCTGGCGCCGATGCGCGTGGCCCCGGCTTTGATCATGTTCTCGAAGTCCTCGACGGTGCGGATGCCGCCGGCGGCTTTGACGCCCACCAACGGGCCAACTGTGCGGCGCATGAGCGCCACATCTTCCACGGTAGCTCCGCCGATTGAAAAACCGGTTGAGGTTTTAACGTAATCCGCGCCGGCTTCCTTGGCCAGCAGGCAGGCGATCTGCTTTTCCTCGTCAGTCAGCAGGGCGGCTTCGATGATCACTTTAAGCAGGATGCCGCCTTCGTGCGCGGCCTGAACCACCCCCAGAATGTCGCGCGCGACCAGATTGAGGTTGCGGTCTTTGAGCGCGCCGATGTTGATGACCATATCCACTTCGCCTGCGCCGTCGGCTACCGCCTGGCGGGTTTCAAAGGCTTTTACTTCGGGGGTATTGGCTCCCAGAGGAAAGCCGATGGTGCAGCCTACTTTGACGTCCGAACCGCGCAGCAGTTCCGCGCACAGCTTGACATGGATGGGGTTGACGCATACCGAGGCGAAGTGATATTCGCGCGCTTCTTTGCAAAGCTGCGTGATTTGCGCGGTGGTGGCTTCGGGTTTCAGCATGGTGTGGTCGATGTAGCTGGCTTTGGTCAGGTCGTCCGGCAGACTGCCCAGCGTGCTGCTGATGCGTTCCGCGCCGGCGCTGATCACATGGCCGAGCTCGTCGAAGCAGGTTTTGACGCACAGGTTATCCACACATTCCACCTTGCACTGCTGCCCCTGGGGCGCTGCAGTTTGCACAGCTTCTTCCACCAGTGCATTCAGGATCTCGCGCGTGACGATTTGGGCGATGTTTTCAACGTTTTTGGGATCGGTAATCATGGGATCATCCCTCTTTCATGTACTTTTTTTCAATATCGGTAATCTTGTCCACGCGGCGGGCATGCCGGCCGCCGCCGAAATCCGTCTCCAGGAAGGTCTTGATGATCAATTTGACCTGGTTGACGCCCAGCAGCCCCGCGCCCAAAGAGAGCACGTTGGCGTTGTTATGCTCGCGGCTGTTAGAGGCGGTGGCGTAGTCCACGCACATGGCCGCACGCACGCCGGGCACCTTGTTGGCGGCCATGCAGCTGCCGATACCGGCGGCGTCGATCACGATCCCACGGCAGGCTTCGTGCGAACGGATTTTTTCAGCAACCGCCAGCGCAAAATCGGGGTAATCCACGGCTTCCTTGCCGGTGGTGCCGCAATCGATCACGGTGTGGCCCAATTCCTGCAGGTAAGCGATCACGATGGTTTTAAGTTCGTAACCGCCGTGGTCGCTGCCGACCGCGATGGTGCGTTTTTTGCCCGTGCCGCAAGGGTTTTCAGCGGTCGCAGGGACGGCCGAAGCCGGGGCGGGGCTGGCAGGCGGCACCGCCTGGGCGAGCGCCTTTTGGACGATATTCCGAATATCGGTTTCAGATATATAATTCATGGTGTACCTTATCTTTTGAATTTGACAAAAGCAGGTT
This sequence comes from Anaerolineae bacterium, assembly GCA_013178095.1. Taxonomy (GTDB): domain Bacteria; phylum Chloroflexota; class Anaerolineae; order Anaerolineales; family Anaerolineaceae; genus Pelolinea. The sequence goes on along the minus strand of JABLXK010000003.1, from coordinate 265,390 downwards.
CAGGATGTTAAAATAACTGGTAAAGACCTCTTAACATCTTATTGACTATAATTGTAGTACGGGAAATAATAAATGTCAAGTATGATCGACCCAGCTAACATCATTCCGAAGTATTTTCAACTTGCCAACATCCTGCGCGAGAAGATCGAGAATGGGGAATTCCCGGCGCAAGACGCCATCCCCTCCGAGCGGCAATTGGAGGAACAATACAACCTCAGCCGGCCGACCATCCGGCAGGCTATCGACCTGCTCGAACGCCAGGGTTACCTCTACCGCGTGCACGGCAGAGGGACTTTTGTTTCTCCGCCCAAACTGCAGAAGGGCATGCTCGAACTGACCAGTTTTTCAGAGGACATGCGCAACCGCGGCCTGACCCCCGGCGGGCGCATCCTGGAATTCGGCTATCTCAAACCAAGCGCCAAGATCGCCAAACAACTTGGCCTGAATGATAAGGACGCCCAGGTGCTGCGCATCAAACGCCTGCGCACCGGCAACGGCGAACCAATCGGCTTGCAGGATTCCTACCTGGCATTGGATAACGGCCAGGTGATCACCCGCGAGGAGATCGAGCAAAAGGGTTCGATCTACGCCATTTTGCAGCAAAAATTCGGCATCTACCCGACCGAAGCGGACGAGACGCTGGAGGTCACACTAGCCACGCCGGAAGAAGCCGAATTGATGCAAATTCCGGTCAACAGCCCGCTTTTGTTGAATGAACGCACCCTGTGGTCGCAGGACCGCAAGGCGATCGAATTCGTCAGCATCCTGTACCGCGGAGACCGCTATAAGTATTTTGTGCGCCTGACGCGCAAATGGTAATTTTTTCCTGAAAAATTAGTGAGCGAAAATATCCGGGGTGGTAATTGCCCGGATTTTATTAATTGGCCAATATACCGCGATGGCTTTGCCGATCACGTTTTCCTCGGGCACGAAACCCCACACGTGCGAATCCGCCGAAGGGTTGCGGTTATCCCCCAGCACGAACAATTCCCCTTCGGGCACGTTCCAGGTGCCTTCGTATTCCGGCGCGGCGGAGATGTAGGGTTCGTATAGCAATTGTCCGTTCACGCGCACTTCCCCGTTTTGTACATCCACCACGTCGCCCGGCAGGCCGATGATGCGCTTGATGTAATCCAGCGAGGGATCGAGCGGATAATGGAAAGTGATCACCTGGCCGTATTCAAATTCGCCGAACTTGTACGCCAGTTTGTTCACCATCAGGATCTCGCCGGCTTCAAAGGTGGGTTCCATGCTGATCTTCTGCACCCGCTCGCGCCCGATGACAGCGTCGATGGCGAAGTACAGCACAGCGGCCAGCAGCAGCGTCTGCAGGATCTCGAACAACTCGCGCCAGATGCGCCTGGAGCGCGGCAGTTCTTCAGGTTCTACGGGGGGAAGGGAAGGACCGTTTTCCAAATTAATTATCTCTGCTCTTCAGGATTGTGAAGATTATAAACCCGTCATTCGCGCCCTTTCAACACCAGCCGGATGGGTGTGCCGCTGAAGGGGTATTCCTGGCGGATGCGATTTTCCAGGTAGCGCAAATAGCTGAAATGCGCCAGCTTCGGTTCGTTGACGTACAGAATGAAAGTGGGCGGATCGCTGCGCACTTGCGTGCCGTAATAGATGCGCAGAATCCTGCCGGTGCGCGAGGTAGGTGCGTGCTCGTCCTGCGCGCGCATCAGGATGCGGTTGAAAACGCCGGTGCCAAGCTTGACCAAGCGTTCTTCCTGCACCTGCAGCGCCAGCGGCAGCACCTTATCTACGCGCTGGCCGGTTTTGGCGGAGATGAACTGGATGGGTACGTAATCCATGAAGTTCAACGCGGCGCGGATGCGCGTTTTGTATTCTTCGATGGTGAAGGTGTCCTTTTCCACCGCGTCCCATTTGTTGACCAGGATGACGGCGCTTTTGCCGGCTTCCTGGATGAATCCGGCGATATGCGCGTCCTGCGCGCTGATCTCCCTGGTAGCGTCGATCATCAGCAATGCCACGTCGCAGCGTTCGATGGCGCGCATACTGCGCAGCACGCTGAACTGTTCCACTCCGCGGTCGATCTTGCCGCGCCGTCGGATGCCGGCGGTGTCGATCAGGGTGATGGGAACGTCGTTGAAAATAATGGGTGTGTCCACCGCGTCGCGCGTGGTGCCGGCGATCGGGCTGACGATGGCGCGCTCTGCGCCAACCAGTTGATTCAGCAGGCTGGACTTGCCGGCGTTGGGAATGCCGACGATGGCGATCTTGACCGAGTCATCTTCTTCAGTTTCCGGGGATGGCGGAAAAACCGCCACCAGCGCGTCCAGCAGGTCGCCGGTGCCAGTGCCATGAAAAGCCGAGATGGGGAAGGGTTCTCCCAGCCCGAGGTTGTAGAATTCCACCGCGTCGTCGCGGAATTTCTGATTATCGGCTTTGTTGACCACCAGCAGGATGGGCGGGTGCGCTTTACCGTCCTGTTTCTTTTGCTGGCTGCGCAGGAGCGTGGTGATCTCTTCGTCGGCCGGCGTGATGCCGCTGATGGCGTCCACCAGGAACAGGATGGCGTCCGCTTCCTGAATGGCGGCCAGCGCCTGGTCACGGATTTGGTCGATGTATTCCTTCGATGAAACACTCAGCGGGGTCTTGGAGCTGGAGCTGGTTGGGTCGATGCCGCCGGTATCGACAATGTGAAAGCGGCGCCCGTTCCATTCGGACTCGGCAAACAAGCGGTCGCGCGTGGTTCCGGGGGTATCATCCACGATCGCCAGCCTTTCACCCGCCAGGCGGTTGAACAGCGTGCTCTTTCCAACATTGGGCCTTCCAACAATGGCAACAATCGGTAAATTCATTGGGACTCTTTCTTGTTTATGGAACGGCTTTCCCTGCCGGCGTGATTTCTACTTCTATTGAAGCGGGCAGTTTGGATTCCACCAAAACGTCTTCCACATCCACTTCCACCCTGGGTTCGATCTGGTAGGTGCCTTCGGTGTAGTCGCTGAGGTCGATTATAACCCGCACATTGCTGGAAACCAGTTTATCCAAAGTGGGGATGGGGCCTGAGAAAATCACGTCCACCCGGTCGGGTGAAAGCGTTACGTCATAATCCGGCTGCAGGCCGACGATCTCCACCGGCAGGTTAGGCAGCGTGGTGCTGCCCTGGATGGGCGAGATGGAAACGGATACCCGAATGGTCGATTCGCCCACCACCGAGATCCCGCTGGGCAAAGCCAGCGGCAGCGATACTTGCAGGTCTTCATCGGCATCCGTCAGGTTCAAGGGCGTGGTTTCGATGTAACCCGGCAGGTTGTTGACCAGCTCCGGGTCGCTCGAGTAAACCGTGACCACCAGCGGATTGGAGGAGATATTGGTCAGGCGGTAACCGCTGGCGATCTGCCCGCTGGTGACCACCTTGATGGACACATTGCGGTAACCGCCGCGCTGGTTGACTTCCATTTTGACGTTCACGATCTCGGGATTGAGCGTGATGCCTTCCACCGGCAGCCCGCTCTCATCCAGCGCCTGCAATTCCAGGTTGCGATCGATATCCTCTTTGGCCTGGCTGATATCCAGCGTGGCGCGCACTTCGCTCACTTTTTCAACTTCCGATGCGGGTCCGCTGACCGTGACGGTGGAGGTGCTCAGCTTGGGCGTACCGGCCTCATAACCAACCGCCGGGCTGGAGGGCTGCACCAGGTTGATCGACAAGTCCTTGCTGTAAAGCTGTTCGATGCGCACATCCAGCTCATTGGGCAGGTAACTATCCACCCGCACGGGGTGGGCATAGACTTTCAATGTTATGGGCAGGCTGTAATTGCCGGCTTCCAGACCGCTCACGTCCAGGAATGCTCGAATGACGCTGGCGTTGGATAACTCGGAAGACCAAACCGATCGCGGGGCGCTGAGCGTCAGCGAGATTTGCTCGGGCAACTCGCTGGTGATCAGCAGGGAAGGATCCAGCCCGCTGACTTCCAATTCAACCGGGCGGCTGTAGTTGCGTTTTTCAACTGGATCGGTGGTGGTGACGGCCATGGCCCACACCACGATCGCCAGGAAAATGGCAGATAAGAGGAGAGGCAAATTCTTGGCGAATTGTTTCAGAAAATTCATGCTATGCCTTCCCTTCTTTATGATCTTTGAAAATGGATTCGAAAAAATGGCGGATGACGTCTTTTTCCCGGGCTTCGGCCTGCTGCTGGTAAAAAGCCATCAGCACGTTCTCGAGTTTGTCCGCGCTGATACGCCGCAGGATGCGCCCGCGGTGCGCCAGCGAAATGGAACCGGTCTCTTCGGAAACCACCACGGCTATGGCGTCGCTGGCTTCGGAGATGCCCAGCGCGGCGCGGTGGCGCAAGCCCATCTGGCGCTCGGGTGAGCTGTTGAGCACGCCGCTGGCCGAAAGCGGCATCACGCAAGCAGCCGCGGTGATGCGGTCGCCCACCAGGATAGCCGCGCCGTCGTGCAGGGGCGTATTGGGATAGAAAATTTGCAGCAGCAGTTCAGGGGTGACCTGCGCACCCATTTTAACGCCGGTGTCTTCGTATTCGCGCAGGCTGTCGCGGCGCTGCAATACGATCAACGCTCCCTGGCGGAACACCGCCAGGCGCGATGCTGCGCTCACTACTGCCTTGATCATTCTCTGCACCACTTCCAGGTCGGTTTGGGTGCTTTTTTGCAAAAAGGAAATTGGCCTGCCGCTGCCAAGCCGTTCCAACGCGCGGCGCAGCTCCGGCATGAAGATCACCGGGATGGCGAACAATAGCGCGGGCAGGGTATTCTTGATCAACCAGGAAAAAGCCGGCAGGTTCACCAGCGTGGTCAGCATGGCGATCAGGACGATCAGGATGATCACGCCGCGCATCAACGTTTGCGCCTGGGTGTTCTTGAGCGATGACAAAATGATGTAGAAAATGGCGCTCACCAGGAAGATATCCAGGAGCGAAAGCCAGTTGAAACGCTGGATCAGAAAAAGGATCTCAGAGATCATGTTTGCCATTTTAGCTACCGTTCAAACCCTGAAATATAGGCAACACTTCAGGGCAGGTTTTCGTAAATAAATTGTACCCTGCCTTTGGACGCAGCGCGGTTGGATTGTTTGGCGCTTCAAGCGGGGTATATCCCAAATTGTGCAGCAGACCGGCCGCGCTTTGATCGGCCTGCAAAACGAACCGTTCGCATAAGTGGAATTTGCTGAATGCTTCGATATCGGCCAGGCTCTGACCCAACCGGTCATGGCTGGAACCGGTATCCGAAAGGTGCATGGCTATGCCGCAGCTGGCATGACGGATATCCCAGACAGTCCAGTCATTCCCGTTTTTAAGAGAGATGTAATAACGCGCCAGACATTCGAACAGCAGTGCCTCGTCCTCGTACCAGTCGCCGCCACGCACCGGCCATCCTACCATATCCTGCAGGTACAAGGCCGGCAGGCTGCGGGGGCAGCTGCGCAGGAAATTGCCCAGCCGGGCGGCATTTTCCGCTGAGGGCTGCAACAGGTTCAGCTTTTCGCGGAGTTTCGTGTATTCCACAGGCAGGCGCGGCAGAGATTCTAACCCATTCCAGGCCGCTGCGACCTGTGCCCAGGTTTCCTTTAAATCTCCGCTGTTGCGTATGACCACATCCGCCCGGCGGATTTTCTCTTCGGCTGGCGATTGTCTGGCCAGGCGCCGCTGTGCTTCGGCGCGGCTCATGCCGCGCAGGCTTTGCAGGCGTTGAAAAACAGTCTGCTCATCGGCGTCCACCACCCAGATGCTGCCGCACTGCGCAGCCAGGTCGCTCTCCAGCAGCTTGATGGCTTCGATCACCACCACCGGCAGCGGGGAGCGGGCTGCCAACGCGGCGCTGGCGCGCGATACCTCGGGGTGCAGGATGGCCTCCAAATCTTTCAATGCCTGAGCGTCCGTGAAAACCATGTCGGCCAGCTTGCGGCGGTCGATTTCTCCCCCGGCATCCAGAATTTCCGCGCCGAAGCGGGCGAGGATGGCTGCGAAGGCCGGCGTACCCGGCATGGATGCCAGGCGGCTCAGCCAATCGGCGTCGATGCCCAGCGCGCCCCGGCGTTCGAGCAGCGCGCGCACCAGGCTCTTGCCGGTGCCGATGTTGCCGGTCAGGCCGATCAGGAAATGCTCTTTCGCGGGAACCGGGTAAGTCATGTTGAGTTCATTTTAGCCGCGCGGGGAGTGACTGTCAAATTTCTGCGCGGTAAGGCGGTATTCATAAAAAACCTTGACAGGCGGGTAAAAATCGTCTATAAATCTGCTCAATTAACTGGAAACTTGTGATGGAAACGGTTTTTTTCGCTAAAATGATGATGTGCATGTGTATGGCCATGCTTTTGGGAGCAGCTTTGCCCCGGAAGTCATTTGCCAGCATAACTGCGCAAAGATAAACTTCCAGAACGGCGAATTGCTCCCCAAATAAAAATTGGCGGAGCAGAACCTCGCAGAATGGCTCGAGAGAATGCTCTCGGGCTTTTTTGTTAATTACTGCGAATGAAAGACAATGGAAAGGAGAAAAATGAAAATCGCGAATGACGTGACTGAACTGATCGGGAACACCCCGTTGGTGCGGTTGAACCGCCTGACCGCCGGCGCGGCTGCCACAGTGGCGGCCAAACTGGAATTTTTTAACCCGGCGCACAGTGTTAAGGACCGCATCGGCGCGGCCATGATCGATGCGGCGGAGAATGACGGCAAACTGAAGAAAGATACCGTCATCGTGGAACCCACCAGCGGCAACACCGGCATTGCCCTGGCGATGGTGGCGGCGGCGCGCGGATATAAGCTAATCCTGACCATGCCGGATACGATGAGCAAGGAAAGGCGCATGCTGCTGCGCGCCTACGGGGCGGAGTTGATCCTCACCCCGGGCAGCGAGGGCATGCCGGGCGCGATCAAACGCGCGGAGGAACTGGTTGCCGGCGACCCTGAGCGGTACTTCCTGCCGCAGCAGTTCAACAATCCTGCCAACCCGGCCATCCACCGGCGCACCACCGCTGAGGAGATCTGGCGCGATACCGATGGACAGGTCGATTTCCTGGTGGCCGGCGTGGGCACCGGCGGGACCATCACCGGCGTGGGCGAGGTGCTCAAAGCGCGCAAACCATCCTTCAAGGCCATTGCGGTTGAACCGGATGCCTCCCCGGTGCTTTCCGGCGGGCAAAAAGGTCCCCATCCGCTGCAAGGGATCGGTGCCGGTTTTGTCCCCCAGGTGCTGAACACTGCCATCTACGACGAGATCATCCGCGTGAAAGGCGACGACGCTTTTGAAATCGCGCGGCGCATGGCCAGGGAGGAGGGCCTGCTGGTCGGCATCTCGTCCGGCGCGGCCACCTGGGCGGCGCTGCAAGTGGCCAACCGGCCGGAAAATAAGGGCAAGTTGATCGTGGTGATCATCCCTTCGTTCGGCGAGCGTTACCTGAGCACGCCGTTATTTGCCAACCTCGTGGATTGAAATCCGCTTGATTAAACCAGTGAAAGGATGATTTCATCGACGAATATTAAGCATCAACAACCATAAAACTCTTATCCAGAGAGGCTGAGGGACCGGCCCGTTGAAGCCTCGACAACCTGTTCAAAATAACAAGGTGCCAATTCCGGCAGATGATTCTGGAAGATGAGAGGAGCAGCCTGAAAGCCTCTTCTTGTCATACGGAAGAGGCGATTTTTTTTAGCAAGGAGAAATTAATGCCGATTAAAATACCAAACCAACTCCCCGCCAGCCAAACCCTGGCAGAAGAAAATATCTTTGTCATGGACGAAACGCGTGCGCTCCACCAGGACATCCGCCCGCTGCGCATCGTGATCCTGAACCTGATGCCCACCAAGATCACCACGGAAACGCAATTGCTGCGCTTGCTGGGCAACACCCCCCTGCAGATCGAAGTTGAACTGCTGCGCATCCGCAACCACGCATCCAAAAATACACCGGAAGAACACTTGCTTGCATTCTATAAAACCCTTGATCAAATCCAGGCCGATTTTTACGACGCCTTAATCATCACCGGTGCGCCGGTGGAACACCTGCCTTTTGAGGAAGTGGATTATTGGGATGAACTGACCGCCATCCTGGATTGGGGGCGGACGCACGCCTATGCCTCGTTTTTCATTTGCTGGGGAGCGCAGGCGGCGCTCAATCACTATTATGGCATTCCCAAGTATCCCCTGGCAGCCAAGCAATTCGGAGTCTTCAAGCATCACGTGACTGAAAAGAACGTTATGCTGCTGCGCGGGTTTGATGATGTGTTTTACGCGCCCCATTCGCGCCATACCGAGATCCGCCGCGCGGATATCGAGAAAGTTCCCAACTTGCAGGTGCTGGCCGAATCGGACGAGGCTGGCATTTACATCGCTGCCAGCCGCGACGGCCGCCAGGTTTTCGTCACTGGCCACTCGGAATACGACCCGCTCACGCTTCAAAAGGAATACGAGCGCGACCGCGCGGCGGGATTGCCCATCCAAATACCAGTAAATTATTACCCCAACGATGATCCCACCCAGCCGCCTTTGGACCGCTGGCGTTCGCATGCGCATTTACTGTTTGCCAATTGGATCAACTACTACGTTTACCAGAATACGCCCTACGACCTGAACCAGGTAGCCAATTTGGCCCAGGCCGCCGCCGGTGGGTTGAGCGGCGCTTGACTTTTTATAAGATGAACCATGATATCTCATCCGTAAACTAAAAAAGGAAAAATGATGATGACTGACAAAGAGAAAACCAGACAATTCGGATTCAACACCCGGCAACTGCATGCCGGCCAGCAGCCCGACCCGACTACCCGCTCCATGGCGGTGCCGATCTACCAGACCACTTCCTACGCTTTCGACAGCGCGGAGCACGCCGCCAACCTGTTCATGTTAAAAGAACCCGGAAATATTTACACGCGCATCATGAACCCCACCAGCGACGTGTTCGAACAGCGCGTTGCCAGCCTGGAGGGCGGTGTGGGTGCGCTGGCGGTGGCCTCAGGCCATGCCGCCCAGGCGCAGGCTATCCTGGCAATGGTGGGCGCCGGCGACCACATCGTCTCGGCTTCTACGCTATATGGCGGTACCTATACCCAGTTCGCCTACACCTTTCCGAGGCTGGGAATCGAGGTCAGCTTTGTGGATTCGCGCAATCCGCAGAATTTCCGCAAAGCCATCCGCCCCAACACCAAGATCCTGTACGGCGAATCGCTGGGTAATCCGCTCATCAACGTCTTCCCGCTGGAGGAAGTGGCCGGGATCGCGCGGGAATTCGGCATCCCGCTGATGATCGACAACACCTTCGCCACCCCCTACCTGCTGCGGCCGTTTGAGTATGGCGCCAATATCGTGGTGCACTCCGCCACCAAATTCATCGGCGGGCACGGCACCTCCATCGGCGGCGTGATCGTGGATGGCGGCAATTTCAAATGGGAAGGCAATCCGCGTTTTCCTAATTTCAACCAACCGGACGATTCCTACCACGGCCTGGTTTTCGCTTCGCTGGGCGCGGCGGCTTTTATCACCAAAGCCCGCGTGCAGATTCTGCGCGATTTTGGAGGCTGCATCTCGCCATTTAATTCTTTCCTGCTGCTGCAAGGGCTGGAGACGCTCAGCCTGCGCATGGATCGCCACGTTGCCAATGCTCAAAAAGCGGCGGAATTCCTCAGAAAACACGAAAAGGTTGCCTGGGTGGCTTATCCGGGTTTGGCGGACAGCCCGGATTATGAAGCCGCCCGCAAGTATTTCCCCAAAGGTCCGGGCGCCATGCTGGGCTTTGGCATCAAAGGCGGCATACCTGCCGGCCGCAAGTTCATCGAGAGCCTGAAGTTGTTCACCCATCTGGCCAACGTGGGCGACGCTAAAAGCCTGGCGATCCATCCCGCCACCACTACGCACAGCCAATTAAATGAAGAACAATTGAAGAGCGCCGGCGTTTCGCCGGACTTCATCCGGCTCAGCATCGGGTTGGAAGATATCGAGGATATTCTGTGGGATCTCAATCAGGCGCTTGATGCGGCTTGATGAAACAGGCTCCCGAATAAACAATTATCGGGAGCCTGTTATTTGCAATCTAAGCAGAGGATTTGTTCAGCAAACCATCACGAGCGTTTAGGGTGTTTACGGATTTTCTCAGGCTGCAACTCGCTGCCGATCAGGATGCCGAAGCGCGGTAAAAGTTTGCGGTGGATGAGGTAGATCAGGGCGGTGGCCAGCGAAGCCGCCAGGAACACCAGCAGGGAAGAACCAATGCCGTTCATCCACTGCGGGTTGACCAGCATCACGATCGCGAGGGTCAGCATGAGCGCCCCGCTGACCAGTTTCAGCAGGCGGCCATGCTTTTCCTCCACGCGGCTGGCGCGCATAGTTACCGCGACTGAACTGAACACCGCCAGCTCATCCAGCAGGTAGATAAACATGTACAGACCCAGCAGCAGTATAAACTGCCACACCCCCACGTCGTTGGCAGCGATCAGGTTGCTCCAGATCACCGGGAAACCGGCTGTGCATGAGAATTCTATAAAGGAAACACCCACTGCCAGCGCGGCGGAGGAACCGATCAGTCCCAGCATCGAGCGCGTATCGGTGACCGTGCTGCGCATATCCTTGTAGAGCTTGGGTTTGTGCTTATCGGAGATGGTGAACGACAAGCCCTCCTTGTACCAGAAGTAGTCTTTCAGGTTCACCAGCCCGAAAACCAGAGCCATCAGGGCCACCGCGACCTGAATCCACTTCAGGTAACCGACGTAGGAGAGTAGAGTGAAGACGCCGGTGATGAACAGGCTATAGACGATGGTGGTCACCAGCAGGAAGGTGAGGCCGACCGCCAGGATTTTTTTGCGCGAACCGCTGTGCAGGGTCAGCGCCAGCAGCACACTCAGCACCCACAGCGAGCAGGGGTTGAATCCGTCCACGAAACCGATGACGGCGGTGCTGAAAGCCAGCGATTGCCTGGTAAGGTCGATTTGGCCGATGAGGGGCAGGGTGATGATTTCCGCGGCGGCCGCGGGCTGCCCGGCAGCGGCCGGCGTTCGCGTTTCAGGCGCCGCAGCCAGGGCGGCTCCGACATCGACGGGATTGGGATCATTCAGCGCGGCTTGCAGCGCGGCGTCTATCTCGGATTTGTATTCTTCGCGAAAACCGATCCAGTAACGGTCGCCGATGATAGTCACCGGCACGGCGCCAGGTTCGAAATCCAGGGCTGCGCTGAAATCCTCCAGGATTTGCCGGTTGTCCTCGTTGTACCAGACTTCGTACGAAACCAGGTTCGCGCGGTTGTTCTCGCTGACCAGCGCATTCAGAAATGGTTCTTCTTCTGCGCAGTGCGGGCAGCCGTCGCCCCAAAAGAAATAGATATTGACCGTACCGCTGGCGGTTTCCTGGGCCAGGAGCGGGGTAAACGACAGCAGCGCTATGCTGACGGAAAGCAGAGCGATTAGAATTTTTTTAGTATGGATGCTGGACAAATTTCTACTCCATGGATCAGTTAATCAATAAACATCAATATTATATTATTAATCATAATAAACAAGCAGTTCGATGGCATTGCCGGTTATGGCCCAATTTTAGCGCAAGATTCTGCTTTTTGTTTTTTCGTCTGGTTTGCTTGACAAGCCTTGGGCTACCGGGTAGAATTCACTTCTCTGTGCCGAGATAGCTCAGTTGGTAGAGCACGCGACTGAAAATCGCGGTGTCGCCAGTTCGATTCTGGCTCTCGGCATTCAAACCCCCCGCGAGGGGTTTTTCTTTTTCTGATACAATCTCCGCGATGAAGATGCTCAAAAAATTCGGCCGTCCGGCGGCGGCGGTTTTGCTGGCGGTTGGGATTCTGCTGATCCTGTACGCCTGGTTCGTTACCCCCAAAGCCTACAGTGCCCAGGTTTGGGTCAAGAATGCGGCGGAACCCGTGACCATCCAGGTCAGCGATCCCATCGCGGCCAACTGGCTGGGCAAGGCCGGCATCCGGCTGTTCCCGGGAGACTCCATCCTGTATTCAGGCCTGAAAATCGACGCGAGTTTCCGCCTGGCCGCCCGCCAGGGGCAGAAGCTGGTCTATCAACCGGCTTACCCCATAACGCTCATCGGCGCGACCGGCCAGCGCGTCTTCTATTCTTCCGCACCGACGCTGGGCGAAGCGCTGTGGGAGCAGGGCATTGCTCTCACTGGAGGTGACCGCATTTCGCTGCCCCTCAATTCCCCGCTCAACGCGCCGGTGCAGGTGGAACTGCTCAGCGCGACTCCGCTCAGTGTTCAGGTGGGAGATAAACAATTTTCGATCTCTTCCTCAGCGCAAACGGTGGGCGAGGCGCTGGCCGAAGCGGGCGTGGCGCTGCAGAATCTGGATACTTCTGTTCCGGCTGAAGACCAGCCTATCCCGGCGGATGGGCTCATCCGCGTGGTGCGCGTGCGTGAGGAAACTATCCTGGAAGAGAGCGCGATCGCCTATGCGGAAGAGCGCGTGGCAGATGCCGACTTGAACGTGGGCACTGAAGAAGTGCGCCAGACCGGCGAAAATGGTGTGCGGGTTTCCAGTGTGCGCGTGCGCTACGAAAACGGACAGGAAGTCTCGCGCGCGGTGGAACAGGAATGGATCTCCAGGCAGCCGGTCAACCAAATCACCGCTTACGGCAGCAACGTGGTAGTGCAGCGCTCGGCGGACAGCGAATGTTACGTGGATTACTGGCTGGCTAAGGAGGTGTACGTGACATCCTATCACGACACCGGCCAAACCACCGCCTCCGGCGTGTGGCCGACCTATGGCATGGTGGCGGTCAGCCCGGAATGGTACAAGATACTCAAAGGCAGCAGCATCTGCGTGCCCGGTTACGGCGTGGCCACCGTTACGGACGTGTGCCCGGGCTGCTCGGGCAAAGCCTGGCTGGACGTTTTTATCCCAACCGCTGATTACGTTTCCTGGAGCAGGAACCTGACGGTTTATTTCATGACCCCGGTTCCCTCCGGTTTCACGGGAGATCTGCCCTGATGCTTTCCCCCCTGCCGGTGCAATCCATCTTAAAAGATTACGGCCTGCATCCTAAAAAGGGTTTAGGCCAAAATTTCCTGGTGGACGATACCTATTTGCAGCGCATCGTGGAAGCGGCGGGCGTTAGCCCGCAGGACGAGGTGCTGGAGATCGGCGCCGGGCTGGGCAGCCTGACGCGCTACCTGGCGGCCAGCGCCGGGCGCGTGTGCGCAGTGGAGATGGACGGCCGCTTTATGCCGGTGCTGAAAAAGGTGCTCAAGGATTTCGACAACGTGACGCTGGTGAACGCCGACATGATGGAAACGGATCCCGGCGAATGGATGCGGCAGCCCGGTTACCAGGTGGTTGCCAATATTCCGTATTACATCACCTCTGCCCTCATCCGCCACTTGCTGGAATCCGGCGTGAAACCCGGGCGCATGACTCTGACCATTCAAAAGGAAGTAGCCCAGCGCATTTGCGCCAAAGCGGGCGACCTTTCGCTGCTGGCCTTGAGCGTGCAGGTGTTCGGCAATCCGCGCGTAGCGCTGGCCATTCCGGCCGGCGCTTTTTACCCGGCGCCCAAGGTGGATTCGGCAGTGCTGACCGTGGAACTGCTGGAAAATCCGCTCATCCCGCAGGAGCATCTGGCCGAGTTTTTCAATCTTGCGAAGGCCGCATTCAGCCACAAGCGCAAGATGCTGCATAACGCGTTGTCCGGCTATGCCGGCCTGGGCGCTGAAGGCGCGGCGCGCCTGCTGGAAAAGGCTGCGATCGACGCGCAGCGCCGCGCCCAAACGCTCACGCTGGAGGAATGGGGCCGGCTGGCGGACGCCAGCTTGCAGCTTAAAGCGCAGCAAAACCTGATTACTTGAGGGGTTTCAGGTCGCGGTACTGTGCGCGCAGCGACCAAACGCGCAGGGCGGCTTCCAGTTGGATGCGCAGCGACATTTTCGATTGCCCGTATTTTCGTTCCGCGAAATAGATCGGGATTTCTTTAAAGTGAAAGCCCAACCGATCGGCCACGTAGGCCATTTCCACTTGAAAAATATAACCGTTCGAACGCACGCGTTCCAGCGGCATGGCCGCCAGGGTGGCGCGTTTCCACAGGCGGAAGCCGCCGGTGATGTCGCGCACGGGCATGCCCAGGATGGTGCGCGCGTAGAAATTACCAAAAGTGGAGAGCCACTTGCGCCAGATCGGCCAGTTTTTATCCAGATTGCCGCCGGGCACATAGCGCGAACCCAGCGCCATATCGCAAGTTTTCATCGCCTCAACCAACTCCAGCACTTTGGCCGGTTCGTGCGAAAAATCGGCGTCCATTTGCCCGATGGCGTCCGAGTCGCCGGCCAGCAGGCGCGTGAAAGCCTGGATGTAAGCGCTGCCCAGGCCCAATTTGCCGGCGCGGTGCATCACGTCCAGTTTGCCTGTGTAAGTTTTCTTGAGCTCTTCGGCGATCTCGCCGGTGCCGTCGCGGCTGTTATCGTCCACCACCAGCACGTTCAGATCCGGCAGGGGCAAAGCAAACAAGGCTTGCAGGATTTTGGGCAGGTTTTCGGCTTCGTTGTAGGTGGGAATGACCAGGGTGATTTTCAATTTGGCGTCCTGTGATTGTCTGAATTTTCTTCAGATTATACCGTTTATTGGCCGCCCGAAATCCTATATAATGAATTTACGTTTGTTCACTCACCGTACATACAGGAGGTAACATGCGCAAGATGAAGCACGTATTGATTGCAGCGCTGGCGATGCTGCTGGTGGTCACAGCCTGCAAGATTTCCTTCGGAGGCGACGAGCAGGACGAGCAATCAGCCATCCAGACGGCCATCGCCGCCACGCTGACCGCCAGCGGCGGACAGACCTTCACCCAGGCAGTTGAAGCGACCGCCACGACCAAACCGCAGGACACCGAGGCGGTGCCCCCCACTAAAACGCCCTTGCCCTGCAACGACGCCTATTACATCAGCGAAACGGTCCCGGACGGTACGGACTTTGAGCCGGGTGAACCCTTCACCAAGAGCTGGCGGCTGAAGAACGTCGGCACTTGCACCTGGAACACGGATTACCGCCTGAAATTCGGCAGCGGCGACCAAATGGGCGGACCCAACAGCCAGAAACTGGCCCACAGCGTTGGGCCGAATGAGCAGATCGACATCGCGGTCGAATTAAAAGCCCCAAACACCCCCGGTTCGTACAAGGGCACCTGGCAGGTGGTGGATGACGAAGGAGAAACCTTCGTTTACAACATCTGGGTGGCAATCGACGTGGTTGAACCCGAAGAAGAAGCGAAACCCGACCTGACCATCACGGAATTCTCGATCAACCCCCCCACGCCGGTGATGGGCGAAAACGCGCATGTGCGCGTGCGCGCGCATAACGACGGCGATGCCGACAGCGGCGGTTTCAGGATGCAATGGTATGGGCTTTCCACCTTCGCCGAACCGAGCTGCAACTGGAACATTTCCGGCGGGCTGGTGGCGGGCGGCAGCGTCCTGATGGAATGCGATTTCACCTTCAGCAGCTGGTACCCGGTCAATAAGACCTCGGTGGTGTACATCGACGTGAATGATTCGGTGGACGAGAGCGATGAAGGCAACAATTCCGCCAGCATTTCGCCGTTCGGGGTCAGCGCGCCATAAACAAATTGTAAGGAAGCTGCTCCAGAAGATTGGTCAGGGAGCCATTAATTGGCGTTGAAATATCCAATTATGGTATGAATATTGCAACATAATGGCTATCAACAATCTTGTGGATTATCTGTATGAATTACAGATAAAAATGGAGGTTCAAATGAAAAAAGGTACAACCCTATCATTGTTGGTCGCCCTGGCCCTTCTGATTTCGGCGTGCAACTTCCCGTTTGTGGATACAGAATCAGCAGTGGCCGACTCGGTGGCCCAAACGGTGGCGGCAATGGAAGCGGAGAAAGCGGCCGAAGAGGTCGTCCCCACGCTGGCACCGCTGCCCACCCAGGTTCCGACGGAATCTGAAGACGAGTCTGAAGACGAATACAGCGGCGACAGATGCGATGCGTATGACGAAGATTGCTATCATTGCGATCCGTACGACGACGATTGCATCCGCTGCGATTCGTGGGATGACGATAACTGCGACCGCTGCCAACCCGGTGATGATTATTGCTATCGCTTCGACGATGACTACTGGGATCAAAAAGGCGGCTGGGACAAAAATCGCAAACGTGGAAAAGAATGTTTGTACGCCACTTTCCTGGGTGAAACCGTCAAGGATAACACCACCTTCGCCGGCGGCGACGCATTCACCAAAACCTGGACACTGCGCAATGATGGTTACTGCACATGGAATGAGGACTATCAACTGGTCTTCAAGAGCGGCAACCAGATGGGCGGCCCGGACGAAATCAACTTTGGTGGCGAGATTGATCCTGGTGAACAAATCATCCTCTCGCTGGATCTGGTCGCTCCCGCGGATGCCGGTACGTATTTAGGTTACTGGCAGATCATGACTGACGATGATGTCAAGTTTGGCAGTGCCCTCTCAGTCAAGATCAAAGTCGAATAAATAACGTATATCCACAACGATTAATAGGCCGGCCGCCGACCGGCCTATTCAGTCGTTTAAAAACCTCTTTTTCCGGTAGAATAAATTCTGGATAAAATCAGCGAAAGGTTTTATTAATATAGCTGAGTATATGAAAGTGGAGGTTTGAATGACTTTGAGCAAAAAATTATTAGCTCTGGCGCTGCTGGGGTTGATTCTGATTTCCTGCAATTTTCCCTTGATCAGAGGGCAAGCGCAGCCGACCGCAACGAAAATCAGCGATGCCGAATTGCTGGCCACGGCGGTAGCGGGCACTGTGCAGGCAATTGGTATACCCACCCAGGGTGCGCAGCCTACTGAAATTCCACCGACTGCTGCTCCTACTCAACCGGTCATACCAACTGCCACGTTGGGTGCGGCGCTGCCGACCACTGCCGCCACCGCGCGCGCCTGCAACCAGGCCGAATTCGTCAGCGAGACGGTTCCCGACGGGACCGATTTCAATTTCAACGAGAGCTTCACCAAATCGTGGACGTTCAAGAACACCGGCACCTGCACCTGGAACACCAACTATAAGTTAATATATGCCTCCGGCAACCAAATGGGCGGGCCGGCTGCGGTCAACCTGACCCAATCCGTCGCTCCCGATGGCACGGTGACTGTCTCTGTCCCATTGAAAGCCCCCGGAACCGAGGGCACCTTCAGCGGTTCCTGGTCGCTGCAAGCTGAAGACGGCAGCGTGTTCTTTTCCGGCAACACCGTCAAGATCGACGTCACCGCCCAGGCCTTCCGCGTTTCGGCCGTGGTCACCGATCTGGAGGATCACGAACCGGACGCCTGCCCGTACGATAACGACTACACCATCAGCTTCACAGCCACGGACGCCGGCAAGATCACCTACTACGTCAGCGACAGCACCGGCGCCACCAGCGCTACCAAGAGCCTGACCTTCGACAAGGCAGGGACCAAGAACGCGTCGTTCACCTGGACGATCAACGACAGCGGCGCCTACTGGATCAAAGTCTACGTCGACAGCCCCAACCACCAGTGGTTCGGGCCATTCAAGTTCGATATCACCTGCCCGTAAGAAAGAGCAGCAATAACCGCAGCGGCGCCGCCCGGCGCCGCTGCGATGTAATTTTGTCATTGCGAGCTCACCACAGGTGGGCGAAGCAATCTCGACCTGTTAAATTTACCCTTCAGTTTAGTCAGAGCCCCCGCCGGCTGCCTGTCCCCGACTAATGGGAGGGGAAGCTAGGTGATTGCGCAGCATCCTCTCAATTCATTTTCGTTGACACACCCCCCAAATACGATATAATACCCGCACAACCTGGCGCACTAGCTCAATTGGCAGAGCAACTGACTCTTAATCAGTAGGTTCAGGGTTCGAGACCCTGGTGCGTCATGTTTCATTTTAATCTCTAATTATTCGCCTTGTTATCATATTTTTCTTTATAGCTTTTGTCTCGCTCGCCTTGAGGCAGCGTTAAGCTGCCTCAAGGCGAGTGTTTCCGACTGCCTCTCCTGAAGCTGGTTTTAAGGTGCTTTTCAACTCTTTTATCATTCAATCCTTATCACCACCTTCCCCCTGGGATGCTCGCGCTCATAATAGCGGAAGGCATCCGCGGTGCGCTCCAGGGGATAAACGCTGTCGATGACTGGCTTTACTTGTCCGGATTCCAGCAGCCCTTTCAGGAAGGACCATTCCAAGCATAAATTCACATTTTTTTCTTATAAAAGGTGTAGTTTTTATTGGTGATATTGCAATTTCTTGACAAATTGTTTGAAAACTGTTATAAAAGTAACAGAAAACGAACATAAATAGATAATAGTTCAAAAAATGAAATAATAATGAGCGATATATGTCATACGAACGAAAAAAAAGAGTAAGAAACATTATTAACTTAATCAACCAAAGGAAAGAAATTTCAGTTAAGGAAATTTCGGATTTAATGCGCGTCTCGAATATGACAATTCGACGGGATTTGGACGATTTAGAACAACAAGGAATTATTCGCAGAACACATGGTGGAGCTGTGTTGCTCGATCCAAATACGAGCATGATGGATTTATATATTCTCGGAGAACAGACCACCAGAAATGCAGAAGAAAAAAGGCAAATCGGAATTAAGGCGGCTTCGTTGATCCAACCTCATGAGACAATTTTTCTGGACTCGGGTTCTACGACTCCATTTATAGCAAAGAGTCTGAGCTACAATCTCCCGATTACTGTGCTTTGCTATACTTTTACAAATGCTTTGGAGTTTTATCCACGAGAGAATACAAATCTGATTTTGCTGGGGGGGTTTCTGCATAGAGATTCAAATATTATCCATAGTGTTGAAAATCTTGAACTTATACGAAATACCCGCGCAGATAAAGCCTTTATTTCTACAGGTGGTCTCGATCCAAAAATGGGTTTAACAACTTACTTTGATTACGAGGCAGCAATCAAGAGGGAGATGATTAATTCAGCACGACAAATTATTTTGGTCACTGATTCGTCTAAATTCGGCGAGATCAATGTTGTCCATTTTGCAGACCTCGATAAGATTGACATGATAATCACTGATCAGGGGATATCTGAAGAGTATCGCAGATTATTTATGGATCGCGAAATCGAATTAATTATTGCCGATTAAGCCAACGCAAAAAAGACATAGAAGGACAAGTATTCATGAATATTGAATTCAAAGGAAAAACAGTGATCGTTACTGGAGGCAGCCGGGGAATTGGCGCGTCCATCAGTGCTTTATTTGCCTCCTGTGGCGCAAATGTAATGATCGGTTATCTTCCGGTTGACAAAGACATTGAGGGTTTAAGGCAGGTTGAACATGAGATTCGAGAAAAAGGCGGTGTTGTCGATTCCATCGCCGCAGACGTCACCTCACCGGAGGCAATGGAGGAATTAGTCGCGAAAACGCTTGACCGCTTCGGTGGACTAGAGATTCTTGTCAACAGTGCGGGGTTTACCAAACCAGTGAAGGTCCAAAATCTCTCCACGGATTTATGGAAGAGTGGGATTGATGTAAACCTCAATGGCGCCTACTACATTACCAAAGCCGCCTGCAAGCAGATGACCATGCAAGGTTCAGGCAGGATTATTTATATCGGATCGGCAGGCTCGATCACGGGTGGCGGTGGGTCAGCTGCCTACTCTGCGGCCAAGGCTGGTATTAATGGATTGGTTAGAGCTCTTTCTAAGGAGTTGGCTCCTCAGGGCATTACTGTAAATGCGGTGCTGCCTGCTCTCATTGAAACAGATCTTTTGAAGGAGAGAGAACCAGATCCAGAGAAGCGCAATAAGTATATTAAGCGAATTCCAGTCGGGCGTTTTGGTACGCCACTAGATGTGGCGTATACAGTACTGTTTCTGGCATCAGAGTATGCCGGATTTATTACTGGGCAGAACATCATCGTAGATGGTGGATCTACCTATAAATAAAAAAATGACTAGCTCAGCACAATTGAGCATGTCAAAAAAAATTGGAGTAGAAAAATGAACAAAGAACAAATCATAGAAAAAGCATATAAGCTGGGTTTTGAAGGGGAGCACAATGTTAGAGGGTGCGCCCAATGCGCCCTCGCCGCAGTTCAAGATGCATTGGGGATACGGAACGATATTGTTTATAAATCCGCCAGTGGTCTTGCTGGAGGGGCGGGAGAGTGTATTGACGGCAACTGCGGAGGTGTTACCGGGGGAATTATGGCAATGAGCATGTTTTTCGGACGGACACGAGAAGAAGAAGCTACCACAAAGGGTAGGCAGGATAAATATGTTTCTTTTCGGATGGCTGCAGCCTTACATGATAAATTCATGGAGAAATATGGCACAGTAATTTGCGGGGAGATCCATAAGAAGATCTACGGCCGTTCTTTTAACTTGCGGGACGATGAACAGAAACAAATGTTTAGGGATGCAGGAGCACATGAACGGGAAGATGGCTGCTGTGCTGCTGTTGGTGACGGAGCCCGCTGGGCTACCGAGTTGATTCTGGCTGAACTTGAAGCTAATGGACTTACTCTGGAAGATTTTAAATATTTGATCGACACCAAGAAATAATTTTTAAAAGAAATCCCGGAGGAGGAAACACGTTATGCCTGAAGTAGATAAAGAAGGAAAGACTTATTATGAGGATATACCTCAGAGGGGGAAATTGTTTTTCTTAAAAGGTTCAACCGAGTTAGATTGGGGAATGAAGAATCGATTGTCTCGAATCTTTAATCCGAGTGATGGGCATACTGTGATGCTGGCTATTGATCACGGCTATTTTCAAGGCCCCACCTCGGGACTCGAGCGAATCGATGTCAACATTGTGCCTTTATTGCCGGATGCCGATGTGCTAATGTGTACTCGAGGTATTCTACGCACTATTATATCGCCGGATATCACGATACCAGTGGTAATCCGGGCTTCCGGAGGACCGAGTATTCTTAAAGAACTTTCAGACGAACAGATCGCTATGGATATAGAGGACTGCATCCGTCTTGGGGTGTGCGCGACGGCTATCCAGGTGTTTATTGGAGGGCAGTTCGAGTCTCGCTCGGTGATTAATATGACCCGATTGGTAGATGCAGGCCTACGTTATGGAATACCCACCATGGCTGTTACGGCAGTAGGCAAAGATATGGTGCGCGATGCAAAATACTTCCGCTTGGCCACCCGCATGTGTGCTGAGTTGGGTGCCCAATATGTGAAAACTTACTATGTGGATGAGGGTTTCGAGACGGTAACGGCAGCTTGCCCGGTACCAATTGTAATAGCGGGAGGGAAAAAACAGCCTGAGTTGGATGCGTTAAAGATGGCTTACAACGCCATTGACCAAGGCGCTTCCGGGGTGGATATGGGACGGAATATTTTCCAATCCGATTCTCCTGAGGGGATGATGAAAGCAATTAAGGCAATTGTACATGGCAAAGAAAAGCCGGAAAAAGCCTACGATTTATATCAGACTATAAAAAACAAAAAGAATTAAAAAACCACATGGAATACATAAAAAAATACGAGAACGAGGTCCATGACTTCATAATGGTTTGCAAACGCCTGGCGGATCGTATGTATGTAACCAGCCAGGGGGGTAATCTTTCTTACAAGTTGGAAGAAGATCTAATTCTGATTACCCCGACCTGCCTGTGTAAATCTGATATTACAGAGATGGATGTGGTTTTCATCGATTTGAAAGGAAAAACGGTAGAGGGTACGCGCAAGCCAACCGGGGAAATGCCGATGTACCTTAATTTCTACCATGACCGACCAGACATAAAGTCGGTGATTCATTGTCATCCGCCTTACATCAACACATTTACCATCCTCAAAGGCACCAATTGGTTGATGAAGCCAGTATTTCCTGAAACCGCGGTAGAGGTGGGACCAGTACCGCTTGTGCCTTATGGTGAACCCCTGACCCAAGCATTGGCCGATAACTTCGCTCCATTTATAAAGAAGTACAACGCTTTTCTAATGGAGAATCACGGCTTGACAATTCTAAGTACTGCTGACATCGGCAGGGCTATGCAGTTGATTGATATCTTAGAGGTCAGTGCCATTTCAATACTGCAGGCTTTGGCAGTCGGGAAGATAAAAGAGCTGACCAGAGAGGATATAAAAAATCTTGACAACACCAGGAAATCAAGGAATCTACCTGTGATTGGATGTCCCGGAGTGAATACATCAATGGTCGATCTGTATTTTCCTGAAAAATAGAGGAATTTATAAAAACCTTGCGAAATCGTGAATTAATAAGCTAGTTAGTTTTTGTCATGTCGAAACAGATTATGGAATACAACAATTGTTAAATTCTATGGATTTGCATAAAAACAGAATCTGACTATTGGTGAAGAAAATGAACCCAAGGAAAGGAGAAAAATAGGAAATATTTTATTAGTTTCAAATTATTAATCAATCAATAAAAATCTTGAAAAGGAGAAAATCATGCAATTCGTTCAATCGATTTTGAATTTAGGCCCAACCATCATGATGCCAATTGTGCTCTTCATTATGGCTTTAATTTTCCGCCAACCTGTTGGGAAGAGTCTGAGACATTCGATTTTGGTCGGTGTGGCGTTTATTGGTATTAACGCTGTGTTGGGTGCTGTGCTTTCCACCATTGGCCCTGCAATTCAAGCACTTGGTCAAGCAATGGGAATTGAAGCCTTAGGCACCGATATTGGTTGGGGATTGGCCTCAGCTATCACTTGGTCTTTCAGTTGGGCGGGTTTAATCATCCCGGTTGGATTCGTGATCAACTGGATTGTTTTATTACTCGGCTGGACAAAGATCTTCGATGCTGATATCTGGAATTACTGGCACTGGACATTCACTGCTGCTATGACCTATATCTGGACTAAGAATTTGTATTTGGCTTTCAGCTTGGCGATTGTCGTTGAGATCATTACATTGAAATTAGGTGATTGGACATCCCCCGTTACTCAAAAATATTTCGATATTCCAGGTACAGCCTTACCTCACACTGAAACAGTAAATCTAGCCCCCTTTAACTTCGCGATAGAAAAAGCCTTTTTGTCCAAAATCCCAGGCCTGCAAAAATCGAAATTGGATCCCGAGAGTATTCAAAAGAAAGTGGGTTTTTGGGGTGAACCCATGATGCTGGGGTTGTACATCGGCGTAATATTAGGTGTCCTGGTCTGGCTTGTTGCAGGACAACCGGCAACGATTATCTTGCAGATGGGTATTGCGGTTCCCGCCATGATCTATCTTGAGGGAAGAATGATCGGCATCTTAATCGATGGATTGATGCCTATTGTTGATGGCGTTCGTGATGTTTTCCAGAAGAGTGAACGTTTCAAGGGTCGTGAGATTCTAATTGGTATCGATGCAGGCCCAATTGGTCTGGCCAATCCGACATCTGTTGTTGTTGGTATGGTTGGCATGGTCATTTATCTTCTGTTAACACTGCTCTTCCCCAGTTTCTTCAAAATTATGCCTTTGGCTGATTTGGCGATTGTGCCCATTTACTATATGTTTGCGGCTGCAGCCTCCAAGGGCAATCTCGTGAAGACCCTTATCAACGGGACAATTACGTCCGTACTAGTCCTTGCAGTAACATCTTCCTTCGCACAACCACTTACAGAAGCTGCAAAATTAGTCAACTATGCTTTACCGGCTGGTATGTTGCTCGTGTCAAGTGTTGATGTAGGCGCTCATATATTGCCCTGGCTGATCGTGATGCCTGTAGTGGGTATTGTTACCGGTCAACCCACAATGATCATTGCTCCAGCAATAATTGGGGTATTGTGGGTTTTGTGCTGGATCTATGCGCATGATATGCCGCAGAAGCTTGCTGATGAACTAGAAAAAGAAAAGTAAGTCCAATCAAAGCACTTTTCCAGGGAGAAACCGAAGCATGAAACCGATATCTCCCTGGAAAAGGAAGTAAATACAAATCTATTTTACTATGGTGAGGAGATATGGAAAAGAAATATTTGATTTACGTAGCTTGTGGAAGTGCAGCAGCATCAGCTTCGCTGGCTCGAAGACGATTAATTGATGCGCTGAATGCCAGAAATATTGATGCGGAAATTGAAATTCATAGAATCACAGAATTGCCGGGGCAGATCGAAGCCAGAAAACCTGACGTTGTCATAATCGCAGCAGGACAAACACCTGCATCCATACCCGAAAATATTTTAGTTGTGAAGGGTATTCCATTAATGACCGGATTTGGAATTGATAAATTAGTCGATGACATGCTGACATTTTTAAAAAATAAAGAGGGTTGATTAATGGATATTTTTTCTGCAGATATTAACTGCTGCACAGAAGAAATGCTGCAGATCGCGTCAAAAGAACTTTATAAAAAGGGTTATGTTAAAGAATCCTTCATAAAATCTGTTATCGATCGTGAAAGAACCAATCCTACCGGTTTGCAGGTTGAAGATTTAATTAACGTTGCGATACCCCACACGGATATTGAACATGTAATTCACCCTACTATTGTCATCGTCAAAAAAAATGACCAATCTTTTTTTACTTTTCACAGATTGGATGAACCTGACAAGGTAATTTTAGTATCCGTCGTTTTCTTACTGGTTGTAAAGGAACCAAGCGGATATGTGGATTTCTTGGCTGATCTG
This sequence comes from Anaerolineae bacterium, assembly GCA_013178095.1. Lineage (GTDB taxonomy): Bacteria > Chloroflexota > Anaerolineae > Anaerolineales > Anaerolineaceae > Pelolinea. Next base: position 240,874 of record JABLXK010000003.1, on the reverse strand, counting down.
ACAGGGTTATTCCAGGAAAGTGAGTTCATTAATTTGCTGCTAATCAATCCTGCAAATTTAATTGGGGCTAAGCTTGTTGAGAAATTGAGCAAGTATGAATTAACCTATAAAGGAGATCTCATTAACGAAAAACCTTAACCGCTATTATTCTGATTGAAATTTGAGTCTGATAGATAACGTGAAAGATATATCTATGAACAGGGAGAAGTAATTTGCATAAAACGACCGTTACAGTAACTGTTGATGTTGGCCTTCATGCACGCCCTGCCTCTCAATTCGTGCAAAGTGCCAAGCGTATGCAATCAGAAATTCATCTTCAGCATGGCGAAAAAATAGCAAACGCAAAAAGTATTATCCAGGTACTCTCACTTGGAGTGAATCAATTTGATGAACTCGAAATTACGGCAGAAGGTCCTGACGAAGTAGAAGCGATTCAAACATTGTCAACGCTTATTAAAAAGGATTTTGCCGAGTAGGGAGATCTACGTAATGGGTTACGATGATCATGAAAAGAAGAGATGGGATTATCTCTTCTTTTCTTTTATTGAATCTTAATATTATCTGAGATCACGTACAGTAAATATATCTCGCCCATTTTGAAAAAAGTACTGCGTAAAAAAATAATAACTGATTCAAAAATCCGACATTACATTGAATGAGCAACTCAAGGCATATTTTGTTGGTGTAACATATTTTCTGTAAAATAGAGAACCTTAACAAAAGGGGTGAGTCAGAAGTATCCTACATAGTCATTACTCTAAAATAGGAGACGAAATGACTCACCAAAATGATTATACCTTCACAGATGAATTGGCGGGAAAAGGGCTTGAAGCAGTACCCGAATTGCTGCGTGTTCTGATCAACAATGCCATGCAAGCAGAGCGTTCGCGATACTTGCAGGCAGAGGAATAGGAACGGACAGAGGAACGGATCAGACACACCAATGGCTATAAATCCAAGACCGTCAAGACACGGGTTGGTGAGGTAACTTTTGTTATACCGCAGATGAGGGAAGGCGGCTTCTATCCCTCAGCGCTCGAAAAAGGCATGCGCAGTGAACGGGCATTGCTGCTGACACTAGAGATGTATATACAGGGTGTATCCACCTCGTAGCAAAATGTGGAAGCCCATGTACCCAGGAAAACCATGCGTTTCGAGGTGGCTGCAGATATTCGCGCGATGTTCAGTGTATCCGACCGCAAGAACGCAGAAGAGAATCTGCAATTTACCTTTCAGAAATATGCCCGATCAACTCCTCAATTGTCCGCATGGATGGAAGGAAACCTGGTTGAGGGCTTCACGATCTTTGACTTCCCCCTGGAATACCAGCGCACAATTCGCGCGACCAATAACCTGGAATAGATCAACAAAGAGATTCACAGGCGGACCAAGGTGGTTGGTGTTTTTCCGAATCAGGCTTCTCGTCTCAGATTGATTTCAGCGTTGCTCATGGAGATCAGTGAGGAGTGGCAGATCGGCAAGCGTTACTGTGCAGGCAAATCATTCAATTGTTAAAGAACTGTGGATATTTCTGACTCGAATTTACAGAAAATAGGTTGCGTAATCGTAAACTCATTACGAATTATTATTACCGATGTATATTTTGATAATTCATTGTATAGTTCGCTAATTGTTTTCCATACTATTCTGTGGTAATATTGCGCCTAATTCGCACCATTAACAACACTCATCAAGAGAGGTGGAGGGACCGGCCCGCAGATACCTCGGCAACCGCGCAAGAGCGCCGGTGCCAAATCCGGCAGAACCGTGATCGGGATTCTGGAAGATGAGAGTACTTTTCGCCCAACCTCTCACTTCGGAGAGGTTTTTTATTTTTATGAGAAATGCAATTAAGGAATGCAATTGAGTAAAACACAAAGCCATCCCGCAAGTTATCTGGAAACCGTGCGGCAGCGCACCGTGATCTTCGACGGCGCCATGGGCACCAACCTGGCCGCCCAGAATCTCACCGCCGCCCATTACGGCGGCGAACGCTACCTGGGCTGCAACGACCACCTGTCGTTGAGCTGCCCGCAGGCGGTGGAAAACGTGCATCGCGCCTTTCTGGAAGCCGGGGTGGACGTGATCGAGACCAACACTTTCCGCTCCAACCGCATCACCCTGGGCGAATACAGCCTGGCAGGAGCAGTCGAAGAGATCAACCGGACGGCCGCACGCCTGGCGCGCCGCGTCGCCGATGAATATTCCACCGGCAGCCGCCGGCGCTTTGTGGCCGGCTCGATCGGCCCCAGCGGCAAGCTGCTCTCGCTGCGCAGCGGGGAAGCCGAAGCGGAAGCGCTGGATTTCGACGGCGTCGCCACCATCTTCCGCCAGCAGGCCAAAGCCTTGATCGAAGGCGGGGTGGATCTGCTTTTACTGGAAACCCAGCAGGACATCCTGGAGGTCAAAGCCGCCGTGTACGGTTTGCAGGCCGCCTGCGAGGACTGCGGCAGGCGCCTGCCCATTCAGGCGCAGGTCACGCTGGATACCAACGGGCGCATGCTGCTGGGCACCGATATCCGCGCCGTGCTGGCTATCCTGCAAGGGTTGGAAATCGACGTGATCGGACTGAACTGCTCGACCGGCCCGGAACATATGCGCTCCGCGCTGGCCTATCTCAGCCGCGCCTGCCTGAAACCCATTTCCTGCCTGCCCAACGCCGGCATGCCGGTCAACCGCGAAGGCGGGGCGTATTACCCGCTGGGCGCGCAGGATTTCGCCGCGCAGGTCAGCGGCTTTGTGCGCGACTTCGGCATCGAGGTGGTGGGCGGCTGCTGCGGGACAACCCCCGAACATTTACGCTTGCTGGTCAAAGCCCTGGAAAATACCCGCCGGCCGGCGCGCACGCCGGTCTTTGAGCCCGCGCTGGCTTCCGCGTTCCACGCTGTCAGCCTGCGGCAGGAACCGGCGCCCTTTATCATCGGCGAACGCCTCAACACGCAGGGCAGCCGCGCTTTCAAACGCCTGATGCTGGAAAACGATAGCGAATCCGCCGTGCGCATCGCCGTCGAACAAGCCGAGAACGGCGCCCACGCGTTGGATCTCTGCACCGCGCTGACGGAGAATGAGGACGAAGGCGCGCGCACGCAGCGCCTGGCCGCCCTGCTCAGCGCGCAGGTGGACGCCCCGCTGGTGATCGACAGCACCGACCCGGCCGTAATGGAGCAAGGACTCAAAGCCGCAGCCGGACGCTGCCTGCTGAATTCAGTGAACCTGGAAAGCGGCGAAGAGAAAGCCCGCCGTATCCTGAAACTGGCCCGCCAACATAACGCCGCCGTGATCGCCCTGACCATCGACGAAGGGGGCATGGCCAAAACCGCCGCGCACAAGCTGGCGGTTGCGCGCCGCATCTACAACCTGGCGGTGGGAGAAATCGGCCTGAAACCCCAGGACCTGATCTTCGACCCCCTGACCTTCACGCTGGCCAGCGGCAGCCCTGAAACCATGGACGCCGGCCTGCAAACCCTGCAAGCCATCCAGACCATCAAAACCGAACTGCCGGGTGTGTTCATCTCGCTCGGCCTCAGCAATATCTCTTTCGGGCTCAATCCCGCGGCGCGCGCCGTGCTGAACAGCGTGGCGCTCTTCCACGCGGTCAAAGCCGGGCTGGACGTGGCCATTCTCAACCCGGCCCAGATCGAACCTTATACCGATATCGACGAATGCGAACGGGCGCTGGCGGAAGACTTGCTGTTCAACCGCAGTCCGCAAGCATTGGCGGAATTCGCCGCCGCCTTCGACCAGGCTGCCGCCGCCGATCAACCGGCCGCGCTGGCTGCCCAATGGGAAGCGCTTGCCCCAGCCGAACGCATCCGCCGCCGCATCCTGGCACGCAGGAAAGAAGGCCTGGCCGCCGACCTGGATGCTTACGTGCAAGCCAGCCCGCGCACCCGCCACGAAAGCGCGCTGGAAATCATCAACACCATCCTGCTGCCGGCCATGCAGGAGATCGGCGAGCAGTTCGGCAGGGGCGAGTTGATCCTGCCCTTCGTGCTGCAATCCGCCGAGATCATGCGCGCCGCCAGCGACCATCTGGAACGCTATCTGGAGAAAAGCCGCTCGGCTGCCAAAGGGCGCCTGGTGCTGGCCACTGTTTACGGAGATGTCCACGACATCGGCAAGAACCTGGTGAAAACCATCCTGTCCAATAACGGTTACGAGGTGGTCGACCTGGGCAAACAGGTGCCGGTGGAAACCATCGTCGAGCAAGCCGTGGCCCAAAATGCCGACGCGATCGGTTTGAGCGCCTTGCTGGTGAGCACCAGCCAGCAAATGCCGCTGGTGGTGGCCGAATTGCATAAAAGGAATCTCGCGCTGCCCGTGCTGGTCGGCGGCGCGGCGGTCAACCCGGAGTTCGCCCGGCGCATCCTGCATCCTGCGGATGGCGGGGCTTACGCCGGGGGCGTGTTTTACTGCCGCGACGCTTTCGACGCGCTCAAGGTGTTGGACGGCCGGCGCAACGCCCCGGCCGATGCGCCCCAGACCCTCCAGGATTCCGAAACGGACAGTCCTGCACGCGCCAACGGGAAATCCACCTGCCGGACGCGCATCGAACGCGCGCCCATTCCCCGTGCGCCATTCATTGGCGCACGCGTGCTGCGCGCGCTGCCCATGGACGAATTGTTCGCTTCATTGAACCGCAGCGCGCTCTTCCGCATCTCGTGGGGCGTGCGCAATGCAAAAGGCGAGAAATGGGAACAGTACCAGCGCGATTTCACCCAAAGGCTGGAAAGCATGTGGGCGGAATCGCAAAGCAGCGGCTGGCTGCAGGCTTCGGCGGTTTACGGCTATTTCCCCTGCCAGGCGCAGGGCGATGACCTGCTGGTCTATCGCAGCCTGCCGAAGGGGGAGGAAGAAACTCTGCGTTTTCCTCTGCCGCGCCAGGCTGAAGCGCCGGGTTTGTGCCTCAGCGATTATTTCGCGGATGCGTCTTCGGGCGAGCGCGACCTGGCTGCCTTTCAGTTCGTCACGTTGGGCCAGGCGGCGGCCGACCACGTTCACCAGCTGCACGCGGCAGACGACATCACCGGCGCGTTCTTCGCGCACGGGCTGGCGGTGCAGCTCACCGAAACCGCCGCCATCTATATGCACCGCCGCATCCGCAGCGAGCTTGGCCTGAAAGCCAACCAGGGCAAACGTTATTCCTGGGGTTACCCGGCCATTCCCGACCTCGCGCAGCATGAACTGCTCTTCAGGCTGCTGCCGGCCGGCGAGGAACTGGGCATCCGCCTGACGTCCGCTTTTCAATTCGTACCGGAATACAGCACCGGCGCGCTGATCGTACATCATCCGCAGGCAGTTTATTTTCAAATGCAACCATAGCGAGGTTTCGATGACTAAACTAACATTCTCCGACCTGATCTCCAGCGGCAAACCGGCACTTTCCGATGGCGCTATGGGAACACTGCTGCACGAACGCGGCATCGGATTCAACAAGTGCTTCGATGAGCTCAACCTGACCAACCCCAGCCTGGTGGCGGAGATCCATCACGCCTACATCGAAGCCGGATCGCAGATCATCCTGACCAATACCTTCGGCGCCAACCGCTTCAAGCTGGAACGCCATGGCATGGCTGCTGAATTAAAGGAAATCAACACCGCCGCGGTTGAGCTGGCGCGCCGGGTGGTGCTGGCCAGCTTCAAAGACGTGTTGATCGGCGGAGATGTCGGCCCGCTGGGCATCCGCCTGGCGCCCTTCGGGCGCGTCCAGCCCGAAGACGCGCGGCGCATATTCCGCCAGCAGATCGAAACGCTGCTGGAAGCCGGGGCGGACCTGCTGGTGATTGAAACCATGAGCGATTTATACGAAATCCGCGAGGCCATCTTTGCCGCGCGCGACCTCTCCGCCGACATTCCGGTGGTCGCCTCGATGACCTTCACGCGCGACGACCGCACCCTGCTGGGCGACAGCCCGCGCAAGGTGGTGCGCGCGCTGCGCGATTACGGCGCGGACGTATTCGGCGTCAATTGCTCGGGCGGGCCCAACCAACTTCTGCGCATTTTAAAGGAAATGCGTTCCGCCATGCCGGACGGTAAATTCTGGATCAAGCCCAACGCAGGCTGGCCGGAACAAATGGGCGGCCGCATCTTCTACCCCGCCTCGGCGGACTATTTCGGCGATTACGCCCTATCGTTCTGGCGCGCGGGCGCCAGCGTGATCGGCGGCTGCTGCGGTACCACCCCCGCTCACATCGCCGCCATGCGCCAGGCGCTGGAAAGCGCCAAACCTTCTGAAATGAACGGCTTCAGCGCGGTTGAGGAAGCCGTCGAAGAAGAAGCCGGCGAAGCGTTGAAACCCACCCTGCTGGCGCAGAAACTGGCCAAAGGCAAGTTCGTTTTCGCAGTGGAAATGGATCCGCCGCGCGGACTATCCACCCATAAACTGATGGCCGGCGCCAGCCTACTGGCGGAAGCCGGGGCGGACGTGATCGACGTGGCCGACAGCCCCATGGCGCGCATGCGCATGAGCCCCTGGGCGGTGTGCAGCTTGGTGCAGAAAAAAGCCAAGATCGAAACCGTGCTGCATTTTCCCACCCGCGGGCGCAACCTACTGCGCGTGCAGGGCGACCTGCTGGCGGCGCACGCGCTGGACGTGCGCAACGTATTCGTGATCATGGGCGACCCCACCGCCATCGGCGATTATCCGGACGCCATGGATAACTACGACCTGGCGCCCTCCGGCCTGATCAAGCTGATCAAACAGGGTTTCAACGCCGGCGTGGACCATGCCGGTTCCGATATCGGGCAGCCGACCAGCTTTTTCGTGGGGGCGGCGCTCAACCTGACCGCGCCGGACATCCAGCGCGAGATCAAGATTGTCGGCAAGAAAATCGAAGCCGGGGCTGATTTCCTGCTGACCCAGCCGATCTATTCCACTGCGCCGCTCGTGCAGTTTCTGTCCCTGTACCAGGAAGCCGCGGGCGAAAAATTTCCCGTCCCGATCCTGGCGGGCATCCTGCCGCTGGCATCCTCCCGCCACGCCGCTTTTCTGCAGCAGGAAGTGCCGGGCATCGACATCCCGCCGGAAATCCACACCAGCATGCAGCAAGCCGGCGATCAGGGCGCCAAGGAAGGCATCCGCCTGGCGATCGAACTGATCGGCCAATTGAAATCCATCGCGCAGGGCGTTTATCTGATGCCGGCTTTCGGGCGCTTCGATTACGCCGCCGAGATCATCGAAACCGCGCTGAAATAATCCGTCAAGGGGGGATGTTTCCCAAAATCCCCCTTGATCCCTAAATAACGTTTCCCTATAATGAAATAGCACAATTGTTCTATTATAGAACATGCTGTCGTGAGCTGAAGCGGAAAAACGCCGGATGGCCTGTTCTCATTATGGCAATCAAAGAAACGGAACACTCACCCAACACTCTGACCCCGCGCCAAAAGGCCTGCTTGCGAATGACTGCCGAGGGGATGACCGCGCGCGCCATCGCGCATACCCTGGGCATTTCGGTACGCATGGTGCGCTGGCATTTGCGCCAGGCACGCGAACATCTGGGCGCCTCTTCATTGGCGCAGGCGGTGCATCAGGCTGATCGGTTGGGATGGCTGGATTGACGCGCGTTACTGGCGGCTGGCAGCGTCGGCCGCTTGCTGGGTGGCCTGGTTGGGTGTGGGGGTTAGGGTGGGAGCGATTTCCGGGGTAGGGGTGACCAGTCCGGCGGCGGTGAAATCGATCTTTTTTACCTCACCGATTCCGCCCAATTTGCCGATGTATTCCTGATTGAAATACACTTCCAGAGCAGAGGCGTTGCCGGTCAACAAGCTGATGCCGGTATTCGCGGAATAGGTGTAAACGTTGTTAGGTACCACGCGGCCGACGAAAGCTTCCTTGCCGTCCACGGTAACGTCTAGGTAAGCGCGGTCGTGCGCTATGATGTATACCTGCAAGGGGGCGGAGTTGACGGTTGCCACGGCTGTCGGCGTGCTTTCAACCACCGCCACGCCGGGCAGAGCAGTGGACTCCTGGCTGGCTTCCGCTTCAGCGGTGCCGGTCAAATCAGGTTGGGGTGACAGGCTGGGGGTGACCTGCAGCATCTCGGAAATGGATGGGGCTTCGGTGGAACTACCGCTGGCGCTGCTGTTGAAAACCTGCAATGCCCCCCAAATGATGAAAGCAAACAATCCCACGATCAACAAGCTGCCGATGATCAGGTCCGGGTTTAACACCTTGCGCCATCTCTCGGGTAAATTGACAGCCACCGAAACCGCCGGCTTGGCCGGTTTGCGCTGGGGCTGCAGCTTTTCCTCGCGCTGCAGTTGCAGCGCCTGGGCGTAGGTTTGCATGACGGTTGATTCTTCCATGCCCAGGAATTTGGCGTAATTATTCAGCATCCCGCGGCCTTGCACCGTGGAAGGCAAGTCGCCGAAGCGCCCTTCCTCCAGCGCTACCAGAAATGCCCGTTTCAGGTTGGTGAAATTCTCGATATCCGCCAGGCTTAGGTCCATCAGCTTGCGCCGGTTTTGCAAGGAAAGCCCGATCTGCCGGAACATCTCATCCGATGTTTTCCCCGGGGCATCAGGCAAGCTTCCGGACGGCGTTTCGGCCGGTTTTTCCCGTTTCAGGATCCCGGCCAGGAAGGGAATGCTTCGTACGCCGGCGCCCAGGCGGGTGATGAATTTTTTTACTGGCGACCCTGTTCTATTTATTGAGTCTTCCCCCCCATCGCCCCGGTCGGGGTTGGCAAGGGATTCGGATTGCGGAAAGCTCTCGGGTTCTTCAGCGCCGGTTTGCGTCTCCGCCTGCGTTTCCATATCGGGCGGTATACCGGCTACTTGATCCTGAGCTTCTGGCGGGGTTTCTCGCGGAGTTTCCTGCGGGGCTTCTGGTCCGGAAGCGGACGCCGGCGCCGGCGTTTCCTGCGCGGGAGCTCCGGCAGGCTCGCCTGCGCTTTTATGCGGCAAGACCTTCTTCAACCAGGCAACCGGCGAACCGGCTGCCGGCTTGGGTTCCGGCTCGGCTGATTCAACCGGCTCGGCCGTTTTTTCCCAACCGTGAAGCAATTCGTCAAATGGCAGGTTGAGAAAATCGGCATACAAGCGCAAAAAACCGCGCGCCTGGGTCATGGAATGCAGCAATTCGGGATGGTCGTTTTCCAGCTCCTGCAGGTAATTCAGGCGGATGTGCGTTTCACGGGCAGCATCCTCCAGACGAATACCGAGTTCTTCGCGCGCGCTGCGCAGCCGTTGACCAACGCTAGGGTTCATCAGAATTGATTATAAAGGATAAGCAAAAAATACCGGCCTGTCTCGCGAGAATCCAGGCCGGTTGTAGAATCTGGTTGGTTTAAGCCTCTTCGGCCGGTTCTTCCGTGTCCGCAGCATCCGGTTCCGCGACTGGTTCCGCCACGGATTCTTCCGCTTTGGATTCCTGTTTGCGGGCGCCTTTGCGTCCGGGAGCCTTGTCTTCCTTCTTTTCCTCGTCGCTTTCGACGATCACCTTGACCTCAGGGATCAGGTCGAAGGTTAAGCGGATGCGCACCTTGTGCTCGCCGGCTTCGCGCAGCGGCTGGGATTCCAACAGGTGGCGGTCCAAATTGGTATTCAATTTTTCATTGACCGCGTCCATGATCATCTGCTGGGTGATGGAGCCGTACAGTTTGCCGGTCTCGCCCATCTTGGCCTTGAAGGTCAATTCCAGGCCCTTGATCTGTTCAGCCAAACCGCCCATCTCTTCATTGAGCAATTCACGCTGTTTGGCAGCCGCCGCCTGGATCTTTTCGATCTGTTTCAAAGCGCCAGCCGAGGCAATCACAGCCATCTTTTGGGGAATCAGGAAATTGCGCGCGTAGCCGTCGGCTACTCTTTTAACGTCGCCTGCGCGCCCGAGGTTATAGACGTCTTTTAATAGTAAAACTCTCATTGGTCAAGCCCTTTCATAAGAAATTTTTGATGCGAAGGGTACAACGCATCGAGCCCCAATTTTACCATGAGACCAATAATGTTGGGTTTCGCTTTACACTGCCAATATACAGCAGTAAGCCGCTGAATGCAAAGACCTGTATTTCAATGCTCAACCCAACCTACATCCTGTTTGAAGCGATCGTTTATTTTAATAACGGGTACAATTTGCCCTGATGGAAGATGCTTTTCTGCCCACCACCCCTGAAGAAGTCCGCCGGCGCGGCTGGGATCGGTTGGATGTGATCCTGGTCAGCGGCGATTCCTACATCGACAGCCCGCTGATCGGCGTGGCGGTGATCGGGCGCGTGCTGGAGCAGGCCGGCTTCAAGGTCGGCATCATCGCCCAACCGCAAATCGACAGCCCGCGCGATATCACCCGCCTGGGTGAACCGCGCCTGTTCTGGGGCGTGACCGGCGGCAGCGTGGATTCGATGGTCGCCAATTACAGCGCCAGTCGGCGTAAGCGCCGCCAGGACGATTACACACCCGGCGGGTTGAACAACCGCCGCCCGGATCGCGCCGTGATCGCTTACTGCAACCTGATCCGCCGATATTTCAAGGATACTGTCCCGCTCCTGCTGGGGGGCATCGAGGCTTCCCTGCGGCGCGTGCCCCATTATGATTATTGGTCCGACAGCGTGCGGCGCTCCATTTTGTTCGACGCCAAAGCCGACTACCTGCTCTACGGCATGGCGGAGGGTTCGGTGCTGGCTTTCGCGCAAACGCTGAAAGAAGGTGGTGACCCCGCCGGCCTACGCGGTTTGTGCTGCATCCGCAAGAATCTGCCGGAGTTCGCGCAAGCCTACCGGGAGCTGCCGCCCTACGAGGAAGTCGCCGCGGATAAACAAGCTTTCACGCGCATGTTCCACCTCTTTTACCGCAACAACGACCCGCTCAGCGCCGCGGGCCTCTACCAGAAGCACGGCGAACGCTACCTGATCCACAACCCGCCGGCGGCTTATGCCAGCCAGGCCGAGCTTGACGCGGTTTACGCGCTGCCCTACCGGCGCGCCCAGCATCCTTATTATGAAAGCCAGGGCGCGGTCAAAGCGCTGGAGACCATCCGCTTTTCGATCAATTCGCACCACGGCTGCTACGGCGAATGCAACTTCTGCGCCATCGCCGCGCACGAAGGCCGCACGGTGCGCTGGCGCAGCCCGCAATCCATCCTGGCGGAAGCCCGCCTGCTGACCGAATTACCCGGCTTCAAGGGATACATCCTCGACGTGGGCGGCCCGACCGCTAATATGTACGGCTTTGAATGCGCGCGCAAGCTCAAAAAAGGCGCCTGCCCCGACAAGCGCTGCATCTACCCGCAGGTCTGCCCGTCGCTCAAACCCGACCACGATGAACAGGTCAAGCTGCTGCGCAGCCTGCGGCGCATCCCCGGCATCAAGAAAGTCTTCATTGGTTCGGGGCTGCGCTACGACCTGATCCTGGCCGATCACAAAAACGGACGCGCCTATTTACGGGAATTAACCGGTCATCACGTATCCGGCCAGTTGAAAGTGGCGCCGGAACACAGCCAGGATAACGTGCTGGCATGGATGGGCAAGCCGCAGCACGCCGACCTGCTGGAGTTCAAGCGCCAGTTCGACGAGCTTTCACAGGAAGTCGGGCTGCGCCAGTACCTGACCTATTACCTGATCGCCGCCCACCCCGGCTGCACGGAAGCGGATATGCGCGCGCTGAAAGCCTTCGCCAGCCGCGAGCTGCACATCTCCCCCGAGCAGGTGCAAATCTTCACGCCTCTGCCCTCCACCTATTCCGCGCTGATGTATTACACTGAAACAGATCCCTTCACCGGCGAGAAGGTATTCGTGGAAAAGGACATGGGGAAAAAGGAAAAGCAAAAACGCATCGTGGTGAAAAAAAATAATAATGAGAAAAATGATTCAAAAACAACCTCACCCAGTGAATAGGTGAGGTTGTTTTTTAAATAATATTAGTGACTATTTTGTTGTGAAATATCTTACCGAGGACCAACCACCACACGTGCTCGAGGAAACACAGGCTTTCACACGCCAATAATAAGTTCTCCCAGAAGACAGGGTTAACTTCGGAATGGAATATTTTGAGTTTGTCGGTCCTACAACTTTTGTATTAATAACGGTTGTATCAAAATCACTCACTCTGGATACCTGGACTTGGTAATAATTCAACACACTTGAAAATGGAAATGAGGAATTTGACCAGTCCAATTTTATGGTTGAGAGATTGCTTACCTTGGTTTTATCAGCAGGAGATGAAAGAATTGGGGTAGTGGGAATATTGGGAGTTGTGAAAGAGTTTATATTTGACCAATTCTTCGAATAGGATGCCTTGACCCGCCAATAGAGTTTTGTGTTCTTTGGCAAATCCGAAGTAGGAGTATAACTGACACTTGATACTGATTTACTCAGGAAAGGACTTGCCATATTACTCTTTTTTGACACCTGCAATGTGTACGTATTTGCCGCAATAACAGGCGACCACTTAAAAGTGGGGCGAAGTGTATCAACATTTGATGGAGTACCAAGGGTAGTTTGGGGGCCATAGTTTTTCGATGAATGGAGCCAGCCCTTTACTGACAATCCTCCTCGTGCTGGAATAGTATATTTTCCATTCTTAATTGTGACATTAATTGAATCTACACCCTGTTTACTTGAATCACACCAATTCTGTTCTACAAAATATAACTTTGATCCATCCCAATGAGTTACTATTGCTACATGACCATCAAAAACGATTACGTCACCCCATACGGGTTTAGTAGAACTTCCGTTTTTGTAAGCTGTTATACCCGATGGGTGTTTTGTAAACATTTCACTTGCAGTAGATACGCCCCATCTTGCCACATATCCGAACATGGAACTATAAAACCTTTGAACGAGTTCGACACATTGGTATTCATAGCCATACGTTCCAGATACAGAAGTGTCTGTATTATTTCCATTGGAATATACATCAACACCTTCCCAATAACTAGCATCCACCATCTTTGTGCCATAATTTGGCATTCCTGAACAAATTAATTGGGCACTAATCATCTCATCATCGTTGAAGAAACCAGCGCCGTGGTTTATTAATACTTTAACATTGGGGGAACTAAAAATGGTATTATTTTTTTCATCCAAAATTGATCCCCAAAGATAATATTCTCCAAGCGCGATATCCTTGGTATCGAAAATAAATTGATCACCCTCCCCATCCAAATCTTCCAAAATATTCTGTGTAATATAGATCTCACCTTTGCCGTTCCCGGGCTGATCATCAGAATCCAGGAATAAACTGATAGCGGCATTATCATCCGGATCCTCATCCGTCCAGCGAATGGTCAGCAGATCACCTTGTGAGATCGTTATATCAGTTGCCGGTTCCACGATCTCAATAAACGGAGCAATGTTCGCTGCCGGTTCCGCGGTCGCGGTTATCTCAGGTGTTTCCTGCGTGGTGATGATTTCCCCCGATAAGATGGCTGTTGGTGTTACATTTATTTGGGGAATTTCAGTCGGGACATCGGTGGGAGAAACACCCTGAGTATCGGTTGATTGGGGTAATTCTTGGGATGGAGCATCATCCGGTTCGGGTTGAATTTCTTCCTGAGCGCTCACACTCGTTGAATTCGTAGATAACAATAGAGTAATAATTATGATACTAATCAGTATTTTTACAGCAGATTTGTGGCACACACTTTTTTTCTCGTGCAATGTTTTCATCATTTCCTCACCTCTTGATTAGATTTTGTGACGCTTAAAAAGTGGCTGTAAAATAATGAGTTGGGTAACCTCCTTTCTTTACTAACTCTCACCCCTTAATCCCTTTTTTTGACTATTGAATTATTGCACGATAAATAACAAGATACAAGTATAACGGGCTATAAATAAGATTATTTAATATTAAATTTTCCTATTCTTTAATTTATATAGACATTTCTTGTTATTCTTGTTGAATTCCCGAATCTGCATAGAAAAGTAATTCAAATTCTCGAGTAAATGGAAGTTGAATAAATTAATACTCTAGCCAAAAGTGTTCTCTTCTAAAAAAAAAGCATACACATAAGTAAATCATTCATGATACATATTTAAAAAAATTCAATATGCAAAAAACGTCCTCCTGCCAACCAATTTACATTAGAATTGTCCTTTAGAAATCATCCAAAATAGACTGGCAAACCAATGGTTAAAACCAAAGCGTATCACTTTTCATTATGGGGGCTGTTCGGCCTCCTGGGATTCCTAGGGTTCCGCGAGTTTTACCTGATCAACGTGATGGCTTACGTGGGAACGCAGAATATCTGGAGTTCAAAGCGCTTCATCGCATTTTTGCTGGTCAGCGTGCTCGCCGCGGCGCTCTTCCTGGTTTTCGGATACCGCATGCTGGTGAAGCAAAAATCACCCGCGCTCAAACGATCAGCGAAAATGCCGGACGGTTTGGGGTGGGCTGCCGCTGCCCTGGCTGTTCTGCTGCCAGGGCTGATCAAATGGTTCCTGCCGCTGCCAGCCAATTTCACCTTCGGGTATTGGGAAGAGGTCTTTCTGATCTTCAGCCTTGCCCTTTTGTCCGTGAAAATAATCCAAAAACCGGATGCGGGCGCGGAAAAGAGCGTATTGGCGATCGCCAGCCTGGCGCTGGCTGCCGGATGCGCTCACGTCATGCTGCTCAAACTCGCCCAGGTGACCGCTTATCCGTTCTCGACCTACTGGTCCGAAGGCAACCGCTTCTTTGATTATTCCACCTTGTTCGGCAGTTTCCGTTACCTTGTGCCGGCCGGCGAAAAGATTTACGCCTTCATCACCTGGGGCATGCAGGTTCCCTGGGCGCTGCCATTCCTTTTCCCTAATTTGTCCATCGGCGCTTTCCGCCTGTGGTATCAACTGATGTGGATCCTGCCCACGCTGCTGCTGGGCCTGGCGGCCGCCTGGAAAAAACCGCTCAAAGGCAGCAACCTCGCCCTGGCGCTGGTGTTTGCCGGTTGGACCTTCCTCTTCCTCGATCAGGGCCCCATCTACACGCCCCTCATCCTGGCAGGCCTGATCGCGCTGCTGGCGGCCCGGGCTGCCCTGCCGCTGGGCGTCATCCTGGTAATGATCGCTTCCTATTACGCCAAATATTCCCGCTGGACCTGGACGTACTCCCCCGGTTTGTGGGCGGCCATGCTGGCGCTGCTGGCGGTCGAAAACCCTGGCTTCACAAAGGATGGATTGAAAAAGCTGGTTAAGCCAGTGGTGCTGGGCATCAGCGGTTACTTCGGCGGGCAGATCCTGCCGTCGATCATTAAAAATCTGTCGGTTTCTTCCGTGAAATTGATCCCGGATGTGGTCGGCTCCGCCACCCGCCAGCCGCTGCTGTGGGAAAGGCTGCTGCCGAATCCCACTTTTCCGCCAGGCATCCTGTACGGCTTGTTGTGGGCGGCACTGCCGGTCGTTGTGGTCCTGGCTGCCCTGCTGGCTGCGCGCGCCTGGAAAATCAACTGGATGCAGGGCTTGTCCATGCTGATCATCGCCGGCGCTTACCTGGCCACCGGCCTGATCGCCAGCGTGAAGATCGGCGGGGGCAGCAACCTGCACAATCTGGACAATTTTCTGGTGACGCTGGTCATGATTGCCGCGGCCGCTTTGGATTCCGTGCGCAAATCCGGCTTCAGTGTCAAAGGCAAGCCTATTCTGACCGCCCTGCTGTGCATCGCGCTGGCAGCGCCGGTCACCTTCGAATTGCGCGGCGGCGCGCGCCTGAGCCTGCCTGATGCGACCTCCACAGACGAAGCCCTGGATATGATCAAAAAGAGCGTGGCGGAATACAAGGATAAAGGCGAAATCCTGTTCATGGACCAACGCCAGTTGCTGACTTTCGGAATGGTCAAGGACGTGGCGCTTGTCAGCGATTACGAGAAAAAATACCTGATGGATCAGGCCATGGCCGATAACGGTCCGTATTTCCGGGGATTCTACCAAGACCTGGCGGCCGGGCGTTTTGCTCTGATCGTTAATGAACCCGGCAATTACATCATTCGCGGCTCCGAATCCTCGTTCGGCCAGGAAAATGACGCTTACGTGAAATGGGTTACCGTACCGCTGATGTGCACCTATCAGCCTGTTTATACTTCCGCGCAAGTCGGCGTCGAGCTGCTGGTGCCGCGCCCGGAAATACTCGACGAGGTTGTCTGCCGGCAGGCCTTTTCGCAAGCGGAATAATGGGCGGGTTTTTTGAAAGCTGAAATCCTCCCACGCGATTTCTATCTGCAACCCGTCCAGCAGGCCGCCCGCAATTTATTGGGGCAGCGCCTGGTGCGCACGATCGCCGGCCAGCGCATCGCCGGCATCATTCTGGAAACGGAAGCCTACGACGGCGAGCAGGATCAAGCCTGCCACGCCCGCAGCGGGCTGACCGAACGCAACCGCATGATGTATGAATCCGGCGGCCGCGCCTACGTCTATTTCACCTACGGCATGCACTGGATGTTGAACTGCGTGTGCGCGCCGGCCGGCTACCCGGCCGCAGTGCTGATCCGCGCCATCCTGCCGACCGAGAACCTCGATTTCATCCGCCAGAAACGCGGGGGTGTACCCGAAGCCCATTGGTGCGACGGCCCGGCCAAGCTGACCAAAGCGCTGGAAATCGACCGCAGTTTGAATGGCGCCGATTTGTGCGACCCGCGCAGCGGTTTGACCATTGAAAAAGGCCTGCAAATCCGCGATGAATTGGTGAAACAAACCCCGCGCATCGGCATCCAGTATTCCGGCGAACCCTGGGTCAGCCTGCCCTGGCGTTTTCTGGCCGCTCCCGAAGCGATACGAAGCATGCCCGGCATTTAGAGGATATAATCTATCCAGGCAGGTTAAACCATGTCAGAAGAAGCAAACATTTATCCAAAATTCGCCTTCGACGCCAGCAAGGTCATCATCTACGGCGGCGGAGGCTTGAGCAAGATGATCATTGAATCCGTGCGCGTGCTGGGCTGCTACCAGATCGTCGGCATCATCGACGACAACCTGCCCAAAGGCACCGACGTGATTGGTTCGCCCGTGCTGGGCGGCGCCGAACTGCTGCCCGAGCTTTATCAAAGCGGGGTGCGCCTGGCGGTGAACTCTGTGGGCGGCATCGGTAATTACAAGGTCCGTCTGAATGTCTTCAACCAACTGGCGGATGCCGGTTTCGTCTGCCCGGCCATCGTACACCCCACCGCCCACGTGGATCCCAGCGCGCGCCTGGAGGCGGGCGTGCTGGTGCTGGCCATGAGCTACGTCAGCGGTAACGCGGTGGTGGGCATGGGCACCTTGATCAATAACTCGGTGGTCGTCTCGCACGACTGCGTACTGGGCGTCTGCACCAGCCTTTCGCCCGGCGCGATGACCGCCGGCGAAGTGATCATCGAAGATTTCGCTCAAATCGGCATGAACGCCACCGTCAACATCGGCGTGCGCGTCGGGCGCGAGTGCCGCATCGGCAACGGCGCAACCATTAAAAAAGACGTCCCGGCCGGGACGCGCGTGTACGCCGGCGCCATCTGGCCGCCTTACGATCCTGAAAAGAAAAAGGAATTAACCGCTTAGTTATGTTCAAACGACCAACCAGTACCAACCAGGCTGCCCCAGCCCAAATTGAGCGTGTTACTTCCGTTTTAGGGGAAGGCATCAGTTGGCACGGACGCATCAGCGGCCGCGGCGGCGTGCGCATCGAAGGTATCTTCGAAGGCGAGATCGCCCTGCATGGCCTGGTGGTGGTGGGTGAATCCGGCAAGGTCACCTGCGAGAACGTGCGCGCCAACTCCGTTATCGTGGCCGGCGCCGTGCACGGCAGCATCACTGCCGACAAACTGGAGATCCGCAGCACCGGGCGCGTGTGGGGCAACGTGATCGTCTCCGCTTTTTCCACTGAGGAAGGCGCTTTCCTGCGCGGCCAGGTGACCATGGAAGATCAGGTCGATCTGCAGCTCGAAGACGAAGGAATCCCCGAAGAAAACTCCGCTGAAGTCGAATCCTCAGCGGATGAAACGCAAGCGGAAGACGAATAAGCCATCCTGCGCGGCTGAGCGCGCGCTGATGCTATAATTTGCTCGAAACACCTACCTTACCAAATCAAGCGAAAGTCACAAAATGGCAGAATCCAAATACCTTGTCCCCATGTCCAGCCCCGAAATCGATGAAAGCGACCGCCAGGCCGTTCTGGATGTCCTGCGAACCACCTCCCTGAGCATTGGCCCGCGCGTGGTCGAATTCGAGAAGAGCATCTGCGCCTACAGCGGCGCCCGCCATGCCATCGCGGTCAATTCCGGCACCAGCGGTTTGCACCTGTGCATGCGGGCAGCCGGCATTCAACCCGGCGACCTGGTCCTGACCACGCCATTTTCGTTCGTCTCCTCAACCAACGTGATCCTGTACGATAACGCCATCCCCGTTTTCGTGGACGTGGACCCCGCCAGCGGGAATATGGATGTAAAAAAGCTCGCTGAAGCCGCAGCCGACCTGACCAGCGGCGACCCGGCCCGCATGCGCAAATGGCTGCCGCGCAAGGGAGCAGAAGCACACGGCAAATTGCGCGCCATTCTGGCGGTGGACGTTTTCGGCCAGCCCGCCAATTACGACGCCATCCGCAAGGTCGCCGATCAATACAACCTGAAATTAATCGAGGATTCCTGCGAAGCGCTGGGAGCCGAATATAAAGGCCGGCGCGCCGGTTTGTTCGGCGATTACGGTGTGTTTGCTTTCTACCCCAATAAACAGATCACCACCGGCGAGGGCGGCATCATCGTCACCAATGACGATCAGGCGGCCGAGTACATGGCCTCGCTGCGCAACCAGGGCCGCGCGCAAGGCGACACCTGGCTGCAGCACACCCACCTGGGCTACAACTACCGCCTGGACGAGATGAGTTCCGCCCTGGGCGTTTCCCAGATGAGCCGTATCGATGCACTGATCGACCGGCGCAACCGCGTGGCGCAGCTTTATAACCGCCGGTTGGCAGCCATCCCAGCCATCGAATTGCCTTACGTCGGGCCGGAAACCACGCGCATGAGCTGGTTTGTATACGTCATCCGCGCCAAAGCCCCCCTGCAGCGCGACCGCTTCGCCGCTGCTTTGGAAGCCGAAGGGATTCCGGTACGGCCGTATTTCCTGCCCATCCACCTTCAGCCTTATATCGCCGATAAATTCGGCTACCGCGAGGGAGATTTTCCCGTTACCGAAGACCTGGGCCGGCGCGGCCTGGCGCTGCCTTTTTCAAGCTGCATGACCGAAGATCAGGTGGCACTGGTATGTGAAAAGATCGAAAAGTGCGCGGCGGGTTGAGAATGAACGCGTATCGTTATGGCTGACCCGCTTCAGGAATTCGTTCCAGCCCGGCAGCGCGGCGTGATCCTGCACGCCGGACTTTTACTACTCTTTACGGCAGCCAGCGCCGGATTCCTGCTGCTGGCGCTCGCGCAGGAGTTGCGCGGTTTCTTCATCCTGTACCTGGTCGGTTGTGTTGGCGCTTTCCTCCCCATCCCCCTGCTGCTTTACCGTCTCTTCAGTCTGCTGCGCGCGAAATACGTGATTGATCGGGAGGGGCTGCATATCCAATGGGGGCTGCGCACGGAAGATATTCCCATGCAGGAAATCGAATGGCTGCGGCCGGCCGATGAAATGCCTTATGAAATTCCATTGCCCCGTTACAGTGTTCAGGGATCGATCATCGGGGTTCAATACTCCGAGGAACTGGGCAAGTTGGAATTTGTTGCTTCCGATTCCAGCAGCCTGGTCCTGATCGCCTGCAAAACCAAAGTTCTGGTCATTTCTCCGGCTGACCTGAAAGGATTTCAACGAACCTTCAACCGTTTCATTGAAATGGGTTCAATTGCCCCCATTCAACCGCATTCAGCCAATGTCGAACTGCTGCTGACCGGTATCCTCAAAGACAAATACGCGCGCAGTTTCACGCTGGGCGCAATGGTTTTATCCATTGGATTGTTGCTGGCAGTCAGTTTCATCATCCCGGTCCGCGATACGATCACGCTGGGTTTCAATCCAGCCGCCGAGGCTATTGAATCTTCGCCGTCCGACCGTCTGCTGCTATTGCCGCTTTTTTCCTTGCTAATGCTCTTCCTGGATGCGGCGGCAGGAGCATATTTTTTCAGAAAGGAAGGATTTAGAACCGCCTCTTATTTCATTTTCGCATCCTCCCTGATCCTGCCGCTTTCATTTCTCCTGTTGATCTTTTTCTTTGTCCTTTAAAAACAGAACCCTGAGCCAACCTCAGGGTCCTGTCTGCGTAAGATTGTTTTAGCAACAATCCAAGTGCGAATTATATACTAATCGATCTCCCCCGGGCGTTTAAAATACAGCGGTTTTGCATGATTTTCTCTGGCGGCGCGCTACTGGCGGCTCCTGGCTTCCACACCCGCCATACCCTCCAAAACCTGGATGACTGCCGAGTGATCCAATTCGCCCCGGCCGCTGGACAGCATGGCGCTGAACAATTCGTGCGCGACCGTCGATGCCGGCAGCGGCACTTTTAAATCCCGAGCGGTATCCATGATAATGTTCAAATCCTTGAAATGGAGTTTGCTTTTAAAACCGGGTTCGAATTCACCCTTGATGATCTTCGGTCCGCGCACGTCCATCACGCGCGTCTGCGCATAACCGCCTTGCAACACCTTTAGGATCACCGCCGGGTCCACCCCAGCCTTGGTTCCCAACACCAGCGCCTCGGCCAGCCCGATGAAATTCATGGCAACCTGGATTTGGTTGCAGGCTTTCACAGTCTGGCCGGCGCCGTTCTTGCCGCAATACGTGATGGTTTTACCCATCACTTCGAAGACCGGCAGCATTTCCCGGAACAATCCTTCATCACCGCCGACCATGATTGAAAGGCTGGCATTCAGCGCGCCGGTTTCACCCCCGCTGACCGGCGCATCCAGGCAGCGCACGCCCTTCGCTCCCAGAGTTGCCGCCACTTTTTGCGAAACAGCCGGCGCGATGGTGCTCATGTCGATGTAGATCAAACCGGAACGGGCTGCTTCAATCAGTCCGTTCTCGCCCAGGGCCACCTTTTCCACGTCGGGTGAATCCGGCACCATCGAGATCACCACGTCGCTGGCTGCCGCGACTTCGCGGCAATTGGCGCAAGCAGTTGCCCCCTGGCCCACCAGCTCTTCCACCGCGGAGGTGTTGAGGTCATAAACGCTCAATGCATACCCTGCCTTGATCAGATGGCGGGACATGTGACGGCCCATGATCCCCAGACCGATGAATCCAATTCTAGATTTCATTCTCTACCTTTCTTTGAATAAGTAAGTGGTTAATAATAACCTTGTTTACTTGCAGGCAGAATTTTCTGATCCCATTTGAGGTTGCCAGCTTTTAATAACCGCCAAATGGGATCAGTTTAAAGAGGTACGGCGGAATAATTAATTGTGAATTATTTGAATAACAGAATGGTTATTTTCCAAATTTTTTCCAGACTTCTTTAAATATTTCTTCCTCCTTCGGAATCACCGGGTCGATCGGTTTGGAAATCCAGGTGACGTTCATGTAATGCTTCCAGTGGACATTCTCGCTGGTGATGTTCCCTCCCCAGGTACCGCACCCAAGCGTCAATGTGAAAGGCATGCCGTTATTGTAGTTGCCGCTGTTCCCCAGGCTGTGGGATTGATTGACCATCATGCGGCTGACCTTGGCGCGCAATCCCAATTCCAGGATGTGCGCTTCGCTGGCGGTGTGGATGCCGCAGGAATGTCCCCGTCCGTTCAAGGAAGTGATATCCTCGACCAGGCGAATGGCTTCTTCGAATTCATTGTATTTCCAAACCGTCAACACCAGCGAGAGCTTCTCTTTGCAGAAGGGGTCGTCGTCGCCCACGTGCTTGCCGGCCACCATCAGGAACTTGGTGCCCTCCGGGATGGCAACGCCGGCCATGCCTGCGATTTTCGCCACCGGCTGGGCGACGATATCCTTGTTCAGGTGAATGCCGTCCGGCCACATGGTTTGCTGCAGTTTGGCGCGCTCGTCCTCGCCGCACCAATACCCGCCCACGGCTTTGAGGCATTCCAGCATGCGCTCGTAAATGCCTGCCTGCAGCGCGATCGAGTTTTCCGACGAGCAGGAAGTAGCATTGTCGAAAATCTTGCCCTGGCAAATCTTTTCAGCGGCTGCCGGCAGGTCGGCGGTTTCGTCCACGATCACCACCGCGTTGCCCGCCCCCACGCCGTATGCCGGGGTGCCGCTGGAATATGCCGATTTGACCATCGGCCCGCCGCCGGTAGCGATCACCAGGTCGACCTTGCTCATCAGTTCCTTGGATAATTCCACACTGGGCTCTTCGATTGTCTGGATCAAATCCAGGGGAGCGCCAGCCTTCCGCAGACCCTCGCGCAGGGTGGATACCACCAGCGCGGCGGTTTGTTTGGCATGTGGATGCGGCGCAAAAATGATCGCGTTGCGGCATTTTAAAGCCGGCAAACTCTTGGATGGCAAAGTAGCCTCGCAGTTGGTGACCGGCGTCAACGCACCGATCACGCCCACTGGCTTGGCAACCTTGATCAGACCCTTTTGGGGATCCTCCTCGATCACGCCAACTGTCTTGACGCCCTGCATGTCCCGCAAGGTGCCGAGAGTCTTCTTTTGATGTTTGAGCACTTTATGTTCGTACACGCCCATGCCGGTCTCGTCCACTGCCAACCGGGCAATTTTTTCCGCGTTCTTGTAGGTTTCCCAACCAGCCGCTGCGACCATCAGGTCCACTTTTTCCTGCGGCCAGTACTCAACTTCTCTCTGGGCGCTGCGCGCCCGCTGGATCAACTCATCGATGCCTGGCTGCATATTACGCCTTCTTTACGTCCGGGTTGGGGAGCATGAAATCGCGGATGACACCCTGCAACTCATGGTAAGAATCGATAAATCCGCGCAGCGTGCGTACGGTGGCGCCATATGTGTCAAAATCTTCCACATTCAGGCCGTCTTCGTCGTAAGCTTTGCGGAATTCAACAAAATGCTGGTAGAGCGAATCCACGATGGCCGGGGCTACGGGATTATGCATACGCTCCTTGACCTCGATATCCGAATTATTGAACAACACCTGCCACGGATAAGGGATGGTCAGGACCACATCCCCGCCGATCAATTCCGACCAATGCATGTGATGGCGGTACGCGGCTGCCAGCAGGCGCGTGCGGTATTTGCGCTGCTGGTAGATGCCGTAAGCTTTCTTGAAGCAGGCAATGCCCGCCCAATCCATGTCCCCCGGGGTGACCGTGATACCCTCTTTCTTAGCCACCACCTTGATCCAGTCGTCCGTGCGGCCGATCATGATGGTGCACACGTGGAACATGTTATCCACCGGCTTGCCTTCCTTTTCGCGGCGGTTCATGGCTCGTTCCAGCGCTTCGGCCACCGCAATGGCTTGCGGCACCGTGAAACAGACGGTCGCGTTGATGTTCACGCCGTTATAGGCCGCTTCTTCAATCGCTTTCACGCCTGCCGCAGTCACGGGGATTTTGACCTGGATGTTGGGGGCCAGCGTATTGAAGTGAATGGCCTGTTCCGCCAGCAATTTGGCATTGCGGTAGTTTACGGGATTGGTCTGGATGGAAATCCTTCCTTTGCGGCCATTTTCTTTTTGGAATACCGGGAAAAGCAATTTTGCGCCTTTTACCGCCATTTCCTCAATGATTTGCCACGAAATTTGCGCCTCGCACCAATCCGGATTTTGCGCGATCAATTCCCGGATGCGCGGCCCCCACACGGGCATTTCCTCTTTCAGCACAGCAGCCACGATAGTCGGGTTGGTGGTCGCTCCCACTGCCCCGTTCTCGATTGCGTAGGTCAACTCCCTGGTCGAGCAGGAATCGTTCCACACATCCGTCTTGGTAGTCGATACCGTCTCGTGCAGGGGACTTTTAAAATTATTTGACATAGACTCATTCCTTTCATTGTTTCGAAACAATAATTACGCTTGCACCTTTTCCCAAAATTCGGCAGTATATCGGATCGCTGTCAAATCATCAGGGATAGGTAAAATTTCCGCCACCATTGGCCCTGTATACGAGATAGATTTCAGAGTGCGCAATATAGATATAAAATCGATCTGCCCCGTACCGGGCGCGTGACGCGTATTATCAGCAAAATGAACGTACCCCAAACGATCGCCGCAATCCCGCAAAGCAGCCAGGGTATCGGATTCCTCGATATTCATATGAAAGGTATCCAGCAATAATTTAACCGAACCAATTCCGACATCAGAAAGAAATTCCAGTCCCTGTTGGGCGGTCAGAATCCAATTCATTTCGTACCGATTGATTGGCTCAATCAGGAGCTGAATTCCTTGTTCTTCCATGAAAAAGGCGCACTCTCTTACAGCCTCAACGCCATTTTTATAATTCTGCAGTCGTTCTTCTGCTTCACCGGATAGGAATCCGCGAATTCCCCCGATGATGACTGATGCGGAGTGAATGGCTTTTGCCAGCAAAGTAATTCTTTTTAAATGTTCAACTGCATTCCTGCGTTTTTGATGATCGGATGATCCAACGCACAAACAATCAAATAGACAGGCTTGCCCGGTGGCCAGGGCGGAAACTTTAAGATCCAATTTTTCCAATCTATCATTCAAGTCAGAGGGATTAACGTCATCGGTTGAGCGGATGCTCAATTCGACAAACTCAAATCCATACTGACTGGCTCGATTCAATCCTTCATTCAAATCGCCCGCAAAAAGTAACGGTCCAAATTTAGATGGTCGCGGGGAAAGTGCAACTCCAGCGTGATTTAACTTTCTCACAGATAGGTTCTCCCGGGTTCAATATGCTTAGCCTGAAAGCATGTTATCGATCAGGTATAGCGAAATCTCGTATTAGTAAAAATAGAGCATAGATTTAACGCGCAGGTTTTACATGTCCAGAAAGTTATTTTTCGGGTTTGGGTTGCCGTGATTCGCACGGCAACCCAAACCATTATCTTTCGCTCAAAAACTGAATTTTTTTACTTACTTGATGAATTCCGCAACGTTATCCTTGGTAACCAAAATAGCGGTTGTCTGGATCCGTTCTGCTACTTCTTTTCCACCGATGTAGTCGATCAAAGCCTGGACAGCGTCGCCGGCTTGCATCTGAGGGTTCTGGAAGCAGGTTGCGACCATGCGGCCTTCGGATACGGCTTTCAATGCATCATTATTGCCATCGAAACCGAAGACCATGGTATCCGCCAAACGTCCGGCAGCATCCAAAGCTTCAACCGCGCCCAAAGCCATTTCATCATTGCAGGCAATGACAGCATCGATCTCAGGATAAGCTTGCAGCAAGTTTTCCATGACAGTCAAACCTTGCGCACGCTGGAAATCAGCAGTCTGGGAAGCCAATACTTCGATGTCCGGGTATTTTGCTAGAACATCATCCACGCCGGCTTTGCGATCGATCGCAGTTTGAGCGCCCGCTGTACCTTCCAGAATGATGACTTTGCCTTTTTCACCAAGCGTCTTCACTGCTTCTTCCACCAACATGCTCATGGCATCATAGTTCTCAACTGCTGAGAAAGTAATATATTCACCGCCAGTGGCTTTGGTGTTTGCCAGGGCAACCGGAATCCCCGCTGCGTTGGCGCGTTCGATAGCCGGCACAATACCGGTGGAATCAACCGGCACCAGGACAATGCCGTCCACTTTCTGCGCGATCAGGTCGTCAACCAAACGGGTTTGTTCTTCCAGGTTATTGGCTTTGGTAGGCGCCAAATAGATGATCTCTACGTTGTTGGCCTCAGCGACCTTCACCGCGCCTTCGTGCATCATTTCCCAGAAGGGATTGTTCAATGCCTTTGTAACCAAACCAAAGGTCAATGGCTCAGCCGCAGGAGCTTCCTCAGCTGGAGCCTCTTCAGCGGGCGCTTCCGCTGCTGCTTCTTCAGCGGCTGGGGCTTCCTCAGCGGGGGCGGCTGCAGGTTGGCAAGCCACAGCTAAAAAGCTCATGGCAATCACCAGGCAAAAAATCGAAAGTAAGCTTACTTTTTTCATCTAGATCTCCTTTTTTTTCTTTATTCAATATTGTTATTTTTCAAGCGTCTCAATTTCGTCGAATACGCACCTCCTCACTTTTTTCTGAATTGTCAACAATAAATAAACGATTAATTACGTTTTCTCATCACAACATCCAGCCAGACCGAGAGGACTACAACCACACCGGTTACGAGCTGCTGCCAAAGGGAATTGATACCCAGTAAATTCATCCCATTGGTGACAACAATCATGATCAAGGAACCGATAATGGTTCCCCCCACGCCCCCCTGTCCGCCGGCCATGCTCGTACCGCCCATAACCGGGCTGGCGATGGCCGGAAGCAGAAAAGAAGCTCCCAAGTCCTGGTCGACCGCATTCAGGCGGGCTGCCAGGATGATGCCTCCAATCGCCGCCAGGGTTCCGCTCAGCATGTACGCACTCACAAGCGTCCTGGATACTTTAATGCCTGATGCTTTGGCAGCCCTGGGATTGGCGCCAATCCCGTAAAGACTTCTACCCAGAGTTGTGTACTTCAATAACCAACCAAGTATTAAAGCAATCACCAATACAATCCAGATCGGCATTGGAATTCCCAGAAAATAACCTCTTCCCAAATGCCTGAATTGATCCGCAAAGCTGAAGAAAGGGGAAGCTCCCATGATGGCAAAAGCAATCCCTTTGCCAACCCACAACATTCCGTAGCTGGCTACTGCCGGAGGCAGCTTTACAAATGCAATTAATTGGCCCGTGATAAATCCCGAAAGCGCGCCAACCGCCATGGCGCCGGCAATTGCGCACCACCAGGGCAGGCTCGTTTGTGTCAAAAAATACCCGGCGATCACGCTTGTTAAGGTGACCACCGACCCCAACGAGAGGTCAATCCCGCCGGTAAGGAAAATAATCGTCATGCCGAAGGAAATAATGATCTGAGGCGCGGCTTGCCGCAAAACATTAATAATGTTTGAGATTTTCAGGAAGTTTGGATTGAGAAGTGATATGGCTACTCCCAATAAAACCAGCGCTCCAATCCGGGAAAATCGGGAAATATATTTCCAAACACGGTTGGATTCGTTGCGCGATTGTGATTTAACCACTTCTTCACCTTTTTTCGATGTTTGCTGATCCATTATTCACGCTCCTCGTCCCGCATCTTCTGCACCCAACGTTCAACCAAAGTAGACAGGACAATCGCATTGATCAACACCGTTCCGAAAATCGCCAATTGAAGGTAAGTAGGAATCCCTAAAAGATTCAAGCCATTGCGCAGCACCAGGATAAAAAGGGCGCCCAAGACAGCTCCGATAGCAGTTCCTTTCCCGGCAATGAAACTCCCGCCCAGGACAACACCGGCAAAGGCTTCGAACTCCATGCCTGAGCCAACCGTAGGCTGCGCAGCCATATTGCGGGAAGTCAGAATACAAGCCGCGATTCCAGCGGTCAGCCCGGAATAGGAGTAAGCCAATATTTTATATATCCAGGCAGGTTTGCCGGATAGCTTCAAGGCTTCTTCATTACCGCCCAAGGCATAGATGTATACTCCCAAAGGTGTTTGGGTAAGTATGAGATTGGTCAACGCAAATACAAGCAGGGAAATCCATAATGGACAGGGAATTCCGAGAATGCTGCCGTTTCCTATTTCGTAAAAAACCTTCGGCAATCCGGCTATGACATTGCCGTTATTCATGCCCAATGACAAACCAACCGCAATCCCCTGGGTTCCCAGCGTCGCTATAAAAGATGGAATTCCGAGTATCGAAACGAAAAATCCGTTTAATGTACCCAAAATGATTCCCATAATTATTGAAATCAAAATCGCCAAATAAACAGGTACGTTCAGGTTTACCAGAGCCCATGCCATGATCATGCCACACAGCGACATCACGGCGCCATTGGAAAGATCCATCCCGCCGGTGATCTTCACAACCACCACGCCCAAACAAAGAGTCAACAGGATGGCGCCCTGCCGCGAGAGGTTGATCGCATTTCCCAGAGTCAGAAAATTAGAGCTCGAGACAGAAAAATAAATAACCATCAAAAGCAAAATCCAGAATACTGTCGGGATCTTTTCAAGGATCAAGCGAAAAATTTTTTTCCGATTTGTAAACTTCATGCTCGAACTCCCATTGCGCGGCGCAGGATTTCTTCGGAATCGGTGCCTCGGGGAAATTCACCCGCCACCTTGCCTTCATGCATAACGTAAATGCGATCGCTCATCCCCAAAATCTCCGGCATTTCAGAAGAGATCATCAGGATTGCATGGCCGGAGTTTGCAAGCAGGTCCATGAATGCATGCACTTCGGACTTCGCTCCAACATCAATGCCACGGGTGGGTTCATCAATGATGATCACACGCGGTTTGGCTGCCAACCACTTGCCAATCACGACTTTTTGCTGGTTTCCGCCGGATAGATAATGGACAAAACGATCCAGCGCAGGCGGTTGAATATTAAATTTTCGGACGTATTCATTGGCTGTGCTGCGCTCAATGGCAGGCTTCATAATCCCGCTCGGAAAGATCTTGCGCAGGCAGACCATTACCAAATTCTTTTCCATTGAAAGGATGGGGAATAATCCATCGCGCCGGCGATCTTCCGGGATCAATCCCAACCCGATATCCACGGCTTGCGAAGGATCAATATGTTTGTATTTCTTTCCCAGGATCTCCAGATCATCAGCAGTC
Source organism: Anaerolineae bacterium (assembly GCA_013178095.1). Taxonomy (GTDB): domain Bacteria; phylum Chloroflexota; class Anaerolineae; order Anaerolineales; family Anaerolineaceae; genus Pelolinea. The sequence continues at coordinate 212,352 of JABLXK010000003.1, read as the reverse complement.
ATGGAATCCAGCCCAAAAATCGCCCGGGCTGTTTCAGTTCTACCCGACCCGACCAGACCGGATAGGCCGACAATCTCACCAAAACGAATCTCTAGATTGACGTTGTGGACTTTCTTTCCGGATTTCAATCCCTTTACGGATAACGCGACTTCTCCCGGAGGACAATAATGACGCGGGTAAAGTTTTTCAATCTCGCGGCCGATCATCATGCGAATTACGTCATCGATGGAAACCTCATCAATTTTGCGCGTACCGATCAATTGACCATCGCGCATCACCGTTACCCGGTCCCCAATCTGTTTGATCTCTTCAAGCCGGTGAGAGATATAGATGATTCCGACTCCCTTTTCCTTTAGCTTCCTCACAGTCGAGAATAACTGTTCGATCTCCCGCATGCTTAAGGCAGAGGTAGGTTCGTCCAGCACCAAGATGCGTGCATCCATAGCCAAAGCTTTGGCAATTTCAACCATCTGCTGCTCGGCAACGCCTAATTCAAGCAAAGGGCAGCGCGTATCCACGTTCACGCCGATGGATTTGAGCAATGCGCTTGCTTGTGTATGCATCAAGGATTTGTTAAGAAACAATCCGGCATGTTTTTTCTCGCGGCCCAGGAAAATATTCTCCGCCACATTGCGGAAAGGAAGCAGCGTGAACTCCTGGTAAACCATCGCTACGCCGTTTTCACGCGCGACAGTCGGATTCCAACGCGGTTGTGCTTTTTGTTCAACAAAAATTTCGCCTGCGTCGCGCGGATATGCGCCGGCCAGCACTTTCATCAAAGTCGATTTTCCGGCTCCGTTTTCCCCCACCAGGACATGTACTTCACCAGGGAAAAGATCAAAATCAACATGATCCAAGGCCTTAACACCTGGAAAAGTTTTGCATATATTTTTCATTTCGAGCAACGGTACTGGATTGTTCATATGCCAAATACTCCTCTTCCCTGGTGAATCACAACCTACATTTCAAAAACTACCTTCAGGGCATCCTCTTCAAACGATTTCTGCATGGCTTCCTGAGCCTGTTCCAGTTTGAAACGGTGCGTGATGAGTTTCTCAATCGGGAAGCGATCGCGGTTGCGCCACATCATGTCGAAAGCGGCATAGTAACCGTCGTGCGGATGGTTGGTGTTGCCATAGATCAGCACGTTCTTGGCGGCAATGTGGCGATGCACATTGAGGGATACTTCGCCGGTATCCGCAAAGTTGCCGGTTTCCAGGTAGGTTCCGCCGCGGCGCAGCATTTCCAGTCCGACCCGCACCACCTCCGGGCGGCCAACGGTTTCGACCACCACATCTGCGCCGCGTCCTTCGGTCTCAGCGCGAATAGCTTCCACCAAATCCTTATCCGGCATATCCTTGATATTAATCGTCACGTCGGCGCTGAACTCTTTCGCCAGTTCCAGTTTCTTGTCAAAGCCATCCAGGGCGATGATTTTGCCGGCGCCCAACATGCGCGCCTTGGCGACCATCAGCATGCCGATCGGGCCGGCGCCCTGCACCACTACCGTGTCGCCGAAATGGAAGCCCTTGCCGGCGTAAGCCGCGTATTCCTTGGCGCGGTCCAACAGCGCTGTCACCACAAACAACTCGGACATGCAGGAATATTCCACCGGGATGTATTCGGGGACCTTGTAAACCCAGGCCTTGGGCGGCAGGTACATATATTCCGCCCAACCACCGACAATGTAGGGGAAGCGGTCAGCATAATAGGTCATGCCGATGCCCTGGTGGTTCGAGCAATACGGATAGCCGTGCACGCTGCGGCAGTACCAGCATTCCCCGCAGATCACATTGGGGCAGTTGGTCACGCGATCGCCCACCTTGAGGGGCTTGCCGCTGTATTCGATGTTATCGCCGTTCATCTCAACCACAATGCCGGAATTTTCGTGCCCGTGCACTGTCGGGAAAACCATGTCCTGCTCGGCTTCCGTGCCTCCGTAAAGTGTGGTTTCTCCTTTAAAAGCATGTTTATCGGTGCCGCAGATTCCGGACATTTCCATTTTCACGATCATGGCGCCCGGTTCCAGATGATCCGGATAAGGCAGTTCCTGGTATTCCAATTTTCCCGGCGCAACCATCACCGCTGCGCCAACTTTCATTCCCTTGTTCTTTGTTGCAATGTCATTGCTCATTTCAAACTCCAATAAATAAAATTAGTCCAGTGAACAGACCGGGGATCAGGCGGAATGCCTGGTCCCCGGTTATGAATGTTGCCGATTTAGGGTGGATACGCTACGGTATAAAGATGTTTGCCGTCCTTTTCAAAGGGCCCCTTCAACAAGGCTTCAATTTCCTCCTTGGAACGTTGGGTCACTTTATCAACAGGGGGCAGCTTCCCGGCGGGATACATGGCCATGATATCGTTGACCAGTTTTTCCATGTAATCCAACACGGCGGAAACGCCGCCAATGGCTTTGGCAGGATCGGCCAGCGTGGCGCTGCCGACCACACCCTCGGGGGTGGCCACTGGCTCGATGGTGGAGGCGCCCACGTGCTGCCAGAAGGGGATCGGCAGGTTGTAGGCAGAACCGGAGAGGTCAATGTGACCGGGCGGGAAGAGGCTCTGGCCTTTGGTGTCGACCGCGTCTTCCATGTGGATCATCTCGGGGAAGAGCGCCATGGAGAATGAGGTTTCAACTTCATCGCCGTGTACGAAGGGAGTTTCAAAAGGCCCGCCATGCGCTTTGTCGCGAATGTGTTCTTTGATGGTGAACCAGTAATTGACGTTGATCAGGAGCATGGGAACCTGATATTTTTTGCCGAACTGGTGCATGGCCATGGGGATGACATAATCCTGGCCGTGCCCGTTGAACAGGATCTGCTTGCGGAAACCAGCGTTCCAGAAACCCGCCATGACCGCGCGCAGATTGGCCGCGAAGGTCTCTTCAGGGACCACAATCGTCCCAGGCATCCCCAGGTGATGGTAAGGGTGAGAACCGTACCAGATCGGTTCGGCCACCGTGCAGCCGGTTTTCTGCGCGACTGCTTCGGCCATGCGCGTTACGAGGAAAGTATCCTCGCCGCTGCAGGCATGCGGACCGTGCGCTTCGGTGCTGCCGATGGGAATAATGATGAGATCATTCTTTTCCAGACGGGCTTGCACTTCTTTGCCGGTCATCGTTTGCAGGTAGATGCCCGTTGGGCGATCCATGTGCCCGCCTTCCGGGGGCAACTGCCACTTGCTCATAATTGCTTTCTCCTTTGTTTTATAGATTTGGATTTTTTTGAATAAGCGCGATCAGTCTTTCGCGAACATTTTCAAGATGCTTCGCCATGCATTCTTCCGCTTTTTTCTCATCACGCTGCAGAAGCGCTTCAACGATGCAATTGTGCTCGATGATCGTTTTTTCCACATTTTCAACTGAACGGGTGGATAAAACGCGTTCCCGGTAGGTTAAATCGTTCAGGCTATCCATAAACGCGATCAACCGTTTGTTGGTGATATGTTTCTTGATATATTCATGGAACCGAACTTCAAATTCCAGGAATCGGTCAAAATCTCCTGCTCTGACCGCTTTTTGGGATTCTTCCATGATTGTCTTGATATTTTCCAGATCCTCATCGGTAAGCGCCTTGGCAGCCTGGCGGGCAGCGCGCGTTTCCACAATCTCGCGCGCCTCGAACAGATCGTAAATGTCCTGCTCGGTGATGGTGGACACGAAGTAGCCCACCCGCGGGCGGACCTCAATCAGTCCCTCGGTAGCCAGCCGCAAGAAGGCTTCGCGCACCGGTGTGCGGCTGACTTCCAACTTTTCAGTGAAATCCTCAATATGGAGCTGTTGCCCGGGGTGAAAATCCAGGTTCAGGATGCTTTTTTTCAGGTATTGGTAGGTCCAATCGGTCAACGCGGCTGGTTTGCTTTTTGGGGCTTTTTCCATATTAGTCTCGTTTCTTTCAAATCTATGTAATATGTGATATATTACATATCACATATTACAATAATTCAATACGAATGTCAATGACTTTTTGAACAAACTGCGGGATTAAAATAATAAAAACACAGGATGAATTTATGAGCTCAACGCAATCAAAGAATGATGATTTGAAAAAGTTCCGAAAATTATCTTTGCTCGGCGGCGGCGAGGAACGTATTGCCAAACAGCACGAGAAAGGCAAGTTAACCGCCCGCGAGCGCCTGGGGGAATTGCTTGATATTTCTTCTTTCCAGGAGCTCGAGCCTTTTGTCCTCCAGCGCAATGATATGACGGATGATCCGCAAAGCCGCATCCTGGGTGATGGGGTGGTAACCGGTTACGGCAAAATCGACGGACGCCCGGTTTTTGTTTATGCGCAGGATTTCACCGCCAACGGCGGTTCATTGGGCGAGATGCAAAGCCATAAGATCTGCCGCGTGATGGACCTGGCCGTACAAAACGGCGCGCCCATCATCGGCCTGATCGATTCCGGCGGCGCGCGCATCCAGGAGGGCATCCACAGCCTGGGCGGTTACGCCGAGATCTTCCGCCGCAATGCGCTTTATTCCGGTGTAGTGCCCCAGATCAGTATCATCATGGGCCCCTGCGCCGGCGGCGCGGCTTACTCCCCCGCCCTGACGGATTTCATTTTGATGGTAGAAAAGCAATCCTATATGTTCATCACCGGACCCAGCGTGATCAAGACCATCACCGGGGAGGAAGTGGATTTTGAAAGCCTGGGCGGCGCGCAGGTGCACCTGGCAACCAGCGGCGTGGCCAGCCTGACAGCCCGCGACGAGCATGAAACGCTGGCGCTCTGCCGCGCGCTCGTTGGTTACCTGCCCGGCAACAACATGGATAACCCGCCCTCGTACCCACCCGCGGACGAGCCTTTCCGCATGGATGCTGTTCTGGATACGATCATCCCGGAAGAGGAAACGCAGCCCTACAGCATGCATGAGATCATCCAGCGCGTGGTCGACCGCGATTCTTTCCTGGAACTGCAGCCGGTTTTCGCCCCCAATGCCATCATCGGGCTGGCGCGCATGAACGGCAATCCGGTCGGCATAGTAGCGCAAGAACCCAGCGCGATGGCCGGCGTGATCGATATCGACGCCTCCGATAAAATCTGCCGCTTCGTGCGTTTCTGCGATTGCTTCAACATCCCCCTGGTGACCTTCGTGGACTCGCCCGGCTTTCTGCCGGGAGTCCAGCAGGAGCACCGTGGCATCATCCGCCACGGCGCCAAGGTACTGTTCGCTTATTCCGAAGCCAGCGTGCCCAAGGTGAGCGTGGTGACGCGCAAAGCCTACGGCGGCGCGTACATCGTGATGAGCAGCAAATATCTCGGCACCGATGTTACATACGCCTGGCCCACAGCCGAAATTGCCGTGATGGGCGCTGAAGGCGCCGCCAGTGTTTTGCACACCAGGCGCATCCAGAACGCGGAAAACCCGGATGCGGAACGGGAAAGGGTCATTCAGGAATACAAAGAGAAATACCTGAATCCATACGCGGCAGCCAACGCCGGTTTTTGCGATGAAATCATCCTGCCCTCCGAAACCCGTATGAAGATCATCAGAGCGCTCGAAATTATCAAGGATAAACAGGTCCAGAATCCGGCGCGCAAACATGGCAATCCGCCGGTATAGAAAGGCGATCCAATGAATAATGCCTTATTGATCAGCTTGATTGGCGGCGGTATGGTTTTCGTGGGATTGATCCTGTTATGGGGATTGATGGACATCCTGGTGCGATTGACTGCAGAAAAGGAGGCACCGGTTAAGGCTGGCCCAGTCCTCCAGGAAGAGGCCTGCCGCCCGGAATCTGAAATGAAAGCTGCCGCGGCTGCGGTATCTGTAGCGATCGCCATGCAAAAGGCAACCTTTTCAGGCGCTTCGCCCTCTGATGGCCTCCGCCTCAGCCCCTGGCTGAGCGCAGGCCGCAGCCGCCAGATTGAATCATCCAGATTAATCACACACAGAAAAAAGGGAGCAGCATGAAAATCACCGTCAAGATTCAGGATAAAACCTACACAGTTCAAGTTGGCGACCTTCGCACCCGCCCCGTTGCGGTTGAGGTCGACGGCGAACCGTTTGAAGTATGGCCTGAAGAAAACACAGCCGCCCCAGTTCCTCAAGTACAAACGCCTGCCGCTCCTTCTCCTGCCGTCATCAAGAGCGCTTATCCGCAATCAGCCGCAGTCTCCGCCGGAAATACCGGCGCGGTCAGCGCGCCGATTCCGGGCGTGATTGTGGAGATCAAAGTAAAAGCAGGTGATGCGGTTGAATTCGGACAGGAGTTATGCGTACTGGAAGCCATGAAGATGAAAAATTCCATTCGCGCCAGCCATGCCGGGAGGATTGAAAAGATCCACATCTCCGTCGGCGAACAAGTCCAGCAGGGCAAGCTGTTAATGGAACTCAATCAAAAGGCATCGCAACCATGAATTTCAGTGCATTGTGGACCTATTTCAGCCAGGATTTTCTGATCCTGCATGGGGGGAACCTGATCATGATCGGGGTGGGTTTGGTCCTGATCTATCTGGCTATTGCCCGGGAATACGAACCGGTTTTACTGTTGCCGATTGGGTTTGGCTGCATTCTGGCCAACCTGGGCATGGCCGCTTCGGCCGACGGCGAGGGTTTCCTCTCCGTGCTGTACCGCGCCGGCATCCAATCCGAACTTTTTCCGTTGCTGATCTTTATCGGTGTGGGCGGCATGATCGATTTCAGCCCGCTGCTGGCCATGCCGCAGATGGCGCTGCTGGGCGCCGCCGGGCAATTCGGCATTTATGGCACGCTGATCCTGGCCACCCTGTTGGGATTCAACCTGAATGAAGCCGCCTCCATCGGCGTGATCGGCGCTATCGACGGGCCGACCGCCATCTACGTGGCCGGGAAACTGGCTCCCCACATGCTGGCGCCCATTGCGGTGGCGGCATATTCGTACATGAGCCTGATTCCCATCATCCAGCCGCCGGTCATGAAGCTGATGACTACCAAAAAAGAACGGCGCATCCGCATGGAATACGCCCCCAAACCTGTCAGCAAGAAAGCTTTGATCATTTTCCCGATTGTGGTCACGATTGTGATCAGCATCCTGGCGCCCACCGCCGCCCCGCTGATTGCGGCGTTGATGCTGGGCAACCTGCTGCGCGAATCGGGCGTGGTGGACCGCTTGAACAAATCCGCCCAGAATGAAATCATCAATATTGCCACCCTGTTCCTGGGATTGACCATCGGCGGCACGATGACCGCGGAGAGCTTCCTGAACCTGGCCACCCTGCAAGTTCTCGCGCTGGGTTTGTTAGCCTTTGTGCTCGATACGGTCATGGGATTATTGTTCGGTAAGTTAATGGCTTTTGTGACCAAGGGCAAGGTCAATCCGTTGATCGGCGCCTGCGGTATCAGCGCCTTCCCCATGGCCGGCCGGCTTTCGGCCAAAATGGCGCAGGAAGAGGATTTTGAGAACTTCATCCTGATGCACGCCATGGGCGCCAATACCGCCGGGCAGTTGGGCAGCGTGATTGCCGGCGGATTGTTATTGACGCTGGTGCTAGCGCTTCATTAAGCATTTTTCTCCCTAATTTATTTGCAGACCAGCCTGCCAAATTGGCAGGCTGGTCTGTTTAAATAAAAAAAAGCGACCTCAAATCGCTCTATGCACCACAGCAAGTATAAATCAATATACTAACTTCGTTCACCCTTGGAAGGCCGTTTGGGCTTTTCCAGTTCCAGGCGGTAACCCACGCCGCGTTCGGTCTTGATGTAACGCGGGTGGCGCGGATCTTTCTCAATTGCCTGGCGCAGCCAACTGATGTGCACGTCCAGTGAACGGGTATCGCCCAGATAATCGGTTTCCCACAATTTTTTAAATAACTCATCGCGCAGCAAGACCTCGCCCGGCCGGCGCATAAAAGTTTCCATCAGGATGAACAGCCGCGGGGTCAGCCGCGTGCGCTTTCCATCGCAATGCACCCAGCGCTGTTTGAGGTCGAGCTCGATCGTCCCCACCACCAGTTTTTTGTTCTGGTTCATGGACATATAGGGTTTCAGGCGATTGAGCAGTTTTTGCATGGTGAAGGGCAGCCGCAGGATCTCATCGGCGCAATCCGGGTCAACGTCAGTCTGTTCTTCGGCGATGACCAGAATAATCGGAATGGTGGGAAGGGTGGCGCGCAGGGAATTGCAGATGCGCGTCCCGGAGGTGCGCATGGAAGCGGCATCCACAATGACGGCTTTAGGCTCCAAAGTCTCCAGCTTTTTTAATGCTGCCGAACCGGTGGCAACCGATTCGACTTCGAAACCTTTCTTACTCAAACCGGACATGTAAGATGGTCGATCCGCTCTTTTTCCTTCAACTAATAAAAGCAAATGTTTCATATAAACTGCGCTCAAAGGAATTGAGTTTACCACAACCAATTCTTCACGCGAATATCCTTCTCCCAATTATTATAATAATATTCGACGGTTGTAATGTATAAACATTTTCCCGCGGATTCCCCCTCGCCTGCAAAGATTAAACAAACAGGGAATTCTTAAAATATTGCGGTTGCAAAATATTATACACTATCTTAAATAACACCCGGATTACTCGATTAGGTCGGCGGCATGTTAGAATAAATTATCGGTGGAGGATGGCATGCAACAGCTAATCGAAGTGAAAATTGACAGCTTAAGGGTCAGCCTGACCAACCAGCAGCGTATCGTGGTTTTAAAGCAGGTGGATGCTGACCGTTTCCTGCCGATCTGGATCGGGCCTTATGAAGCTGAAGCCATCACCATCGCCCTGCAGGAAATCGAAGTCTCGCGGCCGCAGACTCACGATCTGCTCAACAGCATGATCGGTCAATTGGGAGGGCGGTTAACGCGCGTTGAAATCAGCGCGCTCAAGGACGATATCTTCTTTGGAACCCTGGTGATCGAGAAGGATGGTAAGGAGATCGAAGTGGACAGCCGCCCCTCCGACGCCATCGCCGTCGCTGTACGCGCGCATGTTCCCATCCTGGTCAGTTCCAAGGTGATGGACGAAGCCAGCATTATCCCGGAAGAGATCAACGAAACCAGCGAAGAAGAAAGCCCGGCAGGAGAGGGAAAGCCATCCGTGGAGGCTGAGAGCGACACCAAAGTTTCCTTTGATGACGAACGGCTGTCAATTTTTGAGGAATATTTCAAGAATAAAGACGAAGACGATTCCGGTGACGAGGAAAAAGGTAGCCAAACCGACGATTCTCCAGAAAACAAATGATCGCTTGGCGATCGCAGGAAAACTGACAAGCCATGCAAGACTTTTTTGAGACCCCCGAAACCAGTTCCAGCACTATCCAGTCGCAGCCGCACAACCGACAGGCGGAAGAAGCTGTGCTGGGCAGCGTGCTGATCAATCCGGAATCGTACTTCGACGTTGCCCAGGTGCTGGACGCCGATTATTTCTACATCATCCGCAACCGCTGGATCTGGGAAGTCTTCACTCATCTGCACGAAAACCGTATCCCCATCGACATTCTCACCCTGAGCGAGGAATTGGAAAATCGCGGCCAACTGGAGGAGATCGGCGGCCAGGCATACCTGATGATGCTGATCAACCAGACGCCCAGCTCGCTGAATGCTGCCGCTTACGCACACATCGTCGAAGAGACTTCCGTACGCCGGCGCATGCTGGCGGCCGCCAATGAAATGGCCAAGTTGGCTTATCAGGAAGAGAAACCGGTTGAAGATATCATCAACAGCGCCGAGAAATCCATCTTCGACCTGAGCGAACGGCGCATCCGCCGCGACTTGCAGCCCATTCAAAACGTGATCGACGAGTACTATGACCGCGTTTCCATGCTCTCGCAGCGCAGCGACGAGATCTTCGGCGTACCCACCGGATTGACTGATCTGGATAAATTACTTGGCGGATTGCAGCGTTCCGACCTGCTGATCATCGCCGGCCGCCCGGGAACCGGCAAGACCGGTTTCCTGCTGACCATCGCCAAAAACGCCGCCCTCAAACACAAAAAGCACGTAGCCATGTTCTCGCTGGAAATGTCCAACGAGCAATTGGTGCAGCGCATGATCGCGCAGGATACCGGCATTAACACTCAGGAATTGCGTTCCGGCAAAATTCAGGACGATCATTGGGATATCCTCACCCAGTCGATGGAAAATTTGAGCAATTCGAAAATTTACCTTGACGATACGCCGGCTCTGACGCCCATCCAGATGCGCACCAAGTGCCGCCGGCTGCACCTGGAGCATCACATCGACCTGATCCTGGTGGACTACATCCAGTTGATGTCCGGCGACACGCGCAACGACAACCGCGTGCAGGAAGTCTCATATATCTCGCGTAACCTGAAAACCCTGGCCCGCGAGCTGAACGTGCCAGTGCTGGCTGCCGCGCAGCTCTCGCGCGCAGTCGAGCAGCGCACCGATAAAAAGCCCATGCTCTCCGACCTGCGCGAATCCGGCAGCCTGGAGCAGGATGCCGACATCGTCATGTTCATTCACAAAAAGGAAGATATCCCGGGCGGCGCCCAGGACAAGGAACTGATCGAACTGATGGTCGCCAAGCACCGCAATGGCCCCACCCGTGATATTGAGATGGTGTTCATTAAAAACCTGGCCCAATTTTACGACGTGGCTACCGTCAAGTAAGCGTTCGCCATGGATAACAAATTTCAAGGATTCGAGGAAGGCAAAAAAAAGTTCAGCGCGCTGCCGGATCAATTCTTCAGCGAGCTGCTGCCGGCCATTGACGATCTCAACGAGCTGAAAGTCACCATTTACTTATTGTGGAGCGCTTACCGGCTGGGAGATTTTGGCGCCGCTTTCCGCTTGCAGGATATTCTGCTGGATGAACAGTTCACACGGGGTTTGGAAGTCGGCAGTCAAAACCTGCAGCAGGTTCTCAGCCAATGCCTGCAGCGGGCTGCCGCGCGCGGCAGCTTGATCGAGGCGGCTGACCAGCCAGCCGGCGGCCCTGCCTACTTTATCAACAGCCCGCGCGGGCGGGCAGCAGCCGAGCTGTTCCGCCAGGGCCAACCGGTTGATCCGGCCGCAAAGCCCACGCTGGAGAGCCTGCAGCCTAACCTCTTCCAGCTTTACGAAGAGAATATCGGTCCGCTCACGCCCATTATCGCGGATACCCTGCGCGACGCGCAGGCCACCTACCCGCCAGGCTGGATCGAAGAAGCGCTGCAATTGGCAGTGAAAAATAACGTGCGGCGTTGGAAATACGTGGAAGGTATTTTAAAACGCTGGCAGGAGGAAGGAAAAGATGGAGCCAATCGGAGAGACGATCAGGAAGATCACCGCCGATACCTCAAAGGCGAATATGGAGACATCGGACAACACTAAAAAGAAAAAGAATGCCGCTGCCGATAAAGCGGATGTCTGCCCCATTTGCGGCGGCATCGGTTACGTGCGCCGCGACCTGCCGGTGGACGATCCCAATTTCGGCATCCTGGAAGTCTGCCAATGTCAGAAAGAAAACTACCAGCGCGCCAGCGTGCAGCGCTTGTACCAGGTCAGCAACCTGCAGGCCTTCAAGGATATGACCTTCGAAGGTTTCGATGTCTGCGGTCACGACAATCAGGGGAAAACCAACAAAACCCTGGAATTCGCCTACAACACCGCTAAAAATTATGCAGGACACTTGAACGGCTGGCTGTTGTTGATGGGCAGCTACGGCTGCGGCAAAACCCATCTGGCGGCTGCCATTGCCAATCAGGTGATCTCGCTGGGCGTGGAAACGCTGTTCCTGACTGTACCCGACCTGCTGGACTGGCTGCGCTACAGTTTCGGCACTGCGGATGTCAGCTATGAGGAACGTTTCGAAGAGATCAAGAACGTGCGCCTGCTGGTGCTGGACGACCTGGGCACCCAAAACGCCACCCCCTGGGCGCGTGAGAAATTATTCCAGATTATCAATCACCGCTATACGCAACGGTTGCCCACCGTGATCACCACCAATGTCAGTTTGAGTGAGATCGACGAGCGCGTCAGCTCGCGCCTGCAAGACCGTGAGTTGGTCATCCGCATCCAGATCGATGCTCCCGATTTTCGCAATCCGCTGCAGGATAGCGCCGCTTCGCCGATTTCTTCGCTGGCGCACATCAGCGATCACCGCACTTTCGATAAATTCAGCGCGCGCAAAAACGAAAACCTGCCGGCGGATGAACAGAAAAGCCTGGATGGCGCTTTCTATGCCGCGCAGCAATTCGCCGAGCACCCGGACGGCTGGCTGGTATTGATGGGCACCTATGGCACAGGCAAGACCCACCTGGCGGCTGCTATCGGCCACTACCGCGCCGCCCTGGGCGACGATCCCATCTTTGCGGTCGTGCCCGATCTACTGGATCACCTGCGCGCCACCTTCAGCCCCACCAGCACGGTTTCATACGATAATGTGTTCTCACAAATCCGCACCGCCCCATTATTGATTCTGGACGATTTGGGCACGCAGAACACCACTCCCTGGGCGCGTGAAAAGCTTTTCCAGGTGTTGAATTTCCGATATGAAACGCGCCTGCCAACTGTGATCACCACCACCTCCTCGCTGGATGAAATTGACCCGCGCATTCGCAGCCGCATGCTGGATGAAAGGGTTTGCAGGCTTTACAAAATCATCGTACCGGCGTATAAAACACAGGCCGCAAGCAGAAAGACCATCAACAAGAAAGCATAGAAAAACCAACCAAATGAATAACCGCATTCCCCACAATCCGGATTTCACCCGGCTGTTCATCCTGCGCCACGCCCAGACGGCTTTGAACGTGGCGGGAAAAATGCAAGGCAACACCGCGACCCCTCTGGACGATGAAGGCCGCCGCCAGGCTGCAGAACTGGCGGAAACGCTCTACGACTTGTACGCCATCGACCATATCTTCACCAGCCCCTATCCCCGCGCCGTGGAAACCGCGCAGTTTGTAGCACGCAAATACGGCCTCGAGGTCGAAGCCACCCCCGACCTGGCCGAGCTGGGTTTCGGGGATATCGAAAACGAGAGTTTCACGGACCTGAAAACCCTCGCCCCGGACTTCTATAATCAGATCAACGCACTCTATAGCCTGCCATCCATCCAGGGATTGGGCAAGCCCGCCTACCCGGGCGGCGAAAGCATCGCCCAAATCCGCGCTCGCGTGGCGCATTTTACCGATCAATTGCTTGAAAAACACAAAGGCAAATGCGTGGCGGCCGTTTCACACGGCGGCTTTATCAAGTATATGTTCGCCTATTACCTGGGTTTTCCGCTGGAGCAGCCCATTTTCATTTCCATCGAAAACACCTCCATCAGCATCGTCGATTTCGTGGAGAGCCGCGTTATTGTGCGCTGCTTCAACGAGACCGGTCACTTGCACCTGCCCATCCGCTACTCGCGCCCGGCGGTGGTGTAGGTATTTACCACAGATAAACACAGATAAAACAGAAACAGACGTTGTCTTTTATCTGAATTCACATAGATAATTCAGTTTGTCCACACTTCGCCCGTATCAATATTATCGATATGCCATTGCGGAGACCCGCTTTAGCGGGTCGAAGCATTCTCACGCTAAAGATAGACCCGCATACTCATATTTAGAACAACTTTTTTTGTATAGATTTTCAAGCATGCAATGGTAAAAAATGGCTATGCTTCTTCAATTAAGAAAGCTTTCAAGACCCATCGATGAGTTGCATATAAAGCATTAATATCATCTGTCATTCGAGATTGCATTCCTGCCAGGATGCTTCGTATACGGCGTGCTTACACATATCTCGCAACAACCGGGATAAAAATCGATGACAATTAATATGTGATTTCGCGAGCGGCGAAGCCGAGTGGCGATCTCATGGTCATACAAAAATTTTCTATTAGTCCAGAATCATCACGACTTCCGCATGTGAGATCGCTTCACCCCGCTGATGCGGGATTCGCGAAGACATTTTTGGGTCTGCCCGCTGTTACCTGAGAAATGGCATTCGCAATATCCTCAAGCGGATAATGACCGGTCTCGCAAATTCAAGCAAAAAGCTTTTTCCGCAAGGAGCGTAGCGACGACGCGACCAAATGTACTTATGTTTACAGGAATTGCGTCAAAGTAAGCCTCGCACACTTTCCAGGAGTGCAATTGAATTCCTGACACTCATTTCGTTTTTGGGGGTTACTTCGCGTCTCCGTGCAAATCGCTCCAATTGCTGCCCCAGGCAGCGTCTGTTTCCAGCGGAATGGAAAGCTGGTAAGCGTTCTGCATAGTGCGGCTGACCACTTCGACTGTCTTCTGCAGTTCATCTTTCGGGCATTCCAGCAGCAGCTCATCGTGCACTTGCAGCAGCATGCGCGAGCTGAGATGGTTGCGCTTCAATTCATCCGGCAGGCGGATCATGGCTACCTTGAGAATGTCAGCGGCCGTGCCCTGAATGGGCGCGTTGATGGCTTCGCGTTCGGCGCGCGCCCGCACCTGCGGCGTGGGCGGGTTGCGCAGCTCAGGGAAGTAGCGCCGCCGCCCCAGCATGGTCTCCACGTAGCCGCGCTCGGCGGCTTGTTTGCGGATGCCATCCAGGTAGGCTTTCACGCCCGGGAACTTGGTGAAATAGGCTTTGACGAAATTCTCCGCCTCGGCCAGGGTCAGGTCGGTGGAGCGGCTCAGGCCGAAAGCGCTCATGCCATAGATCAGCCCGAAGTTGATGGCCTTGGCGTGGCGGCGCTGCTCTTTGGTGACCTGCTCCAGCGGCACGCCGTAAATGGCCGCCGCGGTGGTGGCGTGGATGTCCTGCCCGGCGCGAAAAGCCGCCAGCATGGACTGGTCATTCGCCATGTGCGCCACGATGCGCAGCTCGATCTGCGAGTAATCCACCGAGAGCAGCAGCGTGCCGGGCACGGCAATAAAGCCGCGCCGCACCTGATTGCCCAACTCCGTGCGCGTAGGGATGTTCTGCAGGTTGGGGTCTGAGGAAGCCAGGCGCCCGGTGACCGAGCCTGTCTGGTTGAAAGAAGTGTGCACGCGCCCCGTGCGCGGGTTGATCTGTTTGGGCAACGCTTCCAGGTAGGTGGAAACCAGTTTGGAGATCTCGCGGAATTCGAGCAGCAGCTCCACCACCTTGTGCTGGTCTTTCATTTCGTCCAGCACGCCGGCCGCCGTGGAGAATTGCCCGCTCTTGGTTTTGTTCCCCGAATCCGGCGGAGTGAGGTGCAGGGTTTCGAACAGAGCTTTGGAAAGCTGCTGGGTGGAATTGATGTTGAAATCGTACCCTACCAGCTTATAGATCTCTTTTTGTAGTTCCAGCATACGCCGGCTGAGTTCCTTGGAGTAATTTGTTAGAAATTCCGCGTCTACCGCGATACCGGTATATTCCATATCGATCAGCACCGGGATGAGCGGCATCTCAATCTTTTCGAAAACGGTCAGCAGATTCTGGTCTTCGAGGCGCTTTTTCAGGATGGGCATCAAGCGCAGGGGAATCTCGGCATCCGCCCCTGCGTAAGGCGCCACATCTTCAATCGCCACCATGTCCATGGTCAACTGCCTGCTGCCCTTGCCGATCAACTCCTCGATGTGAGTCATGCTGATGTTCAGTTCCGACTCGGCCATGGCTTTCAAACCCAGGCGGCGGCTGTCCGGCTCAGCCACCCAGGCGGCAATCATGGTATCGAAGGTGAGCGGGGCAACTTCCAGCCCGGCACAGCGCAGGGACAGGCAGTCGTATTTAAGGTTATGCCCGATCTTGGGGATGAGCGCATCCGTGAAAGCCGGGCGCAGTGCGTCCAGCACTTTTTCCACGGGAAGCTGCGCGGCGGAACCCACGTGCCCGACCGGGATATAGTAGGCGCTGCCGGTCTCAACCGCCAGCGAAATTCCCACCAGTGAGGCGCGCATGGGATCGGTGGAAGTGGTCTCGGTATCAAAGGAAATTTGACGGGCGTTCTTCAAAACCGCCTGCAGATCCTTCAATTTCTCTTCCGAATCCACCACAGTGACGTTCAATTCATACTTGGGCGGCAAGCCCAGTTTGACCGGTTCCTCGCCGAACAGAGCCAGTTGCGCGCCGCTGCCGATCACGCCTTTGTTCAAGAGCGTTTCCAGGCGCGAGGTGAGCGTGCGGAATTGCAGTTCGCGGAACAGGTCGGTGACGCGGCTGATATCCATGTTGTCGGTGCGCGCCTGTTCCAAATCAAGCTGCACGTCCAGATCGGTGTGGATCTTCGCCAGGTCGTAGCTCAGATAGGCGCTTTCTTTGCCTTCTTCCAGCAGCTTACCGGTGCGCCCGGGAATCTCGCCCAGATGGGCGTAAATATCATCCAGTGTGGGGTATTGCTCCAGCAGTTTGCCGGCGGTCTTCTCGCCGATGCCCTTGACGCCCGGGATGTTATCCGAAGTGTCGCCGATCAGGGCTTTCAGGTCCACCACCTGCGAGGGCTTTACTCCCATTTTCTTGACCACGTCTTCCGCGAAAAAGTCCTGCGCTTCGGAGAGCTTTCCTCCGGCCAGGTTGACCACGATGCGTTCGTCCACCAGTTGCAGCAGGTCGCGGTCGCCGGTGACAATTTTCACGCCCAGGCCTTTTTCCGCCGCCTGGCGTGCGACCGATCCCAGTACGTCATCGGCCTCGAAACCTTCTTTTTCCAGGCGGGGGATATTGAAAGCGTCCACCACCTGGCGGATGCGCTCTACCTGCACGATCAGGTCATCCGGCATCTTGGCGCGCGTGGCCTTGTATTCCGGGTAGCGATCATTGCGGAAAGTCTTGCCGGTGTCGAAAGCCACCGCCAAATAATCCGGTTTATCTTTTTCCAGGATGCTCATCAGGATATTGGTAAAGCCAAAGGTGGCCGCGGTCGGTTCACCGCTGGTAGTTTGAAAGCGCGAACCGGTGGTCAGCATGGCAAAATACGCGCGGTAAGCCAGCGCGTGTCCATCGATCAGATAAAGGGTCTTGGGCATGTTTACCTCTTACCTTGATTTTACTATGCGGGCAATGCGGCGAGTTGGTATTGCGGGTGAAAAATGGTAAAATATGGAGAAATAATTGGGAGCGTTCCCAATTTCGACAGAGGGATTATGAAGGCAGCATCTATTTTATGCAGAAAGCCATCTTTGAGGGAAGCACATTGAACTTTCCGGCACTTGACCTGCTCGATTTCAAAAAAGAACTGCGTGACAATATCCTGCCGTTTTGGATGGAACACAGCATCGACCATGCCAACGGCGGCTTCTACGGCGCGCTGAGCAACGACCTGCGTATTCACAACGAAGTCCCCCGCTCCGCCATCCTGTGCACGCGCATCCTGTGGACCTTCGCAGCCGCTTACCGCATTTTTCCTCAAGATGATTACCTGCAAACTGCGCAATATGCTTACGACACCCTGCTGAAAACCTTTTGGGATGAACAGTACGGCGGGGTTTATTGGGACGTGGACCGGCACGGCCAACCCGTGACCGACCGCAAGCATCACTACGCCCAGGCCTTTGCCATCTACAGCCTGTGCGAATATGCCCTCGCCGCCGGCAGCGCGGAAAGCCTGGGCTTTGCGCAGGAATTATTCCGCCTGCTGGAAAACCACGCTTACGACCCGGTGAATGGCGGCTACATCGAAGGCAGCCGGCGGGATTGGTCGGCGCTGGAGGATATGCGCCTGAGCGGCAAGGACATGAACTGCCGAAAATCCATGAACACCATGCTGCACATGCTGGAAGCTTACACTTGCCTGGTGCAGGTCTGGCCGGAGGAGGGCGTGCGTGTCCAACTGGAAAATCTGGTACGCACCTACCTGACGCATGTGATTGACCCACAGAGCGGCCACCAGTGCCTGTTCTTCGATGATCAGTGGCGCTCGCTTTCCGATACGGTCTCCTACGGGCACGATATTGAATGCAGTTGGTTGTTGTGGGACGCCGCGCAGGTGCTGGGCGACGCGCAGTTATCGGAACTCGTGAAAACCGCCAGCCTGAAACTGGCGCAGGGCGTTTTGGATGAAGCTGTGGATAAAGATGGCAGCCTGTTCCAGGAATTGAATGCGCACGGCAAGAACGCGGTGGATAAGGAATGGTGGACGCAAGCAGAGGGTGTGGTGGGATTCTATAATGCCTGGCAACTGAGCGGTAAAGCGGAATTCGCGCAGGCCGCTGCCGGCTGCTGGGATTTCATCTGCAAGCGCCTGATAGACCGCGATTACGGCGACTGGGTCAAGCGCGTCCGCCCGGATGGCACGGTCAATCAGGAAAGCTTTAAGGTCGGTCCGTGGGAGTGCCCCTACCACCACGCGCGCCTGTGCCTGCAGATGATGGAACGTTTAGGTAAGTAGATTACGGAGGTGAGTATGACTCAAAAAAGCTCTGTATTGATCAATGCCGCGCCACTGGCGAACATCCCCTGGGAGGAGCGCCCGGCCGGTTCGAGCGAGGTTATGTGGCGCTCGGCGCGCAACCCGGTCATCCCGCGCGACCTGATCCCTTCCTCCAACAGCATTTTTAATAGCGCGGTGGTGCCCTTCAAAGGCCAGTTCGCGGGCGTGTTCCGCTGCGACGACCGCCGCCGCGTGCAGCAACTGCACAGCGGTAAAAGCGAGGACGGCGTTCACTGGACCCTGCAGAACGAGCGCATCCGCTGGATCCCCGAGGACGGCAAGACCGCCGAGATCGGTGAGTTTCTATACAGCTACGACCCGCGCGTGCTTTGGTTGGAAGACCGCTATTACGTGACCTGGTGCAACGGCTACCACGGCCCCACCATTGGCGTGGGCTACACCTACGATTTCGAGACCTTCCATCAACTGGAAAATGCCTTCCTGCCCTTCAACCGCAACGGGGTGCTTTTCCCCCGTAAAATTAAAGGCAAATACGCCATGCTCAGCCGCCCCTCGGATAATGGGCACACACCCTTCGGCGACATCTATTACAGCGAAAGCCCGGACTTGCGTTACTGGGGCCGCCACCGCTACGTGATGGGGCCGGTGGGCGGATGGCAGGCTACCAAGATCGGCGCCGGGCCGATCCCCATCGAGACCAGCGCAGGCTGGCTGCTGATTTACCACGGGGTGCTGACTTCCTGCAACGGCTTCACTTACAGTTTCGGGGCCGCCCTGCTGGATTTAGAGCAGCCCTGGAAAGTACTGCACCGCGGCGCGCCTTACATCCTGGCGCCCATGACCGCTTACGAGTGCGTGGGCGACACGCCCAATGTAGCCTTCCCCTGCGCGGCGCTGGTGGACGGCGCGACCGGCCGGCTGGCGCTTTATTACGGCGCAGCCGACACCAGCACTTGCCTGGCTTTCGGCTACGTGGATGAACTGGTGGAGTGGGTCAAAGCCAACGCCATACCCGAAAGATATCTACAATAAGCCGATTTTTTACACAGATGAACACGGATATTTGTTTTATGGTTGATGAACACAGATAGAGCTTATCATCTTAAAACTCATGTTTTCTCATAGGTTGGGTTGGTCAAGCACCAACCCAACCTAGTATTTAAAAGCGCTGGGTCTCGTTCCTCTCAACCCAGCCTACATCTAATTTTTATCTGGGTTGATGCTCTCCAACCCAATTACTGATCTTAACGGTACACACACCCTGTGGGGTGCAGGCGGATGTGTGCCCTAGAAAAAAGTAGGTCAGGCATTCCTGCCTGACATTTTGTGCTGATGGCTCAATCTAAGCAGATCACTGGGGGAATTTACACCAGACAAAATATGCAACCCCCCAAGTAAAAAAAACTGCTGATATCGGCACACAGGAATGTGTGCCCTATAAAAAAGTAGGTCAGACATTCACCTGCGATCCAAATGAGTGTGACTGACTGTCAGAGCAATTCACAGGACGAATTGGTAGCAGTATTTCCTTCTTATTTTCCCAACCACACTTCCACGGTATGCCTGCCCCCGCCCGCTTCCAGCGGGATAAGATTCCCCGCCACCTCCCGCCCGTCGAACGTCATGCGCACGACGCCTTTGCAAATGTGCGCGGGGTTGTGCACGCTGATGTCGTATTGCGCGCCGCGGAAGCGCCGCCGTACGCTGAAACCGTCCCACTTTGCAGGGATGCAGGGGTCCACGCGCAGCCCGTCGTATTCCGGGCGGATGCCCAAAATGTACTGCGTGCCGGCCACGTAATTCCAGGCAGCCGAACCGCTCAGCCACGAGTTGCGCCCCAGCCCGAACTGAGGATGCTCGTCGCCCAGGATGTTCTGTGCGTACACGTACGGTTCGCACTCGTAGACCTCGATGCTTTCATTGCGCGCAGCCGGGTTGACTTGCGCGTAATATAGATAGGCGCGCTCGCCATTCCCCAGCAGCGCCTCGGCCATGCAGGCCCACGGGTTGGGATGCACAAAGATGCCGCCGTTCTCCTTGGCGCCCGGCGGGTAGGTGGTCACGCCGCCGTAGCGCCGGTCGTAGCCGTTGAAGCCCGGCCAGGAGAGCTTGATGCCGTATTTGGTGTTCAGCTTGTCGTAGACCGCATCCATGGCGCGCCGCGCGCGTTCGGAGGCGGCAAAGCCGGAAAGCACCGGCCAGGTCTGCCCGTTCAGGTTAATTCTGCCGTACTGGTTGCGCGCCGAGCCCAGCGGCTCGCCCAGTTCGTTAAAATAACTCACGTACCAGTCCCCGTCCCAGGCGCAAGCCTCCACGCGCGCGCGCATGACTTCGTAATCATCCCCATATTTCTTCGCTTCTGCCGGTTTACCCAGAAATTCCAGCAAAGCTGCCATCTCGCGCAGCGCCAGGCCGTACAGGTTGGCGCTGAACAGCGATTCCGCCCCGCGCGGCAAATTGACCGTATCGTTCCAGTCGGCAAAGCCCAGCAGCGGCAGGCCGTGGCTGCCCAGGTCGCCGGCGGTGAAGGCCAGTCCGCGCCGCAGGTGCTCCAGCACGGCGGCCGGTTCGCACCCCGCCCCTGGTCGCTTAGGGTCGTAAAAGGGAATTTCCTCATCCAGAAATGCCAGATTTCCGCTCTCTTTCAGATAAGCGCTAACCGCCAACATCAGCCACAGGTGGTCGTCGCTGTAATAATGCGGGCGGTCTTCCATCTCCAGCGAATCGCCTTCGCTGCCGATCAGGGTGAGCGGGTTGAACTGGTGCATGCAAGAGCCATTTGGGTTCTGGAACGAGATCAGCAGCCGTATCATCCCGGCGGCCTCCTCCGGCGCGTTGGACATTACCCCCAGGCAGTCCTGCGCCGAGTCGCGCATGCCGATGCCGCGCGCGCCCAGTCCCAATTGGTAATACGAGAGGTAGCGCGACCAGTTCAAGGTTACACAGCACTGGCGCGGGTTGAACAGGTTGAGCATCAGGTTCATGCTCTCTTCGGGCGTTTCCACCTGCTGGGCGGTCAGGTATGCTTCCCAATAAACCGCGATCTTTTCCAGTTCCAGTTGAATGACTTCTTCTTTGCGGAAGCGCGCAATATCCTCGGCAGCCGCCTCGATGGAAACCGCCTGGCCTAGTTGTGTGATCAGCGTGCGGCTCTCGCCCGGCTGCAACTCTCCCAGCGGGTGCAGCAACGCGCCCACGATATCGCCGCGCCTGGCTTGATGATTGCCCAGCTCCGCCTCTTGCAGGCTGAGCGGGTTGGCGTAGGTGGCGTACTCGCTGGCTCCCAGGAATTGCTTGCGGTCGCTCTCGAACGAGGAAGCCGGCAGGTTGGAGGTCAGGTAATTGACGCGCATGTCGCGCGTCATAAAGGGATATTCCACCAGGATGGTGAACTCCCCGTCTTTTTGGGCGCAGCACTGCATGGTCTGCGGGGTCCAGTCGGCGTTGGTCAACTGGTTGAGCGCATCCGGGTGGCTGAACTCCACCAGCGGGATGGCGTCTACATTCAGTGGCACGTCGGCGATATTGGTCACGGTGATGCGTCGCACCTCCGTCTGCGCACCGCGCGGCACGAAGATCAGCGCCTGCGTGCGCAAGCCGGCAATCTCCGAGAGAATGCGCGTGTAATCCAGCCCGATGCGGCACTCATACCTGTCCAGCGTCTGCAAGCCCGGCACGAAGAAAGGCGAGAGCAGGCGGTATCCTTCTAGTGTGTGCAAGCGCAGGTAAAACGTCTCGCCCTTGAATTCGCCGGAGGGCATCTGCTGCATGTACTTGGTGATGCGGTTGAAAGCCGGGTCGTCCTTGCACAGCAGCGCCCCGCCGGTGTGGTCCACAAAGCCGCCGAATGCGCGCGTGCCGATGTAATTGATCCATTTGACCGGTGTGCGCGGGTCGGTGATGACGTACTCGCGCGCCTGCGGGTCGAAATATCCGTATTTCATTTCAATCCCTCCTCGTTCATTGAATACAGCTTTTATTAGTCTGTTGGAAAACCGCCTTCCGCAATCACCTGCCGGTACCAATTCGCGCTGGCCTTGGGGATGCGCTTCTGCGAAGGGTAATCCACGTAGACAATACCGAAGCGCTTGGTGTAGCCGAAAGCCCATTCAAAATTATCCAGCAGCGACCACACAAAGTAGCCGCGCAGCGGTACGCCTTCAAGGATGGCTTGGTGCATCTGTTCCAGATGGCGCTTGATGAAAGAAATACGAGCCGGGTCATTCACCTCTCCTTGAGCGTCCGGGTGATCCGGGCAAGCCGCCCCGTTCTCGGTGAAATAAAACGCCGGGAAGCTGTAATCGGCCTGCAGGCGCTTGAGCAGTTTATATGCGCCCTGCGGGTAAACCTCCCAACCCATGTCGGTGAACTCTCCCGTGGAAAACTGCGTGGGCGGCATATTCTGGGCCTCAGGGATTTCTTTGGAGCGCACCAGGTAGCGGAAGTAGTAATTGATACCCAGGAAATCGATGGGGGCGGCCATGGTTTGCAGATCGCCCGCCTGCACGAAGCGCATATCGCTGCGATAATGTTCAACGACGTCTTGCGGGTAGCCCTTGCCGTCCAGCGGGTCGAGGAACCAGCGGTTCAACACGCCGTCCTGCAGGAGCGCCGCCTTGCGGTCGGCTTCGCTTTCCGAAGCCGGAATTTGCGGATAATGATCCAGGGCAATGCCCACCTGCGCATCCTTACTATTCGCGCGGATGAGCGGGACAGCCATGCCGTGCGCCAGCAAGACGTGGTGTGCTGCAGCCAGCATTTCTTCCCGGCTGGTATGTCCGGGGGCGTGCACGCCGTCCAGATAACCCAGAAAGGAGATAATATGCGGTTCGTTCATGGTCATCCAATGCCGCACGCGGTCGCCCAGCGCGCGGCTGACGGCCTGTGCGTATTCGCAAAATGCGCCGGTGACGTCCCGTTCCGGCCAGCCACCCGCGTCCTGCAATGGCTGCGGCAGATCCCAGTGGTATAGCGTGGCAAAGGGCGTGATGCCAGCGCGCAGCAGTTCGTCCACCAGGCGGCTGTAAAAATCTAATCCAAGCTGGTTGACCTTGCCCCGACCCTGCGGCAGCACGCGCGGCCAGGAAACGGAGAAGCGGTAAGCTTTCAAGCCCAACTCCTTCATTAAAGCTACGTCCTCGCGCCAGCGGTGATAATGGTCGCAAGCGATGTCGCCGGTATGCCCTTCGGCGACCTTGCCGGGGGTATGGCTGAAACGATCCCAGATGCTCTCCCCCTTGCCATCCTCGTCCCAGCCGCCCTCGATCTGATAGGAAGCGGTAGCCGCACCCCATACGAAATCTGACGGAAATGTGATTCGATTGCTCATGACCTCTCCAGTGAATAAAAAGTTTTCAAGCCACCCAAAAATTAAAGGTGAATAACAGCACTTCCAATCCTAATAGCAGCGTGCTGACCAGCGTCCACAGCCGCTCAAACGTGCGGTTCCCTCCCCAGTGCGCCTGCAAGGCAAACAGACAGGGCACCGCCAGCATGTAGCGCTGCATACCCTGCACCGCGCCGCTGGTGACGGCAAAGCCGGCCATGGCCAAGCCATACAGCGCCAGCTCCGGCGCGCGCTTGTGCATGTACCAGCAGCCCGCCAGGGTCAGCAGGACTGCAATGAACTCCAACGAGAAATAAAAAACAGTTTGCGGGTTCACCCCGCTGAACAAGTATTGATAAGCCGTTTCCCAAACGTAGCGGCTTTGGTCGAGCGATAGCAAACCGCGCCCGAAATACAGGTCTTCCACCAGGTGAAAGCGCTGCGCCAGCGGGGTGAGCGCCCAAACACCGTAGGATAGCGCCGGTGTAATCGCCGCCAACCCTTTAGCAATTGCATTCTTCCAACCGGTTTGCCAGCAGCGATCACGCCACCAGACCACCGCCATGGGCAGCAGCAGGATGGCCCCGCCCGGGCGCGTCCAGGCAGCCAGGGCCGCCGCCAGCGCCGCCCAACTCCATTTGCGTTTTTGCAGAAATGCCAGCGCTGTAAAAGTTAACCCCAGAAACAATCCTTCTGTGTAGACCTGCGCAAGGAAGAAACCGCTGGGAAAGATCAGCATAAAAAACAGCGCGCGATAGGCGCCTTCTTCGCCCAGGTGCGGCAGCAACAGGGAATACAACCCAAACAAAGCCGCCAGCGTCCCTAATAAAGACACCATCACCGCCGCCAGCGTGACCTTGCCCACCCAGGTGATTCCCAACGGCAGCCATTTCAGCGCCAGGGCGAAAACACGCGTCAGCCAGGGATAGAGCGGAAAAAAGGCGTAATTCAGCGAATAGCAATCCACGTCCCTGCCGGCCGTGCAGAAGTGCTTATTCTGCCAGGAGTAATCGCCCGCCACGGCCTGCACTTTGGGATCATCGTACCCCGCCGCCGCGATGGACAGATAGTATTCGGAATCCCAGGCGACGTGAGAATTCATGAAAGGATCCGATAAATAATATCTCGTCTGTTCAAATCCGGGCCAGGTCTCCTCAGCCGTCCATTCCAGCACGGCATCCGGACCCTTTAAATCCAGGCGCATTTCCACCCAATTTTGAAAAGACAACAAGATAATCGACCAGCCCAGCCACAATAAGAAAATATTCCGAATAACCGCTTTCGTCAATTCTAGGCACCTAACTTCACCTGCACCTCGACTGCCTGCGTGCCGGTGGATGGAATTGGAACGACCGTACCGGCGATTTCCTTTCCATCAACGATCAACTGGACGGCATTTCCGGCTCCGGTGCGTTCCACGCGGATATGATAGCACACTCCCCGAAATACCCTGTCCACTTGGAAGCTTTCCCAGCTCTCCGGCACCACCGGCGCGATCTCCAGCCCGTCAAACGTTGGGCGGATACCCAGGATCCAGCGGGTGATGGCTACATAGTTCCAGGCAGCCGTGCCGCTCAGCCAGGAATTTTTAGCTTCGCCCTGCACCGGCGCGTCCCGGCCGGAGATCATCTGCGCGTATACGTAGGGTTCGCATTTATGCAAGTCGGAGATGGTTTCGCGCGCGGAGGGATTGATGCGCGTGTAATAATCGAAAGCGGCTTCCCCCCGTCCAAGCATCGTCTCAGCAATCATGATCCACGGGTTGGTATGGCAGAAAATGCTGGCGTTTTCCTTGTAGCCCGGCGGATACGAAGATATCTCACCCAGGTTGAGATAATAATGGCTGAAAGCCGGCTGCTGCAGCAGGATGCCGTGCGGGGTAGCCAGGCGTTCGGCCACAGAATCCAATGCCTGCCGGGCGCGCCCGTCCGCCAACCCCAGCCCCGCCATCACACAGATACCCTGCGGTTCGATGAAAATTTGCCCCTCGGCGCACTCATGCGAACCAACCGGTTTACCAAAATCATCGTACGCCCGCCGGAACCAGGCCCCATCCCATCCGGAGGCCCAAACCGCCTGCTCCATGGCGCGGCTGGCTTGCGTGAAGCGCTCTATGGCCTCTTTGTCACCGCGTTTTGCCGCAATCCCGGTGAATTCGCTGACCACCAGGATGAACAAACCGGCGATAAAAATGCTCTCGGCTGTGACACCATATTTGTTGGTGGTGGTTTGGAAGGATTGTCCCGGCGTATCCGAGAAACAGTTCAGGTTCAGGCAATCGTTCCAATCCGCGCGCCCGATCAGGGGCAGCTTGTGCGGGCCGAGGTGATCCAGCGTATATTGCAGAGAACACAGCAGATGTTCGTAAAGCGCCTGCTCCGTGCCCTCCTGATTGTCAAAAGGAACCTGTTCCTCTAAAACCGCCCAATCTCCGGTTTCCTTGATATATTCGGCAACCGCCAGCACCAACCATAAAGGATCGTCGTTGAAACCGCTGCCAACATCGTTGTTGCCGCGCTTGGTGAGCGGCTGGTACTGGTGATAGGCGCTGCCGTCCGCCATCTGTGTGGCAGCCAGGTCGAGCAGCCGCTGGCGCGCGCGCGCGTGATCCAGCAGAATGAAAGCCAGCAGGTCCTGGTTGGAATCGCGGAAACCCATACCGCGCCCAATGCCGCTTTCGAAGAAGGAAGCAGAACGGGAGAAATTGAAAGTCGCCATCACCTGGTAGCCGTTCCAGATGTTGACCATGCGATTGGTATGCTCATCCGGGCTTTGCACCTGGAAACGCGCCAGCAGCTCATCCCAATACGTTTTCAATCCCTGAAAAGCCAGCTCCACCTCCTGCGGCTGCAGGAAGCGGCGGATTATCGGCAGGACGGCCTTTTTATTTATGATCTGGCTCTCAGGCGGATCAAATTTCCGGTCCGCCGGGTTTTCCTGGTATCCCAGCAGGAAGATGATCTGCCGGGTTTCACCCGGCTCCAGGTGTACCCGGATATGCTGGACGCCCACCGGCTGCCAGCCGTGCGCCACCGAGTCGGAAGTCTTGCCCCGTTCGACTACCAGCGGGGCCTCCCATCCGCGGTAAGCGCCCAGAAAAGCCTCGCGCTGGGTTTCAAATCCGCTCCATTTTTCCGAACAGGTGAAGTAAGCGAAATGGTCGCGCCGTTCGCGGTATTCCGTCTTGTGGTAGATCACGTTGTCCACCACCTCCACCTCGCCGATGGAAAAATTCCGCTGAAAATTAGTGGTGTCGTCCCAGGCGTCCCACAGGCAGAATTCAATCGAACCAAAAATGGAGAGGTCGGCCGCTTGCGCCCGGTTGTTGCTGAGCTTCAAATCCCAGATTTCCAGGTTTTGCCCCATGGGCACAAAATAGCGCGTTTGCGACTTGATCCCCTGATAAGAGGAGGCGATGATGGTATATCCCAACCCATGCCGGCATTCATACTCATCTAGTGCACACTTGACCGGCTGCCAGCTCGGCGACCAGTAAAGCGG
This sequence comes from Anaerolineae bacterium, assembly GCA_013178095.1. Lineage (GTDB taxonomy): Bacteria > Chloroflexota > Anaerolineae > Anaerolineales > Anaerolineaceae > Pelolinea. Next base: position 185,338 of record JABLXK010000003.1, on the reverse strand, counting down.
TTCCGCCTTGGATGCTTTATCGTCGCGGATATAGATGTATCGCCCGCCGGTATCCATGGGAACATTGTTGTAGCGGTAGCGCGTCAGCCGGCGCAGGCGCGCATCCTTATAAAAAGAATATCCCCCAGCCGTATTGGAGATGATGCCGAAATAATCCTCGCAGCCCAGGTAATTGATCCATGGCAGCGGCGTATCTGGCTGCGTGATGACATATTCGCGTCGGCTGTCATCGAAGAAACCATATTTCATTAAAAACCTCCAATAAACCTGAATTGAGACAATTCAGGGAACAGTTATTTTTCACAGCAGCAGCAAGCTACCATGTGGTCGGGTTCAATTTCAACCAAAGGAGGAACGCTTGCCAGGCATTGCTGCCCCTTGCCCGGCAGCGGGCAGCGCTCATAATAGGCGCAGCCTTCCAGGCTGCCATTGGTCTTTCCACCCAGCTCTCCCCTTATTTGCGTCCATTTCTTATCTAAATGCGGGATAGACGCCATCAACATCTGCGTGTAGGGATGCAACGGTTTAGCGTAGATCTTGCCGGTCGCACCGAATTCCACCACCGTGCCCTTGTACAGGATCACCGAGCGATCGCTGATGTAGTATCCCAGCGAAAGATCATGGGTGATGAACAAAATAGACAGACCATATTTTTTCAGATCCGCCAGCAGGTTGAGCACATCGATGCGCGTGGAGGCATCCAGCATGCTGATGATCTCATCCGCCACCAGGAACTTCACGTCCAGCAGCAGCGCACGCGCAATCAAAAAACGCTGCAGTTGGCCGCCGCTGAGCTGGTGCGGAAATTTGTTCAGGATGTGTTCCGGGTTCAATCCCACGCATTTGAGCGTCTCGTCCAGTTTGGCTCGCCATTTATCCTTGCCCACATGTGGGAAAAATTCTTCGTGCATGATCTGGAAAATTCGGTCCGCCTTGAAGATCGGGTTGCACGAACTGAACGGATCCTGGAAGATGCCCTGCACCTGGCGGTAGTAATCCTTCAAACCGGATTTGCGAATACCGGCAATGTCCGCGCCATTGTATTCGATCGTGCCCGAACTAGGCGAGGTTAATTTGAGGATCATGCGCCCGATAGTGGTCTTGCCACTGCCGCTTTCGCCAATCAGGGAAATCACTTCCCCATCCTGGATATCGAAAGTTACGTGGCGCACTGCATGCAGCAACTGGCCGCCGAACGTGCCCACCCGGTAGGTTTTTGAAACGTCGTTGAGTCTAAGCATGGCGTTCAAACTCCTTCCAGCAGGCTACAAAGTGATCCTTTTGAACCTCCTTAAACGGCGGAGCTTGCAGGCATTTTCCGAACGCTGCCGGACAGCGTTCTCTGAAACGGCAGCCTGCGGGTGGATCCAGCAGCAGCGGCGGTTTGCCGGGAATTCCGGAAAGAACTTGCTCACTATAGCGCACCCCGATCTTAGGCAGCGCCGCGATCAGCATTTTGGTATATGGGTGGCGCGGTTCCCGGATAATCGTTTCGGCCGCGGCTTTTTCCGATAATTGCCCGGCATACATCACCATGATCGAGTCCGCAATCTGGTAAAGCACAGAAATATCATGCGTGATGATCATCATACTTTTCACGTATTTCCGGTCGCGGAATTCCCCCAGCATCTCCATCACTGCTTTTTGGGTGGAAACGTCCAGCGCGGAGGTGATCTCATCCGCGATCAGCAGCGAGGGATTCAACAGAGTTGATAGCACCATCACCATGCGCTGCTTCATGCCTCCCGAAAGTTCGATCGGGTACATATTCAACACTTTTTCCGGCAATTCGACCAGTTCCAGCCTGCGCTTCAATTCCGGCAGTACCTGGTTGAAATCCACCTTCTTTGCTTCAATCAATTCGCGTGTCAGCATGCCGATCTTGCGGGTGGGGTTCATGGCGCTCATGGCGTATTGCGGGATGAGCGAGACTTTTTTATATCGGAAATCGTTCATGGCTGTGTTGTCCCAGATGGGTAATTCCTGTCCATCCAAGGCCAATTTACCTTTGATGTAGCGCATGCGACCGGATAACTGGATCAGGCTGGTCCCCAGCGTCGTCTTGCCGCAGCCGGATTCTCCCGCCAGCCCCATAATTTCCCCATCGTCCAATGAAAAAGTGGCGTCTTCCAGCGCCTGCACCACGCCTTTCAGGGTTTGATAATAAACGGTCAGGTTCTCAACAGTCAGGCTCATGGCTACATCTCCCTTAACTTGGGGTTGAATACCTCATCCAGCCCGACGTTCATTATGTAAAGCGCGCCCACAATGGCCGTGATGGCCAGCCCGGGCGGTACGAACCACCACCAATACCCCAGCAGCAGCGCGCTGCCGATGGTAGCCCAGTTCATCATCAATCCCAGTGATGCACCCTGCGTGGGTCCAAGCCCGATGAAATCGAGCGTGGCCGCGTTCAGAATGGCGCCGCCGAATTGCAGGATGAAGGTCATGAAGAGATACGACATCATGTTGGGGGCAATCTCGCCGAAGATAATTTTCAGGGTGCCCATGCCGCTCAATTTCGCCAGGTCCACAAATTCGCGGGAGACCAGTGAGAAAGTCTGCGCGCGAATGGCGCGCGCCGCCCACGGCCAGCAAGTCAGCCCGATGAAGATGCTTTCGAGGACCACTCCCCGCAATTTCAGGTACGCCACCATGATCAACAGCAGCGCGAAGGTGGGGATCACCAGGATGATGTTGGTGATGCCGTTCAGGAACTCGTCCAGCCATCCGCCTTTATATCCGCCCAGAAAGCCGATCAGCATGCCCAGCATGGTGGCAATCCCGCCGCCCACAATGCCGACGATGAAGGTGGAACGCAGGCCGTACACGAACTGCGCGAAAACATCCTGTCCGTAGGCGGTGGTGCCCATAAAGTAATCCGCTGAAGGCGGGTTCGGCCCGCCCGCGACGAATTCGTTCAAGGGATATTTGGAAAAAAGCGGGCCGAAAATGGCTATCGCTACAAAAATAAAGACGATGACCAGGCCGATCTTCAATTTACCGTTGCGCAGCGCGAAATACAAAATCTCGTTGGTTTTCTTTTCAGCGCCCATTATGAACCTCCCTGCATTCCCAGCCGGGTGCGCGGATCAACCAGGATGAACACGATATCGATAATAAAGTTGGCCAGCAAAACACCGATGATAATAAAGAGGAAACAGCCCTGCAGCAGGAAGTAATCTGAATTTTGAATGGCCATCAGGATCAGGTATCCGATACCGGGATAAGAAAAAACGATCTCGGTGGACATGGCGCCGGCTACAATAACGCCCAATTTAAGCGCCAGGCCGCTGAGCTGCGGCAGCAGCGCGTTGTTATATGCGTACTTGCGGATCAATCGTTTGGGCGCGCCCAGCGCCTCCAGGTAATGCGCGTAATCTGCTTCCAGTTCGTAAATAATCATGTTGCGCATGCCGATCGCCCAACCGCCGAATTGCACAATGAACAGCGAGGCGAAAGGCAGAAACCAATGCTGTAAAACGCTTTTGATAAAAGTCCAGGTAAATGCCGGTTTCAGCGCGTAACTAAACGCGCCTGAAATCGGGAAAATTTTCAGGATAATTGCAAAAACCCAACCCAACAGAATTCCCAGCCACATATAAGGCGTGGCGGTCAGAATATAACCGACCGGCAATATTGTGTTGTCCAACTTTTTGGAACGGGCTGCGAACGCGCCGAACTTGTTGCCCGCAATCCAGCTCAATACAATGGACGGGATCAATAACAGCAAATCGTACGGGATGGCGCTCTTGATCACATCAGCCACCGGCCGGGGGAATTGCAGAACGCTCACCCCCAGGTCGCCGTGAAAAAGCGCTTTCCAAAAATTGAAATATTGCTGCCAGATCGGCAGATCCAGTCCAAAAGCCGTTGTCAGGTAGCCGTACATCACTTCCTGCGCTTCTGCGTGCACCGATCCGGCTTTAGCTAACATGTTTAATACCGGGTCGCCGGGCATGAAGCGCGGGATCATCCAATCGATGGTGACCGCGATAAAGAAAGTTAACAAGTAGATCAATACCTTGCGAGTAAAGTACCGTTTCACAAGTCCTCCTCGATTCTGAAAAAATATGCCGTCCCCCCGTAGTGGTTACCGGCAGGGACGGCATCATTCAGGAGCGATTACTCCGCCGCAGTTGACTGCAGCTCAGAGAGCATCAAAACCGCGCCCATATTCCAGTAACCATTCCAGGTTGCCGGCAGGTACTTGGGTGCGCCTTCCACGGAGGACGGCCAGTTGGTCCAGTAAGCATTACTGACCTGCGACCAGACGCCGTTGTACCACAATGGGATCATGGGCAGATCGGTCAATTGGATCTTCTGGATCTTGGAGATGATGGCCTTCATCCCCTCGATGTCATCGATCGGGGTCGCATCGAGCTGATCGACCAAATCAAAGACTTCCTGATTCTCATAGCGGCCGTAGTTGCCGGTGCCGGAGATCATTTGCTCCTTGATCGGGTGGTAGAAGATGAAGTTGTAATACGCCCATACCGTGTTGCTGATCTGGACGTCGTTGTTGATGACCATATCGAAATCGCCGCCGTATAAACCGGCAGTCAGAGCGCTGTAATCCGGATAAACCGGTTCCACATTGATTCCCACTTCTTTCAGGCTCTGGGAGATGATTTGAATGGCAACCATCCAGTCGGACCAGCCGTTGGGGCAGCCGATCTCGAGGGCAATCTTGGAGCCGTCGGGGGTTTCCACGAAACCATCGCCGTCGACGTCCTTGTAACCGGCGTCCGCCAGGATCTTCTTGGCTTTTGCAGGATCATAGCTGAAGCCCAATTCGTCCACAACTGCCTGATCGACAAATTTATCCCAGACAGGCAGCAGACCGGTTGGATTGGCCGGCAGAACGATATTGCCGTAATCCTTGTTGACGATATCCTCAACTTTGATGGCATATGCGACAGCGCGTCTGAATGCAGCGTCGTCCATGGGAGCTTTCTTCAGATTCATGACCAGCCAGGCCGTGTTGCCGGATAGCATATAAGGCGGTTCGGGGAAATAGGTGGTGATGCCGTATCCGCCGTTGATCACGGAGGCGATGCCGGGCAGATAGTTATTATCCAGATCCACCTGGCCCTGCAGCACCATACCGAGGGCAGCATTGTTGCTGATATTGGCAATGTCGATGATGTACTTGGGCGCCATGGTTAGCCCCATTTCCTTGATCCCCCACCAGTTATCGTTGCGTTTCCAGACGACTTTGGATTCATCGGCTGCTTCGTAGAGATACGGGCCGGAACCCAGCGGAGGTTGGTTGGCGCCGGTAATTGCCTGTTCCTCGGTCAAAGTCGACCAAATATGCTCGGGCAGGATTGCCACTGTGTAGATGTAGGTCGCCCATTTCTGGTATTCGGGGCTGCTGAAGGTTAATGTCAAAGTGTAATCATCCACTTTTTCGATGGAGGTCAACCAGGCCCACAACTCGCTATAGAAAGCCGATTTGAAATTCTTGCCCATTTCGAAGGTGAATTTCACATCATCTGCCGTTAAGGCCTCTCCATCCGAGAAGGTGACGCCCTTTTTGATCTTCAACTGGTAGGTGGTGTCGTCGAGCCATTCACCGCTCTCGGCAATCCAGGGGATGTATTCATCCGTCAGCGGATTGTACAGGAATAAGGTTTCATAGCACAGCCCGATGGTGCCCATGGCATAAGAGCCCTGCTGCATGGGGTTCCAACTGGTTGGCGGGCCCCACTGCTTGCCCATGGTATAGAGCGTCTCCTCGCGGGGGTAATCGACTGTTGCCGGTGCTTCCGCCGCAGCGGCTTCTTCAGCTGCTGGTTCTTCAGCCGCTGGTTCTTCGGCAGCGGGCGCGGGAGCTTCCGCTGCCGCAGGCGTGCAGCTCATCACAAAGCCGGCCATGATTAAAATACTCAATACAGCTAAAACAATCTTACGCATTTCTTTTCTCCTTAGGTAATTGACTATTTTTCCCACTTTATGTTTGTATTCCGATTCTTCGATTAATCACCTCCTCTGATATTTTGGGATCGCTCCCAGTCATTGTAAAAAAAATTTCACTTGGCTTGCGTCTCGATCTTTTTCAACCGAGCGCCGCAAGATTCTCTTGTCACAATTTCCGTTCCCATGATGATCCGCCTGGGCGGCGTCGTCCCGGTGGTGATCAGGTCGTCCAGAAATTCAACCGCCTTGATCCCGAATTCATACACCGGTTGCCGCACGGTCGTCAGGGGCGGATTGACCGGATTGGTGACCGGCAGATCGTCGAAACCCACCAGAGCAACGTCCTCCGGTACTCTCAAGCCTTTATCGTGCAGCGCCCGGATGGCGCCGAAAGCCATGCGGTCGGAGGCGGAAAAGACCGCGTCAGGCTTGGCAGGCAGGAGCTTTATCATCCCCTCATACCCTTTTTCTTCAGTGAAATCCCCCTCCACGATCAATTTTTCTTCAATGCGGATGCCCCTGCCCTCCAAACCCTGGATATAGCCGATCTTCCTGTCCACCCCCACGCTGGTATTCAAAGGCCCGGTAATCGTACCGATCCTTTTATATCCAAGATCAACCAGGTAATCTACCGCCGATTTTGCCGCGGAAACGTTATCGATATCGATGTAACTGAGTTTTTCATTTTGAAAAGGCCGCCCGATGATCACCATCGGGATACCGCTTTGGGCCAGTTTTCCAATTAACTGATCGCCCATTTGGTCCGATTGGAAAAGCACGCCATCCAATGATCCGCTGCGGGAAATGCGCGGGAAGATTTCTTCCTCGTCTTCAGCATCTGTGAGTAAATACAATCCCAAGGTGTATTTCTTTTGGTTGCAGCCTTGGGCAATACCCTGGATCAGGCGCGGATAATAAGGATCGGTGAAAAAGGATTGCACGGAACGGGGCAGCACCAGCCCAATCGTCCAGGAGCGCTGCGAGACCAAAGCGCGCGCGGCAGCATGCGGCCGGAAACCGGTGTTTTTAATTTCCTTTTCCACACGCTTGCGGACTTTTTCGCTTACGTTGGGGTGATTATTGATAACGCGCGATACCGTCGAGCGGGACACCCCGCAATTTCTGGCGATATCTTCCAAAGTCAGATTGTTCAACCCTCTTCTCCGTCTGGATAGCCGGCGCTCTTTGTCTCCGAAAATACCTCCAAAATTGGGAGCGCTTCCAATTTTTATTATATAGAAATCCAAAGTGAAAGTCAAGTGCCAGATTTTTCTATAGCAAAGAATTATTTCGAGGTGCTTGACATTGATCGAATTGTATTTTTTTCCGGCTTCCTGTGTTAAAGCAGCCGATTAAACCCATCATATGGCTCAAGGGGGATGATATCGAAGCGAATTGCACCGCTGCGCACCAAGGGTAGTCCGAACAAAAAGGCTTCGGCTTCAGAGCGGTCCTGGGCTTCCATTACGATCACGGCGGTATGCGCCTCAGCATGAAAATAGATCTCGCGGATCCAGCCTGCTTGCATCAACTGCTTCACAGCCAAGGCTTCTTCCCTAAGCAGTTCCGGATTGACCGTTTGCGCGCAAGCAGGATTCTCAACTTCCAAAGCCAGTATTTTCATCTTTTCTTGTGCTCTTATTTTTCCATTTATGCCATAATTATAGAGATAAATATGGAAACACGATATCTGGATTGGGATTCGCAATTTTTCGGGTTTAAAACTGCCCGCATCCTGCCCGCCGCGTTGGAACAGGCGGAATTGTATCGGCTTTTGGACAATTTACGCAAGAAAGGCACGCGCCTGGTTTATTGGGGCGCCTGCTCAGAACCGCCGTTCGATGTAACCCACTTAGGCGGACGGCTGGTCGATCGCAAGACGATTTTTGAAATGGATTTGCCTGCCGCCATTTTTCATGACGATGCCCCAAGCATTCCCATCCTTCCGTATATACCCGGTGCAGGGGATGAAATTCTCTTCGAGTTGGCGTTGCAAGCCGGCGAGTATTCGCGCTTCGCGCGCGACCCGCAATTCCCGCACGAAATATTCCAGGCGCTCTACCGGGAATGGATGCGCAAAAGCCTGTCTGGCGAGCTGGCTGACGCCGTCCTGGCTGCCGGGAGCGCCGAACAGCCCTTGGGCATGGTGACGCTATCCGCAAAAAGCGATCACGGCGAGATCGGATTGATCGCTGTCGATGCTGCCGCCCGCGGCCGGCACATCGGGGCGGCTTTGGTCCGCGCTGCCCAAGCCTGGTACCTTGAACGAGGATTGAAACGGGCGCGGGTAGTCACCCAAGGTGAAAATCTGCCCGCCTGCCGGTTATACGCAAAATGCGGCTATACCATCAGTGAGGTTGAATACCTCTATCATTTCTGGTTATAGAACTTTCTGAGGGGCACATTAAACGGATCATCATCTTTTATCAGCCGGGCGCCTTTATCATATTCGGTATCCATGGCCTTAAACATCACCCAACCGGCATAAGCCGTCAGTAAATGCCAGATGGCATGACCCTGAAAAAACGAGTTGGGATAACAAAACGCATGGCTTTTATCTAAAATCCAGAAAAAATACCCTGCCAGGAAAATAAGATTGGCATGATCGGTTAGACGCACCTCGTTATAGATCGAAAGCATCCGGCGGGCTACCAACTCAATACCCAACGCCACAAACATAAGGAAAACAAACAGTCCACCCCGCACCAATGGAAAGAAATAAATGATCGCCTCAAATGCAAAATTCATTAAAACGTAAATCCAAAGGAATTGCCGCAGGGACAACTTGCGGATGCGGGCAGCTTCGAACAGCACCAGGAAGATGGCGATCATGTACATGGAATCATCGTCCAATTCCTCTCCCAAAAATATAAACGAAGCGTGGTAAATAAACGATCCGATTCCTACGGCAATGTAGGCAATCCCAAATAGTTTCAGGAGCTTGCGGGGCAAACCGGAGATCGCAGCCGTGGTTGATTTTTCAATACTGGTTTTCTTCAAGTAAATCAGGATGAGGATACCGACGATGATATATCCCAAGTTGGTGTAGGCATTGATCGGCTGGCGGATGAAGCCCGTACTGACGGTTTCACAAAAACAGGCGTAAGGCAGACAATCGGCTGGCCGGTAATTCAACCAATTGATCCGCATCAGAGAAAGCAGGATTCGTAACACAGGATTTTACCTTCACTAATTTTCTTTAATTATATTGGCGAAATATGGGATAATAAAAATCGATTTTTATTAAGGAGATCCTGTTTTGGCGTATAAAACACTCTGCGTGATTGGCCTGGGCTACATCGGCCTTCCCACCGCCAGCACTTTCGCAACCCACAGCTTGAATGTCATCGGGGTCGACACCAATCCGGAAATTGTTGAGGGATTGAACAACGGCCACGTGCATTTATTCGAACCCGGCCTGCGCACATTGGTGCAGGCGGCGCTGCAATCCGGCAACCTGATCGTGCGCCGGCAGCCGCAGCCGGCGGACGCTTTCATCATCGCCGTACCAACCCCATTTAAGGAAAACAAGCGCGCGGACCTTTCTTTCGTCATTTCCGCCGCCGAATCCATCGTACCGCATCTCAGGGAAGGCAACCTGGTTATCCTAGAATCCACCTCTCCGCCGCGCACCACTGTGGATATCCTCGCCCCCATTCTCGAGAAAAGCGGCCTGAAAGCCGGATTCGACTTTCAATTGGCTTACTCCCCCGAACGCGTGCTGCCCGGCCAGATCCTGCGCGAGCTGATTGAGAACGCGCGCGTGATCGGCGGTGTCACGCCCGCCTCGGCGCAAGCCGGCAAGGAACTCTATAGCACCTTCGTGACTGGCGAGATCATCATGACCGACGCCACCACCGCTGAGATGGTTAAATTAATGGAAAATACCTACCGCGATATCAACATCGCAGCCGCCAACGAATTCGCCCGCTTGGCGGATCAATTCCAGGTGGATATCTGGGAAGCCATTGCCCTGGCCAACCGGCATCCGCGTGTGAAGATCCTTAACCCCGGCCCCGGCGTGGGCGGTCACTGCATCAGCGTGGATCCCTGGTTCCTGGTGGAGGCTGCGCCGCAAAACGCTCAATTGATTTTAAATGCGCGGGAAGTGAACGACAGCCAGCCTGCCTATCTCGTAGACTTTATACAGCGTAAAACCGGCAGCCTGCGCGGGAAGCGCGTCGCCGCCCTAGGCTTGGCCTACAAAGCGGACGTGGACGACCTGCGCGAAAGCCCCGCCATAACCGCGGTCGAACTGCTGCGCGACGCAGGGGCGCAAGTGACCACCTGCGAACCGTTCAAAGCGGAGTTCAAGATTGATGGCGCCAAATCCGCCCCCACCCTGGAAGAGGCCGTGAAAGACGCGGATATCCTCCTGCTGTTGGTGGGACACACCCAATTCAAGCAATTGGACCCGCTGGAAGTCCGCAAGATCACCCCCGCCAAAACCGTAATCGATGCGGTCAACAACTGGCCGCGTGAAACCTGGCTGGCCGCGGGATTCGATTATTTTCACCTGGGGGATGGAAAGCACTGATCCATGAGCAAATTGCGCGTGATGACCGTGCTGGGTACCCGCCCGGAAGCCATCAAATTGGCGCCTGTGATTCAATGCCTGGCGGTCGACGAACGCGTTGAATCCATCGTGGTGGCCACCGCCCAGCACCGCAAGATGCTCGACCAGGTGCTCTCATTATTCAACATCCGACCCAAACGCGACCTGAACCTGATGCGCGAGGATCAATCGCTGGCCAACCTGACCGCCGCCATCTTCACCAGCCTCGATCCATTACTGGAGGAATACCAACCGGATTGGCTGCTGGCGCAAGGCGACACCACCACCGTGATGGCCTCCGCCCTGGCGGCCTTTTACCGCCAGGTCAGGTTCGGGCACGTGGAAGCCGGGCTGCGCACCGGCGATAAACGCCAGCCCTTCCCGGAAGAGATCAACCGGCGCGTGGCCAGCGTGGTGGCCGATCTGCACTTCGCTCCCACCCAATGGGCAAAACAGAACCTGCTGCGGGAAGGCATTCCCGAAAACCTGATCCGCGTGACCGGCAACACCATCATCGACGCGCTGGATCAGATTCGCAAGCTGCCCATGCCGGCCGAGATTGAGAAATTGCTCACAGAAAAGAAAATCCTCAGCGGCGAGCGCGAGCTGGTCGTGGTAACCGCCCATCGCCGCGAATCCTTCGGCGCCCCCATCCGCGAAATCTGCGGCGCGCTGAAAACGTTAGCAGAGAAATTCAGCGATCGCGTGGAACTGGTTTATCCCGTTCATCTGAATCCCAACATTCAGCAGCCCGTGCACGAGATACTGGATGGCCTGTCTAATGTCACCCTGCTGCCGCCGCTGGAATACCTGCCGACCATTCACCTGCTGTTACGCGCCAGGCTGATTCTGACCGATTCAGGCGGCATCCAGGAAGAAGCCACCGGGCTGGGCATCCCCTGCCTGGTGCTGCGCGAGATGACCGAACGCCCCGAAGGCGTGCAGGCAGGCGTGCTCAAGCTGGTGGGCACATCCCCGCAAAAGATCATCAGCGAAACCAGCCTGCTGCTGGAGAATGGGCAAGCCTATCAAAAAATGGCGCACGCCGCCAATCCCTACGGAGACGGCCACGCCGCCGGGCGCATTGTTTCGGCCTTGCTGGAACAATAAACCAATTATTCCCGTCAAATTTAATACAAGCTAACCAAAATTACTAACCCCGCGTCCAATTTATCTTCGCGAACCCCGCGACAGCGGGGTGATCGCGCAGCTTCCCCTTGGGGGAAGCGATCTCGCACTCTGAGCTCGCCACGCCGCCTGCCCTCAGCGAAACGCAGGGAAGAATTTCGGCTGGAATAATTGCGCTCCCTAAGGACAATTGGACATCCAGCCGAGATCCCTCACTCGCTTACGCTCGTTCAGGATGACAATAAAGAATTATTCCGAATATAGTATTCGCTCTGGCAGTGAGAAGATCAAGCTTCATAAATAAAATATAAAACTATTTCTTGGTATCATTAACCCCTATTTTCCAACCACATGAGGTGAACATGGGCATCAAGATCTACTTCGCAGGACCGCTCTTTACCGTTTACGAAAGGGAATGGATCAAACAAACCGCGGATAAGCTGCGCGCGGCGGGCTTTTCGCCTTTCGTACCCATCGAAAATCCCTTTCATCCCGAAGATCATCCCGAGATCACGAAACAGAAACTGTGCTTCGACGCGGATTTCGGTGGCGTTTCGGGCGCCAACGCGTTATTTATCAATCTGAATGGCTACGAAGTGGACGACGGCACCGCTACAGAATTGGGCGCTTTCTACGGCTTGCAGAAAAGCGACCCGAGCAAGAAAGGCATCATTGCCTATCACGATGACTGGCGCGCCCAAACCGGCGGGGACGGCAAGGGTCTGAACCTGTTCGTGCGCGGCTGCATCGAGGACATCGGTTTCATCACCGGCAGCCTGGAGGACGCCATCGCCCAACTCAAGATCTGGCAGGACGAACTGATCGGAGCCGGTTTATTAACGGAGGGAAATTAAGATGAAAATCTATTTCGCTGCCCCTCATAACACCCCCCACGAACGCGCCTATGTGCGCGAATGCGCCGAGAAGATGCGCCAGACCGGATTCGACGTGTACGTCGGGGAGGACGCCTACATCAACCATCAGCCTGCTTTCGAGGTCACGGCGGATGTGGATGGCAAGGCGATTTATTCCGACGAGAACAAGGTGGTGCGCCTGGCGAAAAGCCCCTTCGCGCGCGAAGTCTTTTTAACCAATTATGCGCAATTGGCTGAAGCCAACCTGCTGGTCGCCCTGCTGGACGGTTCGCAAGTGAACGACCGCGTGGCCACCGAGATCGGCATTTTCTACAGCCTGTCCCTTAAAGATGCATCCAAAAAGAGCATCCTGGGTTTCGCCACCGATGCACGCTGCCTGCGCCGTAAGGATACCAGTTACGGCGTAAACATCTTCACGCTGGGAACGCTGGAGGAAATCGGCAAGGTCTACGAAGATTTCGACCAAGTGCTGACCGCGTTGAGAACGTTCCAGTAAAATAAACCAACACCGCGCCGGTTGCTCGGCGCGGTGCTTTTTTATCAATCTTCTCCCATTTTCCGAGGTTCAACCACTTTAAATACAGTAAAGAGCGTAGCAATCAAGGAAAAAATCAACATCAAGATAAACAGGGTGCGATAACCGGACACTTCGACGATTTTTCCACCGATGATCGGGGCAACGACAGCCACCGGTGCGATCAGGGTGTTGGAAATCCCGATAAATTGGCTGGTTTGTTCGGGCGGCGAAATCTCGAAGATGATGTTGGGATGGCCGATATAAATAGCCGAATAATAGACCCCAATCAACGATGAAATCAGGATGAATGGCCAGGTTTGCGTTGAAAGCAGAGCCAGCGCGCTGTTCAATAAAGGGATCAGGCTGGCGGCAATTAATACCTTCTTATAACCGAAGCGGTCGCCAACCATTCCCCACACCACTCCGCTCAGGCATTGCGCCAGCAATATTGCCATCGTGTAATAACCCAGCACGCTGGATGCTTGATTGAAATGGTTGATGGCGTACACAGAGAAAAAAGAATTGCCGATAATCGCCAAACCAATCAATTGGCGCGCGAAGATGTAGTTCTTTACTCCCGGGCGGCTGTTGATGAGAGCGGGAATGCCCTTTACGAAAGCAGAGAATGACTGCTTAACAATCTTGACAGGCAGTTCGACTTCCCTGAAATTCGCGATCAGGATTGGCGAGACAAAAGAAGTCAGGAAACTGAGCCAAAACAGGTATTGGTAATTTAATGGAAAATCATAACGCGACAGTAAAATGGTGGATACGTAGGATGCGGCAAAACCGATCAAACCACCAATCGCCTGCGTGACGCCATAATACATGCCGCGGCCTTTGTAGATAGCCTTGCTGATAAAGTCGGAATATGCCGGCATAATCAGCCCCATCGTGGTGGTGTAGACCATATACGAAAGGAAGAACAGGGTCAGTACCAAATTGATGGATACGCGCGATATCAGCGATGATGTGATGGCAATGAATAAAATGCCTATGCGTTCCGCAATCGCGATGACCAGGATGATCTTTTTCCGCTTTGCCGTATTGACAGTGATGAAAGAACTGATGATTTGCGGCAGCAGATATCCCAGATAGAAGAGCGCCGGGATCAAACCGATCAGCACCGGATTGGAGGTTAGTGCATCCAGAAAATACGGCAGAATGGTGTCTTGTGAAAGCAACGACGTTGAGAATGTAAAAAATGAGGAGTCAAAACACAGCAAGATAAAGTTGCGCCAATAATTCTTCTGAACCTCAGCCAGGTAATCCGGATAACTATCGATAATTGTTTGTATATCTTTGGTAACCATGATGAAATAACGAGCCTTCCTCAAAAATAAGGAGGCGCCGGATTGCTGAGTTCGATCGAGCGCCTCCCGAATTCAATCAACTGACGAATTATTTTTTCGCTTTGTCGTTCTGGATCAAGACCTTCAACCCTTCGATTGCTGTACGGATTGCGCGATGAATGTCGAAGAGGCTGGCGGCTTCGGCTATTTCAGCTTCCGTCTTGGGCGCCATGTCCATGCTGCATGACATCAACATCACACCGCTGGCGCGTTTACGGTACATGCTCGACAGGATGAACAACACCGCGGACTCCATTTCGGAACATACCGCCCCGCCCATCACCCAGGCTTTCCAACGCTCCAGCAAATGCTCGGAAACCGGCATGCGTTCCGGCTCGATCTCGCCGTAGAAAGAATCTTTAGATTGGGTGATCCCCAGGCGGTAAGGGATGCCAGCGCGCTCCGCGCCTGCCTTTAATGCCAGTACCACGTCCATATCCGCGACAGCCGGAAATTCAACCGGCATGTAATGCAAGCTGGTGCCCTCATCACGGATCGCTCCGGTGACAACAGCCACGTCGCCTGTGTGGGTCCCCGGCTGAATGCCGCCGGAAGTTCCCACACGGATGAACGTGTGCGCGCCGATGGCAACCAATTCTTCCACTGCGATGGCGGTGGACGGGCAGCCGATACCGGTCGAGGTAACGGATACTTTTTCTCCCAGCAATGTGCCGGTGTAAGTCACGTATTCGCGATTCTGCGCCACGAACTGCGGTTCGTCGAAGTATTTTGCGATCACCTCGCAGCGTCCGGGGTCGCCCGGCAGCAGCACGTAGCCGCCGATGTCGCCCGCTTTCAGGTGGATGTGATGCTGAGTGCCGTCAAGATTTCGAACTGCCATGATTATTTCCCTGCGGCCCGGCGATCTTGTTCGATCAGGATCTTCAATGATTCGATAGCGACTGCGATGACATCATCCAGTTTTTCAACCACACCTGCGTTGGGGTCCTTACTTTCCTGGTTGGCAGCAATGAGCATCACGCCGCCCGTGCGCTTGCGGTAGATATTGCCCAGCACGAATAGCGTGGAGGCTTCCATTTCGGAACAGATCGCGCCGCCCATCTTCCAGGCTTTCCATCTTTGCTGTAAACGATCGGCAATCGGCATTCGCTCCGGTTGATGCTGGCCGTAGAAAGAATCTTTGGATTGCGTGATCCCAACCCGGTAGGGCACGTGCAATTTCTCAGCTGCTTCGCGAATGGCCAACGTGGTAGCCATATCGGCGACCGCCGGAAATTCTGGCGGCATGTAATGCATGGTAGTGCCTTCGTCGCGGATGGCTGCCAGGCAGATCGCCAACTCGCCGGGAATCTGCTCGGGTTGCATGCCACCGGAGGTTCCAACGCGGATGAAGGTGTCCGCGCCGATCTGGATTAATTCTTCCACAGCAATCGCGGTTGATGGTCCGCCGATTCCGGTAGAAGTGACCGATACTTTTTCCCCTAAAAGCATGCCGGTGAAAGTGCGATATTCGCGGTTGCTGGCCACCAGTTTGGCGTCATCGAATGATTGGGCGATCAGGTCGCAGCGCCCCGGGTCGCCGGGGAGTAAAACATAGCGGCCCACGTCGCCTTGTTTCATTTGAATGTGGTATTTAATTTCCGATTCTTTCATTTCGACTCCTTTTAGGTTTTAATAATTTTTGAAACACTGATCACAATGAAAGTAACGAAGATCAACGCCGCCGTGATCACCAGGATCACCGATAAAGTCGGCGAGAAGTGCATCGTGCGGCTCCAATCCAGGGATTTGTCTACAAGGATCCAGTATAAGGTTACCGCAGATGCCAGCAATCCCACAACCATAATCACGTAATCTTTCACACCCATAACCACATTGCGGTAGCTGGTTTTCTTGCCGGTCGAACCGAAGGCGCGCGATTCCAGAGAAATGGACATTTGCTGCACCCGCTCAATGGCGCCGACAAAAACCGGCACCATGCTGGGCAGAACGGCCCCGAAACCGGTGCCTTTCATGCCCCGTGATTTTTGGGCGGAAAGAACGGTGGCGAACTCACGCTGCAGGATGGGGATCAATTGCAGGGTAACCGTCAGGATGAAGTTGATCACGTACGGCATGCCGATCTTTTCCAACGACACGAACAGGTCGCTGGGATGGGTGGTCATGATGAAAACCATGGCAAAGATGGTCATCGAGAACGTGCGTTCGAAAAGGGTCAGGCCGCTGTAGATGCCTTCCTGATAAATCGTGAACGGGCCCAGTTGGGCAATTGGTGTCCACGGCTGGGGGAAAGCCGGGGCAATGCTTTGCAGGAAAATGGCGATGACCATGATCGGGAAAAGGATGCCCATGACCTTGAGGAAAGAACTCCAGATGTTTGAAATGGAGGCCAGGAACAAGCCCAGAACGATCATGGCGCCTAAAATTGCCGGGTTGCGCGTGGAAAACGAGATGATCAAAACGCCGACCGCCCAAAGCAATTTCGGCAGCGGCGCGATTTTGTGAACAACAGAATTTCCCGGTACCATCGAGATGGGAAGAACAGCACCTCTCATGTTATTTACTCCTTTTTACTTGCAGCTGCTGATCGGTCACCTTTTGCATTTCATCGATGCTGAGCGCATAAGTGTTGATAAAATTCTTGTCTTTCAGCCGGTGCGACAATTCAGTGATCTGCGGTGGGTAGAGGTGGGTGGAACTCATCAATTTTCTGTCGGAAAATACCGTCTTGGGATCGGTATCAGCAATCAAGACCGAGTCGCGCATGACGATCATACGCTCCACAACCTCTGCAAGCAGGATCATATCGTGGGCTACACAAATCACAGTAGAACCCTCGTCGCGCAGCCTGCGGATGAGTTGATAGACAATACGGGTGGTGATGTTATCCTGCCCGGTGGTGGGTTCGTCCAGGATGAAAACGTCCGGGCGCATGGTATAGATTGAAGCCATACCCACCAGCTTGCGCAGCGGAAAACTGATGCGGTAGGGATGCTGATCCCGATAGGTATCCAGATTGAAGAACTCGATGGCTTTTTCAACCCGCTCGTGGACTTCTTCTTCGGACAAGCCCAGGTTGCGCGGGCCGAATTCCAGTTCAGCGGTCACCGTTTTGGCAAAAAGCTGATGATTGGGATTCTGAAAAACGTAGCCGACGCTTCTGGAAAGTTCTTGTACGCGCTTGTTGGTGGTTTCCTCGCCTTTGATGATCACTTTACCGTAAGTGGGTTTCAATAAACCGTTAAAATGCTTGACAAGGGTGGTTTTGCCTGAACCGTTTTGTCCGATAATGCCAATTAATTCTCCCCGCCTGATCTTCAGATTAACCTCTTTTACCGCCACCACCCCGCCGGAATAAACGTGCGACAGGTTATCACAGGTAATTAATACTTCTTCCATTGGAATCATCCTTTGAACTTATTTCTTCTCGAACTGATTCAGCATCAGGGATTCAGCTTCATCAATCTTGATCGGGAGTTCTTTGATGCCCAATTTTTTGGATTGGTTGATTTGATTGAAGAACTCGGTCACCTGCGGAGTTCGTAAGCCGCATTTCGCCAAAACGTCGATCTGGTTGAAGACTTGCTGTGGAGTGCCATCCAGGATGATCTTGCCCTTATCGATCACAATCACGTGATCAGCATATTGGGCAACCACCTCCACCTCGTGTTCAGCCAGGATCACCGTCATGTGCTTTTCCTGATTCAGTTTGGCTGCCACCGCGATGATTTCTTCTTTTCCCACCGGATCCACATTGGATGTGGGTTCGTCCATCACAAAGATCTCCGGGTGCATGGCCAGCGCTGAAGCAATCGCCAAACGCTGCTGCTGGCCTCCGGATAATTCGAAAGGCGAGCGGTCTTTCAAACCGCTTAAACCAACGGTTTGAAGCACTTCACCGATGATTTCTTCCATATCATGCGGGGAGGTTCCCAGGTTTTCCAAGCCCAGCGCCACTTCTTCGGCTACCGAGGTTTGGGTTAATTGAAATTCCGGATTGTCGAACACCATTCCGACAATTTTGGCCAGTTCGCGGGTTGGATAATCTCGAGTATTTAAACCTTTAATAAAGACATCGCCGGTCAATTCGCCCATGATCATATTGGGGATGACCCCATTCAAGCATAATTGCAGAGTTGTTTTTCCAGCACCGTTCAGGCCAAGAATTGCTACGTATTCCCCTTCGTAAATCTTCAAATTGATGTTTTGCAATGCCGGTGTTTCCGAAATCGGATAATAGAATGTCACATCACGAAATTCAATAATGGGTTCTTTTGTGTTCATCATTTCTTTCTGCCGTCATTGAATGGCGAGAGCTCATCACTCTCGCCATTGTGTTTATTTACCAAAAGAATAAATCAGAAAAACTCTATTCTTCGTTGAGATTTGCCAACATGACAACCAATCCGGCCGCGACTGTGAAGACAGCCAGCACAAGGACGGTACCGGAAAGCATGGCGAAAGGTTCGCTCTGGATGAAGTCAAGATCGGCAATTTTCTGGATCATGGAAGGCAGGAAGAAGTAGATTAATCCCAAACCGACAATGCCTGCTCCCAACCCCTCTTTGAAACCTACAGTTTTAACTTTTTTATCCATTTTAGCCTGCCTGTAATGCGGTAACGATTAATGCGATTGCCAAACCGAGGACAATGCCGCCGGCGATCCACAGTACGCGGGAAAGGCCGGTTGATTTGGGCAGTTCAATACCCTGCGTCATGGAAGCCGGCAGGGCTTCGATGATCGCGAGAGCAACGAAACCGGACAAGATTTTATCCGCAAGGGAGACCAGAATATTGGATGAGAACACGGAAACGATCAGGTTCTGACCCATCGCCAGGAAAGCTGCGGTCATCATGTCGGCAAAATGGCCGGTGGCGCCGCCGAATAGGAAAACGTAGATCGGCACTGCGGCGAGGCTGACGAAGAAAGCCACGAGCATGTTCAACAGGAAGAAGCTCCAATATTTCTTGCCCCAACCCCATCTCACACCGTAACCCCAGACCAGGGCGCCGATGATATTGCACACAGCGAAGGGCAGGTTGATCGGGCCGGAAATGAAGGAACCGATCAGGTTGGTCAGAGCGCCGACCAATGCGCCCCACCACGGGCCGAGCACGATAGCGACAACACCGGTGCCAATCATGTCCAGGAAGGTGGGCAGATGCAGCGCGGTATTGATTTGACCGCCGACGATATTCAAGGCGATCGCAACAGGTACTAATGCCACGACATAAGTCAATGGAATTTGTGATGAACTTTTTTTACGAGCAACTGGTTGTGCAGTAGCCATTTGGTACTCCTTTATTGATAGATTATTGATGATTTTTTCGGATGCAAGTTATCTTGTTCGTTTTGTAGTGAGCCACCTCCTTCATTAAGAGATTTCAATAAAAAGATCATTAAGAGATTTGGTCAATGACACAGCGAAAACCGCAGCCGGTGATATTATCGATACCGGAATCCTCCGGCCGCGTGAAACAGCGATACGCGCAGCGCGCGTGGTTTTGCGTGAAAAATGATGACCCGCCCCGCAAGGTCTTGAATTTATGTCCATAGGCATGGCTGACGTACTTTGAACCAGGATACGCCTCGTACCAATCCGCGGTCCACTCCTCCACGTTGCCGGAAGTTTCAAACACGCCATACGGGCTTCCGCCATTGGGATGGGCGTCCACCGGAGAGGTCAGCAGGAACTCACCCCGATCCCATACCAGGGCGTTATCTTCGATGAATTCGTTGCCCCACGGCCAGCGGCGGCCATCGGTGCCGCGCGCGGCTTTTTCCCATTCCGCTTCGCTCGGCAGGCGCTTGCCTGCCCATTCTGCGTACATCTGCGCTTCAAACCAGGAAATGCGGTGCACCGGATGGTTTTCAAACCCTTTGGGTACATCGAAACCGCCCCAATGCCGCGGAGGCATGGCGCTGGTAGCATCCATAAAAACCTTGTATTCAAGGTTGGTTACCGGGTAAATGTCGATGTAATAATCCGGGAGGTAGACTTTGCGCTGGGGGGTTTCGGGACCGAATTCTTCGCTGCCCATGATGAATTCCCCCGCAGGGATGAACGCCATTTGTTTCTTGTCAACGGGATGAAGGTAGTTTTGCATAAATGTATTCTATCATAATTTTCTAAGTGGTTAATACATCTTCACGTCTTAATTGTTTTTTAAGTTTTTAAATTGAATTCCGTATATTATTTATACAGATGTTCTATTAATTATGGGTGAGCGAAAACCGTATCCGATGTAACAAAAAAGTCCACAATTTATTTGCGGACCAGGCAATCCCCCTGCGCCACCCCTTGTAGTAAACGTAAGTCGGGTTTCCATACCCGACATATGTTTATAAAATTATTTCCTTACCAGGTAATCTCCCTGCGCTACCCACTTGTAAGTGGTCAGTTCGCGCAAGGCCATCGGCCCGCGCGCGTGCAGGCGCTGGGTGGAGATGGCCACCTCCGCGCCCAGGCCGAATTGCGAACCGTCCGTGAAGCGCGTGCTGGCGTTCACGTAAACCGCCGCCGAATCGACTTCGGCCGTGAAACGCATAGCGTTGTCATCATCCTCTGTCAGGATGCCGTCCGAATGGCCGGTTGAATGAGCCGCGATGTGCGCGATGGCTTCCTCCAGCCCCGCTACCGCTTTGATACCCAGCACCAGCGACAGCCACTCGGTATCGAAGTCCTGCGGCCCGGCCGCTTGAACGGTTTCGTCGGCTTCCAAACCCAGCTCGCGTATCAGCGCTTCATCGATACGGAAAGTGACCCCGTCTTTTTTCAGGGTCTCTATCACCTGCGGGACAAATTCCCCCGCCACAGCGCGATGTACCAGCAGGGTGTCCAGCGCGTTGCATACCGTGGGGCGCTGGATCTTGGCGTTGCGGATCAGCGGCAGGGAACGCGCCAAGTCGGCGCTCTGGTCCACGAACAGGTGGCAGATGCCGATGCCGCCGGTGATAACCGGGATGGAGGAATGGTCGCGGCAGAACTTGTGCAGCCCTGCCCCGCCGCGCGGGATGAGCATATCCACGTAATCGTGCATTTTCAGCAAGCGGTTGACCAACTCGCGGTCGGGATCGTCGATGAACTGCACGGTGTCCCCGTCGATCCCCGCATTTTGCAGCGAGGCATGAATACCGGTCACCAGCACACGGTTGGTGCGGATGGTTTCGCTGCCTCCGCGCAGGATCACGGCGTTGCCGCTCTTCAATGCCAGGGCAGCCACATCGATAGTCACGTTGGGGCGCGATTCGTAAATCACCGCCAGCACGCCCAGCGGTACGCGTTGTTTGCGCAGGCGCAGCCCGTTATCCAGAGTCTGCTCTTCGAAAACCTCACCCAGCGGGTCGGGTAAACCAATCACGGTTCCCAGGTCAGCTGCCATACCTTGAATGCGTTCCGGGTTGAGGGTCAAGCGGTCGATCAGGGCGCTGTTCAAGCCAGCTTGCTGCCCATCGGCGATATCCAGCCGGTTGGCGGTGATGATTTCTTCCTGGCTGGATCGCAGCCAATCCGCAAGTACCGAGAGCGCTGCATTCCTTTGCCTGGCAGGCGTCAAAGCCAGTTTGCGGCTGGCAGTTTTGGCATCCCGGCAGAGTCTCTCGATATCCATATTCTTCTCCCTAGCCCATCAGGGTCATATTGTTGTGGTGGATCACTTCGTCCCCAAAGGCGTACCCCAGCAGGTTTTCGATCTCACCAGAGCGCCGCCCCTGGATTTTTCTCACGTCTTCGCTGGAATAATTGACCAGGCCCAGAGCGCGGTCCTTCCCTTCCATGTTCTTCACGCGCACGATATCGCCGCGTTCGAATTTCCCGTAAACCTCCTTGACCCCCACCGGCAGCAGCGATCCGCCTGCCCTCAACGCGGACGCCGCGCCCTCATCGATGCGGATGCCGGCGCGCGGCACAGCCCCCGCCAGCATGAAACGCTTGCGACCTTCCAACTTATCGACCAGCGCGTAGATGCGCGTGCCCACTGCTTCACCCTCCAGCAGCCTGCGCAGAATTTCGGGTTCGCTGCCTTTGGCAATCACCACGTCCGCGCCGGAACGACGCGCCACCTCGGCAGCCTGCAGCTTGGTGAACATACCGCCCGTTCCCAATCCGTTCTGCGTGCCGCCAGCGGCATGCCAGATCTCGGCCGGGATTTCCGGCCCGTGAATTTCGCCGATCAGGCGCGCGTTTTTATGCTGCGCGGGGTTGGCATTGAACAACCCGGCCTGGTCGGTGAGGATCACCAGCAGGTCGGCTTCGATCAGGTTGGCCACCAGGGCCGATAAATTATCGTTATCGCCGATGCGGATCTCGTCCACGGCGACCGTGTCATTTTCGTTGATGATGGGAATCACTCCCTGGTCCAGCAGCGCGTCCAGCGTATTGCGCGCGTTGAGGTATCGTTTGCGGTCGCTGATATCTTCGCGGGTTAACAGCACCTGCGCGACCTTCAAACCGTAAATACCGAATAATTGCTCATAAACGTTCATCAGGCGCGGTTGCCCGATGGCGGCCAGCATTTGTTTGCCGGGGATGGTTTTGGGAAGCGCGGGCGAACCCAGGTATTCGCGCCCGACGGCAATGGCGCCGGAGGAGACCAGCGCAGCCTTTCCTCCGCGCGTCAGAATATCCGCCACCTGCCGGGCAAGCGCAGTGATCTGCGGCAGGTTCAGTTTGCGCGTCCCGGCCGTCAGCGTGGAGGTTCCCACCTTGATCACAACCCGTCTATTGAATGATTCCATAAATTGCCCTATTGTATCTTTAATTTAAACAAATTTAAAAACCTCCCTTGGGATCATTTTTTATCTCAAAACAGGTATAATCGGCTTACTTTACGAAAAATCGAGAGCATCCATTGGCTGATCCATCCATTTGTATTTTGCCCAAATTAAAAGGTCCCGGCGGACCTTCTTCATTTCAGGCCAAGTTGATCAGCGGCCTTTCCGCCCTGGGGATCAGCACCCATCACGACCCGCGCAAACCCGGCACGCAAGCTATCCTGGTGATCGGCGCCACGCGCAAAATAGATGACCTGATCTATGCCAAACGCCGCCACATCCGCATCGTCCAACGCCTGGACGGCATGAATTGGCTGCACCGGCTGCAACGAACCGGCTGGCAGCACTTTCTGCGTTCGGAGCGCCTGAATTTTCAATTGGCGGTCATCCGCCGCTGGCTGGCGGACGAGATCGTTTACCAGAGCAACTTCACGCGCGATTGGTGGAACACCGTCTATGGATCGCTGCGCAAGCCCAATACTGTGATCCACAACGGAGTGGATCTCAACACCTTCACGCCCCGCGGCGCCGGTTCGCCGCCGGCGGATTTCATCCGGCTGCTGGTGGTGGAAGGCAGCTTCAAGGGCGGCCACGAACGCGATTTGTTTAATGCCGTGGAAGCCGCCAATCGCCTTTCTGCCCGGCTGGATCGCAAAGTGGAATTGATGGTCGTTGGGAACGCGCCCCAGGAAATGCGCCGGCAAGTGGCAGCAAGCCACCAGGCATCCGTGACTTGGATGGGGCTGGTGCCGCACGAGCGCATACCCGAACTGGACCGCAGCGCGCACCTGCTTTTCCCCGCCGAGATCAACGCGGCCTGTCCCAATTCTGTGGTGGAAGCGCTTGCCAGCGGTCTGCCCGTGGTCAGCTACGCCACCGGTTCCCTGCCCGAATTGATCGGCGAGGATGGCGGCGCTGTGGTGCCTTACGGCAGCAATTACTGGCGGCTGGAAGAACCGGACACCGACCTGTTGGTGGAAGCGGCTGTGCGCGTGCTGGATAAACTGCCGGAATACCGTGCTTCCACGCGTAAACGCGCCGAATCCCTATTCGGCCTTGATAAAATGGTTGCAGATTATAAAAAGGTTTTGCTGGGGGAATGAACCGGTCTTATTGATCGAATCCGCCCAGCAGGGCGCGCTCACCGCCCCGCGGGCTTTCCCACGGATAGATGATGTATGCATCGGTGGTTGCGGCGAAGAAATCCGGGCGGAAATTTCCAAATAAATTGCGGTATGGATTGAAATGCAGCACGCAGGTGAAAGGCGTTCCGCCCGCCCCGCTCACGCGATTTTTCACCGCGGTGATGGTGCGGCCCGATCCCCATACATCATCCACGATCAATATTCGTTTAGCGTTCAACATTTGGTCATCAGGGAACTGCAGGAACTTCGGCCAGGAATAGAATTGGCTGCCTTTGCGTGAAGCGTTCAAGTCCGCTTCCGCCGGAAAATCCACCGCCGCGGTCAGAACGTGCTCGATTTGCAGCGCAGCCGCCAACAGGCCGCCCGGGACAATCCCCCCGCGCGTGATGAGTAGCATCCCGTCGAAAGTATGGTCGAATTGCGGGATCAGGTGATCGATCAACGCATCCACGTCAGCCCAGGTCAGTCTCTCTCGCCGCATCATATTCCTTTATCGATGAATAATTTACCTACCAAATTATACAAAATTTCACCGTTCAATCGTCCGCTCCCGGCAGAATGAACACCGCCTGTCCGTCCATCTCAACCGCGAAGTGCATGCCCAGCGCTTCGCAGCGGTCGATAAAGGCGTTGTCAACCGTATATACTTTTTCGTCCAGCACCACGTAGGTCAATTGCTGCGCCTGCAGCGCTGCCAGGCTGGTTTCATCCGGGAAATTTCTCAACAGCGGTTCCAGCTCAAAATAGCGGTTGGAGGGAAAAGTGCGGATCACGCCAATCAGCGGTTTTTGGCTGTAAAGAGTGTAGTATAGAGCGGCTTCTTCGTAAGATTGTTTGAGGGGCAATTGCACCTGGCCGCCGTAAGGCTGCTCCGCCAGCCAAAGGTCCACCTCGCGCGGCTGCACCTCTGAAAGGCTGTTGGGTTTGACGTAAAAATCCACCAGCACCAATGCCAACGCGGCCAGTCCCAGCCAGGTTCCATGAACCGGTTTACGCGCCTGCCGGCACAGCCAGTCCAGCCCCAACCCGGCCGCGGCGCAGTTGAACATTAATACCAGCACGCCCATGCGCATCCAGGCACGCATGATCGCGTAAAAAGGCACATATTTGAAAAACAGGTATCCCGGAAGCGTGATCAACCGCTGCTCATTTTTAAATATTTTCGCCAGCCAGGAAGAAGCGCTGAAAGCCACTGCCTGTTCATTCCAGGTGAGGTTGGTGCCCAAAGCGAGGATCAGGCTGGAGATAAACCCGGTAAGAAAGACGGCAAACAGCAATTGGCGGCCGCTCTTGCGCCTTTTCGCATACCCCAGGACCGCCAAAACCGTCAGCGGCAAGCCCAGATACAGGGTGGCTTCGTTCCATAAATCGCGTGAAAAGTGCTGCCCCACCCATTTCCCCCACAGGAACTGGCGCGTAAACGGCAGCAGGAAGTCGGACGGGCTGGCGGAGAAGACCATCACATCGGCCAGCGTGCGCGCTAAGCCCGCGCCTTCGTGCACCAGCATGTACGGCACCACGCCCACCGCCAAAGCCGGCAGGGAGATCAAGCCTGTTATAAGGAATTGCTTCCACAGGCGCCATTCCAAAAACCGCTCCCGCCGCAGGAAGAGGAAATAGACCAGCAGGATTAAGGCGCTGACCAGCGCGGTCAGGTACAGATAATATTGCGAAGTCAGGGCGATGCCCGACAATCCGGCAGCAGCCAGCCAGATATTGCGCCGGTTTTTGCCATCTTCCGTTAGCATCCCGCTCAATCCCCAGAAAAACAACGGGAACCATTGGATGGCGGAGATGTTCAGGTGCCCCGAAAGGAAGTGCGCCATGTGGTAGGGCAGAAAGGCGTAAGCTGTCCCGGAAACCAAACCGGCCATCCGTGAACCGCTCAGATGCTGCACCCAACAGGACATGCTCAAACCCGCCAGCACGAAAGTCAGCAGGATGGAAACGTTGTAACCTAAAACATAATTGCCGCTCAACGCGAAAGGCATGGCGAAGGCCAGTTGCAGCGGGGCGATCTCGGTGGTCGCCAGGTTGTAACCGTACGGGAAATTCAACAGATTCGAGCGCAGCGGAAGCTGCCCCAGGTCGAAAAGCGCCTGCTTGAACCAGCCGATCTGCCAGATGAAATACAGATTATCCCCCAGGCTGCCAGCCACATGCGTGGCAAGCTGGCGGTAGAGCGGGCGCGTGAAAGCCAGGGTCAGGATAATGAAATAGAGCGTTTGCCCAAGCGCCCAGGCGATATTTTTTGCGGGTATGTTTTTCCGGTTCATGGTTGATTCCGGCTTCGCGTCAGCCGGCGTACCTTAGTATAAAATAGAATCTGGATAAAGACTACCGATAGCGGAGTTCAAATTCATTGACTCGTTCAAGCGCGTCATTCCAGGAAAAATACCGGCAACATGCCCTGCCCGGCATCCCGCGCGGGGCCGGGCAAATCCATCCCTTCTATGATGGGTATTCCATCGCCAACCTGCCAGCCAGCATTTGCGCATGGCTGGGCTGCCCGCTTCCCTCCGCGCGCCCGCTGGCGGCGGAATTCAGCGGCGCTTTCTCCGCCAGTTACCGCCACGTGATTTTCATCCTGGTCGACGGGTTGGGTTGGGATTCTCTGCAATCCTTGCAGGAAAATGACCGCGCGCCTGCCTGGGAAGCGTTGTTACAAAGCGGCCAGCTCCTGCCCCTCACCAGCGTCGCCCCCTCCACCACCTCGGCCGCGTTGACCACGCTTTGGACCGCCCGCCAGCCAGCCGAACATGGCATCATCGGCTATGAGATGTTCCTGAAGGAATTCGGGCTGATTGCCAACATCATCCTGCAATCCGTTTCTTCATTCATTGGCGAAAGCGGCAGCCTGGCCAGGGCCGGGTTCGACCCGTTTACCTTCCTGCCGGTACCCACCCTCGGCGGGCGTTTTTTAAGCAACGGTATCCGCGCGTTTGCCCTGCAGCCGGAACCGATCAATGGTTCGGGTCTGTCGTAGATGCTCCTGAAGGACGTCCAAACGCAGCCCTACCGCAGCCTGGATGAATTATGGACATTGGTTAGGGATATTCAAACCAGTTATCAGCATAGCAAAACCTATACCTATATCTATTGGGGCGAACTGGACACGCTTTCACACCAGGTTGGGCCAGGCGACCGGCAAGTGCGGGAGAAATGGGACGATTTCGTGCGCGGGCTGGAGGTATTTGTCCGCAGCCGGCAAGGCCGCGCCGGACGCGATACCATGCTGCTGCTCTCCGCCGATCATGGGCAGATTCCCACCGAAATTCAGGAGGATTACGACCTGCGCAACCATCCCGATCTGGTCAGCCACCTGGTCATGCTGCCCAGCGGTGAAGGCCGCCTGCCCTTCCTGTTCGTGAAACCTGGTCATGTCGGTAAGGTCGCGGCCTCACTAGCCCGGAAATGGGGCGATCAATTTCAGATGGCGCCCGCCGAAAAGGTACTCGCGGCCGGTTTGCTGGGCAGCCGCCCGCCCTGCGCCGAAACGGTCGAACGCCTGGGTCGGCAAGTGGTATTCCCGCGCGGCAACGCTTATTGGTGGTGGGTCAACAAAGAAAACCGCCTGCACGGCCGCCACGGCGGTTTATCCAGGGAAGAAATGCTGGTGCCTTTCTTCGCTCTGGAAATTTGAACTAATATCCTCCTTTCCAGATAACCAATTCAATATTTTATAAAGTATGGTTGGATTATTGCTTTATGTTTTTTTGTTTTATTAATTATATTGCTTATATTATTATGTTTTTAAGATATAATGCTTTCTTATATAAGGAGTAAAAATGGATCAAACCGATAAAAGGATATTGGAAACGCTGGCTGAAAACAGCCGCGCTACCGCTTCCGAAATCAGCAAACTGGTGGACCTGTCGCTGCCGGCTGTTTCCGAGCGCATCCGCAAACTGGAGGAAAATGACATTATCGAACAGTACACGATCCGCATCAACCGCTCCGGCTGCGGCTTTCACTTGCTGGCCATGATCTTCGTCTCGCTCGCCGGCACCGCCTTTATTGATCCCTTCAGGCAGGCAGTGGTGGAGTTCCCGCAGGTGCTGGAATGCCATCACATCGCAGGCGACTACGATTACCTGCTGAAAGTGCTGGCCGCCGGCACCGACGAGCTGGAGAATTTCCTCAGCCAGCGACTGAAAAGCATCAACGGTGTGGTTAAAACCAACACATTAATCGTGCTTTCCACGCTTAAAGAATCGATCAATCGCCCGGTGCCGCGCTGATGGTCGGCAAGGGTTTTCGTTTCGGCATGCTGCTGCAGATTGCGGTCGGCCCGGTCTGCCTGCTGGTGCTGCAAACCGCCGTCGCGTCCGGGTTCCGCGCCGCTGAAGCGGGCGTGGCCGCCGTAGTGCTGGTGGATGCCGCCTACATCTTCGCCGCCATCCTGGGCATGGGCGCGCTTTTCAACCGCTTCCCGCAAGCCGGGATTGTTTTGAAATATTTCGGCGCGGGCGTCCTGCTGCTCTTCGGCGCCGCCAACATCCTGGGGACTTTCGGCATCGACATCCTGCCGGGCAGCGGAGCCGGCGCATCCGCGCATGGCGCCGGTTTTTTTCTTACCATGCTGCTGCTGACCGCTTCCAACCCGCTCACCATCCTGTTCTGGGCCGGCGTCTTTTCGACCAAGCTGGCCGGCGAACATTTCACCCGCGCACAAGTATACGAATTCGGAGCCGGCGCGGTACTTTCCACGGCGGTCTTTCTGACCGGCGCTGCATTTCTCGCCAGCCTGGCAAAGGCTCATATCAACGCCGAATTAATAGCATTGTTGAACTTTGCGGTGGGTTTGATCCTGATCTTGTTCGGTTTGCGCTTATTGTTGAAAAAAGAAAAGTATTAGATTGGCGTTTTTCTCGAAGATACTCACATGAAATGTAGAAGCAACCCATCACTGATTGCATGAATCGCATATGCGATACCCTTTAGGAGAAATTGTTGGATTTCGCGTTGTTCAATCCAGCCTACCATAATCTGTTGGATTGGCGGTCCCTCTACCCAACGTTTTTTTATCATGCTGGATTTCGCAATGCACAACCCAAGCTGCTGTCGGTTTTCTATCGTTCGATTGGCGGTTTTCTTAAAGGCCTTCGCAGAAAAATCGGCGGTACCCCGCTATAAAACAAGCGCAGCGGTCTTTGCGACCGCTGCGCTTTTCATTTTACCTGTTGCGGAAATGAACTTTCCGGTTTTCAGGCTTAAGCCTGCGCTTTGCGGTTGGCAAATGCCAGCCAGAACGCGCCGGTGCCGATCAAGGAGGCGGCCAAACTAACCAGCCAGCCGAAAACGGGGATGGCCCGAATGAGGACGAACAGGAACACACCCACCAGCAAGCTCAACCAGACGTTGGCGTTGCTCTGTTTGAAGAGCACTTTCATCAACCACTCGCCGAACACGAAAGCGGCAATCAGTTTGCTCAAGGTGAAGGCTGCGAAGAAGAACAGCAGCGCCGCCAGCGACAGAGTGGCGCCAACCAGGCCGAACCACACGAACAGCAGGCTGCCCAGGCTCAGGAATCCGACCAGGACGCCGATCATAATGAAGACCAGCGGCACAATGAACATGGCCAAAACACCCACCGCGATGATCACGAAGCCCCAACCCATCGCTTTAATAGGCTGCTTGTAGGCGGCATCCGCCAGTTTCTGGAAGGGCTTGCGCAGCAGCCAGAGCGCCAGGGCGCCCAGCACGAACAGCTTGATGAATGTGCGCACGACGTTCAGAGCGGCACCCCAGGCAAAGCGGGCCGGCATATTCTTTTCGAAAGGCTTGACCTGGCTGGGAATCGCACTGGTTTGGGTCTCGTAAGGCACGGGGGTCTGGTAAACGACCGTACCGGCAGTGATCGCTTTCAAATCGGCGCTGTTATCGACCGAGCTGGTGTAGGTCACCTGCCCGCCAATGGCGGCTTGATCGGAAATGGTCAGGCCGGGCTGTTTCACTTCTTCCACGTACTTGCTGATCCACGGGTTGTAGCTCATAGCTTCGGCGGAATTCGTTGCTTCGTCCACGTTGCCGATGTTGATGACGGCGTTGCGGCCGACCGAACCGTTTAATTCCACTGCCGCGCTCTCAGCTTTGAGGTCGCGTTCGATTGAGCCGGAAAGCAGGGACTGGTACGCGCCTACGTAGAGGTCGCGCGCGACGGTCGAATTCGCGCCAGTAGTCAGGCTAAAACCGCCATAAAACAGGTTGCGGCCGATGGCGCCGTTGGCTTTCATGGCCGACGAACCGCCAAACACCGAGCCGGTCACGCTGCCGTTGACGATAATCTCAGCTGCACCGGTGAACAGGTTGCCGTTGATGACCGCGCTGTCGCTCACCACAACGCTTTCACCCATCAGGATCGCATCACCGTTGACCGTGCCGTTGATGGTCACGGTTTTGCCGGCGGCAAACAAGATGCCGTTAACCGTGCCGTCAATCACTACATTGTCACCTGAAATAAAAGCGTCGTCGTCAATAGTCTGGGAAGCCGGGATGGTCTCCCCTTTGGGAAATTCCGCCGCGCTGACGCTGCCGAAGATACCCAACACCATCAGCATAACCAGGCTGAGCGAAATCACCCATTTTCTATTTTTCTGAATTGAATTGATCATTTCTTTCTCCTTTTTCATCCTTCAAAACACTTAATATACGCACAATAAAAAAAATGGTTGCTCGCCGCAACCAGGGTTCATTCCTTCAGTATTTTGTCCAATTACTTGGAAATTTCCCGCAACACCATCACCAGCGTGCCGACCACGATGACAAACAGGATGATCAAGGCCCCCACCAGGATACCGTTGGTTTGCTCGGGGCTGGTCACCCATTCCGCCGGAAGCGGGGTGAGCGTGCCGGGCAGGATTGCCGCGGTGGGGGTGGTTCCCACTTTTGCCAGCCGCGCGTTCTCGAAAGCCTTCGACATAGCTTCGCTCCAGGTGACTATTACTCCGAACGCCAGAATTACGCTGACGAAGATCAGGTTTTGAAAATTAACCCAGTCCGGCAGCACCTTGCGGAGTTTCTTGCGGATCGCGTTATAACGTTCGTGCAGGTTCATTCGACGGCCTCCAAACTGTCCGCTGCTTTTTTAGCGCTATCGGCGGGTTCACTCTGCCCGGACAGCACTTCCTGTACGGCAGTTTTGATGCTGCTGCTGAGAGGTGTGATCTGGTTGGGATTCGGCCGGACCTGGGAGGAATCCAGGATCTTGCCGAGCGTATCCTGCAGAGCCGGGTTTTGCCAGGCCGCCAGCGAGGAAGGCCGCACCGGCAGGTATCCCGAGATGGGCGCCCAGTCCGCCAGAAATTCCGGATCGACCAGGTGCTCCACCAGCAAGCTGGCGTATTCTTTTTCTTTCTGGTCTTTAGCAACCAGGCACCACATCCAACCCTTTGCCAGGGTAAACGACGTCTCCCCCAGGCTCGGCAAAGGCGCTAATTTTAATCCGGTCGTATCCTGCAATTGGCGGCTGACCCAGGTGATAACCCCTTCGGCATCTGAGTTTTGAAATGTATCCCAGGCTTGATCATCACTTTGTAAATCGAGCAATGTGGTGGAAATCAAACCCGATTTCAGACTATTCTGGTAGACCTGAAGCATTTGCGTGAGGATCTCCTCATTAATAAATGCTTGACCTTGCGCGTCCTGCAAAGCTCCGCCGGCCGAAAGGTAGATCGCCAACGAGGTAAGCGCGGTGGGGTCGCCCGCGGGAAAGACCAATCCATCAATCTGCGTGTTGACGTTCGCCCAATCCGGCTGCGGGTTGGAAAAGAACGCGCCGCGATAAACCAGCCCCAGCGCGTCGGCCGCCAGGGGTATGCCGTAAACCGTTCCCTGAAAGATACCCATCGATTGGGTGAATGCGTACCAATCACTCTCGTCGAGGGTGGAAGACACTTCTTCGATCGGCTGCAGCAGCCCTTTTTGCGCGGCGATTTCCATATCCGTCCGCGAGAGCAGCACCAGGTCCGGTTCGGCTTCCGCCGCCACCTGGCTGGCATAATCCAGCGTATCCAGGATGCTGCCTGCGCCGCTGGCGGCTTTCACACGGATATCCAGGCTTACTTCGGGGTATTGCGCGGTGAACGATTTGAACTGCGCCGCTAACAATTGCGCCGCAGGTGTTGGGTCATTCGGATTGAATTGCGGGGAAACCCATACCGTCAAGCGGTAATTTAAAGGGGCAGCCGTGGCAGTAGCTTGAGGCGTGGGTGTTTCTTTCTGTTTATCTTCCGCCCGGGTTGGGGTGGCTTCAACCAGCTCCTCCCTTTCCGCGATAGCCGTGTCCAGGTAGGATAGCCCCTGGCAGCCTGCCAGGAACGCCATGGCCAGCACCAACACGGCGATGAGCATGCGAAAGACTTGCTTGAAATAGACCTTCCCGGGATTAAACATTTTCCAATTCACAATTCTACCAACATTCTAAAAAGCGTTTCCGGAATAGCACCAAAGTGCAGCGCCTTATGGCGTTGTCTGAGGTGCTTCCTGGCTGACCTCCGGCGAAGCGGTGAAAGCCTCTGTCGGGGTTTGCGGTGCTGGGGTGTCTGAAGGCACGGGGGTATTGGTGGCGGACGGCTGGGGCGAGGCGGTCGGCGTGCGCGAAGGGGTTAACGTGCGGGTGGGCGTCAGGGTGTAAGGGATTACGTAGGTGATGGTCGGCGTGAAAGTCAGGGTGCGGGTGGGCGTGAGGGTTGCCGTCGCGGATCCCGCCGGCAGTGTGAATGTTGCCGAAACGGCCGCGCTGGGTGTGCTATCGGCCGCGCCGGTAGCCGTGGCGGTGGCCTGCTTTTCAACCCCGGCGGAGACACGCAGCAAAACCATTCCGAAACAATAGCAGGGAATGCTGGCTATGATAATGATCAGCAGGATCAACCGCGTGCGGTCCATTTGTTTCAGCTTTTCCAACACCGCTTTCTCCTTTACGCTTCGCCTTTCCTCAATTCATTGCTGGCCTGCCGCACAGCCATGTACAGGTGTTCGGCTTTCAGTTCGCTGATCGCCAGGCAGGGCGCGTTCAGATGGTTGGCCAGTTCCAGCGCCAGCCCCTGGTCGTAAGTAGCGGATTCCATGTTGATAACGATGGCTGGAATATCGTCCTTAGCGATTTCGTCGGCGATCATGTGTGATTCTTCCAGCGGCGCGAAGCTGCCGATCGGTACGTTGCCAGCCCCATCGGTCAGCACGATCAACAGCGGCATCACGTCCGGGTGCAGCAGGTTCTCGCGATCCAGGATATCGTGCGCCAATTGCAGCCCGGCTGAAAGCGGCGTCTTGCCGCCCACCGGGATGTTGCTCAGCGCGCGCTGCGCCAGTTGCACCGAGTTGGTCGGCGGCATCACCAGCGTGGCGCGGTCCTTCTGGAACACGATCAGGCCCACGCGGTCGCGGCGCTGGTAAGCATCCGTCAGCAGCGACATGATGGCGCCCTTGGTGGCGCTCATGCGCTCCGCCACCGCCATCGACCAGGAAGCGTCTACTACGAACAGGATCAGGTTGGCGGCGCGCCGCACACGCACCTTGCGCATGTAATCGCTCTTCTTGACGTGGAAAGCCACGTCATTGCGGTTTTCCTCTTCCTTGCGCTTTTTCTGGAAAGGCGCGGCTGCGCGCAGGGTGGCATCGAAAGCCAGGTCGTTGGTCCTACCGTTGGCCGGACGCGCCTGAATGTAGCGCCCGCGCTTCAGTTCGGTCTTGGTGCGCGAACGGCGCCCGCCCACGCTGCGCACGATTTTATCGAGCGGCGTGTCCAGGCGGCGCGGCGTGAAAGCCTCGCCGGTTTTGATCTTCTGGCCCCCCTCCCACCAGTTGGAGTTATATTGATCGAAGACGTCACGGGGGGAAAGCGGGACGTCCCCTTCCTGTTGGGGAAGGTCGCCCGTCTCTTCCCCCTTTACGCTTTTTTTGGGGCGTCCGTTTCCGGCTTGCGCTCTTTATCGTCGTCGGTCGGAAAATCCTCATCGCCGCGCGAGCCGATCAATTGTTCAATTTTCTGGCTGATCTCTTCAGCGCCGATGTCGTTTTGCTGGGTCGGCCCGCCTTTCAGGCGGTGCGGCAGCGCCAGCTCGGCGGCCAGCGCGATATCCAGGTCATTGATCTGCGTGCGGCCTTCCAGCGCGGCGTGCGCGCGCGAGGCTTTCAGGATAACCAGGTCCGAACGGTGGCCGTCCACGTTCAGCGAAGCGGTCAGCGAGGCGATTGCCAGCAGGTTGCGCTGGGTGTAAACCACCTCGTCCACCAGCTTGCGCGCCTGATCGATGCGCTTGGAGAGTTCCTCCTCGCGCGGCAGCCATTCCTGGCGGAAGGCTTCGGCGTCCTGTTCGAAAGCCAGGTTGCGTTCCATGATCTGCACGCGCTCGCGCGCGGTGCGGATGCCGTGAATTTCCACGGACAACGCGAAGCGGTCCAACAATTGCGGTCGCAGTTCGCCTTCCTCGGGATTCATGGTGCCCACCAGGATGAAACGCGCCGGGTGCGTGAAGGAAATGCCCTCGCGCTCCACGATGTTCATGCCCATGGCGGCTGAATCCAGCAGAACGTCCACCACGTGATCGTCCAGCAGGTTGACTTCGTCAATGTAAAGCAGACCGCGGTTGGCCGCCGCCAGGATACCCGCGTCGAAGCGGCGCTCGCCTTTTTGAATGGCGGATTCGATATCCAGCGTGCCCACCACGCGGTCTTCGGTGGCGGAAACCGGTAAATCCACGAAAGGCGTGCGCCGGTGCGCTACCGGCAGTTCTTCGCCGCGGCTGACGCGCTCGCGGCACTCGGTGCACCACGTCTCCGGCCGGTCGGGGTCGCAGGCAAAGCGGCAATCATCCACCACCTTCACCTGCGGCAGCAGCGCCGCCAGGGCGCGCGCAGCCGTCGATTTGGCGGTGCCGCGTTCTCCGCGGATCAGCACGCCGCCGATGCGCGGCTCCACGGCATTCAAGATCAGGGCGCGTTTCATGCGCTCCTGTCCAACAATCGCGGTAAACGGGTAAATTACTCTCATTCAGTCAGTTTCCTTTATACAAATGAAATGCTTTGTAAGTTTACCACCAGCGTTTCGGGCAATCAAAAATGGAAAAATGAACGCGCCTGTTTGCGCCGGTGCGCTGCCTTTATAATACTCTCAGCGCATTCAGGAGCGCTTGCGGTATCGATGGACTTCTCTCAAGGCAAACGAATTTTAACGGCTTTTTTCAATCGCGCCATGCCGATTTTTGTCTTGCTCGCGGTTGCTTTGAACCTGTCGGCCGGGAGCGTAGGGGCGGAGGATGAAAACCCTGAGCTGGCCGCGCGCGGATATGCCGCTAACGCGCTGGAAACACAGATCGTGCTCAAGGGGGAAGATATCCTGGCCGGACAGGGCGTGGCAGTGATCTACCCGCTGCAAGGCCCTTTTAACAGCAGCGGTTACCTGCCTTTCCAGTATCAATGCACGGCTGCCGGCTGCTTTCAATGCCTCGAATTCATCCTGTGGCTGTATGATGCGCGCCTGGGCTACCCTTACAAATGGCCGGGGGCGTTTTGGAATCCTTACGAGATGATCGGCGTGATTCAAATCGCGGATCAACTGGCTTATAAAGTGGAAACCAGGCTTCTTTCCCCTACAAACACCCAATACCTGCTTTACAAAGAATACACCGATCTTGATTATTTCCCCAACGGCAGTGCCGCGCCGCCCGCGCCGGGCGATATCCTCATTTCAGCCGACGGCGCGCACGCCATGATCGTCAACCGCGTTGGCGGCGATCAAATCGAGGTCGTCCAGCAGAATAATTGGGAAATCAAGCCCGATCCCCTGCCCCTCCCGCTGGAAAACCGCCAGCTCTATTTTGACGGATTTGTCTACACCGTGCAGAACAGCATGGGCTGGATCCATTCGCCGCGCTGGGCCGCGCTGCTGGCGCAGTCTGCTGACGTCCCGGCTGATGGCGAAGAAAGCCTGCAATGGGCGCGCGGCGCGCAGTCGCTGACGTTGACCATTTCCACGGAAATGCTGAATGAGCTGGCTGCCGGCGCGCAAAACGGCGCGCCCCGCCGCATGGCCGAACAACTGGCCGCCGCCGGCGCGTTGGCGCTGACCAATCCGGATTACCTGGCTTGCGTCCTGAACCGTCTGGCGGAGCTGCTGCCAGCCCAGCC
Source organism: Anaerolineae bacterium (assembly GCA_013178095.1). Lineage (GTDB taxonomy): Bacteria > Chloroflexota > Anaerolineae > Anaerolineales > Anaerolineaceae > Pelolinea. The sequence continues at coordinate 148,981 of JABLXK010000003.1, read as the reverse complement.
CGCCCTGCAGCCCGCCAATGGGGTCACCTCACTGGCAGTTGAAATCCCTTACGTCCATGGCCCACTGCGCATCACGCCCTCCGGCGGCCCGCAATCGGGCGCGGCTGCGGATTACAATCTGCCGGCCTGCACCTGGGATGGGTAGCTTCCGGCGCCGGTGTAGATGATGTAGATGGCGTAGATGGTAACGATAGATGTATATATAATTACGGAAACATTTGCAGGCAGGCAGCGGCGGGCGCCGCTGCTGGAATAATATTACTAGCGAGGAAAATATGCGTTCATTGAACATCATCCAGGAAAAAAAGGCCGGTGATTATTTCGTCAGCAGCGACCCCGCCAGGCTCGATATTGCTTTCATCCACAACTGGCTGGCCAATGAATCCTACTGGGCGAACGGCATCCCGCTCGAATTGGTGGAGCGGCTGGTGCAGAATTCCTTTTGTTTCGGCGTTTACCAAAACGACGGGCAACAGGTCGGCTTTGGGCGCGTGATCACCGATTACACCACCTTTGCCTGGGTGACGGACGTGTTTGTCATCGACGAGCACCGCGGCAAGGGGCTTTCGCGGCTGCTGATGAACGCCATCCTGGAGCATCCCGAGATGCGCGTCATCCGGCGCTGGCTGCTGGGCACCGACCTGGCGCACGGGCTCTACCGCAAGCTGGGTTTCGGTGACCTCGATCACCCGGAGAACTTCCTCACCATGCACCGCAGCCAGATGTACACCAGCGGGCAGTACGATGAGCTGTTGGCGGATTTTATCAAAGACTTATAGCCATTTCGGAAGACAGGAGGCGCGGCGATGCGGATCTTTACTGAAAAAGGATTGACGGTTCCGAAAACGTCGGACCCGCAGGCGGTGCAAAAGGCGCTCGCCCCCGGCAGCCAGTTGCTCTGGCTGGACCTGAACGACGACGACCCGGCAAGCACTCGCAAGATCATGGAAGAGTGTTTCCACTTCCACCCGCTGGCCATCGACGACGCGCTGGTGGAAACCCACATCCCCAAGATCGACGACTGGGGTGAATATCTCTATTTGGCGCTCGAAGGCGTGCCCGCCGGCCAGCCGCTGGACGACATCAACAAATCGCTGGAGCTGGACATCTTCATGGGCAAGTCTTATCTGGTCACCTACCACCCCGAACCCATCAGCGCCATCGAAATCGTGCAGAAGAACTGCCAGCGCGACGCGCGCCTGTTGCAGCGCGGCGTAAATTACCTGCTCTACCAGATCATGGACGAACTGGCCAACGAATACATGCTGCTGATCGACAAGCTGGACGAAAAGGTGGAGGATATCGAAGACCAGGTCATGGAAAAGCCCAGTTCGGACATGCTGCAGGACATCTTCGGCATCAAGCGTTCGCTGTTGAACATGCGCCGCATTGTTTCACCCCAGCGTGAAGTGCTCAACAAGCTTTCGCGCGGCGATTTCGAGGTGGTCGGCCAGAAAGAGCGCATGTACTACCGCGATGTGTACGACCACATGGTGCGCGTGCAGGACATCACCGAGAATCTGCGCGACCTGGTGAGTGGCGCGCTGGATACCTACCTTTCGGTGGTCAACAACCGCCTGAATGACATCATGAAAACCCTCACCATCATCACCACCCTGTTCATGCCGCTGTCTTTCCTGACCGGGTTTTTCGGCATGAATTTCTTCGAACCGGTCGGCAACCTGCGCGCATGGACCGGCACGCCCGCCTTTTACGTCGTCATGGCGATCATGCTGGGCTTGCCCTTGGGCATGTACCTGTGGATGCGCCGGCGCGACTGGATGTAGCTTTCTATTTCAAAGGAGATTCATTATGGCAACAGCAGCTATTGTCGGCGCGGGGGTGATGGGTACGGCGGTTGCCTGGCCGTTGAGCGATAACGGGCACCAGGTGCGCCTGGTCGGTACGCATTTGGATAAAGAAATCATTGCAAGTTGTAAGGAGAAGTACTTCCACCCGCGTCTGAAACGCGAGTTGCCCCGTAACGTCACGCCCTATTACCTGGAAGAAATCGGGCAGGCGCTGGAAGGCGTCGATTTCATCGTCAGCGGGGTTAACTCGCTCGGCGTGCGCTGGATCGGCCGCACCCTGGCGCCTTACGTCAAACCCGTCGCGAAGATCATCGGCGTAACCAAAGGCCTGGAAGCCGGCGCAGACGGCGAATTGGTCATCCTGCCGGAAGTGCTGCGTTCCGAACTTCCCGCCGAAGTGCGCGGGCAGGTGCGGCTGGCCGCCATCGGCGGGCCGTGCATCGCCGGCGAACTGGCCGGCCGGCGCCAGAGCTGCGTTTATTTCGGCTCGCGCGACCTGGAATTGGCCCAATGGCTGGCGGGCATTTTCCGCACCGATTACTATCACGTGCAGCCCACCGCCGAGATCACCGCGCTGGAGCTGGCCGTGGCGCTCAAGAACGCGTACGCGCTGGGGGTCGGGCTGGCCGCCGGGCTGTTGAGCCGCGCCGGCGGGGTGGACGATGCCGGGGCATACATGCACAACACCGCCGCAGCCTTGTTCGCGCGCGGCACGACCGAGATCCATAAGATTTTAAGCATGATGGACGCGCATCCCGATTTCGCCTTCGGGCTTCCCGGCGCCGGCGACCTGTTCGTCACCTGCCAGGGCGGGCGCTCGGTGACGCTGGGGCGCCTGCTGGGCGAAGGCCGCAGCTACGCCGAGGCGAAAGAGCTGTTGAAGGGCGAGACGCTCGAATCGGCGCTGGTGATCGAGCAGATGGGCAAAGCCCTGCCGCAACTCGAAGCGCGTGGCTTGCTGCGCCCGCAGGACATGCCGTTTATGCACGCGCTGATCGAGGTGGTGGTGCTGGGTAAGCCGTTGAAACTCGACTTCGAGAAGTTATTCGCGGCGTAGGGCTGCGCCGCTCGCGAAAACAATCTTTTTGTCTTTGCGAGCGAAGCGAAGCAATCTCATGCCCGAGGGTCGTTAATTCGCTAGACGAACAATATTTGTAATTTTGCCATGAGATCGCTTCGTCACATACGTTCCTCGCGAATACATTCGGGGTGTCTTTGCTCTAAGCGCTAAATTGTCTTCGCGAACCCCGCGTCAGCGGGGTGAAGCGATCTCACGCCTGAGGGTCGTTAATTCGCTAGACGAACAATATCTGTAATTTTGCCATGAGATCGCTTCGTCACTTACGTTCCTCGCGAATACTTTCGGGGTATCTTCGCTCTAAGCGCTAAATTGTCTTCGCGAACCCCGCGTCAGCGGGGTGAAGCGATCTCATGCCCGGGGATCGTTAATTCGCTAGACAAACAATATCTGTAATTTTGCCATGAGATCGCCACGCGACTGCGCCACAATCTTATTGACTTTGCGAGGCCTGCGGCAGCAGGCCGAAGCAATCTCACGCACGAAGGTCGCACTGAAGCTATCTTTACATTTGGCCATGAGATCGCTTCGTCACTTACGTTCCTCGCGAATACAACATTATGCTTAACTTAGAAATCCTCTGACAAATCGCGCCATTCAGGATTCATCGCATTGATCAAATCCAGTTTCTTCTGTCTTGATCCCCCCTTGATTTGGCTCTCCCTCAACCTGGCCCCATTGATATCATTCGTGACTTCAAAATATACAAGTATATGTAATCGATATTTGCTGGTAAATCCGGCCACTGCATTGCGTTTATGTTCATCCACCCTTCTTTTCAAGTTACTGGTTACCCCTGTATATAAAGTCGTATTATTTTGATTTGTCATGATGTATACGCAATACTCGTTGGTGTTCATACTTAAATTATAACGATGACCGATTTATGCCATGAGATCGCTATGGCGTTGGACAAACAAATTTTTGCACTTCCTGCCATGAGATCGCTTCGTCGCTTTCGCTCCTCGCGAATACACCTTTTTGTCTTCGCGAACCCCGCGTCAGCGGGGTGAAGCGATCTCATGCCCGGGGGTCGTTAAAACGCAAGACGAACAATATCTGTAATTTTGCCGTGAGATCGCTTCGTCACTTACGTTCCTCGCGAAAACATTCGGGGTGTCGTCGCCCTAAGCGTCAAATTGTCTTCGCGAACCCCGCGTCAGCGGGGTGAAGCGATCTCACGCCTGAGGGTCGTTAATTCGCTAGACGAACAATATTTGTAATTTTGCCATGAGATCGCCACGCGACTTCGCCACAATCTTATTGACTTTGCGAGGCCTGCGGCAGCAGGCCGAAGCAATCTCATGTCCGGGGGTCGCAATAGCGTAAGATTGACAGATATTTTCTGTTTAGACATGAGATCGCCACGCGGCTACGCCGCTCGCGAAAACAATCTTATTGACTTTGCGAGGAGTGCAAAGCACGACGAAGCAATCTCATGCCCAGAGGTCGCAATAGCGTAAGATTGACAGATATTTTCTGTTTAGCCATGAGATCGCCACGTCGCTTCGTTCCTCGCGAAAACAATCTTCTTGGCATCGCGAACTGTGGGGCTTTCGCTCCTCGCGAGAATATTACTTCCTCATTTCCTCGAACACCAGCCTGGGATCCACATCCACCGCCGGCGCGGTCTGCGCGCTCAATGACAAAGTCAAGGCGGTCGGCACGACCGGCGCGCCCGCGCTGGCCGCATCCACCTCCGTACCCGCCGCGCTCTGCCCCCAACTGATCACGCCCAGCCGCCCGCTGGTGATGCTGCTGACGGATGTGCTCAGAATCAGATAGTCGTTGACGTAGAACTTCCAGGCGGTGCCCCTGGCATACACCTTCAGGCTGTTCCAGTCGCCGTAGAGCGCCTCGCCGCACGACCCGCCCAGATAGCTCCAGGAGCCCGACACAATGCGGTACGCCAGGGCGCAGGCATACTGCGCTGTCCCGTCGTTGACCTGCCGGATGGTAAAATACACGCCCCTGGTCCAATCGTTCCAGGCGTCGTAAGTCGGCGTCCCGCGCAGCACCAGCCCGTAGCTGTTGGCTTCGCCGCTGGCGGGCGCGTCCATTTTCATCACCGCTTCATAAGTGAAGTCCGTGAAAATCATGTCGTCATACGCGGCGCTGGAGGAATGTCCACCGGTCAGCCCGTCCGTGGAAAGCACACCCGAAGCCGCCGCCCAAGCGGCACCGGATGCGTCTGTCCAGCCCTGGCTGTCGCCGTCGGTTCCGAACTCCGTGTCAAATTTTCCGTAAATAATCAGGCTGCGGGAATAACTCCACGAACCGCAGATATCGTCCACATTGCAGGCCCGCGCGCGCCAATACCACTTGCCCGGCGCCAGTTCCCCGGTGGTGAGAGACGTTGCCTCCTCTGCGGAAGTGTAACTGTAATTGACCGAGCTGAAGTAGTACGAATCGTCCACCTGCACCTCGTAGGTGTTCCCGAAAGACACCGCGCCCCAGCTCAATTCCACCGTGGCGTCGTCCGTGGCGGTGCCGCTGGCCGGCACGGCCAGGGTCACGCGCAGCGGCTTGGAAGGTTTCACGGTTACCTGGCGCGCCGCGCTCCAATTCTCGCTGATATTTCCGGCGTAGTCTTTCGAGCGCGCAAACCAGTAATAGGGTGTGTTGAGATCCATGCCGGTCACTTTCAGGTAGGTGGCTGTGATCCAGTCAGAAGTGAACTCTGCCGCGTCCGGGTCGTTCTCCGTGCCGTAAGCCACCTGGTAATAGCGCGCGCCGCTGGCGGCATACCAGCTCAACGTCGGCCAGCCGGTGATGCTCACCCCGTCCGTCGGGGCGCGCAGCGCCGGCGCTGCAGGTGCAGTGGTATCCACTGTGAAGTAGCGCGTGCTGCTCCATGCCCCGGCCGTGCCGTTCTCGTTCTTCGCGCGCACGCGCCAGTAGTAGCGCGCCTCCGGCAATGCCTCTGGGGTGTACGTCAGTACCTCCAAATCGGTTGCCTCGCGCGAGAGCGGGCTGAAACCCGAGCTGGTGGAAAGTTGAACGTCGTAAAATTCTCCATAATCCACCGCGTTCCAGCTCAGCTCAGGCGTGGTGTCGGCCAGGATGCTGGCATTAGCCGGCTGGTTCGGGACGGGGCTGGCGGGTTTGGGCGCCAGGATGGTGACCGTATTGGCTGCGCTCCACTCGCTCTGGTTGCCGGCCTTGTCGTAGGCGCGTACGAACCAGTAATACAGCGTGCCGGTGTCCATGGCCGGCGGCTTGACCGCCGTCCGGCTGATCACGCCGGAGTTGTAAAGCGCCGTCTCCGGGTCATCGCTGGTGTTGTAAGCGAACTCAAAGGTGAGCGCGTCGCCTGCGCGCAGCCACTGGAAGGTGGGTGTGCCGGTGACCTGCGTGTTGCTCTTGGGGGAATACAGAACCGGCGCGTTCGGTGCGGTCTGATCCACGCGGAAATAGCGCACGCCGCTCCACGAGCCGGGGGTACCGTTCTCGTTTATCGCGCGCACGCGCCAGTAATACGTGCCTTCCGGCAAATCCGCGGGGATATAGCTCAAGCCCTCCCAGGCTGTCTCCTCCTTTTGCAGGTAAGGCGCCGTGAAACTGGTCCTGGTTGATACCTGGACGTGGTAGCGGTAAGCGTAAGCCGCCGAACTCCACATCAATTCCAGGGTCGTCAGATCGGGGTTGATCACGCTCGCGCTGGCCGGCGCGCTCAGCGCCGGGCGCCCCGGTGTGGGCGGCAGGATGGTCACACTGACCGGCGTGCTCCAGTCGCTCCAATTGCCAGCCGGGTCGCCAGCCCGCGCCGACCAGACGTAGGTGTTCATCACGTCCATGGACGGCGGTTTCAGGTAATAGCTGGTGATCTCGCCCGAGGTATAGAGGATCGTCTCCGGCGCGTCGGCGTCGGCGTAGCGCAATTGGTAATACTTGGCGCTTGCCGGCCGCGACCATCTAAAGGTGGGGGTGCCGATCACCGCCGCCGTGTCCAGCGGGTAAAGCGCCTGCGGCGCGTCCGGCGCGCTGGTATCCACCTTGAAATAGCGCGCGCTGCTCCACGCGCCGTAATCGCTGGAATTGTTGCGCCCGCGCACGCGCCAGTAGTACGTGCCATCGTCCAAATCGTCGGCGGCCTCCACCGTATAACTGGTGCCGGTCAGGCTGTCTTCATTCAACAACGGCGCGCTGAAGGCGGAATTGGCCGCGACCTGCAGGTGGTAGTATTCGCTGTTCGCCAGCAGTTTCCAGCTCAGCGTGGGGGTATTGTCATTGGTCAGCTTGCCGGAAACGGGATCGACCAGGCTGGCCTGCGCGGGCGTGTCCGCCACGATGGTCAGGAAATTGGAGTCGCTCCACAAGCTCCAGTTGCCGGCTGCGTCGCGCGCCCGCACGTTCCAGTAATAGGTGGCGTTCTTGTTTTTGATGGACGGGGTATGCGAAGTGACGCTGAGTTCGTCTGAGATATAAATGTATTCTTCCGAATTGGTGCCTTTGAGGTTATCTGTCAGGCTGAGCGCCAGTTGGTAGGCTGTCGCGCCCGAAACCGCGCTCCACGCGAAGGCAGGCTCGCCCACCGTCCTGGCGCCGCTAACCGGGCTGATCAGCTCGGGCGCCTCCGGCCGTTCGGTGTCGATGGTGAAATAGCGGATCGAACTCCAGCCGCCGTATATGCCGTATTTGCTTTTTCCACGCACGCGCCAGTAGTATTTGCCGTCGTCCAGAGACGCGGCAGTATACGCCGCGGTAGGCAAGTCATCCGCTTCCTGCAAGATCGAACTGAACCCGGAATTGGTGGAGATTTGGATATGATAGGTCACTTCCGGGTTGGTATTGGAAACCCAGGTAAACTCGGGTGTTTTGTCATTCAGGTTCGCGCCGTTGGACGGGCTGGAGAGCGCGGGCGCTGCCGGCCCGGCCGGCACACTCATGATGCGGAACGGGCTGCTCCAGGCGCTCCAGTTGCCGGCCGCGTCGCGCGCGCGCGCGAACCAGTAATACTGCACCTCGCGCGTCATGGTCGGCGGGGTGTAGCTGCGGTTCGTCAGTTCTGCCGAGCGATGCACATAGGTTTCCGGATCGCTTTCAAACCGGCCGTATTCAAACTGGTAATAGGCCGCCGTGTCCACCGCGCCCCAGGCGAAAGCCGGCGTGCCCACGTAATAGGTATTGTCCGCCGGGCTGCTCAGGGTTGGCGCCTCCGGCGCGGTCAGGTCCACCGTAAAACTGCGCGTGGCGCTCCAATCGCCGCTGGCGCCGTAAGCGTTGGTGGCTTGCACGCGCCAGTACCAGGTGCCCGCGGTCAAGCTCTCCACCTCGGCGCTCAGGCTTTCGGTGCTGGTGTTGTAGAACAGGCTGTCAAAGGACGCGGAATCGTCCACCTGCAATTCGTAGGTGTTGCCGATGTAGCCGGCGTTCCAGGCCAGCGTGACGGTGGTCTGGTTGATCTCGGCGGCGTCGGCCGGCGAGGCCAGCGTCACCTGCGGCACGTCGCTGGTGAACACCGCCAGCAGCAGGTTGGGGGAACCCTCGCCCACGTTGTCGAGCGTGTCGGCGGTGGCCTGATCCAGGATCGCCGCGCTCACTTCGGAAGGCGTGGCCGAAGGGTTGTCAGAAAGGTACAGCGCCGCAGCGCCCGCCACCATCGGCGCGGCCAGAGAAGTACCAGACTCGGTTCTGGTAGCCGAAATGCCTATATTATCTGCACTTAAAATAGATGTACCAGGGGCAAACAAATCTAGGCAAGATCCATAATTTGAATATGAAGTGTCGCGAGAATCTCCTGAAGTAGTACCACCCACTGTGAGCGCGCTGGGCGCCGAAGCTGGCGACCAAGTGCAGGCATCTGCTGCTCCATTTCCCGCCGACACCACCACTGTGATGCCGGCTGCTACAGTATTGGCCACAGCGTTGTTTAAAGAACTATAGACGGTATCGCCCCCCAGGCTCATATTGACCACTGCCGGGCTGACATGGTGATTAATCACCCAGTTCAAGCCTTCAATTACATCCGAGTAAGTACCGGTTTTATCTTTAAGAACACGGATTGAATGGAGAATTGCTCCCTTGGCAACACCATAATCTATGCCACCCACTACACTAGCCACAGTCGTTCCGTGGTAATAATATTCGCTCTCACTACGACCATCACCAACAGCATCATAATCATTTGTTGCCCGCCCACCGAATTGCGTATGTAGAGTTAGAATGCCCGAATCGAGGATGTAGACGTGCACGCCCGCCCCGGCTGAGCTGGGGTAATGGTAATAACCATCCAGGTCGTTCGTGAGCTGGTCAATGCGGTCCAATCCCCATAGTCCGTTTCCAAAACTGGAAAGATCCTGCGTACTCACTGGTACAATCTCGTCTTCAGTGGCATAAATGTATTGGTCAGGTTCGATATAGGCAATGTCGGGGTCCTGGCGCAGTTCATGCAGGGCTTCGGCGGTCAGCCTGGCGGAAAAGCCCTTGATGGCCGCCGAGTAGCTGGCCTTGATCTCGCCGCCTTTCTCCCTGACTTTGTCGCGCCCGGCTTTCAGCGTTTTGCTGTCGCCTTTGTTTTTTTTGTAGACGACAATGTATTCGCCGGGGACGATATTGCCGGTATCCTCCGGCATCACCAGCGGCACGATCTCGGCGCCTTGCGTGGCCGTCGGCGTTTGCATCAACGCCTCCGCCGCCACGCCTTCGGGCGTATCCGTAAAGGCGGCTTCGCCGTCGGCAGTGGGGATTTCCGTGGGGCTGGTCTCCGCGGGGACGCTCGTGGGGGTTTCGCCGGGTTGTTCCGCTGTCGCGCTGGCTTCAGGTGCCTGCGCCGGGGTATCGCCCAGGCCACCCTCACCCTGCGCCGCGGCGTTTTCATCTCCCGGCGTCGGTGTGGGGGTAACCGTCAGGGTGGGCGTGGGGCTGCTCTCCGGCGCGCCGTCCTGCGCCAGCGCCGGGCTGCTTTCGGCCAGCGCCGCGCCCAACATGGCAAACAATATAAATAGTGAAAGGACTGGCTGTACGGCCGAACGTTTATCTTTCATGTTTTTGTTTTTCTAAATCCCTTTTGATCAGCCGGCGGCCGGCTGGTGATGACTATTGCAGGTCAACGATCTCGTCGTTTACCTTCACGCTGAACGCGTCCGCCGAGAAATTCTTGAGTTCGAGGATGGCTTCGAAAGGTTCCAGCACCTGGGCGCACAGCATATCCGGCTGTGAAAGCGAGTATACCGTGAAAGCCAGCTCCCGCCCGGATTGGCTGGAGTCGATGCGCAGCTCCTGGCAGGGGGTCGGCAGGCTGCCGCTAAAGGTCAGCGTGCCGGCGGCCGCGTCCCATGTGACGCTTTCCAGGATCACCGTGCCGCGTTCCAGCGCGCTGTCGCCCTCGCGGGCGGTGTAAGCGTTGACCACATCCACGCGCGGCTCGCTCTCAGCGGCCTCGCCCGGCTCGGTTGGCGCGGGCGCGCAGCCCGTCAGCGCCAAAACAGCCGCGAGCATCCATCCAAGCAGGGCAGCGAAATTTTTGTTCATGGGCACCTTCCTGCGTATCCTGGTGGGGATATGCTATCACAATTAAATTATACGTGTTTTGGGCGGCCGTAACAGAATTTTGCGGCGGAGTTAATATTTCTGTAATAATCGCGAAAAACAGGCTGCAGCCTCTTTTTTCGTGAGGAGCGCAGCGCAGGGCTGGCGCGCGGTTCGCGAAAACAAATTTGAGATATCTTCACAATGAGCGCAGGAACTGCCTCCCGCCGAATAATCTCACCCATCCAAAGAAAATTTTGTCTTTATAATTAGGGAGAGACCATAACAAGGAATCCTACTTGCGAATTCAAACTCCCCTGCGCGAACAGGCGCTGAAAACCTGCCGGCGCTTACTCAGCGAGATCAACCGCGACCCGGCCACGCCCACCTGCGGCTGCTTTGACCGCCGCTATTGGGCCTGGAAGCTGGTCGATTTTCCCGAAGCCACCTTCCAGCGCAACCTAGCCGCCCTGGCCTGGCTGCTGGATCAGCCGGAAGCGAGCGACGAGCGCGCCTTCCTCACCCTGACCATCCAATCCGGTTTGCTCTACACTGCCTCCATCCAGCACCGCAATGGCTCCTTCGACCAAGCCTATCCCTACGAAGCCAGCTACGGCGCCACCGCCTTCCTGCTGCCGGACCTGCTGGACGCGTACCAGGCCATCAAAGAATCCTGCGCCGATGTGCATCAAATGACCATCGAAGCCATGCTCTTCCGGGCATCCGCTTTCCTCAACAAGCACGCCGAACTGCACGGCACCATCTCCAACCACCTGGCCGGCGCGGCGCTGGCGCTGTGCAAAGCCGGAGTGTTCTTCGGGCGCCCGGAGTTCACGCGCAAATCCGGCGAGATCCTGGATTTCATCCTTTCCAAACAATCCTCCGAGGGCTGGTACATAGAATACGGCGGCGCCGACCCCGGCTACCAGACCCTGTGTATGTATTACCTGGCGCAGCTTTACCAGCTCGTCGAGGACGAAAAGGAAAAAGACAAACTGCGCGCCTCGCTGAAAGCCTCGCTGGAATTCCTGCAGTACTTCGTCCATCCCGACGGCACTTTCGGCGGGGAATACGGCAGCCGCCGCACCGAAGTGTATTACCCGGGCGGCATTGCCCTGCTGAGCGCCGAATTTCCGGCAGCCGCCGCCATGAGCGCGCGCATGCGGACTTCCATCGAACAGGGCAGTACAGTCACCCTGGCGGACGTCGACATGGGCAACACCGCCCCGCTGTTGAACAATACGATCAAAGCGCTGGCTTTCGAGCAACCCAAAGACCTCCCCCTGCTGCCCTGCCAGCAGGAATCCATCGAAAAGGACTTCCCCGCCGCTGGCATCCTGCTGCGCGGCACGCCGCGCTATTACTGCCTGATTGGGGTTTCCACCGGCGGCATTACGAAAATCTACGATAAAAAGAAAGCCCGCCTGGTGCTGGACGACTGCGGCTTGCTGGGCGTCACCAGCCGCGGCGCGGGTATCTCCACCCAGATGGCGCATGAAGACCAGGGTTTTCAGGCACAGGCGAACCAGGTGGAATTGTGGGGCGGATTCTACCCGATCAAAAGTTCCGTGCCCACCCCGGCCAGCTTCCTGCTGCTGCGTTTAATGAACCTCACCGTCATGCGCGTCGGCTTTTTGAACGAACTGGTCAAAAAGCTGCTGGTGGGCCTGCTCATCAGCGGCGGCGGACGTCTGCCGCTTAAAAGAACGCGCGTGCTGGAATTCCAGGCCGATCGCGTCCGCATCCGCGACCGCATTGAAAAGACCGGCCCCATTGACCTGAAACAACTGACCGGCGGCGGCAAGTTCTGCTCCATTCACATGGCCTCCGCGCGCTACTTCGAACCCGCCCACTTCACCGTCCAACAATTCGAAGAACTGGACGTGGATGAATTGAACCGCAGCGGCATCCTGGAAATCAAGAAAGAAGTCAGGTTCTGATATGGCCCGGCCATTTGCCAGCATCTCCATCGACGTCGATACGCTCGCTTCCATTTATAAAGGTCAGGGCCTCACCCGCCCCGGGGGATACACCTACCTGGAGTTTCGCAGCGGCATGGAAAACATGACGCGTTTCTTTGAAAAATGGAACATCAAAGCCACGCTCTTCATGGTGGGCAACGATTTCAAACAAGCTGGCAATGTCCCCGTGATCCAGGCCATGCATCAGGCCGGCTATGAGATCGCCAACCATTCCATGAACCACCCGCAAGGTTTCCGCTGGCTGTCCGCGCCGGAAAAAGAAGCCGAGATCGCCGCCATGGGCGCGATCTGCAAACAGGTCACCGGCCAATCGCCGGTCGGTTTCCGCTCGCCCGGTTGGAATATCGACGACGCGGCCATCCCGCTGCTGCAAAAAGCCGGCTACCTTTACGATTCGTCCGTGTTTCCTACGCTGCTCATGCCGGTGATGAAGTTCGCGCACTGGCGCAGCATGTCCGCCCAGCCCAAGCCGGTGCGCACCACCATGGGCCAGATAAACTATATGGCCGCCCCGCTGCGGCCCTACCGCACTGCCGCGCGTTCGCTGGCGCGCCGGGGCAGCGGCGGCCTGCTCGAATTTCCGGTCAGCGTCAGCCCGCTGTTGCGCATCCCCTTTTTCGCCACCTTCCTGCTGTTCAGCGGCGTGGGCTTCAACCGTCTGCTTTACCGCAGCATCCGCGCCCGCGGCTTGCCCATCAATTTCCAGATGCACCTCTCCGACTTCGTCGATTACAGCCTGCCCGAGTTCGCGGGGCAGATGCCCAGCGGCAACTCCGGCACATACCTGCCGCAGGCGCTGGCCGCGCCCCTCGCGAAAAAGCTGGAGGTCTTCGGCGCGATCATCAATGCCATCGCGCAGGATTATGATTTCATCACGCTTAAAGACTATGCGCAAAGGATGGCCGCCGCATGATTCCCCGCTTGAAACCCTGGCTCAGCAAAGAAGAATTCGCCGCGCTGTTTCACGCGCCGCGTGATGCCGTGGGGCGCTTTGAAGCCGAATTCGCGCGCACCTTCGGCGTGAAACATGCCCTGGCCTTCTCCTACGGGCGCAGCGCGTTGTGGGCTTTCTTCCAAGCGATGGGGATTGAGCATGAGGAGATCGCCCAGCCTGCCTACACCTGCTCGGTGGTGGCGCACGCCAGCGTGTTGAGCGGCAACACGCCCGTCTTTGTGGATTGTTCGCTGGCGGATTACAACATGGATTACGGCCTGTTCGAACAGGCCATCACCGCCCGCACGCGCGCTGTGATCCCCACGCACGTCTTCGGTTACCCTATGGATACCGCGCGCGTCAATGCCATCGTGCGCAAGGCCGAAAAACGCTTCGGGCAACGCATCTACGTGATCCAGGATTGCGCCCATTCCTTCGAAGCCGATTCCAACGGAACGTCGGTCATCCGGGAAGGCGACGGCGCGCTCTTCGGGTTGGGCATCAGCAAGCAGATCACCTCCATCTTCGGCGGTATGTTCACCACCGACGACGATGAAATCGCCGCGCGCCTGCGCGCCTGGCGCGAGAGCCATTTTCAAGCGGCCGACTGGCTGCACAATCTCAAGCGCCTGCTGTATCTGCTGGCAGTCTACCCGGCTTTCAATGAAACGCTTTACGGGCTGGTGTACTGGCTGCAGGAGGACACACCCCTTCTGAACCGCCTGACCAAAGCATACCACCTGGACGAGAAGATCCACTTCCCGCCCGATTTCGCCATCGGCATGAGCGCCGTCGAGGGCAGCGTTGGACTGGCGCAATTGCCCAAATATGCTCGCATTCAGGCCGCGCGTCGCGCCATTGCCGCCCGCTATTTCAATGAGCTTCGATTGCCTGACGCGTGGGTCATGCCGCCGCAGGTCCCGGGTGCTACCTACTCGCACTTCGTCATTCGCGTACCCGACCGCCGGGCTGCCCTGCGGGCGGCCGCGCGCCAGGGCGTGCAGCTCGGGCAGTTGATCGAATACAGCGTCCCGCACCTGCCGCCTTACGCTCCTTACAAAGGCGAGCGGGAATTCCCCAACAGCCTGTACTGCAGCGAACACACTATCAACCTGCCCATCCATCCCGGCCTGAGCGAGCGCCAGGTGGACAAGATCATCCGGGTGGTCAATCAACTCAAGGTTTGAAATGAAAAAAGCCACACACCCGCTTGAGATCGACGAACTGAAACCTGAATGGATCGCGGCAGTCGCCGCCATCCACATGCAGTCCCTGCCGGACGATTTCCTGCCCGGCCTGGGGGCTGAATTCCTGCAAAAGGTTTTCTACCCGGCCGCCATGCGCTCCCCCTACGGGCGCGTGTACGCAGCGGTCGAAAGCGGTCTCCCGCTTGGGTTCGTGGTCGTCACCACCGATAGCGCGCGCTTCTTCCGCTCCATCGTGCAAAAAGAATTTTGGGGCTTCCTTAAAACCGGCCTGCGCACCTCTTTCGCTTCCTGGAAGAATTTCAAGCGCAACTTCGAAGTGCTGGCCTCCCTGTTCGCGAAAAGCGTGGATGAGGACCTGGGCGAGATTTACGAGATTGCCGTGAGCCCTGACCGCCAAAACCAGGGCGCCGGCAAGGCGCTGGTGGCGCGTTCCATTGAATTTCTCCAAGCAGCGGGCGTCCCCGGCATCAAGATCAAAACCCGCAAGAACAACACCGCCTGGATTGGTTTTTTCGAGCGCAGCGGCTGGCACCTGGCGCAGGAAATTCACCTGATCGGCAAGGACTACGTCGTCCTCAGCTTGCGCTTCTAAAATGGCCGCGCTTCCGGGGAAAATCAAAGGCCGTGCCTCAACCGCCGGTTTCATGGCTCCAGCGTAAATTATAATAAGTCCAGATTTTTCATCAGACTTCATGAATTGAAGGCAACTCGTTCCATTGGATTGAATACGGGCCGCCAAAAGGACTTATGACGAAATACATTCGATGGTTTTCCCTGGCGATCGTTTTGGAAGTGGGCCTCACTTTCAGCCTGCGCTGGGATTCCGTGGCGCTGATCCAAAAAAGCAGCCCGTTCTTTTTCTGCTTTCTGGTTCTGCTGGGCGTCATCGGCGCCGCTTTTCTCGCCTTTTTTCTCCTCACGCTGTTGAAAGCACAACAGGCGCTGGCCGCGATTTTTGAAAAAAGCCGCGCCTGGATGGGCGCTTTATTGGCAATTGCCTCGTTCGTCCTGCTGTGCTCGGCCTTTCTGTTCCTCACCGCCGACTTCATGAACCACATGGTGTACAACCGCTTTGCCATCCTGTGGATCGATTACGTGGATCACGAAGCGCATGCCGCCCTGCTGCCCTTTGCGCTGCTCGGTTATGCCTTGTTCTGGGAAATCCTGGCGCTGTTCTCATTTACCAAAGAGGGGTGGAGGGAAAAGCCCAAATTCTGGCTGGGCCTGCCCTTCCTGCTGGCCGGCAACTTCTTCCTGCGCTATGTGCTGGAGCAATCCGGCACTTACCTGGAGCCTTATTTCTTCAAGATCTACAGCAACGAAGCCGCTTACGTGTTCTCGCATTACCGTTGGTGGCAATTGCTGCTGCCGGTCAAGGAATTCGGCGGGTACTGGTTTTTCGGCAATATCCTGATTCATTTTCTGGGTAAATTGATCGGCATTGCCGGGGTCTGGTACCTCAGCCAGATCGTGCTGATGCTGACGGCTTTTTTCCTCTCATGGAAGGTCTTCCGCTCGCCGTATTTCTCCTATTTCCTGGCGCTTTGCCTGGGTTTCGGCACGCATTTCTATAACGCTTTCCAGTATTCCTCGGTAGTTTCGCTCTATCTGCTGCAGGCACTATTCTGCCTGCTGCTCTACCTTTCCTATGAGTTCATCCGCCGCGAAGAGCACAACCGCGGGTATTTCCTCGCGCTGATCCCCACCCTGCTGCTGACCACCGTGTTTTACGAAGGCTGGCTGGATTTTTTCGCGGCTGTTTGGGCAATCTCGATCTTTTTGTTCATCTATTTCCACGTCAAGCGCCAGACGCGCTACACCCGGCGGTTGTTATCCGTCTTTGTTTTATTCACCGTTACCGCCGCGGTTTACATCTTGATTAAATTGACCTACACCGATTTTGCGCACGCAACCGGTGAATCCCGGGTCATTTTCTCCTATGGCGCTTATTTCATCTGGCGTGCCCTGGAGGACCCCGTATCCAATTACATCACGCAATTATTCGTGACGCTCACCAACTTCCTGCCGCCCGCCTTCCTCGGCACCAATGCGCTCTATCATTACAGCGGATTTCTCCAGCAGCAAAAACCGTTGTTCATGGACCACTACGTGTATTTTTGGAGATACGGCGCAGGCATCCTGTTCACGCTCTTTTATCTGCTGCTGATCAAAGTGGTAAAGAAAATATTCCGGGATGATCCTTTCCCTTCGATTTTTCCGCTGGTCATTTTCCTGATCATGGTGGCGGTGGACAGCCCCACGCACACCATCATCCAGTTTTTCCAGATGAAAGCCTTGCCGGTGTTGGGTTACTATAACCATCAGGGGATTTTGGGGGTTTCGCTGGCGTTTTCATTTTTGATCTATTATCTGAATGAGAAAATTGCGGATAAACGGTGGATGTATTTGATTTTCTCCCTGGCGGTCATTGTTGTGCTCGTCAGCGCGATCCGCCGCCCCATCTATCTCTGGAAAATGATCGAGGTTGCCGGGTTGACCTCGCAGGGTGCTTTTCCCAACCCATATTTCTTCATCCTGGATTGGCTGAAACTGCTTCCCCATTGAACCATCCGCCCAGGCAAAAAGCGGGTGATTGTTTGGCCTCCGCGCCACCTTAATATAAAATAACACTCGCAATGCAAACTGCTGGCAGAGCCGGGCGGGGATGCCTGAGATTATTTTTTGTCATGCTTCCTGAAGCTGAACAAACGCACAAATTCCGATTTGATGGTCTTGTCGCGCAGGATGTATAGATACACGTAAACCAGACCGGCAGCCAAAGCCGCCAGCATCAACGCCAAATAATCCAGCGGAAACTTCAGGCCGGTCACCGGCACGTGTGGCACCGGGTTCCACAGTTTGAAGGCCGCCACCGCCAGCAGGAACGGCAGGCAGCCGATGAAGGTTTTGGAAAGGTATTTAACCGTCTGCGCAGCGCGCATGCCCGAAATCCCGTTGATCCAGAACATCATGTAGCCGTATACCAGGATGCCGCTCAGGGTGAATAGCCACAACCCCAAATACACGTCGCCCTTCACCCCGCCGATCACCAGCGAGAGCACGCGCGTGATCAGGTTGACGATGTTCAGCACCATGAATTCGCCGTTGCGGTCCACGATGTTCGGCACATAGCTGATGGGCGAGACGATGAACACCAGGAACACCCATAAGCTGAGGATCTGGGAATACACGCCTGCGTCCGCCCACGAAGCGCCGAACGCCAGCACGAACATTTCCTTGCCGATGATGGCAATCAGCAGCATCGGGAACATGCTCATCAGGATCAGGTATTTCATGGTGCCTTCCATGATGGATTTCAGGCCGTGCTCGTGGTAGGCTTTCGCGCCGCGCTGAAAGAATACCTGCCCCAGCGAATTGCCGATCACGGTGACCGGCAGGCGGATGGCATTGTTGCCCATGGCGTAATATCCGGCCTCGGTGGTGGAGAAATACGCCGAGAGCAGCATGCCGGGGATGTACAGCGCGGCGTTGTTGATCAGGTTGCTGACCATGTTGAACATGGGCAGCCGGCGGTATTCATATAGCCCTTGCCTGACAATCGCCCAATCGAAGCTGTCCTTGATGTATTTGGCGTCCTCTTTAAAAACCATACCGAAAAACGCCAGTGTGGAGCCGATCTGCCCGACCACCTGCATGCCGATCATCAGACCGCCGCCGGTGAATCCGGCAAAACCGAATCCCGCCGTCAGCCCGTCCCCCAGCACCTCGTTCCAGATCTGGGTGATCGAGAGGCGCGTGTATTTCCTTTCCAACGAATTCCATTGGCGCAGCGCCTCGAAGATGCCGATAGCGGCCACCGAGAGCGGCAGGAACCACAGGTACTTGGCCAACGCAGGCGAATTCAGGACGTTGGCAAACCACCCGCCGCCCAGCCAGACCAAAACCAGCAGCAGCAGCGAAACCAGCACGGAAAGCCCCATCGCCAGCACGAACATGTTGGCGGCGTACTTGCGGTCCTTGGGCAGCATGATCGCCCGTTCGTAGCGCAGCGAGGAATTGACCCCCACCGGCTTGGCGATCGCCAGGTAGTTTTGCAGCACGCCGAACGCGTCGGGCGCGAACAGGCGGCTGAGGATGGGTGAGAGCACGATGCGGATGACCTGAATGACGGAGCTGCCGGTTACCAGTTTCAGTACATCCGAAAAGAAATGGGCGTCCTTTTTCGCGTAACCTTGCGGCTCGTTTTGATCGGGTAGGGTCATGATTTGTTTTTTCCTGTCTGATGCAAGTTGTCTTCGGAAAACCGAGAGTATTCTATCACCCATCCGCCGCCAATTTGGCGGCGTCTGCCGTGGGGCTTCTCTCTCTGCGCGTGGCAACACCTGGAAATAGCGGCTGTAAATCGGTTTTTATTGTTTATAATTCCACGCAGATCACACATAAAAAACGGCAATTCGGCATGCCTGAATTGGACGGGAGAGAATTTGGCTCAATCGGAAAACAGCTCGGCACACAAGCATATCCTCATCATCGGTCTCACCTCGGTGAAACTGGGCGCGTTGGAAAAAACCAACATCGGTAATTACCTGATCGTCGACCCGATGTTCCAATACCTGCGCAAAAGTTTCCCGGCCGACCCCATCCGCACCACCCTGCAGCTCTCGCCGGAATTTCTCGATCGTTACGCCATCACCGGCCTCTCACACAAACGCTTTTGGACCTACCGCCCGGGAACGTTGCTGATCTCCCTGAAAGATACTTTACTGTTTGGGATTTACGCGTTGATCAAACCCTTGCTGGGAAAACCCGCAAAGAAATTGCTTTCCGGCAGCCGCTTGCTGACCCAACTGGATTGGGCGGACGTGGTGGTCGATTTCAGCGGCGACCTGTATGGCGATAACGCCCCTCTCAACCGCTTCATTGAAGAGACTTTCAAGCTGCAATTCGCGCTTTGGATGAAAAAACCGCTGGTGCTGTTCGCTTCTTCGCCGGGTCCATTCACCAAGAATTTCCTCTACCGGGCGATCGGCAAGCGCGTGTTGAACCGGGCGACCGTCATCCTCAACCGCGAACCGCAAAGTTCGCTTTACCTCAAGAACTTCGGCATCGACTCGCATAAGATTGTCGATACCGCCTGCCCGTCTTTCCTGTTCAGCCGAAATAGCGGGGCGGACATTCCGCGGATATTGCAAGGCGAGGGCATCGATCCCGCCAGGCCCAAGGTCGGCCTTATCGTGAGCGGCTGGAACATGCCCACCCCGCCCTTTGATAAAGTTCCGCGCGAACAATCCGACTTTGCCAACTTTCTGGAAGTGATCAGCTTCTTCACCCGGCAGAAGGTCCAGGTGATCCTGATCTCGCATTCCAACCGCATCGCGCCGGACGGCGGCCTGATCCCCGGCCCCGATCACGTCATCTGCAAGCAGATCTACGCGGCCATGCCCGAAAGCGCGGATAAAGCGCTGCTGAAGGTGCTGTCCAAAGCCTACGACCCCGAAACCATGCGCGGCATCCTAGCCGGGCTGGATTTCCTGGTCAGCGGCCGCCTGCACGCCGCCATTTCCGGGCTTTCACAGGGCGTCCCCACCGTGATTGTTGATTACGGCTTCCCGCCCAAAGGCCACAAGCTGCTGGGGATCGCCAGGTTGATGGGCATCACAGACCTGTTCTGTGACCCGAACGACAAGGAAAAGCTGCTGGCGGTCATATCCGGCGCATGGCAGGAACGCGCCGCCATCCGCCAGCGTATTGAACAGAACCTGGTGGGCGTCAAAAAGAAAGCCGAACTCAACTTCACGCTCCTGAGAGAGTTGGCGGAAAAGTCGGTAGAATAGGCATCAATGGCTGAATACGCGATTGAAATTCTGGATGGCAGTTCCGATTTCACGGAATGGGATGCGTTCAACGCCTCCTCGCCGCAAGGCTCGGTTTTTTCATATTCCTGGTGGCTGCAAACGGTTTGCCCCGAACGTTTCAAGATCATCCTGGCGCGCAACGGCAAGGGCATCGTGTGCGGGCTGCCCATCGTGACGGGCAGGAAAGGCCCTTTCACCGTTTCCATGCTGCCGCGCTACACCCAAACCCTCGGGCCGATCTTTCAACCCTTTGAGGATGTCAAAGAGTATTCCAAAATCTCCACCCAGATCGAAGCCCTGAACGCCATCATTCCGCGCATCCCGCGCTGTGCGTATCTCAACATGCGCTGCCACCATTCGTACACCAACCTGCTGCCTTTCATCTGGGCAGGATATTCCTCTGAAGTGCGCTACACCTACCTGTTCGATGACCTTTCAGACATCGGGCGGATTTATGAGGGCATCACCTCCAAATATCGCAATAAGATCTCCAAGGCGCAAAATTCCGGCGTGGAGGTGCGCGAATCGGACGACATCGAGGCTTTCATTGAAACCATCCGCATCTCGCTGCCCGCGACTATCTTCAAAGGTTCCGCCGAAGCCATCCGCAGCCTTGACGCAACTTGCCGGGCGCATCATGCCCGGCGGTTGTACGTCGCGGCCGACCAGACCGGCCTGGTGCATTCCAGCCTGTACGTGGTCTTCGATCAACATTGCACCTACAACCTGATCCAGGGCGGCGACCTGGGGCTGCGCAAAAGCGGCGCTAATATCCTGGCTATGTGGCAATCCATCCGGGATGCCGCCGGCCAGTCGCGCATGTACGATTTTGAGGGTTCCATGCTGCAGAATATCGAGATCGTCTTCCGCAGTTTCGGCGCCGTGCAAACGCCCTATTACGCGCTGAAAAAATACGCCGGCATGCATCTGCTGGACAAATCCATCCAAATGGTCAAGAAATTGATGTGATGTTCAAGCCCCTCACGCTGGATAAACGCTACACGGTATACAAACTCCCCGGGGATTGGGTGAACGATGCCCGTCTTGAAAGCGGACAGCAATACTCCCGCATTGATGAGTCGATCATTAAAAAGTACTTCAGCGAGCGCAGCCGGCAGGCGCAATTATCAAACCTATTAAGCAAGGGTTTTATCGGCTACCTGCTGCACAATGGAAAAGACTGGATCAATTACATCTGGTGCTCCACACCCCAAACGCCCCCGCCCAACCACATTCCCCGCAAAATTCACGACCCGCGGACTTACTGGATTTTCTTCTGCCGCACCAATGACGCTTTCCGTAACCAGGGTTATTACAGTTATTGTTTAAAGTTGTTTTGCGATCGGTTGATCGAAGCTTTCGGGGTGGAAAAAACACGTATCTACATCGACACTGAGCTGGAGTTGATTGCCGCCGATAAAGCCATCCGCAAGGCCGGGTTCGAGGAATGCGGCTACCTCGCGCTCAACCGGATTTACATTCCCAGGCTGCTGGACATCAAGTTCGGCAAATGGCACAAAAGCGCCGGCGAGCCGGTTGAATAACTCATTCAATCGCCGTTGTGGGGGTGTTGCACTCAACCCAATCCTTTCTTTTTTTAAAAATCGATCCATGAGTCACGGCAACTGTCCTTGACAATCAGTATACCGACTGGTATACTGTTCGGTATGGAAAACCGTGAAAAATTGCTGGATTGCGCGCTGGAATTGTTTGCCGCCAATGGCTACGATGCTGTGGGCGTGCAGGCGGTCAGCGACGCGGCCGGGGTGAGGAAGCCCACGCTCTATCACTATTTCGGCAGCAAGAGCGGTTTGCTGGAAACGCTGTTGAAGCAATATCTCGATCCATTCTTCGAGACGCTCGAAGTTGCAGCGGATTATCAAGGCGACGTCACATTGTCCCTGCGCGCGGTGGCGCAATGCTATTTTTCCTTCGCGCGTACTTATCCGCGCTTCTACCGCTTCTACCTTTCCATGTGGTTTGCCCCGCAGGATAGCGAAGCTTTCAAAGCCACCCGCCCGCTCAACGAACGCCAGCAAGCCATGCTGGAGGAGCTCTTCAGGCGCGCCGCGCAGGATCATGGCAATATGCAAGGCCGCCACCAGGCTTATGCGGCTTCCTTTCTGGGGATCATCAACACCTACATCATGCTCTCGTTGAACGGATACGCGGAATTGAACAACGATTTCGTCTACCGCCTGATCCACCAGTTCATGCACGGAATTTTTTCTTAATTTTTTTTTTGCATGGTAGTATACCTAACGGTATGTATACATAAGGAGTAATCAAATGAATTTGACACAACCTGACTGGGCAATCGATGCCGTCTTCTACCATATTTATCCGCTCGGTTTTTGCGGAGCGCCGCGGCGCAATGACTTCAAGAGTGCACCGCTTGACCGCTTGGAAAAGGTCGGCCGCTGGCTGCCGCACGTGCGCGCGCTGGGCGCCAACGCGCTTTATCTGGGCCCGCTGTTCGAATCCAGCGCGCACGGTTACGACACGGCCGATTATTACCATGTCGACCGCCGCCTGGGCGCCAATGCTGACCTGGCGCGCCTTTCAGCCGAAATCCACGCCGGCGGCATGCGCCTAATCCTGGATGGGGTCTTTAATCACGTCGGGCGCGATTTTTGGGCTTTCCGCGACCTGCAGCAAAACGGCCCGGCTTCGCCATACGCCGGCTGGTTCGAGGGCGTGCGTTTCGATGCGCAAAGCCCCTACGGCGATGCTTTTACTTACCAGCCCTGGGAAGGCCACTATGACCTGGTGCAGCTCAATCTGCGCAATCCGCAGGTGCGGGAGCACATTTTCGAAGCAGTGCGCACCTGGGTGAACAAGTTTGCCATCGATGGGCTGCGCCTGGATGTGGCGTATTGCCTGGATATGGATTTTCTGCGCGAGCTGGCAGCTTTCTGCCGCGCGCTGAAAGCGGATTTTTGGCTGCTGGGCGAAGTGGTGCACGGGGATTATGCACAATGGGCCAACCCGCAGACCCTGGATTCGGTCACCAATTACGAAGCTTTTAAAGGCCTGTATTCCAGCCTGGTGGACAAGAATTACTTCGAGATCGCTTACTCGCTTAACCGCGAGTTTGGCCCGGAAGGTATTTATAAAGATATTCCCTTGTACAATTTCGTGGACAATCACGACGTGGACCGCGTGGCTGGCAGATTCAGCAATCCCGCCCTGCTGCGCCCGTTGTATCTGCTGCTGTTCACTATGCCCGGCGTGCCCTCCATCTACTATGGCAGTGAATGGGGCCTGGCCGGCAGCCGCACGCCGCAGGACGATTCTGCCCTGCGCCCCTGCCTGGAGTTGGCTGAAATGGAACGCAGCGCGCCACAGCCGGATCTGCCGCAGTTCATCCAGCGCCTGGCCGCGCTGCGCGCCGCCCTGCCCGCCCTGCGCCACGGCGCTTACCGGCAATTATTCGTCAGCCACGAGCAACTGGCTTTCGCGCGTTTCACCGCTGACCAGTATGTGGTGGTGCTTTCCAACGCCGCCGGACAACCCGCGGCTTTTGACCTGCAATTACCGGAAAATACAGTTGAAGCGGTGGATGTATTGAATGGGAATAAGCGCTGGCCGATTGAGAGGGGGCATCTGCGCGTGGACGCGGTGGACGCGCATTGGGGAGCTATTCTGGAACTTGGTCGGGATTAACGCGCGGGGCTTTCGCCCGCCAATTTTTCCAGCACACGCACGGCGGTCATCTCGTCGGTGATGAGCGTGTTGACGTATTTCGCGCGGCAGGCGCCGATGATAGCCGCCACCTTCTGCTCGCCGGCCGCAACAGCGATCACGTCCGGCACGCGCGCCAGATCCTCCAGCTCGATGCTCATGATATCCTGCTTGATGTAGGATACCGGATATCCGTCTTTGTTGAAAAAGCGCATGCAGATGTCGCCGACTGCGCCTTGTTCCATTAATCCGATTTTCTCGGTATCGTCCACGTTATCCTGGAAGATGATCTCGCTGCTGCTGGGCGATTCGCCGATACCGACCACCGCCTTGTTCATCTTTTTCCATAATTGCTGCATTTCCTGTACATCGTTGGTTTGCAGCAATTGCTCGCGCAGGGTTTTGTTATCCAATATGCCCGGAACGTGATATTGCATCCAGCGCCCGCCGAAAGCATCGCTGATCTTTTGGATGATGCTGTGCACCTGCAGGCTGGGCTTGATCTGCCCGATCCCGCCCAGCATGGGCACGAACAGCACATCCCGCGCAGGCTGCGGTTCGATATTATTGGCCAGCTCATAAAGTGTTCGCCCCCAGCCGATTCCGACCACGTCGCCGGGTTGGATGATTTCGTATAAATACCCGGCGGCCGCCAGGGCAATGTTCCGCCGTGCAACGCCCACTTCGGCAACCTGCCCGGAAATGACGATGCAGCGCTTGAGCTGCAAGGCGTCTTTTAATTTCTCGGAATAATCCGTGCTGCGGCTGAAGGGGTCGATGATGTTGATAAAGACAATTTTTTCTTCGAGTGCTCTTTTAAGCATGCGCGAAACCGTGGGCCGCGATAGCCCGAAATTGGCGGCAATCTCATCCTGGGTGAGATTCTGCTCATAATATTGCCGGGCGATCTGGACCAATTTTCCGATTTCGTCAATGCGCGTCATAATATTTTTTTAGACCTCTTTATTTTATTTATCCGCCTGAACAATCAGGCTAATTCTACGGTATTCAATCCCTGCTCGCAAGGGAGTTCAGTCATTCCCAACCAGGCGGCATTTCGTTTTATAAAGGATCCATCCGGCTGCATGCCGGGGGATTGACTGGATTGCTGCTTTTCAACATCAGAGCGTTTCCACTATTTGACGAAGTGGAAACGCTCGCTAGTGTATGGATTGGCATTCCGAACCGGATCAGTCCGACGCGCTGTATCTTGCCGCAGGTTCCGTCAGGCATACCATGCCCCTATAAGGTTTCATTGCAGCATTTTGACGGCAGCATCGATCGTTGCGTCGCGGTGAACGACGGCCGCCACTGCGGCTGTGATCGCTTCCGGCCGGGGATGGCCCCAGATGTTGCGGCCGATCGCCACACCGACTGCGCCGCTATCCATGCCGCGTTTGACTTTCTCCAACAGCGGCCGCGAATCGTCCGATTTTTCGCCGCCCAGCACCACCACCGGGATCTGCGCATTTTCGACCACCGCGCGGTAGCCCTTGGGGTGGCCTTCCTCCTCGATAAAGAAGGTCTTAATCACATCGGCGCCCGCTTCTGCGGCAATGCGTAAAGCCGCCGAAAGACGGTTGATGGTCAGGTCTTCCTTCTTCGCGGGATATCCGCCCGGGAAAACCTCCGCCATGATCGGCAGGTTCCACTTGTCCGCCAGCGTCGCCAGTTTTTGAAAATTCCACACATTATTCGGGTCGGTCTCCGCGAAAGGATAAACCATCACCTTGATCATATCCACGTCGTAGCGCAGCGCCTGGATGATCACCTCTTCCAGGTTTTGCGGATAGCTTTCCACGCTCATGATCACTGCCGAGGTGCCGATCTCGCGGCCGGCCTTGCGCAGCGTGCCCAGGGTGGTCAGCAGCGCATCCGCGCCGGCCGGCATGGTCTTGGCAATGATGCTGCCCGGATTTTCCAGCCCGATGACCGCGTCCGGCATATAAGCGGCATGGTCCATCGCGACCACCAGGATTTTTCCGTCTGCCCCGAAAACACGTTCCAATCTTCGTTTCTTACCCTCATGCATGGGTACATACTCCTTGTTATATTGGGAACTTCCTTGAAACCACGCTGATGCGCGCCGTTTCCAGCGCGCACGCCACCAGTTCGTCGATATTTTCGCAATGGTCGCGTAGATTGAGCACTTCTAAAAGCATGGGCAGGTTGATCCCCGTCACCAACCGCACGCGCGGATCATTCACTCCCAAAACCGAATTCCAGGGTGTGCCGCCCTGAATGTCGACGAATACCAGCAAGGGGACATTTTTCCCGATTGAATTGATTAACTCGCCGGTCTTCTGGATGAAGTTTTCCAAACCGTCCCCTTCGTGCAAACATAGCGGATAGATGCCGTCACGTTCGCCCATCAGCATTTTCGCGCTGTTGATCAAAGCGACCGGCAATTCTCCGTGGCCAATGACAAAAATCGGTAACAATTCCAAAGCTTCCTCACTCGTTTAATAGCAGTACTTTCATGGCCTCGCCCGATTTTGCCATTTCGAATCCCTGCTGGGCATTTGCCAGGGGAAAGCGATTGGAAATGAGCGGTTTGAGGTCAATTGTGCCGTTGGCAATCATATCGGCAGCCAGCATGTAATCGCGTGTGCGGAAACCGGAAGTGCCAACCAGGGAAATGGATTTGTAGTGAATGGCATAGGAAGGCACGGAAATGGTCTTGTCCTTGGGCAAACCTCCAAATAGATGTACCACCCCGCCCGGCCGCGCGGCGTCGATCACCGATTCAACTACTTCCGGGATCGCGATGGCCGTGATGACAACGTGCGGGCCGCTGCCGTTGGTTTGGGCGGCTGCCCACTTGGCGATGTCGCCATCCGCCGCCGGATCGTGCGTTATGGCGCCCAGTTGTTGAGCCAGGGCGCGCCGCACCGGATTGGGTTCGCTCACCAGAATTTTGGATGCGCCCCAGGCTGAGGCCAGCAAAACGTGCAGCATACCCATGAAACCCGCGCCAACCACCAGAATGCTCCACCCTGGTTCCCAGCGGCAGGATTTCATTGAAAATACCACGCAGGCCAGCGGTTCCGCCATGGAGGCTTCCTCAAAAGAAATCGAGGCGGGTATTTTCCAAGCGGTTTTCTGTGCCAGCAACTTCGGCACGGACACTTTTTCCGCAAACGCGCCATCGGACGGGAAGGTTTTGTGTTTGCATTGATCTTCGCGTTCTTCCAGGCAGAACTTGCAAATACCGCAGCCCGCATAAGGCGCTACTGAGACTCTCTCCCCGGTTTGAAATTCCGGCATGGCCGAATCGATCACCTCGCCGGCCATTTCGTGGCCCAGGATCATGGGCGGCTGCATGCCCGGCCGGTTTCCGGCCAGAGCTTTGATATCCGTTCCGCAAATTCCGCTCGCCCGTATGCGCAATAGAAAACCGTCGCCAGGTTTGGGATCAGGATAATTTTCCTGATACGCTATCATATTGGGAGCGGTGAAAACTGCTGCTTTCAATCTAAACTCCTTTTTTTGGGTAATCGTCAGGTTGGTTTGGCTGACGATTACCCTTCAACAAATAAAATTGGGTATTAGGCTATCCAGCCGAGGACCTTCAAAACCACCGTCATCGCCATCAGGATCAGCATAACCAGGATGGGCGAGACTTTCTTCTTCAGCAGGAAGTAAACCAGGAACAGCAAACCCAGCGGCAGCGCCTTGGGCAGAATGGAATCCAGGACGCCCTGTAATGCCACGCCGCTGCCTTCGGCTTCAGTCTGGAACAGCACGACCGGGGTGGAGAGGCTGATCAATGACGCCACCATTACGCCGGCCACAGTCATGGCAACCACTTTGGCGCCCAGCACGAATTTTTCCAGAAGCTGGCTGGAGCGGATCTGCTCGACAATGCCGATACCGCCTTTATATCCCCAGAAGAAGGGATAGTAAGTGCCGACCACTGCCAGCACACCGATCAGCATCGCCACAACCACGCCCATGAAACTGCCCTCGATCGCCAGGTTGGCGGCAATCGCCAGGATAATGGGATGAACAGTGCCCCAGAAGAAGGAATCGCCTACGCCGGCGAAAGGTCCCATCATGGCGACTTTGAAGTCGTTGATGACTTCGGTGGTGATTGAATCGTCGTTCGCTTTGGCTTCTTCCATCGCAGCCATAACGCCCATGATCAGGGAACCAAAATAGGGGTGTGTGTTATAGAACACCAGGTGGCGTTTGTAACCATCCTTCAATTTATCCCCGGTATATCCCAGCGAACGGAAAATGGGGATCATGACCTGGGTCATGCCCAGCGCCATCAAACGCTCGAAGTTATAGTTGCCCGCAAAGTTGTTATTGCGCCAAAAAGCACCGTATAACGCGAGCTCGTCAATTTTCTTTTGTTCGGCCATTTTCATGCTCCTTCACTATTTTGCGGATTTCTCAGAATTCGCGAATTTCAGGCGGACGTAGACCAATGCCATGCACACACCCAGAATGGCACCAGCTAAAGCGTTGACCTTCATGTAAGCAGCCGCCAGGAAACCGATGAAGAAGAACGGCCATACTTCATTCGAAGCGATGATCAGCAGCAGCATGCCAAAGCCGAGGGCGGGCAGAATACCGCCGGTCGAGCCGAGGCCGTTGGACAACCAATCGGGGATTACGGATAACAGTTTTGCCGCCGCTTCCACGCCCAACCCCACGCCCAGGAATGCCGGGATGACGTTGACCAAATGCCAGCCGGTGCCGCACAACGTATTGAGCAGGTCCAGGCCGACAGTGTTTTCATTCTCCGCCATCCTGTCAGCCCAGTGCACAAAAAACACGTTCAGGCTCATGAAAGCCAGGGTGAGCAATTGGCTGGCAACCGAGAGCGGGACGACCAGCGCAAGCGCCTCGCCGATATTGGCTTTGGTGAGGATGATCAATGCGGTGGTCAGGATCGATGCCAGGAACGGGCTCGGGGGAATGGACGCGCCGACAATGAACACGCCCAGGAACATCAACTGGACGGTGCCGCCCACATATAAGCCGGTCTTCAAGTCGCCCAGCACCAGACCAGTAATGGCAGCCGGAATGATGTAGGCGTAACTGCCAGCGTCCGCGATGCCGCGCATGATCGTGATCCACCAGGCAGCAAATTTACTCTCTTTCTTGGAGAGAATAACGATAATTTCGGGGATAGTCTTCAGGAATATCGACCATCCGCCGGCTACCAAAGCAACCAAAAAAGCTTCTTTCCACATAATGTATTTCTCCTGATTATTGATAGGTTTATTTAAGGTCGAGATACGCTATTCGATCGGTTGGAACCATCTGCACCTCCATTTCTACCCCGCGGGATTTAAGTTCAATGAATGCTTTTTCTTCGTCAGGTGTGGCATACACCACTTTTGCCAGTTTTTTCGTGTTCGGTCTGCCCTGCAGCCCGCCCACGTTAATTTTTTCAACCTGCAATCCACCGTCCATTAAAGTGACCACGTCCACAGGAGTTGGCGTGATCACGAAATATTTTTCTTTGGGGTCCGATTTTTGGATATATTCCGCCGCCGCCGCAGGCGCCAGGAGCAGGATTTCTTTGCCGGGTACCTGCGCCACGGAGAAGATGCTTTTGTATACCGGGCTGGTGGCTACGCGCTCATTGGCAATAATGATCTTGTCGGCGTCGTAAACCCTTAACCAGGCTGTGGTGACCTGCCCATGAATCAGGCGGTCATCGATGCGGATTAATGAAACTTTACCCATAGAACAACCCTCACTGAAGAACCGGAATAAATCTATTATAGAAAATATTTTACATTTGTCAAGCACATTTTTTCAGTTAGTTGAAGTACGCAACAATAATGTGGATTAACTATATTTGCTATTGACAATACTGTGTTTTATACAGTATAATGCTGTCATGATGAACATCAAACAGAATGACGAATTCGAAAAGCTTAAGCTGGAAATGCGCCGGGGCGCCATTGTATTGGCGGTGATGAGCCAGCTCAGGGAGGAGCAATACGGATACTCGCTGATCAACAACCTCAACGAGCGGGGTTTCGAGATCGGCCAGGATACGCTCTACCCCATGCTGCGCAGGCTGGAACAGCAAGGCTTGCTGGAAAGCCAATGGCGCGTGGAAGATCCGCGCCCGCGCCGCTATTACCGCCTGAATGACGCCGGCCGTGAAGTGCTGGCGCTGTTGACCGCCGAGTGGCGGCAGCAGGAGGAAGTATTAAGGAGATTAATCAATGAAACTGAATAAATCTGCAACTGAATTATTGAATCGCTACATGCTGGGTGTGAAACGCGAATTGGGCGGCCGCGAACGCGACGATATCGCCGCCGAGATCGAAAGCTATATCTATGATCTGTTGGAAGAACGCCATCCCGGAGACCGGGAAATCGGCCGGGAAGAACTGGAAACCATCCTGAAAGAGATGGGCTCGCCGCGGAAGGTCGCCGGCCAGTATTCCCCGCAGCGCTACCTGATCGGCCCGCGCCTGTTCCCGGTTTACTGGCTGGTGCTGCGTATCGTGGCGGCAGTGGTAGCCGGCGCATTGACCTTATCGCTGGTAATCGCATCCAGCATCAACCCGCCCGCTGATCTTATAAAAACCTTCGTGGAATTCTTATCCACCATTTTTGACGGTATTCTTTCGGCGGCCGCTTCCATCACAATCGTGTTCGCCATTATTGAACGCGCCACTGAAGGCAAGCGCTTGGAGGAAATCGAGGAATTGAAAGAATTGAAAATCGATGAACTGCCGGAATTGCCGGAGGAAGAAAAACCGTTCAGTCTGGTTGGGATTTCAATTGAAGCGGCTCTGGGTGTGTTGGGATTGGCATTCTTCTCCTATATCCGCGGCACCGGCGGAGCCTTGCCGGTTATATTGAACCCGAACACACAGATGCACATGGCGCGCGTCTTTACGGATCATTACCTCGGTTTCATTCCCGTGATTTTGGGATTGACCGGCCTGGAAGTGGCGCGCAACGTCACCCTGCTGGTGCAGGCGCGGCATAGTTCGATCACCAACTGGTGGGATATCGCCCTCAAGGCTGGCAGCATGGTGCTAAGCGGGTTCATGCTTGGCGCGCTGCCCCTCGTCACGCTGGATTATTTTCAATCCATTTTCCAGGTCAGCGATTTGAACCGCTGGAACGCTACCGCCAACACCGCCCTGGCTGTCATCCTGGGATTGAGCATCTTCGGGAACCTGATTGAGGTGATCAGGAAAATCGTGCGCGAGATTCGCAACCCGGCATATTGACGAGCTGCACACTCAATCTCATAAACCTAATTTTTATAAACAGATTCCGCGCGATGCGCGGTATCTGTTTTATGCAAGAATTTTCTTTTTCACCATTTCATCCCGTAGATTCTTGGGTGAAATGAACTGGATGGTTTGAAAACCGTATTCGCGCGCCGCGTCGATATTGACTGGCAAATCGTCGATGAACAGGCAATCCGCCGGCGTGCGCCCCACGCGCTGCGCGGCCAGCATGAAGATGGCTTTATCCGGCTTGGCCAGCCCCACTTCACCGGAAATGATCATCTGGTCGAACCACTTCAGGAAGGTGAATTTTCCGCGCACTATGTTGAAAGTCTCCGCCGACCAGTTGCTCAGCGCGCACAACGCATATCCGGCTTCCCGCAATTCCCCCAGGATCGCCACCGTGCCGGCGATCTCTCCTTTGACCGTTTCCGGGTAGCGCTCGTAATAGGCGTGAATGGCGTCGGAATATTCGGGGAATAGTTGGCAGCGCTCCTCGATTGCTTTGGCAGTCGGGTAACCCGTATCCTGGCGCATGTTCCACGATTGCGGGCAGATTTCCTTCAAAAAGAATTCCACCTTGTCCTCGTCGCCGTTGAAAATTTTGCGGTAAAGGTAGCGCGGATTCCAGTCCAGCAAGACCCCGCCCAGGTCGAAGATGATGGCCGGGTTTTTCCGCGAATTTTCGTTCATCATGACCGGGTCTCCTCAATCACGCAAGCCTCTTGCACTGGCGCGTGCGCCGCAGCCACCCTGCCCGCCATCAACACCAAAATGACAGCCAGGCCGGCGATCATCCCGAATGAAACCCGCAATGAAGTCGCGTTTGCGATCAGCCCGATGGTCGTCGGTCCAACCAGCGAGCCCATGTAGCCGATATTTGCTACACCCGCGATGCCGGTGCCGGGCGCGATACCGGGGATATTGCCGGCCGCGCTGTACACCAGCGGGATGATATTGGAAAGCCCCAGGCCGACCGCCGCGAAGCCAGCAATAGCCAGGGCAGGATGGTCCGTGAGGATCAGGATCACCAAACCCGCCGCGGTCAGCAGCCCGCCAAATCGCACCATGTCGGCGGGTTGGATCTTCTTGCTTATCCAATCGCCGAACATGCGCCCGAGCGTCATGGTCAGGGAAAAGGCGGCATAACCCAGCGCGGCAAAAGCGGCGTTGGTCTGCAATACGCGCGTGAGGTAGACGCCGCTCCAATCTGCCATGGCGATTTCGTTCATGGCTGAACAAAAGGCGATCGCGCCCAATGCCCACAACGGCCGCTTGGGAAACTGGAAGGTAATTTTCTTTTCCTTCGATCCGGAAGTGGTGGGTAGCAGATGCGGGTACATGAAAACCAAGATGGCGGTAAAGAAAATGGAAGCCAGCAGAAAATGGAGCGCCAGGGGCATGGCGCGGATGGACGCCATACCGGCGCTGGTCAGCGCTCCGAACAGCGCTCCCACGCTGTAGCTGGCGTGGAAGGAAGACATCAATGCGTACCCGGCCTTGCGCTCCACCAGCACCGCCTGTTCATTCATGGCCACGTCCATGCTGCTCATGGCAGCGCCGAAGAGCGTCAACCCGGGAAACAGCAGGGCGGGGTGAGGCGCTAGCGCCAGCAATGGCAGCGCTGCGCACATGCCCAGGCCGCCGATCAGGGTCACCTTGCGGCTGCCGTAGCGCGCCACCAGCCCGCCGCTCAGCGAGAGCGCCGTCAATACGCCGATGGACAAACCCAGCAGGACCAGGCCCAGGCCGCCCTCGCTTAAATTCAACTTGGTCTGCACGGCCGGGATGCGCGCCACCCAGGTGGCCATCAAAGCCCCGCAGGCGAAGAATGCCGCCAGCACGGCAGCCTGAGGTTTACCCTCTGGAAAGATTTTGTTCATTTTTTCCTCAACGAAATTGCGATTTTTTATTCCGCCCGTACGATCTGGATTCCCAGCGTACGATAGGGAGCCAATTGCTCCTCCGGTACGGATTTTTCAGTTACGATATGGGTGATATTATCTGCGGAAGCCACGAAGAACGGCGCAATAGCGCCCAGTTTATCCGCGGTCAGCGTAGCGATCACCTCGCCGGATTGTTCGATTAAAGCCCGCACCAACTCCACTTCTTCGTATAACGTGCTGGTGATGCCCACTTCGGGATGCACGCCGCACACTCCCAGGAAACAGATGTCCGCCTGGAAACCCCTAATCTTCTCGGTCGCCTCCGCCCCGCAGGTCACCAGTTCGCGCCGGTTCATGTGCCCGCCCACCATGACGACTTCCACGTGCGTGTATTCCAGCAGGTACAAAGCGATCAGCGGGCTGGTAGTCACTGCCGTGGCGCGCAGATCCAGCGGCAAATTTCTGGCGATTTCCGCGTTCATCGTCCCGCCGCCGAACAGGATCAATTGGCCGTCTTTCACCAGCCGACTGGCAGCCAGCGACAAACCGGGTTTCACCTCCAGGTGCTGCTTATCGCGTTCGTAATACGGGCCGCGGCTGGGCGTGAGCGGCAGCGCCCCGCCGTGCACGCGCTTCAATAATTTGGCGGCGGCCAGTTCACTCAGGTCGCGCCGGATGGTATCTTCTGATACGCTATAGCGCGCGCTCAATTCGGCGGCCACCACTTTGCCGTTGCGGCGCAATTCTTCCAGGATTAGTTCGCGCCGTTCCTGGCATAAATCGATGGTCTGCATGTGCTTGTCCTTGCGTTTATTTGCGTGTTTTTGCGGTATTTTGCATTATAGTGAGGATTCCATATTCTGTCAACCGGTACTAAAAATCCCCCGCTTGCAGTCCGGGGGATTCTCCCTTATTTCGCAAAAATAGCTTATTCCAGTGGCTTGGCCGCCAGGTCGTTCTCGATTTGCACGCTCACCAGGCGCCGGTATAGCCCCTTCTCCTTCATCAGTTGCTGATGGCTGCCCTCCTCGATCACACGGCTGCCTTCCAGCACCACGATCTTGTCGGCATTGCGGATGGTGGATAGGCGGTGCGCGATCACGATCACGGTCTTGCCGACCATCATCTTCTCCAGCGCCTGCTGGATCAGCATTTCCGTTTCGGTGTCCACTGAGGAAGTCGCTTCGTCCAGAATGAGGATGGGCGCGTCCTTCAGCACGGTGCGCGCAATGGCAATGCGCTGGCGCTGCCCGCCTGAAAGCTTCACGCCGCGCTCGCCGATGAGCGTATCGTAGCCATCCGGAAGCTGCAGGATGAAATCGTGGGCGTTGGCGATTTTTGCTGCGCGCACAATCTCTTCCTCACTCGCGTCCTGTTTGCCGAACAGGATATTGTCGCGCACGCTGCCATGGAACAGGAACACGTTCTGCAGTACGATGCTGATCTGTTCACGCAGGCTCTTGAGGGTCAGGTCGCGCACGTCGTAACCATCGATAGTGATGGCGCCGCCGCATACGTCATAGAAGCGCGGGACCAGGTTGGCCAGGGTGGTCTTGCCCACGCCGGTCGGCCCCACCAGCGCCGTCACCTTGCCGGCCGGGATAGTCAGGTCGATGTTTTCCAGCACCGGGATGTTCGCGTCGTATTGGAAAGATACGTTGTGAAATTCAATCTCGCCGCGCGTGTCCTTCGGCAATTGCACGGCATCCGCTTTTTCGACGATGTTGGGCGCTTCCGCGAACAGGGCATTGACCCGCTCGGCGCCGGCCAGCGCCGTTTCGACGTTCTCCCAAATATTGCTTAACTCGCGGATGGGCTGATAGAGCGTTTCGAGATAGAGGAAAAACGCCACCAGGGAATCAACTCCCAGCGTTTGGCCCAATACGAATTTACCGCCGAAGTAGATCAGGATGATGCTGCCCAGCGAAGAGGCAAATTGCACCAGAGGATGGAAAGTCGCCATCAGCCGCAAGGCGTGCAGGTTGGTCAGCCGGTAATCGTTGATATAGTCGGCCACCTTCAACGATTCCGCTTCCTCGCGTGTGAAGGCCATGATCTCGCGCACGCCCGACAGGTTGTCGTTCAGCGTGGCGTTCAGTTCGCCCAGCTTGCGCTGGCGTGCGCGGAACGCTGGACGTACGAATTTGTCGTAAGCCTGCATGGTCAGGATGATCAGCGGTATCGGGAGCATGCCCAGCAAGGCCAGCGGGGCGTTGATGCCGAACAGAATGACCAGCACGCCGATCAGGGTGAGCAGGTTGGCGATCAGATCCGGTATGGCGTGCGCGATCAGGCTCTCCAGCAGATCAGTGTCGTTGACCAATTGCGACATCAATTGGCCGGTTTGCTTGTTCTCGTAGAAACGCAGGGAAAGCCGCTGCACGTGTTCGTAAAGCTGCGACCGCACGTCCGCCACCACACCCCAGCCGGCGATATGCGCCATGTAACTGCGCAGGTACTGCAGCCCGATGCGGAAGACGTAAGCGCCCAGGGCCAGCAGCGCCAGGTTGGTGATCTGCTGCATGTCTGCCTTTTCCAGCGCCGGGTTGGTCACGATGGCGATCATTTGCTTGATCAGCCAGGGCGCCAGCAATTGCACGCCAACCAGCAACAGCATACTGAGAATCGTTACGCTCAAAACAGCGGCATATTTGCGCAGATATCTAAACACAAAGCGAAATGATTTCAACGGAAAAACCTCCATCCATTACAAAACGTTAAGCAACCCGAATACCCATTCTAACTGATGTCGCTCAATACTGACTATAATTGGGGCAAATTCAGGAAGACGAGAATCGTTCTAAGCATAATCCCATAAATCCATGGAATTAAATTCGCCCGTTTTTTTATTCATTTTTTTGCCCGTTTTCCTGGTCTTTTATTCTGCCTGTCCCGCACGCGCGCGTAATGTCCTCCTGCTGGTTTCCAGCGCGGCTTTTTTGATTTGGGGCGATCCGCTTTACTTCCCGCTCATTTTCGGCTTGACGCTTCTCACCGCTGCATTCCTGGCCGGGATTCAGAAGAATGCAGCGGATATCTGCAAGGTGAAACGCTTGAGGACCGCCGGGGTGGCAATCAATTTGATCAGCCTGCTTTGCTTCAAAGTCCTGGCGGCTTACGGCACGTCCATTCTCGCCGCTGCCGTCCAAGCCGGTATCTACCTTCCTTCTTGGATCAGCGTGTACCTGCCGCAAATCGCGCGCCTGCCGCTGGGGCTTTCTTTTCTCGTTTTTCAGGCTGTCAGCCTGCTGCTGGACGCGCCTTACAAAACCGCGAACAACGGGAGACTGCTCCTGCCGGCCTCGCTGCACCTGCTGCTGTTCCCCAAGGCCATCTCCGGCCCGCTGGTGCGTTTTGACCAGTTCCGCCAGCAAGTCAGCGAACAGCAATTCTCCCTGGAACAAGCTGCTGCCGGGCTGCGGCGCTTCATGTTGGGTTTCGCCAAAAAAGCCCTGATCGCCGACCAACTGGCGCTGGTCGCCAACAGCGGAATCTTCAACCAGGCGCCGGCTCGCATCCCGGCCGAGAGCGCCTGGATCGCAATCCTGTGTTACGCCTTGCAGATCTATTTCGATTTCGCCGCCTACAGCGACATGGCCATCGGTCTGGGCCAGGTGTTGGGGTTCAAGTTCCAGGAAAACTTCAACCACCCCTACTGGTCGGTTTCCATCACGGATTTCTGGCGCCGCTGGCACATGACCCTATCGGCTTGGTTCCGCGATTACGTTTTTTATCCCCTGGAAAAGAAGCGTGCGCGGTCAAAAAAGGGCAGCCAATCCCTGAACCTTCTGATCGTGTTCCTGCTGACCGGCCTGTGGCACGGCATCACCCCGCCCTTCATCGTCTGGGGCTTGATCCAGGGAGCAGCTGTGGCGCTGGAAAACGGCAGTTTCGGCCGCCGGCTGCGCCGCCTGTGGCCGCCGCTGCAGCACCTTTACGCGCTGCTGGTCATTCTGTTCGGCTGGGTCTTCTTCCGTTCCCCCAGTCTGGCATACGCTTTCCAGTTCCTGAAAGCGCTGGGCAATGTTTTCAGCCCGGTTAAGCCCTTGCCTTACTCGGTCTTTCCGCCCATCTCAACGCTGACCTGGATCGCCTTTGGCGCCGGCATCCTGTTATCACTTCCTTTAAATAAAATAACGGAAAGCTGCCTGTCAAAGGTGGATCGGGAAAACCGCAGCTGGATTTGGGTGAAGTATGGTTTGGCGCTGGCCTTATTTCTCCTTGCGATCGTGGTCCAGGCGGGCACCAACTATCAGCCATTCATTTACGGAGAATTTTGATGTCTCGAAAACTCCCCCACCTGCTGATGATCCTGGCATTCATGCTGATCGTTTCACTCCCGTTAATCCCCCCGCTGCCCGCGCCAGCCCAACTCTGGCAGGCGGATTGCACCACGCAAACCGGGCTGCCGCTGGCCTGCTGGTTGAAAGCCTGGGTTAAGATTCCTTCTACCTTTAATACGTATTTCTCCGACCATTACCGCCTGCATCAACAGGAAGTGCATCTTCTGGAATCCGCGCGCCTTTACCTGTTGAACGAAAAGACTTTCCCCAATGTGCTGATCGGGAAAGAAGATTGGTTGTACTATACCGGGGAAAACAACATCCAGGATTACGAGTGCACCATGCCCTTCACTAAAGCCGAGCTCGCCGCCATCCGCGAACGCCTGTTGGCCTGGAACGAACGCTTGCAGCAGCGCGGCATCCGCTTTTACGTGGTGATCGCCCCCAACAAGGAAAGCATCTATCCCCAATACCTGCCCGACCGGGTGCAAGCAGGCGTGCGCGCCTGTCGTATCGACCAGGTATTGGCGGAACTTCAAGATGCGCCGCTGAACGTGCTGGACTTGCGCAGCCCGCTGCAGCGCGCTGCCCAAACCGCGCAGGTTTACCACCGCACTGACACGCACTGGAATTCCACCGGCGCGCTGGTCGCCGCTCAAACCATCCTGGCGCGCATCCAAAAAGATTTCCCGGACCTGGGAGTTCCTTCAGCGGAAGAATATACCCGCGAAATCAGGGAGCATAGCGGCGACCTGGCCGGTTTCCTGCCGCGCGATGCGCGCTTCGTCGAGCGCGAGGCTTTCCTCGTCCCGCTGCAGCCCTCCGCCGTAGTCTTCGAAGAAGGCTCGGGCGGAACCGCCGTCTCGTCCATCGCCGGCAGCGACTTACCCCGCGCGGTGATTTTCTGCGATTCCTTTGCGGACGCGCTCAAGCCCTATTTATCCGAACATTTCTCGCGCGCGGTCTACAGCCGCTCGTTCAATCTCGACTTCGATTTGATCGAGCGGGAACAGCCGGACATAGTCATTTTCGAGGTAGCCCAGCGCTACCTGACCGTGCTGCGGTAAACAAGAATCTATTTAACCCCATTATTTAGCAAATTCATTTATACAATATCCAGCGCGAGGAGGTATTACTGATTCTTGCCTTTGCGTAACGTTTACTATAAAATCATGTTAAGTAAGTGAGTGTCCTCTCTATAGAAGCTCAACTCACTAATAAGGAGGTGATGCATACAAAAGCTGGATTCTTTTTCTGCAGCGGCGCGAAAGACTATAGCAAATTTCAAAGGCGAGACGTTTTCGGTCTGCTGCAAACAGGAAAATCCCATTAATCTTATAAATCCGATTTCCACTTATTTTTAGAAATAATCTAATTATCAAACAAGGAGAGGTTCAAATGAAAAAAGATCTATTCAAAGTCACCACCAAAACCATCGTTGCCACCGGCATCGGCGCCGCCATCTTTATGCTGTTATTCATGTACGTTAAAGTACCCTCACCCGTCCCCGAAACCAGCTTCCAGACCGCTTACGGCCTGAGCGCTTTCTTCGCCACCCTGTTCGGCCCCATCGCGGGCGCTTTGATCTCGTTCATCGGACATGCGCTCAGTGACGCCGTGCAGTACGGCTCACCCTGGTGGAGCTGGGTGATCGCCAGCGGCGTTTCCGGTTTCATCTTCGGTTTCGCTTTCAAACGCACCAAAGTCGAAGAGGGTGAATTCAAAGGCAAGGACATCCTGACCTTCAACGTCATCCAGATTATCGGCAACCTGGTGGCCTGGGTCGTGGTCGCCCCCGTGCTGGATATCTTGATCTACCAGGAACCCGTCAACCTGGTCTTCACCCAGGGTTTCACCGCGGCGATCATGAACATTGTCAGCGCCGGCGTGATCGGCACCCTGCTGCTGGTTGCTTATGCCGCCACCCGCACCAAGAAAGGCAGCCTGGCCAAGAAATAAGCTGCAGGCTGGCAAAATTGGTTGAAAAATTGCGGCTGTCACCAAATCAGTGACAGCCGCATTATTTTTTTCACCTCAGGTACAGGCAGCCAAACCCTGAAAGGCTTTCTCAATCCGCTCATAATATGGTAAAAGTAGGTCAAGCATTGATTAACGAAAGGATGGCGCCCAAAGCTGTGTGAGGCCTCAGCCCGTTCTATGGAAAAACAAGCCATTATTGAATTTAAGAATTTTTCATTCCAGTATTACAGCCAATCCGCGCCCACCCTGCACGATATCAACCTGACGATTTACAAGGGCGAAAAGGTCCTGATCGTCGGGCCGAGCGGCAGCGGCAAGAGCACGCTGGGCCACTGCATCAACGGATTGATCCCTTTTGCATATAAGGGTGAAATCAGCGGCAGCCTGGCTATCAAAGGCCAGGACACCCGCGAAAAGAGCATCTTCGAGCTGTCCAAAATTGTCGGCACCGTCCTGCAGGATTCCGATGGCCAGTTTGTGGGTTTAACCGCCGGCGAGGACATCGCCTTTGCGCTGGAAAACGACAACGTGCCCCACGATGCCATGCAATCGCGCGTGAAACAGGTGGCCGAGATGGTGGAAATGGATCAATTGCTGAACTCTTCGCCATTTGAACTCTCCGGCGGGCAGAAGCAGCGCACCTCCCTGGCGGGCGTGATGATCGACAACGTCGAAATCCTGTTGTTCGACGAACCGCTCGCCAACCTCGATCCCGCTACCGGCAAGACCGCCATCGAGATCATCGACGACATTCACAAAGATTCCGATAAGACAGTCGTCATCATCGAGCATCGCCTGGAAGACGTGCTGCATCGCGAAGTCTCGCGCGTGATCGTGCTGAACGACGGGCGCATCGTGGCGGATATGGACGCGCACGAACTGGTCTGCTCGAATATTCTCACCGAAACCGGCATCCGCGAACCGCTCTACATCACCGCCCTGAAATACGCCGGCGTTGAGGTGACCTGTGACATGCACCCCGGTTACATCGAAACGCTGGAAATCGGCAGCGCCAAAGGTACGGTCAAATCCTGGTTTAAAGCCATTCCCCCCGAAACGCCCCACAGCGAAAATCCCTGCGTACTGCAAATGGAAGCGGTCTCTTTTTCTTACGATGGCGCCCGCCCCATCCTGCAGGACATCCACTTTGACCTGCACGAAGGCGAGATGATCTCGCTGGTTGGCAAGAACGGCGCCGGAAAATCGACCCTCTCCAAGCTGCTGTGCGGATTCGAAAAGGTGGATAAAGGCGTTATCCGCTATCGCGGCGAGGACATCAAAGACAAAACTATCAAGGAACGCGCCGAGATCATCGGCCTGGTGATGCAGAACCCCAACCAAATGATCTCCAAAGCCCTGATCTACGACGAGGTGGCCCTGGGGCTGCGCCTGAGGGGAGTTTCTGAAGAGGAGATCAAACCGCGCGTTGAAAAGGTGCTGAAGATCTGCGGGCTGGCGCCTTTCATCGATTGGCCTATCGCCGCACTGAGCTACGGGCAAAAGAAACGCGTGACCATCGCTTCCATCCTGGTGCTCGATCCCAAAATCCTCATCCTCGACGAGCCCACCGCCGGGCAGGATTACCGCCATTACACCGATATCATGGAATTTCTGGTGGAGCTGAACCGTTTGGGCGTGACCATCATCCTGATTACGCACGACATGCATCTGATGCTGGAATACACCCCGCGCGCCATTGTGCTTTCCGGCGGGCGCATGATCGCCGACACCGCCGCTTCCTTTATCCTGACCAACCAGGAAGTCATCGAGAAGGCTAATCTGAAGGAAACTTCCCTGTACCACCTGGCCGAGCTGGCCGGCATCCCCGACGGCACGCACTTCGTGCAAGGGTTTATCGATTATGAGAGGAGATTGAAGAACCGATGAACACCAAGATGAAGCTTTTCTCATACAATACGGTCGACACTCCCATCCACCAGCTTTCCGGTTTGACCAAGCTGATCTGTTTCCTGTTCCTTTCCTTTGCGGTCATGTACTCGTATGATATCCGCGTGATCTTGTTGATCATGGCATTTTCAGTTTACATCCTGCGCGTCTCGCGCGTGCAGTATTCCCAGATTCGCACCATGGTGCTTTACGTGATGGTCTTCGTGCTGACCAACCTGGTGATCACTTTCCTCTTCTCGCCGGAAATGGGCGTGGAATTGTACGGTACGCGCCATGTGATCACCAAACTGGTGGGCAGTATCAGCCTGACCTGGGAACAGGTGCTCTATCAGGTCACCAAGTTCTTCAAATACATCTCGGTCATCCCGCTGGGCATGATCTTCCTGCTCACCACCAATCCCAGTGAATTCGCCTCCTCGCTGAACGGCATCCGCGTCAACTACAAAGCC
This sequence comes from Anaerolineae bacterium, assembly GCA_013178095.1. Taxonomy (GTDB): domain Bacteria; phylum Chloroflexota; class Anaerolineae; order Anaerolineales; family Anaerolineaceae; genus Pelolinea. The sequence goes on along the minus strand of JABLXK010000003.1, from coordinate 107,272 downwards.
GCCTTTGCCGTATCCCTCACCCTGCGCTACTTCCCGGACATCCAGCGCGAATATCACGACATCAGCCAGGCGCAGCAGGCGCGCGGCCTCGACCTTTCGCACAAGGCCAAATTCATGGATCGTTTCAAGAACGCCCTGTTGATCATCATTCCGCTGATCTTCAGTTCGCTCGACAGGATCGAGTTGATTAGCAACGCCATGGACCTGCGCGGCTTTGGCAAGAGTAAAACCCGCACTTGGTATACCTGCAAAGCGCTCAACCGCGCCGATTATGTAGCCCTCATTCTCTCAGCCCTGATCTTCGCCGGGTCGCTGGCGGTATCCGCCTTCATCAATCACAGCCGATTCTACAATCCGTTCCTTTAGGAGTGCCTCTATGAAACCAATCCTGGTTTTTCAAACCGATTTCACATACAAAGAAGGCGCAGTATGCGCCATGTACGGCGTGGTCAAGAGCGTGGACCGCGAGCTGGAAATCATGGATGGCACGCACGAAATTCCCCAGTACGATATCTGGAGCGCGTCCTATCGCTTATACCAGTCCATGCGCTTCTGGCCGGCCGGCACCATCTTCGTGTCGGTGGTCGATCCGGGCGTTGGCACGGAGCGCAAGCCTTGCGTGGCGCTGACCGCCGATGGTTACACCGTGGTCAGTCCGGATAACGGCTCGCTTACCCACCTCAAGCAGTGGGTCGGCATCCGCCAGGTGCGCGAGATTGATCAAAGCGTCAACCGCCTGGGCGGGAAGAACACCGAAGGCGTCAGCGTGTTCCACGGGCGCGATTTGTTTGGTTACTGCGCGGCGCGCCTGGCCAGCGGCATCATCACCTATGAGCAGGTCGGTCCGGAATATCCGGTCAGCGAAATTGTGGCCTTTCCCATCCTCGAACCGGCCCTGGCGGATGGCAAAGTGGCGGGCATCTTCGAGATCAACGATCCCAATTTCGGCAACTTGTGGACCAACATCCCGCGCGAACTGTTCGCGCAGGCAGGCTTCAATTACGGCGATCACCTGCGCACGGTCATCCGCCATACGGGCAAGGTAATCTTCGATCAGAAAGTTCTTTTTCACCAGTCTTTCGGCTACGCGCAGAAAGGTGAGCCGATCATCTACAACAACGAATTGATGCACATCGGACTGGCGGTCAACCAGGGCAGCTTCTGCCGGCAATACCGGGTGGATTTCGGCCCGGACTGGCAAGTGGAATTCGAACGATAGCACAAGAGCTCCCTGCGGGGAGTCTTTTATAGTTGGTTTTCTGCTTTCGTTTATATCAATCTCACCATCTCGATTATTCGACGATATGATCGCGAAGTGGAAAATAAAAAATGCTTGTCTAAAGCATACATCCTGCCTGCCTATGTATTGAAAATCAAAGGATTCTTATCTAAAATGGAGGAAAGGGAAAAAACAAATAAAAGAAACGAGGGCGTATGGCCAGACTGGACGGGCTTTCCAGGCAGGAGCTGATCGACAAACTCAATGAATTGGAAGTTCTCCTCGAAACTATTAAAAAAGAAAAAGAAAATCATGAATTGCTGCAGTTTCCCTGGGTTGGCAATTTGGGCAACTGGCATTGGTACGTGAAAAGCAACCGGGTCGTGTTTAACGACGCTAAAGTGTTGGCCTTGGGGTATTCAAAAGACGAAATTCCCTCTGAAGTAGGTTTTGAATTTTTCACCGAAAAAATTCATCGTGATGATTATGAGCGCGTGATGGATAACATGCGCCGGCATCTATATGGCGAAACCCCAGCCTATGAAACCACTTATCGCATCAAAACCAGGAATGCCCATTGGCTTTGGTTTTATGATCGCGGGAAAGTGACCAAACGCGACAAAAACGGCAAACCGGAGTTGGTTTCGGGTATCGTCTTCGACGTTTCCGAACAGAAACGCATGGAAGAATTACTGGAAGCGAAAAACCGCCGTTTGGAAGAAATGAGCAGGCGCGATTACCTCACGGATCTGTATAATCGTCGTGCATTGATGGAAAAACTGGATTTTGAGATCAAACGCCGGAACCGCACGAAAACCTCGCTGTCGGTGGTGATGCTGGATCTGGACCATTTCAAGCAGGTGAATGATACGCACGGCCACCAGGTGGGGGATCAGGTGCTCGTCCAGGTGGCGGACCTGCTCAGAAAAACTGTGCGGGAGATTGATATCGTCGGGCGTTACGGCGGAGAAGAATTCCTGGTCATCCTGCCGGATTGTCCTGCCAAGGAAGCAGTCAATGTCGCCGAGAGGATTCGCGCCGGCGTAGCCGGATTCGATTTTTCTCTTTCTCTTAAGTTGACGATCAGTGGTGGAGTTGCTGAATATATAGGTGGAAATAGCGACAACTTGATTGAAATCGCGGATCAAAACCTATATTTGGCAAAAAATAGCGGTAGGAATAAGATTCAAAAATAAATAATTCAGATTTGTGTTGTCGATCTGAATTTATAGGTCCTGATTTCATCATACCAAGAGATATGGATTTGGTTGTTCTTTACATATCTGTTCCAGATATTCCTGATAGGAATACCATTTATTAAATTTCGCGGCCTTTATTCAATTTCTTGAATTCCCGGGCGAATTTCGGATTGTGAAAACGGACGAGCACTTCCCCGCTCGCCTGCTTGCGAGGCAAAACGATTTTTTCAAATACCACCGCGTGTTGCAGGTCATCAACACGAGTTTTAACTTCCTCGCTGTTCTGAATTTTCGCTTTGCGGTTCATCCAAAAGACGTATGCCAACACGCCCGCGATCCAAATCGCGCCGCCTGCATAAAAAAGGACAACCGGAATTGTCGTTGAGGGATTCAGAATTGAGAAAATGGAAAGAAGGACTACGAAAAAGGCAATAATGTTTATGGGGACAATGTTGATATATTGGTTTTTCGCATCGGCGCAGTCATCGCAAATGGGAAAATGGATCATGAATTTGCGGTTCTTCAAGCGGTTGGTCGAAGTGACCTGCCACCTTTTTTCGCCTGCCGGATTTCCGCAGGAAAAACAGATTTTCGGTTGGACAAATCCGCCATCATAAGGGCACTGCAGCAAAACACCTTTTTTATCTTTCATTCGTCAAATTCCTGTAATCAAAATGCTTTTCCGATCGGTTTTGGTTTTAAGCGAGGGTTGAAATCCCGGGATTGTTCCAACCTGCCGGGATCTCACCCTTCGCAGTGTGTATCTTGCATGGTTGCAGATTATTGTACCTGTGAACAACCGCCGTTCTATAAATCCGGTGCGATCATGAAAATAGCTTTGATCGGCTTGGCAGTGAAATTCATCAAGCGGTAGGCAACACCCTCCGGTATGAACATGGTATCTTCCTCATTCACAATGAAAGCTTCCTGCGTTTCAGGCAGGTAAACCGTCACCGGTCCGTCGACCACAAACAGAGCGCAGTCGCCTTTATGGCTGTCCACCGGGGAGAGCCTGGGACCTTTACCGCCGGCAGGCAGGATGAATTCACCCATGTGCATGATGTCGTTGGAAACAAAGAACTTAATCAGCATGGTATCGTCATGCCCGTAAATATTCAGCAGCTTGTCCTCTTCGCGGATGCGGTAGAAAAGCATCGGATCTTTTCTGCCCTCCGGACCGGGAACCGGCCAGCGGCCGATATCGTCAGTCGTACCGATTTTGTATGGCTTGTCCAACGAAGGCAGCACGGCGTACTTTCCGTTGTTTTTGCCCTTGTAGGCCTTGATATCGTCGCCATCCGGATAATCATCCGGCGGGATTTTTTCGTCCCAGGCTTTGGGAGCAATAAAGAACAGGATGCGCAGGATTTGACCTTCGAAATTGAAAGCCTTGTGCCAGGCTTCACGCGGCATCCAGATGGATTCGCCTTCGTAAGCGCGGATGACCTGGCCGTTGATCGCGTTTTGCTGGGTCAGCGTACCGTTCAGGATGTAATAAGTCTCATCGCCGGGATGCAGGTCAGGTGGATTGAACGATCCGCCGGGGCCTAATTGGTAGGTGCCCACGAACATCTTGTCCGTGCTGACAATGAAGCGGGTCAAGTCGCTCAGGGCTGGGGATGCTGGTGGGTAAATGCTATCGATGTATTCTTCTTTGCGGATATGTTTGGGTTTCAATTGACCGGGGGGAAAAGGCAGTTTTCCCATCACCTCATTCACTTGTGTCATGATTCATGTCTCCTCATACTCATCACTACATTTTTAGTTTTTCATATAAAATAAATGAGGGCTAATTGCGAGGATGTTTGTACATATCGAACCACCGGTACTGCACATCGCTTTGCAATTAGCCCTGCTTTTTAAACTACGTGGATTCTACTAACCAGACTGTTTTACAGGGATAAAGCTTTTTCTTCGCTTTCCGTGACTTTTGGTTTCAGAACGAATAACATGGCAGCGGTGACCACGATCGCGACCGCGAAGACCAGCATCCAAACCAGGGGTTTGTTGGCCAGCATGATCACGAACAGGCCGCCGTGAGGAGCTGTCAGGGTCAGATCGAAGACATACGACAACGCAGCGCCGACAGCCGAGCCAACCATGGTCGCGGGCAGCACGTGCAGCGGATCCGCAGCAGCGTAGGGGATGGCGAATTCCGTGATCATCGCCAGGCCGCCAATCACGCAGCCGCTGACGCCTTCACGCTCGACCTTGGTCCATCTGTCTTTGAAGAGGACCAAAGCCAGGGCGATACCGGCCGGCGGGCACATGGAAGCGACGAAGTTAGCCGCCATCGGACCCCAGTTGTTGGCATCCGCGGAAGCCAGCGCGAACGCATAGGCTGCCTTGTTAACCGGGCCGCCCATATCGAAGGCCAGCATGGCGCCCTGCACCAGGCCCAGGATGATCTTGCCGCCGCTGCTCAAATTGTTCAGAGCAGTGGTCATGGCCTGATTCAACCAGGTAACCGGGCCGCCGAGAACGTAGGTCATGCCCAAACCAACGATAAAGGTGCCAAATAAAGGAATCACCAGAACGGGCATCAAGGATACCATCGAGGCGGGCAGTTTGATCTGCTTGATGGCTTTGGCAACGTAACCGGCGAACAAACCGCCGATCATGCCGCCCAGGAAGCCCGATCCCTGGTTATTGGCCAGCATACCAGCCACGAAGCCCAGGGCGATACCGGGGCGATCCGCGATTGAGTAGGCAATGAAACCAGCCAGCGCGGGCACCATCAGGCCGAAAGCGACCTTGCCCCAGCCGAACATGTCAGCTGCAAAACCGGGAGTATTGAACACATAGATACCGCCCATCGCAAAGGCAACCGCGATGAGGATACCGCCAGGAACGACAAACGGGATCATGTAGGAAACACCGGTCATCAGGTGCTTCCGGACATCACCAAAGAAAGACTCTTTATTTGCCATTTCATTTCTCCTTTTTCAAAATGAATTAAAACAACCGATAACAAGATTTTTCGATAACAGTCTGTCTCCTTTCTTTTGAATCCACGTAAGCTGAATTTCTATAAGCCTGCTTTCTGCTTGGCTTCTATGATAGTTTTCTTTGCGTCCCAGATCGTCTCGTACGGGCCAAACTGGATGACGTTCTTATTTTGGAAGCGGTCTTTCTCGCGTACACCCACGTCTACCGCCCAGATCACCAGGTCCGCCTCAGCAATTTCTTCTTCAGTAAGGCGGTTTTCGATGCCCATGGCGCCCTGGATTTCTACTTTGATTTCATCCCCGGTATCCTTGACAGCTTTTTTTAACGCTTCGGCTGCCATATAGGAATGGGCAATTCCAGTCGCGCAAGATGTTACTGCTACTATTTTCATAAGATCAACTCCTGTTTAGAAAGATAAATCAATCAACCCTGTAGTTTCAGGATAATTTCTTTTCACCTTCTTTGATCGCAGCCAGTACATCCGCGTAAGACTGCGCCTGATGTAGATCATGGATGAAATCTTCATAGATCAACAATCTCGCCAGACGGGAGAGTACACGGATGTATTGCTCCGCGCTCATTTCCCCGGGGATCGCCAGCATAAAAACCAATTTAACAATTCCGCCGCCCAATTGGGTATCATAATAGACCCCTTCTTCGCAGCGTCCAAAAGCGACAGCAGGGGTCTTTACGGTTTTACTCTTCCCATGGGGAATAGCGATGAAGTTGTCCATGTAGGTAGGGCCTAATGCCTCACGTTCGTAGATCGCCTTTAAAAATTCCTCACGAGATTCAATCACGCCAGCAGCATAGAATTTTTCAATCAATGTGTCCAGGAGATGCCGTTTATCCCTGATCCCTTTCAGATACAGATCAACAGTATCCGCTCGAATTACCTGAGAAATCACAAATTGGTCTTCCATGATCTTCTGGGCAAATCGTTTCGGCTAGAGAGCTTTTAATGCCTGATCAACTGAAGCTTTTTCGTGCATGATTAATTTGATGGCTTCCAGCATCTTGACAGGTTCCTTGTATTGCCACAAATTGCGTCCGACCGCGCAGCCGCGCCCGCCGGCATCCACCACCGCTTTCAGTACCGTCAGGAAATCTCTGGGGTCGTCCGTTAACTGGCCGCCTGACAACATCACCGGGATGGGGCAGGAATCCACAACTTCTTTGAAGGTTTCAACGGAGCCAGTGAAATAGGTCTTAACGATATCCGCGCCCAATTCAGCGCCGATGCGGGCCGCCCATTTGACGTGTTTCACATCATGGTTGTTGTCGAAACCGGATGGGTACATGATCGCCATCAAAGGCATGCCCAAATTATCGCAGTCTTCCGCCACCTTTGCCAGGCCTTTCAGCATGTCGCTGGTCTTTTTAGCGCCCACCATTACGTGCATGGAAACACCGGAAGCACCCAATTGGACTGCGTGCATAACGCTGTCAGACAGCATGAAATAATCCGGTTCCGGTCCCATTTCAACGCAGGTGTCAATTGAAACCATGAACGGAATATCGTTTTCTACGAAATGGGTATAAGTCTGCTTGATCACGCCGTTGGGCATGAAAAACGTGTCCGGATGGTGGCTTGCCAGCGTTTTAACGGTTTCAACCGGGTTGATAATGCCGGGTATCGGCCCGAGCACAGCCGCATGATCCATCGCAACCACGATTGCATTATTGCTTTTCGGGTTCAACATTCTTTTTAAGCGTACCTGTTTTCCTATGTGAGACATTGCGAATTTCTCCTGAGATAATAAATTGGTCAAATCAATCACATATTACAATAAATGCGAATAAATGTCAATAGTTTTATTGAGCATTAGTTGCTATTTGCGATTATATGTTATAATAATCGTACGTTTTAATAGGTAATTCTTATTGTTTAATGATAAAAATTTCTGTAGAATTCAATAGGATAGTCAAAACAAGCATTAAATGATTGACGAGGATTCAAAAATGGATGATTCAAAGAAAATATTCAGGGAAGAACGCCTGGCAATGATGTACCGCATCATCCAGGAAAAACATAAAGTATTCGTCGTTGATCTTGCTGAACAATTCAATATTTCTGAATCCAGCGTCCGCCTGGACCTGGCTGAGCTCGAGACGCGCAACCTGATTTTGCGCACGCACGGGGGCGCCATCCTGAAAGACGAGATCACGGACAATAAAGTCGTGATCGACCTGGATTCCATTAACGATCGCATCACCCACCTCCAGAAAGAGAAAGATGCCATCGCCCGTAAAACGGCCTCCCTGATTAATGATGGCGACACCATCATGATCGACGGCGGCAGCACCACCAAGATGGTGGCCAAATATCTGGCCGACAAAAAAAACCTGACGGTCATCACCAATTCGATCATCCTGATCCCTGACTTTCTGTATAACCCCAACATCAACTTGTATTCGCTGGGCGGGTTGGCGCAGAAAGATCATGGGGTGTGCGTTGGATATATGACCGACGAGTTCGTGGCCCAATTCCATCCTCAAAAGACCATCCTGGGGATCGATGGCATATCACTGGATAAGGGGCTGACGGCTGCCAACCCATCTGTTCCAGCGGTCTCGACTGTCAAACGTAAGATGATCGAGGTCAGCGACCAGCTCATCATCGTTGCCGATCACTCGAAACTGAACCGTATCTGCCTGATGCCGGTCGCACCCATCGATGCCATGGACATCCTGGTCACCGATTCCGGCGCCCCCAGGGATTTCATTGCACAGATCGAGCAAAAAGGGCCGCGGGTGATCGTCGCGGAATGTTAGAATTACCCTCAAAAAAGGAAACGCGCGCCATGATAAAAAAGGTCATAAATAATCCCAAAGATGTTGTCGTTGAAACCGCGGATGGTTTGATCCTGGCATACCACGGGGATGTAAAAAAAATTGAAAACAGCAATGCGATTAAACGAACAGAAATCCGCCCCGGCAAGGTTTGTTTGCTGGTCGGCGGCGGCAGTGGTCACGAACCGCTGTTTGCCGGTTTCGTGGGCGAAAATCTGGCGGATGGCGCGGTCAGCGGCAACGTCTTCGCGGCGCCTGCCCCCGACCAAATCCTGGCAGCCACGAAAGCGCTCGATCAGGGCAAGGGCGTGCTGTATTTATATGGAAATTATGCCGGCGACAATATGAATTTCGACATCGCCGCCGAATTGGCTGAAAGCGAAGGAATCGCCACCAAAACCGTGCGGATTTACGACGATGTGGCTTCCGCCCCGCTTGAACGCATCACCGATCGGCGCGGGATAGCCGGGGATCTGTTTGTGATCAAGATCGCCGGAGGAGCCGCGGCAAAACTGGACAGCCTGGAAGAAGTCTATCGGGTCGCTGCCAAAGCGCGTGATCTCACCCGTTCAATGGGCGTTGCGCTGGCCCCCGGTTCCATACCCGAAACCGGTCAGCCTACCTTCACAATCGGCGAAGGCGAGATCGAGATCGGCATGGGATTGCACGGCGAAGCGGGTGTATCCCGCGAAAAAATGATGCCGGCTGACGAATTGGTCAGCCGCATGACAGACTTGATCCTCAAAGATCTGCCCTTTAAATCCGGCGATGAAGTCTGTCTGTTGATCAACAACCTGGGCGCCACTACCATGATGGAATTGCTGATCGTCAACCGCAAAGTGCGCGCCTTGCTGGCGGAAAAGCAAATCACTGTTCACGACACGCTGATTGGATCCTATTGCACCTCTCAGGAAATGGCCGGTTTTTCCATTTCTTTGCTGAAACTGGATGGCGAACTGAAGCAATATTACGACCTGCCGGCGAAATCTTTCGCATTCACGAAGGGATAAATCAATCATGACTGTTGAAAAACTATCCCTGTCTGAATTTAAAGGTGCAATGCTGGCAATTGCGGATGGCATGATCGCCAGCAAGGATCTGCTCACCCAGGCTGACCAGGCGATCGGCGATGGCGACCACGGCATCGGCATGGCGCGCGGCTTTGAAGCTGTCAAGGCCATGCTGTCGGAAAAGAATTTCGCCCAAATCGAAGAAGTATTTTTCTCAACCGGAACCAGCCTGCTTTCCTCCATCGGCGGCGCTTCCGGCGCCATTTTCGGCTCCTTTTTTATGGGCGCTGCCAAAGGCGTAAAAGGCTGCATTGAACTGGACGCTCCTGGATTTAAAAACGCCCTGGCAGCCGGCCTGGAAATGGTGAAGAAACGCGGCGGGGCAAACATCGGGGATAAAACCATGGTGGACGCGCTCGAGCCGGCCGTCCAGGCTGCCATGGCTTATAACGGAAATTCCCTGGGCGAACTCTCCCTGCAAGTCTACATCGCCGCCGAAGCCGGCATGCAGCGAACCAAGACCTTTACCGCCAGGATTGGTAAGGCCAAAACGTTGGGCGAGCGCACCCTGGGGTTCGCGGATCCGGGTTCCATTTCGATCACCCTGATCTTCAAATTCTTCAGCGACTATCTGAAACAGATGGCCTGATTTTCGGAAATTACAAAAATACCATTTTATGGAGCAGAACATGAGAATTGCCATCGGCAGCGACGAACTCGCCTTCGAAATGAAGGAAACAATAAAAAAATTCCTTCAGGAACAGACCGAAGTGAATATCGAAAGTATCAAGGATATCGGGGTAAACTCCGGCGAGTCGGTAGACTACCCCGATATCGCTGAAAAGGTAGCCAGGAGTATTATGAGCGGCGAATGCGATCGGGGTATTTTGGTCTGCGGCACCGGCATCGGCATGGCCATCGCCGCCAACAAATTCCCCGGTATACGCGCTGCCCAGGTTTACGATCCTTATTCCGCTGAAAGGTCGCGCAAGAGCAACGACGCCCAGATCATGACCATGGGCGCGCTCACCATGGGCATGGAAACCGCCAAATACCTCGTGGGTATTTGGCTGAAGTGCGATTTCGCCGGCGGCCGGTCAGCTCGCAAAGTGGACAAGATCAACGCCATCGATCAGCAATTTAGAAAATAAAACCGACATTTCTTAACGTTAGGAAAACCATTGCTATGAAAAATAAATGGATCGGAACCGGCTGGAAAATGAACCACCTGATGAGCGACGCGATGCAGTATAGCGATCAGCTCAGGGAGTTTTGCCTCACGCAGAAACCTTCCAGCAATATTTTTATCTGCGTTCCGTTTACCGTGCTTTACGCAGTTGCGCAAAAATTAAAAGATACACCTGTGCGGGTTGCTTCGCAAAATGTCCACTGGCTGGAGCGCGGTGCTGCAACCGGCGAGATCTCACCGCTGATGGTCAAAGATACCGGCGCCGGTATGATCGAAATCGGGCACTCCGAGAGGCGCAGCATGTTCGCGGAAACCGACCTGACCGTCAACGCCAAAGTAATTGCCACCCTAAAAAACGGTCTGGATGCGCTGGTGTGCATTGGAGAAACCGCGCAGGATAAAGAATTAGGGGTCACGTTCGAAAGATTGGCCAATCAAATCAAGATCGCCTTCCATGAAGTCGGCCCCGAACATGCCGGACACATCCTGGTGGCCTATGAACCGGTTTGGGCTATCGGCGAATCCGGCTCGCCGGCCACCCCCGAATATGCAGACGAAATCCACGAAAAAATTCATGGGGTCCTGCGCGAAGTTTTCGGCGAGCAAGCCGGCGGATCCATACCGGTCATCTACGGCGGCAGCGTCAACCCTCAGAATGCGCTTCCGTTGATCAACAAACCCAGCATCGACGGTTTGTTCATCGGCCGCTCCGCCTGGAACGTTGATGGTTTCATTAACATAATCTCGAAGGTGGAAAATTCCTTCACCCAAGAACAAGCGCCTCTCCATCTACCGGGATGACCGCGTTTTAATTCCTCCATCCTTCGTAAAAAAACGCCCGCTGGCTCAGCGGGCGTTTTTTAAGTCCGAACATCTATCAGGGCGTCAGGGTCAGGCGGCTTTCGGCCGCCTGACTGACGGAATCCGCATCCCATAGCATCGGATAATACTCACCGGCCGCCCACAGGGAGATCAGGTCATCGTAATGCGCATGGTAGGCGTGGCCGGATTGACCGGTGGTATGCACGCTTAACGAATTGTTCCAATCGCCCAGGTCGACGATCATGCGCATGGACGGCAGCCAATCAACTTCGAAGCCTTCGGTAGCTGTCCAGCCGGTGGCATTTACCGCGGCTTCGTTGCCGCTCACGTTGAATGGCCCGCGGTTGAACAGGCTCTCAATCAGCCCGATGCCGGATTCCCCCAGGGTCTGGTTCTTAAAAGTGGCAGTGTGCAGTATGCCCCATTGCCAGTCGGCAGGATGCTTGCCCTGCTCCTCGCGCAATTGGGTCACTGTCTCCGCGAATGCCTGCCTCATGATATCCGCGCGGCTTTCCACCATGTCCGATGTAGAAACGTTATCCCACCAGGAGCTGTCCTCTGCCAGATTGCGCATGACTTCCAGCCAGCGCGAACCACCCTCTGGCTGAAAATCTTCGGGCAGGTTATCGGCAAATACATCCTGCAGCAACCGGCTCCAGAAGGTTTCGAAAATCGCCGCGCCGGCCGAATCCGCTTTGGCCTGGTAGTCCCACTCCTTTAACACATCCCAGGCTGCTTGTTCATCACCGCTCAACTCGCCGGCTTTCTCGCTCTCCAGCGCCTGTGCCAACTGCGCCACAAGCAACTGCCCGTTGGCGTCGAAAGAGTCGCTCTGCATCTGCTCGATAGATGCGCTGTCGATGGGCACTTGTGCGCCGGTGATCATTTCGACGATACGATTGGCGCGGAATCCGTAATCCCAATCGCTTGTGATCAGATAGGGATAATCAGCCGGCGGAATACGGTTATTGGCCGTGACGATATATCCTTCTTCAGGATTGAAGGTATATGGTAACTCTTCAAATGGGATGAAACCCTGCCATTCATGCTCATCCGTCCAACCCGGCACCGGCACGCGCCCGTCGCCAGCCGCCCGTATGGGAACGTCGCCCGGCATCTGGTAACCGATGTTGCCGTCTACATCCGCGTAGATCAGATTTTGGGATGACACGTGGAACTTGGCGGCCGCCGCGCGGAACTCTTCCCAATTGCCGGCCCCATCTAACCCCCACACCGCCTCGAAAGGCGTGGAAGGCAAGAGTGCCGTCCAGTGCAAAGCGATGACGTAATTTTCCGGCAATTCGATCCCGGCTTGCTCGCGGAAAGCTTTGAATTCCGGGTCGTTGAATTTGTTCTCGTCCATCAGGTCGCCATAGGCATCCGAGACCACCGGTCCGTGGCGGGTGCTGCGTACGGTCATTTCGACCGGGTCACCGCCGGCCACCGCAATGGCCTCCGTGCGAGTATCGAAATCCACCCATTGGTCGTTTACTTCGTATTGGTTAGGATTATCCGGGTTTACTTTTTCTATATATAAATCCATCACGTCCGGCCCGGCGTTGGTGAATCCCCAGGCGATACGGTCGTTGTGGCCGATCACCACCCCCGGAACCCCGGCGAAAGAGAACCCGGCAACTTCGTACGGGCAGGCATCCGATTTTGGGGTGCAGTGCAGATCGATCTGGTACCAGATGGAAGGCATCTGGATGGTGAGGTGCGGGTCGTTGGCCAGCAGCGGGCTGCCGCTGGCGGTGAGCTTGCCGGAGATCACCCATGAATTGGAGCCGATACCGTCGCCCATCGGGCCGAGCAGGGTATCCAGCCGCGCGAAATTCTGCGCCACCTGCGTGAGCATTTGCGCATCGCTGAAATTAGTCGCAGCAGCTGTGGAAGCAGCGGGGTTGGGCTGCTCCACGCCAATGGCATTGACGATGACTGGATGATCCGCCGGGTATTCCGGGTAAAGCTCATCCACCTGTGCTTGCGTCAGCGTTTTCAGCAGCACGGCGCGCTCAATTTCTTCATCGATATTGCCGCGCAAATCCCAAGCCATGGCTTTGCCCCAGGTCAGGCTGTTGACCGGCGTCCAGGGCGCCAGCTGATAGTTGGAGTTGATGAGCTTCAGGACCGAGTACTCCAGGCTGAGCGCATCGCCGCTGTGGTCTTTCAGGTAGGCATTCACGCCATCGGCATACGCCTGCAGGATGGCGCGCGATTCCGGCCCCAGCCCCTCCCACTCGGCTTCCGCCGTCTGCTTCCATCCCAGCGTATGCAAAAACGCGTCGGTCTCCACTTGATCCTTGCCGAACATTTCCGATAAAGTGCCCGAGCCGATGTGGCGCCAGACGTCCATCTGCCAGAAACGTTCCTGGGCGTGCACGTAACCCTGGGCAAAAAACAGATCGTGCGCATTTCCGGCATAAATGTGCGCCACGCCCGCTTGATCGCGGTACACATCCACCGGATCCTTCAAACCGGCGACCTGCAGGCTGCCATTCGTCTGCGGGAATGAGCGCGCGGCTACTTTACCCGGTAAATAGGAATTGAAATATAAAACCACGCCTGTTCCTGCCAGCAAAGCCAGGATTACAATGGTCAGAATACTTATTAATAGAATGCGGCGAATTTTCATTACGAGACCTCCTTGGTTTAACGTAAATAAGGATGCATATTTAGCTTAGGAAACCCCCGGGTCGAAGGGAGGATACGTCGCAATACCGGAAATCACCCTTGAAACAGCCTTTTAAACCTTAACCAATCCTTTACATCCGCTTGATTGACGCTTTGAAAACCCGATGGTATCTTAACAATCGAAAATTTCTATAAAAGCATGGCATTATGGGTAATCACAAGATACTGACCCGAATTTTTGAATCCGCCCAACGGATCGAGTTCACCAATCGCGACCGGTTGGTCTTCTTCAGCGACGTGCATCGCGGCAACAACACCTGGGCGGATGGCTTTGCGCACAACGAAACCATTTACCTGTGCGCGCTCAATTATTATTACGACAACCATTTCACCTACGTCGAAGTCGGGGATGGCGACGAGCTGCTCAAGTTCAAATATATCGAGCCCATCCGGCTTGCGCACGAGGAAGTTTACCGCCTGCTGCAAAAATTGCACCGTAAACAGCGCCTGTATTACATTTTCGGGAACCACGACAATGAATACCGCAATCCAGAATTAGTGCATCGCAAATTGAATCACATCTTCAATCGGGTTACTGAAGAAAAGGAAGTCCTTTTTAATGATTTCACCGCGCACGAGGGCTTGGTTTTTAAACACAAGGAAAGCGGCCTGGAGTTTTTTGCGGTGCACGGCCATCAGGCGGATACCACCTTCCACCGCATGATCTGGTTGAACGGTATCCTGCTGCGCCTGTTATGGCGGCCGCTGCAATTGCTGGGTTTGCAGGATCCCAGCAGCGCCTCGCAGGATATCAACAAGGTTCAAAGAGTCGAAGAAGTGTTGATCAAGTGGGCCGAGGAACACCACCAACCCATCATCGCCGGGCACACGCACCGCGCGCATTTCCCTAAAAAAGGAAAACCGCCCTATTTCAACATCGGTTCCTGCGTGCACCCGCGCTGGATCACCTGTATCGAAATTGAGAAAGGCCGGATCGCCTTGATCCGCTGGCACATTGTCCCCAATAAAAAAGGCCATCTGGTGGTCACCCGCGACGTGCAAAAGGGCTTTAAATACATTGAGCAATTTGGTGAGTTTTCCTTCACCCCTGATCACAATATCGAGGATGAGTATTGATTTACCGGCAGGTCAAAAATCAGGATGTATTTATTGATGAATACGAATTATTAAAAGAAGGAGGTTGAAAAGCCAACCTCCTTCTTTTTTCGTGCTGATCTTTTCTAGTGCTGCAACAGCGTTTTAATTACTTGATCGACCGCTTTGCGGGCGACATCATCGATAGCTGTCCCAACTACAATGATTTTTACGCCTGTCCCCATGAAAGCCTTGAAATTATCCAGGTTGATCCCGCCCTCGGCCAAGGTAGGTACAGTCACGGATTTCACCAATGCTTCGATGCGTTCTTTCACCGGATCGGCAATCTCCCCGGCTTTGACCCCTTCATAACTCATACCGGTCATCAGGCCGACAAAGTCGACACCGATATCCTGCATGCGCTTGGCTGTATCGCCTACTTCTATAGGTGTAGCGCACGGGATGCCAAACAAGTGGCGATCCGCCGGATGGGCAATATAAGCATCAACCAACAATCCATTGCGGTGTGCAATGTCGACCACATCTTTCAAATCCTCAAGCGTAGCTTTATGGGTATGCAACCCGTCCGCCCCTGCTTTTGCCAGCAAAACAACGCCCTCTTCAGTGAGAGGGGTCGGCATCACTTCGGCAAAAGTCCCCGGCGCGCCAACGGTGATGTAAATATCTTTTCCGACGACGTTGCGAACGCCGCGGGTGGCTTCCGCCATCTGCTCCATGGTGATCTCATGGCGCAATTCCTCTGCGGCGTGCATGGAAGTCACGCCTTTATACCCGCGCGCCAATGCCAGCGCCGGGTGATTAGGTTCAACCATGCGAGCCCCAGCTTGCACTGCCGCAAGCGCAAGACGTGCATCGTCGCCGGTTACACCCGTAGCTAGAAGTGTGGTCCCTTGGTGTTCTTCAATGGCATTCAAAACCTTTTTCCTGGCCAATTCCATTTTTTGTTTCATATCGCCGATGATCATTTTTACCTCTTTTCTTTTTGTTTCTTTGACGCGAGACTAGGCTTCAGTCTCTTTTTTCTTTGCCATCTTATTAACGATGATAGTCAGGACGCAGGAGAGTACCAATGCGATCACCATGGATGCGGCAAAACCGAAAGGATTATTAGAAACGGTTGGGGCAACGAAAGTTGGTAGATAACCCATACCGCGAGCGTTGAAGAATCCCACGAAAGCTCCGCCGACCATAGCGGAAAAGAGCGCCAGGGCGAATACCCATTTATCCGAAAACATGAAGGGGTAGGCAGCTTCCACGAAAGTCCCGAAGACCATGTTCACGAAAAAGCCAGGGGCAGCCACTGAGGCTTCGCTTTTCACCTTGGGAGCAATGATATTCGCCAGCGTGATCCCAGCGGAAACCATCACTAAACCGACCATATCCACTGCGCCCAGGAAGCTGTTCCCTTGAGTCTCCATTTCAAGCAAGACAATCGGAAGGATCGCTGCGTGATACACGCCGCCAATGATCGCCGGCCAGATTAGCAATCCGGCAATGGCGCCGGCAAGGATGGCATTGAAATCAAGGGCAACCTGGATCAATTGGCGAATCGAGTTGCCGGCCCATAAAGTGATCGGAGCCAGCAGGAAATAAACCAACAAACCGCCAGCCAAACCGCCAAAAGCGCCAGCCACCAAGCTCGAGGTTGTTGCCGGAAAGCGCATGCGGAAAGACCATTGCAGCAAATAGCTGGCCAAAATTCCAGCAACCACACCACCTACGATTCCGCCGAGAATGCCGCCATTCACCGAAAGAACGCCAGCCACAACCCCGGCGACAATACCGACTTCGTCCAATCCGGAGACCTGCTTGGCAGCTACAACCGCGACAACAATAGGCAGCGCACCAACCAATGTGTCAAAGAGCGGCCCGACCGATTCCTTCAGGAAGGGGATATTGCCAACCGCAAGGGTCAAGGCCATGGCGATGAAAGCAGGTAGCGATGACATCATGATGCTGCGCAAGTGGATCCTTTTCAGGATATTCCCACTATCCACTTCCGCGGTTTTTCCGATTACCGGGGTATATTTTTGTTTCCATTCCGAAGCAAACGCGGAAACGTACCCGACTGCCCTGGTTCGGTTGGTTGAACCGGTCGTGCCCGAAGAGGAGATCACGTTCGCACCCAGCGAACGAGCGGCCGCCATCGAACTACCACCCGTGCCAGCCACCGGAATTTTCATTTCCGTAGCAGCTTTCAGTACTTCAGCGTTGATACCTTTCGGATCAGCGGAGACCATGACCAACCCATCCACTTCGCCTTTGCGAATGGCGTCCGCGATTAACTTGCATTCTGTTATTGCCTCGTCGTTCGTTTTCTCCAATCTATCTTCAAATTTCGGCAGCAAGCCATCCTTGCCTTTGGTCCATAAAGTGCCGACAGTTTGCTCGGTTACATGGTCCATGCTGGTGGAAGCCGCAATGAATGCAATGTGGCTGACTTCGATCGAAGCCGCTTTGGCTTGATTAATAATTTCTTCCAGCAGCGCCTGGGGATTATTTCCTCCAAGAACAAACAAATGTCCTCCGCTACTCCCTATTACAGCAATTTTTTTCATGATTCGCTCCTTTTTTAATATTACAGGTTATTTAGATTGAAGTATTGGCAAAATCGTTATAGAATAACATCACCTTCCTTTCGGAAACTATTTTTATTCAATATTCCTAATTTAGGTATTTCTGCTATACTTAATATAGTAATTTCAGGTAGAAATCGTCAATATTTATTCTGTGTAGCGGAGCTTCTTTAGAAAAGGAATTGAACCATGGATAAGGATGGAAAGACTGCTTTCATTTTTGACGACGAAGTTAGTGGTGAAATTTTATATAACTGGCTGACAAAATCCGGCATCTCGCGCAGGACGGCATTGGATGAAATCAATCAAACCGAAGGTCTGGTCGAGGAAATCGGGCCTAAAACATTTCAACAGTGGACCTCGGCCAATGAATCAGCCAAGATGATCAGCGCCAAGACTTACGATGAAACCGGCAAGCGGGTGGTTGCAGTCGTCCAATGGTTTTTCAAAGAACATCTCCATCGTAAACACCGCATCATTGAAACTTCCGAGCTTGAAAAGATCATTCAGCTTTACAACGAAATTCCCATCAAGAACCGTTTGCAATTGAAAAGGATCCTGCACGACCTGCAGGTTGCCAATGGTGAACTCGAAACCAGGCTTCCCAGCAATCCGGACTGGAAGAATCAGTTATGCCGGGAACCTTTATGCGCCTTCGTCATGGACCGCTACTGGTGTTTACGCGCGACTACTCATTACGAACTGGCATTTGCTGGTTACAAAGAGAGCGATTTGAAAGATTGGGGCTGCTGGCAAAGATTGAACTCCAGCATGGGCGGGATCCCAAAACATATACAAAACAGCCCTATGAGCCGCACCCGCGGTCCCTACGCTCAGGAATACTACATCAAGCAGATGATCCGCTTCCGTTCATCTGTATCCAATCTACTGGTGAATGAAGATGAGAGATTGGTGACCATTCTCGATTTATTGAATGAAACGCCTGAATTTCAAAAAATCTGGGAGCTTTCCATCCAACAGGAACACCAACATATCGGCAACTCCATCGGTTTCCCCGTACCTTTTTTCCGCAATGACGGTACGCTTCTCTGGATGATGGAATTGAGTACAATAATCGCAAATACCGATGGGTTTCATTTAATTACCTGGACGCCGATTGACCGCGATTCCAGCTTGTATCTGGCCGATCTATTTAAATCAGTAGATGAATCCGGTGAATTTTCCAGGAAGTGTTATTTCATTGAAGATTATGCAAGTTTTTTTAATGAAAGACAACGCAAAGCGCTTGGATTGATCTGACAGGAATTATATATTCGAGATATTTATTGAGGACCTTTTTAATGAAAAATCTTGATCTGTATATTACACAAATCAATATACCTTTCTTGGCGATTTCTTCTTGAAATATAAGATAAAGAAGTATTTACTCGATTAAGAATTAATAATTGCGAATATTTCGATTATCTTTAATAATTTTTCTTTAAGGACCTCTTCATGCTGGATTTTATCGGTAAATCAGTCAACCGCATCGACGCTGCCGCTAAGGTGACCGGCAAAGCACGGTACCCGGGCGATATCAATTTTCCCCATCAGGCAACGATGAAAATGGTTTTTTCCAGCCATGCCCACGCTCTCATCCGCAGCCTCGATACCTCGGCGGCGCAAGCCCTTCCCGGCGTGCTGGCCGTGTTGACCGCGCGCGACGTGCCCTGCAACGAGTACGGCATCATCAGCCGGGACCAGCCGGTGCTGTGCGGGCCGGGGTCTGTCAAGCCCTTCACCGACCGCGTGCGTTTTGCCGGCGACAAGATCGCCCTGGTCGTGGCCGAGGATGAAGCCATTGCCGAAGCCGCCTGCCGGCTGATCCGCATCGACTACGAAGACCTGCCCGTTCTCGATGATCCCCTGACTGCCATGCAGCCGGGTGCGCCTCTGTTGCATCCTCAAACCCGCTCGAACATATTTTTTGAAGACCACATCCGCAAAGGCGACGTAGAAGCCGCGTTTGAAAAGGCGGATGTGATCGTCACCACAGAATACCGCACTCCCGCGCAGGAACACGCCTTCCTGCAGCCCGAGGCCGGCGTTTCGTACGTGGACGATGGCGGCCGCGTGCACGTGATCACATCCGGGCAGTGGGCGCACAACGACCAAAACCAGATCGCGCATGCCCTGCAAATTCCTCTGGAGAACGTACAGGTTTCTTACGCGGCTATCGGCGGCGCTTTCGGCGGGAAAGAGGATATCTCCGTCCAGATCGCGCTGGCGCTGGCTGCGCTGCACCTGCATCGCGCCGGCCATGCGCGGCCGGTCAAGATCGTCTGGAATCGCGAGGAATCCTTTATTGCGCACCATAAGCGCCACCCGTTCATCATCCGCGCCAAATGGGGCGCGGAAGAGACCGGCAGGCTTACCGCCGCGCAGATCGATATCATCGCCGACGGAGGCGCCTATGCTTCCTCCTCCGCAGCGGTGCTCGGCAGCGCCGCCACCCTGGCCGCCGGGCCGTACTTCATCCCCAACGTGAAAATCGACGCCTGCGCCGTTTATACCAACCACATCCCCAGCGGGGCTTTCCGCGGTTTCGGCTCGCCGCAGGTAACCTTTGCAGCCGAAATGCAGATAGACAAACTCGCCGAAAAACTCGGGCTCGATCCGGTCGAAATGCGCATGCGCAACGTCATTCATGAAGGCGAGCTTTCCGCGGTGGATTCGCCGCTCCCGCAGGGGATCAGTATAGAGAAGGTTATACGTGCCTGCGCTACCAAAGCCGGCTGGCGGGAAACCGATACCGGTTGGCAGCGCCCGAAGGGAGGTCCCGACAAGCAGGTCGGACTGGGATTCTCGGCAGGTTTCAAGTGCTTCGGCATCCCGCCGGATACCTGCTGGGCAACCGTGGAGATGTATGGCGCAGAAGCCGTCGACAAAGCTGTGGTGCGCTTTGCCGGCGCGGACATGGGCCAGGGCGCGCAGACCGTATATGCCCAATTCGCCGCCAGCGCCCTGCACATCCCGCTGGATAAAGTTGAAATTATCAACGCCGACACTGATCAAACCGGGGACGCGGGCAGCGCCTCCGCTTCGCGCCTGACCTTCATGTCCGGCAACGCCATCCTGGCGGCCGTCAACCTTGCGCAGGCGGCCTGGGATAAGGAGGAACGCCCGGCGATAGGCCGGGTCCAATATCATTCCCCCGAGATCCCCAACCGCACCGGCAGCGGCCAACCCGCCCATCCCAACTTCGGTTATGGTTATACCGCCGAAGCGGTTAAGGTAAGAATCGACGAGGTTACCGGCAAGATCGAGCTGCTGGAAGTGATCTGCGCGGATGACGTAGGCAAAGCGATCAATCCCATCCAGGTGAAGGGGCAGATCGAAGGCGCCACCATTCAAGGCGCCGGTTACGCCCTGATGGAAGACCTGAAATACGAGCAGTGCCGCCTGCGCACCCGCAGCCTGACTACCTACATGATTCCCACCATCATGGACATCCCGGAAAAAATGGAGACGCTGATCCTTGAGGAAGCCGATCCGAATGGCCCGTACGGCGCGCGCGGCATGGGCGAAATGCCCCTGGTGACCTTTGCCCCTGCCCTGGCCTCCGCCGTGCACGACGCCTGCGGCCTGTGGATCGACAGCTTGCCGATTACCCCGGAACGGTTCCTGCGCGAGAAGCAGATTGAATGACTGGATGGTACCCAATCCGGCAAGCGGAGATGGTACGCGCCGCATTCCGCTGGTGGATTGCCTGCTGGATATGCCCTTCCGCGAAAACAGTATGATCGTTTTCCAATCCACTTGCGCCGATAAATAAACGGAAAATCTTAAACGCAGCCGCTATTGTCTACTATTTACGCCAACTTTGGATCTCCAGGATGTTGCCTTCCGGGTCAGTTGCGTAAGTGAAAGTGATCGTACCCGCGCCGGCGATTTTCTTCGTGATGTCCTTGCCAAGTTCCCCACCGCCGCGGCGTTTCAATTCCTGCAGGGCGGCTTCGACGCTTCCGACCTCGAACGCCAGATGACCTAATTCCAGGTGGTTGGCGCTGGGCGGCTGGGGTTTTTCCAGCATCTCATCGTACTGAAAGATTTTCAGGGTGGGTCCATCATCGCCGTAACTCGGCAGGCGCAAATGCTGGCCGGTCAGGTGTGGCCTGCTCCAGCCACTCGCCCGCCAGGTCGCGTCCCGGCGGCACCGGGCGGCAGTCGAATACTTCAATATAAAATTGGGAGAGTTTTCTCCAATCCCGGCTGATCAGGTTGGTGTGCGCGTAGCGTGTTTTCATGTGAGAAGATTGTAATACGCAAATATTGAATATAGAAATTCCCAGGAGCACTCGATCTGCCTGGGGATTTGTGATTTTTATACGAGGATTCTTATTCGAACAGCTAACCCAATAGCGGCATTTATGGCACAGGCTTATTCCTGCCAGCCGCGCGCGCGGATGAGGTCGCTGACGTCCAGGTTGAAACGCACGTCGTCAATCACGAATTCCGCCCAGGGCTTGCCGTCGTCCAGCCAGGTGGCGTAAGAAACGGCACTGCCATCCGCCAATTTGACCTCGTTGGTCAGCCACAGGACCTTATCGGTATCGCCGGGGGAGCGGTAGCGCATGACCTCCATTAAATCAATCAGCCCGCTTTGCGGATTGAAACGCACAATAAAATTCTCCTCACTCTTTTCATAAGGAACAAATAACGCGGTGGTGGTGTCGTCAATGGCCTGCCAATGCGCGCGCGGGTCGCTGATCCACAAGGACGGGAACCAGGCGCCCTCCGCCCACAACGCCAGGTTCGCTCCCTGGTTCGAATTGGCATCGTTATAATACGTCCCCATGGGGCTTTCAAAGAAACTCTGCCCGTCGATATACCCTTCGTTGATTTTCAATACGGGAATACCAAAAAAAGTCGCCTCGAAATAATGGCGGTAATCTTTTCCCGCGTTGTGGATCATGGCGAAACGGGTCGGCAGCCAAATGCCGAATTGGCGCACACGCCCATGGCCGATGATCACCACGCTATTGATGATGGAGGCTTTTTCTCCATACACGGATCGATAAAAATTCTCCACCGGCTTGGGCAGCCCCTGCGGTATTTCCATCGTTTCCATTTCGGGTTGCGGCTGGGCCAGGGCTTTGAAATGCTGCGGTTTGACTTGGAATCCCAGCCACATGACCAAAATAATTACTGCTATTATTGCCAAAATAATCAATACTCTTTTCATTTTCTTCCTTCAATTGCTATTTTTTTATTAAGTCAGTTTTAAGAAATCTTTCGCAAGAAAGGTGCTAGTGGTGATGCCCGATTTATTATTTACGAGGCTGAACTTGCGGAAAAATTATAAATGACTTCCCGGCTTTTCCGGAAGGTGAGATTCTTCATGTGTTTATACGAAACCTGACTATTAATACCTGCATAATACTTTGGGTGCATGACAAACCCATGCCAGAGTTATATCCTCAAGCTGATTTCAAAGCAACGGATACTTACCATGCAAAAATTATTTCTCACCCCTACGCAAACTTTCCTGATGGACGTCATTTCCTGGATTTTTTTCCATTTGAGTATCGGCTTTCTCAGCACCAAAATTCCGCACGCATGGATGAATCCGAACTTAAGGTTCTTCATGTCGTATGCCTGGGAAAAGAACGGTGAGATTTACGAAAAGCTGTTCCATGTGCGGGCCTGGAAAGATCTCGTACCGGACGGATCCAGGATGTATCACGGATCATTTTCCATCAAGCACCTATCCACCAACGATCCGGAGTATTTGATCAGCTGGCTCAGAGAAAGCATCCGCGCCGAACTCTGCCATTGGGCAATGATCGTTCCCGGTTTTCTCTTCTTTCTTTGGAACGACGTCTTTGTCGGTTGGTTGATGGTGCTCTACGCCGTTTTGAATAACCTCGTACCCATCATCATGCAGCGTTTCAACCGGCCGCGCATGCGCAGGTTAATCGCCCGGCGAGGGAAAAACTCGCCTGCCAGGAATCTGGCAATAAACCCGGTCCCCACAACCAGCCCGGCCCCGATGCATCCTTACCAGAATTTTCCTTTGGGCTGAAGCGGTATCGATCGGTACGTAGAGATTCAGAAGTTCAATAGTTCACGATGAAATAACGTAAAGATACATGAAACCCGTGGCAATCAGGATAATTCCCATTGCAATGAAATTACCGCCTCCTACCGATCGGGTTTCAAGCACCGCTTTGGAAGGATTAGCCGGGTCATAATACACCGTTACCGGCGCGCCCTGCGGATATTTTGCGGCAATCTCATCCGCCTTTTTCTTGCCGAAAGTAGCTGTGCCAAATCCGATTCCATCGCCCGTATATTTTTGCCCGTTCACCTGGTATTCATAGGTCACTTTGGGCACATAGTTAACGCTCGTATGACCCTGAGTATTATGGCTGCGATGGATGACGACCTCAGAACTTAGAATGCCGCCTGCCGCTGTCGGCCAACTCTCCGCGGCCAGCTTTGCTTTCCGTGATCTTAAGGCTGCCATCAGGATAAAAAACAAACCACTCAGAAAAAGCGCAGTAACAATGATCCAATTGAGATTCTCCATCACCAATCCCTCCCGAGGAAATAGTTTCATTACTTATCGTATTGTATAACTTTGAAATTATTAATACAATCCGGTAAATTCAAAGTTAAGTAGTTCTTATTCTTGCTCTCTGAGCAATTCGGATGGCTTTTTGGTAGTAAAAATCCCGTCAAATTTATATAATGAGATATACCGAAATTAACAAAGGAGGTTTAGCATGTCAGTAGCCAAAATCAGCGAAATCAAGGCATCTTCTCCCAAAAGTTTTGACGAGGCAATAAAAGAGGGGGTTGCGCGCGCGAATAAAACAATCGAGAACGTGCGTTCTGCCTGGGTGCAAGATATGGAAGTGCTTGTGGATGAGCAGTGTAACATCGCCGAGTATCGCGTCACCATGAAGATCACCTTCGTCTTAAAAGATTGAACCAATAAAATAATTGTCATCCCCGAATTTGAAACCTGAATGCTATCTGTAAAGAAATGGCAAGCATTACTGCTGCAAAAGATAATCAGGGTGTAGTATCTTAATGAACAACGAAGAATTCACAAAGATCCATTATCCCGCCGTGCGGGTCTTCACCGCTGATACCGGCCGCATCAGCATGGAAAAACACTACGTCCGATCGCTATTGGAAGTGGACGTGACGGATGCGCTGCAAAAACTCAAGCAGATGCGCGTGCCCGGCCGGAAAACATCTTTCCTGGCCTGGTTCATCAAAGTCACCGCGGATACGGTGGCGCAACACCCGCCCATCAATGGCATCCGTAAAGGACGCAATTCAATATGGGTTCCGCGCAGCGTGGACGTTTCCACGGTGGCCGAGAAGGTCATCGACAACATGCCCGTTCCCCTGCCGCTTGTGTTGAGAGAAGCCAACCGTAAATCGCCCGTCCAACTCAACGACGAAATACAGGCGGCTGTCGCACAGCCGGTAGAACACGAAGGCAATTATGTGCTCGGCAGCGGCGCCAACCGGCTGCTGCTCAAACTCGGTGCCGCCATACCGCAAGGACTGCGCCTGTTCATCATGCGCAAGTTTATTCTGAACCATCCTAAACGCGTGAATGATATGATGGGTTCGGTCATGGTGACCTCGCTGGGAACATTTGGGCAAATTTCCGGCTGGATCATCCCCACCAGCATGCATCCCTTGAGCATTGGGATCGGGACAATTAATAAAAAAGAAGCGCTCATCGCTGGAAAAATCGAAAAGCGCAGCATCCTGCATCTCACGCTTGCTTTCGATCACGACGTCATCGACGGCATGCCCGCGCTTAAGTTTGTGGATGATTTAGTTTCTGCTCTGGAAAGGGGCGCGGGAATCTAATTATCCAAATCTTTTCTCATTCGAGGCCCTCCCCCTTTATAAAAACCTTATTTTCTGTACGATTTCCTCTGTTATATAATGACGAAGGATTATTATTTTATATAGCATTACCCTGACGGTCTGAATTTTTGAACCAAAGCAAGGGAAAGTTGAGAAGACAATGACCCTGCGCAAGAAATTGTTGGTAAT
Organism: Anaerolineae bacterium; assembly: GCA_013178095.1. Taxonomy (GTDB): domain Bacteria; phylum Chloroflexota; class Anaerolineae; order Anaerolineales; family Anaerolineaceae; genus Pelolinea. The sequence continues at coordinate 81,740 of JABLXK010000003.1, read as the reverse complement.
GTATTCCCTGACCGGATTGATTGTCCTGCTCGTGATGGGAGCGTGGACTTACTATGAATTTCGTAAAATAAAAATTCTCGATATCGGCGGGAATGTCCAAAAACAACTTGAACTGTTCGATTTCGCGTTGACGAGTTTTGTCAATGAAGCCGAGAATGACATCCAGGCGCTCTCCGAAAACGATCTGATCCGTTCCAGCGGGGGAAACCAATTCACCAACTTCCTTAATGCGGATGAAGCTACTTTTGAATACCATATAGGCGTACTGGAACAGAGCATTATTAACGTTCTGAACGCTTACCGTACCAGCCGCACCTATGTGAATTCCGTTTACATCGGTTATGAAAACGGTGATTTTGTGCGCTCGCACCCGCGAAGTGCTCCCACGCAATATGACCCGCGTTCTCGGCCGTGGTATACCCTGGCAAAAGAGAATCCAGGAAAAATCATGATGACTGAACCATATTCATCCCTCACTGCCCCGGATGTAAACATTGGAATTGTTAAAGCCTTGTTCAATCAGGATAATGAGATGTTCGCTGTAATTGGCGCGGATATCACGCTGGTTAACCTGACCAACTATATCTCCGATTTTAAAATCGGGTACGATGGCCAACCCATGATCCTTGATCCCAACGGGGTCATCCTGGCTTCAAAAAATCCGGATCATCTGTTTCAGAACATTTCAACAATCCTGCCGGAAAATACCGCACTTCTGTTGACCCAGGAACAGGGTACCTTCAGCTTTGGTGAATACTACTATTTCTTCCATACATCCCCAAAATTGGGCTGGAAAATCATCGCTGTCATACCGGTGTCGGTTGTCAACCAGGAAGTGCAAAAATCGGCCATAAACCCGCCATTGATCAGCCTTCTCATTACAATCCTGCTCTTTGGGATATTGTCGATTTATGGGTTGGATATATTTATCTCCAAACCGCTGATCGAATTGAGTCGTGTCACCCAACAAAACGCACTAACAAAAGAACAGTACCAACTGGCGCAGGTAAGGTCAAAAGATGAGATCGGTCAATTAAGTTCGGTTTATAACCGGATGATAGCCGCGCGCATGGAAATCGAAAATGACTTGAAGCAGGAACGCGACCTGGCCCAAGCTTTGACTCAATCAATCGCGGTCATGATTAAGACGCTCGATTTCGACACGGTTCTCGATTTCATTTTGGAACAGGTCAGCCAGGTTGTTCCGAATGATTCAGCCAATATCATGCTGCTTGAAAAGGGTAAGGCTTATATTTGCCGATCGCGCGGTTATGAAAAATTCGGCTTGCAGGATGCCATGGCGAAGGCCAGCTTAAACATTGAGGATGTCTTCACTCTGCGTCAGATGCTTGAAAAGAAAAAACCGATCATCGTGCGGGATACCGCAAAATACAAGAATTGGATAACCCTGGAAGGCCAGGATTTCCTGCATTCGTATGCGGGTTCACCGATTATTGTCAGAGATCAAGTGATCGGTTTCCTGAATGTGGATAGCGCAGAACCCGGATTCTTCACCCCGGTGCATTTGGAAACATTAAAAACTTTCGCGGATTATGCCGCCATCGCAATCGATAACGCCAGGATGCATCAGAAAATCCAGCGTCATGCGGCTGATTTGGTTGAACAGATCAATCTCGCAACTCGGGAAATTCAAAGAAAAGCAAATGAGTTGGAAACGCTCTATAAAGTCGGAAAAGAGATCACCTCAACGCTGGATTTAAAGGCCACCCTGCAGATCATCACGGATGCTGCCAGAAATATCACCGACGCCGACAGGTGCATCCTTTTCCTTGCTGATGAAGGAAGTGATGATTTCAGGAACATCGTCGGCAGCGGTTTCACACAGGGAGAACTGCAGGAATTCAGCTATGAAGAATTCAGCCAGAGCGTCAATGGCTGGGTATTCAGGGAGAAAAAACCGGTGCTTTCGCGGAATGTGCTGAAGGATGAGCGGCACAGCGGGCTTGCCCTATCCCATTCCAAACGCATGCAGGATCAATCCATTGCCGCAGCCCCGCTGAAAATCGCGGACACCATGATCGGAACCTTGTCCGTCATCAATGGAAAAGGAAAAAGGACGTTCCAATCCGGCGACCTCAATCGAATCATGATGCTCGCCGATCAAGCCTCAATCGCCATTCAAAATGCCAGCCTTTACGAGAAAGCCCAGGAAGCAGACCGGTTGAAATCCGCTTTTCTGGCAAGCATGTCGCACGAGTTGCGCACGCCGTTGAACTCTATCATTGGGTTCACCGGCATTCTATTGCAGGGGCTGGTCGGTTCGCTGAATGATGAACAAACCAAACAGCTGCACATGGTTCAGAACAGCGCTAATCATCTATTGAATCTGATTAATGATATTCTAGACATCTCCAAGATCGAGGCCGGGCAATTGGTAATCAGCAGCGATGCATTCAATTTGAAGGATAGCATTGAAAAAGCGATCCAAACCATTACCCCCCTGGCTGAAATGAAAGCGTTAACCGTGACAGCAGACATCCAGCCTGAGGTTGGGATAATCGTCAGCGATCAACGCCGCGTGGAACAGATCTTGTTGAACCTGCTGAATAATGCCGTAAAGTTCACCAATGAGGGCGAAGTTCGTCTTGAATGTACAATTAAGAAAAAGAAGATTGTTATCAGCATAATCGATACCGGTATCGGGATCAAAGAGAACGATCAGGAAAGACTGTTCAAACCTTTCCAGCAAATCGACAGCGGTCTATCCCGCAAATATGAAGGAACCGGTTTGGGCCTCTCGATTTGCAAGCGCCTGGTTGAAAAATTGGGGGGCAAGATCTGGTTGAAAAGCCGTTGGGGGAAAGGCAGCACGTTTACATTCACGCTTCCACTCAAAACACCAGGAGTCATGCAATGAGCAAAAAAGTATTAGTTATTGAAGATAACGAGCAGAACCTTTACCTGATCACATTCATCCTGGAAAAACACGGATATCAGGTTTTCCCGGCGCATGATGGTCAATCAGGCATTGATCTCGTTAACCAGGTGAGTCCTGATCTCATCCTTTTGGATATTCAACTGCCGGGCATGAATGGATATCAGGTTGCCGAAAAACTGCGGGAGATGTATGGCGGTCAAAAAATACCCATTATTGCTGTAACGTCGTATGCCATGGTGGGTGACAAGGAAAAAGCGCTCGCAGCCGGATGTACGGGTTATGTAACCAAACCGATCAATCCCGAAACAATCATTCCATATATCGAATCGTTTTTAATAAAGCAAAATTAAAAAGGGGAAACAAATGGCTGAGAAAAAGAACATCCTGATAGTGGATGACAATGAACAGAACCTTTATTTGCTTCAGGTCCTGTTGGAGGGAAACGGGTATCGATCTCTTCAAGCAAAAAGTGGAAATGAGGCGCTGGAAATTGCCATTGCCAACCCACCGGATTTGGTTATCTCGGATATTCTCATGCCCGGAATGGATGGATTTGCCCTATGCCGCCAATGGAAGTCAAATGAAATATTAAAAAGCATACCCTTCATTTTTTACACCGCAACCTACACCGATCTCAAGGATGAAGAATTTTCTCTCAGTCTGGGTGCAGCCCGTTTCATTCGCAAACCCGCCGAACCCTCCCGGTTCATCGAAATCATTCGAGACGTCCTGGAGGAATACCAGCGTGGAGTTCTGGTGAAATCCGTGGATAATCTGAATGGGGAAGAGGTGTTTCTCAAGAAATATAACGAAGCCCTCATCCGCAAGATGGAAGACAAGCTGCTGGAGTTGGAAAAAACCAATCAGAAACTTTCCGAGATGGTCCAAACCAGCAAGGAATTGACTTACCGCATCGAAGCCGGTTTACGTGCCGGTAACCTGGCCTGGTGGGAAATGCAGCTGCCGTCCGGCAGGGTGTCATTCGACAAGCGCAAAGTGGATCTGATCGGCTTCCCTCCCGAGATGTTCCAGACGTATGAGGATTTTACCCGGCTGCTGCATCCTGACGATTATCCCAAAGCCATGCAAGCCATGCGCGACCACCTGGAAGGGAGAGCGGAGACTTATGAGGTGGAATACCGCATCAAAACCGTCTCAGGAAGCTATAAATGGTTCAGGGATGTCGGGGCGATCACAGAGAAAGATGAGAAGAACGAAGCTGCGCGGGTAATCGGGATTGTAGAAGATATCACCAAACGCAAAGAAGCCGAACTGGAACTGGAAAAATATTCCAATCACCTGGAAGAGCTGGTCGCCGAGCGCTCCCGGGAACTGGAAAAAGCCCACAAGGAATTGCTTGCCAAAGAGAAATTGGCCACCCTTGGGCAGTTGGCCGGCAGTGTCGGTCATGAATTGCGCAATCCGCTGGGGGTGATCAGCAACGCAATTTATATTTTGAAATCAAGCGTGTCCGGAGAAAATGAAAAGACCAAAGAATATATCGACTTGATATCATCACAAGTCAAGCGCTCGAACAAAATCATCACGGATTTGTTGAATTTCGCCAAAGAACCTATGCTGGACAAATCTAAGACCAGTGTCGCGGAATTAATTAAGGCTTCACTCGAACAATGCCCGCCGCCTGAAAACGTTCAGGTGGAAGTTACCGGCATCGATGAAATTGGAAAAATCAACGTCGACCAAAACCAAATCATGCAGGCTGTGATCAACATCCTCGGCAATGCCTATCAAGCCTTACCGCAGGGAGGCAGAGTTAAAATAAATTGCACACAATCGAAAAAAGAAGCGCATATCTCAATCGCAGATAACGGCACCGGGATCAGCGCCAGTGACAAACGCAAGTTGTTTACGCCCCTGTTCACCACAAAAGCGCGCGGGATCGGGCTTGGATTGGCAGTATCCAAAAAATTCATCGAAGCGAATGGCGGAAAAATCAAAGTCGCCAGCACACCGGGTAAGGGAAGTACTTTCACCATAATTCTTCCTCTGAGTTTGAATGATGAATAAACCGCGCTTATTAATCGTTGACGACGACCCGCTGAACGGAAAGACTTTGGCGGATATCTTCACGTCAAAGGGTTACCAGGTGGATGTCGCCCAATCCGGTTTTGGCGCTCTGGAATTTGCCCGCAGCAATGTTTACAGTTGCGTGCTTTCCGATATCAAGATGGAGCGTATGAATGGCATCGACCTGCTCTGCGCGTTGAAATCGATTCAACCGGATGCTCCGTTCATCCTGATGACCGCATATTCAGACGATGATTTGATCATTCAGGGAATCCGCAATGGGGCATTGGTAACGTTAATCAAACCGTTGGATATCGATCGCCTATTGGGGCACATCGAACGGTTAGTGAAGAATTCTCTATCAACCCGGGGCGCTCCTCTCGAGATTAAATAATCAGGAATTAATCAAACCTCTCGAATTCCTATCGGAAGGATCATCCTGCATATCAGAATCTTCATAAATTGCATTGGATGATACAAATTCAAAAAGTAAAACCAACTTCTTTATCAAACGTGGAGTTCTAATCAATACTTCCAAGACCATCGAAGAGTCTCTTCGGTGGTCTTGACGTCCCGTTTCGAATTCTTCCCCTCCTGCAAAACCCTGAACAAGCAATTGCGTATATATCATTGGAAAATGAAAAGGAGTAAAAATGGAAACGGAAACAAATGTCAAGGAAAATGATTGCCGCAAGGTAAAAATGGTTCACCGCGATGGTTCCTGCGGAGCGGTTTACGGGTTGGGTTTCATCGGTGCCTGTGTGTATTTCATTGGAAACGCGGCTACCTTCGGGATGGGCGTGCTGGGTTTTCTGAAAGCGCTGGTCTGGCCGGCCTTCCTGGTCTACGCGGCGTTGAAAAACCTGGGTTTATAATCAAGACAATCACTAACTACACAATGAACTGACAACTTCGGGGACAGAGTTGTCAGTTCTTTATAATAGGTTTTGGTATATTTTCAACGAAATGGCACTCCTGATACGGCAGTATAGATCACTAACACATACATATACGCCATGATTACTGACAAAGGCAATATCCATAAACGGATAATATTTGCTTCATACGAAAACGCAGATTCATTTTGTAATACTTGTTGTCGATTATGAACTTGAATTTCGTATCGACCGGAAATTATCAGCATTGCAGCCAGTAATAAATAGAGCATATTCCAATAAAAGAGCCATTGCGGGTAAACGCCCCAAAAGACGCCTTGAGCCTGAACTCTAAAAAGGGATACGCACATGATCACCGCGCCGGCCAATCCAGCCACCACCAAACCTGTCGGAGCGATCGATTTCTTTAACATTTTCGCCCACTGCCAGTCGGCTTTTTGGGTTTGTTTAATTCCCATAAGCGTGAAAATGCCGATCAATCCGGAAGCGCTGTTGACGATCATGTCGCTCCATCCGTAAAACCGGGCAGGATGAATACCCTGTTCCAGCTCATCCACCACCCCCAATGCGGCTGTGCATAAAAATATCAGCAAATACAAATCCCGGCTGGCATAGCCTTTGGAAAGCGCCGCAAAGAGCAGCCAGGCCATGAGCACGTATTCCGGGATGTGAATGTGCTTGTTCGGATTTTTTTCCAGGTGCATGATCAGGTAGGCGATAACACCGCACGGGATCAGGAAGATCAGGTTGCGCAAACTTTTATGAACGCGGTAAACCGCCAATGCGTAAATCAATCCCAGGATGCACACGGTGATGATGGGCACTCTGCCGGCGGCATTCTGCCCGTATACATTCACAATGGCATCGTATGCCAAACGGGCGTTCGGCAGCAGAAAGGTGTATACCGCGATAACCAACCACAATAGAGTTCCGGTCGGTTTTTTCTTTTTTTCGTCGGCTGTCGTTCTATTCATCACGCACCGTTTTTCCGCAACGAGAGAAGAGTCATTCTATTTCTTTATACCATAGCCATCTTCCCTCAAGGGTGCGGCTTGGCGCAAAAATCGGGATGATTGATCATAATGCTCCGGAATCCAGTCGGGTATAATCAAAGCGGTAATCAGGAGGACTTTTTCGCCATGAAATTTGGGGTCTACCTGCCCAATTTTGGACCCTATGGTGATGCGCGGCTGTTGAGCGACCTGGCAGTAAGCGCCGAGCAAGCCGGCTGGGACGGTTTTTTTCTCTGGGATCACATCACACGCTACTGGCCCACAGACGTGGCCGACGCCTGGGTATCATTGAGCGCGGTTGCCACGCGCACCGAACGCATACGCCTGGGCGCGTTGATCACTCCCCTGCCGCGCCGCCGGCCATGGAAAGTAGCGCGCGAAGCGCTCACGCTTGATCGGCTCTCCAATGGCCGTCTAATTCTGGGCGTCGGCCTCGGCAGCAGCGGTGGTTCGGAAGTAGAGTGGGATAACTTCGGGGAAGAGATGAACCTCAGGAAACGCGCCGGCATGTTGGATGAAGGGTTGGAGATCGTTAATGGTTTATGGAGCGGAGAACCCTTTGCCTTTGATGGTAATTATTACCACATCAAGACGAGCCATTTTCTGCCCAAACCCGTGCAGCAGCCGCGCATCCCGGTTTGGGTCGCGGGCAATTGGCCGCATAAAGCACCTTTCCGCCGCATGGCGCGCTGGGATGGCATGGTGCCGCAAACCAGCCCAGGCATCGATAACGATATGAGCGAGTTAAAGGAAGCCATCAGTTTTACCTGCTCGTTGCGCGACCCGGCTCTGCCTTTCGACGTGGCCTATAGCTTGCCGCCTGCGCAGGCGGCCGCCCGAGCAAGCGCATACGCTGAAATCGGAGTGACCTGGCTGCTGGTGCAGCTATACCCGACCCATTTCGGGGCCGACTGGCAGGGAACCTGGCCGCTGGATGTCATGCGGAAATACATCGAAACCAAACCACCGCAGTTGTAAGGGTTAAGGATTCACTCTTTTTTTTATTCGTAATAAAGATATGGAGAAGTCATAATAATCTAAAAATAAACCATTGAGGCTTTCATCGTTCTTGGATCGGGGTAAATATGAAAAAATCTGGAACTAAACCTCAATCAATCGAAATCACGGTCGACGAATCGGCAATTCCTGCCGCGCGGAATAAATCATTCAACCAAAAACATTCCTTGCACGTCAACGATCGCTATCTCTTGAATTCGTTAATGAATAACCTTCCGGAACACATTTATTTCAAGGATTGCAACAGCCGGTTCATTCGGATATCGAAATCCCTGGCTGAAGCGTTTGGTCTGGATGATCCATCCGCCGCGATCGGTAAATCCGATTTCGATTTTTTCAGCCCGGAACATGCCCGGCGGGCTTTCCGTGATGAACAAAAGATCATGCGTACCGGTAAAACCATCAGCACAGAGGAAAGAGAAACCTGGCCCAACCGGCCGGATACCTGGGTGTTGACCACCAAAATGCCGCTTTATGGCGAAAGCGGACAGATCATCGGAACCTACGGTATTTCAAGCGATATAACCGATCGCAAGATGGCTGAAGACAAGCTACGCCTGCAATCGAAATCGCTGCAAAAACAGATCCAGGAAATCAATATCCTGCACGACCAGCTCAAAGAGCAGGCCTGCCGCGACGCGTTGACTGGTTTATCCAATCGCAGAATGATGGAAGAAGTCCTATCGCAGCAACTTGCCCAATGCCGCAAACTTGACCTGCCCTGCAGCATCTTTATTATTGATATCGATCATTTCAAAAATATCAACGATGTCTACGGACACCTGCTGGGGGATGCTATATTGGAAAAAATCGGCATGTGCATCAAGTCGCTGACACGCTCGGATGATTTTTCCTGCCGCCTGGGCGGAGATGAAATTCTCTTGTCATTCAAGAATATGCCGGCTCAGCAAGCTGTTAAGAAAGCGCAATTCATACGCAGGATGCTCGGCCAGCTTTACGTTGTGAAGGACAAACAAAAGATATCAACCACTGTTTCCATCGGGATTGCAACTTTCCCCATCCACGGTGATTGCATCCATGCATTGATCGACCAGGCTGACGCCGCATTATATCTGGCAAAAGAACGTGGTCGCAATCAGGTAGTACTGGCTTCGGAAGTAGAAGCAAAGTTACCCGGCCCGAAGTAAATTCGTCTTCAGGATTGGCTTTTTTTCTTGCGCAGCTCGGCTTGCTGAATGCGGCGGTGGCTGCCGTCGCAAAGCGGCTTTTGGCAAGATTGCCCGCAATTGCACAGTGTCACTCGGTTGCGCGTTTCAAAGGGTTTGCCATCCGAACGTTCGACCGGGATATTGCCGGTCACCCACAGCGAACCTTCAATCGGTCCATCGGATGTGATCTCGGTGGTGACCGCGATCTGCACCGGTAGGTCGGGTTCAATGTCTGCTTCGTCCGGGCTCATGGCATAGGTATACGTGCCTGAGGGGCAGCGTTCGATCATGGCGATGATCTCGGCGCGCACAGCTGGCTCAGCAGTTTGGCTCATCATCCGCCCGATGGTGGTTTTCCGGTTTCCGCAATACCCCGAGAGCATGCACAGATATCCGTCGCGCTTCACCACCAATCCTTCGCCTTCCTGAACAAATTGGCGTTCTGCGGTGTTGCCGATTGCCGCGGTCTCTTTTCCGTCAAAGTTTTCTTCGGCGTGCGAGCCGTCACAGAAGGGTTTGTCCTTTGAGTGGCCGCAGCGGCACAGGCTGTAATGATCGCTCTGGTTTGATTTTGGTGTTTCGTATACCCTTTCTTTCTTCCAGGTCAAGGGTTCGCCATACTCGGAGACCACCTGGGTTTTATGCACCAGGGGGACCTCGCCATATACGCGATAAGGGCCGTCAATCTCAATTTCAATTCGTGGATCTTTTCGATTTTTTTCCGTCTGGTTTGCCATTTTTTTATCCACAATCAAGCTTTCGCTTCAAATTCAGATTCGAAATTATATCCTTTTTACGGAGACAAGAGGATCACGCGGTTTTTTTGCTCTCATACAAATTCTTTTTCCATTCATATGTTACGTTTTTATCCATTGTACTTTTTAGATAATAAATTGATTTACCCAATAGGTTAATCAAAAAGAAAAATGACATTTTCTATTGTCAAAGGTTAGTCCTTGCTTTACAATTCATCTTGAATCAGGTCATCAAAAATTCATTCTCATCGGAGTAACCATGCCCCAACCCAGAAATTATCTGGCTTTTGATCTCGGCGCGGAAAGCGGCCGTGCCATGCACGCAGCCTTGCATGATGACAGAATGGAAATTCAGGAAATCCATCGCTTCATCAACCTGCCGGTGCGCCTGCCCGATGGTTTCCATTGGGACATCCTTCATATGTGGAGTGAGATCAAAAACGGGATGGCTAAAGCAGCCGGCAGCGGCTTCACGTTTTCCAGTGTCGGGTTGGACACCTGGGGAGTCGATTTTGGCTTGCTTGATAGAAATAATGCGCTGTTGGGAAATCCTTTTTATTATCGCGACGCGCGCACGGATGGCATGGTTGAAGAAGCTTTCAAAAGAATGCCCCGCAAAGATATCTTCCTGAAAACCGGTGCGCAATTTTCCAGTTTCAACACGCTCTATCAATTGCTGTCCATGTCGATAAATCAATCACCACTGTTTGAAATTGCCGAAACCTTCCTGACCATGCCGGATATGTTCAATTTTTGGATGAGCGGGGTGGTCGGCAATGAATTCACCGACGCTACCACCACGCAATGCTTGAACCCGCTGACGCATACCTGGGACCAGGACGTTTTGGATGCCATGAATATTCCTTCCCGGCTTTTTCAAAAAATCATTGAACCCGGCACAGTTCTGGGGCCGCTGCGCGGCGAGGTTGCCAACGATACCCGGCTGTTGGGTGTTACCGTCATCGCGCCTGCCTGCCATGATACGGGATCGGCGGTGGTCGCAGTGCCGATGCAGAACCCGGATTGCGCCTGGCTGAGCTCGGGCACCTGGTCGATCATCGGTGCTGAAATTTCCGCGCCGGATCTTTCCGAGAAAGCCTTGGCATACAATTTTGCCAATGAAGGCAGCGTCTTTGGAAAATGGCGCCTGTTGAAAAACGTGGTCGGAATGTGGATTGTTCAGGAATGCCGCCGGTATTGGAAGAAACATGGCGAGGACTACTCGTACCAGGAGCTTACCCAAATGGCTTCCGAAGCGCAGCCATTCATGGCAGTGATCAACCCGGATTTTGAGCAATTCCTTTTCCCGGGCGAGATGCCGGGGAAAATCCAAAAATATTGTAAATCCAGCGGGCAGCAAGTTCCGCAAACCAAAGGCGAGATCCTGCGGGTCGTTTTCGAAAGCCTGGCTTTGAAATACCGCTTCGTGTTCACGCGTTTGGAAGAATTGGTGAGGAAGCAGTTGAACCCGATCCACATCATCGGCGGCGGCAGTCAAAACCGCCTGTTGAATCAATTCACCGCCGATTGCACCGGTCGCTTGGTAGTCTCCGGTCCGGTGGAAGCCACCGCGATCGGCAATGTCCTGATGCAGGCAATTGCCATGGGCCATTTGGGCTCGATTGCAGAAGCGCGCGATTTGGTTCGCAAATCCTTCGTAGTCGAGTCTTTTAATCCGGGAAAACGCGACGAATGGGATCGATCGTACCAAAAACTATTAAATTTTTTAAAGAATGAAAGTGAAATCTGAAATGATCAATGTTCCTTATCCTGAATTAGACGAAGTCATTACTCACATCGGCCAGGCCGGTAAACATCTGGCAGCCATTGAAGCCTGTGAAGGCGCCGCCGGAAACATTTCCGTATGCATGCGTTGGCAGGTGGAAGTGCGCCATTTCTTCCCGATTGCGAATTCATACGAACTCCCCCTGGCAGTTCCCGGATTGGCAGGGGCAACCGTGATCGTCAGCGGCTCGGGGCGCAGGCTGCGTGAAATCATCGATGACCCGGCTGCCAACCTGGCCGCGGTCGAGATCGGTGAAAATGGCAAAACCGGAACGATATTCACCTCGCCCGCCTGCCGGTTCCAACGGCCCACCAGTGAATTCAACTCTCACCTGGCCGTACATCAGGACCAGATGCGCATTTCCGGCTCCAACTTTCTGGCCGTGATCCACGCGCAGCCGATTCATTTAACCTATCTGAGCCAGGTTCCCCGTTATCAGGACGAGAAATACCTCAGCACCCATCTGCTGCGCTGGCAGCCGGAATCGATCGCCAACTTTCCAACCGGTATCGGCTTTCTGCCATTCGCTGTTCCCGGAACTTCCGATTTGATGGAAGGTAACGTTAAATCCCTGCGGGAACATAACCTGGTGATTTGGGCAAAACACGGCGTGATGGCTTTTTCGGACATCTCCGTCAAGCGCGCTGCAGACCGCATCGAATACGCCGAAACCGGCGCGAAATATGAATGCCTGAATCTCAGCCTGGGTGAAATCGGCACCGGTTTGACCGCTGAAGAAGTCTGCGAAATTTGCCGTATTTCAAAGATCGATCAGACCGTTTATTAAAAGGAAAGATTTGCCCGGTTCCATTCAGCCTCCGGGTAATGAAGAATTCGAGGAAACATGAATCGTCTTGAAGAAGTTCGCCATAAACATGCTCAAATCAAAAATTTTCTCGAAGAGCATCATTTCGATGGGATGCTCCTGGGAACCAATGCCAACTTTAGTTGGTTGACTGCCGGCGGCGACGATCACCTGGAGATCATTGAAAAAACCGGTTCAGCGATGATCTTTGCCACCAGGAATAATTTGACCCTGATTGCGGGCAATAACGAGATGCCGCGCCTTAAAAATGAAGCGCTGGGTGAGATTGAACCGTTATTCAACTTCGAAATGCCGGCCTGGTATGATCCGCGCGGGTCGGCGGATGCCGTGAATAAGTTGGCAGGTGGGATGAAAATCTGCGCGGATATCCCCTGGGATGGGATGTTATTTGAGAAAAATTTAATCGCGGAATTACGTTTTGTCATGACCGAGAATGAAATTTCCCGTTACCGCTGGCTGGGGCAGCATACGGCGGCTGTCGTCGAAGCAGTCGCCCGCGAGATCAAACCCGGGATGAGCGAACACGAAATCGAAGCGCTCATGGCCGGCAGGCTGCTGGCTGAACAGATCTTCCCGGTTGTGTTGTTAATCGCCACCGATGACCGGATTTTTAAATATCGCCATCCGATTCCATCTGAAAAAAAATTGGAGAAGTTCGCGCATTTGGTCCTGTGCGCCCGCCGCTGGGGATTGGTGATCACGTTCACCCGCTGCGTTCATTTCGGCAAGACCCCGCTTGAACTGATCAACAAGCAGGAAGCGGCCGCGTTTGTGGACGCAACTTTTATTTCGCAAACCCGCCCGGGAGCGCTTGCAGGGCATATTCTGAACAATGCCAAGGATGCATACGCACTCAAGGGCTATCCGGATGAGTGGCAAAACCATCATCAGGGCGGTTTGACCGGCTATGAGCCGCGCGAATATATTGCCTATTCCGATTCCACCCAAATCGTTCAAAAGAACCAGGTGTTCGGCTGGAATCCTACCATTCAGGGCACGAAATCGGAAGATACCATCCTGGTAACAGATTCAATCCCCGAGATTCTGACCCAAACCAACCAATGGCCCTATATCGATGTTGAAATCCAGGGTCAATCCTATAAACGTCCGGCTATTCTGGAACGATAGTCGTTTCGTTTCTCCCAACAAAAATACGTTCCGTTGGAACGTATTTTTGTTTTACTTAATCGGCAAAGGGAGAGCTTTTTCCCTCGAACGGGTTGCGGAAGTTATACACCGGGACGTCCGGGATAATTACCCGGTCAGGCTGCTGCATAACCCATAACACCGCTTCGGCTATCGTCTCCGGTGGGATAAAGCGTTCCAGGATTTCCGGCGTCAGTTTAGCCCCGGATGATGGCCAGAAAGGCGTGTTGGTTGCCGCCGGCGAGATCAAATGCACGTGGATATTATCGCGCACCAGTTCCTCGCGCAACGCTGCGTTCAAACCTTCAAGGCCGAATTTTGCCGCGCAATACGCCGTGCGGTTATCTTCGCCGAATTTTCCCGCCCGCGATCCGATATTGACGATACGTCCGCCGCCCACTTTCCGCATATAAGGAACGCTGGCGCGTACGCACAGGAATGGCGCTTTCAGGGTGGTATCGATGGTCCGATCCCAGAATTCCTCCGTGGTCTGCTCAAGACTTCCCGGCGGCCCCCAAAAGGCACAGTTTACCAGAATGTCCAGTCGGCCGTAATGGTTGACCACCTGGGCGGTCATCTCTTCAACCGACTTTCCATCGGTGATGTCCGTCGGTATCACAATGACCTGGGCGCCTTTCTTCTCGATTTCCTTTTTTAATGCCATCAATTTTTCAGGGGTTTTGGCCACCAGAGCCAATCGAACGCCCGCCGCAGCCAGCTTCAGGCTGACTTCATGGCCGATTCCGCCGCTTGCGCCGGTCACAATCGCCACTTTGTTCGCGATATCCATTTCTTGATCCTTTCCCATCTTTGTTAATAATCATTTTAAATGAAAAGAGGAAATGAACGATCCATCTCCTCTTCTTGCTTTACCTATTTATTTTTGGTTGAAGATGAACTTTCTATAGATTGCCATGTTCTCCACAGCATTGCCGTTTTTGATCATCTCTTCCAGCTTGTCCATGCCGATGCGGTCGATCAGTTCATCGAACGCCATCATCCAGCGGATGCCCTCGGCGATTGTCTCCTTGGGATCGGTGCGGTAATTGAACAAGTCCAGCGATTTCCAACCGGAATAGTTGGTCTTGCGCAGCCAGAAGAACATTTCCAGGAAAGCCAGGAAATGCACTGAAGCGAACATCATATCGGCATCGGAATTGGCGTAGTTGTCATTCATGTGCAAGTGGAATAACTTGCCGCCTTCCCGCTGCGCCAGGGCGACGCATTCGCCCAAATTTTCATGCTCGAAGAGCATGTGGCCAACATCCATGTTCAAACCGACATTCTTGCGGTTCACGTCGCGGATCATCAACAGCGATTTGGATACGCTGCCGATGGTGGAATAGGAACGCGGTTCAAAGGGTTTCGGCTCGAAACCCAATTTAATACCCGGATTGTGATCGGCCGCCGCCTGCATGCCCTCGATCCACCAATCGTATGCTTTGACGTAATCGGTCGTAAGGTAATAATCGTAGCCGTCCTGTCCGGGCCAGATATTGACGTATGGCGCGCCGACGTTGGCGGCCACGTCCATGGTGCGTTTCACCAGGTCCAATGCCTGCTTGCGGACTTTCGGATCGGTCGCGCCGAAAGTGCCGTTGGCGAAATCGTAGCTGCTCCACAAATTCGAGGCAATGCCGATGATCTCCAGGCCGTTGGCGTCCAGCGCCGATCGGATCTCTTTCCAGTTTTTTTCATTGATACCGGTGCAGACATCCGGGTCGGACTCATCCATGTTGAATTCCAGCCCCTGCGCCAGGCCCTGCTTACCCGCGATTTCGATCATCTTCAAGATCAAGTTATTCGCGCCCTTGATTCCGTATTCTTTGTTGAAGCGGTCGGTCGGATAATTGTAATTGGTCACTATGACTGCATATTTACCTTCTGACATTTTGTCTCCTTTTCTAAATAGTCTGCAAAGAATGTGTTCAATGCGAATCCGGATTGTTCAGAAAAACGCTCTGAACAATCCGGTAATCATGAAATTATTTGGTTCCTGAAACCGCCGGTTTTTCAATGGCAGGTTCGTGGATCACCTTCGGTTTGTAGCGGAACTTCTGGGCTTCGATCAGCAATGCGATCAGGATAATGAATCCGCGTACAGCTTCCACCCAGAAGGAATCGACTGACATCAGGTTCAAGGCATTGTCGATCAGGGATAGCAGCATCACCCCGGCAAAAGCGCCGCCCACGCTGCCTACGCCGCCTTTCAAACTGACGCCGCCGATAACAGAAGCAGCCACTGTTTCGAGCGTGTATCCCTCGCCCAGTGTCGAGATTGATGTCTCCAAACGACCCAGCAGCATCCAACCGGCAAAAGCCGCCAGGAATCCGCCAATGGTGTACGCCAGCGTGATCGTGCGCTTGGGGTTGAAACCCGAAGCTGCTGCCGCATCCGGATTGGCGCCGACTGCCCGCAATTCGCGGCCGAACTTGGAATTGTTCAACAGGTAATTTACAAACAAGAACATGAGAATGGTTACGATGATCGATACCGGGAATCCGGCAACCTTGGCGCTGCCCAGCCAGTTGAATGCCTTGGGAGACCCGGTCATGATTTGCCCATTGCTGAGGATCATAGCCGCGCCGCGCAGCGATAACTGCATGGCCAACGTAACGATGAAACCATTCATTTTCAACTGCGTGATCATCGTGCCAACCAGAAAACCGACAATCGTTCCCAGCAGCAGAATGATCGGGATCACCAGGAACGGGTTCATCATCAATCCCGACCCCTGGGCTTCTCCCCTGATACCGGGTTCGAGCATCAGCCACATGGCAAAAATTGTCGAGAGTGAGACCATGCCCTCAGCCGACAGGTCGAAGTTGCCGGTTAGTAAAACAATGGTTTGGCCGATGGCCAGAATTCCCAGCACGCTGGCGTGCAGCAGGATGTTGATCAGGTTCGATTTTAAGGTGAAGTTGGGAATATTGACCGCAAAATACGTAAACAAAACGGCCAGGATGATCCAGATAAAATTATCCAGAATCAACTTCACCCAGTCTTTTTTCTGAGCTTTATTCATTGTTCTTTCCTCCTTCAATCGCAGCGAGGATTTTCTCAGGTGTCATTTCTTTAGAACCTTTTCTAAATTCTTTTGTCAACCTGCCATCGTTCATCACCACGATCCGGTCGCATACACCCATCAATTCACGGATTTCAGTGGAAATAATGATCACAGCCACGCCCTGCTTAGCCATATCATCAATAATGCGGAAGATATCCATCTTGGCGCGCACATCCACGCCCTGGGTGGGCTCGTGCAGAACCAACACATCCGGTTTGGTGGTTGCCATTTTGGCAAAAACCACTTTTTGTTGATTGCCACCGCTCAACAGGCGTACCGGTTGTTCAGTGGAAGGTGTTTTGATATCCAGTTCGGTAATGTATTGATCGACAATTTTCTTTTCTTCTTTGCGATTGACCAGGTTGATCAATCTCACCAGTTTGTCCAACACCGGGTAAGTCACATTTTCGCGGACGGAGCGCAAACCGACCAAACCAAAACGATAGCGATCCTGCGGCAAATATGCCAATCCCTGATTGAAAGACTCGATCGGTTTGACAGCTTTGAATTCCTCGCCATGGATGGTAATCGTACCGATACCGCGCGGTTCGAGGCCGAATAAACCCTTGCCCAATTGCTCCGCGCCGCAGCCCTGTAAGCCGGTCAAACCAAGGATCTCGCCTTTTCTGAGTTCCAGGTTGATATCCTCGTAATAACCGCGGCGTTCCAAACCACTGAGGTTGAGGATAACCTCTTCCACACAGGTGGATTCACGCGTGTAATCCTCAACATCCTCACCCACCATCATGACGATCAATTTCGGGACATCGATATCTTTGACCCGCTCGGTCCCGACCACCCGCCCATCGCGAATGACGGTAACCCGGTCGCAAATCTCGAACACTTCCTCCAGATGATGAGAAATATAAATGAATGAACCGCCTTTATCCTTCAAGGATCGGATGAAGCTGAATAACCGGTTGATATCCGCCCGCGAAAGCGAAGCTGTCGGTTCATCGAGGATGATCAATTTGGCGTTTCCAAACAAGGCTTTTGCGATGGCCAGCATGGTTTGCTCTGCCACGCCCAAGCCTTCCACTTTTTTATTGACGTCCAAACCTAGGCCGAGTTTTTCGAGGCGTTCTTTTGCTTCCTGGTTGACTCTTTTCCAATCAACCAAACCCATTTTGTTCCTGGGAAGCTCGCCAGCCAGGATATTTTCAGCCACAGTCAAACTGTCCATCATCGCCACGTGCTGCGGAACGTAAGCAATACCGGCCGCAATCGCTTCCTTGGGGCTCATGGCGACAAATCTTTCATCGCCCACCGTGATGGCGCCTTCGTTCGGTTCTAAAATACCCATCAGGATCGCCATCAGGGTGGATTTTCCGGCGCCATTTTTCCCGACCAGGCCGTGAATTTCGCCCTGTTCTACAGAGAAATTGACATCCGTCAATGCCTGGACGCCGGGAAAAGCCTTGCTGACATTTTCCATCTTAAGGATTGGTGTTTTTTCCATAATCTCTTGTTTTGTATTCATCTCACCACTTCCTTAGTCTTTCACGACGGTCTTGTCTTTAAGACCGATTGTTGTGTGCAGCAACGATTCAATCAGGGAACGATTATGCATCCGCCTTACCTTGATCGCATCCAGAAATACTGCGAACAACAGGATCAAACCGCGGCTGGTCTCGATCCAGAAAGGAGATACTTTCATGATGCTCAATCCATTATCAAGAATGGACCAAAGCATCAAACCGCCCAGCGCGCCGATCATGTTGCCGCGGCCGCCGGCCATGCTGATACCGCCGATAACGGAGGCGGCTTGCACTGGGAAAGTCATACCGGAGCCGGTGCGGGGGGTGGCTGAATCGATGCGGCCTGCTGCCAACAAGCCAGCCAACGCCATGCACAATCCGTCGATCAGATACACCCAGCGGATGATTTTGTCCGTATCGATACCGGCATCCTTGGCCGCCACAACGTTGGACCCAGTGGCGTACATGTTGCGGCCGAATTGGGTGTAACGGGTGATGATGTGGGCGATAACAAAGATCAGTATTACAAATACAGTCGCGACGGGAATATTAACGAAACCTCTTTCGAGGGGGATTTTATAGAGCGAACCTCCACCCAGCCAGTTGAACGCTTTTGGAAAGAAGCTGGCAGTGGCACCAGGTGAAATAATATAAACAAGGCCGCGCAAGATCATTTGCATGGCGATTGTTACGATCAAGTTATTCATGCGCAAACGGGTGATCAAAAATCCGTTCACCAAACCAATCAACGCACCAACGCCGAACATTACAGGGATGGCGAGAAATGGAGATAATTCCAAACCCAAGCCGCCATTTTCCACCGTAGCCATCAATAATGCCGCCACCATCGCAGTCAATCCCAGCCCCGATTCAGAAGAGAGGTCGAAATTACCGGTGATCATGGTAAAAGACTGTCCCAGGACCAGCAAACCCAAAGCCGACGTGCGATAGAGCAGGCTTATCAGGTTGTTGGGGGCGCGGAAACTTTTTGAAAGCGAAGAAAAAATTACCAAACCAGCGGCTACAAGCAACCAGATGAGGTTATCAAATAAGATCCCGAGAAGTTTGCTCGTTTTTTCTTTCACGAGGACACCTCATTTTCTAAAAATTTTAAATACCGGATAATTGCAGTGAATAAGCCGTATCGCTACGGCTTATTCAACATTATATACTTATTTACGAACTAGATCAGTTGTTGCCCCACAGAGCATCGCTGTCAGCATTTTCGGGGGTGACGGAGGTGGTGGCCAGGTTGCAAACGAAACCACTTTCGGTCTCGACAATCGTAGCGGGTGACCACAGAGCGCCTTCTTGGACAACTTCGCCAACAGTTGGATCTTCGCCGGCCAGTTTCTTCTCGATCCAATCAGCAATAATGCCGAAATCGGGAATGGGCTGGCTGGATGCCTGATCAGACCAACCATCGCGGATCGCCTGCAGAGCATCGGGGCTGCCATCAACACCGCACAGGAACACATGGCCTGCTTCGCCGCGCTGGAATTTTTTGCCGAGCTGCTCGAGGGCGGCCAAAACAACGGTGGTGCCGACGGAATCGGAATGCATGTAGATACCATCCACATCATCGCGGGAACCCAAGACGTCGAGGGTGGCGGATGAGAATTTGTCCGCTGCCCATTCGGTGGGCTTGGAAATAACTTCGATGTTCGGGTAGTCTTTCAGGAAGTCATTGAAGCCGCCGCCGCGCAATTGCGCAACGTTCTGGCCAAGGTCGCCTTGCAGTTCAAGGACAACGCCCTTGGGTTCGCCGTATTTTTCGGTCAGAAAAGCGACGAGAGCTTCAGCAGCCTGTTTGCCAGCCATGTAGTTGTCTGACTGGATGGTCATATCCACTGCGCAGCCGATGGTGCCGCGGTCGATGGTGTAGAAGGGGATGCCGGCTTCGTGGGCTTTTGTCACGGAAGCGCAAATGGCCTGGCTGTCAACAGGGACAGTCACGATGGCATTGACACCCATGGCAATGAAATCATCGATTTGGTTGGCCTGTGCTTCGGAATCGAAATCAGCGTTGGTCGTGGTAACTTCCCAACCCTTGGCTTCCGCGTGGTCGATCAAACCTTGCATAATCTGGCCTTGGGCGCCGGACAATTCGGGGGCACCGTAACCAATTACGACTTTGGCAGGTGCTTCAGCAGCAGGTGCTTCAGCAGCAGGTGCTTCGGCCGCGGGGGCCTCAGCTTTTGGCGCACAAGCGGCGAACATCATGGCCGCAATCGCGATAATCGATAAAACGAGAAAACTCTTTTTCATTTACCTCTTCTCCTTGTTAGAAATGTTTTAATATTTTGTTATTCGGATTACTGTAAACGATATTCTTAAATTGATCGATGGTCTCTTCCTCCTTTCGGTAACAATTGGATGATTTCAAGTGATCAATGAATCATATAAAGATATTTCGATTGGTGTCCTTTTTATCTGGGGATTTACAACCGAAAATAAATCAAGTCCATTTTCCTTATTGCAATAATCATATCTAGTATTTTTGCATTTGTCAATGACAATTGACAGCAAGTTCTGATTTTAAGTAAGTGAATTTTTGTTCACTATTGCGTATTTTCTCACATTCATATTAACACAATACCCATCGAATGTCAATTCCCAGGGATTCACCGGGATCGCCGGTAATGAGTGCTTTTTTACATTTTTCGCATCATATCCAACATGCTCGCAGCCAGGATCTCATCAATAATAAGAACTGAAAACAATCGCGTTTTCATGGCTGCCAGCACCGCGCGCGTTTTTTCAACCCCACCAGCGACCGACACAACCACCTTGGTTTTTCTCAACTGATCCAGGCTGATGCTGATCATGCGTTCGTTGAATTCGGATTCAATAAGATTTCCTTCATTGTCGAAATGCCTTCCGCAAACATCACCGACGGCGCCTTTTTTCAGCATCATGTGCATGTATTTTTCACCAACGTACGCAATGCTACCCGGGGATGGCGGAACAGACCCGATGCCAATGACTGCCATGGACAGCTTGTCCCAACGTTCCACCGCCGGTTTCACTTCAGGGTCATTCATTAATTCATTCTTGAGCTGGGCGGAAGACACGAACATGGGAGTCAACAGGAAATACGGTTTGCCATTGAAACTCTGGGCGGTCTGCAGAACAATCTGATTGATCTGCGAATAAGTGCCGGTATACCCGCGTTCACCCATAAGGGGCACTACCTCGATATCGCGGGGCACTGAAGGCGCCAGCAATTGAACTATGCGCGTGATCGTTCTCCCCCAAGCCATGCCCAAAATATCCGAATCGGTGATGTTTTGTTCGATATATTTTGCGGCCGCTCCGGCTATTGCCCGCATGTTCAAATCCTGGTATTTATGCATACCGGGAACCACGAAAACACGATCCAAATTAGCCCGTTCCTGGATTTCCAGCGCCATGTTTTCGCTCGAATTCATCGGGTTGATCACCTCTATGCGGACAATGCCGCGGTCGCGGGCTTGTTGCAAATATTGCGCGATCAATGACCTCGATACCTGCAGCCGGTCGGCAATTTCCTGCTGGGAATAGTTCTCATCGTAATAAAGATGAGCCACCTCCACCAGTCGCATGATCAATTCGGATTTCTCGATCTTCGGTTCTGCCATATCTCATCTCTCTCGCGTGCTTATAGATTCAGAACACCATTTTTAATGAACACTGTGGCCGCCGCGCCAATCAATGCGGAGTTGTCGAAACTTTCTCTCTCAATTCGCAAGTCACGCCGCGCTTCGACAGTCATCAGGAATCCGCGTACGCGTTCATCCACTCGCTGAATGAAATCAGGCGATCCCTTGGTCACCCCGCCCCCCAAAACGATCATTTCCAGGTCGAGCAAGTTCACCATGGAGGATAAGGAAATCCCCAGTTTCCTGATTTGTTCTCGAATGATTTCCTGCGCCGCCGGATCTTGCAGAGCTTCCGCCTCAAATACCATGCGCGTCGTAACCGGTTTACCGGCAGCTTCGCTGAGTTGCTTGAGTATCGGGCTTTTACCTGCTTCCACAACCTGCTGACCATAGCGCGCAAGCGCCGGCCCAGCTACGTAGCTTTCGAAACATCCTCGTTGACCGCATCCGCAAGGGTACCCACCCCGTTCATCATAAATCCCGTGCCCGAGGTTGCCGGCAAATCCGTGACTGCCTCCGTAGAGCTTGCCGTCAAGGTAGAGATATCCCCCGTATCCCGTCCCGATGGTCATCCACGCGACATGTTTCATCCCTCTTGCTTTTCCCCAAAGAAGTTCGGCAATTAAAGCCATGCGCACATCGGTGGCAGCGTAAATTGGGATTTTAAACCGTTCGGCAGCGATCTTTCCGAAAGGCATGTTGTGCCAGTGTAAATTTGCCACGAGGACAGCCTCGCCGGTCTGATCGTCGATGTTTCCGCAAATACTGAATCCGGCTCCGAGAAAACACGAGCTGCTTGCTTTGGCTTTCTCAACGAACGGCGACAGCAGATTCATGATCCCATCGATGTCCGCAACGCCGCTGGAATCGAAAGGAACCAGCAACCGTTCGCAGGGTTGAACCAGTTGCCCTTTCAGGTCGACCAGCGCGATATCCATTTTTGTTCCGCCAATGTCGACAGCCAAAGCTTGAGCGTTCTCGATCTCGTTCAGAAGACCACCTCCGGACTTTGCATTAATTAATTGTAATCAAAAAACTTATTTTCTCGCCTCGTTCAAAACCAATACCGCTTTGCCGTCGCGTTCGACAACTCTCTTGAGGAATCCGCCGGCCTCAATCTGCCCATAATCATGACCGGCCGAGAGGTGATAGGACGCAACGAAAACCAATGGTCCCTTACCCGTGTTCACCACACGATGCGCCCACATCGGGGGAATATGGCTGATTGTTCCAGCCGTCCATTCGTGCGCCTCGAACTCGCCATCGCGAGTTTCCATCAATAAATATCCTTCACCCTTTACACAGAAATAAATTTCCGGTTGGTCTTCGGCTTCGTGAAAATGGCCTTTGGTCATGTAGTATTCATCGCCGACTTTCCCGGGCTGAATCCGCGTGGTTCCCAGCGCCATGTCCGATTTGCTAGTCTTGAATCCATAATAGAAAATCTCGTAAACCAAGGGGTCACTGTCCGTGACCGCAGCTTTGACCGCTGCCTGGTCGTGGAACATCATTGCAAGGTCGCTCACCTTGCGCTGTACCATTTTTTCCTTGGGGAAAAATTCGCCCATTTCCCAATCATATTGAACGCGGATGGGATAATCTTCTTTTTTTAATGTCATCTTAGTCGTCTCCAATATTTTCTACATATTTTCAAGCAAATTTCGCAATGTCGCCAAGAATTCAGCCACTGCCATGCCATCCAATACCCGATGGTCAGCCGTGACCGTAAGGTTAATCACCATCCGCGGCGCAAAATTTCCGTCCGCGTCGCGCTCAACCACTTCGCGGATATTCCCAACGCCCATGATAGCCGATTGGCCTGGATCAATAATCGGTGTGAAGCTGGTTACCTGCATCATGCCTAAATTGCTGACCGTGAATGTTGCTCCGGTGGCATCTTCCAGTTTTAACCCACCCGCTTTGGCAGCGTCCACGAGTCCTGCCAATCGCTCGCCGATTTCTGCCAAGCTAAGGGCATTCGCATCGTGGATTACCGGAACGAACAAACCCATGGGTGTTGCGGTTGCCACGGCGATATTGATCGTGTCGAATGCGAATATGGCATCTTTTTCGGCATCATAACGGGCATTCATGCGTTTGTGCTGCGACAATGCTTCCGCAATCTTTTTTACCAGGACGGCAGTGACGGTGACCTTGCTGCCTGACTTCGTTTTTTGTTCCTTAGCCACATCCAGCAGACGCCCGGCTGGCATATCCATTGAAACCGAAAATTGCGGGATAGTCTGCGCGCTTTGCAGCATTCGGCGAGCCGTGATCGATTGGATTTTGGTTAAGGGGATGACCACACCCGCCATTTCATTTTTACCTTGCATGCCGTTTTTACGGGCAAAGTCTTGGATCATCTCGGAAGTGATCCGCCTGACGCCTTCCGGCAAGGGAATGCCGGTCCAATCGACACCCAGTTCCTGCGCAATCCGTCTGGCATTGGGGGAAATATTCACGCGTTTTGCCTCGCTGGATGCGAGGTTTTTTCCACGGATTGGTTCTTCAATTTGTGCTTCCACAGCCGGCGGTTGGGTGGCGTTATTGGGTAATCCAGCGCCGGTCGGTTCGACTTCACCCTGCCAATTTTCACCTTCATTTCCTACGATCGCGACAAGGTCGCCCAATTGGATGGTTTGGCCAACTTGCGGGATCACCGCCAGAAGGATGCCTTTGGCAGGGCTTTCCAGCTCCATGGTTGCCTTGGCAGTTTCAAGTTCAGCGATCACATCGCCCAAGGCAACCGGATCGCCGACTTTTTTAACCCAGCGCTCGATAATCGCTTCTTCGATGGATTCACCCAACCTGGGTAAAAAGATCTTGGTTGCCATGTTTAGTCCTTCAACACCCGGTAAACCGCGTCGCGGATATCTTCCATCTGCGGAATAACATGCTTTTCAGCAGCGGGGCCGAAGGGAATCGGGGTGTTATCCGCCGCGACGCATTCGACCGGAGCATCCAGGAAATCGAAAGCTTTTCTGGAAATGATCGAGGTCAATTCCGCGCTCACGCCCCCGCGCTCGACGTCTTCAGTGGCTACTACAACGCGATTAGTCTTTCGAACGGACTGAAGAATTGTCTCTTCGTCCAGCGGCACCAATGTCCGTGGATCGATCACTTCACAGGAAATCCCTTCTTTTTCCAACTCGCCTGCGACTGCCAGGGCGCGGTGGACCATGATCAATGTGGCAATGATGGTCACGTCGCTGCCGGCGCGTTTAATATCCGCTTTGCCGAATGGAATGGTGTACGCGTCTTCAGGCACGTCGGATCCGATCTCGCTGATGGTTTGGTCGGTAAGCGCTTTCCCGCCGCCGGGCGATGCCGCGCCGTAAAGCAATTTATGTTCAAGCACCAACACGGGATCATTCAAACGGATGGCGGAAATCATCAATCCTTTGGCGTCATAAGGCGTCGATGGCATCACTACGTACATGCCGGGAGTGTGCATGAAATAGGCCTCGACACTTTGTGAATGCTGCGCCGCCCTGCCTGTAGCGCCCTGCGGAGCGCGGATCACAAGCGGAACGTTGGCCTGCCCGCCGGACATCAAGCGCAGTTTGGCCGCTTCATTGACAATTTGATCCATCGCGCAATACATAAAATCGGCATACTGGAATTCAATGATCGGCCGCAAGCCGGTTAAAGCCGCGCCGATTCCCATTCCCATAAATCCGGCTTCAGAAATGGGGGTGTCCCAAACCCGTTTGGGGCCAAATTCTTCGAACATTCCGTGCGATACGTGAAACGCGCCATTGAAACGACCCACATCCTCGCCCATTAATATCACATTCGAATTGGAGCGCATCTCTTGGATCATGGCTTCGCGGATGGCGTCGGCTAACGATAATTTTCTCATTCCACACCGCCTTCCATCTGGCCGCTGTAAATGAATTGTTTATAATCCAATGCACCTACGTCCTCGCCTGACTGGGCAAATGCGATGGAATCTTCTATTTCTTTTTCGACCTGCTGGTCGATTGCTTTAAGATCGGATTCCGATAGGATGCCAGCGGTTGTGGCTGCCTGCTTGAAACGCAGGATTGGATCGTACTGTTTCCAGAGTTCTTCTTCTTCCTTAGGTCGGTAATTGGGTTGTTCGAAACGGGCATGCCCGCGAACCCGATAAGTTACACATTCCAGAAGAAATGGTCCTTTGCCATTTCTCGCATCTTCCACTGCCTGTCGCGCGGCGTTATAAACCGCCAGCACGTTGTTCCCGTCGACCGTTCTGCCGGGGACATTGTAGCTGCAGCCCCTGGACGATAAATCCGTCACAGCCGATTCTAGTTCGTTTGGCATGGACAAGGCGTATTGGTTGTTTTCAACCACGTAAATTACTGGCAACTTCCATAAAGAAGCCATATTCAGGGATTCGTGGAACACGCCCTCATTGATAGCGCCATCGCCAAAAAAGCTGACCGCCACCTGCCTGGTGCCGCGCACGATGGATGACAAGGCTGCGCCTGTGGCGATCGGGATGCCCGCGCCTACGATGCCAAATGCGCCCAGCATTCCTTTGCTGAAATCGCATAAATGCATCGAACCGCCCATGCCTTTACAGGCCCCGTTGCGCTTCGCGAACATCTCGGCCATCATCGAATTCAGGGAGACATCTTTGGCAATGCAGTGCGCGTGACCGCGGTGCGTGCTGGTCACATAATCATCAGCGTTCAACACACTGGCAACACCCACCGCAACCGCTTCCTGCCCGGTCGCCTGGTGCATGGTTCCCGGCATTTTAATGGTCAGGAACAGATAATAAAGTTTCTCTTCGAACTCCCTGGCGCGTACCATGCGCAAATAAAGCGTTTTTAATAAAGCCGAATCGAATCCCTCGAAATTAAAGGGTTCGATTACATCTTCCGGTTTGCGTATGGTCATGCTTCCTCCCAATCGATCGCGATCACCCGCGCCGGGAAAGACTCCACGCCCATGATGCGGACCGGCAGCGTGAACGTCCAAACCCGTTTTCCAAGGATCGGCTTTAGATTGGTCAGGTATTCAATCAGGGGAATGCCTGAACCCAGCAGCAATTCATGGTTGGGCTGGCCGACCACCGGCGTGCTATCCTTGTGGCGGATTTCGTGCCCGGAGGTATCCACGCCCATCAACTTGATCCTGGCGTCATCGATCAACCAGCCGATTGCGTCCGTCGCAAAATACGGGCGGTCGTGCTGCTTATCGCTGTAGTAGTTTTTATCCAACCCGGTGTAGAAAAACACGATGTCGCCGGGTTTGATCTGATCCGCGGCTATCGCCATCAGGTCAGCTTTGCTGATTTCCTCGTTGTTTCCAAACCGCGAAATATCCAGCGTTACCGTTTCCCCCACCAGATTTTCCACGGGAAAATCGCCAGTATCCAGACCATGTTTATCGTGATGGAAAGGCATTTCGACGTGCGTACCCACGTGGGTGCACAAGATCACTTCAGAGATCAGGTATTGCGCTTCGGGTAAACGCGGGTATTTGGCAAATTGCGGCCAACCCTCAACCTGGCGGCTGTCTACTTCCATGCGGTACTCTTCCTTATCAGGGTCAATGCGATGCGACAGCTCGTAGATCTTTTTTATTTTCATTTTCACTCCGTTCTCAGCGGCCCTGCTGCAAAGCAATGCTACAGCCGGGTTACGGTTACATCCGTGATAATCCGATTTACATCATCCATGACAACATCCCCCGTGCGTTCAGTTAAAACAGTAGCCGCGCTGACCGCGCCTGCCCAGCGTAAAGCAGTTTCCCAATCTTCGCCAAGCGAGAACCGCCAGACCAGGGTGGAAGAAACCGAATCGCCGGCCCCGGCTGCGTTGACAGGTTTTTGGATTGGCGATTTCGTCAGGTAATCGCCCTCGGGGGTGAATGCCAGCATTCCATCTTTTGCCATGGTAATGACAAACGATTTGATTTCTTTCTCGGCTTTAACCTCGCGCGCTTGCCTGATTAAATCATCTAAATCGCCGACCTTGCGGTTGAAGGTCCACTCGAATTCTTCACGGTTCAACTTAACGATATCCGGTTTGGCTTTAATCGCTTCGATAATATATTCTTTTTGCGAATCGATCAGGCAAGGCACTCCCGCTTTCCTGGTAATTTCGATCAGTTCTATGTAGAAGTCGTTATTGACAGTCGGGGGCAGCGATCCCGCAAATATTACCCATTGGGCCTTGGGGACCCAGTTCGAGAATTTTTCGACAAATTCGCGTTTCTGCGATTCATTTACTTCCACTTCGCCAACAATCACGTGACTATGGATTTGGGTTTTCTCTTCAGCAATGATATGGGCAATACGGTTGGTGCCGCCCACCCAAACAGGTTCGGGGATGATCCCGTAATCCTTGAGGATTCCAACCAATTCTTCGCCTGTTTTTCCGGCGAAAAAACCCAAACCGACGGTCTCAACCCCCAATTGACTCAAAACCACCGATGAATTCAGGCCCTTTCCGCCGACGCACACGGCCCATTGGTTGGTCCGCATGGGAATACCGGGCGTCCATTCCTTGATGCGAAATATTTTGTCGACTGCGGTGTTGGGGCAAACGGTAAGGATCATTCTTCCAACTTCCCTTCCCGTTAATCAATCCATTTCTGGGCCATGACCGCGAACGCATTGGTATTCATGCGCTGCAGGCAATCCAAACAGGTGATCAGATCCGGGCTGGCCAGGATCACACCATGGCGGGGCATCAAAACGGCGGCAGCTTTGGTTTTCATGCGGTCTTCCTGCCCTTTGAGAACACCGACAATCGAATCCGCCTGTTCCTGGGAATAAGCCGGCGCTTCATTGTGATACTGAAGCGTACCGAAACCCTTGGATGAATTTAAAACCGGGGGAATCGGTTTGGATTGAGCGGTGAAAGGCAGGATATATTTCGGGTGCGCGTGAATCACGGCGCCGACAAATGGATAAGCCTGGTAAATCGCGAGGTGCGAAAGGCCTTCGCGGGAAAAACGGGGGTGTTTTTTCATTTCATCAATTTTGGATAGCGAACCCACCACCACATCATCCGTATCGAAATCCCAATGCCATTGATTGCCGGCCAGGGTCGGGGTCATATAGATCGTATCGCCATCGCGGGCGCTAATATTTCCGCCGGCAATGTCGGTTAAATCGCGGTCAAACATGAATTTGGCAATGTAAATGATCAATTCCGGCATTGTCAATCGTTCACTAATCGGTTTCATAATTTCTCCAATTGAAAGTTGATATAAACTATTCTAATATCATATTGACATTTGTCAATGACATTTGCAAATGTTTTTTATACTACTGGATTACTTTTGCGATATTTCGGTTGGCTAATTATATCGGCACCCGCTTTATTCCAGTACGGGTGCCGAATATTTTCTTATTAAAGGGGATGGGATCGAACGGATTATGGAAATATCACCTAATTTGCAGATCTGGTACGGTTACGGCCCCGGCGGCGGTTTCCACAACCATGCCCGGCCATTTTGAATGCAAAAATGACGCAATTTCCAAACCGTCAGTGGTTAGCATGGACAACTCGCCCATTTTGGTGCCGGTAATCGTGATAAACCACTCATAGGGTTGGTTGATCTGCACAACCTTATCCGTCAGGCAGCGCCCGCCATCCACGGTGATATAGCCGGTCGGTCCGCCCTGAAAATGGTTTTTCCATTCCTCCGGGTAACCTTGTTCTGCGTACCATTGACGCTGCCATTTCAATATATCGGCAAAATGGACGCCCGGTTTTAAAGCCTGAAAAACACGCGCTTCCACGTTGGCGGCAGCATCGTAAACCTTACGAATGTTCTCCGATGGCGCTCCGAAATGAATATAGCGGGTCAGGTTGCAATGTAATCCCCAACGCCTGGCGGCTGAATGCAGCATCAGGTATTTCTCCAATTTTTTAGAGGTCGCAATCGGGTGACGGTAGTGGAAACAGCGCTCATCGCTGCCCACGATGATCACATCAGCCTCCATTCCCGCTTCCAGGTGGGTGGCGTGGAACCTGGCGGCAATCGATGCTTCGGTTTCCCCGGGCTTGACTGTCTCGATAAAACGGCTGTAAAGCGCATCAGTGTCCTTCGCCAGTTCTCGAATGCGTTTAACTTCCAATTCGGTCATTGGGTAATGCAAATCGACCAGATCACTATAAATATTAATGGTTCCCGGAAATTCGGTATCCGATCCGACCTTGTCACCCGCCAGCAATCGCGCTTTTTCGCGGATATCGCCTTCATACCAGCGCAGAACCACCAGTTCATAATCCTGGCCGGCCATCTGCTCATTCAGCAGCCGTTCGGCATCCATCGAATGGGCTACCAGGTATGCTTTCTCCCTGGTGATTACAATTGTGCCGAAGCCCAGATTCGAGTTGTAAACCACGTGGCTGTCACCTCCGCTGGTGATCCAGGCAAAGTGCTCGCGGGTGGTGATCATCACGCCATCCAGGCTTTTCTCATTCAGGAATTTCCGCACGCGTTGGCGTTTTAAGGCAGCATCTTGCAGGACTTCCGCTTCAGGTTTATCCATTTCCTATTCTTTTCCCAATATTTTGGCGATCTTTGTTTCCATTTTCGGTACCCGATCGGCGCTGAGCAATCCGGCAAAGTATTCGCAAACAAATTCCCCGCCTGCGGGTAATACCTTGACTTTGCCTTTTTTCTTCTCAGCGGTATATCCTTCAGGGCCGGCAGTGGCGGCTTCCATACCCAACGCCTCCTGGTTCGGGGTTCGGCAAATCCAGCGAATGCCCGTATCCAGTTGCGCCGGTTTGTGGCTCACGTAATCCGCCGTGCCATCCGGATGAACATGCAGCGCATGCGCCCAGCCATTTTCATCCGCCTGGTAATCGATCAGAAAGACGATCTCGGGATCATAAGGCAAATTCGGATCCAGAACATGGTGCTTCTCTGGATGATCCACCAGTTCTTTTACGTATTGAACCAATTGCGGAGAAGGCTGCATGGAGGGCGGCAGGTTCTCGCGAACGTGAACGTTGCCCTTCGCCGGATCGGCGGAATAAACAAACCTCCCGAAATCCACCGGCAGAAAATTAATATGCGCCAGGTACATGTATTCCATTGGGGTGCGATTGAGATTCTTCAACCGCATGGATATGTGCATGAGGGTCTCATCTTCATATAATCGCACGCAAGGTTGGGCCAGGTAATGCGCGCCGAAAGCGGCGGCGTGTTCGTACGTTCCGCCGACACTAACGAAACTACCGTGCTCATCTTTCCCGGCGTCGATATACACCTGTTTGAATGGCGCGTTGACCAATTCACCATGCAGCACATGCTTGTCTTCCGGGCCCGGCGATCCCATAGCGGTCATACCGCAATGGAAAAGAAACGCTCCCATATTCATCAGGAACTCACGGGTTGGCTGGGGTTCAATCACCGGGGAATGCATAGTCAGACGCCGCCCATTAAAGGCGGCGTCCCATATTTGTTGACCCTGGAAAGGCAGGCTGATCAAACTGCCTTTTCGGTTTTTTATTTCCAGAGCAGCCACACCGGAAGAATATCGGAAAGTAGAGACTGTCAGATCCTGATTTTCAAGAATCTTTTCCTTATTGTCATGAAAGTCACGTTCTTTCAGAAAGAAACGCACACTCGTGTGGTTCATTTGCAGTTAGCCTTTATGATAGTAGGTTTCCCAACCCATATAGTTGCTGAACGCTTCGTTGATCACCTCAGCCGCGTGTGCATTGGTGAAAGCGGCATGGTGCTCGAAGCCGTTGCGGCAGATATGTTTCATCAGGTCCTGCAATCCGGGCACTTCCACTACTGCGCGGCTGCCGAATGTATCCAGTTTGTCATCGGTGAAAACGCCATCGCCGGTATAGGTGCGAATGATGCCATTCACATCATCAGTGGTCACGCGGGCAAAGCTCATGGGGCCGGCTGGTACGCGCCCGTTGATCGCGCCGTAGGTATTTTCTTCGCCGAGGGTGGTTGCCAGAATTTCAGCGTTGCGCATGCTGAAATCTTTGAACAATGACTTCGGCCAGTTGCCGCAATGGAAGAAAACGCATTTATCGCTCTCATCCGCGTAGTTATTGTTCCAGTCCATCAATGCAGCCGGGCGCTGGACAGCCAGGGTAAGCGCGTACATGGAAACCGCGCCGGTCACATCCACTTCGCAAGCCGAGGGCATCAATTTATCGCTCATCATGCTCATCAACGTGCAGGGGTTGATTCCCAGGTTCATTTGGATGGAATCCCAACATTGCAACGCTGTCGCTGTGATATCCTGAAAATCCATCCAGGCTTCCAAAGCTACCGCGAATTTAGCCATGCGAACCAAAGGCTCCGAGGGTATGCCGGAAGTCGGGATGTAGTTCTTGATCTCATCCAGTTTGGCTTTGACTTCTTTTTTGTCATCCGCCATGCGTCCTGCCTGGCCGATCAGTTCAGAAAGGTCAATTGTCTTCACGCTGATGCCATGCTTTTCCAAGAGCTTTTCGCTGAACCGGACGGTGTTGAATGCCAGCGGCCGGGCACCTACCGCCCCGACGCGCATCTTGCGTAATCCATTGACCACCCGGCAGGTTCCCAGGAAGTTGGCAAAATCCTTCTTAAAACTTGCTGATTTTGGGTGCGAGGTGTGTTCGCTGGTCAGCGTGTATTTAAATCCATACTGGCGCAGGTTATTGCAGACCGAGATCTTGCCGCAAAAACTGTCGCGGCGTCGTTCGATCGGAAGCGTCACGGGATCGTCCGGGTAGGCCTGCACTAAAATTGGTACATTCAACCCGGAGAGTTTCAATGTATCCACGACACCCTTCTCGTCGGAGAAATTGGGCATGCACACCAGCACACCATCGATCTCTTCGCGGTGTTTTTTGAAAAGCTCAGCGCATTCCTTGGAATGTGCCCAGGTTTCCACCGAGCCATTCTTGGTTGCGCCGGCTGGCAGCATAACCATTTCCACGTCGAACTCCTTGAAGAGCTCGTTTATATCCTTGCGCGCTTCCAGTACCAGCGCATCCGGGAAAAAATCCCGGTTGCCATAGATTACGGCCAATGTCATTTTTTTCATCGATTCACCTCTTTTTATAATTTGTGGTTTATGTCTTTAATTGCAGGATAAAGTTTCCTGTAAAGTTCATAACGCTCATTGTAGAGCTTTTGCATTTCCGGCTTGGGTTGATAGACTTTTTTGATTTTCAGGTGCTGTTCGATTGCCGAGGCAGGGTCCGTGAAAATCCCGGCAGCCGTACCCGCCAGGATAGCCGCGCCCATGCCTGCTGCTTCAGTGACCTGGGGGACAGCGACCGGGATACCGGAGATATCGGCTTTCATTTGCAACCACAACTCGGATTTGGCCCCTCCGCCGATCGCGCGCAATTCGTCGATGCGTATTCCGCCTTGCTGCAGGATCTCAAGATTGACGCGCAGCTCCATGGTCAATCCTTCCATGATGGCCTTTGCAATATCCGCTTTAGTGGTTGCAAAAGTCAAACCCACCAACGCCCCTTTGGATTGGATGTCAAAGGTCGGGGTTCCGGAACCGGCGAAATGCGGTAAAAGCATTACCGGAGAAGGACCGGGGGCGGCCGCCTGCAGCACCAGGTCGTAAGCATCAGCGCCGGTTTGCCCGGCGCGCTGCTGCTCGATTTCGCAAAACGTATCCCGATACCAGCGTAAAACGAAACCCCCGCTTTGATTGAGGGTCATGACCACATATAAGCCCGGGAAGGTATGAAAATACACGGACATATTGCCCTCGTATAGGCGGTCATTCAGGTCGGCTGTATCGAGCGCCACCTCCACCACTTCAGCCGTGCCGGTTGAAACCATCGCCAGGCCGGGTTTCGTCAATCCCGAACCCAACGCGCCGCAAGCCTGGTCGTGGCCGCCGACAGCTACCAGCGGTTGGTTGGTTAACCCAATCTCGCTGCTGACTTCGCTGCGCATCAAACCGGCGCTTGTCCCGGATTGCCGCACTTCCGCCAGGCGCGAGACGTCCAGGCCGATCTTTTCCAGAATTTTAGTTGACCATTGATCTTTATTGATGTCAAACAACTGGGTGCGCGAAGCCAGGCATTTGCTGATCAGTGCCGTTCCGGTCATCTTATTTATAATGAAATCCTCATAAAGGAGAAAGCGGTGGGCTTTTCTCCAGATCTCGGGTTCATTTTCTTTCAACCAGATTATTTTCGGCAGCGTGTTATTCACGTTAGCTGGCATGCCGGTCATATTGAAGAGTTCCCGCGACCCGAATTCTTTTTTGAGCCAATCATTTTGGGCTGCGGTACGGGTATCCATCCCCAGCATCATGGGGCGCAGCGCGTTGCCGTCCTGGTCGACCGGCGCAATCGCCTCGCCTTGCACCGAAAAGCTGATCGCGTCGGCGCCATGAATGCCGGCTTTTTGAATCGCCTCGCGCAGGCTTTCCTTGGCCAAAATCCATACTTTTTCTGCATCCTGTTCCGCCCAGAGTGGGTGGGGAATATCCACCGGGTACTCGCGGGATGCGCTGGCCATCAGGTTCAGGTCGTTATCAAAAACATGCGCTTTGCTGCCGGTCGTGCCGATATCCAAACCAATCAATGCCATAGGTTCACCTTTTTATGCTAACACTCGATGGCTTCAATTTGTCTGAAGACCTCGGATTCATCCAGTTCCCCGGACATCCATTGGTTCTGCAATTTCCACAAGGCGTACACAGTCGAGGGATAGATTTCGACATCCGCCATTGTGATGGGTGCATCCATCGGTATGTCGCGGATTACTTTCGCGCCTTTGGCCAACCCGATCGGGAGCAGATTCTCTTTTCGGGAAATCTCATAAGTATCAATCAGGCTGTAGTAGGAAACCCCGCCGATCATATCCAGGACGTCGCCGGTTTTAAGATCTTTCTTGGCCACCGCAAACACCTCGGACACCAGGCGGTTCATCGGCACCATGTTGGACTTTTTACGAAGCGCGATCATGGCGCAAGTTAGCGGAACTTCAATGCTGCATAGATGGAAAGGCCGGAACAGGGTGTAATAAGGACCATTGCCCATATCGCGCAGGATCATGGCTTCCTGCAAACGGGGATGGTCGGTGCGCACAATCAGGAATACCCCCGGAGCCACGCGGCCGACGCCAAAATCCACTACGCCCATTTTGTTCAAAACGCCGCCATCTTCTTTGAGAGCAAAAGTTTGGTTCAAGTGATCCCGGTCGGTTTCAGGGCCGTGCATCCCGCGCACATCGGGAACCAACCCGGTGGCATTGGAGACCGCGGCCATTTCAATCATGGTTTTCGAGCCATCGATAAACTCGATCAACATATTCGGGCTCAAACCGCGCCTGGCTGCTTCCTTTTTTATTGCCGGATCTTCGGGAGTGCCGTGCCGATCCAGTGGATTGTTCTTCCCTTTTCCCGCTGCGACAACCGTAAAACCGATCGCATCGGCAAAATCATATAATTCTTTGCAGGCTGCCGGCTCATCGCCCGCCGCCAAAGCGTAGATGTGGCCTTTTCTTTCGGTGTACCAGCGCAGCAAAGGTCCAACGGTAATATCCGTTTCGACGTTCATCATCGCCAGGTCGTGCCCATTGCGCACACTGCGCAAGGCCGCGCGCGTGCCGATTTCAGGGACACCTGTCGCTTCGATGATCACGTCGATGTGCCGGGCATCCGCCAGAATTCGAAAATCGCCGACGGCCACGCGTTTACCTGCCAGGATAGCCTGGTCGACCTCAGCTGCTGTTTGGGCTACGACTACTTCTTCATTGATCAGGGCGATTTTGTAGGCATCCTTCGCGCGTTCCAGATTGACGTCGGCTATGACGCTGATCTCAAGGCCTTTCATCATGCTGGTTTCAGCCACGATATCCGTTCCCATCTGGCCGGCGCCAATCAAACCAATTCGGACAGGATTCCCCTGTTCTTGACGCAACTTCAATTCATCATTCAATCCGATCATAACAATAAATCTCCTAAGGCTTTATAATGACTTTCAACGCCTCGCCGCCTGCCGCCGATTCGAAACCCTTGTCGACTTCATCCAGGGAGAATTTGGCAGTGATCAATTTTGAGGCCGGAATGATCCCGCGCCGCAAAGCATCCAATGCGGCTGCGTGGTAAGTTGGATGATATGAAAACGAACCCATCACTTCAATCTCACCATAATGAATGCGGTTGGCGTCTAAAGAAGCCATGTGGTTTTCCTTCGGCAATCCGCCGAAGAGCATGATCTTTCCGCGCTTGCGGACAATTTCAACCGCCTGCGTTTGCGTTGCCGGCACCGGGTTGGCGCAAATGACAATATCCGCGCCGCGTCCATCCGTCATACTGCGGACAGCTTCACCCAGATCTAGTTCGAAAGGATTCACCAGCATCTCCGGGTCAAAGGTCTGAGCCAGTTTGCGGCGGATGTCGCTGGGTTCGGAAATCACCACGCGCGCACCGCGCGCGTGGGCAACGGCGGTGTGGATGCAGCCGATCGGCCCGGCACCCATCACCACCACCACGTCGTTGATGCTGGTGTGGATGCGATCGTGGCAAGCCAACACGGAACTGCATGGTTCGGAAACCGCCGCGTCATCCATGCTGAGCCCTTCCGGGATGGGATGCACCACGCCACGGGTGAGCACTTCTTCGGATAACAGGATTTTTTCAGCAAAACCGCCCGGATACCCCGCAGTCATGCCCAAAAAGCGAATGGATTCACACAGGTTATATTGGGCATGCTGGCAGTAGTAACATTCTCCGCAGTGAATATCCGGCGCGACCGCGATATTCTGCCCGACGTGATAAGAAGTGATTTCTGAGCCGATTTGGCTAACAACGCCTGAAATTTCGTGGCCGGGAACGTAAGGGCCGGCGACCGGGCCTTCTTTCCATCTGCGCAAATCAGATCCGCAGATTCCGCAGGCTTTGATATCGAGGACAATGTCCCGCGGCCCGGGAAGCGGATCGGGGTCGTTACGAAATTCGAGGGTTTTGCTGCCTGTAAGGTATACCGATTTCATTTTTTCTCCAATGAATTAGTGATTTAAATGCATGTCTTCCAGTTTTTTACCGACTGCTCCCCCCGGATGGGTTTTCCCGAATTGTTCGATGCTGTATCCCCGCATCTTTAATAACACCACGCATAAAGCATCGCCGAAGGCGGCATTGAAAAGCGAACTGCCGGTTGCTACCATCCCATAAGGATCGACGTCCGGCGGGGCGATAATTTTAAGCACCAGGTCGCTGATCGCTCCCAATTCGGAGTCCGGTTTTTCAGTGATCGCGATCACGTAGGCGCCGCGGTCCCTGGCCACTTTCACCAGGGAAATTATCTCCGCGGTATGCCCACCCTTGGATAAAGCGATCAAAACATCGTTCGAGGTCAGCGCGCCCGAGAGGCCGTGCTGGCTGTCGCCCGCGTCCAAAGGCAAAGCAGGCGTACCGCAGCAACTGAGCAAATGCGCCATCCGCCGCGCCACTGCGTGTGAGGTTCCGGATCCGCTGACCAGCACGTGACCTTTGCAATTGAACAACTTGACTGCTGCCTTGTTAAAACTCTCATCAATTTGATCGGCCAAAGAGAGTACTCCATTTGCCTCTCTTCGGATTACTTCTTTTGCCTCTGCAATGATCTGTTCTTCGTTCATGAAATCTCCAGGATTTTTTTGGCGCTCAGGTGGTCGGTGATCAAAACGTTGACCAGCCCGCCGCGCAGCGCGGCATAAATCGCATTTCGTTTTAAAGGTCCGCCGGTGACCGCCACAACGCGCTTCACCTTTTTCAACTGCTCGAATGAAATCCCGATCACCCGGTCATCGATCTCGGAATTGAGCGGCTCTCCGAGCGCGTTGAAAAACCGCAGGCAAATATCCCCAGCCGCCCCTTTCTTTAATAAGTAATCCAGCTCCGCTTGCGTCAAAATCGTGCCATCGCGCATAACGACCGAATCGGGGGTCGGGGTGCCAACCCCGACGAAAGCAATGTCTATTTCACTGAATGAATCAAACACGTCGCGCACATGAGAATCGGTCATAAAAGCGGATTTGACAACCGTGTTGTCAACGATCCCGGGCACATTCAACAACGATAATTTTGCGCCGGTTTTCTCTACCAATCTGCGCAGGATGTAAGTCGCATGCGCCTCGGACTCCGGCTTGCCCAGGCCGCCGATTAATTGAACGATACGCGAATGGCGATAATCCTGGGTTCGTAATGCATCAACCATAGCCTGCAAAGTCGTACCCCAGGATATTCCGATCACGCTGGGATTTTCAACCGATTGCGAAAAATAATCCGCCGCGGCTGCGCCAACTTCGCGAGAAACCGAGGATTGCGAGTTGGGTTCACTAACCTCAACAACAATTGCTTCCTTTAAATTGAACTTATTCTCAAGGGCGTCTTCCAGATCAGTATGGATTCCCGGCTGCGGGATGATCGTGATCTTCACAATGCCAATATCTTCAGCCTGTTTTAGCAAGCGTGAGACCTTGGGCCTCGACAGGCTCAACTTCTCGCTGATTTCTTGCTGGGTCAGTTTTTTTTCATAATAATATTTACTGACTTTTAAAAGCATATGATAATCGACCGATTTATTCCTTGGCATTTCGATCTCCTATAATAAGTGCACATTTGTGCTTTTATGAATGCTTGTTCGTTTTATTATAAGTTATTCCGCGTGGAGTGTCAATCAATCAGGCGTAATCGAGTAAAGATGAGGTGGATCAGCTCGAGCAGCGAATCATTAATAATGATAGACCAAATCAACTTTGAATAAAAGACGCAACTAAAATTCAAGCAATCAATAACCTTCCGCTCTGTTCATTGCATATCGCCCAAAAAATAATAATGTGATACCATTCCATTCTTATTTTTCAAAAATCTATTTTTGAGGAAGTAATATGGCCAATATCCCAACTCCCCATATCGAAGCAACCTCCAAAGACGAGGTCGCAAAAGTAGTTCTCATGCCCGGCGATCCTTTGCGCGCCAAGAAGATTGCGGAAACCTACCTGCAGGACGCGAAGTTATTCAACCAGGTGCGCGGCATGCTTGGATACACCGGATTGTATAAAGGCCAGCGTGTCAGTGTGATGGGTTCCGGCATGGGCTTTGGCAGCATCGGCATTTATTCCTACGAACTGTTCCAATTCTACGATGTGGATACTATCATCCGCATCGGTTCCTGCGGCGCATCCCGCCCGGATATCAAGGTCATGGATATCATCCTGACCGATAAAGCTTTTTCCACCGAGACTTTTGCCAAGGAAGCCCACGGCTACGACGACCAGCTCATCGCCGGCAGCCGCCGGATTTCGGACATCATCAAGAAAGTTGCCGCCGAAAAGAACATTAAATACTTCGAGGGCAACGTCGCCTCCGGCAGCGTTTTCTATTCCAGCGTGCGCGATGACTGGGAAAAACTGGAGAACGAACACGGCATCATCGCCGCGGAAATGGAAGCCTTCGCGTTGTTTGCCAACGCCCGCGCCACCGGCAAGGAAGCCGCCTGCCTGCTGACCGTCTCCGACAGCAAATATGATCAGGAGAAAAACCTGACTGCCGAAGCGCGCCAGAATGCTTTCAACACCATGATGGAATTGGCTTTAGAAAGCGCCATCGCCAGCCTGGCTTAATTAATAATTGCAATAGGGAAAACCCTTCAAAAGCAGCCTGCATGCAGGCTGCTTTTTCTATCTATTTCCGGCAATCAAGTTTTTGAAGGAAGGATCTCATATCGGCTTTGCACAAATCCATTGTCGAATGCGCGGTTTTCAATAAGTATAAGGCGGGCGTCCTTTTCCAACCGGCCAAATAACGGAATCCCCCGCCCGATCAGGATCGGGATCCACGTTACTGTCAATTCGTCCAGCAGGCCGTCTGCCAGGAAACTCTGGATGGTTTTGCCGCCGTCGACATAAACACCCCGCAGCTTCATCTGATCGAATTCACGCTTCAACTCAATGGGGGAGGACGATCTCCATCCTACAGTCGACCGAAGCGTTGCGGGGATGTCGACCGGCCGGCTGCTAAGAACAAATACCGGTTTTTCCCCGTAAATCCAGGGACCTAATGTAAGGACTTTTTCAAAGGACTTGCGTCCCATCACGAGCAAGTCGACGGAGTCGAAGAATTGCCGGAAACCATAATCTTCTCCACCAGGTTCATCTAAGGGCGCCGAAAGCCAATCGAGAGCGCCATCTTCGCGGGCAATGTAACCAT
The DNA here is from genome assembly GCA_013178095.1 of Anaerolineae bacterium. Taxonomy (GTDB): domain Bacteria; phylum Chloroflexota; class Anaerolineae; order Anaerolineales; family Anaerolineaceae; genus Pelolinea. The sequence continues at coordinate 41,876 of JABLXK010000003.1, read as the reverse complement.
CGAGGCTGGCGGCTATATAAGCGGAAATTTTCATTTTGAGGCTCCTCTCCACCATTTTTGGATGAAAAATGAAATTTGATTCTTAACGTTCTGTAAGTTTTAACATTCCAAGATTATCGGTTTTGTACATCCTGGTCTTGTCGAAGAATTTTTATCCGATCTTGCCAATCAACTGATTATGATATAATGACGAAAACTTAATGAATGAGCGCTTGTTCACGGAGGTGGCTATCGAGGAAACCCAGAACTGATTACCGAATTTCAGGATTTTTTTTAATCAAGGAGGTGGTTCTTCTGAAAATTTTAGTAGCTTCTCACGGTACTTTTGCGAGCGGGATAAAGAGTTCCCTTGAAGTTTTACTCGGCAAATCGGATACTCTCTCGGTAATCGATGCCTACATCGACCAGAACGATTTCGAAACACAACTCGAAGTCTTTTTTCAAACGATTACTGAAGGGGAACAAGTCATCTTGTTATCTGATTTATATGGGGGTAGTGTCAATCAAAAATTAGCACTTTATCTCACCCGGCCCGAAACTTATCTTATTGCAGGCGTCAATTTGCCATTGCTGTTGGCGTTGATGCTGAATAATGAACCAGTTGATGAAGAGAAGATCAAAGCCCTCGTGAAAGAAAGCAGAGAAGCAATCCGAATCGTTGAAATCCAATCCAATGGCGTGGAAAATGAAGATTTTTTTGGAGGAAGTTGAATGATCAAGTTATTAAGGCTCGATGAACGATTAATTCATGGACAGATCGCAATCAAGTGGTCCAGGCATTTAAGTGTGAATCGAATTTTAGTATTGAATGACGAGGCAGCAAACAACGACCTCATAAAAAAATCTTTGATGATGGCCGCGCCCTCAGACGTAAAAGTAGCTATCACCACCATGGAAGAAGGTATAAATTTACTGAATGACTCGCGCGCGGAAAGCTTGAGCATTCTGGTCCTGGTAAAAACTCCCCAGGATGTTTTAAAGTTGATGAAGTCCGTTAATGGGATCAAGGTCGTGAACATCGGGAATTATGGCCGTGTCGCACCGCGCCAAGGTTCAGATGCTCGCAAGCTATACCGCAATAACTTGTACCTTTACGATAGCGAAGTCGAAATCATCCGGCAAATCTTAAATACAGGCGTTGAATGCAATTATCAGACCACGCCTGAAGATAAACCGGATCCTGTAAATAAGATCATCCAATAAATTTTTCATTATGGAGGAATAAATGGTAAACGAAGCATTGAGTATTTGTCTCGCCTACCTGATCGTTTATGTGATCGATGCGTTTTTATTAAGCTGGCAGTGCTTGACCCGTCCAATTATCGTCGGCCCGATCGCCGGCTTGATCCTCGGAGACCTGAAGACGGGCATAATCCTGGGCGCATCCCTGGAATCCATCTTTATGGGAATTTCCTACATCGGAGGTTCTGTAGCTTCTGATCCAACATCGGCCACATTCATCTCAGTTGCATTCGCAATTCTTTCCGGCCAGAACACCGAAGCCAGCATGGCGTTGGCTATCCCAATTGGGACCCTGATGCAATCCTTCAGCGGCGCTATGATGCCATTCTGGTCTTCCCTGGCGCCTTATTGGGAGAAACTGGCCGCCAATGGAAAAATCAGACAGCTATTTAGCCAATCACTGGTTGTTTCCATCTTGATGCAATCTGTTAATGCGGTGGTCATGTTCCTGGCCATCGCCTTTGGCACTCAGGGTCTGGATGCCGTGTTGGCGAAATTACCCGCCTGGGCAATGACCGGCCTGGGCGCTGCATCCGGCATGATGATCGGCATCGGTATTGCTATTCTGACATCCATGATCTGGTCGAATACCGTGGGCGTCTTCTTTTTCCTGGGCTATGTGATGGTTAAATTCATGAACCTCTCCACCCTGCCGATTGCTGTTATCGGTGTTGTCATTGCAGTAACGATTTTCCTGCAGGATAAAGATGTGATCGATGTAAAAAACGCGATCATGGAAAAATTAGGAAAAGGTTCCAAGTCATCCGATGAGAAAGGATTTTTCGCATGAGCAGCAATCAAGTAGACTCAAAAGAGAAGAAAATTCTCAATTCGATGTTCTGGCGTTCACACCTCACCTTTCTGGCCTTCAACATGGTGAAGATGGAAGCCAATGGTTTTACATTGACCATGGCCCCTGCCATCGAGGAAATCTACAAAGATGATCCGGAAGGCAAGAAAGCAGCCTACCAACGCCATCAATCGTTTTTCAACACGCATGCCGTACCCTTTAGCTTCATAGCCGGCCTTTCTTACGCTCTGGAAAAACAGAATAAAGAAACCCCAAATTTTGATCCGGAAGTCATCAACAGTCTCAAGGTCAGTCTCATGGGGCCGACTGCTGGTATGTTCGATTCTCTGTTCTTCAACGGTTTGCGCATCATTGCCGCCGGTATCGGTATTGGGCTGGGTTCGCAGGGCAACTTGTTGGGCGCGCTGTTGTTCATCCTTCTGTACGGCGTTACTCAATCCATTGCTAAATATTACATGTTGAATTGGGGTTATAACTATGGCACGACCTTCATCGACCAGGTATTCAGCTCCGGCTTGATGAAAGCTCTGACCAAAGCCACCGCCATCCTCGGTTTGATGATGACTGGCGCTCTGACTGCTTCCATGGTCAACGTTCCCCTCAATTGGACCATTTCCATCAATGGCGCCAACCTCGTCATTCAAGACGTCCTGAACAGCATCTTTCCTGGATTGTTGAGCATCATCCTGGTGTTCATCATGGTAAGGCTGATTAAAAAAGGCGTTCGTCCCTCCTATCTGATCTTCGGCATCCTCGCCTTTGGGCTATTGGGCGCGCTGATTAAGATCTTCTAAGCAAAATGTCAAAAAAGAGGTTATGGAGAAAGATCTCCATAACCTCTTTTCATTTGAGAAAAACATGAAAGACCATATGATGTTATTCGGTGTAACGCTGGCAAAACGTTACACCAACCGGCAAAAAAGGATCTTCACTTCCCAGGCTGAGCCATTCTTTCGGAAGCTGGGGTATGGATTTAGTTTTCAGGATTCTCCAAAGAAACTATCGCGTGTCGTCAATATAATCATCGGGGATATTGCCAAAGCAAACACCATCGTCCTTTGCCCTTACGACACGCCTTCCAAATCCATCTTGCCTTATTGCTATTTTCCCTTTAATTCGTCCGATAACCTGAAGCAGGAAAATCGGGAAATTTTCTTGAGGTCTCTTTCCTATATCGGGTCGTGTTATTTGACCTATTGGATCATCAGCCACTTTTCCGATCTACCGCTGTTACATAAAATTCTCAGCGGATTTATCCTCGCCTTTTTGATTATCTTTTGCTACCGGTTGATTGTTGGCATTCCCAATCCGGTAAATTTTAATCGCAACTCTGCCAGCCTGGCCCTGGTGGCCGCCCTGGCTGAACGCACCCGGAATAAATCCGACATCGCTTACGTTCTGTTGGATAGGAATACGGAATCCAATGCCGGGTTGCGAACACTTGCCAGTGAAGCAGGTATGCGCAATAAATTTTTCATTTACCTGGATTGTCTGGCAGAAGGTGAAGAACTTGTTTGCGCACATAGTCCCGCGCTGAATTCAAACGCTGAAAGACTGATCGCCGCTCTTCCCGGTCTCAATGTAATCGATCACGTATTCAGCGAAGAAGAGCGGTTGAAAGAGACCAACCTGCAAATCTTCCTAAATATGCTGCATCTCTGCAGCGGCACAATCCGAAATCGAAAATTTGTGGTTCGCAATACCCGCTCGAAAAAAGATTTTAAAGTCGATATCCCGCGCCTGGAGAAAATCCGCGACGGGTTAATTAATTATCTGAAAGGCTAAAGAATGAAATTACTATTTCAATCGGACGATTACGGCATCTCCGAAGGTGTGGCTTGCGGCATATTGAAGGGAATCCGCGATGGACTTATCCGCAACACCGGCCTGTTCGTGAATATGCCCAGTACCGCTTTCGCGGTCGAACAAATCCAGCAATACCCGCAATGCTGTCTGGGGATCGATATCAACCTGGTGTCCGGCTTCCCGGTCACACCAGCTGAGCAGATTCCCAATCTGGTGAAACCGACCGGTGAGTTTTACACTTCCGGCGAACTTCGGGAAAAATCCAATCTATCCGCTTCGGAGACATTTTTCCGTCAGGTGGATAATGACCCCTTCCCTTTTGAAGAAACCTTGCTCGAAGCTGAAAACCAGGTAAAGCGTTTTATCGAATTAACCGGCAAAAAACCGGGGTATATTCACGGCCATTCGATGATGACACCCAACGTTGAAAAAGTTTTAGAAACAGTGGCAGAGAAATACCAGGCGCCGTATTCAATGGGAATCCACAAGAAATTTGGTTTTCACTGGTTGACTAATAACTGGAACCCAAAACCTTTCCCGATTGAACAGCAGATCCAGACTGATGTCGAGGGAAATGTTTTAAAGGTCATTCCCGAGATCCTTAATTACGAATATGCCGCCATAATCTGCCACGCCGGATTTGTGGACGAAGATCTCTTCCACTATTCCACTTACACACTGATCCGGGCCAAGGACCTTTATATGGCCTGCTCTCCCAGGTTGAAGAGCTTTATTGAATCGCACGATATTCAATTGATTACGTATAATGATCTGGCGGAGGCATAAAAAGATGATCTTCAAATCCGGAGAAATATATTTCGAGAATGGAGCCCGCAACGGTTACCTTGTGGTTGAAGACGGCCGTATCGCCGATTACTTGCCAGCTGATGCCGTTGTGGATTCATTTGTCGATTACAGCGGATACCGCATCATTCCCGGCATCATCGATACGCATAACCACGGGACGCGCGGCTATGGGGTATTCAGCATAGGAGATGCTGACCCTGAAGAAGAAGTCAGGGGTTTCTTAAAAGGTTGTGCAGCCGACGGTGTAACCGGGGTATTCCCAACCGCCGCACCTGCCATGTGCCAGCACGTCGCAAAAGTAGCGCTTGAGCAGCCTGATGGCGCCCGTATCCTGGGTATCCATTCTGAAGGTCCTTACCTGAACCGCGTAGGGGAAAATGGCATTCCAACCAACCCACCGATTGTGGATATGGAGGTCATCAAACAAATTTATGAGGATAGCGCCGGGTTTCTCAAGCTGATGGCAATTGCTCCGGAAATTGAAGGAAGCCAGCAAGCGATCGATTTTTTACTGGAAAGAGGCGTTGTTCTTTCCTTTGCCCACAGCAATTGTAACTATGAAGAAGCTATGCAGGCTTTCGCCAATGGATTGAGTGTCTCAACCCACACCGGCAACGTGATGAGCGGCATCCATCACCGCAACATGGGCGGCTTGGGAGCCTGCCTGCTGAATGAAAAGGTTTTCTGTGAGGTCATTTGCGACGGGCTTCACATCAACCCGGTCATGCTCGAGCTGATGTTCCGCATCAAAGAGCGCAGCCGTTGGTTTATGATCTCCGATTCCAGCGAAGCCGCCGGCGCGCCGGAGGGAACGTACAAATTCGGAGAATTCAAGGTAATCGTCGACAGCCAGGGATTCTGTAAAACGGATACCGGCCGTTTGATGGGTTCCACCAAATCCGTTCTATTCGGCATATCCGTCCTGGCAGACCGGTTGCACATTCCTCTTGAGGAAATCCTGCGCATGTCCTCCCTGAATGCCGCCCGCTTTTACGGCTTTGGGACGCAAAAAGGTTCCATCGCTATTGGCAAGGACGCCGACCTGGTTGTGATCGATGACCAATACGAAGTGGTCGACACCTATGTGGAAGGCCGCAAAGTTTACGATTCCAGGAAAGAAAAAGGCTTTTTTAAGCAAGATTACATATCCAAATTCAAAGCTGATTAATCAGTTTATGTAAAAGCTCAATCCCAATAAAAAAATCATCAACTATAAGATAGTTGGTGATTTTTATTCTGTACAAAGGCAGCGGACATCTCTCTGAATGAATATAGTCACTTTTGTCTTCCAAAATCGGTATCAGGTTTTCTTTTTTTTATCCTCTTCGATTAAAACGCCGCACTAGGCGGTCCATAGAGTATAGGATCGATAATAAGAAAAAACACCAAAAAGCAAAATCAGTCAAGGATACTTGACCGCTGTTCCACTTCAGCCATTGGTTGAAAAACCGCTGGAGGACAACAGGCATAAAGAGAGAATCTGAATTGATGTTTAAAAAACCGAATGACCACACAATCATCATTCGGCCAAGGAACCAGATCAATCCCTGCCCCAGCACCGGGATCGAGATGACCAGGCAGATTAATACCAACACCATTCCGACAGATACACCGGAACTGAATAACTGGAAAGCCGGTCCGGGAAGCTGCAAACAATAATAGCCGCAACCAATAATCAAAATAAATATTAGAAGTCCGCTGAAATATTTTAAAAATGCATCCCAGACCCTCAAATTTGATTGCCGGGTTGTTGCATCAGCCAGCATTTCATCTTTTTTTGGGGTTTCAATACTTGTTCCCTCGCCAACCTGAAACCTTGCCGAATCTTTTTTGAATCCGCTGAACTCATCCAGATATGCCGGTTGATCCTTGAATTGGGGCAGGAAATATTTTTTTGATTTATTCCCTTGACGGAGAAATAATAGGATTGCGAAACGTGTGCCGTAGCGGGCGAAAAGATTGACGCTCTCTACTTCAGATACTCTAATCTTTTTTGTATTCCACACCAAGGGAAATATCAATAACGGTTTACGGTGATCGATCGTCCCATCAGAAAATGATACACGAGTAATAAGAACTTCCATGAAGGAATAAACGAAAATCCATCCGATTAATAAGGCCGGAACACCTAAGAGCAGGAAGACAATCACCTCCGCCGTACTTTTTTCCATGCCGGTACCAGTCAAGCCCCACAGTAATACAAACGGAATCACCCAGCAAACCAATCCAAACGGTAATGTAACCAGCCATATCCAACCATGATCTTTGATCAAATCAAAATGATAACTGCGAAAATGGTTATTCATCTGAATTTTTTCCAACTCTACCATCATTATATAATGGAGATGATGACATTACTTGGGAGGCAACTAATGAAAAATGCTTTCAAGTTCATGATTAAAGCATACTTTGGCGGGTGCATCGGCTGCTTTGGGGCACTTTCATTCCTCTTGATTTTGCTCTTGATCATTGGTGTAGTTTTAGGCCCCTCCTTTATTTATAGCGCGAATTCAATCGTTCAATCCCTCAATCATTCACTCAACCAGATAATCTCTCAACCAGGTTTGGGAAGTCCTAATACCAATATCGATATGGGAAATTTGCCTGTATTTGAGGTATTCCTCACAAAAGAAAATAACCCTGATGCAGTTCACATTGATTCTTTCGCGGGTGCAGATTATAAAAATACCTGGTTTTGGGTGCGCGCTCCCAAAGGACAGTCCATGGATTTCAATCTCCTCTTGACCATGCCCGATAGAGGGCAAGTCCAATTCGGACCGACCTTCAAGACCGATCCCACGGGAAATCCCGTTTCCTGCGGACAATTTGGTGATACTGCGCCTCAACCCGGAAAGTACAAGCTGGAAGTCCAATTGACTGGTACATCCGTGACTGTCGGCGAAGTAGAATTCGAGGTCATTGCCGAAGGCAAATAAAAAGATTTGCAGTTTTTAAGTAAAATGGTTAATAGCCGGGATAATTCCTATTTAATGAAATCCGGAAATAATTCCAATCTATCTTAAACAGACTGCTTCCAGGTCTACAAGTATAAAGGCAGGAACTCCAGAATAATTAAGTTCTGTCTTGTTGCACTTATTCTCCAGTGCTTAAATAAATTATGTAAGCATCAATCTTCTTTCGTTGGCTGGCAATCTCAAGGGAATAATCGGATGTTTTTTTTATTTAGAGATCCCGAATCTTATTTATTTATTTATAACCACCTGCAAAAACAATTAATTCTCCATTTTATATAAACACAGTTGATTTATAATTATCGGCATGGAACGCTGAAAGTGCTTTCATTGAAAGGGCGAAAAGGGCACACGAATGAAGAATGGCAAGAAAGTTCCGACCATATTTGATGTATCCGAATTATCTGGATACAGTATTTCAACGATATCGCGAGTGATCAATAATCCCGAAAAGGTGAACGATGAAACCCGCCGGAAGATCAATGATGCCATTGACCAATTGGGGTTTGTGCCAAAAGCTGAAGCACGTGCCCGCGCGCTTCGTTTTACCGGAAGGATTGGAGTAATCACACCCTTCTTTACCGCGCCGTCTTTCGTTCAACGGCTGCGCGGTATCGCCGGTTGTTTATCCAAAGAGAACTTCGACCTGGTGATTTATACAGTCGACTCCAATAACCGTCTGCAAAGCTACCTTTCCTCACTGCCCCTGACGGGAAATTTGGATGGGCTGGTAATCATGTCTCTGCCAGTCAACGATATTGACGTGAAACGCCTGATCGATCTTAAGCTGCCGACGGTTCTAATTGAATACCCCCATCCTCTCTTGAACAGCGTGGAAATCGACGATGTCGAAGGCGGGCGCCTGGCAACCGAATATCTCATCAACAAAGGCCACCGCCGCATTGCTTTCCTCGGCGACAGCGACCTGCCGGAATATTCCATCCATCCGGTCAGCTTTCGCTTGAAGGGTTTCCGCCAGGCTTTGAAAGCAGCGAATATCGAAGTTCCTGAGAGCTTTATCCGCCTGGCGCCTTATAGCCAGGAACAAGCCCGGCAAGTTGCCAAGGAACTGATCGATCTGCCGGACCCGCCCACCGCCATTTTTGCCGCCACGGATTTTCAGGCCTTGGGCGTAATCAAAGCTGCCCGGCAGTTGGGTATCAAAGTTCCGGATGAATTGGCCATTATCGGTTTTGACGATTTGGATATGTCTGAATTTGAAGATCTAACCACCATCCGCCAACACCTGGATGAATCCGGGCGCCTGGCGATTGAAATTCTGCTTTCTCACATCGCTGATTCCACCCGGCCTGTTCAGCATGTATACCTGCCTCTGACAGTGGTTGAACGATTGACAGTCTAGAAAAACTCCTTATTGAAATCTGATAATTTTTATGCTATAGTGTATGAAAGTGTTTTCATGCAAGCTTTTTACTATATGGATACTCCATAATTTTTCTAAATCAAACGAGGAGGTGCAGATGATTTAAAAGGTTAGATCAATTTTTCGGAAAACTAGTAGACTATTAATAGGAGAGATGAATATGAAGAAAAATTTTCTACACTTATTTGGCTTACTTCTCGTCAGCGGGCTTGTTCTAATCGCATGCGCACCGCAAGCAGCCGTAGAAGAAGCCCCTGCAGCCGCAGAAGAAGCCGCACCCGCTGAAGAAGCTCCGGCTGAAGAAGCTCCGGCAGATACTACCCCCAGTTGCGGTACGGAACCTGTAGTACTCAATGCTTACTTTGAGACCGGGTTTGATTTGCCCTTTAAACTTGCCGAGGAATTCACCAAGCAGTATCCGAATGTAACCTGGGATATCAAGCAGGACCAATTTGCAAACCTAATCAATGAAACCCCGCGCCTGCTATCCGGCGACAATCCGCCGGATCTGATCAGGCTGCCAACCATGGTTTCTTTTGCCAAACAGGGGTTGCTGATGAACCTGGATGAATATGCCGCTGCTTTTGGCTGGGATGAATGGCCGGTGCCTCAACTCAGCCAAAACCGTGTCGGCGCAGATGGCGTGCGCGGCTCAGGGTCCCTCTATGCCATGGGTCTCAACTACAGCCTGACCGGTATTTTCTATAACAAAGAACAGGCCGCCCAAATTGGCATGACTGAACCGCCGGCGACTCTCGCCGAGTTTGAGGATTTGCTTGCCAAAGCCAAAGCCGCTGGTTTGCTCCCAATTATGCAATGGGGCAGTGCAAAAAGCGGCATGGGGCTCGCTTTCCCGCTGCAGGCTCTCATGGCTTCCATCGGCGATTCCGAACCCATCAACGAGTGGATCTTCCAGAAACCGGGCGCCACGATCGACACTCCGTCGAACCTGGAAGCCGCCCAGCACCTCGAAGAATGGATCAAGAACGGTTACTTCCCGCCCGACATTAATGCCATCGAATACACCGATGCCAATGCCCGTTTCGGCAAGGGCGAGGGAGTCTTTATCTTCAATGGTGACTGGCAAAATGCCGGATACGATACGGATATGCCCGGCAACGTCGGCTTCTTCCTGATGCCGCCCGCAGTGGAAGGCGGCGCACCGGCCGCCATGTCCGCTCCATTGACTTTCGGCATTGCCGCGAAAGCCAAGAATGCGGATTGCGCTGCGTTCTTCCTCAACTGGGTTGCATCTGATCCGGAAGCCCGCAAGATTGATGTTGCGGTCGGCGGTTCGAATCCTGGCGGCCCGGCGGATGCCACCATGCCCGCTGTCGCCGAAGGTTCGGTAACCAATGAAACCCTTGCCGCCGGTGTGGTGCTCGGGAAAACCGGTTCGGCCATGGACTTTATCGCTAATGCCACCAGCGCAATTTTTGCGCAAGGGTGGACTCCTGAACTGCAAAAAATGGTCGCGGGCGAACAGGATGCTGCCGGCCTGCTTAAAGCAGTACAGGAAGAGTATCTCAGAGAATTAGCTGAGTAATGAATGAAAGCCGCGTGACGATGCCTGTAATTACTAAACCAACCAATACCGCAGACAACGGCACGGAGGCTACTACGCTCACCCGGCGGCTCCTTCCAAACAAAAAGGACCGCCGGGGAGCCATCATCGGCTGGTTATTTACAATGCCGGCATTGGTGATGTATGCAGCTTTTGTAATACTGCCACTTCTGCTTAGTATCTATTACTCATTTTTCCGATGGAATGGAATTGGACCAATGACTTGGGTAGGGTTGAAAAATTACCTTACCATCCTGGAAGTACCTAATTTATTAATGACAATTGTTAATGCTTTCAAACTGGTCTTGTTCTTCAGTTTCATCCCGGTAATTCTGGGTCTCATTGTAGCCAGTATCATTCATCGTATCGCTCCCGGAAGATTTGGGTCAATAACCCGCACAATTTTATTTCTGCCTCAAGTCATTCCGTTGGTTGCAGCCGGGATCATTTGGGGTTGGCTCTTGGCTCTTCCAGGTTTGGTCAACCAGATTCTGGAGTCTGTCGGGCTCGAGACAATTGTCCGCGCCTGGCTCGGCGATTTTGATTGGGCGCTACCAGCAGTAGGGCTTATCGGGATCTGGGTCTTATTGGGATTCTGCACGGTTTTATTACTAACTGGTATTACAAAAATCGATCCAGCTCTTTATGAATCCGCCAGAATTGACGGCGCCAACTGGTTCGAGGAATTTATCTCAATCACGGTTCCGCTGCTCAGATATGAGATTGGCGTTTGTCTCACCGTTACCGTGATTAATGCCTTGGCTGCATTTGACATTGTCTACGTTTCAACTGCCGGCGGACCCGGCAATTCTACCGCTGTGCCTGGTATCCAGATTTATATCCTCGCATTCACCGAGCAACGTATCGGGCTTGCTTCTGCTCTGGCTGTCCTATTGATGATCTTGGTGTTAGTGGTCATCCTGCCCATTCAACGCTTGAGCCGGGAGGTCAAATAATGAAAATTGGACGCGGTGAACTTTTTTCAGGAAGGCTTTTCCTTATTCTATTGATGGCATTCACAATCCTGCCTTTCATTAGCATCTTCCTGACTGCTTTGCATCCATCCGGGACAGTACCCAGTGGCTTCTCCTGGCCCGAGGATCCACAATGGGGAAATTTTGTCGAAGCGTTCAAAGTGGCCAATATGGCCAAAATGTTATCTTCCAGCGCATTCATTGTGATTGCCGTGGTACCTGTTTCACTGGTGATCGCAACAATGGCAGCGTTTGCTATTGGACTATTGCGAATTCCCGGGTCACGAATCTTATTGATGTTATTTGTGTTTGGGTTAACACTCCCCTTCGGGGGAATCATCGTCCCACTCTATTATCTTGAACGTGCTATTGGCATCTATAATACGCGGCTTGCGATCGTGCTGCCATTGATCGGTCTATACATGCCCTTTTCAGTTTTTTGGATGCGCGCTCATTTCATTAATATGCCTTCTGAAATCACGGAGGCAGCCTTGATCGATGGTGCTTCTACCTGGGATTTGTTTTGGCAAATCCATCGCCCCCTGGCACGCGCGCCGATGACATCGCTCGGAATTCTGATGTCCGTTTGGACCTGGAACCAATTCTTATTAGCTCTGGTCTTGGTTGAAGATCCTTCACAACGTACCATGGCAGGCGCACTGGGCGCATTCCAGGGGCATTATGCCACCGATGTTCCCCTCCTTTGCGCAGGGACAATCTTAATCCTGGTGCCTACTCTGATTATCTTTGTATTATTCCAACGGCAAATCATTACCGCCCTGCTGCAAGGTTCGGTAAAAGGATAACCGGTGACACAAAATTTAGATAGTGTTTACCTGAAACACAATTGATTTCCGATCAAAACCATAGCATAACTGGCAAGAGGTGTTTATGAAAGGTGATATCGTTATCGTACAGGTGCAGCATGAAAAAGCTGCTGCAGAAATTATCGCTCAAATCATAAAAAAAATTAAAGGGTTTGACAGAATTTACACAATTTCCGTCGGCGGAGAATCCGGGTGTGGTAAATCTGAAATTGCGCTGGCAATTTCAAATGAACTCAAGAAACTCTCAATTAATGCGATCATTTTCGGGCAGGACGATTATTTTTACCTGCCCCCAAAATTAAACAGTAAAAGACGTCATGAAGATCCTGATTGGTTAGGTCCGCACGTCGAAGTCAACCTCGATCTGCTCGAGAAAAACCTTGCTCAAGCGATCCAGGGGCAATCTGTCATCACGAAACCTTTGATCGACTACAATGAAAACACGACTGAATTACAGACAGTCGACCTAAAGGACGTGAAAGTGATCATCGCCGAAGGCACGTATACCTCCCTGCTCAGAAATATCGATACCAAAATCTTCATCACCCGCGATTGGCTGGCAACCTGGGAAGACCGCAAAAAAAGAAACCGCGGAAACGAGATCAACGATCCATTCACGGAGAAAATTTTATCCACGGAGCACAAAATCATTGCCGGTCATCGATACCTGGCCGATTTTCTCGTCAATGACGATTACCAGGTCGTGCCTGCCGCAACGGAGAAATTGGTATGACCATCCGGAATCAGGTGCAGCTGATCACGTATCCTGATTCTCTCGGCGGCGATCTACCCAGCCTTGGATGCCTGCTCGAAACCAGTTTTAAAGGGCTCTTTCCGGGAGGAATCCACATTCTGCCTCCTTACCCCTCTTCGGGAGATCGCGGCTTTGCGCCACTGACCTACGCAGAAATCGAACCTGCCTTCGGCACGTGGCAGGATATCAAAAAGATCGGCGAGCAATCACCCATTCTGCTCGACCTGATGGTCAACCACATTTCGGCAAAATCAGCTTACTTTCAGGATTTTCTGAAATCGGGCAGGGCATCCCGGTTTGCGGACATGTTCATCACCTTGGATAAATTTTGGCCGGATGGCATTCCCGATCAGAAAGATATCGATCAGATGTTCCTGCGCAGGACCGTACCGTACTCTGAATTCCCGGTTGGACCTACCGGCCAGGTGGAACGGGTCTGGACAACCTTCGGTAAAACCACCCCGTCCGAACAGATTGATATGGACGTCCGTTCGCCCGTTACCCGGAAAATTCTGGCTGGCTTTATAGAAAACTTCGCACGGAACAACGTCGCCATGCTGCGCCTGGATGCCGTCGGTTACGTGACTAAAAAGCTTGGGACTTCCTGCTTCTTTGTCGAGCCTGACATTTATGATTTTCTGGAATGGATTTCCGCTTTGGCGCAGGCGCACAACATCGAGATCCTGCCGGAAATCCACGCAGATTATCAAACCCAATTCAAGCTCGCGCAAAAAGGATATTGGATCTACGACTTCATCCTGCCCTATGCGATTCTGGATGCATTCATCAACAAAACCAGCCAAAGGCTGGTCGATTATCTGAAGATCCGACCTCACCGCCAATTCACCATGCTCGATTGCCACGACGGGGTGCCGTTGAAACCCGACCTGAATGGCTTATACAAGCTGGAAGATGCTCAGAAGGTAGTGGATACCTGTCTGGATAGGGGCGGGAACCTGAGCCAGGTCATCTCTGCTGCGCATCAGGACGCGGACGGGTTGGACGTGCATCAAATCCGCGGCACGTATTACTCGCTGCTGGACTGCAGCGATACCGCTTACCTGGCGGCGCGCGCCATCCAGTTCTTCGCGCCGGGTATTCCGCAAGTGTATTACGTCGGTTTGCTCGCCGGTAAAAACGATATGAAAGCCGTGGAAAAAAGCGGCGAAGGACGCGAGATCAACCGCCACAATTACTCGGCAGAAGAGATCGAGCATGAAATGAGCAGGGACGTGGTCAAGAAGCTCACGCAGTTGATCCATCTTCGCAACATGCATCCAGCCTTCAACGGCATTTTCACCATCGAGCCAGGTGGCGACCGCGAGCTGAACCTGGCATGGAAAAACGCGGAGGCTTGGGTAAAATTGTCGGTGAGTTTAGACCCGCTTTCAGCAGTGATCAGCTATACTCAAGCGGGTGAAATGGAAATTCATTCCATTGTTTTATAAGGAATTCTTGGTCAACAGTGAGTTATTTAATTTTGGAGCTGACTTATGCCGCTAACATTTGATTACCCTTTCGAACAATTGCTCAACTATAACGGGATCAACCCCAAACCCGCCGATTTCGACGCGTTTTGGGACGCCGGGCTGGATGAAATAAATCGACTGGATCCCGACGTTCAACTGGTCCCGGCCGATTTCAAGACTTCTTTTTGTGAATGCTACGACCTGTATTTCACCGGGATCGGCAATGCCCGCATTCATGCCAAATTTTTAAAACCGCGCAGCAGCCAACAGCCCCACCCTGCAATCCTGATGTTCCATGGATACACCGGCAACGCGGGGGATTGGCTGGAGAAGCTGGGTTACGCCGCGCAGGGTTTTGCCGTGGCAGCCATGGACTGCCGCGGACAGGGAGGATATTCACAGGACACTGGCGGCGTAACCGGCAACACCTTGCACGGTCATATCATCCGCGGGCTGGATGATGCTTTAAACGGCTCGCCTGAGAAACTTCTTTTCAGGCAGGTGTTCCTGGATACTGCCCAATTAGCCCGCATCGTGATGGATATGCCGGACGTGGATGCCGAACGGGTGGGCGTAACAGGCGGCAGCCAGGGCGGCGCATTGACCATCGCCTGCGCGGCGCTGGAGCCCCGCATCAAAAGGGCAGCGCCAATTTATCCTTTCTTAAGCGACTTTAAACGCGTATGGCAGATGGACCAGGCCAGGGACGCTTACAAAGAATTGCAGGAATACTTCCGGCATTTCGATCCCACACACGCTAAGGAAGATGCGATCTTCGAGAAATTGGGATATATCGATATCCAACACCTGGCAAACCGCATTCGCGCGGAGGTGCTTTGGGGCATCGGCTTGATGGATACGGTCTGCCCGCCCTCCTCCCAATTCGCAGCCTACAATAAATTAACCGCAAAGAAAAGCATGGAAATCTATCCGGATTTCGCGCACGAGAACCTGCCAGGATTCGCGGACAAGGCTTTTCAGTTTATGCTGGGTTTGTAGATATAGCCAAATTTACCAGCGAATCAGTAAACATCGGATTACCTCTCCCTGCGAGAGGTAATTTTTTTATCGAGTCTGCCTGAGAATTAAATAAATCAGAGAACATCCCTGCGTTATGCGCAAACTCACTTCTGATGATATACAATTGAGAAAGTACCTTATCCCTCAATAATCCCTAACAACTATCCTGGCAAACCGGAGGAGCAACAGATGAGCAGGAGCGAACTAATCGAAGCTGCGCGCGGCGACCGGCCGCTGGATGTATTAATTAAGAATGTTAATTTAGTCAACGTTTTCACTTGCGAAATTTACCCGGCGGATATCGGTATTTACGGGGAGCGCATCGCCCTGGTCGCGCCGGCCGGCGCCTTCGAACTGGAAGCGGAACAGGTGATGGACGGCACCGGCAAATGGGCTTCCCCCGGTTTCGTGGACACTCACCTGCACATCGAGAGCAGCATGGTGACCCCGGCAAACTATGCCGCGGCTGTACTGCCGCTGGGCACCACGGCAGCCGTGATCGACCCGCACGAGATCGGCAACGTGCTGGGCATGCGTGGTATCCGCTACATGGTAGAAGCCAGCGAAGGCCTGCCGCTGCGCGTGTACATCGCCGTCCCCACCTGCGTGCCGGCTGTGCCGGGCAAGGAATCCGCCGGCGCGGCGTTCACGGCTGCGGAAATCTCCGAAATGCTGAAATGGCCGCGCGTGATCGCCGCCGCGGAAGTGATGGATTATATCGGCGTGGTGCGCGGCAACCAGCCCATCTCTGATATTGTGCAGGCTTCACTGAACGCCGGTGTGACCATCCAGGGGCATTCTCCCTTGCTTTCGGGCAGGGATTTGAACGCCTACCTGGCTGCCGGCATCGAGAGCGACCACGAGGTCAAGCAAGGCAGCGAGTGTCTGGAAAAATTGCGCCTGGGCATGCTGCCCCTGCTGAAGAAAAGCTCGTATGGCAACATGATCAAGCGCGTGCTTTCGGACCTGAAAAAGGTGCCGTACATGGAAATCGCGCTGTGCACGGACGATGTGGAACCAGACGGCATTATCAGTGAGGGCATGATGGATAACGTCCTGCGCGAGGTGATCGCCAACGGCATCCCGCCGGCTTTCGCCTACCGCTGGGCGACGCTCAACGGGGCGCGCCACTATCATCTAAAAGATCAGGGCGGCATCGCGCCCGGTTACCTGGCTGACATCCTGCTGCTGAGCTCACTGGAAGAGGTGGGGGTGTGCGACGTCTTTGCCAACGGGAAGCAGGTCGTTCAAAACGGCCGGTTAACCGCGGAAATCAAAGAGCCGCCTGTGAGCATTGACGCCCGCAACACCATGCATTTCCACTCCCGCCCGACGCGCGAAACCTTCATGATCAAAGCGCCCATCGCAAGCGGCAAGCTGGACGTCAACACCATCGAGATGCAGGAAGCCAACCTGACCGTGCTGCGCCGGGTTTCGGTGGCGGTCGAAAACCATTACCTGACGTTGAAGGGTTTGCCCGATGACTTCTGCTACCTGACAGTGGTGCCGCGGCACGGGCAGCCCCATCCCGCCCAGACCGTCCTGCTCAGCGGTTTGCGCATGCGGCGCGGCACATTGGCCGCCACTGTGGCGCACGACTCGCACAACCTGCTGGTCGTCGGTCATGATCCGGACGACATGCTGCTGGCTGCGCTGGAACTGGAGAAGTGCGGCGGCGGGATCCTCTTCGCGGATGGCGGCAAGGTGCTGGGAAAGCTGGAATTGCCGGTCGCCGGTCTGATGTCGCCCAAATCGGTGGCGGAGCTGGCGGAGGAGAACGCGGTCATGAACCGCATCGGGCGGGATTGGGGCATTCAGGACGAATCGCCCATCCTCTCCATTGCAGGGCTGGCGCTGCTGGTCATCCCGGAGGTGCGCATCAGCGACACGCTGGGATTGTTCGATACCATCCACCAGAAGAAAATTCCGCTTTTCCCGGAAGCCTGAAAGAGCATCGCAATATGGATTGGAATAGGCGGGTATTTCGTTGTTTTCAACCATGGGATAAAATCAGCCATCCGGGAATTAAACGCATACATGGGCTGGTTTTTTAAAAAGCCGAAATTTCGGTGAACAAAACGGCTGCTTTCTTTGTTTTCGACAGATAAGCAGCCGTTTTTTTTTTTATTTTCAGCGGTTACCGCCAAAAAGCATATTAGGCATATTCACCACTACTCCGGGCGGGTTGGTAGTTAATTTACCACGGCTTGTTGATTACGCTATCTTCTTGTTCCTCAACCGCAAGCTGTTGGTGACCACGAACACGCTGCTGAATGCCATCGCTCCGGCGGCCAGCACAGGCACCAATAAGCCCAAAGCGGCCACCGGGATCAGGATCACGTTGTAGATAAACGCCCAGAACAGGTTCTGCTTGATGGTCGCCATGGTCAGGCGCGAAAGCTGGATCGCGCGCGCCACGCCGCGCAGGTCGCCGCTGATCAACACCACCGGCGCGGAAGCCATAGCCACGTCCGTCCCCGTACCCAGCGCGATGCCCACGTCTGCCTGCGCCAGCGCAGGCGCGTCGTTGATGCCGTCGCCCACCATGGCCGTCAACAATCCTTGAGCTTGCAGTTTCTTAACTTCGGCGGCCTTGTCGCCCGGCAGCACCTCGGCCAGCACCTGGTCGATGCCGACCTGTCTGGCGATGGCTTCGGCAGTCTGGCGGTTATCGCCGGTCAACATAGCCACGGCGATGCCCATGCCATGCAGCCGCTCAATGGCTTCTTTGGAGCCGTCCTTGACTGTGTCAGCAATGGCCAGGATACCCGCCGGATGCCCATCCACCGCCACCAGCACCGTGGTTTTGCCTTCGTTCTGGAAGCGGGCAACCTCGTCCAGTACTTCGGCGGTTGAAATTCCGATCTCGTCCATCATGCGCGGGCTGCCCACTGCCACCATTTTTCCATCAGCTTGCGCCCGAACACCATGCCCGGCCACAGCCTGAAAACCTTGCGGCTCGAACAATTTCAGTCCGTGTTTGCCGGCTTCCGCCACCACAGCCTCGCCCAGCGGATGTTCGGACCCCTTTTCGACCGAAGCCGCCAGGGTGAGCAGGCTTTTTTCATTTAATGTTTTATCCAGTACAAGCACATCCGTCACTGCAGGTTGGCCGCGCGTGATGGTGCCGGTTTTGTCCAAAACAACCATTTTCACACGCCCGGCGGTTTCCAACGCTTCGGATGATTTCAGCAGAACGCCCATCTCGGCGCCCTTGCCGGTGCCCACCATCACAGCGGTCGGCGTCGCCAGGCCCATGGCGCACGGGCAGGCGATCACCAGCACAGCCACCATGGTGATCAGCGCGCGCGTGAAAGGAGTCATATCCGAATTCACCGGCAGCGCGGGTCCGAAAGCCATCCACAGGGCAAAGGTGATGAACGCAATCAGGATCACGGCCGGAACAAAATAATTGGAAATGCGGTCCACCAGTTTTTGGATGGGCGCCTTGGAACCCTGCGCTTCCTCCACCAGCCGGATGATCTGCGCCAGGGCAGTTTCCTTGCCGATTTTGGTGGCTTCGAACTTGATCAAACCCAATTTGTTCATAGTCGCGCCGATCACCTGCGCGCCCGGGCTTTTTTCCACCGGCAGGCTCTCGCCGGTCAACATGGACTCGTCCACCGACGAGCGCCCTTCGATCACCACGCCGTCAACCGGGATTTTCTCTCCCGGGCGCACGCTGACCACGTCGCCCACCAGCACATCCTCCACCGGCACTTCCATCTCGCGCCCGTCGCGGATGATGCGCGCGGTTTTGGCCTGCAAACCCATCAACTTTTTGATCGCTTCGCTGGTACGACCCTTGGCGCGCGCTTCGAGCAGTTTACCCAGTTTGATCAGCACAATGATCACGGCGGCTGTTTCGAAATACACATGTCCCTTGATCAAGCCCAGCATAACCGGGATGGAATAGGCAAAGGCTGCGCTAGTGCCCATGGCCACCAACACGTCCATGTTGGCGGATCCGTTGCGCAGTGATTTGTAAGCGCCCTGGTAATACTGCCAGCCGACGTAGAACTGCTCTGGCAGCGCCAGGGCAAACATCAGCCATTTAATCCAGGCGGAATGGGAAATCGACATCGGTAAAAAGCCCAGGTCGCCGGCCATGGCGATCATGAACAACGGGATGGTGAAGATCAAGCCAATGGTCAGGTGGCGGCGCTGCTGGTCAATCTCGCGCTCGCGCGCCAGGGCTTCTGCATCCTCAACTGTTTCGCTGTCGGCAATAGTTTCAAAACCGGCGGAAGAAATCGCCTTGCGCAGGTCACCCTGGCTGACCAGGGTGGGAATGTAATGGATGGAAACGCGCCTGGCATCGGCGTCGACCGTCACACTGCGCACGCCTTCCAACAGCTCCAGCGCAGCTTGCAGCTTTTCGGCCTCTTTTGTGCTCTTGATTGATTTCAGAGCAAGGTCCGCCTGGCCTTCCGCCACGCCGTAGCCGGCGCGTTCTACCCGCGCGATCAATTTCTCCAGGTTGGCTTGGTCGGGATTGAACTCAACGGTAGCGCGTTCCGAAGATAAATTCACTTGCGCATTCTCCACGCCTTCTTCTTTTTTCAGGTTGCGTTCGACTGTCGCAACGCAGTTGGCGCAAGTCATGCCGATTATCGGAAGAATAATTTGTTTGGTTGCCATTTTTTTCACCCGGTCTTTGGGGGGTAATTGATTTCCTTCAGTAAATCGATTATTTTTTCTTCACTGGCAGGCGCGTCAAATGACACGTCCACCGATTTTTCGTCCAGCGCGGCTTTTACGCTCTTCACGCCTTCCAATTCACTCAGCTCGCCTTCGATGGTGTGCACACAATGCTGGCACATCATGGCTGGGATTGAATATTTTACTGTTTTCACTTTTACTCCTTTTTCATTCAACAATGACTGTAACAGGGTCGACCATCCCCATGGAACAGGATATCTGATAGGTGCCCGCGGCGGGCGCGGTAAATTCCACCACATTCAGGCCCGGATTCAATACAATCACATCCGGATACAATCCATTCGCATATACCGCCCGCGCGCAGCCGGTTGAGCCGTTATCCGTGATTTCAAAACGCGTGGGTACGCCGGCCTGGATGGTGATAGTGTCTGGAAAATATGCAAAGCCTTTCGCTTCCATGCGCATGATCTGAGCGCCGGCGGGGATTGCCGCCTGATCCTGAATGGCCGCTGTGGGTTCCTTCCTCAATGCAAGCGCGCCGGTATTGATATCCAGCGGCAGCGCTGCCGCCTGGCTGCTCTCTTGTTCAGGCAAACGCAGCAATCGGATCTGATTGTTCAGGGTAACCAACGCGAAAAAAACCACCAGCAAACCGGCCAGTAAGCGGAAGGGATTGGCAAAGCGCGGATTACGATAAAAACGAAGGCTGGAATAACTGATAACAGCCAGCATGGGCAGCGTGCCCAGCGCGAATGCGGTCATAATGCCCAACCCTTGGGCAAAGCTGCCCGAGGATAACGCCTGGGATTGCGCAATGAGCGTGAAACCGCACGGTACGAAAAAGGTGACCGCGCCGAAGACAATCGGCATCCAGGTCTGCCCCAGTTTATTGCTGCCGGTGATTGAACTGACCAATTTTCCAGCCGGGCTGAGTTTGATCTTCTGGAAGATTTTTACCCCGATCATCTGCATGCCGATGACGAACATAAACAAGGCAATCGCGATGGTTAAACTGACGGATACCGTGAACGAAATTCGGAACAATCCGCCCAGCAAGCCCAACAAACCGCCCAGCAGCGCAAATGCGGCCAGGCGCGAGCCATTGAAAAGGATAAAAGGCAGAGCTGCTTTCCCGCTTTGCGTGTTCCTGCCCGATAACCAGGTATCCTGCACCGAGAGCAGCATTCCCCCCACCAATGCCGCACAGCTCGAAAGGCCGGCGGCAACGCCGAACAGGAAAAAAGCCCACAAATTCGAACCGGAATTCACATAAAACCCTTCCAAAAGCTGTGAATTGCTGAAAAAAGCAAAAGCAGCCACAATTGCCAGGAAGATCGATAAGACAACCGCCACCTGACCGGCGCTCATTTTGCTTGAGGTCTTGTTCATTTGCTTATGGAAAGTGTAGCCGTCCTTCTTGAATTGCTGATCAAGCCTGAAAAGCGAGGGCAGTTCATCCGGTGAATCGGCTTCAATCACGAGCGTCGCATCCGCGAGCGAAACTGTGGCTTTTTTAACGCCCTTCATCCCGGCGACTGTTTTCTCGATAAACGTCTCGCATGCCGGGCAATGCATACCCTGAACAAAATATTTTTGTTTCGCCATGGCGAAGACTCCTTCTATTTATAGGAATAAATACCCAGCAGCTCGTCAACGATTTTCTGGAAATTTCCTTCCCTGGCTTGCTCCACCACGCATGATTTGATGTGGTTTTCCATAATGACCGCATCCAGCTTTTTCAACGCTTTCTGCACAGCCTGCGATTGGTGGACGATATCGATGCAATAAGCATCTTCAGCGATCATGCGCTCGATGGCTTCAACGTGGCCTTTAATGATCTTGATTCTGTGGATTTTGTCGTCTTTTATATTCATATATCCCCTCCTGGGGGATGGGGTTATTTAGATTATAAACAATTAAGACCTGTTTTGTCAATATTGCCGGGATAATTGATTGCGATTTGGGAGCGCTTTAAACAATCCTACCGTATCGCTACGGTAGGTTGTGATCGATCGAGGTCTTGAATCGACCCATCAGGCTTATCCGGCAATAAATTACCGGACCATTTCTTACAAATTCATCGTTTGCGGTTCTTCCAATACGTGCTTGACTTCGTTCAGGAACTCCGCGCCGGTCACGCCTGTTCCGATGCGGTGATCGATCGATAACGTCAGGTTCATCATGCTGCGCACGGTAATGCGGTCGTCATCCGCAACCACCGGCAGCTTGCGGATGGTCGATACTGCCAGAATGGCCGCTTCGGGGGGATTGATGATAGCGGTGAACTGCTCCACGTTGTACATCCCCAGGTTAGACACCGTGAAGCGGGCCGGTTTGGCCACCGCTTGCTTGCCGGCGCGGATCTTTTCAATCACCGCTTTGCTTTTTTTGGAAAGCTCCCGCAGGGATAAGCGGTCGGCGTCTTCGATGACGGGTACGATCAGCCCTTCCGGCGTATTGACCGCCAGGCCGATGTTGACGTCCTGCCACATGCGCAACTGGCCGTCCTCTGCGTAGGATGAATTGACCACCGGATATTTGCGCAGAGCCTGGGCGCAGGCGTAAATGATCATGTCGTTGAAGGATAATTCGAACGCAGCTTGCGCCTTGCGGAAAGCGGCGGCCTCCGTCATATCCACAGCCACGGTTACAAAGATGTGCGGAACGGTGCTCCAACTGGCGGCCATGCGCCGCGCGCCTGTTTTTCTCACCGCGTTCAAGGGCTGCAGGGTGAAATCTTGCTGCCCTGCGTAGCTGTCCGCTTTCACTGCGCTGCCCTGGATCAGTCCCTGTAAATCTTGCGCAGTGATTTTTTTATCTACGTCCAAGCCACCCAGGGATTCTCCCAGAGAATCTAAAGAAATCTGATTATCCTTGGCCAATTTGCGCGCCTTGGGGGAGATTTTCAACTTTTGCGCGTTCGGCGTCAGCGGCGGTGACGCAATGGAAGCTGTGGCTGCCGATTCTTGCGGTTTAGCGGGTTCGGCCGGCTGACCCTGACCGGATTCCGGTACTTGATCGCCTTTTTCACCAATGTAACCGATCGGCGCGAGGATCTTCACCTCTTCCTGTTCTTTGGCCAGGATTTTCAGCAAAACACCGGCCTGCTGCGCCTCGACCTCGATGACTGCTTTCTCGGTCTCCACTTCGCAAACCACGTCGCCCTTGGCCACTGCATCGCCCTCTTTCTTCAACCACTTCAGGATGATGCCGGTTTCTAAATCCTGGCCGCCCTGGGGCATGATCAACGTCGATATCATTTCATTTCCTCTCTTTCGGTTCTTTCAACCCCTAAGAATTCATGACTTCCATTACGCCATCCACGATATCCTCGACGCTGGGGATGCACAGCTTTTCCAGATTGATATTAAAGGGAATGGTCGTGTTCTTTCCGCCAATGCGCTTGACGGGCGCTTCCAGCGAATAGAAGGCTTTCTCCAGCACCGTGGAAATGATGTCGCCGCCGATCCCGCCGCGCACGGGCGCTTCGTGCACCACCACCAGGCGGCCGGTTTTATCCAGGGATTGCAGGATCGACTCCTCGTCCAGCGGCTGGAGCGTACGCAAGTCGATCACCTCAACCGAGATGCCTTTTTCTTCGAGAACCTTAGCGGCTGCCAGACATTCCAGGACCATATACGAGTAGGTGATAATGGTGACGTCGCTGCCGCTGCGTTTCACATCCGCTTTGCCCAGGGGCACGATGTAATCCCCATCCGGAACCTCGCCCTCGGTCAGGTACAGTTTTTTATTTTCAATAAACAGCACCGGTGAATCGTCGCGGATGGAGGCTTTCAACAAGCCTTTCGCGTCGTAAGGCGTGGCGGGCATAACCAGCTTCAAGCCGGGGATGTGGTAGAACAGCGCTTCCAGGCTCTGCGAATGCTGCCCGGCCAGGCCGTTGCCGACCCCGCCCTGCGTGCGCAGGACCATGGGCGCTTTGCCCTGGCCGCCGGTCATGAAATTGTATTTGGCGATCTGGTTGATCAACTGATCCATGACCAGCAGCGTGAAATCGACGAACAGGATTTCCACCACGGGTTTCACGCCGGCAATGGCCGCCCCGCCGGCCATGCCGACAAAGGACGCTTCCGACAGGGGCGTATCGAATACGCGTTTACTGCCGAATTGCTCCAGCAATCCTTCGGTCACTTTGTACGAACCGCCCCGTTCGGCAATGCCCGCCCCGAAACATAACACCATCGGGTCGCGCGTCATTTCTTCAAACAAAGCCTGGTTCAAGGCTTTACGGTATTTAATAATTGCCACAATAGACTCCTTGATGAATGGTTACGCTTACCTATAAAACGCTGATCTCGGCCAGAAAAGCCTCTTTGGAGGGTTCAGGGCTATTGATGGCGAAAGCAACGGCCTCTTCAATTTTGGCTTCCACACGCTGCTCAATTTCCTTTAATTCATGCTCGGCAACACCCTCGTCCGCCAGGCGCTTCCTGAGAACCAGCACCGGATCTTTCGATTTCCAGTATTTCATTTCTTCTTCGGGCATGTAAGCGCCTGGATCGTTAATGTGGTGGCCGCCGTGGCGATAGGTCTTACATTCCACCAGGGTTGGCCCCTGCACTTGCCGTGTACGCGCAACCACTTTTACCATTTCCTCGTGGATGACCACGGCGTCGTTGCCATCCAGCGAAATTCCCGGGATGCCGAACCCGTCCGCGCGCTGCGAAAGGTTTGGGATCAGCGTGGAATCCTGGATGCGGGTCGAGACGGCGTAATGGTTGTTCTCGACCACGAAAATGACAGGGAGTTTATAGATCGCCGCCAGATTGATGGATTCGTGGAAGACGCCCTGGTTAATCGCACCATCGCCGAAAAAGCAGATCACCACCTGGTCACCGCCTTTATACTTGACCGCCAACCCCGCGCCAGTGGCCAGGGGGATGCCGCCGCCCACGATGCCGTTTGCTCCCAGGTTGTTCTGGGCCAGATTCGCCACGTGCATCGAACCGCCGCGGCCGTGGCAATAACCGCTTTCCTTCCCCATCAGTTCGGCCAGCATCAATTTGATATCATGTCCTTTGGCGATGGCGTGTCCATGCCCGCGATGCGTGCTGACAATGTAATCGTCAGGCCTCAGCGCGGATATGACACCGGTTGCGATGGCTTCTTCGCCAAGGTAGGGATGCAAATACCCGTAAATTCTTCCCTGCCTGTATTGATCGATGGCCGCTTCTTCAAAACGCCGAATAGTCAAGGCAGTCTCAAACATCCCCTTGATGAGATCGAGTTCCATTAAGAAATCCTTCTTTCTAGTGTTTGCTGCTAGTTTTTCTTTGAAAAGTATGCAATGATCTGCTGCGCGGTCAGAACGCCGTCGTAATCCAAGCCCTCGCCGCCCGCCACCAGCTTACCCCGTTCGCCGTTATCGTCGCCCAGACAGGTGAGGATGATATCCGCCTGGCTGAGATCTTCATTTTGGGTGTAATAGTTGGTGGTGGCCACCACGTGCATTCCGGCAGCCTTGGCCGCCAGGACGCCGTTGCGCGAGTCTTCGATCACCACGCATTCCTCCGGTTTGAGGCCGGATTTTTCCAGGGCCAGGGTGTAGATCGCGGGATCCGGTTTCTTCCTGGATATCACGTCCCCAGCCAGAATGAAATCGAAACGGATATCGTGCAGCATCTTCTCCGCGATGGATTGAGCCGCCCGCTGGTCGGAAGTGGTGCAGACGCCCAAAACCAGCCCTTTGGCGTTGATTTCCTGCATGATGCGTTTGATGCCCGGCCGCAGCGGTAATTCGCCCTGCTCGATGATCTCGATGAAAGCATCTGTCTTCGCCAGATGCATATCCTTGATGAGCTGGTCTTCCTCTTCGGGTTTAACTTCCCTGCCGAAACCCTTGGTATGCAGGTAGTGGCGGATTCTCTCTTTCCCTCCACCCACCTGCAGCAATTCGTGATAATCCTCCACCGACCATTCGAAGTCGTAGCCGAACTTCTTGAAGGTGCGGTTGAAAGCCACGCGGTGGCCGTCTTTCTCGGTGTCGATGATCACGCCATCCTGGTCAAAGAAAAATGCTTTGATTTCTGCCATTTTGTCTCCGAATGATTATTTTTCGTCCGATGCGAATTTAAGCCTTGCCGGCGCTCCCGAACATGTCGATCCATTCACGCACTTTTTCCTTGATCGCGTTCTTGGCGAATTTATCGAGTTTACCGGGGTCGTATTCATCGCGATTGGCTGAAATGTATTGATAGGTAGCATCAATCCAGGTATGCTTCAAATCGGTGGAGACGTTGAACTTGGAGCCGCCCAGCTCGATCAGGCGCTTGACGGTATCGACCGGCAGGCCCGTCCCGCCGTGGATAACCAGCGGTGTGTCCATCTTATTGGCTTCCAGCAATTTCGCGATTGTATCCAAACGCTCGAAGTCCACCTTCGGGTTCTTGGTCTTATAAACGCCATGAGCTGTACCGATGGCCGGGGCAAGCAGATCAACGTTGGATCTCCTGATGAATTCCAAGGCCTGCTCAGGATCGCAGAGCTTGGATTCGTCCTCGACGACCTTGATCTGGTCTTCCACGCCTGCCACGGTGCCCAGCTCGCCTTCGACCGTGATGCCGCCGATCTTGTGGCAGTAATCCGCCACTTCTTTCGTCCGGCGGATATTTTCTTCAAAGGGTTCGCGGGAAGCATCGATCATGATGTTGGTCCAGCCGAAATCCGCGCATTTCTTGCAGTAATCCACATCCTGGCAATGGTCCAGGTGCAGGCAGACAGGGATTGGCGCGGCGGCGGCAATTTCACGGTACACCGCCACCAGCACACTCTCGCCCAGAAACTTGGCCGGCGAAACTGAGGTCTGGATAATCAACGGCGCCTGCGCCTCGACGTGCGCCTCCACCACCCCTTCCAGTTGAATGATGTTGGTGATATTGAACGCGCCGACGGCGTATTTCCCTTTTTTCGCTTTCTGTAAAATTTCTCTGGCATTCACGATTGCCATGCCTCCTCCTTATTCTTGTCCAGTCCTTGTATTTTCAGGTATAATGTTCACTGTTTGTGAACATTATGCGGTCTTTTCTGTGTTTTGTCAAGACCAAATCGGAAAAAAAGTTGAAAAAAGCGACTGCAGGATTCCGCAGAATAAATACTCTATAATTACAGAATCCCGGATTAGATAAGATAAATGGTCCTCGAGAAATCAACCAAAAACAGCGACATCCGCATCAAGCTCGCCCGATATTTCCTCAAAACTGAAGTCGGCGAGAACCTGATCAGCGTCCGCGACCTGGCCAGCCTGTTTAACCTGAGCATCGGTCTGGTTTCGGAAACCATCAACGAAATCGAAAATGCGGGAGCGGTGAAAATTGAAAGGCGCGGGTATCGCGGCTCAGTCTTGCTGGATAAATCCATCGGGAAACTTTGGCAAATTTCGGAGAACGAACCCCTGGTGATCTCCCACACCCTGCCCTCCAACCGCAGATATGAAGGCCTGGCCGCCGCGCTGAAGACCATTTTCATCAACGCCGGCATCGATACGTATTTCATTTTTATCCGCGGTTCTAGAACGCGCTTGAACGCCCTGCGCGATAAAAAATGCCACATTGCCATCGTATCGCAATTCGCCGCCGAAGGCCTGTGCAAACAGGATGAGAAAATCTCCCTCACCCTACCGCCGGGCAGTTTCGTTTCCGAACATCAGATTTTCCTCAACTCTCCCGCGCTGGACCCAAAGCAGGGGCTGACAGTAGCCATCGACCCCGATTCCTACGACCAGTCGGAATTAACCAAATTCGAATTCAACGGGAACCCCGGGACGGTATTCAAAAAAGTAAATTTTATGAATATCGCCCTATCCCTCAGGCAGAAAGAAGTGGACGCCGCTATCTGGACCAGGGACGACATGGAGAAAGAGATCGGCAGAGAGTTTCACAACCGGGAATTATCTCCCGGCACGCGGCAAAAATCACTGGAAAAGGATACTCAAGCTGCGCTGGTGATCCGCTCGGAAAATTCGGTCCTGGATACGCTGATCAACGAGATGGTGAACATTGAGGAAGTGCTCAGGATTCAGCATGAAGTGATCGAGGGAAAGATCATCCCTGAATATTAGATAGTCCAACGCAAAAGAGATAAGCCTATTTTCCCCAGAAGGATTCTCCCGGCGGGGTGCCTTTGATCAGGTTGAATAACTTCTCTTCGACGCCGGCGATCTGATCTTTACCGAAGACTTTCCTCTTTTTCTGGAGGAAATCCTCCAGGTCGATTAACGTGACCGTATCCATGATCAGGTTGAATCGCTTTTTATAAATACCCATCACCTTTGGCGTCGAAAAGACCATCAACGGGGTCACATCGACTTTCAAGTTTTCTTCCAGCAACCCGGCTGCTCTCTTGAATTCAGGCGCGGGATCTTTGAATGCCTTGCGTTCCGGATGTTCTCCCAACGGCCAGAGCGCGAAAACGCCGTGCGGGCCGTTGATCACCTGGGGGATCAAAGTCGCCGACCCCTCAGGCTTGATTTGCGTCATCAGGCTCCATTCATCCGAGAGATCGCCCAGGCGCATTTGGATTGTGCGGGTATAATCGCCGCTTCGTTTGGGGTCGTACAACTCATCCTTCACGATGGTCTTTACTTTATAGTAGGTGGTGTTTCGCACCGATATCTTGAGTTTGCTTGCCCCAAAGATATAGAGGAGGATTCCCAGGAAAGCAACCGCCAGTCCGTAGGTTTGGACCGTTCGAAAAGAGTATGCTGTGAATTTATCGATCGTATTCCTGAAGATAAAAGCACCGAAAAACACCGAGGCGCCGGCGATCATCACAATTACGCCCGAAGTTAATAACTTGAATGCGGGCGTCCTGCGATCTTCGGGAGAAACCAGTTTTTTAGGTGCTTGAATTTCGTTTTGGATCAGCCTCACTTAAAAATCCTCCAATCACAATTGTTAATTCTATGTAATTCTTGTTTTTATAAGTAAAACGCACCGAATGATCTTCAGGACTGCATTTCGATGGCCAGTTTCAATTCCTGATGATCCCTGGCGTACTCCTCAATCGACACACCCTGCTTGACTGCGTCCCAACCCTGCCTCAGACTGGCCGCGCCGCCTTTGGGTCCCATGGGATGGCCGAAGACCGCCCGGCCGGGCACGATGCCGAAATCGATCGTGCCGAGCAGCTTGTACAGTTCTTCCAGCGACCCCGCCCACTGGCTGCCGGCAGGAACCGGGAGCATGGGCTTGAGATTACCCAGCTTATCCAGGCAGGCTTTGGCGTTATCCATCACATCTTCGTGAGAGGCTTTCAGGCGCGAATCCACTCCGGGATAGATCAGCACGTCATAGCCAACCATGCGCTGCAGCTTGGTGAATACCTTATCCTTGACGCCAAACCAGGGCAGTTGAATGTAGGGGCCCATGAAATCAAAGTGCGATACCAGAGGTACTTTAGCATGTTTGCGCAGCATGCGGACGGCGCTGAACCCGGTGGTCATGCCGTTGATCATCACGGCATTGGCGCCGTTGGCTACGGCAACGTCGTGTAAACGGAGGAGATTATCCACCTCATCCGTGATGTTATTCAGATAGATTTTCTTTTCGCCGGTGATCTTCTCGGCTTCCTTCCTTAACTTACCCAGCCTGCGGGAACGCTCGTCCACGCTCGACCATGACACGTCGCCCAGTTGTTCATCGTCTTTGGCGACGTCCAAACCGCCCAGCCAGGCCTGGAAACCGATTTCCGAGAAAGGTTCCGGAGAGAGCCCCACGTTGGGTTTGATCACACCGAACAGCAGCGGCCGGTCATATACGCCCAACATGTCGCGCAGCCCCTGCACGCCGAATTGCGGCCCCTGAAAGTCGGCCAGGAAGGAATCGGGAAACTCGATGTCCAGCAAACGCACCGCGCAAACGTCCGGCGCGTGGAACACGCCCTCACCGCACACGGCTGTCAGCAGGTTGGGGATTTTCTTTCCGAAATTGCCGTAAGGATAATAGATGGTTGCGTTGAACGCATACACCTTGTCGTACTTCTTGCCCATCAGGTCCGCCAGGTACTTGCTGCTGGGCTGCGCGTGGTCGCTGAGGAGCTCGATATCCACCACCTTGGCGGCGAATTCAGGGCGGTAATCCTCATCCACTCCTACGCGGTGCCATTGCGCGGTGGACATTTCCTGGCACAAATGCGCCGACCCCTCGCGAGGTTCAACCAGGGTTTCAAGATAATACTTGAGGACAAGATATTTTTCACTGTCTAATGTCTCTCTTTTGGCATGGAATGCTTTGACGTCTTCGGGGTTCATTGCAAAATCCTATAACTTTATTTTCGTTTTTGATCTAACGCATTGATCAGGTCTACTTTGGCTTGCGAACGCCCCCCGGCGAATTCACTTTCGAGCCAGATATCCAGGTTCTTCTTGGCAGTGGACGGCCCAATCACCAGGCTGCCGAAGGCCGCCACCTGGGCGTCGTTGCTGGCGCGTGCTCTTTCAGCTGAATAGGGGTCATGAATGACGGCAGCGCGCACACCGGGAATTTTGTTGGCCGTGATAGCCATGCCGATGCCGGTGCCGCATACCAGGATGCCGCGGTCGTATTTCCCCTGGCTGATCTGCTCCGCCAGGGCTACCGCGATGTCGGGGTAATTGACCGGGTCTTCGGAATTCACACCGATGTCGATCACTTCGTAGCCTTTTTCCTTGAGATAATCACGGAGTTCATTCTTCAAATTCATTCCCAAATGATCCGCGCCGATAATAATTCGCTTGTTTTTCTCAATCATTTTTAATTTCCTGTAAAAATCCAATAATAGGGATAATTCCTTTTAGGGAGAAACCTTTGCAGATCTCTCCCTCTTTATCTTCTATACTAATTCTTTGATCAATTTTGCTACTGCCTGCATGTCTTGGTCAGTGCCGACAGTCACGCGGAAGAAACCTTTTCCGGCCAGATTCCTGCCGCCGGAGAGATTGCGAACCAGGTATCCGTTATTGCGGATATGGGTAACAAACTCCTCCGCGGTTTTACCGGTCCCGTCCACGTTCATCAGGACTGAATTACCCTGAGACGGGTAAACCTTGATTTCCGGAATCTTCGCGATTTCCTCCTGGAACCATTCGCGTGTCGCGATCACGCGCTTTACATTGGTTTTGATGTACGCGATATCTTCGAGAGCAGCCAAAGCGGCCGTTTGGGTTAAAACGCTGGTGTTTTCCGGTACCCGAATGCGGTCGATGTAACCGATCACTTCCGGGTGGGCAATCAGGTAGCCCAGCCGGATGCCGCCCAAGCCCATGGCTTTGGAGAACGTGCGGCTGATGATAAAGTTTTCATACCTGGGGATCAAATCACACAAATTCTGTTCCGAAAACTCCGCATACGCTTCATCCACGACCACAATCAATTGCGCTTCGCACAATTTCTCGACGATTTTCCTGTCGATCAGATTTCCCACCGGGGCGTTTGGCCGGGACATGATCACCATTTTGGTGTTCGCCGTGATCTTTGAGGTGAAATCCTCCAAAGAGTAGACGTAGTTGCTATCCGGGATCACATCCACAATTTTTCCGCCGAAAATGATCGGGCGCCGGGAGTAGGGTGAATAATCCGGTGCGGGTAATAGTATCTCATCACCGGGATTGATAAACGCGTGGGGCACCATATCGATAATCTCCATGGAGCCATTGCCCAGCGTGATCCAATCACTTCCGCCATCAATGCCCACATAACCTGCGAGTGCATTCAACAATTTCTTATTGGTGGGCGCATCTTCCGGATAATAATTTATATACGGAATCATCGCTTTGACTGCTTCGATTACGTGAGGAGATGGGGGATAAAGAAGCTCATTCCCCATGAGTCGGCGAATGTCAGGATTTTCCCAGGCTTCGTGAAAATGGTTTAGATTGTAGAGTTTGCTGTTTTGAACGGCCTGACTGACCTTATCACTTAGATTCATCTCTCACCTCAATATTAATAAACTACCAAGAATTTTTTTTACGCGTTTGCCGCTGATTTATTTTTCTTAAGATAGCGGAGCCGGAAAACAATCGTCACTGCAATGCCGACAACCAAAACTGCGATCACTCCGAAATAACCGAGCTTCGCGTAGTTCTCTCCCAACATTCCGGCAAAGAACAGTTCTGGCGAGAAGATATTCATCATGGAGGATGAACCGGTGCCGGGGGCAAATTCCAAACCGGATGCCTTGGCAACCAGCGTGGACCAGGGTGCCACCCAAATGCCCAGGATGGTGCCCAGCGCGCCGACGATCGTGGCGGTGATGAGCGTGCGCACGATGTCGAAGTGGTTGGGGGCAACCAGAAACACCCAGATGAACAGCAGCGAGGGCAAATCAGCCAACGGAACCATGCCCACGCCCGGGATGATGAACGCCAGCACCAGCATGATCGGGATCATCAATACAGTGGTAGCCAGTACGGTGGTGTTGCCGACCGCGATGGCGGGATCAACGCCGATGAAGAGCTGCCGTCCGCCGGCGGATTTCTTCATGAAGGTTGCCGCCGCTTCAGATACCGGCACCAACGCCTGCATCACAATACCGGACATCATGGGGATCAGGACCAGGGAAGTGGCAAGGGCGATCATCAGCATGACGATGTCAACCCAGAAGAAGCCCGCGCCAATGCCCATGAGCAAGCCAATGATGCCGCCCAGGATAGCCGGCTCGCCGATGACGCCGAATTTCTCTTGAATGTAATCAGGGGTGAACTTGGCTTCCTTCAAACCGACCTTGTCCAAAACCTTGGCAATATAGTGAGCAATAGGCGCCCAGATCACGTTGCCGCCCTGATAGAACGCCAGGCCTTCAAAGCCGATATCCTTGCAGTAACCGCGCTGCGCATTGAAATCGGTCAGGACGAGGATGAACCAGGCGATGGCAGCCGCGAAGATTAGAGTCAGCACAATGTTGCCTGTGATCGCGTAGAAGATCAAATCCGCGAAAATCGGTTCCCAGAAGTCCCAAATATTCAGATTCAGGGTATCGGTCATCTTGGTTGCGATCATCACCAGGTTGACGCCGATCATAATGATCACAATCAGGTATGCCCAGGGTGAACCCCATGCGAAAGCCGCATTGGCTGCCCAACCGACGTCGGTGTAAGAGAAGACGCCGCCGAATTTTTCCGCCAATGCCTGCGCGGCAGGCGCAACGTGGCCGAGGAAATAATCAACCACAATATACACGCCGCCGAAACCCACCGCGATCATTAAACCATTGCGGATCGCTTTCAGGAATTTCAGGCGCAGCACCAGGCCGATCACACTGAATACAATAAAGATCATGAACAGTGGACCTGCGCCGATCACTGGATCCAGGATTGTTTTTAGCAATTCAGAATTCATTTCGTACTCCTTTTTCTATGACTATTTTTTAATACAGAATTACTACCGAGCCGTTATTTCTAATAATTCTTTCCCTTTTGACCTCCTGTTTTTTTTATTGCAACTCTATTGCGCGTTCACGAAAATTTCAGGGTTATCCCAAACCCAACTCTTTAATGTAGGCAAAGATTTCATCGAACAACTTGTCCTGGCCCAAAGTGGTGACCAGGGGAACGCCGCTGAAAACTTTGATATTGTCGCGCGCGTGGGTTTGTGATGTCGCCACTACCAGGTCGGGTTTGTGTAAATCCACCAGCATGTTGAAATCGGCTACTTTGCCTTTTTTCGTGACAATCCGCACCTTCCTTCGGTCAGCTTCATCCTCCAGCTTGACTGCTGCCAGATTGGATGTTGCCACCGATGAACCACACATTACTAAAATCACTGCAGGCCTTCCCATACTCTTTTCTTTACTCCTTTTCTTTTAGATTATTTATGGATTACCTGGCGAACAGGTAAATTATTTCGAATTTTTTCAAACATCGGTCCCGGATCCGCGGAATTGACGAAATCCTTCAGAATATCCGGCTGCCCGATCACCCCGGAAAAAGCTCTCAGAAAATCGATGTGGTCCCTGGGTTCTTCAATGGTCAGCATGAACACTAGCTTTGCCATCACATCCCCCCCGCTTCCATCCATCGAACCGAAAGTGACCGGATGATCCAGAATAGCGATGGTCAGGGACGGTTTGATTGCCCATTCAACATCAGCATGAGGAATGGCAACTTCCACTTCGGGAATATGCAAACCGGTTGGGTATTGATTTTCCCGTTCAATGATCGCCTGGTCGTAGCCTTGTTTGGCAAAACCGGCGGTTATGGCGATTTCCGATAAATCTTTTAAGACCTCGTCACGCGTGGTCCGATTCAGCTTAACAATATTTACGTTTTCAAGAATGGCTGCTTCCATGTTTGTGTTTGTCTCTCGTTATCAATAATTTCATTCCTTCGCAAATCAAACCATTGTCACTCGGGATTCCGAAGAATGAAAACATTATACAAATCCGGAGGCTGCTAATTATCTATCAGATTTTTTTATGATAGTTGTGACAATTTTGTAGTAATCATGCTAAAATGAGTGGATGGCGCCTCATCTTCCGGATATCAACAGCCGTCAGCGGAATATCATCCGCATCCTGCTGAATACCCAGGGAAAAATCACGCTGGGTGAATTGGCCAAGCGCGCAAACCTAAGCGCGCGAGTTGTCAGATACAACATCGACATCGCCGCTTCCTGGTTGGGTTACCACGACATCAAATTGATCGACCGCCGCGGTTACGGTGTGGAGTTGGTCGCCTCTCAGGAAAAACGCGCCGAGGTGTTGAACTATGCCAATCGCCTGGATGATAGTAATATCGTCTTGACGCGGGAACAGCGCATCCGCATCATTATCCTTTACTTGCTCAATTCCGATGAACCGATTACAACGGAAAGGATCTCCGAGATCGAATCGTTCTCGCGCTCGATCATTTTTAAAGACACCAACGAAATTGAATCCTGGCTGGACCGATATCGCATCACGTTGATCCGCCGCACTTCAAAAGGATTATGGATCAATTGCGATGAAGAGCTGCGCCGTTTTGCATTGGTCAGGTTGATCAAAGAAGAACTTGGCAATAAAGATTGGCTGGCGCTTTACGACAGTTTTCCCTCCGGGCAATCCGAATACAACAACGATTTTATTTCCGGATGCTTCAATCGTTTTCTGCGTCAACTTGATCTCTCATTCACCCGGAACCTGGTCCAAAGTATCGAAGAGAATTTGGGGTTTCCGATGTCCAATGTATCGCAGACGGAGATCATGGTTTACCTTGCGGTTGCCATTCAAGCCATTTTGTCAGGCAAGTTAATCACAGGCGACCCGGATCAGGAGCTCAGCAACTACGATGAGAACACCATCACCCAGGCGATCGCTTATAAAATCACCAATAAATACAATTGTGAATTGAGTGATAAAGAAAAAGAAATCATCACTTCGTTAATCAAGAGCTGCAAACTCGAACCGCCGGATAATGCCAGAAATCTGAGCGACACGCTCCATTACGTTTCTTCGCAAGACAGCGAACGCCTGGCGCAGGAATTGGTCAATGTATGCTCCATGCGCCTGCACCCGATCATTAAAATTGACGAATTGCTGATCAATGAACTGGCCAACCACCTGGATTACGCCATCTTCCGCCTCAAGCATCATATTCCCATCCGGAACCCCTATCTGAACACCATCCGCAAGAAATACCGGTTGATCTATTCTGTGGTTGAAAATCATATCGATTTTCTGGAAAAGCAGATCCATGAGTCCATCCCCGCGGAGGAGATTGGGTATATTTCAATGTATTTTCTGTCCGCACTGGAACGACTGTATGCGAAAGAGGATACCAGCCTGAAAGCCATTATCGCCAACGATGGCGTCAGGTCGAAAAGCTCTCTCCTAAAATCCCGCCTGCAGGTGGAATTTCCCCACCTGCGCATCACGCAAGTGGTCAACAATTTCCACGGCTTGACCGCGTTGGATATCGACGGCGAGATTATCATCAGTACGATCCCCATTATCGATGCGCCACTGCCAGTCATCGAAGTCAGCCCATTCCTCGAGCTGGAGGATATCAACAAAATTCAACGCTGGATCAATGAAAAGAATCAATCGCGCCAATCCAAAGGTTTTACGATTTTGAACCAGGAGAACACGCTGCTTGATCTGATCAAACTTCCCCACGTGGTCTTCCTCGAATCAGTCAACCATTGGAATGAATTGCTGAAAGCCGCCAGCGAGCCGCTGCTCGCCAGCAAAACCGTCCAACCGCGCTTTGTGGACGCCATGATTGACCTGATTGGCAAACACGGATTCTACATGAATCTGGGCGCCGGCGTGCTTTTGCTGCACGCCAAGCCCACCGACGGCGTCAATCAACTTTGCATGAGTTTCCTGAAACTTGCCAAACCGTATCGTTTGGATGATTCCATCAGCCCAGATATTGACATTGTATTCGTCCTGGGGGCAATTGACGATTATTCCCACCTGACTGCTCTGTTCCAGCTCAATGAACTTATCCGCTACCCGGATTTTCTGCAAGCCATCCGCGAATCCGCGAGCCCCCGCGATATCATCCAAATCCTGTGGCAATGGGTGCCAAAACTGGAAAAAGCGATCTAATTTACCCCCATTGTTCCGCTGATTAGTTCAATTCTGTCACTTTTACAATATTCACAAATCATACAATCAATTGATTTGCGCTCATTCTATAATGGCGTAGGTATGTGATGACGGAATTGAAGAATATAAAATAAAGCACGTTGCTGTTTGCTGCGATCCCTCAATTTCCTCATCTAGCCCGGTTATCCGATAAATCTAAATTAGAGGTAGAGCATGGCAGCAATATTTAATCCATTCCAAATGGCGCAGCAGCAATTCGACCGCGTGGCCGATATGCTGCAACTGGATGAATCCGTTCGAGAATATTTGCGTTGGCCGCAAAAGGAATTCCATTTCCGCATTCCAGTCCGCATGGATAATGGTTCGGTCAGGTTGTTCCAGGGATTTCGCATCCAACACAATAACGCGCGCGGACCATACAAAGGCGGCGTGCGCTTCCACCCATCCGAAACAGTCGACGGCATCCGCGCGCTGGCCACCTGGATGACCTGGAAATGCGCGGTTGCCGATATACCCCTGGGCGGGGCGAAGGGCGGCGTGGTTGTCGACCCGGCGGCGCTTTCCAACGGGGAGAAAGAGCGCCTTGTGCGCGGCTGGGTGCAGCAGATGCGTAAAAATATCGGCCCGCGCCAGGACGTGCCCGCGCCGGACGTGGGTACCAATGCGCAAATGATGGCCTGGATGATGGATGAATTTTCTTTACTGAACGGGGAATACACGCCCGGCGTGATCACTGGTAAACCGGTGGGCGGCGGCGGCTCGCTCGGCCGCACTGAAGCGACCGGTTACGGCGTGGTCTACACCACGCGCGAGGCCATGCGCCATCTCGGCATCGACGGCAGCAAAACGCGCGCGGCCATCCAGGGATTCGGGAACGTGGCGCAATATGCCGCCGTGGCGTACAAACAAATCCTGGGCGGCGAAGTCTTGTGCGTATCCTACTGGGATTACAATGACAAACGCGCTTATACCATCAGCAAGGAGCGGGATTTCGATCCTGCGTTCCTGCTTTCGATAACCGACCAGTACGGTTCAGTCAACAAGCAAAAAGCCCAATCGGCCGGGTACGTCTTCGAAGACGGCGGCGCCTGGCTCAGCAAAGACGCAGACGTATTGATCCCGGCTGCCATGGAGGGGCAGATCGATGCGGTTAATGCGAAAACCATCAGCAGCCGGGTGAAGATCATCGCGGAAGGAGCCAACGGCCCCACCACCACCGAGGCAGACGAGATCATCAAAGCCAGAGGAATTTTCCTGATTCCCGATTTCCTGTGCAACAGCGGCGGCGTGACCGTTTCATATCTGGAATCCGTCCAAAACGACATGAATTACTACTGGACCAAAGACGAGGTCTTACAAAAAGAAGACCAGATTCTTACAGAAGCTTTCCGTACCGTTTTGGAAGTATCTTTGAATGAGAAAGTGGATTTGCGCGATGGAGCTTACATGGTGGCGATCTCCCGCGTGATTAAAGCCATGCAACTACGCGGCTGGATCTGAAATTTTCCCCCAAACTCTTTTCTTCAGGTTAGCCCATAGCGATATGGGCTAACCCACTTAATTCGGTTATCCGGTGAATAAAAAAATTGTTAATCACTTACAATTGAGAACCTGATTGTTTTCAATCCCGCGTCATTATGCAAAAGGTGGTTTATGATTATTACTGCCCGCAAATAAAACAACATAAATGAAAAAACAATCGATCGTTGACATCTGGAAGCAAAAAGCGAAGAATCTTAAAGCCGAAACGTTGGCTTTATATCTGGCTTGCCGTCATCCGCGTACCCCCTGGTACGCCAAAGCGTTGACTGGCGTCGTGGTAGCCTATGCCTTCAGCCCCATCGATCTGATACCGGATTTCATTCCCATCCTGGGTTATTTGGATGACCTGGTTTTGATCCCTCTGGGGGTCGCACTTGTAATGAAAATGATCCCGGGCGACGTGATGGAAGACTGTCGGGAACAGGCGCGCATGGAGATGGGCGGCGAAAAACCGGTCAACCGGATCGCAGCGGCGGTAATCATCCTGATCTGGGTCGGGTTGATTGTATTGATAATTTACCGCGTTACTATGAGGTTCAGAAAATAATTTCGTTTCCAGAATTGCGTAAGTACAATCGCTTTCCATCACCAATTCATAAAAATACGTGCAATTTATACCAACAATCATCGGCATACTGGTTATAAAACCGCTTTACCGCCCCCCGATTTCATTATTGCTTATTGTTTTACATATAACGTATAATATTAATTAATTCGATGATTTCGCTTGTATGGTCAATATGAATTCGGAGGGATCATATGAACACCATCAGTTATCCTCAATCATCGCCGCTTCCTCGACTGTTTGCTTTAGGCATTTCGTTTCTTCTCATCATCGCTATCTCCTGCCCCGTTAGGGCGCAAGCATCCCCCTCTGCCGAAATCAGCAATGTATCCGCTTCCAACGGCGCAGGCGGCTTGACGGTCACTTTTGATTTAAGCGTTTATAACCTTGCCAATCAAACCATCCAGATCGGACTTTGGTTCCAGGATGCTTATGGAAATGGCATTCTCCATTCCGGGGTCGGGCAGAACTACCGCGATCCGAATGGGCATTTGACTTACCAAACTGAGGAATTGGTTTTATATGATGCCAGCGCTTTTTCAGGCTACACGATTTTCGTGCCTTTTGACCAGTTCCCCGCTGACGCCACTGAGGTTTATCCTTTTTTCAACATCTTCTACAACGGGCAATTGATCCTCGCCTACCGGGATGAGAATCCCATTTACCTGACCAGGAGCGCGCCGCCCTGCGAGTCCAACGGATGCGGCTCAGCGGACGGATTCAACGTTCCGGATGCGCCTTTTCTGGTCTGGTCGACCTCGTGGGTCCTGCATTACCTCACCGGTGAAACCGTACCAATAGCGGATACGTTCAAAGACGCCTGCAATACGCATGATATCTGTTATTGCACGGCCGGAAAAAGCCAGGGAGATTGCGATACTGAATTCCTGAATAATTTGTTGAAATCATGCAGTTCCACCATCTCGGGAATTTTGGACCCGGCCTGCGAAGTCTTTGCGTATGGTTATTATGAAGCCGTCAGCGACCTGGGACAAAACCCATATTACGCGGCTCAGGGAACGCCGCCCAAAGGCAATATCCTGAGCTGCAAAGCCAGCGTCATCGATAATGACGAACTGGTGGTTTACGTTTTCATGCGGAACGAGGGCGGGGCCTCCGGTGAATATGAGGTCAAGCTCTATTCCGAGGGTGGATCGGAGGTGGACGAGGAACCCGACACCTACTGGACCGATGTGCGCGCGGGCGGAACGGCGCTCTTTTTGCTGACCACCAACTGGGATCCGTTGTGGGACATCCGCGACGTCGGCCGCAGTTATTCGGTGAACCTGAATCTCTATGGCGGCGGCACTGAGGATACCTGCACCGGCGACCTGAATTTTGTGGGGCCCAAGGCGCAGATCATCAGCGTCAACGCCAGAGAGATAGGCGACTGGCTGGGGGATGACGAATTCGAAGCCTGCGTCACTTTCGCCAACATCGGCAGCGCGGAGGGCGAATTCGACGTCAAGCTCTATTCCGCCAACGGCGATTTCATCGACGAGGAACCCGACGGCTACTGGCAGGATTTGCAGGCAGGATATCAAACCGAGATCTGCGTCGGTACCAATGGCATTTACGAATCGCTGGGCGACATGGACGGGGGTTACACCGTGGTCGTAAACGAAGAGCTGTTGGGGGAAATGGCGCGCGCCAGCGGATCCACCGAGGGAGGGTCAGGCGCTGCGAACAGCTGCCTGGAAGATAACGTGGACCGCTATGGATCGGATTACCAGTATTTCGATATGGATAACCCCGACCCGGTTATCTGCATGCAGGCATGCCTGAACGATCCGAATTGCGTTTCATTCTCCTTTGTGAGACCCGGATATCAGGTGTCCAATGCGCGCTGTTTCCTCAAGAACGCCGATCCCGGCGCGTATGCCAATAATTGCTGTATCTCGGGATTGCGCAGCAATTGCATGCAAGGGTATTAGCGGATATTCAAAGATTGATTAAATCGCGTTGTGCTGTTGTATTCAAAAATCCTTGTGGTTACCATCAAGGTAAATGAGCGAAATATGAAATCCTGGCAGTGTGTACTTTATGCTTGTTGAGATTATCAATATATATATGTGTGTAAGGAAAGTAGCTTAGTCGTATATATATATTTACAACAAATTTCTATAGCCATCATTCATTGTCTCCAACTCACTTTATGAATTGAATACATTGATCAAGCCAACCGGTTGGTCAAGATTTGACATCAAAAATCTTCTTAAGAATCAGGTTTTTTTGATCATTCATTCAATTTCAGATAAGCGGCAAGAGGTCGTTTTACCAATTCAGAAATGATCAGGTACAAGGTGGCTAAACCAACAATTAATCCAAGGTGACCCCAGGTGGGCCTGATAAATTCGAAGACTTCAGCAGTCCAAGGAATCATTGGTATAGCAAGTGTTGCAATAAAAGCTGCCACTGAAAGAATGATGATGAGTGGGGCAGGCATACCAGCTTTTTCTACAGGCAGCATGGAACGTATGGAGATCAAAAGCAATAATTCGGTAATAACACTGGCGACGTACCAATTAGTTTGTAATACTTCAGGGGAAATTTGATAAAACAGTCCGAAGTATATGAAATCAAAGACTGTACTTACCAATCCAAGGCTAATAAAAATAATAAAGAGAGATTTAAAATCATAACGTTGCGGATGCGCAATTTCTTTATCAGAGACCTTATCAAAAGCAATCGCCATCATTGGAAAATCAGAAAGCAGGTTTAACAGCAATAGTTGTTTGGGCAGCATGGGCAAAAAATCGATAAATAAAGATCCAATAGCAACAGCATAAAAATTACCAAAATTAGATACCAGGGTTGCGCGGATATATTGTTGGTGTAACATATTTTCTGTAAAATAGAGAACCTTAACAAAAGGGGTGAGTCAGAAGTATCCTACATAGTCATCACACCAAAATAGGAGACGAAATGACTCACCGAAATGATTATACCTTCACAG
>JABLXK010000023.1 GCA_013178095.1 Anaerolineae bacterium | reverse complement strand
TATTTTGATGGAATTCAATGAAGAATGGGAGTATGGCAGGATTTATTTGAGAATGGAGACCAGTTAGAGTATTATCAAATTCTGAAAGGTTCTTGATCACTTTTACAGAAAAGATTATACACAATCAGCTCAATAGGATTAGAACAAGCAGGATTACATCTAGAAATACCGGGTATGACTGTTCATGTATAAATAAAAATCGCAAAAATTTCAAAATCGCATCTTGACAAGGGTGCTATAATGTAATTGAACCACTGAAAACGCGAATGCGTCGTAGGTGGTGTTTTTATTTTGGATAACAAACAATGCCATACGGATCAGAAGAAGATGCTTTTAAATTTAACACTGGCTTTAATAAATTTAACCAATTAAATATTTTCTGATCGTTGATTATTCTAAGCATTCTATTTGGCAAAGGAGAAATTGCATATTTATTACGAACGTAATGATAAGATAGAAAAGCAAATAAATCAGCAATCTGGATAAAGAAGGATTGATCAGAGTCTTTTGGCAAGGGGTCTTCAATTAATTGATTGATTTCTTTACGGTAAGAAGTACCTGGGAGACCTTTTACTGGAATGTAGTTAATACGTTGAATCCTTCTCG
The DNA here is from genome assembly GCA_013178095.1 of Anaerolineae bacterium. Taxonomy (GTDB): domain Bacteria; phylum Chloroflexota; class Anaerolineae; order Anaerolineales; family Anaerolineaceae; genus Pelolinea. The sequence goes on along the minus strand of JABLXK010000023.1, from coordinate 5,601 downwards.
AAGTAGATCTCATTTTACCTACTCTGCCAGGATCGGTGATTAATAGAAATTTTGATTGGGAATCTAAATGATGAAGAGTATTTTCAATTCTTTGAATCAAGTAGCTGAAAGATGTATCTAGTACATCATATTTTGCTTTTTTTATTGCTAATTTATTAATTGCTACATTGATTACTTTGATGTCCAAATTAGATAGAAAGGTGCAGTATTCTTCAAAAATATTTACTCTATTAACATCATTTATCCCTAATTTTTCAAATGGCTTTTTGTTTAAAATGAACTCTTTTGTATGAATCTCCTGCTTTTTGGGTAATCCATAGATCAAGTGTAGATGTTCTCTAAATTCAAAAATCTTTCTATATGATTCTTGCCATTTTTGATAATAAATATAGACCACACTTAAAACAAAAATCGGAGAAGAATAGTTTGGAAAACCATCATCTCCTGATTCATCAATATATCCTAAGTACATGATAACCCCAATAACTTTTGTGATGATTATTATCTTATTTCAACAACCCCGCCAGAACGTCCTTGGCCAGTTTGGCATCCGCTTTGCCCTTCATCTCGCGCATCACCTGGCCCACGAACCAGCCCATCAGGGTTTCCTTGCCGCCGCGGTAAGCGGCCACCTCATTGGGGCTGTCCGCGATGATCTTTTGGCAGACCGCGCGGATGGCCGCGTCGTCGCGCACCTGCGCCAGGCCTTGTTCCTCCACTAATTGCGCGGGGGCTTTGCCGCTGTCCTGCACCAGCTGCAGCAGGGCTTTGCCGGTGGTGATGTTGATGGTGCCCGCGTCCACCAGCTTGAGCAATTCCGCCAAATGCTGCGGGGTCAGGCGCATCTCCGCCGGATTCAGTCCTTGTTCGTTGACCATGCGCAGCACGTCGTTCATCAGCCAGTTGGAGACCTTCTTGGGGTCGCCGCCGTAGGCTTTCACCGCCGCTTCGAAATATTCCGAGAGGGCGCGTTCCAGCGTGAGGATGTCCGCGTCGTATTCCGGCAGGCTGTACTCGCGCATGAAGCGCGCGCGCCGCTCCAGCGGGCGCTCGGGGAAGCCCGCCAGGATGGCAGCCTTCCATTCGGCACTGATGTGCAGCGGCAGCAAATCCGGTTCGCGGAAGTAGCGGTAATCGGCTTCGGTTTCCTTGGAGCGCATCTTGCGCAGCACGCCCGCGTCCTGATCCCATTCCAGCGTCCAGGCTTTGATGGCGTGGCCTTCCTCCACCTCATGCGTCTGTCGCTCGATCTCCTTACGGATGGCCTCGCGCACGGAATCGATGGAGTTGACATTTTTAATCTCGGTCTTCTCGTTTAAGTAGGTCGCGCCGGCAGGGCGGATGGAAACATTCGCGTCGCAGCGCAGGTTGCCCTTCTCCATATCCGCTTCGGAAATGCCAATCCAGCGCAGCAGTTGGCGCAGGCGGATGAGGTACTGCGCGGCTTCGTCGGCCGTGCGCAGGTCGGGCTCGGTGACCATCTCCACCAGCGGCACCCCGCAGCGGTTGAAATCCACCTGGCGCTCGCGGCCGTCGTTCTTGGTCTTGCCGGCGTCTTCCTCGATGTGCAGCTTGTGGATGCGCACCGTGCGCACGTAACCCTTACCCTGCGGGTCGGCCGCGGCCGGGATGGGCAGCTCCAGGCTGCCGCCCAGCGCAATGGGCATGTCGAACTGCGAAATCTGGTAGCCCTTGGGCAGGTCGGGGTAGAAGTAATTCTTGCGGTCGAAGTAGGAAACCGGCTGCACCTCGGCATGCATGGCCTCGGCCAGCAGCACGGCTTTCTCCACCACGCGTTCGTTCAAAACCGGCAGCACGCCCGGCAGCCCGGTGCACACCGGGCAGATGTTGCTGTTGGGAGCGTCTTCCCAGGAATCGGCTTTGCAAGCGCAGAAGATCTTGGTGAGGGTATTAAGCTGGATGTGCGTTTCCAGCCCGATCACGGCTTCGTAGGCAGTCATATATTAATTAATTTCCTCATCAGAATCCGCATCAATAAGAATTACCTTTACAGGAACTGCGGGAAAATGGCGTTTCAATCTTTCAATATCATATACTAATTGTTCGCCATATGACACTCCAGATGACATCTGCTTTTGAAGTGAGTGGCAAGGAACAATCTCAATTCCTACTTCGGCTTTGTTTTCATTAAAAAAGTATTGAAATTTAGCCATATCATAAAACATAAATGCATACTTACCAAATTGAACTTCAACAAGTACTTTTTCCTTAACGAAGTCAATCTGCTTATAAGCCCCCGTTATCCTAATATCACTTTTAGGAATTGTTATGTCGTAATGATCCCTTAATTCAACAAAACCAGCTTGATTAAATTCTTTTTCAAACTGAGAATTCATATCTGTCGGAGAGTAAAGAGCTTTCCCTTTCATTGTCTTTTCTTTACTTACCTTAGTTTTTCTTGCTTTAATCTTGGAAATTGTGGAGTAAACGGTTTTATTAATTTCCTCGAAACGAACCTGTAAAATCTCAGATCCTCCCAAATGTGAATATTCATAAATTACCTTCATCTTTTCCCTCCATGTATTTTCTTCCTTTATCCAAAATAGCTGGCTGATAAAAGTCGCCAATAGTTACTTTTTTTGGAGGAATATTCTCTTCATTTCCATTTGGATTATAAATATTGCGATCCATCGGTCTTATCATCAATCTTCCTAGTTCAGCATCATTGATCCTTTGTTTTGCTATTTCAATGTATTCTTCTTTTATTTCAGCCCCAATTGATTTCCTGTTGTGTATTAATGCTGCAATAGCGGTTGATCCTACACCCATAAAAGGATCGAAAACCCAATCTCCATCTCTTGTCATAGATAAAACTAAACGCTCAATCAGTTCTACAGGAAATTGACAAGGATGAATTGTTTTTTCAATATGATTTGCTTTTACGTTTGGTATTTCCCAAATGTCAGAAGGGTTTTTACCAAGTGGATTACTCGAAAGTTGACCTCTTTTAGGACCTTTAAAGTATTTCTTTTCCGGATATTTCTGAGGTACCCGAATTGGATCTAGATTGAAGTAATAATTATCAGTCTTAGTAAACCATAAAATTACCTCATATCGGCCAGAAAATCTTTTTGAAGCATGAAGTCCATGACCAAAATGCCAAACAATTCTATTTCTAAGTTTCAAACCCAAGCTTGTAAAAATTGGATAAAGGACAATATCTAAAGGGATAATTGAAGACCCATTTACGTAATTTCCTACTTGCCAACAAATGCTTCCATCTTTTTTTAGCACACGAACACATTCTTTAATTATCTGTTCTTGCTCAGATAAATAAATATCTAAATCTACTTTTTTCTCATAAGATTTTCCAATGTTATAAGGTGGTGAAGTTACTACCAAATTTACAAATTCGTCAGGAATTTCTAAAAGCAAATCTCTTACATCACCATTAAAGAGAATTAAATCTGATGATTTATTGAAAGTCGATGAAATTTTGATTTTAGGCATTTATTTATTCTACTATTTTCAATACTGCGGGGCGCCGGGTGCGCCAATCCGCATCCGCGCTGGCCTGTTCGTAAGCATGCGTCAATTGCAGCAGGGCGGCTTCGGAAAAATCCGGCCCCAGCAATTGCAGCCCGATTGGCAAGCCATCTTTGTCCAGCCCACCGGGGAAGGAAATGCCCGGCACGCCGGCATGGTTGGCCGGCACGGTCAATTGGTCGGCGTACTGCATCAGCACCGAATCACCGTACACGTCCTTGATAGGAAAAGCGCTGGTGGGCGTGGTGGGGGTCAGCAGGGCATCCAGGCGGTACTTGCCGTGCGGGTCGAAAGCTTCTTCGAAGTCGCGCCGGATGAGCGTGCGCACGCGCAGGGCGCGTTTGTAATATTGCTCGCTGTATTGCGCCGCACTGACGTACATGCCCATCAGGATGCGCAGCTTGGGCTGCAAGCCGAAACCTTCGCCGCGCGATTTGCGGTACAGGTCCTGCAGTTCGTTGGTGGCCTGCCGGGTGCGGTAGCCGTATTTGACGCCATCGTAGCGGTGCAGGTTGGAAGCGGCTTCCACGCGGCTGATCACAAAATACACAGGGATGCCGTAGCGCGTGTTGGGCATGGGTACGTCCTCAATGATCTCCGCGCCCAGAGCGCGGTAGATCTCGACTGCGCGCAGCACCGCCGCGCGCATTTCCTCCGGAACAGGCTGTTGGGCGTAGGTGCCGTCCGCCTGCGGGAAGGTGATCTGGAAATAATCGGGTGAAAGGCCGATGCGTTTGCCCTTGATGTCCTTCTCGAGGGCTGCCAGGTAAGCCGGCACGTCCACCGTGGCCGCGGTGGCGTCGTGTGCGTCCGCCCCCGCGATGGCATTCAGCATGAGGGCGGCGTCCGCGGCGCTGCGCGCCAGCGGGCCGGGGCAGTCCAGCGAGGAGCCGAAAGCGATCAGGCCATAACGCGAGACGCGCCCGTAGGTGGGTTTTAGCCCCACTACGCCGCAGAAGGCCGCCGGTTGGCGGATGGAGCCGGCCGTATCGGTGCCCAGCGAGAGCTGCGCTTCGCCAGCCGCCACCGAGGCGGCGCTTCCGCCGGAGGAGCCGCCCGGCACGCGCGCCGTGTTCCAGGGATTGCGCGGGGAGGGCTGGAAAGCGGAGGATTCATTGGAGGAACCGTAGGTGAATTCATCCAGGTTGACCTTGCCCAGCATGACCGCTCCAGCGGAAAGCATACGCTCCACCGGGGTGGCGGTGTAGGGCGCAATGAAATTGGCCAGAATGCGCGAGGCAGCCGTGGAAGGTGTGCCTTTCACGCAGAAAATATCTTTGACTGTGAAGGGAATGCCCGCCAGGGGGCCGGGGTTCTCGCCCGCGGCGATCTTGCGGTCCAGCGCGGCAGCCAGTTCGCGGGCGCGTTCATGGGTGCGCGTGATAAAAGCGTGCACGCGTTGAGCGTCTTCATCGGTTTCCGGTCCGCTTTCCAGCGAACCGGGGCGGCCGTCCACTGCTTCGATGCGCGCCAGGCTGGATTCCAGCACTTCCTGCGCGGAAACTTTCTTCTCCAATATCAATTTGCGTGTTTCGATTGCGGAAAGGTCACAAAGTTCCATGGCTACTCCAGCGTGGTGTGCGGGATGTCCGGCACGATCAGATAACCGTTCTCAAACTGCGGCGCCTGGGCGGTGATATCTTTGACGTCCGGGCAGGCGTGCCATTCATCCACGCGCAGCGCCGGGCTGGTGTGGTTGTCGTAGGGAACGCCGTGTGAGGCCAGCGGCAGGTCGGGGTCGAGCTGGATGGCTTCCAGTTCGCATATGGCGGAGAGCTGATTATTGAGTTCACGCCTCAAATACTCGGCTTGCTTCTCATCCAGTTCGAGGGCAGCCAGTTTGACCAGATGGTCGAACACTTCGGGGGAAATGGCTTGTTCTTTTTCAGGCATACGCAGCACCTTCTAAAAGGAAAATTCATCGTACCGTAGCCAGTATAGCGGATAAAGAGTAAGGGCGCAAGATTTTGTATGGGTTCAATACATATGAGACAATTGGGGTGCAGACTTAGGATAGTGAGAGAGAATATACTCCCTGGGTGTCAGGTTGTCCAGAGAATGATGCGGTCTGACCTGGTTATAGATCCGTTCCCA
>JABLXK010000022.1 GCA_013178095.1 Anaerolineae bacterium | reverse complement strand
CCGGCGATAACATCAACATGACCGTGGAACTGATCATCCCCGTCGCTTTGGAACAGGGTTCCCAATTCGCCATCCGCGAAGGCGGCCTCACCGTTGGCGCTGGCGTGATCACAAAAATTATCGAATAGGTTATAGGACATGGCAAAACAGAAAATACGTATCAGACTAAAAGCTTACGATCATCGAGTTTTGGATCAGTCGGCAAAAAGAATCGTTGAAACGGCAGAGCGCAGCGGTGCGAAAGTTGTCGGCCCCGTTCCGCTTCCTACCGCAGTCGAGAAATTCACTGTTAGAAGATCTACTTTCATCGATAAGGATTCACATGAGCATTTTGAAATCCGCACACACAATCGCCTGATCGATGTAATGGATCCTGATTCGAAAACTATCGACATGTTGATGCGCTTGAATTTACCTGCGGGCGTCGATATCGAGATCAAGATTTAATTTTGGTTTGTACGAATTTTCATTTTGTGATAAGATTATTCGGTTTTTAACAACTGAAGATCGACAGCATAAGAATTATTTCGCAAGCGAACGGTCCAATATATCTAGTTTTGCTTGGAAGTAATTGACTATACTGTCCGGAGATGATGCGGCTTGCCCATGCCGACAGTCTCGAAAAATAAAACTATCAGGAGAAAATTGAGCTATGTTTAAAGGGCTAATTGGAAAAAAACTTGGCATGACCCAGGTCTTTGGTGAGGACGGCAGTGCTGTTCCGGTAACGATCATTGAAGCTGGGCCATGTTTTGTTACCCAAATTAGAACGTTGAATAAAGACGGCTATTCGGCCGTGCAAATTGGCTTTGAAGAAGTCAAAGAGAAAAAACTTACTGCCGGCGAAGTTGGCCATTTGGAACGCGCCAAACTTCCCCCATTGCGTATCCTGCGTGAATTCCGCACCAGTACCCCCGAAGTTAAAGAAGGCGACAAAGTTGACGTGAGCCAATTCGAAGTTGGCAAACGGGTGGACGTAATCGGTATGAGCAAGGGTAAGGGCTTTGCCGGCGGCGTCAAGCGCCACGGTTTTCGCGGCGGTCCCGTGACCCATGGTCAATCGGATCGTTTGCGTGGCCCTGGTTCCATCTCTTCCACAACCACGCCAGGGCGTATTTTCAAAGGCAAGAGAATGGCCGGCCACATGGGTAATGAACGTGTTTCTTCTCAAAACCTCAAGGTTGTGCTGGTTGACGTGGAAAAGAATTTAATCGGCGTAAACGGCTCGGTTCCTGGTCCACGCGGTGGGCTGGTTGTAATCAAAGAAGCCAGAAAGCAGTAAAGGATTAGATCAGCGGAGAATTTACCGCGTTTTCGGAGCTAATTATGAAAGTAGACGTAGTCGATTTAAACGGGAAAAAAGTGAAAGAGATAGAGCTGGCGGCTTCAATTTTTGAGGCGCCGGTGAATGTGGACTTGATGCATCAGGCATATGTTCGACAAATGGCCAATGCGCATCTGGGAACCCATGATACAAAAGTCAGGGGTGAGGTGTCTGGCGGCGGGCGAAAACCCTGGCGTCAAAAAGGCACCGGCCGCGCCCGGCAAGGTTCAACCCACGCAGCGCAATGGGTTGGCGGTGGAAGAATTCACACGCCCCATCCGCGCAGTTATGACCTGAAGATGCCATTAAAAATGCGTCGCGCCGCGGTTCGCTCGGCTTTATCTGCCAGGGCATCCGAATCAGCCATTGTTGTGGTGGAAAATCTAGCCATTAATGAACCCAAAACCAGCCTGCTTTCCAAGGCTGTAAAAAATATCGTCGGAAATCAAACCGCTTTGCTGGTAATTCCGGAAAAAGATAGCCGCATGGATGTTTTGTTATCGGCGGATAATCTTTCTGATGTAAAAGTTCTTATGGCGAAGTATCTCAATATCCGTGACTTATTGAATTATGACCGCATCATCATGGAAGAGTCTTCCATCGATGTTCTGGAAAGTTTTCTTAGTGTTAAAGAGAGGGCGAAATGACAACTGCCTTTGATGTTCTGAAAAAACCCTTGATTACGGAAAAGACTGCCTATCAATCCTCGAAATTGAATCAATTTTCTTTTGAGGTACCTTTGGAGGCGACTCGTACGGAAGTTAAAGAAGCTGTCGAGAAAGCATTCGATGTGACCGTGTTGAAAGTAAACATCGTCAATGTTGCTCAGAAAATGAGCCGCCGCGGTCGTAGCCGCAGGTTGGCCATCCGCAAATCGGCCTATAAAAAAGCAATTGTGACATTAAGCCCTGAAGATCGTATTCCGATTTTTGAGGGAGTTGAGGGAGCAAAATAATGAGCGTCAAAATTTACAAACCCACGACACCCGGACAAAGGAATATGACCGGGCCGCTGTTTGATGAGATCACGAAAAGCAAACCGGAAAAATCCTTGCTGGTTTCCAAGACCAGGCGGGGCGGACGCAATGTGTATGGCCGTATTACAGTGCGTCACCAAGGCGGAGGAAACCGCCAGAAAATTAGAATAGTGGATTTCCGCCGTGATAAGATCGGCGTTCCTGCCAAAGTTGCCGCGATTGAATATGATCCCAATCGCAGCGCCCGTTTGGCCCTGCTTTCTTATGCTGACGGCGAAAAAAGATATATTATCGCGCCGCAGGGTTTGAAGGTCGGCGACGAAGTTTTGGCTGGGACCACTGCTGAAATTAAACCAGGGAACTGCCTTCCAATTTCATCCATCCCGGTTGGTACCTTGGTGCATAATGTCGAACTGAGTGAAGGCTTCGGCGGTCAATTGGTGCGCTCGGCGGGTGCTGCTGCGCAATTGCTGGCCAAGGAAGGCGAATATGCTCAAGTTCGTATGCCTTCCGGAGAGGTTCGCCTGATCCGCCAGAAATGCACCGCTTGCATCGGTCAGGTTGGTAATTTGGAGCATAGCCAGATTAAATTGGGTAAGGCCGGACACAAACGCCATTTGGGCATTCGTCCTTCGGTGCGTGGCACGGCGATGACTCCTCGCGACCATCCGCATGGTGGTGGGGAAGGTCGTTCCCCGGTGGGTATGGCTGGTCCAAAATCTCCCTGGGGTAAACCTACTCTTGGTTACAAAACGCGCAAGAATAAGCGTACACAGAAATATATTGTACGCAGCAGACAGGCTGCTAAACGGTAAAGAAACAGGAGCTGAAAGATGTCACGTTCTCTGAAAAAAGGGCCCTTCATCGAGCCAAAGCTTTTGAAAAAAATTGAACAGATGAATGAAAAAAATGAGAAGAAAGTAGTTCGCACTTGGAGTCGCGCGAGCACAATCTTCCCTCAGATGGTTGGTCACACCATCGCTGTCCATGATGGGCGGCGTCATGTACCGATTTATGTTACTGAAAATATGGTTGGCCACAAGCTGGGCGAATTCGCTCCCACGCGGCATTTCCGCGGCCACGTAGCAGAGAAAGCCACTGCAGCGAAAGGTTAAATGACCAATGGATGTAAAAGCTGAATTGAAATTTTGTTCCGTCTCCCCGCAAAAAATGCGTTTGGTTTTGGATTTGGTGCGTGGAAAGAATGCGGAAGAAGCTGTGTCGCGATTGCGATTCACGAATAAAGCGGCTGCCAAACCGGTGAGCAAATTGATTACCTCAGCGATAGCAAACGCTGAGAATAATTTTGGCTTGAGCCGCGAAAAACTCTTTATCTACCAGATTTCCGCTGATGAAGCTCCCTTGCGGAAATGGCGCCGCTTTGGCGCGCGTGGAAGATTTAAGCCGATTCTGCGCCGGCCTTGCCATGTAAAAGTTGTGCTTCGCGAGAAAGCATAATAGCAATTATTTTAGAATGTTCAGGATAAGCAAGCAGGAGAAATTATGGGTCGAAAAGTTCATCCGGTAGGAATGCGCCTGGGAGTGATCCGCACTTGGGAAGGGCGTTGGTATGCTGAAGGTCAAAATTACATCGATCAACTGCATCAGGATATTAAAATCCGCCAGATTATCAAAAAAGCTGCGGAAAGAGCCGGTGTTTCACAGATCGAAGTTGAGCGCTATCCGGGAAAAGTGCGCATCGTCGTCAATACCGCTAAACCCGGTATTCTTATTGGGCGCAAAGGCGAAGCGGTCAAGGTACTGCGAAAAGATTTGGAAGACCTGACTGGAAAGAAAATTGATCTGGAAATTAAAGAAATCAAGAATCCGGATTGTGATGCTTTCTTGATTGCAGAAAACATCGCTTCCCAGATTGAAAGGCGTATCAGTTACCGCCGGGCAATGAAGCGCGCCATTCAACAGGCCATTCGCCAGGGCGCGGAAGGTGTAAAGATTCAGGTAGGTGGACGTTTGAACGGTGCTGAAATGTGCCGGACTACCTGGTTGCGTGAAGGACGCGTACCGCTGCAGACGCTGCGCGCGGATATCGATTTCGCACGCGCGGAAGCCCTGACCACTTACGGTCAAATCGGTGTCAAAGTTTGGGTATATCGTGGAGAAATTCTCCCGGGTACAGAAGAAGAGATTGAAAAAACTGAAGGTGTGTACGTTAGCGAGTAATCTCCGCGATTGACTCAACGTAGAACCGAATGATGAGGATTTAACTATGTTAATGCCAAAAAGAGTTAAATATCGAAAGCAGATGCGCGGCCGTATGACCGGTAAGGCATTGCGCGGTGCTGAGATCTTGACTGGTGAGTATGCATTGCAGGCTCTGGAACCAGGATGGGTTTCAGCCCGCCAAATCGAAGCTGCCCGCCGCTCGATTGTCCGCGCTATGAAACGCCATGGAAAGGTTTGGATTCGCATCTTCCCTGATAAACCTATTACCAAAAGAGCTGCGGAATCCCGCATGGGTAAAGGTAAAGGCAATGTCGAATTTTGGGCAGCGGTTGTGAAACCCGGCAGAATCATCTTTGAAATTGCCGGTCTGGATGAGGAAACTTCACTGGATGCATTGAAGCAAGCCTCATATAAATTTTCCATCCGCACAAAAGTGATTGCCAAACAGGAAATCATGGGAGGCAAACATGAAAGTGTCTGAAATTAGATTGTTGTCGAAAGAGGAGATTCGCACGAAACTCCTTGACGCGAAAAAAGATTACATGAATTTGCGATTTCAGATGATTAGCGGACAATTGACTGACACCAGCAAGCTGAAACAGTCTCGACGACTGATCGCGAAATTTGAAACAATATTAAAAGAAAAACAGTTGAAAAGCGAAGCGGAAGGTGAAGCATGAACACTCGTCGAAGAATTAAAGCTGTCGTAATCAGCAACAAAATGACGAAAACCGTGATCGTCGAGATAAGCCGCACATTTATGCACCCCTTGTATCAGAAAGTTGTGCATAGTACAAAGAAGATTGTTGCTCACGATGAGTTAGGATGTAACGTCGGCGATGAAGTGTTGATCGTTGAAAGCCAGCCCATCTCGCGCACTAAACGGTTTGTGGTTGAAAAAATTCTCACCAAACAGGAAGTGGACGATACCAAACCTGTTAGCGAAGAAGAGGTTTAACCATGATACAGCATGAAACCCGATTGAAAGTAGCCGATAACACTGGCGCTCGAGAATTGCTCGTTATTCATGTGATGGGCGGTTCAAGGCGTAAATATGGCCACATTGGTGATGTCGTTGTCGCAGCTGTAAAATCTGCTGCTCCTCAAGGAACAGTAAAGAAAAGTGAAGTTGTAAAGGCAGTAATCGTCCGGACATCCAAAGAATGGCGTCGCAAAGATGGCTCCAGCATTCGTTTTGATGATAACGCGGCTGTTATTCTGGATACGGATGGTGAGAACCCTAAAGGAACTCGCATTTTTGGACCTGTTGCGCGTGAATTGCGCGAAAAAGGATATATGAAAATCGTATCCTTGGCACCGGAAGTGCTTTAGGATTCACGGTAGGAGATATTCGAAATGAAAATGCGTATTAAAAAGGGTGATCAGGTAGAAGTGATCACAGGAAAAGAAGAAAGCAAAGGCAAGCGCGGCGAAGTTATAAAAGTCTTGTCGAAGGAAAACCGCGTGGTGGTGCAGGGCATCAATTTGGTGACTAAACACCAGCGCCAGGTCCAATCTGAAGGAAAAACGGTTAATCCCGGAATTGTTAAATACGAAGGTTCTGTTGACGCTTCGAATGTAATGGTGGTTTGTAAAAAATGCAACAAACCCACCCGTGTCGGTATTTCGCGAAATGGCGACACGGTTGTTCGTGTCTGCAAAAAATGCGGAGGCTTGCTGGATTGATCCTTGGATCCGCAAATGGAGTTGCTGAATGAATGCATTAAAAGAAAAATATAGAAAAGATGTAGCACCCGCGTTGATGAAAGAATTCGGGTTGACCAATGTGATGCAAGTGCCTGGTCTGAAGAAGATTATTGTCAATATCGGAATGGGCGAAGCATTGGATAATCCCAAAGCTTTGGAAGCTGCCAGCGGTGATTTGGTAAAAATTACCGGCCAGCGACCAGTGATTATCAAAGCCAAGAAAAGCATTGCGAATTTTAAATTACGTGAAGGCAGACAGATTGGCGTCAAGGTGACGTTGCGCGGTGAAAAGATGTGGGCGCTGCTTGACCGTCTGGTCAATATCGCGCTGCCCCGCGTGCGTGATTTCCGTGGCGTTTCAGAAAAATCGTTTGATGGTCGTGGCAATTATACGCTTGGACTGAAAGAACAACTGATTTTTCCCGAGATCGAATTTGATTCGATCGATAAGGTAAGAGGAATGGAATTGACTTTCGTAACCTCTGCACCCAATGATGAGCAGGCGTTATCTTTATTAAAGCATTTAGGAATGCCTTTTAGGAAGGTCTAACTATGGCAAAAACATGTATGGAATATCGGGAACTTCGCAGGAAATATCCCAATCAGGTTAGAAATCGCTGCAAGATTTGCGGAAGACCGCGAGGATATTTGCGTCGATTTGGTATCTGCCGGATTTGTTTTAGGGATCTGGCATTGAAAGGCAAAATTCCTGGTGTGACCAAGTCATCCTGGTAAACCGGACCGGAGGAAAAGATGAGTGTTAATGATCCAATTGCTGATATGCTGACCCGCATCCGGAATGGTGTAATGAGCAGCCAAACCGTGGTGGCAATGCCTAGCTCGAAGATCAAGATTGAAATCGCAAAAATCTTGAAAGAAGAGGGCTATATCGAGGACTATGAAGTTGCGGCGGGAATCAAACCCGCTCTACAGGTAGTCCGGTTAAAATTGAAATATGTGGGTGAACGACGTTCGAAACGTTCAGTAATTACCGGACTTGAGCGTGTTAGCCGACCGGGCCGCCGTGTCTACACCCCAAAGAAAGAAATCCCCTGGGTGCTATCGGGCATGGGAATTTCAATACTGTCGACTCCCAAGGGCATAATGACTGGTCAAAATGCCCGCAAGAATGGGGTTGGCGGTGAAATCCTTTGCAAGATTTGGTAGAACCCTGAAGAGAATGGAGGTATAGCACAGTGTCTCGAATAGGAAAACTACCCATTGTAATTCCCAATGGTGTGGATGTGGAATTGAATGGGTCCAAAGTAACGGTAAAAGGTCCGAAGGGAACCATGCAGCGTGAGTTTTCTTCTTTGATTACGATCAAGAAAGAAGAAAACCGCATTGTGATCACCCGCGATTCAGAAGAAAAAACGATCCGCGCTTTGCATGGGACAACCCGTGCGGTTTTGAACAACATGGTTACGGGTGTAAGCGCGGGTTTCGAACGAATCCTTGAGGTTGAAGGCGTCGGTTATAAAGCCGATATGGATGGCAAGAATCTGGTCCTGAGTGTCGGTTACTCTCACCCGGTTGTAGTGGAACCGCCAAATGGTATTGAATTCAACGTTGCTGAAAAGAACCGCCAGGTGATTATCAAAGGTATGGATAAAGAATCATTAGGGCAGATTGCTGCCGATATTCGCAAGATCCGCCCGCCCGAACCGTATAAAGGCAAGGGTATTCATTATCTGGGTGAAGTCATCCGCAGAAAAGCGGGAAAGAAAGCCGCTTAGTCGGAAAAACTGAAGCAGGAATTATATTATGGCAAAAGTATCTCGAAATGAAGCAAGATTGCACAGGCATCAAAGGGTTCGCAAGAATATCTTTGGTGTGGCAAATAAACCGCGTCTCTGTGTATTTCGCAGCTTGAATGATATCTACGCTCAGATTATCGATGATGAGAAGGGTATTACCTTGGCTTCATCATCCAGTATCGACCATGAGCTGAAAAGCCAGGTTCAAAAACTGAGCAAGACCGAGCAGGCTATCGCGGTCGGTAAGAATATTGCGGAGCGCGCTAAAGAAAAGAATATCACTGAGGTCGTTTTCGACCGCGGCGGTTACCAATACATCGGCCGTGTAAAAGCTCTTGCAGACGCTGCGAGAGAAGCAGGTCTTAAGTTCTAACTGCAGAGCGATATAAGAGGTAATGATGGAAAAAATGGCTTACCAGGCAGTCGAAAAAGAATATGATGAAAGAGTAGTGGATATCGCGCGTGTTGCGAAGGTAGTAAAAGGCGGACGCAAATTCCATTTCCGTGTAACGATCGTCGCTGGCGATAATAATGGAAATATTGGTCTGGGCGTTGGAAAAGCAGGCGCAGTTCCCGAAGCGATGGCGAAAGCTACACTGCAAGCCCATAAGAACATGCGCAAAGTTTCTTTGTCCGGAACAACCATTCCTCATGAAGTGGTTGCCAAGGTTGGTGGAGCCGAAGTGCTGTTGAAACCGGCTTCAATGGGTACCGGTGTAATCGCCGGTGGTGGCGTGCGTGCGGTTGTTGAAGCTGCCGGTGTACGGGATATTCTAACCAAGTCACTCGGCAGCTCGAACATGCTGAATGTTGTTAAAGCAACCTTCAAAGCGCTGGAACAGTTGCAATCTTCGCAAAAGATTGCTGAACTGCGCGGAAAACCCGTAAAAGAATTAGCGCCTTTCTGGGAACGGAGGAAAGATGGCTAAAAAAGAAAAAATGATCAGAATCACGCTGGTCCATAGCCCGATTGGAAATACAGAAACCCATAAGGCGACAGTGCGTGCATTAGGCCTGCACAAGATTGGCCAGACGGTTGAACAGAAAGATTCACCGACAGTTCGCGGTATGCTCTCTAAGGTGAATCACCTAGTCAAAGTTGAAGATGTTCAGGAATAGAAATGAAATTAAACGACTTGAAACCCAATGAGGGTGCAAAGAGAGATCGAAAACGTGTGAGCCGTGGTATTGCCGCCGGGCAAGGTAAAACTGCTGGTCGTGGTACCAAAGGTCAACACTCCCGCCAAGGCTTTGGTGGGCACTTGTACCACCAGGGTGGTAATCTGCCCTTCTATCGCCGGTTGCCATTCCTGCGTGGTGAGGGATTCAGCCCGATTAATCGGATCGAATACAATGAAGTTAACGTGGCAAGCCTTGAAAAATTTAAAGCTGGCACTGAAGTAACTCCAGAACTTCTTGCAGATAATAAAATGCTGCATAAAAATCAGAATCCGGTTGCCATTCTGGGAAACGGTGAATTGAAAAAAGCGTTAACCGTGCGGGCCCATCGCTTCACCGATGGCGCCAGGAAGAAAATTGAAGCCGCCGGTGGAAAAGCCGAGATCATTGAAAGCTAGGGTTTCTGGAAATAAGGAGAATCTAGGATGAAAAGATCAGCTTGGCGTTATTTGTGGACTTCCATTGATATACGGAAAAAACTGCTGATAACGCTTGCGTTGTTAGTCCTTTATCGTCTTGCTGCAAATATCCCGGTGCCTGGTATTAATCGGGAAGTGATCGCGAGCATTTTCCAACAGCAAAGCGCTGCCAGCAGTTTGCTGGGTGTGTTTGATATGCTTTCCGGCGGTACGCTTTCCAATTTCTCTATCTTGGCAATGGGTGTTTATCCCTATATTACCGCCCAAATCATTATCCAACTGTTGGTTCCGATCATCCCTTCATTGCAACGTCGAATGCAGGAAGACCCCAAAGAAGGGCGCCGGCTGATGGAAAAATGGACAATTCTTTTAACCATTCCCATGGGCACGTTATCCGCCTTGGGTCAAATTCAGCTTTTCCGCCAATTGACAACCAGCGGTTCCATCCTGAATTACACCTTTGGCTTTTCCAGCGGAAATGTTTTGCCTACTTTGACCACTGTGATCAGCATGGTTGGTGGTACGATGTTGGGTATTTGGTTGGGAGAGTTGATTTCGGAATATGGAATTCCCAATCAAGGTCTCTCACTGATCATTTTCTCCGGCATCGTTTCGCGCATTCCCAACAACATCTACAGCATCATCATTTCGGGTGAATCGGTGTTCTTCCTCCTGGCTTTGATCGCAATTGTCCTGGTGATGACCATCTTTGTGATCATTTTTGTTCAACAGGGCCGTCGCAATGTTCCGGTTCTATTCCCCGGCCGTCGCATCGGTAACCGCATGTCCATGCCCGTGAAGTCCAACTTACCGCTGATGATCAACCTGGCAGGTATGATCCCGCTCATCTTTGCACAGACAATTTTGTCGCTTCCCGGGATCATAGCGCAGTTCTTTATCAATTCAAAAACACAATGGTTGGCAAGTGTGGCGCTTTGGATGCAAAATACTTTCAATACCAGCAGCGTAACCTATATGGTTGTTTATTTCTTCTTCGTTCTGTTACTGACCTTCTTTTATACCGAAGTGTTATTTGAGCAGCAGAACTATGGAGAGAACCTGAAACGGCAGGGAGCGCAAATCCCGGGTGTTGTACGCGGAGCCCCCACCCAGAATTATTTGAACAAAGTCCAACGCAGGATTACTTTGGTTGGTGCGTTGTTCCTGGCTGTCGTGGCGACCATGCCGTACCTGTTTAGCTTCATCCTGCCTGCCAATATCGGGAAATCATTATTCCTGGTATCCGCCTCCGGTTTAATTATCGTGGTTGGCGTTGTTCGCGATACATTCAATATCATTGAGACCGAGTTGAAACTGCACGGTTACGATGAGAAACTGATTAAAGGCTGATTGAGTGTAATGGTACGCTTTTATGTCTTGTTAGGGCCGCCCGGTGCGGGAAAAGGAACTCAGGCCGCGATTATTGCGGAAAAGTGCGGTATCCCGCATATCTCATCCGGTAATATTTTCCGGGAGAACCTGGAAAAAAATACTGAATTGGGAAAACAAGCTCGCGTGTTTATGGAAAGAGGCGAACTGGTTCCGGATGACATCACGATCCGCATGGTTGAAGATCGGCTGCTGAAAAGTGATTGCGCCAATGGCGCTTTGCTCGACGGATTCCCGCGCACTCCTGCCCAAGCGGAAGCATTGGCTGTGTTTCTGGCTGACCATCAGGGCGAGATATTCTGTGTTCCATTCATCAATGTAGACTCTAACGAGTTGATTGATCGCTTGAGTGGGCGTTGGACATGTAAAGCGGAAGGTCATGTCTACCACAGTAAATACAATCCACCGAAAAATGAAGGTGTATGCGACCTGGATGGCTCGCCGTTATACCAAAGGAATGACGATAAACGCGAAACTGTTCAACAACGCATTGAAGTTTATTTCAAGCAAACCGCTCCGCTGATTGATTTTTATAAAGAAAAAGGCCTGTTGGTGGAAATCGACGGTGCCAAACCCATTGATGAAGTAACGCAAGCTGTTCTGAAAGTGGTTGCTTGCGAGGCTGAATAGATTTACGAGATGGCAATAATTGGTTATAATAAAAAATTTGCGGCTGCAGGATTATAGAAATAGGAGAAATAGAAATGAAAGTGTCACCATCAATCCGCAAAAGATGCGCTAAATGTAAAATTGTCAAGCGTAAAGGGATCCTTTACGTTATTTGTGATAATCCTAAACATAAACAGAGACAGGGATAAGAAACATGGCAAGAATTGAAGGTATTGACTTACCGCGTTCGAAGCGGATTGAGATAGGGCTGCAATATATTTATGGTATCGGCCCGGCTCGCGCCAAGGAAATCCTCGCGGCTACAAAAGTAAATCCTGATATTCGTGTGAACGATCTGACGGAAGCTGACGTCAGTGCTTTGCGCGACTATATCTCCAAGACTTTCAAGGTCGAGGGCGATTTGCGTCGTGATGTTCAGATGAATATCAAGCGGCTGGTTGAAATTGGATGCTATCGGGGCCTGCGGCACCGCAGAAGCTTGCCTGTTCACGGACAGCGCACCCGCACCAATTCGCGCACCCGTAAGGGACCGAAGCGCACCGTTGCCGGTCGTGGTCGCCGCCGTGGTGCAACCAAGAAGTAGTCTTGAGTGTAGATTAGGACAAATATAGAGGAATTATGGCACAAAGTACAAAACCAGCCCGTAGGACTGCCGCAACAACCAAGAAAGTGCGCCGATCCGTATCGGCTGCGCAGGTTCATATTTTTGCGTCATTCAATAACACGATTATCACCGTTACCGACCAACAGGGAAATGTCATAACTTGGACCAGTTCTGGTTCAGTTGGCTTTAAAGGTTCCCGCAAGAGCACTCCCTTTGCGGCCCGCCTGGCAGCGGAAGAAGCAATTAAGAATGCAATGGCGATGGGTGTCTCCGAGATTGACGTGATCATCAAGGGCCCTGGCCCCGGTCGTGAATCTGCGATTAGAGCGATTCAGTCTAAAGGCTTGAAAATCAGATCGATTACCGATATCACCCCAGTTCCGCATAATGGCTGCCGGCCACCCAAGAAGCGCCGTGTATAGGATTCAGGAGAGAGATTAAAAATGGCACGATATATTGAACCAGTCTGCAAGTTATGCCGCAGAGAGAATGAAAAACTTTTCCTGAAAGGCGAACGGTGCTTTACCCAGAAGTGCGCATTTGAACGCAGAAGCTATGGCCCCGGTCAACATGGCCAGGCCAGCCAGGGCAGAGGCAAGCGCATGTCCGATTATAGCCGGCAATTGCGCGCGAAACAAAAAGCCCGCAGCGTCTATGGCGTTCTGGAAAAACAATTCCGCCGTTATTTTGGAATGGCTATCCGAACGCGTGGTATTACCGGTTTGATTATGCTTCAAATCTTGGAAGCCCGCATGGATAATGTTATCTATCGCATGGGTTTGGCGCCCAATCGCGCGCAAGCCCGGCAGATGGTTTCGCACGGCCACTTCCTGGTGAATGGACGCAGAACGGATGTACCTTCCATGGTATTGAAAGCTGGTGATACCATCCAGGTTCGTGAAGAATCCAAGAAAAATGGTTTATTTAAAGATTTGGCGGAAACAGCTGAAAAAACAAATTGTGCATTGTGGCTGGAGCGTGACCTGAAAACATTGAGCGGCCGTGTATTAAGAATGCCGGATCGTGGAGAAATTGACGGAAATCTCAATGAGCAATTGGTCGTTGAGTACTATTCAAGGTAATCCGGTAATTAATAGATGAGGTTTATAACAGGAAGAGAGGGTGACTGTGGCTCAAAGTAGTATGGTTACACCGACACTTGAACGGGAAGCTGAAGCGCGTAATTACGCGAAGTTTATTATCAGCCCCTTGGAACGTGGATATGGTGTCACTTTGGGTAATTCGTTACGCAGAGTGTTGCTTTCCTCGTTGGAAGGCGCCGCAATTACTTCGATGCGGATTTCAGACACGCTGCACGAATTCAGTGACATTCCTGGCGTTCGCGAAGATGTGTTGCAGGTAATGCTTCAGGTCAAACAGATTCGCATCAATATGCATGAAGGCGAAGTGTCGCACATGCATTTGGATGTGAGCGGCGAAGGCGTAGTGACCGCTGCTGATATCCAAACCACTGCGGAAATCGAGATTATGAATCCCGAGCTGTATCTGTTTACTGTGGATGATCCCAAAACTCGTTTGTCAATCGATTTCTCAGTCGAACGCGGTCGCGGTTATCTGCCATCGGATGAAAGAGTTGGCGATCTCCCCATTGGTGAATTGCCTGTTGACGCCATTTTCAGCCCGGTAAAACGAGTCAACTTCGATGTGGGCAATGCTCGAGTCGGGCAGAGTACAAATTACGACCGTCTTGAATTGGAAATCTGGACAGACGGTACGACTTCGCCTGAGAAAACCCTTGCCCAGGCTGGCAAGATTTTGATCGAACAATTCCGCCTGATCGCGGGTGTGAAAGAAGAAATGCTGGATATCGTTGAAGAACGCGAGGAAACCTCGAAACAGATCAGCAGCGAAACTGCCGATATGCCTATTGAGAACCTCGATCTATCTGTCCGGGTTTTCAACTCTCTGAAACGCACCGGCGTTACGACTGTCGGAGATGTCATCGAGTTGTTGGATAAAGGCGAAGAAGCCGTGATGTCGATCAGGAATTTTGGAGAGAAAAGCCTGGATGAATTGCGCCAGAAGATGCAGGAAAAGGGCTTTTTGAAAGAAGAAAACGACGAAAGTGAAGTGGAGTAAGGTACAATGCGTCATCAAGTTTCAGGATATCAACTAAACCGGAATAAAGATCAGCGCATCGCCCTGCGGCGCACACTGATCAAACAATTGTTTGAAAACAACCGGATCCAGACCACCTCTGCGAAAGCCAAAGCGATTCGCGGCGATGCTGAAAAACTAATCACGTTGGCAAAGAATAGCGCCAAAGGCAGCGATTTGGATAAAGTCAATGCTCGCCGCTTGGCAGCTTCTTCATTGGCGGATGCCGGCACAGTCAAGAAATTGTTTGACGATGTTGCCCCTCGTTTTGAGAATCGCAATGGCGGTTACACCCGCATGATCAAGCTAGGACCTCGCGCCGGTGATTCGGCGGATATGGTTGTTTTGGAATTGGTCGAAGAGTAATCCTGCCGGAATTCCGGTTGGAATGGCACCTTACCAGGTTACAATAGCATACGACGGCACTGAATTCAAAGGATTTCAGCGCCAGCGAAGCGCACGCACGGTTCAATGCGATCTTGAAAACGCCCTAAAAAAATTGGGTTGGGCAGAGAGAACCATTACCTCTGCCGGAAGAACAGATACCGGTGTCCATGCTGAAGGGCAGGTGATCGCTTTTCAGCTTGAGTGGAAACACTCTACGGATGATTTGTTGAATGCATTGAACAAACATTTACCGGTGGATATTCGGGTGTTACGGGTGCAGTACGCAGAAGCCGACTTTCACCCGCGCTATAGCGCGTGCATGCGGAGATATCGATATCAGGTGTATTTCGGAGGTGTTGAAAATCCGCTGCTGGAACGGTTTTACTGGCGAGTTTGGCCGAAACCGAATTTAGAGTTGATGAATGAGTGCGCCAGGTTGTTCATCGGCAGGCATGATTTTCGGGTATATGGTAAACCGCCGAATTCCCGTTCCTCATCATTCCGCAATGTGCAAACGGCAAACTGGGATCTGACAGGGGATGGCTCCCAGGCATTATTTAGGATCAGTGCAGATGCATTCTTGTATCATATGGTCCGTCGTATTGTAAACGTGCTGGTGCGAGCTGGGCAAGGGCGTATCAGCCAAAACGAAATATGTGCAAGTTTGGAAAGACAATTGGAATTACCCGCGGGGATAGCGCCCGCCAAGGGTTTAATTTTAGAAGAAATAATTTATAAATAAATCGGAGTACGGATTGTGGAAAAGACATATGTGATAAAAGGTAAACCTGAAGCGAACTGGGTCTTGATTGACGCAGAAGGTGAAACGCTTGGACGCTTGGCAACCAGGATCGCTGCGACCCTGATGGGTAAACACAAACCGGATTTCACCCCAGGCGCGACAATGGGTGATTCGGTGATCGTGATCAATGCGAAAGGGATTCAAGCCAATCCTACGCGTGTGAAAGAAAAAATTTACTATCGCCACTCGAATTATCCCGGTGGTTTAAAAGCAGTCACTTATACTGACCAGCTTGCCAATCACCCGGATCGCATCATCAAGATTGCGGTAAAGGGTATGCTTCCGCATAACCGCTATGGCCGCGAATTGATGAAACGGCTGAGAGTGTTTGCTGGTGCGGAACATCCGCATAAAGGTCAGCAACCTAAGAAGTTAGATTCATAGATGGAAGTCAGGAGATTATAGAATATGTCGGGACAATATTATGAAGGCGTTGGCCGCAGAAAAGAAAGCACCGCCCGTGTGCGTATTATGCAAGGTGAAGGTAAATTTGTAGTCAATGAGAAACCGCTGGCAGATTATTTCACCCGCCTTGGCGATTCTCAGGCCATCCTCCAACCTTTTGCCGCGACTGGCGAAAACCAGGCGCAGTATGACGTTACGGTTATTGTCAATGGTGGCGGTGTTTCCGGCCAAACCTCGGCAGTTCAGTTGGGTCTTGCCCGTGCATTCACCAAATTGAACCCCGATTACGTTTCTGCTCTTCGGCGCGAACATTTGCTTACCCGCGATCCCCGCGTTAAGGAACGCAAGAAACCAGGTCTCAAGCGCGCCCGCAAGGCACCGACCTACACCAAACGTTAAATCGCAGCTCCGAATTATTCCGTGCGCAATTACTACCCACTTAATCCGAATTGAGTGGGTAGTATAATTTTTGGGCATATTTGCCCCGGAAGGTCATCATGGATTATTCTCAATTTCTGTCTGCGTTGCAAGCTCTCGAACTAAAAGCGGAGATTCGTCAGATACGCCTGGTGGATGGCAGCTTGCTGGAGGGCAGACACTCTCTATTGCACTCGCCTGATGAATCAGCTTTGTATTATTTCAGTAAATTGGAGAAATCTTGCGAACTTCTTGAAGCTTTATTAGAGAAAATTTATCCGAACGATGAATTGACTTTCTTGAAAAAGAAAGATTCTTCCTGGAAGATTGATCATTTTGCCGGAGCGGCCACTCGGGAATTTTTGAAAGGAGAGTCAGAGGGATTCATTTATTTTCCGGCCGTTTGCATGAATTCTTCATTAATCGCTTTCCGCGAACTTGTCGCCCACCTGCGTGCGCCCGAGGGTTGTCCCTGGGATCGTGAACAAACCCACCAATCCCTCAAACCTAACTTATTGGAAGAAACCTACGAGGTGCTGGATGCTATTGATGGCGGTGCTCCGGCGGATTTGTGCGAGGAATTGGGCGACCTGTTGCTGCAGATTATCCTGCATTCCCAGATTTCCGCTGAAACCGGTCAATTTTCCATCGATGACGTCATCCAGGGTATCCATGCCAAGATCACCTTCCGCCATCCCCATGTGTTCAAGGATGTGAACGTGGAAGGCTCTAAAGACGTGATTCGCAATTGGGAAGTTCTGAAGGCACAGGAGCGCGAGAACAATCACAAGAAAAAAGACAGCATCCTGGATTCCATCCCCCGCGCCATGCCGGCTCTTTCTCTGGCGCAGAAATACCAGGAACGCGCCGCCCGCGTCGGCTTCGATTGGCCTGAAATTACCCCGGTGCTCGATAAAGTAATTGAGGAAGTAGGGGAGTTAAAAGCTGCTGAAACCAAAGCGGAACAGGAAGCCGAGATCGGAGACTTGTTCTTTGCTCTGGTCAACGTGGCGCGCTGGTACGGCTTCAGCGCCGAGGATGCCTTGCGCAAGATGACCCTGCGTTTCTACAACCGTTTCCGCCAGATAGAAATAAAAGCCTCCAGCGCAGGCAGAAAACTGACCGACCTGTCGCTGGAGGAAATGGACGCTCTTTGGGAGCAAGCCAAGCAGAATGAGGTTACAGAGGCTCGAAACGGGCTGTGAAGTGCCGCAGCAGCTCCGGGGCGTACGTGATGCGGTAGCCGCGGTATGCTTGCCGGTTGTCCGCGATCTTCTTTAGAATTTCGACAACGTAATCCATGTGGCTTTGCGTATACACCCGCCGCGGGATGGCTAACCGCACCAGTTCCAATTGCGGATAGACCATTTGCCCGCTGTCCGGGTCTTTGTGCGCAAACATCACCGACCCGATCTCCACGCTGCGGATCCCGCCTTCCAGGTACAATGCCGCTGATAGCGCCTGTCCGGGAAATTCCGATTGGGGGATGTGCTTGAAGATCGAACCCGCGTCGATGTAGATGGCGTGCCCGCCCGGCGGCTCGATGATCGGCACGCCCGCTTCCAGGATGCGCTCGCCCAGGTATCCCGTTTGTTTCAGTCTGTAATCCAGGTAATTCTCATCCAACCCTTCCATCAAGCCTGCCGCCAGCGCTTCAAGGTCGCGCCCTGCCAGGCCTCCATAGGTCGGAAAGCCTTCGCGCAGAATCAGCTCGTTGCAGACTGCCTGGTAGAGTTTCTCGTCGCGCATGGCCAGGAATCCGCCGATGTTGACGATGGCGTCTTTCTTGGAGCTCATCCAGGCGCCGTCGGCCAATGCGAAGATTTCGTTGGCGATCTGTAAGGTGCTCTTATCCGCAAACCCCGCTTCGCGCTGTTTGATGAAGTAGCAGTTTTCCGCGAAACGGCAGGCATCGATGAAGAAAGGAATGTTGTACTTGTGATAGATTTCCGAAACGCCTTTGATGTTCTCGTAGGAAACCGGCTGCCCGCCGCCCGCGTTGTTGGTGATGGTGATTGAACCAAAGGGGATATTTTCCACTTTGGTCGCCTGGATGAATTCCTCCAGCTTCTGCAGGTCCATATTGCCCTTGAAGGGCGCGCGCAATCCCACCTCGAAGGCTTTGTCGTTCACCAGGTTGGTTGGCCGCCCTCCACGCGCGCGGATGTTGGCTTCGGTGGTGTCGAAGTGCATGTTGGACGGGATCGCGCTGGTGGGTTTCACCAGCAGCGCTGCCAGGATGTTCTCCGCTGCGCGCCCCTGGTGGGTGGGAACAAAGTAGGGAAATCCGAAAATCTTTTGAATGCTTTCCTTGAGATGGTAAAACGAACGTGCGCCGGCGTAGGATTCGTCGCCTTCCATGATGGCCGCCCATTGGTGCTGGCTCATCGCGCCGGTGCCGGAATCAGTGAGCAGATCAATGAAGACCTCTTCAGCCGGCAGAGAGAACAGGTTGTAGCCGGCTTTTTTCATGGCTGCTTCGCGTTCTTCGCGCTGGGGCAGGCGGATAGGTTCGACCATCTTGATGCGGAAAGGCTCCGCGGGGTGATTGGGCATAGATTTCCTCCAGGATTGTATAGGTTAATGTAGTTTATCATTATTGATGCCCTTGCGATAATAAGACTGTGTCTTGAGGGTAGAATAACGTCATGCGAAAAAATAAGATAATAAAAGCGGAGAAAATAAACCCGCGATCGTGGCTTTATTGGTTGGTGATACCGCTGACTTTCATTGTCTGGTCGTTGTGGCCGCAGCCGCAAGCCACCTGGGAACTGCGTATGGATGAAAGCCTTCTCGACCAGCCTGCAACCCAATCCTGCCCGTTGCTCAACCGGCTTTCCCGCTATGATTTCATCGTAAAATTGCCGCAGCGTATTTGGAATACGGAACAAACCAACCTGCTTTTGACATTGCAGGCTCCGCGAGATTTGTTGTTTTTATCGGTCAATGAGATGAACGCTTGCTCTCTGGCGTTGGAAACCAACCTGGTGGTCAGCAACCTTGCCATCCAACCCGGAGAGACCTTGATTGAACCGTTTGTTGGAAATGAATCACAAATCTTCCTTTATGCTGTCAGCCTGCGCGGCACAGGGATTGCCCGGGGGGAGATGTGGATTGTTGCCAAATATAAGCCGGCTGGAGCGTTAAACGCGCTGCGGTTACCCTTGTTCTCGGTACCGGTAGAGATTACGCCGGTCTCCATTCTGGGTCTCCCGCCCGCGTTGGTGCGTTATATAGCCATATTGGTAATGCTGATCTTGCTGGCGGTCTTTTTCCATAGGCGGCTGCGCGAAGGCCGATGATATAATTGCCTCTTATGAGCAATTCACCCAGGAAACTCTCCAGGCAGCAGCAGGCCGAAATCAACCGGCAATTGGCTCCTGTATATTCGAAAGTTGGATCGCTGACTTTTTTTGTTGGACTGGTTGCCCTGCTGGTCGGCTTATGGATCGACCGTACCTACAATACCAAACCCATCTTCATGCTGGTCTGCGTGATCGTCAGCATCCCGCTGGTCTTGTTTATTAATACCCGTATGATGCGCAGCGCGGTCAAAAAAGCCGCGGATGCAGCCAAGACAGACGTGAAGAAGTAGTCTGCCATTAATTTCATGCGCCTGACCGATCTGGTTCCGCTGGTTGGACCCCACCAAAACGCAGTTGAAATTCTTCCGATTGAGATCACCGGAATTCAGTTCGATTCCCGCCAGATCGAGCCGGGAAATGTTTTTGTGGCGTTGGAAGGCGGGAACGCGGATGGGCATGCTTACATCCCGCCTGCCATCCAAAAAGGCGCCATCGCTGTTATTGGCACTCAAGATCTGGCAATTACTGCTGTCCCTTATTTTCGTGTTAAAGACACACGTGAATCGCTGGCTCATGTGGCGGCTGCTTTTTATGGCAACCCTGCCCGCCATCTGACCGTCATCGGCGTGACCGGCACGGACGGCAAGACCACCACTGTCAACCTGATCTACAACATCCTGCTGGCGGCCGGTATCAAAGCCGGCATGATCTCCACCGTGAACGCCGTGATCGGCGACGAGCAGATTGATACCGGCTTTCACGTCACCACCCCCGAGGCGCCTGCCATCCAGAAACTCTTGCGCAGGATGGTGGATAGCGGCCTGACCCACGTGGTGCTCGAAACTACCTCCCACGGCCTGGCGCAGCACCGCGCCACCGCCTGCGATTACGACATCGGTGTGATAACCAACATCACCCACGAACACCTCGATTACCACGGCGATTACGCCAGCTATCTGGGCGCTAAAGCTCGTCTGCTGACCGGGCTGGCTTGTACGCCGGTCAAGGACGGCCGCCAATACCGCGTGGCTATCCTCAACCACGACGATATTTCCTACCTTCCCCTGAAAGCCATCCTGGCGGACCCAACCTGTGCTAATGTCCGCCTGGTTACCTACGGCATGGGCGAAGATAACGACTTGCGCGGGCATGACCTGCAGGTAACTCCGGATGGCATACACTTTGTGCTCGACTGGCGCGGCAGGTCTTACTGGATTGATTCCAGCCTGGTGGGTGCTTACAATATGCACAACATCCTGGCAGCGGTCGGCGCGGCCGTGGCCGGTTTGGATTTACCCATGCCGGTCATTGTGGCGGGCGTGCGCGACCTGGAAGGCGTGCCCGGCCGCATGCAGCGCGTCGACCTGGGGCAGGATTTCCTGGCCATCGTTGATTTCGCCCACACGCCCAATGCCCTCAAGGTGGCGCTGGAAACCGCCAACCGCATGAAGGGCGCAGGGCGCGTGATTGCCGTGTTCGGCTCGGCCGGCCTGCGCGACCGCCAAAAGCGCCGCATGATGGCGGCCACGTCTGTCGAGCTGGCCGACCTGACCATTCTCACCGCCGAGGATCCCCGCACCGAAAGCCTGGACGAAATCCTGGCGGAGATGGCTGACGAAGCCGTCAAACACGGCGGAGTCGAAGGGCAGACCTTCTTTCGCGTCCCCGATCGCGGCGACGCCATTCGCAAGGCAGTTGCGTTAGCCAAACCGGGTGATATCGTCATCTCCTGCGGCAAAGGCCACGAGCAATCCATGTGTTTCGGTGAAACCGAATACCCCTGGGACGACCGCACCGCCATGCGCGCTGCTCTGGCCGAGCACCTCGCTATTCCCGGCCCCGCCATGCCCTTCCTCCCCACCCAAAACCATAATTAAATAGTAGGTCAGGCATTCATGCCTGACATTTATGTTCACCACCAAGTAGGGCAGGTATTCTTTCCTGCCACTTTTAGAAATTGGCAGGCTTGCTGAACGGACAGCATGTAGGGCAGGTTTCCATACCTGCCACCTATAAGAAAATACTTATTGATGAAGACAGGTATCCTAAAAACTGTCTTTGCGAGCTCACGGCAGTGAGCGATCGCGATGCATCCCCTCGGGGAAGCAATCTCGCAGCCCGCTGTACGGACAGCGGGCGGAGATACTCATTCCGATACAGCGTCAAGCTGTAATCGGAATGAGTATCAGCAGTTAAATTAATGGAATAAAAAACTATGTCATACCCTCACCTGCACTCCTAAAGATATTGTTCCTCTGTTTCTAAAAAAACGCTCCCTGGAATCCCAGGGAGCGTATTCATTCAACTCTATCTTCTGTCGCGATTACCGCCATGGCCGCCGCGATCACCACCACGCCCGCCGCGTCCCCCGCTGCGCCCGCCGCGATCTCCGGAACCGGAGCGCTTGCTGCGGTTGGCGCTGTCGTGCTCGCGCGCCTCTTCGGGCGTCCAGCCTTCCAGCACCGCCGTGCGTGATAGGCGGATCTTGCCGGCCGGGTCGATGTCCGTGATCATCACGGTCAGGTCCTCGCCCATGGTCGCCACGTCTTCCACCTTTTCCACGCGCTCGCTGTCGAGCTGGGAAATGTGCACCATCCCGTCCAGGCCGGGCATGATTTCCACGAATGCGCCGAAATCGGTGATACGCACCACCTTGCCGGTGTAAATACGCCCAATTACCGGGCTTTCGGTCAGCGCCATGATGCGGTCGCGGGCTTCGGCCTCATCCTTGCGATCCACCGCGGCAATGTACACCGTGCCGTCTTCGGCAATGTCGATGTGCGTGTTGGTCTCTTCCTGCAGCGAGCGGATCATCTTGCCGCCGGGGCCGATCACGGCCCCGATCTTCTCGACCGGGATCTTGATCGTCACGATGCGCGGCACGAACTCTTTCAGCTCAGGCCGCGGCGCGGGAATGGCTTCCTTGATCTTGCCCAGGATGAACAGGCGCGCCACCTTGGCTTGCGCCAGCGCTTCGCCCATGATCTGCGGCGTGATGCCTTTGATCTTGATGTCCATCTGCAGCGCGGTGATGCCGTTTTCGGTCCCCGCCACCTTGAAGTCCATATCTCCCAGATGGTCTTCCAACCCCTGGATGTCGGTCAGGATCTTGTAGTTGTCATTTTCCTTGATCAATCCCATGGCGATGCCGGCCACGGGCGCCTTGATCGGTACACCCGTGTCCATCAGCGCCAGTGTCGAACCGCACACCGAGGCCATGGAGGTGGAGCCGTTGGACGACAACACCTCGGAAACCAGGCGCATGGTATAGGGGAATTCGCTTTCCGAAGGCAGCACAGCTACCAGCGCGCGTTCCGCCAGCGCCCCGTGCCCAACCTCGCGGCGCGAGCGCCGCGGCCGGCCGACTTCGCCGGTGGAGAAGGGCGGGAAGTTATATTGGTGCATGTAGCGTTTGCTGTCGTTGGGGCCCAGGTTGTCCAGCTCCTGCGCTTCCTTGGGCGTGCCTAAGGTCGCCAGGGTCATCACCTGCGTCTCGCCGCGCGTGAACAGGCCGGAGCCGTGCGCGCGCGGGCTGCTGCCGACTTCGCACCAGATACGGCGGATTTCGTCGGTCTTGCGTCCGTCGGGGCGCACGCCTTTATCGAGGATGCGCGAGCGCACCACTTTCTTGTAGGCTTCTTCGAACGCGCCCTTCACCGGCAGTACCTTGCTTTCGTCCTCGCCGGCCAGCTCGACCACGGTTTTCTCTTCCAGTTCGGAGATGCCCGCGTCCAGCTCAGCTTTCAGGTGCGGCTGGTCCAGCAGGGCGGTGATATCGCTCTTAACCCTATCGTAAACCTGCTCGAACAGGCTCTGGTCGGGTGTTTTAATCTCCACGGCGCGCTTCGGCTTGCCGACTTCGGCAGCCATTTTTTCCTGCACGTCGATCAATGGCTGGATGGCTTCGTGCGCCAGCGTGATGGCTTTCACCATGTCGTCTTCGGAGGTCTCGTTCGAGCCGGATTCGACCATCAGGATCGCGTCGCGTGAACCCGCCACGCGCAGGTCCAAATCCGATTCGGCGATCTGCTTGTAGGTGGGGTTGATGATGAACTCGCCGTTGATGCGGCCGATGCGCACTGCGCCCACCGGGCCGGCCCACGGGATGTCTGAGATGACCAGCGCTGCTGAAGCCGCGTTGACCACCATGATGTCGATCATGTTCTCGAAATCGGCTGAGATCGGAAAGGTCATGATCTGCACTTCGTTGCGCATGTTCTGGTCGAACAGCGGGCGCAGCGGCCGGTCGGTCAGGCGCGCGGTCAGCACAGCCTCGTCGTCCGGGCGTCCTTCGCGTCGGAAGAACGAACCCGGGATGCGTCCGCCGGCATACAGCCGTTCTTCGTATTCCACGCTCAGCGGGAAGAAGTCCGTGCCCTCGCGGGTCTCGTTGGACATGACTGCCGAGGCGAAGATGACCGTATCGCCCACGCGCATGGTCACGGCTCCGCCGGCCTGTCCGGCCAGTTTGCCGGTCTCGAAGGTGATGGGTTGATCACCCACCACGGTTGAAAATTGTTTACCTTGTGGTTCCATATTTCCTCTTATTCTTCCCCCTTGAGGTTAGGGACTGAGAAATGTCAAAGAAGCCTTCTTTGCCGCTTCTCAATTCCCAACCAGGGGGATTGGCTAATTATTAAACAAGCTGATGGAAACCCATCAGCTTGTTGTCCATGATGTTACTTTGTCCTCAGGTTCAGGCGGGTTGTGATGGCCTGGAAGCGGGGCAGGCTTTTCTTTCGCAGATAAGCCAGCAGCCGTCTTCGTTGGCCGACCAGTTTCAACAAGCCGCGCCGGGAGGATTCATCGTGTTTGTGGATCTTTAGATGCTCGGTGAGCTGCGTGATCCGCTTGGTGAGCATGGCGATTTGAACTTCGGGCGAGCCGGTGTCCGTGTCGTGGACATGATATTCACCAATGATGGTTCCTTTTTCGTCTTTTGTTAATGACATGACAATGCTTTCTCCTTCATAAAGATATTCTCAGCAAGTCTCCTCACCCAAAGCCCGCGCCTCGGGAGGGACCAGTCAGGATAGGTATTATATCATCGAAGCGCACTTCACGCGAAGTGCGCGTAGACCCTCGACCATAGCGGGCGACCAGCCCGCATAAGGTCAAGGGGTGAAAGTTATTCTAACTAATCTTGTTTAACCACCAGAAGGCGGGGTGCGAAACCCGAGATGGATGCCATTCCTAAATTACTGTCTTTGCGAGCCCTGCACCAGCAGGGCGAAGCAATCTTCGGAGCCCGCTGTATGGAACAGCGGGCGGAGATACCTCTTCCGATGCAGCTTCAAGCTGCAATCGGAAGAGGCACGGCAAAATAATGTTTCTAAATCGACAATTCGAATGACCTATTCGCTCCCGACACACCCCGACACTCTCCGGGAACGAATCCTATCCCCAACTGTGCATAGTGAGTAGATACCGTCTTGCTTGTCAAGCCCCAAGAGCAAAATTGGGGTCAAAAGGCATATCCGTCTTGATAACGCCATAAGCCAAAACCAGCAGTTTGCGCATGGCGGCACCCACTACTGCCATCTTGCAC
>JABLXK010000021.1 GCA_013178095.1 Anaerolineae bacterium | reverse complement strand
TGCGATCATTCCACAGTTTCAAAATTGTCTTCATCTCATTACTCCTTTTGATCTTCTCGCTTGTTTCTTTCTTCTGCCTTACATTCCGGCAACTAATGCTTCGATCTTGGCCACGATGGTCGAACCCAGACTCGTGAACGCCACGATCGCTACCAGGATCAATACCGCCGCGATCACTGCGTATTCCGCCATCGTCGCGCCTTTGCGATCCTTCAGCATCCCGTACAAATGCATTCCTATGTTCATACCTTCTCCTTTCTTTTCATCTTCCCGTTCATTTCAATTTAATTTCACTGCCATTGCCATGCATCAAGGCGGTATCTTTTGCGAAGCGCTGTTTAAGAGCGGCAAGCGCGTTGCTGTACCAATCCTTGAACTTCCCTTTCAACCCTGCCAGGTCAAGACTGACCAGCGGCGTGCTTTGTTCAAGCGGCTGGGTGGGAACCATATAGAAGTAGAGCGCATTCACACCTATCCAGGTCACTTCCAATTTGCGGGCGGCTTCTTCAATTTCCACTTCATACCACTCATGCACATTCCGGTTGGAGCGTTCCACCACCTGCATCCGAGCGGGATGCGACCCGAGCAAAGGCTCCACCAATTTGGCCACTTTCCCGCGTTTTCGTTCAATTTTTCCGACTGCCGAACGAAGCTGCTTCTTCGGCAGCGGGCTGACAATCAACCTCACGCCTTCAGCGGTCAGAAATTCCAAAGCCTGCGGATTTTCGAAACGGCGGCCCAATTCGACAACGTTCAGGTTGACTTGGCTGCCAACCCATTTGAGCACATCCGGCATATGGATCTCTTTTCGATACGATTCCCGGCGATCGCGCATTTGGGCCTGATACCAATCCTCAAGCACAACGCGCATTTGCTTCATAATGGCGGCCTGGCGCTGGTTGGACAAGAAAATCACCACCGTCATGACCACAATTAAAGCAACTGTTAGACTGGCAAAAAAATCAATCATTCATCTACCTTTCCAATTCCCTCGCGCTCCGATCCATGTGGGCATAACGCGCAAGGGAAATCGTTAATTCTTGAAACGCCTGCCGGCGCGGATCGTACATGGCGGCCAAACCGAGGCTGAATAAAACACCGCAGATGGCGAAAATCGGCCAAGTATGATTGAGAACTGTTACCGGATAAGCCGTTGTCGTAATATTGCCGGCCCGATCCATCGCCTTTGCCTGAATAACGTATTCGCCATCCTTCAAACCTTTCGTATTCCAGAAAGATGACCAGTTCCCTTGCTTGATTCCCGCCCTCTGCCAACCGCCTCCGAAATCTATCCAAACTTGTTCCACTCCAGATCCCTGATCGGCAGCATTATTGATCAATTCAATAATTCCGTAAAAACTTTTCGGAGAATGAAATTCGATTTGCGGCGCGGTCATATCCAGCGGGATAACCATCTCGACCGGCGTGCGGTTGCCAGCCAAATCTTCTACAAATCCATTCACCTGATAAACACCGGTTTCTTTTAATTCGATCTCCGCTTCAGCTTCGCCGTGTTCGGTTCCAAGAAGAATTCCGCTGCTTTCCATTCCCGGTAAAGCCATTTCACGGGCATCCAGAATTCCCAATTGGAGCGCATCGTAATCACCCGCAGCGCTCAGGCGGGTTTGATAAACACCCGAGAGATTATCTGTTCCGGTAAGTGAAAGCTTTACAGGTTCCAAATACCATTTATTGACACCGTGGTTCTCCGGAACCGTGAAATCCACCTCCGGAGGGGTCATGTCTACATGAATTACCTTCCAGGTGGAAGCAACGTTGCCGGCTTTATCGGTCGCTCTGCCAATAACCCGGTAAGTGCCGTCCTTGCGGATGGTCAGCGAGCGCTTATACCAGGCTGCGCCGCCCAGCGAAACTTGCACGTTCGATATCCCCTTACCGTTATCCCAGGCGTACACGTACACCGAGACCGGCCGGTTGTACCAGCCATTGTTGCCGGTCGGTTCGGGAATGGAAAGGGTTACCGTAGGGGGCGTGCTGTCTTTGCCGGTAAACCTGATGAGGGTATAGGCCGGGCTGGCGAGCAGCACAGCAGCCGATAAAAGCACAGCCAACAAACGGTTTGCGTTCCTTGCCATTACCACACCCCCGGCAGCAAACGGCTGCGAACCCGGTTACCGTAATCCTGGTAGCCGAAGATGAGTTGCTCTTCCCAACGGATACGCAGCACCAGCGTCGCGATCAGCATCAGCGTAACCAGGATATTCCTGATAGACAGTTCCGCGCATACAATCACGAGTACCGAGAAGAGCTCACTGGCATACATCGGATGGCGCAGCCATTGATAAGGGCCGACAACAACCAATCCGCGATCGGCCGGAGAAACATCGAATGACTTCCCTAAAACGGCAATCGTCCAAACCGCCAGTGCCACGCCCGCCAAAGAAAGCGCACGCAAGGCGATGGGAACCGGTTTTTCGATCTGAACGGCAAAAGGAAGCAGGGCAGAGAACCATGCCACCAGGCGCTGCAGCAGCGGCGCGTGCCGCCCGGTTTTGCGATGCAGCACGAGCATCAGAGCCGAAATCATGGCATGCGCGAACAAAGGCAGCGCCCACCACTCCCCGGACAGGGTCTGGTGCAAGCGCGCCCCGCCGAGTAAAGCCATGATCACGATTCCGAAATAGTCCAATAACATTTTATCGGTTTCCTCTACATCGCATTCGCCAATGACACCATCACAGGCGTCAGGATAGACACAATGAAGGGCAGGAAAAAGAACAGCGTCATGGGGATCAGCAATTCATTTTCCATATTCGAAGCGGTCTGTTGAATTTGCGAACGGTATTCGCGGGCCAAACCGCGCGCGATCTCGACCATGATTCTGGGCGCATCCACACCCTTGGCCGCCACACGATCCAATTGCATGGCAAAACGGGATAACTCCGGCAAATCATGCTTGCTCAGTTCCTCCATCAGGATACCCTTGCTGGCACCGCGGCTGAACATGGCCCGTTCGCTCTGCCTAGCGCGTGAGACAGCATTATTGATCACTGCACCCAGCGGTCCGGGAAGTTCTCCGGCGCGGCTGACCGCCTGGCCGGCAGTGCTGCCGGCATCCATCTCAGCCGCAATGACGGTGGCGGTTTCGGGCAGCAGCCGTTTGACCAGCTTTTTAGTTTCATTAGCTTTGCCGTTGACCAGCAGATAGGGCATGAAGACCGCGAAAGGAACCATCAACCAGGTAAAGATCGGCAAGCCAAACAAGAAGATCAGCAAAACCACCGCTATGGCCGCTGCCAATCCACGAGCCAGCATGCCGCCCACCGTCCAGGTTTTATATTCGCCGCTGATATTGGCCCAAAATAGACTTGTTTTCCAGGAACTGAAAAATCCGGAAGTCATACGCTTGGTCAGCCGCTCGCCGCTGCGGTCAAAGAGAGAATTAGCCCCCTCGCCGACCATCTCGCGAACACGCTTTCCGGCTGACTTTTCAAAACTCAATTGACCGGCAAGCAGGTACACTACCATCGCGATCGCAACCGCCGAAGCGTATAACAGAACTTGTTTGATCATCTCGACATTCATGCCAGCCTCACATTAAGGTATCAATCATGTTGCCCATGAACCCATACCCGAAGATCATCATCAGGATAGACAGCGCATAAACCGCCTGAACGACCGGTGACTCCATGGCGGACTTGAAAACCGGATTACGCGCCATGATCAGGATCACGAAGAGCGTAACGCCGATGATCAGCTTGACCGCACCCTTGGCAGAATTACCAGCGGATAAGCCAAACAACCTGGCTTCCATGACACCTTCAAGGTTGGAAGCAGCCAAAGCAAACGAACGTTTCCATTCCATGCCACCCGTGCGCCACAAACGGCCGATCAGGAATACCATAACGCCCAGTGAATTGGAAATGCGGAAAGCTTCTTCAACCAAACGTTCCAATACCGAGACGCCCTGCTCTTGCCCGAGCCGCACGAAACGTTCCAGCAACCATTTCTTCAGAGGACTATTCACTGCCAAAACACTGGATTCTTCTTCCACTGCCTGCAGGATATTGGGGTTGACCTGGATAGTTGAGGTAAATCCGGACAGAAAAATTGGGATTTCCTTGTCGATTTCGTTGCACATCTTTGTCCAGGCGCCGGCAGCGAACGAATTGACGATCATAATCCCGCCGATCCCGCCCGCCATGCTGGTGACCAGGGGCAAGTTGAAGATGAAATGCAGCACGGCAATGAGCAGCAACGAAACAACAAAGCGGGCGATATTGAGCGAGAGATGCTCGCGTTGGTAAACGTCGATGTTGTAGCGGGCAAAAGCCAAACGAATCTTGAATTCAGGCGAACCGAAATCGGACGGTTTAATCTTTTTGTCTTCATCCTTCGCGCCAATTAAATCTTTCACCCGGGCGGAAGTTTTCTGTTTGAAAAATGTGGATGAAATCTGCTGCCCGATAAAATAAACCACATAAGCTCCCAATGAAGCCCCAATGAAAGGTAAAAACTGAACTGCCAGCGCGTTAAAAGTTTCCATCTCTTTCACCTGACCGTCATCGGTTTAATATCCTCGTCACCCAAACGGTAAAGAGGATGAATGACCACCTCGTGGTCTTTCAGCATTTTTTCGACTTCCCAAACGCCCAATATGCGCCTGTCTTTGCCCGACCAACCCACCTGCACGATGATATCCACCGCCATAGCGAAGGTGCTCTTGGCATTGCGCATATCGGTTTCCTGGGTATCCGAAATCAACAGGTTGCCGACACGATAGATGGCAAATTCAGGGCTTTCAGCATGGAAAGTGGAAAGGCCGGGGTGGTCGCTCATCTGCGCGCGGAAAAGCGTCAAGGCCGCATCCCCCGTGCGTACTTCGCCCACGATCAACCAATCGGGCGACATACGCATGGCATCGTCCACGCCGTCTTTGATGGTGTATGGCGGGACGGACGATCCGGGAGGCGCGGGGCGGGCTTCGAGCGTGACCACGTGATCGTGCTCCAGCCAGATCTCTTCGGGATCTTCGATCTTCACGATGCGGGCGCCCTGGTAGATGCCGCCATTGCACAAAGCGGATAACAAGGTAGTCTTGCCGGTATTGGTACCGCCCACGACCAGCATGCGGGCTTTTTTACCGATGATCTCCATCAATTTCTTGATGACAATCTCGGGAGCCACCTGCCAGCGGATGATATCGTCCGGACGAACCGGGGCAGTTTGGTACAAGCGGATGCTGATGGAAGGCAGGTCTGATTTACCCGTGGCAATGATGGGATGGATCAGTTTGACGCGCGCGCCGCCCATCAGGCCGGGCAGAGCTTCGATGCGGGGCAGTTTGGCATCCACCGTGGGGGTCGCTTCTGAAAGGGCGCGGCCGGATGTGCGCAGCAAAGCTTCCACCACGCGATCCACTTCCTGCGCGGCGATATTCTTACGCACCGTTTCGAAAGTTTTCATGCCCTTCTTTTGAATCCGCAAGGTGCCATCCGGATTGATGAAAATATTGGAAATATCATCACGCTTGAATAACGGCATCAGAAATTCGAGTCCGGAAACGCGCGCCACCAATTTCTGCGCCATGTTGGCGATCGTATCCACATCGGCATCAATACGGTTTTCGTTGAGAACTTTCTGGATAACCCCGCGCGCAGTCAAGTGCAAGCGGTCGAGGTCGACCAGGTCGCGGAAAGTAAGACCTTCCGACATGCGCGAAGCGCCTTCTTCCAGGACCTTGTGGGTCTCATCATCCGTAATGGTGCGGTAGAAAGTATCCAACATGGCTTAAGCTCCAATCACGCCTTTCCGGATGCGGATCGGCCCAAAGCGCAAGACCTTTTGATCTTCGTGCGATGAACCATCGCCGCCGCCATACAAAACATCACCCAGGCGGTGAATCGGCCCGGCAAAATCGTCGCCGGCGGTCAAAACCGAACGCCCGGCGTTGGCAGCCAGCGCCACTTCCGGAACTTCCGGGATGACTTCGGCGACCGGCGGAAAATGGCCGATGCCCATTGTTTGGGTATACGCATCCGCCGCCTCGTGCCATTCATTCGAAGTCAACAAACCGGAGCGGAAACGGTTCAACACCACAAAGACATTGCCGACACCGATGCGGTGTTGATCGCGCATACGCTTGAAAGCCATGCGGTAGGCTTCAGCGGAGACAACTGCTTGATCGAGCATGGGCGTCGTTACCATGACCATGGTATTGCTGGCCGAGATGGCATTGAAATAGGCGCCGGAAACGGGAGTATCCAGAATGACGATGCTGTAACCGCCGAAGGTGGCATTGATGACCAGCTGGTTGATGGATGCCGGATCTTCGGGCGGGCGGATCAATTCTTTTTCCTTAATACCATCCTGCAAACCGACCAGCACGTCCAACAGTCCTTTGGATTGCACATTGGGGCGGATGCCGCCTTCAAAGGAAGGGCTGGCCAGCCAGCCGAACAGGTTGGGGGTAGTTTTCAGGTTCAGAAAAGTGGGCAGGGAGATATCCGGCACAGACAAACCAACCAAAAGCGTTTTGATACCGCGCTGCGCCGCTTCCAGGGCCAGGGCAGCCGCGAGGGTAGATTTGCCGCAGCCGCCGGTGCGGCTCCAGACCGTGATCACCCGCAGCCCGCCGGCAATGCGTTCGGTGCGGTAACCCTTGCCTGGTTGTGCCAGGGTGGGAGCCTGGTTGCGCATCGCCACAACTTCGGCATAGATGCGCCCGGCCATCTGGGAGAGGTTGATATCATTGATAAATACGCCCCTGACGGAAGGCAATTCGGTGAGTGATTTACGGGTATCGTCGCCGGCTTCACGCGGCAGGATGACATACACCGCGCTGGCAGTCTTGGTCAGGAAGCGCACCAGGTTCTCGGGACCGCTGAAAATGGTCGCATCCAGCAGGATCGCTTCCGGGTTGTATCCCATTTTGTTTTCCAGATCCTGAGGATCGGTGGAAAAAGTATTCACGCGGAAACGCGAATCCATTTGCAGCGACGTGAACCAGGCATTTACCCGCGAAGGCGGTCCAGCCAGGAGCATGACCACAGCTTCGTCGTTAGCAGTTGCTTCGTTGTTTTCAGTATTCCATCCGGCCATTAATTACCTCCGGTCAAGTCTTCTCCGGGCATGGGTGTTTCAACCGCGTAAGGATTGATGGTAGGCGTAGGTTTATAAGGTTTAATCACCAATTCAGGCAGCCACAAGCCGGAAGTTACCATCTTTTCAGCATCACGCGGCATCAGGTAAAGATACAGCTGCGCGTTGTCACTGGCTTGCAGCGCAATCAACATTTCCACCGCGTTCACCCTGCGCAATTGAGTACCCAACTCAGGTTCGACGTCCTTGAATTCATAAACGATGGTTTCGGATTCAATCGGCACCGCCAGAACCAACGCCCCTTCGCTTTTACGTTCCTTTTGAACAGTGGCGGTGGTGTTATCGGTCTGACTGGTTATGACGTTATTCTGCTCATCTACTGCCTGGAAATCGGGCGAGAGGTACAGGACGCGTA
Organism: Anaerolineae bacterium; assembly: GCA_013178095.1. Lineage (GTDB taxonomy): Bacteria > Chloroflexota > Anaerolineae > Anaerolineales > Anaerolineaceae > Pelolinea. Next base: position 49,153 of record JABLXK010000021.1, on the reverse strand, counting down.
AATTCTCCACCGCAGCCTTGCTGAAGGTGCCAATCTCGCCGATACTGCCGGAATCGATCACCGCTGTGACGCCAACCATATCGCCCGGCCGCAGCAAGCCTGCCAAACCGGAGGCGTTATTCACCGTGATCGCCACCGCGCGTTCATTGGGCGCGAGCGCCATCGGTTCGGTACCGAGGTTAGCCTTTCGGATGATGTCGCCCTGGGAACGGCCGGTGAGCAGCGTCAATCCGACCATCTCAGCCGGTTCGTAAACCGCGTCCTCGGGCACCATTTCCTTTGGGAAGGTGGCATATATAACGTCGCCCTCCTGCATAATGTGGCCCATGCTGAGGTCGTACGCCGCCACCAGCACGTTCTCTTCCGGCGCGGGCGAGAGGATCAACAATACTACGATGAATGCCACCGCCGCCAGCAAGATTGGTAATATTTTCTTCATGATCTTAGCTCCATCATCTTCCCAAGATTTTTCGGCTAACCAGAACTTCCAGTTAGAAATTTATTGCGTCATGGCAGTGTTATCCATTAGATACACGCCGAATTCGCCGGCATTGATATCGAAACTGCGCGCGGGCGAGACACGCGTACCGGAGGTTTGCCCGCTGAGCCTGATATCGTACCAACCGGGATCCACCACCGGAATTTTCGCAGTGAATTCCCAGTTGCACAGATCGCCATTCCACACGCATGAAGGAGTTTGCGAAATACCCCAATCGGGATGCTGCAATTTCGCTCCGGGATAGGCATTGGCCAATTCACCGTTGATCCAGGCGCGCGAATCCAGGGTGAGCGAGGCGCCGGCAACCAATTGGCCGATGCTTTCTTTATATGTTTTGGTTGTCACCGTGCAAGCCCAAATATGCTCAATTACTTGATGCCAACCGCGCGGGCAGGGATCATCAGAATCTTTGTTATTGTTATGGCCCCTGGTATCATCCTCGACGCAAGCCACGTGGCGATGCCCGATGATTTTCCATTTTTCGTAGCTCACCGTGGTGGGTGCGATACTGATATGCCAGCGGATGGTGACGCCGTTCTCGTCAGGATCCTGGTTCAACACAACCGCGTAATTAGGCGCAATCTGCTCGGCGGAAGCCGAAATCGAACCGGGGGTGACCCAAACATCCCCGCAATCGCTGCTATCCAGCGGCCCGCCGCCGTTGCTGTTGCCGTTGCCATTTCCATTATTATTGTTATTGCAGGTACAACTGCAATTACCACGTCCATTACCGCTGCCGCATGAACTGTCTGAATCGGTACTTCCGGAAGAACCGCCGATGCCGATGAAGCTGACCGTACCGTTGCCGGCATCGCGCTCGGAAGTGATGTCGAGCGATTCCCAGTCCAATACAATATTGACTTCCTCGCCATCGATTATGAAGGTATCGCCATGCGGCAGAATCCACTTGATAGTGGAGGTCTTGGTTGTGTCCTGGCCGCTGCTGACGCCCGGATCAGGCGCCGCGGCGTCGGTGTTAGAGCTCTCGCCGGTGTCGTCATCCGAACCGGTCTTTTTCTCCGCGAATACCGTCCCCGTGGTTCCCAAAATCACAATGAAAGCCAGAATGATCGCAAAAAAGCGCTTATTCATAGTCCACCTCAACTCTCCTCTCAACTACTCTTCCGCTCCCATCGAATCAATGGTGAGATAAAAAGCGACCTCGTCGCTCGTCAATACACGGTTCAATTTCCAATTGCTGTTCTCTTCTGCTACTTGGAGCCAATATTCGCGGGAGCTGCTGCCCGCCGACCATCCCTTGGTGCCTTTGAGCGTGACCAGCCAATATTGCACATGCATGCCGAATTGCTGGCCTTCTTCGAGAAAACGGCTGGTGGCCGGCTGGCATTCAAGAATGTTGGCGCTGTAAGCCCGTTCGAGATCCGCCCAGGCTTGATCCACCTGATTGGTGAAAAACGAGCAGCCCAACGCGGAAGATGCCGCGCAGATTTGATTGATATAAGCCTGCCTGCCGGCGGTGAAATCGATGTTGCATAAAGCCATTGCCCCGCTTTCGGCGGCCTGCATAGCAGTGGTCATATATTCCGTGGAATATGCCGTGGCGGTTGCGCGCTGGGCGTAAATGGAAACCGTGCTGCAGCCGGCGAGCAAAACCGGAATGATCAAAGTTAGAAGGAAAAAAGCCAATCCAATCCGTTTCATCTTATTTCCCTCCCAAAATACTCTCAAAAGCAACCGGGCCAAGCTTGCATTCCGCCGCCAGATAATCGATGCTGACCAACGCACGCCAGTAGGCGCGTTCGAAATATGACCAAAATACATCCGGCACTTCCGACAGGTTCACTTCACGGAGTTTAGGCAGCACTTCATCTGGTTTTTGCTCTTCCCAATATTTGAAGGCAAAAGCCAACTTGGAATCCGGATTCAGGCTGGCGTAAGCAAAGTTGAACGAACCGCGTAGATTGAGGGGGAGATAGTACAAGACGTCGTTGCGGCAGCCCAGGTACTGCGGCAGGGCGCTGACGCGGGCGTCAGCCTGGCGGTAAGCCGCCCAGCGATCCTGAATGAATTGCCAAAAGGTGATGCCGCGGGCTTCGGGGATATCCATAGGCTGCGCCCCGCGATAGTAAAGCCACACGCCAAACGCGAGGGTCAGCAGCAATGCTGTGACGAAGACGATCTTGAGCAATTCGAGTAAAAATCTTCCCATATTTTTCCTCTGCTTGCTCGATAACAAAAAGCGGATTTGGGCCTTTGCCAAATCCGCCGACGTATGCCAAAAACAATCCCTGAATGGGATCTACGTTGATAGCATCCAATACGTTGGTAGTACTTTGTTGTCCTATGCTTTAAAACGCAATCAGACTTTCGGCGGCTTGGCGATCCTAGCTGATTTTCATCAGCCTTAGACCCAGAGCTTTGCGCCCCTGCTTTTCAGCAGGTTTGCCTTTATCGAGTCTTACTGATGTATATAATATATCTTTTTACATAAATGTCAAGTATATATATAGTATTTTAAGGTTTAAAAAACCTACAGGTGGGGGTGAAGCATACAATTAACAGCCGCGAGACAATCGGGTATAATTTCAAGCACGCCCCCGTAGCTCAATGGACAGAGCGCCTGACTTCGAATCAGTAGGTTCAGAGTTCGAATCTCTGCGGGGGCGCTATTTATAGGGATTTAAAGTTAGTCGGACGGCATAAACCACCATATATGCCGTCCGATTGTTATATTTGGGCAAAAAAAAACGTGCAAAGCTTTCGGAATTTCTCTCAACTTTTCTTAAGATTAGCCGCTGAGAGGAACTCGGTCGGCAACGGACTGGGTTGAGCTCCGGCGAAGATGTAATCTATTAAACAAGCAGCTTGCAGTTCCATGGTGCTGAATTGGTATCCGTACATGTTCAACATTATCGAGGACTGCGAGTACCCGAGGATGTAGGAGACTGTCAGAAGTTGGATGCCATGGTTGAGCATGATTGAAGCGGCGATGTGGCGCAGGTCATGAAAACGGATGTGTTTCAGTCCTGCCGCTTTTTGAATCTCTCCATATTGTTTTAGAACGTTGCTTTGATTCAGCGGAGTGCCCGTACTGGAAGGAAAGACCAGATCATTTTCTTGCCAGCGATTTTTCGCCAACGCTTTCTTCTGCAAAACCTCTCTTTGTTGAGCCCTGAGCGCATCGAGTGTCTTTTCACCCACCATGATCTTGCGGTCACTGGTTGCCGTTTTGGGAGTGCTGAAGGTGCGTACCTGTTTACCATCCCGAAGGACGCGTTGCAAATTGCGCTGGATGTGAATCTGCTGTGTCTCCCAGAGAACGTCTTCCCACTTCAGGGCGAACAACTCACCTTGCCGCATGCCTGTCTTTAAAGCCAGGTGGATTAGCACTTCCAGAGGGGTTCCCCTCGCCTGGTTCATTAAGAGAATGCTTTGCTCCTCATTCAACGGGCAGTAGACTCGATGGATGCGTTGCTTCTTGGGTGCCTTGGCTCCTTCACACGGGTTGAAGGTCAGGATTCTGTCATCGACAGCGTCCTGCAGCGCTTTGTGAAGAATACGGTGGATGTAACGGATTTGTGTGTCACCGACCGGTATCCTTCGCAGGTTCGTATAGAACGAGTCGAACACCGACCGGTGCAACGTATTCAACACCACCTCCCCCAGTGCCGGCAGGATGTACTTGTGAATGATGATCTCGTAATCGCAGCGAGTGGATTCCTTCAACTGAGAGGAATGATTTTCAAACCATCCCAATATTTACTCGCCAAGTGTCCGCTCCGCATCGAGCGCTTCTTCAGCTTCCATTATCTTCAATTGCAACCAGTCATGAGCTTCGGATTTAGTGAGAGGCGTCTTGCTGATCCGCTTCCCGGACTTCAACGTCACCCATGCCCGCCAGGTTCCATTTGGGGTCGGACGGATGCTGCCCTCGTTGTGCCCACGATGCCTGGTTTTGTTTTTTCTGGATTGCTGAGTCATAGTTTCCTCCTGTTGCGAAACATCTGGCAGCAATCCACGTTTTTCTCGATATTCATTTATTAAGGTGCGGTTGTTACAAATCATTGTAGCATCCTTTCTTGAAATTGGAACATCAGTTCTGTCTACTGCGTCCAGTAATTAGGCTATTTTGGCCCACATTCTTGGCGATGAATTCTTCCAGATCCGCCGGTCGCACCCACACACTGCGTCCGATCTTGACTGTTGGAATGATCCGTTGGCGCATGAGTTGATAGGCATACGCGCGCGAAACATGCAGAATTTTGGCGATCTCCTCACCGGTTAGCAAATTGGCAAATTGTGTGTTTTCTTCTTCCATTCATAATCCTTTCAGTATGAGTGATTGAGACCCGCTAGCCATGCCAACAACTTAAGGGTCTGGCGTGGCTGGCGTATGTTTTTATCTTTTCTTCGATGATTTCCTTGATCACCTCCTCTCTGCTTTGGAAAACAAAACGACCCACCAAAAATTTTTGGCCAGGTCGCTCCGACGATAATAAGGATGTCCAAACGATTTCAGCGACGATTAATCTGTGTTGATTAGTTGGTCTTATTGTACAAAGTGAAAGGGTGTGATCCTAGGGGGACAATGAAGATTAGTTTTCAAAGGTGATGAAGCTTTGTAAATTTTGATGTATAATTTTACAAAGTGATTGATTCTTTGAAAGATTTTTTACAAATCGGAGCCCGGATGAACAAGAATGATTTTCACGCCCCAGAAACAGGAAAAGTAATTATCACTCCCAAAGGATATCTTGCCTTCATCCCTTCACCGCTTCCCCCAGCAATAAAATACACTTCTGAGGTGGTTTTATCTCTTTCGCGTGCCGATGCAGCGTTAAGTGAGCTTTCCGGGCTTGGCAAATATTTACCCAACCCCCACCTTTTAACCAATGCTTATATCCGACGTGAAGCAGTTCTCTCGTCTCGCATTGAAGGAACGAGGGCAGGGCTTTCAGATATGTGGCTTGAAGAATTCGATCCCAAAGAAAAAGAAAGTAAAGACCCCGATCTGAATGAAGTAAAAAACTATGTTGTGGCAATGGAGTTTGGTATTCAGCGATTAATTGAATTGCCGCTTTCATTAAGGTTGATCAGGGAAATTCACGAAAAACTGATGAAAGGAGTGAGAGGTGATCATGCCACCCCTGGTGAGTTTCGTCGTTCTCAGAACTGGATCGGGCCGGCTGGGTCTACCTTATCCAATGCCACTTATGTCCCTCCGCCTCCGGAAGAAATGAAAGCCTGTTTGGCAAATTGGGAGGATTATTTACAAAATCGAAATCAATTTCCGGAACTCATTCAGTGTGCTCTGTTGCATGAGCAATTCGAAGCAATTCACCCCTTCCTGGACGGTAATGGACGGGTAGGACGATTACTAATCACGTTATTCCTCATAGAGCGTGGCCGGTTAACCCAACCCCTACTCTATCTCTCCTCTTATTTTGAATCTCATCGCCAGGAATACTATACCTATCTTCAAAAAGTCAAAACAGATGGAGATTGGAATAACTGGATTTTGTTTTTCCTCAATGGCGTAACCGAAACCGCTCAACAGGCAGCTCGCCAAGCAAACCAGATTACCGCTTTACGAGAAAAATATTTGAAAGAACTTCGGGAAACACCCAAAGCGGTTGCCTTGATCGATCCTTTATTTCAAAATCCTTACATGACTATCGCCAGAGCCACGCAGCTACTAAACATCACCCACCCCACAGCACGTCAAGTTATTAAGGTGCTGGAGGATGCCGGCGTGCTCCAGGAAGTGACCGGTCGAGAATGGGGAAGAATTTACAAGGCTAACGAGATTTCGAGAACAATTGAGAGTCCTAAGTAGTTCCTGATCCAATAATCTTAGCAATTTTGCTACCTTTGTTTTCAGCACCTTTGCTATAATAATTAGGAGCAACTGTGATAAATAACAGGATCAAGGCGGGGTTGTGATGGTTGATGATAGTGAATTTTTAACCTCAATCGAAGTTGCAAAATATTTACGTATTCCACTTTCGACAGTTTACAAATTGACTCAAGACCAAAAATTGCCAGCTTTCAAGGTGGGCAAACACTGGCGATATAAGAGAAGTTCAATACAGTCATGGATAGATGACCTAGTAGGGAAAAAAATTGATCATTCCGCAATTTCTCCATCAACATTACCATAAAGGAATATTAGAAAGTTTTTGTTTATTTTAGCCTTGCTAGAGCCGATTTCACCTCAAGATTATTGAATCAGAGGGATTGGCATCATAAAGGAGAATTTCAACATGCAGACGTTACAAAAATTGTGCATACCGCGGGCAAGTGTTTTTGATACTCAACGCAGGGATACAGTACTCGATATTTCTGACCTTATTGCCGACAAGATCGACCCAGCGGAATTCTTCGAGGAAAACTTCCTTACTGAAGGGATGAAAACCCTCCTTGAACAAGGTTTTCGCCGGCTTGAGGGAAAATCCGAACAAGGTGTGTTTCGTCTGAAACAAGCTATGGGCGGCGGCAAGACCCATAACCTGCTTACTTTAGGTCTCCTTGCAAAACACCCTGAGTTTCGTCAACAAGTGATGGGGAAATTCTACCAACCAGATGCTAAACTTGGAGCTGTGAAGGTAGTCGCGTTCTCTGGACGTGAATCAGATGCACCATTGGGTATTTGGGGAGCTATCGCTGAACAGTTAGGCAAGAAAGAGCTGTTCAAAGACCTATATTCCCCCCTTCAAGCCCCAGGTCAAACCGCTTGGGAGAATTTGCTGGCTGGTCAAACCGTGTTGATTTTGCTGGATGAGCTTCCTCCTTATTTTGAAAACGCCCGATCCAAGGCAATAGGGGATTCTAACCTGGCAAAAGTATCGGCGACAGCATTATCTAACTTACTTGTTGCGATCGGGCGTGAATCCTGTAAGAACGTCTGCCTGGTCATCACCGACTTGGTGGCTGCTTATCAAACCGGTGCGCAACAAATCTCAGAAATTCTATCTGATTTCGAACATGAGACACATCGCAGCGCGATGAGCCTCGAACCTGTACGCATGAATTCTGACGAGCTCTATCACATTCTGCGCAAACGAATTTTTGAAAAGCTGCCCACTGAAAGCGATATCACTGAAGTAGCACAAGGTTATCAAAAAGCCATTCGTGATGCCAAACAGATGGACATCACCAATGAGTCCCCGGAGCAATTCAGCGCCCGGATTCAAACGGCTTATCCTTTCCATCCTGCCATCCGTGACCTATACGCTCGTTTTCGCGAGAATCCAGGGTTTCAGCAAACCCGCGGTCTGATCCGCATAATGAGGATTGTTGTTGCTCGTCTTTGGACCTCAGGAGAAGCAGATAAACGCTACTTGATCTCCGCCCATGATATTGATTTTAATGATCGTGAAACCCGCGCAGAAATCAGTCAGATCAACAGCACCCTGGATAACGCCATTGCGCACGATATTGCCTCAGACGGAAATGCTGTCGCTGAGTTGATAGATCAAAGCTTAGGAGGCCGCGATACACAAGACGCCTGCCGGCTACTATTGATGGCTTCATTAGCAAATGTGCCCAACGCCGTGATCGGTTTACCCATCCCTACCCTGGTGGCTTACCTGGCTGAACCAGGGCGGGATATAGCCAGGTTGAAAACTGAAGTTCTTGAAAAACTCGCCACGGCTGCCTGGTACATGCACAGCGACCGCGATGGCAAACTCTACTTCAAGAACGTCCAGAATTTGAATGCTAAACTCGAATCTTTAGTTCGTGCTTACCTTCCCGAACAAGCCATCAAGGAATTACGCACCCGGTTGGAAGAGTTGTTTAGACCTTCTACCGGATGGTGCTATCAAAAGGTTTTGGCTTTGCCGGCTATGGATGAGATCGAATTGGAACAAGACAAGGTTACCTTAGTTATTACGGAGCCTTACAGCGGGGGTGGATTGCGTCAGGAGATTCGAGATTTTTATGAGCAAACCACATGGAAAAACCGCGTTGCTTTTCTCACCGGTCCCAAGAACACCTATGACACGCTCATTGATACCGGTAAGCGGCTGAAAGCCATTCAGCACATCATTGACGAGCTCGCAAGAGATCATACACCTGAGAACGACCCGCAAATGGTGCAATCCAAAGACCTGGCTGACCGCATTCGCGGCAACTTTCATTCCGCAGTACGAGAGACATTTACCGTTTTATGGTATCCGCCTATCGCGGATAAAGCCACCCTCGAAAGTGCTGACTTCAGCATGAAATTTGATGGCAACAAGTACAATGGTGAACAGCAAATTCTGGAGTTACTGAAAGAAAAACAAAAGTTCACTGAGGATATATCCAGTGAAACTTTCCGCAAGAAGTGTGAGCAACGCCTCTTCACTATCCAATCTATGCCCTGGAATGAGATCAAAAAGCGGGCTGCCATGCTGCCCAAATGGCAATGGCATTTGCCAGCTGCGCTGGATGACCTGAAAACCACCTGTATCCAAAAAGACATCTGGCGCGAGAATGGTGGATATGTGGATAAGGGTCCATTCCCTCAACCCAAGACGCGCGCCGAGATCCAACAAAAACTGCGTGACTCGGACACTGGCGAGGTAACCCTTAAAATCACCGCAGTCAATGGAGACACTATTTACTATGATTTTGGTGCCACTGCTTCCACCGCATCCGCTAAACTGGAAGGATCGGAACTCAAGACCCGTGAACTCTCTGCTTCTTTCCTGGTAGTAGATTCCACCAATGTTCATGAAACAGGCGACCCTGTCACCTGGAAAAATACGATCACTTTTAAATACCGCTTCTATCAGAGCGGGAACGACCGCATGTTGGAATTACGTACTGCCCCGGAAGCTCCTATTACTTACACCACAAACGGATCAGACCCCAAACTGGCCGGTGCCTCTTATGAAGGCCCATTTGTGGTGAGACCCGGAACCACCCTGGTACTGGCATACGCAGAACGCGATGAGGTGGCATCCTTGGTGGAACGGATCGTAGTTCCCCCTGTAGGGGATAAGGAAACCGTACAAGTCGATACCAGGCGACCGGCAATTTGGATGCGGCCCTTTGAGCTGCAAAGCACCAAAGAGACCTATGAATGCATCGAACGAGCCCGCAAGCACAATGCCACATTCGTGGGAATCAAGCTGACCATCATGGGAGAGGGCGGAGATAACGAATGGATCGAGTTGAGCACCTTCCAGGACAAACGAGTTGCCCCCGAACTGGTTGAAGAAGTTTTGACCGCGCTGCGAAAACTACAAGGGAATGGACAGGTGCAGTTGGCTGCCGAAGCACTCTCCTTCTTGCTTGGTCAGGAATTGCTGGACTGGGTGGAAGAAGTGAAAACGAGTCTCAAACCTGGCGAAGTAAAGCAAAGTTGAGTCGATCACAATCTTTTTTCTACCTTGTAGATTGAAGAATGAAAGTAGAAACCTATTGGTATGAATGAAACTTTATTAGCTTTAATTAAGAATAGCTATGGCTTTGACCCCGCTGAGAGCCGTCATCACTTCGTAGTGGAAATCCCGCGTGGAGGGGACGCGCCCATCAAGATCAGTGAACATCTCACCTGGGACGATGAAACAGGATCCAGCCCGGTGAGCAGCGGTGCTACCCAGGACGGACAAATTCGCGTGATCCTGGCAAGGATTAAATGGGATGCCATCGCAGATGAAACGCGCACCCAATTCAACTTGCGTCTCAAGCGTATGGGCAGGAAGAGCGGCGCCTGGCGGGTGGGTGCGAACCTGGTACGGCGTGAACTGGGTAAAGAACTGTTGTTATTAGCCTGGGCAATCGAAGATGCAGATCCGGCGCTCATCCCCACCGCCATTGTCAACTGGAACGGGCTGGTACCCGAAGAACGCTGGTGGCTTTACACTCAAACTGCCGCCGCCACCGGGCACGGCATTAACGACCGCGGACGCGGTTGGCGTAAAGCCGTGCGCTACGCTCTGACAGAAAACCCGGTGGTGGGTAACGCAGAAGCCATACTGCCCGAGTATTTCCAACGCGCCAGCAGCGGACCCAACTGGAGCTTGTTTAGTGAATCCACTGAAACCGAAGTAAAAACTGAACCTAAAGAAGAGGAACCCAAGAAATCATGACCGAACCCACACCACAGCAGCCCTCTTTTTTTGAATCCACACCCATCGAACAGCCGTGTTTTATTGAAACGCAATTTCCGGTGGCGAAAGTTTCCGCCGAAAGCTACAAAGAACGGAAAGCTGGAGGAAGCCAAACCCTAGTAGGTTTAGGAAACTGGAAAGGCAGAAAACCGCTCATTTTGGTGCGGGCAGCATTGCTTGGTTTGCTCATGCAAGCTTCAAACGATCCCACAAAAGACCGCGAGATATTTCTAAAGTTATTAACCATGGACCGCGACGGGCTGTGGCAGCGTAAATCCAAACCCATCCCCCCTGCGCGGGTGGCAGAGGAATTGGCGAAAATGCCGCCTGGCGTCCAGAAGAAATTCAGTGGAACATCCCTTTCAAAATCTGAAAAAGAAGAGTTGCAAAAGCTAGTTTTCGAACGCCTGCCTTACAGCGAAAAGCTGGAATACTGCGATCGTCCGGAGCAAATTGACGGACCTTCCTCTGAAGTCTGGGAAGAGATCAACGCGCACCTGGGCACGCATGCTCAAAGTTTGCCCGAACTGGTGCAGGAATTAGGGGAGCGTCGCTTTGGCCACCGCCCGCGAGTGGGCGATGCCTTTTGCGGTGGCGGCTCCATCCCCTTTGAAGCTGCGCGCCTGGGCTGCGATGCCTACGGCTCCGACCTGAACCCGGTGGCCGCTTTGCTCACCTGGGCGTCTTTAAACCTGGTGGGCGGCGGGGAGGAAGTGGCGCAGCAGGTGAGAAAGGCGCAGGAAGAGATCTACCAGGCGGTGGATCGGCAGGTGACCGATTGGGGTATCGAGCATAACAGCCTGGGCTGGCGCGCGGATGCCTATTTATACTGCGTGGAGGTCATCGATCCGGAAACCGGTTGGAAGATTCCCCTGCTCCCCACCCTGGCAATTGCACAAAAACCGAAAGTCATTGCTCACCTGGTGCCCGATGAGATCAACAAACGCTATGAGATCGAGATCCTTGAGGGAGTCAGCGAAACCGAATACGCCGCGGCGGAGAAAGCCGGTACGGTGAAGGACAGCCGCCTGGTTCCGCCGAATGGGGGTGCCAGTACACCCATCGCGGTCATTCGAAATCATCTGCGCATGTGGGAAAAGAACGATTTCACTCCGCGAACGGATGACGTTTTCCAGGAACGGTTGTACTGCATCCGCTGGGTGGAGCCGATGGAAAAAGGAAAAGACGCGCGTCATTATCGCGCGTCCAACACCGAAGACCTGCGCCGCGAGAAGAAAGTAGAAGAACTACTGGCTGAACGAATTGCTGAGTGGCAGGAAAAGGGGTATATTCCTTCCCGTAAGATTGAACCCGGCTCAGAGACAACAAGACTTCAACGTGAACGCGGCTGGACGTACTGGCATCACCTGTTCACACCCAGACAATTGCTCTACTTTGGCAGCCTTTCGCGGTTGATCAGCCAATACCAAAATTCCGGAGAATACAAACAACAAATCCAGGTAGGGCTTGTAACCGGTTTAGGAAAATGCTGTGACCTATCATCAAAGTTGTCAAGATGGCATTATGGTGGAGAAAAAATTGAACAAACGCTATACAACCAAGCATTTAACACTATGTACAATTATGCAACAAGGGGTTTGGTTTTATTAACGGATCATTTTATAAAAGAACATCCAATCTATCGCTGTTCGCAAAATATAATTATGCCAGAGGATTGCCGCATCATTAATGAAAACAATGACTTATGGGTGACCGACCCTCCATACGCGGATGCGGTTAATTACGATGAAATCTCTGAATTTTTCTTAGCCTGGGAAGAAAGCCATATTCACCGCTTATTCCCAACCTGGATCCCCGATTCTCGCCGCGAGCTGGCAGTCCGCAGTTCAGGCGGAAATTTCAATCAATCCATGGTGGATTGCTACCGGCAATTAACCAATCATATGCCAGAGAACGGCATGCAGGTAGTTATGTTCACGCATCAGGATGCCGGGGTTTGGGCAGACCTGACGATGATTCTATGGGCAGCCGGGTTGCGCGTTACCGCCGCCTGGACAATAGCAACAGAAACCGATGCGGTGGGAATTAAGAAAGGAAATAACGTACAAGGAACTGTCCTGCTGGTATTGCGTAAACGGACCAACAGCACGCCGCTCTTCCTGGACGAGATCAGTCATCAAGTGGAGGATGAAGTACGCAAACAGCTCGACAGCATGACCCGCCTGGAAGACGCCTCTGACCCCAATTTCAGCGACGCTGATTATCAATTGGCGGCTTACGCCGCCGCCCTGCGCGTGCTCACCGGGCAGCCCATCGAAGAGATCGACCCCGAGAAAGAGATCCTGCGCGAACGCAAACCCGGCGAAGTTGGTCCGGTTGAAGCCCTCATCCGACGCGCGGTTAAGATTGCCTGCGATCATCTCATTCCGCGCGGCTTGAAACCTGAATTGTGGAAATCTTTAGGTTCGATGGAACGTTTCTATATCAAGGGGTTGGAAGTGGAAAGCCACGGCGAATACCGCAGCGGCGTCTACCAGGAACTGGCCCGCGGCTTCGGCGCCAATGACTACGCCGACCTGCTCGAAAGCACCAAAGCCAACGAGACCCGCCTGAAAACCGCCAGCGAGTTTGGCAAAAAGGGGTTGGGCACTTTTGGCAGTTCAGGCGATGCTTTTAACGACAGCCTGGTGCGTCAATGTCTGTTCTCCATTTGGCTCACGGTCAAGAACGAGGGCACCAAAGAAGGCATGGATTACCTGCATACCGAACTGCGTGAAGCCTACTGGACCAACCGCGAGAAGATCATCGGTATCTTGGAATACCTGGCTGCTCTGCGCCACTCCAGCACCATGGATCACTGGAAAAAAGACGGTCATGCTGCCAGTTTACTGGCCGGCGCGGTGCGGAATGACCATGTGTAGGGATAAAGAGGAGATCAAATGGAACGTTCAGAACTTATCCATGTTTTGCTGCAACAACAAAATAATATGTGTTTCATTTGTGGAAAACCAATTGATGAAGCAATTGATCAAATTGAAATTGATCACATCATTCCACGAGCTAAAAGTGGAAAAGATGATGACAATAATTATGCTGCTACACATGCTTCATGCAATCGTAACAAATCCGACTCTGATTTGCGAGTTGCACGCTGCCTAGCAAAATATGAACAAGTGAAAGAAAAGGTTGGTACACAATTACCTAATCGCCCAAATCTGGCTGATTTCCTGGAATTGTTTGGGGGAGGAAAATATCCTCTACATGTCCAAAGACAGGACTCTAAATTAATCTATACCTTACCTGAAACGGATCACCAGCATTATGAAACCCAAATCTACAAAGATCCACTTTCGGGTATCGATTATTGCCTAATGAACTTACCGATTGAATATTTACACCACGATCAACGGATTAATCCAAGGGCTGTAAGTCCTAGAATTCGTGGTTTATTGAACGAATTTCTCGCCGGACGTCCACAGCTCCACATAGCTCTCGCCTGGGGAAAGATAGAAGGTAATCAATTAGAAGTTCAGGTATTTGACGGTCAACATAAAGCTGTTGCTCAACTTTTATTAGGTGTGCGATCATTGCCTGTACGAATGTTTATTAATGCCGATCCAAACATTTTACTTGAGGCAAACACGAATGCTGGAACGATATTAAAGCAAGTGGCATTTGATCAATCAATACAACGGTTTCTAGGCAGTCAGTTGTATTGGGAAAAAATCGATGAATATCGAAAATATACAAATCGTGGAGAGGATGATCTTTCATTTTCAGAACAAGAACTTGTAAATTTCTTTCGAGGTGAGCATAGAGAGGTAGCGCGTTATATCGTTGACGATATCAGGATAAGTATTATTTACAACCCCGAAAACCTCCTTCGCGATTATTTTGAATTTAGTGGTCGAGAAGGAATCAAACCTCTCTCTTATAGCACTATTGAAAAAACCTTTTTCTCATTATTCATCCGACAGAACCCAATGGCAATGCCAATAAATCAGAATTATGATATTGGTGAAAATCCTCGACAACTGGAAAAAAGTCAGATAGTTCAGTTAGCAAACACGATTGCAAAAATATTCTTTATTGGCGCATATGATTTCGATATTGGAGCTAATAAAATTGAGGATAAATTACGTCGTGGTGAAGATGTGTCAGATAAACATTTAAGGGCTGTCCGGGTATCAAGGGAAGAAGTCTTGTATAACATTCTTCGATATGTTCGGGATTTAGTTAAACAATATTTTTTAATGCGTGGTCAAGTTATTGAAGATGTTGAATTATTCCAACATAAATTTACTGATGAATTATGGAAAATGATTGAGTGCCTTCTCACAAATATATCAGAACTCCCTCTCTGGATTAATCATCAATTATCTGGAACGGTGTTTGGTGGAAAACAAGATCACGAATATTGGAAGATCATTTTTGAAACTGGCAAGGATCGCTTTGGTATACAGGTTCTTGCAAAACCTCTTAATTTACTCGAACTCATCCATTAATATCTTATGATTACTCGCTTTTCTTCCCGCCGCCAGCATTTGGACCGAACCTTTTTAGCAGAACGCCTCAAGGGTGCCCGGTCTTATGATCGCATTGCTGGGTATTTTTCATCCTCCTTACTTGAAGTGGCTGGCGAAGAGATCGAATCCATCACTGGCAAAGTACGGGTCATCTGTAACTCCGACCTGCTGCCCATGGATGTACAAACCGCGCAAGCGGCAAAATCAGGTCTATGGAAATCATGGGCTGGTGCAGAGCCAGAATCGTTGTTGGAAAAGGCGACTGTCGGTTCGCTTCCAAATCGGTTTAAGAAACTTTACGACAATCTCCACTCCGGCAAACTGGAAGTACGTGTGTTGCCTGACGAAGTCTTTGGGCTCATCCACGGCAAGGCGGGCGTGATTACTCTGGCAGACGGCAACAAAACTTGCTTCATGGGCAGCGTCAATGAATCCAAATCTGCCTGGCGCATCAATTATGAACTCGTTTGGGAAGATACTTCACCTGAAGCCGTTGCGTGGGTTCAGGATGAATTCGATGCCCTTTGGGGACATCCACAGGCGATCCCTCTATCAGAAGCAGTCATCCAGGATATTGAACGTCTCTCCCGCCGGCAGGTAGTGAGAAATATCGATGATTGGAAGGATGAGCCTGAACCCGCATCCGCGTTTATTGAGAGCCCAGTATACCGTAAAGAGGTTGGACTTTGGGAACATCAAAAATATTTTGTTAAAACAGCCTTTGATGCTCATCGAGGGCCGATGAAAAAAGCACGCTATGTGCTGGCAGACCAGGTAGGTTTGGGGAAAACCATTCAACTTGCCATGACCGCCAAGCTCATTGCACTCATTGGCGAGAAACCAGTCCTCATCATCTGTCCCAAAACGCTCATCTGGCAATGGCAGGCTGAGATGCTCGATCTGTTGGATATGCCATCAGCGGTGTGGAACGGTCACCAATGGGTAGATGAAAGAGGAATTGTTTACCCCAATTTTGGCATCGACACTATTCGAAGATGCCCCCGGCGGGTAGGAATTGTATCAAGCGGACTCATCAAACGCCGCACCGAATCAGCCGCACAACTTCTACGCTCAGAATATGATTGTGTAATTCTCGATGAAGCCCATCACGCACGCCGGCGAAACCTGGGCCCGACGCATGATAGTGAGACTGCAGATCCAAACAACCTTTTGCGGTTCATGCATCAGATATCGACAAAAACCCGCAGCCTGTTGTTAGCTACAGCAACACCTGTTCAAATGCGCCCAATTGAAGCCTGGGACTTGCTTGATATCCTCAACCGTGGGGATGAATCAGTTATCGGCAACCAATACAGCCTATGGCAAGACGCTCCCCGGGCTTTATCGCTTGTCATGGATCGTGATTATAAGACTGAAGACGATTACGAAAAATGGGAATGGACGCGTAATCCACTACCTCCGCGCAGTGAAGGAAAAGATTTCGAGTTATTACGAAGAAAACTAAAAATACCAGATGATCAGGCAATTGTTTTTGGAGATCATTTTGCAAAATTCGGTCCTCCTGATCTTGCTCGTCTTAATGCTCTCTTTCCTTACCTGGTCAGTGAACATAATCCGTTTATTACTCGCATCATCCGACGTACCCGTGAACAACTGGAACAGCAGATCGATCCAGAGACAAATGAACCTTTGCTAAAGCCAATCAAAGTAGAGCTATTCGGCGAAGAAGATAAAGATGCTGTGATCTTACCTGCGTACTTGCGCGAAGCGTATGCCAAAGCTGAAGAATTCTGCGAATTGCTTGGGCATCGGATGAAATCTGCAGGTTTTTTAAAAACATTGTTACTTCGCCGGGTTGGTAGTTCGATTTTTTCCGGTATGGAGACGGCAAAACGCATGCTCGTCAATTGGGACGATGCAGCTATTACTGAAGAAGAAGACGAGCCCGATGACGATACAGAAAGCGAAACTTCAACCCAGGCAGAATCTAAGAATTCAAAAACCCTTACTGAAAACGAAAGAATTCTGTTAGAGCAATTTGTCGCTGCGCTTGAAGCCAATCAAGAACGGGACCCAAAATATGCTGTAGTCCTCGATTGCCTGAAGAAGAAAAACTGGCTTGACCTTGGTTGTATCATTTTCAGTCAGTATCGTGATTCCATCGATTGGTTGTCACGTGAATTGACCAGAGACTTTCCCGATGAACCCATTGCTGTATATTCTGGTCCGACAACTTCAGGGATTATGCAAAGTGGAAAATGGACACCTTCAACACGAGAAAATATTAAGGAAAAAGTTAGGGCAGGCGAATTAAGATTACTTTTGGGTACTGATGCAGCATCCGAAGGATTAAACCTTCAACGCTTGGCTACTTTGATCAATCTCGACCTTCCCTGGAATCCTACCCGTTTAGAGCAACGCAAAGGAAGAATTCAACGAATCGGGCAACTACACGATACGGTCAAAATTTACAACTTGCGCTACAAAGACTCTGTGGAGGATAGAGTTCACGAGTTGCTTTCCTCTCGGTTGAATGATATTCATAACTTATTTGGTCAAATCCCAGACGTACTGGAAGATGTTTGGGTGAACTTAGCTATCGGCGAAAAAGAAGAAGCTAAACGAATTATCGATGCATTACCCAAAGAACATCCATTTGAAGTCCGGTACACCAAGGTGGAAAAGGTCGATTGGGAATCGTGTGCGACGGTACTCTCAGCAGAAGAAAAAAGAAGAGTACTTGAAAAAGGATGGGAACAATAAGGAAGGAAGAAACTTCAGTAGGAGGGATATATGGCAACTTATAGACAAATTCAAGATTGGGTTAAGCAACACTACGGTTTCGTACCAAAGACATGTTGGATTGCACATGTCAAAGAAATCGCGGGAATCAAGGTTAATAACGCGCCGAACCGGTTAGGAGAAGAACGGTTAATCCCCTGCCCTCAAGATAAGGTGGAACCTATCCATGCAGCATTAAAGCATTTTGGGATGGTTAATTGAATAGAAAATCTTGACCATAATATAAAAATTTGCTGATGATTGTGGGGGAATAATATGATTGAACCGTCCAAACTTTCACAATGGATATATGAGTACGAAGATATTTGGCAACTGGATCTCCTCAATCCCAGTAAATTAGCTACGTATAACAGAGATCGAAAGGTTGACTTCTGGAAGATCACATTATTCACCTCTGGCAATTGGGTTGGGTGAGGGCGGATTTTATTCGAGGCACTTTAAAATCTCCAATTGACGGGATTGAAATCCTTAAAAAACACGATGAAGGTGAATCACATTATGCTGATAACCGTAATATGGGAACGACGCAAATTCATGCCGAAGAACCAGTTCATCAGCTTGTTGAAAAGATTCCGGATATTGTGCCCTATTTTCATCCATTCAAGTACTCCGCCTTTAGGCATTTACAACAAATCATGCGATTGATGGTACATCCCTATCAGATGATGAACCCAAGCAGGTATCACGAGATGCTCAATCATGATATTGAATTCTTTTATAGAAGTGCTCAGAGTGAAAAAGCACAATCACAAATTAACCACTGGGATGATGTCGTGCGTTTGGCGATTGCGACTGAACCTTGTTATTCTCCTCAAATTATTGGTTCTATAAAATATCCTCCTTAAATCACAGTGGATGAACAAAGAGCTCGAATTGATGACTATAAAACACAACTCAAAGAACAGTATCTTCAGATTGGGATTGATCCCATCAAGGAAATAATAAAAGAACTCTGCATTTTGGCGGAGATAGTTGAACCAAACAAAGATATACATTCTCTGTTACGTTTCATGAATGGTAAACAACGCTTAAAAATAAAGGGGAACCTGGGCGGCGCAGTTCTCGGAAAATTTATGGCGGAATCGATACGCCGGATGGCAGATTGGTCTTTCGATACTCTATTGCCTGAAGAAGATGAGATGGGATTTGGTATGTGGGTGGACAACACCAAGGAAAAACTTTATGGATTAAAACGTATTTTTGACAATGGTTTATTAGCAAAACGGCAATTCATTCGGGAGTTAGGCCTCGACGCTGAAGTTCGTATCCGAATATATGTTGAAGGACCAACCGAATTCGCCGCCTTCAATTATCTTCTAAAACCATGGCAGCCGATTGAAGTATTTGACCTTTCAGGTCAGTTTATTCAAGGGAAAAGGAAGGGACTTGCCTTTCGCGAGAACCTGATCTTGGATGATCGTTCTGGAGTTTTTAGTGTGATAATTCCTGATGGGGATCGTGAAGACAACATTCGGATAGTAAAAAATGCAGCCAAAGAAGACTTGTTCTGTGGCCAGTTCTATATTTCACGGCCGGATTTTGAACTTTGCAACTTTTCCAAAGAAGAGCTTATAAAAATTGCGTGGAATTTAATCGATGAGGTTCACAAATCTGAACAACATTACCTTTCTTTGAGCAATGCAGTAAAAACGGCAAACAATGCTGATGATTTGATAAAAACGAAAAGAAAAGAAGTCCCTCTTCCCCTCTTTCCCAATTCGCGAAAGGAAGTGAATAGGGTGAAAACCTAGCTGAATTTGCTGACAGAAAACCAGAATTAGAGAACAGTGAAGCCTTAAGACCACACAAATAATGAATTGATTTTTCCCTGGACTGCATACAACTTTGGGATCGGTCAAATTGATCCAGAGAAAATTGAGGTCCTGGGTGCAAATCCTCAAAATTTGGCGATAAATGCCAGGAGGCCAAACCTGGTATTATCTAATCGCTTCCCCTGCAGAATGATTTTAGGCGGACAATGTGAAGGCTGTTTTGCATGGTTAATGGGTCCATTTCTCTTTTGGGAACGTGATGGAATTTGGCCGAAAATTATCGAAAAGACAGGCACGCCAACTATTATGAATGGCTTCAATGCCAAAGACATTAACTTTGAGAAACACTTGGATGAGGGAATCTACTTTGTAGTTGGAGATTGCGCCCCAGAAATATATCGAAAAGATCCTCGTGTGGTTTTTATTCCAGGTTGCTATCCAGGACCCGCTATGCCTGAGATGATCCTGAAAAACTGTAAAGTACTAGATTGAATAGTACTTAATCCTTAATAAAAATGATCCAGTATAGTGTCTGTAAGTTGAGCTTGCCTTGGACTGGCCGCCAAGGCAGGCAGATTTCTCTAGGGACGCTGAAGAAGGTCAAACCTCCAAAACATTCTGTACCACCCCCTCGCCCAGCAAATACTCATTCAGCGCAGTCTCATCCACCCCCATGGGCTGCAGGATAGCGCCGGCAGCACGGATGAGCAGCTCGCAGTAATAGGCGTAATTGACGCTGTGCGGATCGAAGGGGATGTGCGCGTTCCAGGCGCAAACGCCGGGGCTGCCCAGAGTATAGACCAGCGGGACGCGCTGGCCCAGGCGGATGGGCTGGCCAATATCTTTCAACTGCCGCGCGGCAATGGCGGCCGGGGAGCGCACCCGATAGGCATCCAGCTCCTTGCCCATGCGCTTGTGCACCACCAGCTCTGCCGCTTTGACCTTGCCGGCTTTGAGCGCCTGATAACGCTCCATGACCAACGCCAGGGCGCGCGGCAGCAATTGCTCCAGTTCCCGCACGTTGGAAGCCTGCTCGAAGATACCCAGCAAGTCCTCCTGCACACGGCGCAGGTAAGGCGGGGTGTCGTGCTTGCGGATCTCGATGCCGCGCACGGTGATGCTGCCGTCCTGCTTACAGCCGAAATAGCGGTTGGGCACGGTCACCAGGCTTTCCCGCTTGGAGGGCAGAAAAGCGATCCAGCGGTAGATGCAATCCAGCCCGATGGGCAGCGAAGTGCGCTCGACGATCTCGTTCAACAGCGGGAGGAAATCGTCCGGCTGGCGGCAGCCGTCCTTCTTGATCCAGACGCCGTCCACGTACAGGTGCAGGACGGTAAAACCCAGGTCCTCGGCAGCTTCCTTGGCGCGCAGCAGCGCCTCGCGCCCCAAGGCCGAGATGGCCTCGTGCGATTCGATGCGCCCGAACTTGGCGGCCTTGTAACCCATGTAGCCGAAACAGCATACCAGCAGCATTTTCAGCGAGGAAGCCCGCGCCTGATAATACGGGCGCTGCGGGTCATCCGGCGGCAGGGAAAGCAGGTACTGCTTCATCGCGACCCTCTTCTCCAGCAGCGGCTTCAAGGTGCGTGGTATCAGGCCGGGCGGGAGGGGCGAAACGCCCAGGTCTTTGGGAATGGGCAATTCCGGGGAGATGTTGCAGTAGGTCATGATGCTGGGGTAAAGCGAGATGAAATCGATCATGCCCACGTCCTGGTGAAGGCCTTCAAGCGGCTGGTAAACCAGCCCGCCCTGGTCGTTGCGCAGCAGTTCGTAGGCGGTTTTCACTTCCTCCCCGTGGGTCTTCTGCCAGGGGACCAGCACGTCCTGCTTGAGCGCGGTGATGACCTCCATCATATTAATGCCGGTGCCGGGCGAACAGCGCGCCGCGGTTTGGATGGGCAGGCGCGTCACGCGCGCCATCTCCAGGGCGCTGGCCAGGTCGTAGTCCTGCCAGAGCATGGCGTTGCGGCTGTCAATGTGGCAGCGCCCGAAGAGCAGCGCCTGCTGGCCGCGGTAGACGATGCGCCCATAGGAAAAATAGGAACCCTCTTTTTTGATCATCACCGCGCGGTCGGGGTCGCGGTTGAGGTTGAGCGCAATCCCGGTGCGTTTGGACATCTCCAGCAATTGCGGCAGCAGCCAGATATCCCCGCTGCTGGTCAACAGCAGGTCGGGGTCGTAGCCGGCCAGGATGGACTTGAAACGGATGAGCGAGGAACGCTCGTAGCGCAGGGGGATGCGGTGTTCCCGGCCCTCAAAACTGAGCGTCAGCATCTCGGGCCTTTCGTAGCGGGGATCGCAGCCCAGGTCGATCTGCAAGGCGCGCAGGGGAGGAGGCGGCGGGTCGGCATCCCAGGGTGAATCCAGCACCTTGACCGAACGCAGGTTTCCCGCCTCATGCGCGACGCGGCAATGCGCCAGCGGGAAGGTGTCGAAGCGGGCCGCGTAGCGGATGGCGACAGGGATGTCCGCATCGTAATAATCCAGTTCGGGGAAACGCTTCGAAATTTTCCGCACGAGGCCGGTAACGGCAGCGGGCTGCGTTTCCGCCGCCAGCACCGGGATGGGATCCCGGCGGTAGAGGTCCTTGCGGCTGGTCAGGGAGATTTTCAACGACGGAAAGTTCGAGCGGATATACAGGCCGGCTTTTTCCAGGTCTTTCCGCGCGCCGCCGATGTAGAACGTCACGGGAAAATCCTGGCGCAGCTTGACGCGCTCCGCATCATTGGTGATGAACCACAGCACAACGCCGGACTGCGGGCCTTCGTACAGGTCCAGCAGCCAGCCGGAGAACTCAGCCATGCTGTTGAGAAAGGGCTTCCACGGCCTGCCGCAGGCGCATGACTTCCTTGTGCTCCTCCAGCAGCATGGCCAGCAGGGCAACCTCGAAAGGCAGGGCGTGTGAAGCGTAGGAAATGGCAGCCGCGTGCCGGCGGGCGGTGGAGAACAATTCGTCCAGCACCAGTTGGTCGCTGTGGCGCAGAGCGCGGCGGAAGCGCCCGAAAGACTCCTGCTCCTGAAGCAGGTATTGATTGGTCGAAGGAATCGTGCGGCCCATGGCTTACTCCCACAACACCAGTTGCTGCGGCGCGGGCGCCTCGGCTTCCGGCTGCCACACGGAGCTGGCGGCTTCCAGAAGCATCTCCATCAAGAAGGGGCGTTTCCGCGCCTTGACAGGCGGGAAGATGCTCACGATCACCGGCGTGATCGAGTTGGCCTGCGCCAGGTAGCGGATGGCATTGCCGAGCAGCCTGCGGCTCTGCTGATCGTCGACGCTTTCATCGTAAAAGGTGTACAGCAAATCCAGCACGAAAATGGGGCTGCGGCAATCGTTCAGGCCGTGCAGCATGGCTTCCATCTGGTAGCAGGTGAAAGCGCGGGAGATGTAGATTCTACCCAGTACCTCTTCCACCCGCTCGGTCTTGCGACGGATGACGCGGTTCAGGGTGAGCACATTGAAAAGGTTGCCGCCGTCCACCACGCGCACCGTGTTGTGCAGGGCCAGGTCGGCAATGAGCGTGAACACGTCCTGGACGCGGTAGCGCGGATACGCCAGCACCACGAAGTGATTGCACTTGATCTCTTGCAGTGAGTTATTCATAGAATTAATTATAGGACATTAGTTCTATTTAAGCAACCAAAGTGGCACGCGGCGGTTGGTGTGTGAATTTTGGGGAACAGGTGAATTTTTAGCCGGCCGGCAGGATGCACTCGGGCGAGTCGTTGGCGGGGCTGTTGATCAGCGCGCCCACCGGATAGGCGTCCATTTCACTTTCGGGGAAAGCGCTCAGGAGAGGCAGGAGCAGCGCAACCGGCTGGTTCTCCAGCCACGCCCGGCCTGTCTGCGCGGTGAGGATCACCGGCATGCGGTCGTGCACCCGCCCGACCAGGGCATTCGGCGCGCAGGTGATGATAGCGCAGGTTTGGGCGATCTGCCCATCCGGCAGGGTGCTGTAATCCCACAAACCGGCAAAGGCAAAGGGCTTGTGATCCTTCAGGTGAAAATAAAACGGGGTCTTGGGAAGTTTGGGCTGGCTGGAGGCCTGCCACTCGTAAAAACCGTCGGCCAGGATCAGGCAGCGCTGTTCTTTTTGCAGGAGTTTGCGAAAGGTCACTTTTTCCATTATGGTCTCCGCGCGCACGTTGATCAGGCGGAAACTGTCGCGCTTTTCTCTGGCCCAGGCGGGCAGCAAGCCCCATTGCATGGCCGCCAGGCTGCGCTCGCGCGCGCCGGCCACCACGGGGATAAGCTGCGCTGGCGCAACGTTATAACGCGCCTTCCAATCCTGTTCGACCGTCTTCTCGATAGGAATATCGAATTCCAGTTGAAAGGCAACTGGGTCCGAAATAATGGTGAACCGTCCGCACATAACCGAACCTCACTATTCTTATTAATTACAGTTTATTCATATTCTATAATCAAATTCAGTCCAGTGAAAAACCGGAATGTATGATATCGGGTGGATATCTGAAGCAATAAAATAATGCCTCCTGCGAAATCATCATTTTACGTAGTAACCTTCGAGTATAATTTTCCAAGATCAGCAGGACCAACTCACGAGGGTAAGCACAAAAGGAGCGACCATGATCTGTCCCTACGACGGCAATGAGATCAAAGCAGGCAGCGACCATTGCGAACAATGCAACCGCCCGGTGGAAGAAATCCGGAAATCCATCCAGGAAAGGAGCTTCCCCAAACCGGAAAGCGTGCGCATCGCTTCCATCACGGCGCTGGTGGTGGGCATCATCACATTGCTGCGGGGATTGGTTGCTTTACTCTTCGCAACGGTCGCCGGGTTTGCCCTCGGGTTATACGCCAACGATGCCCACGGTATCATCACCTTTATCGGTTTCCTGTTCGGCTGCGCCTTTTTAGTGATTCCCGCCCTGGATATCCTTCTATACAAGAAATTGAAGGAAATGAATCCTTCCGCCAGGAAATTCGGAATCATCCTGCAAATCATTGCATTCACCATCAACGCCGCGCAGATTGCTTATGTAGAATCATTCCAGCCGTTTGCCGTCCTGCAACTGCTGGGAGCGATCGCCATCCTGGCGCTTTCTTTTACCAGCACGTTTAAAGCAGCTTTTCAGAAGATTTAGCAACCGGGAATTTTTAATAAATACCAGCAAGCGATATAATCCACGGGTGAGGTGAAATATGGACGTAATTGCATATCTTCGTCTGCAAATGGCCAGCGTTCGCAAGCATGCCAATGGAATCATGGCCAATATGACCAATGAGCTGTTCAACTGGCCTTCACCCGGGACGGCCAACACCATCAGCGCCACGTTTGTGCATTTCATGTATTCGGAAGACCATTTCATCCAGGAAATCATCCAGGGCAAAACGACTGTATGGGAAAGCGGTGATTGGAGCGCCAAAACCGGCATTCCCAAACCACCGGACATCGGCGAGGATTGGAGCGAATTCAAGCACAGGCAGACCGCCATTCAACCCTTGCTGGATTACGCCGCCGCGGTGTGGGCTGCCACCGACGCTTACCTGGCGTTATTGACCTCAGAAGAATTGGACCGAAAGGTGAAATTTGCGGGAGGGGAACGCAGCGTTGCAGAAATGCTGGTCATCTGCGCCGCGCAATCGGAAAGCCACATTGGGGAAATTGCCGCTTTGAAAGGTATCCAGGGCGCGAAGGGATTACCAATCTAGCAAAGTTTATTGATCCAGCGTGACCGATCCGTAATAAGTCACTTTATCAAAGTAAGTAGCTGCATTCGTGCAATAAGCCGGAATGTACTGGACGAACTCCTCCCAAGTCATTGCCCGATCGTATTCTTCCCAGGCGCATTCAATGGCTTCACCCATGCAGCCGGCGCCGGTATTATAAATACCGAGATTGATTCGCCAGAGATCCGTATACGTAAAAACATTTTCAGGCAATTCATCCGTGATATTTTCCACCAACCTCAAAGTTTGGTAACAACCCGCTTTGAGTGCGTTGGCGATAATTTGGAATTCTTCTTCTGTCCCTGCGTCGGCCAAACAAACCCCGCGCAAAAAACTCTGTTTATCAAGCGGCAGGGATGAGTAACCGCCCATGCAGGTGGATTTCGGATAGTACGTCATGCACAACTTGAGAAAAAAATCCGTGTTCCAGGTCAGCAGCATATCCATGCCTAAATCACTGATCATCCCATAACCATATTCGTTGCCATTTTTCCAATCCGGCCAAAACTGGGATTCCTGGGCAACCAAACCCTTCACAACTCTCGGCGGAATATCGATCTGGTTGGCGGATTCCAGGATTTGTTGATTATATTTATTCTGCCACTCAATCAATTTTTCACGCGTCATTTCGATTCCACAAGTACTGGCGGATCCATTGGCCAGCATGCCGCCATCAGAACACGCGCGCGCATCTACATAACCATACCAGATCAACTTTCCGGCCAACAGGGCGTAATCCACGTCAGTATTCAAATCATCGGCGCTTACCGCTTTCCTTAACCATGGCAATTTCAAATCGCTTTCATCCGGGAAAATTTCCCAGACATTGGCACACACATCAATGGGATATGGAAAATCATCCCCGATCACTTCGAAATAATGCAGCGATGCGTTCATGTCAACGATGCGATTGCGCATCTTGAAGGATTTAAAGATCAGGACCGTGCCATCCAGCGATTCGACCCAATAATTGACGATTTCACCGGCATCATTGGTCAATGGCATGTCAACAATACAGAACTGGTTATCGCAATTGATCCGGTCTGCGCCAATTTGAACGATCAGCGGACCGGCAAGCGAACGATGCTCTTCCCCTTTAATCGCAAATTCGACTTGAGGATTGGCATTACAATTTTCCCAAGCCTGGCAATTCAACAATTGCACTTCCAAAGAAATAGACTGTTCGGCCTGCAATTCCCGTGAATCCTGCAGCAAAGCCTGTTCTACGTATAAATCACCAGGTTCGGGGGCAGCATGAATTCGATCCTCGAAAAATAGAGAATCACGGTTGGTGAGCAAACTTCGGTCGAATTGTTCGATATGAGCAGGCGACAAAGAAAAAGATTGCAGAACCATGCATAAAAGCAAGTCCAAAAACAATAATCGTCTATATCCTGGGTGAAACAAACGAGACATATCTCCCTCAGAAACACCCGCCTCTACTTTCTAGATTATAACGACATTTATACAAAAGTTCAATTTGCGAAATCCTGCAGAACTGAATAATTGTCTAGTCATTTTTTGGATAATCTTTAATCAATGGACAATAAACCTTAAATTTTTCCCGGGATACTTGAAACGGCATCCCAAAAGATGTATAGTACAAACGTAAAACATGGAAGTTGGGGGCTCTGAAAAAGGGCAAACTCATAGCGATATGAGGGCGCAAAGCCGAGAATCTCCTGTAGGGAGATGGTCGGGTTGCCAAAAGCCTCACGAAGAAACAATCCGTTTCTGAGTGCGGTTTTTTGTTTATAAGAGGGGTTGCAGTTTCATCGTTCTACCTCCATCGAATGACAACTGAATATTGCATTTAACCAGGAGGGCTACCCATGCATACCCAAGGGAGATTAATATCGTCTACCTCAATGCCGGCTGTAATTTTGCGGCTGGTAATCGTTGTGTTAATGGTATTTTCTTCATTATCGCTAAATATTCAAAGCGTAAACGCAGATGATGATCCCACGTCCCCGGTCGGAGAAGAAACTCCGACAGTCGGTCCCGGCGAGAACCCGGAGGATGCAACGCTTTCCGGGGCAATTTCCGAAGACTTGGAAGAGACAGCAACTGAAACCCCGGGGGATGAAACAGAAGCTTTGTCTTCTGAAAGCACTCCTGAGGCAACGAACGAACCAACCGCGGAAGCTACCGGTGAAGGGGCGATTTGCTTTAATTTAACCGTGAGCCACGCAGGCAACGGCAGCGACCCAAGCGCCGCGCCTGAGTTTTCAGAAGGCTGCGAACCTGGCAATTATACCGAAGGCGAGCTCATCAGTCTCAGCAATGCGCTGGCGGAGGAGGGATGGGAGATCAGCGGATGGTCCGGTACGGATAACAACGACAGCGCCGAGAACAGCAATACGCTGGCGATGCCAGGCAACGATCACGAAGTCTCTGTTATCTATACAGCGATTGAGGATGTGGAAGCCCAAGATGACGTGGAAGCTGAAACGCTTTACAACTGGAGAGCATTCAACGACAGCTATGTGGCAACGGGAGAACCAAGCACCAATATCACATCCGTCGCGTTAAGCGCGGCCTCTTCAGGCAACGCATTAAAGAAATACAGCGATGGCACGACCATTTCCGGCGTGACTTTTACGGTTGCAGTAAGCAGCATCACCGCACAAAATTCCGATGATTACGGCGGCGAGGCCGCTTCCGGAACCGAGGCTTACAACGCTTTTCACGGCATCGCCCAATTGATCGGGGGTGGGAAATTCTCCAGCGGCAGTTCTTACGTATATTTAACCTTCTCCGGCTTGGATCCCGCGAAAACCTACACATTTATAACCACTGCAAACCGGAATGATGAGGACTATACCGCCCGCATAAGCAAGTTCCTGATCACGGACGTAACCACTGCCACCAACGCCAGCACCAGCGGCGTGACGAAAAGCACCACCAATTTCACCGACGACGGCACCACTTTCTGCACCGGTTACAACTACACGAATGGTTACGTCGCGCGCTGGACCGGCATCCAACCCGGATCAGACGGCGATTTCCAGATCCAGGCAACCAATGCAAGCGACTCGCCTACTACCAACCAATCCTACATTCCCGCAGTTTTCATGCTGGCAGAAGAGAAAACCACCACCACACCGACCATTGAAGCCAGCGGCTCATTGAGCACGTTCACCAGCTCCCCCGGAGTGGCATCCGACGAACAGTCCTATACCGTTGAAGCGGTGAATTTGACCGAAGATCTGATAATCAGCGCCCCCTCGGATTTTCAAATTTCAACCACTTCCGGTAGCGGTTTTGGCTCTTCAATTGCTCTGACGCCCAGCAGCGGTTCCATTTCCGCCACAACCATTTATGTGCGTTTCCTGCGTGCAGAAGCAGGCACTTCCAGCGGCAACATCACGCACACCAGCAGCGGCGCTGAAGAAGTCGACCTGGCAGTCAGCGGTACGGCATCCAATTGCCAGACTGTCAGCCTGGTGGCTTCCGAAGACACTTACATGAGCAGCATCAACACCACCAACAACTACGGCGGCACGAACCTGTTCAAGGTTAGCAGTAATTCCAGTCAAAATCGGGGGGCGCTGATCCGCTGGGACCTGAGCAGCATCCCAACGACGTCGATTGTAACTGATGCCAGCCTTACTTTTTACGTCAGCACCGCCGCGTCGCAAACGTACAACCTGTACAACATGCGGCGAGATTGGGTGGAAGGCAGCAATGACGGCTCTTCCGGCAGCGGCGCATCCTGGACGTATTATGGCGCCGGAACCGGAAGTTGGGGGACTTCTGGAGCCGCGAACACCAGCAGCGACCGCTATGACACGAACCTGTGGGGAGCCGGATCCTCCAGTTTTTCAACCACTGGCAGTAAGACCATCGATTTGAATTCCGATGGTATTTCTGTAGTTCAGGGATGGGTTGCCGGAAGTCTGAGCAATTACGGTTTGACTATCCAGAATTATTCGGCAGGATCGAGCAGCAATAACGATCTGCAAATTTCATCCTCGGAAAATACCACTACCGCTAACCGTCCGTTGTTGAACGTTACCTATTGCTCAGGCAGCACCACTACACATACCTTGACAGTCGGGAACGACGGAAATGGCAGCGTGACCATGTCGCCCAGCGGTGGAACTTACCTCGAGGGGACGACTGTCAAGCTGACGCCGGTGACCAACTCAGGCTACGTTTTCAGTTCCTGGAGCGGAACAAACGCGGCGGATGTCACATCCAACGGGGACGGCACATACTCAATCGTTATGAGCAGCGACAAAGTCATATACGCCAATTTCGTGGTAGGCCCAACCTGCACCACTGTCCATCTGGAAGCCGCGGAAGATACCTACATGAGCAGCTACAATAAAACTTATAACTACGGCGGCGTTAATCTTTTCAAGGTTACCAACAACAGTTCGGGCACCAACCGCGGCGCTTTAATTAGGTGGGATCTCAGCAGCATTCCTTCCAACGCCACAATTTCCACTGCCAGCGTGACGGTGTACGTCAGCACTTCATCCACCCAAACTTATAACATGTACGCCATGCGGCGAACCTGGGTGGAAGGCACGCTGACAACCGGCGCGGCCAGCACCACCAGCGCCAACTGGAATACTTACAACGGTTCCGATGCATGGGGCACGCTCGGCGCGGCTAACACCTCGTCCGACCGTTATGATACCAACCTGTGGAGCGCCGGATCCACCTCCTTCTCCTCAACCGGGAGCAAGGAAGTCAGCCTGAACTCCAGCGGTATCGCAGTCATTCAGCAATGGGTGTCTGGTTCACTCACCAATTATGGTGTAACGCTGCAAAATTACACCACCACCAGCGGCAGCGATGACTTGCAAATTTCGTCCTCAGAACACACCACCAATGCCGGCCCAACGTTAAACGTCTATTACTGCATCAATCCAACCACTTACACACTGACAGCCGGAAATGACGGCAACGGCAGTGTGTCGCTGTCTCCGAGCGGAGGTACTTACGAAACCGGCACCGTTGTCACCCTGACACCTGTTCCAAATTCAGGATACGTATTCAGCAACTGGACTGGAACAGATGCGGATGACCTGACCGACAACGGCAATGGGACGTATTCCATCACCATGGACGCGGATAAGAGCGTCACGGCCAATTTTATAACGACTACCTTAAAAACATTGACCATCACCACGGATGGACATGGCACTGTTTCGGCCAATCCCGGCGGAGGAGCTTATGAAGAGGGCACTGTCGTTACATTGACGCCGGTTGCCAACTCAGGATACATCTTCAGTAGCTGGAGCGGAGCCAACGCCGGCGAGGTTTACGATAATCTGGATGGCTCTTATTCCATCACCATGGATGGCAACAAAGTTCTGGCAGCCAACTTCGTCGTGATTCCGCAATACACGCTGACAGTCAGCACTACTGGAAACGGCAGCGTTACGCTATCCCCGACCGGCGGAACTTATGACGCCAATACCATCGTCACCCTGACCCCAGCGCCGGGCACGAATTATATGTTCAGCAGTTGGAGCGGAGCGAATGCCGCAGACGTGACGGATAATCTGAATGGCACGTATTCCATTACCATGAACGCAGCCAAAGCGGTCACAGCCAATTTTGTTATCCTCAACAACGCTCCAAATGCGCCGATTTTGGTTCAACCGCTGGATGGCGCAAGCGGTGTTTCCACATCACCAACCCTGGAGGTGACGGTGTCTGATCCGGAAGCGGATACCATGGATGTCACTTTCTATGGACGCGCGACTGGTGACGGCACAGGCGAAGATTTCACCCTGATCGCCATTCCGGACACTCAGAATCTGGTCACTTCCAGTGAAGGGGCCGCCAAATTCAACACCTTGACAACCTGGATTGTTAATAACACTGCAACCGACAACATCGTATTCACCACTCATCTTGGGGACATTGTCAATTCAAGCAGCACCAGCGAGTCGCAATACGCCGACGCCGCCATGGATATCCTGGACGCCGGTGATGTGGCCTACAGCGTAGGACCGGGCAATCACGACCTGCTTACAGGTACTTTATACAGTACCTATTTTGGCAGCGCCCGCTTCTCCGGAAAAAGCTACTACAAAGGTTACTACGGCAGCGGAGGCGACAACTACAATAACTACTCGTTCTTCAGCGCCGGCGGGATGGATTTCATCGTAATTAACATGCAATATAACGCCGGTTCGGGCGCTTTGGAATGGGCGGACGGTTTATTAAAAACATACAGTGAAAAACGGGCAATTGTCGTTCAGCACGATATCCTGAATACATCCAATGGCTGGGTCAATCAAACCACTTACAATTCCCTGAAAGATAACCCCAATTTATTCATGATGCTGTGCGGACACATGCATACCAGCAGCGATGGCGCAGGATATCTGGCAGGCACGGGAGACAGCGGGCAAACCATCCATGTCATCATGACCGATTACCAGGATTTCTCAAACGGTTATGTGAAGATCCTGGAATTCCAACCGACTAATGACGAGATTGTTGTGCGCACTTACTCGCCCGATCTGAACACTTATAGAAACGGATCAGATGAAGCCATGACACTGGCTTACGAAATGGATGCTGTTTCTCCCTTCGTGGAAATCGGCACAGCCAGCGATGTCCCCAGCGGCGGACAGGCCAGCACGGCATGGAACAGCCTGGCAAACGAAACGGAATATGAGTGGTACGCAGTCGTATCTGACGGAATTTCGGATACGATCAGCGACACCTGGAATTTCACCACCGGTGGTACAACGCCAAATAATGATCCGGTGATCACGGAAAGCGATCCGCAAGCTGTGAGTATGTCTGAAGATGGTACCCCCACGCCATTTTCCTTAACCCTGCATGCCAGCGATAGCGACGGGGATACCCTCACCTGGAGCATTGCCAGCAATGGCGCAAATGGAAATGCCAGCGCCAGCGGAAGCGGGACTTCCAAAGCTATCGGCTATGAACCTGATGATAATTTCAGCGGAACGGATAGTTTCGTGGTGCAAGTCTCAGACGGTAAAGGCGGGGTGGATACCATTACAGTAAATGTCACCATAAACGCAGTTAACGACGCACCGGTTGCCAACGCTCAAACAGTCAGCACAAGCGAGGATACGGCCAAAGACATCACCTTAACCGGATCGGACATTGAGGGGAGTTCACTCACCTTCGCAGTGGTCACTCAACCGTTAAACGGCCTTCTGAGCGGGACAGCTCCCAACCTGACGTACACTCCCAGCGAGAATTACTATGGATCCGACAGCTTTACTTTCAAGGTCAATGACGGCGAGCTGGACAGCAGCGCTGCCACGGTAACGGTCAATATCTCGGCAGCAAACGACGCGCCGGTGATCACCGAAGGCGGCAGCACCACCATTAACATGTCGGAAGACAGCGACCCGACCGAATTCGAACTGACCTTGCATGCCACGGATGTGGATTCAAGCAGCCTGACCTGGAGCGTTCTGACGAGTGCTTCTCATGGTACAGCCAACGCCAGCGGCACAGGGCTTTCGAAGGAAATCAGTTACGAACCCGAGGCAAACTTCAGCGGCACCGACAGCTTTGTGGTTCAAGTATCGGATGGAAGCGCGACGGATACCATTACCGTAAATGTCAATATCGCCGCGGTCAACGACGCGCCGGTTGCCAACCCGCAATCGATCACCATTGCAGAGGATACTCCCAAAGCGATCACCTTAAGCGGATCGGACCTTGAAGAAAGCAGTTTGACGTATTTCATCGTAACCCAGCCGCAGCATGGAAGCCTGAGCGGCGACGCCCCGAACCTGACCTATACTCCCGTTATCGGTTATGCTGGTTCCGATAGCTTCACCTTCAAGGTCAACGATGGCGATCTGGACAGCAATGCCGCAACCGTATCCATCACGATCACGAATATCAATCACCAACCGGAAATTTCAGGCAGCGATCCGCGGGCAGTAAGCATCTCGGAAGACAACTACCCGATCGCGTTCGACCTGACCCTGAGCGCCAGCGATATCGATGAAGATACCCTGGATTGGAGCATTTCCAGCCCGGCCGCGCACGGCAACGCAACTGCCAGCGGCAGCGGAACGAGCAAAGCGATTACCTATATTCCAGAAGTGAATTACGACGGCTTTGATAGCTTTATAGTTAAAGTATCCGATGGAAACGGCGGCGAGGATACCGTCACAATCAACGTGACCATCAACGCCATGCCCGACGCGCCGGTGATCAGCGAAACCAGCCCGCAAGCCGTGAGCATGTCCGAGGACGGCAACCCCACCCCCTTCAGCCTGACCCTGCACGCCACGGACGTGGACGGCGGCACGCTCACCTGGAGCATCGCCAGCCCGGCCACGCACGGCAGCGCCAGCGCCGAGGGCACGGGGGATTCTAAAGCCATCGGCTATGCGCCCGAGGCCGATTTCTCCGGCTCCGACAGCTTCACCGTGCAGGTGTCCGATGGTTCGCTCACCGACACCCTCGTCGTGAACGTCACCATCGATCCGGTGAACGACGCCCCGGTCTGCCTGGATACTTCCCTGCGACACTCATCAACACCCAGGGCCAGACCGCCCCGCTGTGCTCCGATATCGACAGCGTGTCTCTGACTTACAGTATCGTCGACCAACCCGCCCACGGCACTGGATCGGTCGCCTCCGATCTCTTGACCTACATGCCGTCTGTGGATTATAGCGGTGCAGATTCATTCACTTACCAGGCTTACGATGGGGTGGCGAATAGTAACATTGCAAGTGTTACCGTAGAGGTGAGCGAATTCAACCACGCGCCTGTCTGCAACGCTACTTTCCTGACAACCAACGAGGATACCGCTGGCCTATCCGACCCGCTGTGCGCGGATCTCGAACTCGATCCCCTGACTTACAGCATCACTTCCCAACCCGCGCATGGTTCGGCTTCCGTGGTTGACGGACATCTGCTCTACACCCCGGCCGAAAACTATCACGGCCCGGACAGCTTTGACTACAAGGCGAACGACGGCCAGGAGGACAGTGCAGCAGTAACCGTGACGGTCACGGTCAATCCCGTGAACGACGCGCCGGTCTGCGCGCCCGCCTCCCTGAATACCTACAAGAACACCATCGGCTGGGCCGACCCCGCCTGCTCCGACGTCGAAGGCGACGCCCTCACCTTCGCCATCGCTTCCCAACCCGCCCACGGCGCCGCCGCCCTGCGTACCGGACGCCTGCGCTACATCCCCGCCTATAACTTCTACGGCTCCGATTCCTTCACCTACACCGCCAGCGACGGCCTGGACACCAGCGCACCCGCCTCCGTCTCCGTCTCCGTCTCCAGCGCTTCCCTGCCCACCCGCGCCCCCACCGTGCCCGCTCCCGCTTCCCCTGCCAACCGCGCCCTGCTGTTCGACCTGACCCCGCGCTTCGATTGGGGCTCTTCCCGCATCTACTCGGGTACCACCTTCGACTTCTATCACCTGCAGGCCGCCACCGACGCCGCCTTCGCCAACCTGGTCATCGACCAGGAGATCCCAGGCCAGCTCAACTCTGAATTCACGCCTGCCGCCGACCTGAGCGAGAACACCCGCTACTACTGGCGCGTGCGCTCCTTCAACTCCCTCGGCCAGTTCTCCGCCTGGTCTTCCTCCCGCTATTTCCGCCAGGCCATGCCTTCCCCGGTCTTGATGGAAATGTCCGGCGGGATCTTCCTCGATAACCTGCGCCCCACTTTCGACTGGCAGGATGTCTCCGGCGCCGCCAGCTATACTTTCCAAATCTCCTCCAAACCCAATATGAGCGGCGCTTCCGGCACCACCGTCCCCGCTTCCACCTACACCCCTGCCAAGGACCTGGCCAAGAATAAATCCCTCTATTACCGCGTGCGCGCCAACGGCGAGAACGGCCCCAGCTCCTGGTCCGAAACTTTCTCCGTCATCACGCCCAATACCCCCACCACGCCCAAGTTGAGCCTGCCCAAGAACAAGGCGCTCGTCTCCGACCTCACCCCGCGCCTGGATTGGTCC
The DNA here is from genome assembly GCA_013178095.1 of Anaerolineae bacterium. Taxonomy (GTDB): domain Bacteria; phylum Chloroflexota; class Anaerolineae; order Anaerolineales; family Anaerolineaceae; genus Pelolinea. The sequence goes on along the minus strand of JABLXK010000021.1, from coordinate 13,930 downwards.
AATTCGTCCATCCCCTCCGGCGTCACCTTTGACCATTACCAGCTGCAGCTCGCCACGGACGCTTTGTTCAGTACGATCGTGCTCGACGAGGACATCTCCGGCCTGGTCTCCAATTCGGAGTTCACGCCGACCAGCGATCTCTCCCCCAATACCCGCTATTACTGGCGCGTGCGCTCCTTCAACTCCCTCGACCAGTATTCCAGCTGGTCCACGGTTTCCTACTTCCGCGAGGCCATGCTGGCGCCCGAGCTCTCTTCTCCCGCCAACGCCGCGGCCCTCGATAACCTGCGCCCGGCCTTCGACTGGCTGGATGTGGACGGGGCTGCCGCTTACACTATCCAGATCTCTTCCTCCGCTTCCATGTCCAGCGCTTCCGCCACCAAAGTGACCGCCAGTTCCTACACGCCTTCCAAAGACCTGGCCAAGAACCGCACCCTCTACTGGCGCGTGCGCGCCGAGGGTGAAAACGGCCCCGGCAACTGGTCCGAGATCCGCAGCCTGCTCACGCCCAACACGCCCACCACGCCCGCCCTGACTTCCCCGGCCAACAACGCGCTGCTCACCAACCGCCTGCCCAGGCTGGATTGGTCCAATTCGGCCATCCCCGCCGGCACCATCTTCGACCATTACCAGCTGCAGCTGGCCACCGACGCGGCTTTCACTGACGTCGTCCTCGATGAGGATGTGGCGGGCTTGCCGGCCGATTCGGAGTACACGCTGTTCAGCGAGTTGAGCCCCAACACCACCTATTACTGGCGCGTGCGCTCCTTCAACTCCCTCGGCCAGTTCTCCAGCTGGTCTTCCACCCGCTGCTTCCGCCAGGCCATGGACGCGCCTGAGCTGCTCTCCCCGGTCTACGGCGCGTTCGTTCCCTCCCTCAAGCCCACCTTTGATTGGGAGGATGTGGCCGGCGCTTCTTCCTATTCCATCCAGCTTGCCGCCAGCGCTTCATGAGCGGCGCTTCGACTTTTTCCGCATCAACCAGCACGTACACGCCGGCCAAGAACCTGGGGGCGAACAAGTCCTACTACTGGCGTGTACGTGCTGTGGGGGTCAACGGCCCCAGTGAGTGGTCTGAGGTGCGCTTGATTGTTACACCGGGTTCATAAGGAGGTTTCGGGAGCATGAGGCAGCATGGGCTGACCGGCCTATGCTGCCTCACCCGGAATTTGCTGCCCGTTTTTGAGGAAAAATATTTGGATTGATCGTTTTGGCAACCATATAAAAAGAGAGGCTCTGTAAAGAGCAAACCCGCAGCGATGCGGGGCCGCAAAGCCGCGAATCTGGCTCCCAGATCGTCCGGCTGCCGAAAGCCTCACCCGGAAGTCCCTGCTCCGCGTGCGGTTTTTTGTTCTTCCGGGAGATTGCAATTATTTGAAAAACCTTTACATGAAAAAAAGATTTGATTTCAGGAGGGCCTGTATGCAAGCGAACAAGAATTTTACGAAAACCAGCCGGACATTGGGATTGTCATTGCGTATCTTGATGGTCTTGACCATGCTGCTTTCTTCCATCGCAGCGCAATTCACGCCGGTATCCGCCGCCGCGAGTGAGGACAACCAGGTTGAAACGCGCCTGGCGCTCAATGACCGCACTTCGGAGGACGAGGGCGGAGAAGGAGAAACGCAAGGCGACCCTGCGGAAGAACCTGCCGAGGAACCTGGTGGTGAGGTTGTTGAAGAGCCCACTGAAGAGCCAACGGATGTGCCGGTGGAGGAACCCACAGAGGAACCGATGGCAGAGCCCACTGAAATCCCAGCGGAAACGCCAACCAGCGAGCCGAGCGCAGCGCCGTTATGCTATGCGCTGACCCTCAGCCACGAAGGCCAGGGCAGCGACCCCATTGCCGAACCGGCCAATTCCCTCGGCTGCGAGGCAGGTTTCTACCTGGCGGGCGAACTGATCAGCCTGAACGGCGCGCTGCCGGATGAGGGCTGGGAGGTCATTGCTTGGTCCGGCACGGATGACGATGCCAGCAAACAAGTTACAAATACCCTGCTGATGCCAGCGGAAGATCATGCTGTTGCAGTAGTTTACCGCGAGAGTATGCTGATCGCGCTCACCGAGGAGGAGGATGAGGAAGAGGATGGCGAAGTCAGCGCACAGACAACCTATAATTGGGTGGCTTATAACGATTGCGCTTGGGTCTCAGGGCAAACCGAGACAAATATTACAAAATACACCATCACTTCAGGCAGTACCACCGGATTATTAAAAAATTATGCGACCGGTGATAATTCAACAGTCACCGTTACAATCTCTTCCTACAACAGTCCAACTGTGGTCACGGGATCATATGGCGGAGCAGAAACAAATTCCGGAACAGATGCGTATACCACTTTTCATGATTACGCCAACATGGCAGGAGTGATTCAATATGGAAGCACGGGTTGGTACGTAGATGTAACGCTTACGGGTTTGGATATAAGCAAGACATATACTTTTGCGACATCTGCAAATCGCGCCAGTTCTTCTTACACACGCAATTCGAAATTTACACTTTCCGATGTGACTGATGCTACCAATGCAAGTACTTCAGGAGTTACGGTAAATAGCAACCTTTCGGTCAGTTTTAATACCGGTTACAACACCGTAAATGGATATGTAGCACGTTGGACTAATATTCAACCCGGGTCGGATGGTGATTTTGTTGTGAGGATTGAAGCAGACAGTTCTTATCAGGCATACGGCCCAAGTGTTTTCATGCTTGCTGAGGAAGTCGGCACCACGCCAACCATCACCACATCGGGCTCATTAACGGCTTTCAACACAGCCGTCGGAATTCCTTCAGCCGAGCAGAATTATACAGTCGCCGGCAGCAATTTAAGCGACGCAATTGTAATCACCGCCCCGGATGATTTCGAAGTTTCAACCACCAGCGGCAGCGGTTTTGGCGCGTCGGTATCCTTGTCTCCAAGCGACGGCACGGTCGCATCCACACCCGTGTACGTGCGCTATAACCCTGCCGAGGCGGGGACCGCCAGCGGAAATATCACCCACGTCAGCACGGATGCGACCACCCAGAACGTCGCCGTCAGCGGTTCTTCAGTACCGGTTATAACGGTTACCAGCGCAATGACAGCTTTCAGCAGTGCAGTGGGGGTAGCGTCGGCAGAGCAGAGCTATAGCGTATCCGCGCTTAATCTGACCGATAATCTGCTGATCACGGCGCCTGCCAATTTTGAGATCGCCGCTGCCAGCGGAGGACCCTTTGGAACGAGCCTTTCACTGACTCCCGTCAGCGGTGTTGTAACCAGCACGCCGGTTTACGTACGTTTCAATGCGGCCGCAGCCGGGACTTATAACGATTCGATCACCCATGCCAGCACGGGGGCAACCACCGCAACCGCCGCGATCAGCGGAACTGCCGGCAACCCGACCATCTCGGTAACCGGCACGCTAACCGAGTTCAACAGTACAGCCGGGACAGCTTCGGATGAACAGAGCTACTCAGTTGCAGGCAATTTCCTTACCTCTGATATTATCATCACTGCCCCGACGAATTTCTATCTATCGACCACTAGCGGAAGTGGATTCGATTCAAGCCTGACTTTAACCCCTGTAAATGGCACGATCGCAACTACAACAATTTATGTCTATTTTCTTAAGTCAAGCGTTGGCACATCCAGCGGGAATATTACGCATAGCAGCATTGGTGCAACTCAAGTTGACCAACCTGTGAGCGGTAATGCTACTCCCGCTCCAACTTGTTTTACAGCCAACCTTGCAGTGTCGGCCGACACCTGGATGAGAAGTTCCCAAGCGACAATGAATTATGGAGCTTCCGATACTGTGCAAATCAGCCCCTATAGCTCGAATCCGCAAGGTTCTCTCTATCGCTGGGATCTGTCCAGCATTCCTTCGAATGCCACTGTAGATTCTGCCAGTTTGACATTTTATGTCACCGAAGGCTCGGCATACGCATTCAGTTTGTATCACCTCAGACGGGCATGGGAGGAAGGAACGGGTACCAGTTCGGGTACTGCCGGTGTGGGGGCATCCTGGACTTATTATGGGGCTGGGACGGGTAATTGGGGGACAGCCGGGGCAGCAAACACCAGCAGCGACCGTTATAACACCAATCTCTGGAACGCGGCTGCCAGCGCTTTTAACAGCACCGGTATTCAAGAGTTTGAATTGAATTCAAGTGGTATTGATGTTGTTCAGGGGTGGGTAGACGGCAGCCTTTCCAATTATGGTTTGACAATGCAAAATTATTCAGGAGCTTCCACCAATGACTACTGGATCGTCGCGTCCAGACAGAATACATCTGGTTATTCTGTACCTACTTTAAATATTGATTACTGTATCCCAGTCACCGGTCCGACCATCACCACCAGCGGCAGCTTGGGCGCTTTCAGCGCAGAGCCGGGCAGCCCGTCAGCGGCGCAGACTTACACCGTTTCGGGCAGCAACCTGACGAACGATATCAGCATCAACGCTCCCGCCGACTTTGAGATTTCCAGCGACGGCGTTAATTATGGTTCCAGCTTGACGCTCACGCAATCCGATGGGGTGGTGGAAGAAACCACCATCCACGCGCGCCTGGCATCCCACGCAGGCGAAGGCACATTCAGCGGGAACATCGCGCATACCAGCGAGGGCGCCACCACGCAAAACGTGGCAGTCAGCGGGTCGGTGCTCTACACCTACACCCTGATCGTCGGCAATGATGGCAACGGTTCGGTCACGTTATCGCCTGCCGGCGGCAGCTACAGCAACGGCACGGTGGTGACCCTGACCCCAGTACCCAACAGCGGCTTTGCTTTTGATTCCTGGTCAGGCGCCAACGCGGGCGATGTGATCAATACCGGCGGGGTGTACACCATTGTGGTGAACGGCGACAAGAGCCTGGATGCGACCTTCACCGCTTCGCAGGTCTGTACAACCGTCAACCTGGAAGCCGTTGACGATCTGTATATGAGCGGCGCGAATACCTCAAATAATTATGGCACTTCAACCGCGTTAAGAACAACCCTCTCATCCAGCAGCCCGCGCGGTACATTGTATCGATGGGATCTAAGTACAATTCCTTCAAATGCCACCGTATCCAGCGCCAGTATAAAAGTTTATGTCAGCACGGCGGCATCCGCCACGTTCAGCTTGTATGCCATGAGAAGGGATTGGCTGGAAGGGACAGGAGCAGGTTCGGCAACCGGTGACGGGGCAACCTGGCTAACTTATGACGGAACAAATACCTGGGGTACCAATGGCGCAGCCAATACCAGCACTGACCGGTATGATACCAATTTGTGGGGCGCCGGTTCCTCCAGCTTTTCATCAACAGGTTATAAAACGATCGACCTCAACGAAAGCGGAATCGGTGTCGTTCAAAACTGGATCGATGGTTCGTTGGCAAACTATGGCTTGACCCTACAAAACTATGGAAGTTCTTCCACTGCATACGACCTGCAAATCGCGTCAGCGGAAAACACATCTTACACAGGCGCTACTTTGAATATTACCTACTGCATCCCGGGAGGCGTTACCTATACGCTTAACATAAGCAATGACGGCAATGGCAGCGTCACACTGGATCCTGCAGGCGGTTCCTACGCCAACGGCACAACGGTCACCCTGACGCCAGTGCCCAATTCCGGCTACGAATTCTCAACCTGGACGGGAACCAATGCTTCGGATCCGGAGGATAACGGGGACGGCACCTGGTCGCTGGTGATGGACGGAAACAAGGCCATCACGGCGAATTTCACCTTGCTGCCGGTCAACGTGGCTCCGAACATGCCGGTTTTGGTAAAACCGCTTGATGACGCAACCAGTGTGGTGCTATCACCAACGCTGGAGGTAACGGTCAGCGATGCTAACCCGGCGGACACGCTGGATGTCGAATTTTATGGCCGCGAAGTTGGCGGTTCTTCGGGTGAGGACTTTACCCTGATTGTGATCCCGGATACTCAAAACTATTCAACCAGTTACCCGCAAGTATTCAACTCGCAAATGGAATGGATCGCAGACCAAAAAGCAGAGGATAATATCGTATTTGCCACGCATGTAGGCGATATTGTCAATACGGCCAGCAGCACCACCGAATGGACCCGGGCGGATACCGCCATGGGCTATCTGGACAGCGGAAATGTAGCCTACAGCGTGGGCCCTGGCAACCATGATTTGGGCGGCCTGTATAGCACCTACTTTGGAACCTCCCGCTTTTCCGGGAAAAGCACCTACGGCGGCTCATACGACACCAGCAACTATAATAACTACTCGCTATTCAGCGCTTCCGGTATGGACTTTATCCTGATCAACCTGCAATACGGAACTTCTTCATCCTCCGGACAACTCACCTGGGCCGATACCTTGTTAAAAACCTATAGCAGCCGGCGCGGGATCGTAGTTCAGCACGATATCCTGAATATCAATAACTCCTGGTACAACCAGGCCAGCTACACAGCCCTGCGCGATAATCCCAACCTGTTCCTAATGTTGTGCGGCCACATGCACAGCAGTACGGATGGCGCAGCTTATGTCGCGGGAACTGGGGAAGACGGGCATACCATCCACGTAATGCTGGCGGATTACCAGGATTACACAGCCAGCGGGTATCTGCGCATCCTGCGCTTCTCGCCGGCGGATGACAAGATCTACGCCACCACCTATTCACCCTACACCGGCAATTCGTTGACCAGCACCACCAATTACGACCAAATGGAAATGGCTTATGACATGGTGAACGGCAATTCAGCTTTTGAATTACTCGGCAGCGTGAATGATGTCGTTAATGGGCAGAACGCTTCCATCACATGGGGCGGTTTGACCAATTCCACGGAATATGAGTGGTATGCCATAGTTTCGGATGGCACCGAAACCGTCACTGGATCGACCTGGAGCTTCACCACCGAAGCTTCCGGCACCAACCATGCCCCGGTGCTAAACAGCATTGCCGATCAGGAGGTGGATGAGTTAGACCTGCTCAGCTTTACAGCCACTGCCTCCGACAGCGACTTGGATACGTTGTATTACAGCCTGGCAGCCGGCAGTGGCGGTTCGGTTCCCAGCGGTGCGGCTATTGGATCGACCAGCGGCATCTTTAGCTGGACACCCACGGAAGCACAGGGCGCGGGATACTACACTTTTGACGTGTGCGTCAGCGACGGCAGCCTAAGCGATTGCCAAACCATCCACGTCACCGTCAACGAAGTGGACAACGCGCCGGTATTGGCCGCGATCGGGAACAAAGTCATCGATGAATTAGTAACCCTGGCCTTCACTGCAAGCGCAACCGACAGCGATGATGATCCCATCACATACAGTCTGGAAAACGGCACCGGCGGTACAGTCCCCAGCGGCGCGAGTATTCATTCAACCAGCGGCGCATTCAGTTGGACGCCGACGGAAGCGCAGGGCGCCGGCGTATTTACATTCGACGTGTGTGCCAGCGCAAACAGCCAGAACGATTGCGAAACCATCACGGTCACCGTGAACGAGGTCAACGTCGCTCCAGTACTCGCGGAACTTGAAAACAAGAGCGGCAACGAGCTTTCCACCCTGACCTTCACTGCGATAGGGACGGACGGGGATCTGCCGACCAACACATTGACCTACAACCTGACCGGCGCGGTTCCAAGCGGCGCATCGATCGGTTCCTCCAGCGGATTCTTCAGCTGGATACCTGCGGAAGCGCAGGGGCCGGGCAGCTACACTTTCGACGTGTGCGTCAGCGACAGCAGCCTGACCGATTGCCAGACCATCACACTGACGATTTATGAAGTCAATTTATATCCGGTATTGGAAGCCATTGGCAGCCAGAGCGGAGATGAACTCACCGAAATCACCTTCACAGCCCAAGCCTCTGACGCTGATCTGCCCGCAAACGCGTTGACATACTACCTGTCAAGCGGTGGCGGTTCGGTTCCCAGCGGCGCGGCAATCGGTTCGACCAGCGGCGTCTTCAGCTGGACGCCAAGCGAAGCCCAGGGTTCTGGTTTATACACCTTTGACGTATGTGTGAACGATGGAAGCGCAGACGATTGCGAGACAATCAACGTAACAGTCAATGAGGTCAATACCGCGCCCGACCTAGCCGAGATCGCGAACAAGAGCGTGATCGAAGAACAACTCCTAACCTTTACCGCTACCGCCAGCGATAGCGACCTACCGGAAAACGCGCTAACTTACAGCTTGACCGGCACAATACCCGCCGGCGCCTCCATCGGCAGTTCCAGCGGTATTTTCACCTGGACGCCGGATGACACGCAAGGCGGTTCGGATTACACCTTCAGCATCAGGGTTTGCGATGACGGCAGCCCGTCGTTGTGCGACGAGCAAGCGATCACCGTGACTGTAACCGAAAGCAACGTTGCCCCGGTCGCATTTGATGACAATTATGAAACCAACGAGGATACGCAACTGGTCGTCGCCGCGGCGCCTGGAGTGCTGGCTAACGACGAGGATGCCAATGATGACGAACTGACTGCCATCAAGATGAGCGATCCGCAGCACGGCAGCCTGACCTTGAACGAGGACGGTTCATTCACTTACACGCCCGCAGAAAATTACTTCGGCAGCGACAGTTTCACGTACAAAGCCAATGACGGATTCCTGGACAGCAACACCGCCACCGTCTCACTCATAATCCATTCCGTCAACGACTTACCGACGGCAAACGCGCAATCGGTCAGCACCGAAGAAGATACCGCCAAAGCCATCACCCTGAGCGGTTCAGACGTCGAGAGCAGCCCATTATCGTACTTCGTGGTGGACGATCCACAACATGGCGAACTCAGCGGGGCAGCCCCCAACCTGATCTATACACCCGATGATAATTACTTCGGAGCGGACAGCTTTACCTTCAAGGTCAACGACGGCAGCGATGACAGCAGCCCGGCAACCGTGTCCATCACCGTTGATGCGGTGAACGACGAGCCAGCCATCACGGAAGGGAGCAGCGCCAGCGTCAGCATGTCAAAGAACGGAATACCGACCGCCTTCGAATTGATCCTGCATGCCAGCGATGCCGACACGAGCGATACACTCACCTGGAGCATCGGGACCCAAGCCGAACACGGCGAGGCCAGTGTCTCCGGTATCGGCACAAACAAAACCATTCATTACAGCCCTGATACGGATTACACAGGCAGCGACAGCTTTATCGTCACCGTTTCGGATGGCCATGACGGCACCGATAGTATTACAGTTCATGTAACTATCAGTGAAGTGCTGCTGACCATCTCCGGCAACGCCGGAGCAGACGGCGTCACGCTGACCTACACCGGCGGATCAACCACATCCGGCACTTCGGGCGATTACACCTTCGAAGTTTCCTACGGTTGGTCCGGCACAGTCACCCCATCGCTGAGCGGGTATATCTTCACTCCGGCCAGCCGCAGCTACTCCAATTTGACTGCCGACGCCAGCAGTGAAGACTACCTGGCTACGCCATACGGCACCCAGGAGATCGATCTGAATGAAGGCTGGAACCTGGTCTCGTTCAGAGTCCATCCAACCAGCACCGATATCGAGGATGTGCTGGCTTCGATCGAGGGAAATTACAGCCTGGTATATGCCTGGGACGCCTCCGAGCCGGAAAATAGCTGGTTGAAATATGATCCATCAGCCGAGCCGTTCGCCAACAGCCTTACTGACCTGGACGAAAGCATGGGCTTCTGGATCGAAATGGCAACTGCCGATACGCTTTCCATCTCCGGTACATTGCCCAGCGCGACTAATATTCCGCTGCTGACCGCCGCGGGCGGCTGGAACCTGGCAGGCTATCCTTCCACCACCAATGGACCATTGCCTGAAACTCTCAGCGCCCACGGGGTAGGCACAGCTTTCTCTCTGGTTTACACCTATAACAATGCAGACGCGGGCGATCCATGGAAGATGTACGACCTTACCGGCAGCAGCTACGCCAACGATCTAGCCGACCTGACTTCCGGGCATGGGTATTGGATCCATGTTTCCAGCGATGCAACCTGGAATGTGGTTCATTAAGCGGATTATCAAACGACAAAGGGTTCAAGTGAGGAATAAACAGGAGGACATATGAAAAGAACAAAGTATCTTTCTTTACCGATCATCATCGCTGCAATGGTTCTTGGAACCATCGGCCTGGTAAGCGCCAGCGCACCCGTGCTGCCATCCAGCTTTTATGGGGAGATCGAAATCAATGATAACCCACCTTCAGCCGGCGACAACGTGAATGCTTACATCAGCGGCGTCAGCGGGATTGCCGCCAGCGCGGCCATCAAGAGCGAATCTTCAGATCTGGTATATAGCCTGAATGTGCCGGGGGATGATCCGGAAACGACAGCAGATAAAGAAGGTGGTGTACCAGGTGATATAGTCACGTTCAAGATCGGTTCGCGCGTGGTTGCCACCGGAAGCTGGAGCGAGGGTTCAAACGAGAAGTTGGATTTCCACCCACCTGAAGCGCTGCCGGGCGGCCCATATAGCGGCGAAGTCAACAGCGCCATCAGTTTGAACGGTGCGGCCGACGACGAAGGCGGTGATGCTGAAACCTATGAATGGGATCTCGACAATGACGGCGAATACGATGATGCCAGCGGGCAAAACCCAAGCCACACCTGGACGAGCACCGGCGTTAAAACTATCGGTTTGAAAGTCACCGATGAACAAGGCGGCGAAGGTACTGCGTCAACCACGGTCACTGTGAACGCGATTGCAGCGCAGATCACGCTGGATGCGGCTACGTTAAGCCAGACATACGACGGCAGCGCTAAAGTTGTCACTGCGACGACCAATCCAAGCGGGTTGAGTTACAGTATCACTTATGACGGCGCAGGAACGGCACCGGCCAATGCCGGCAGTTACGCAGTAGTGGCCACGATCACCGCTGTGAATTACAGCGGTTCAGATTCCGGCACTCTGGTGATCGCCAAAGCCAGCTCAACCACAACGGTTACCGGCGGCACGTTTACCTACGATGGCAATCCGCATGCCGCCAGCGTTTCAGTAACCGGCGCGGGTGGTTTGAATTTGGCCCCCGACGCAATATATTCTTGCGGATCGGCTCCAGTTGATGTGGCAGACACCCCCTGCACTGCCAGCTACAGCTATGCAGGCGACACCAATCACACCGGCAGCAGTGATTCCGATACCATCACGATCACTCCGGCTGCCGCCACTATTGCTTTAAGCGGCCTGACGCACACTTATGATGGCACAGCCAAGTCAGCCACTGTCACCACCACTCCCGGCGGATTAAGCCACAGCGTTACCTATGACGGTTCCTCCACCCCGCCGGCCAATGCCGGCAGCTATGCAGTTGTTGCCAGCATCACGAACCCGAATTACAGTGGTGAAGACGCCAATGGCACGCTGGTGATCAACCGGGCAGAACCCGACATCGTCATCAGCAACACCTCACAGGTTTACGACGGCAGTGCCAAAACCGTAACGGTAATGGTCACGCCTGCGTTGAGTTATGCGGTTACGTATGATGGTTCGACCAGCGCGCCAACCGACGCGGGGATTTATGATGTCGTGGTGACCGTGGATACAAGCAACTACTATAGCGTCAAGAACGGAACATTGACCATCACCAAAGCCGAACCCGCAATTACCATCACTGACCTGGAACAGGTCTATGATGGCAATCCTAAACCGGTCAGCGTGACGGTAACACCGTCGCTGAGTTACAACGTTACCTACAACGGTTCAGCCACAGTGCCCTCCGCACCGGGAAGCTATACGGTCGTCGTGACAGTCGATACCGCAAACTATTACGGCACAAAGACCGAGACGCTGGTCATCCTTGCCAGGCACAGCGTTGCACTGGTTAACGGGTGGAACCTGGTCTCGTTCGCTGTTGAACCTGAAAGCACGGATATCGAGGAAGTGCTCGAATCCATCGATGGTCATTTCGACCTGGTGTATGCCTGGGACGCCAGCGGCGCCCATTCCGGCGCCGGCAACTGGATGAAATACGTACCGGGAGCCGGTTACGGCAATACGCTGACCACGTTGGATGACAAGACCGGCTTCTGGATCCATATGACGGCTGCCGATACGCTTGAGGTAACCGGGGCTTTGCCGGTTTCGACCGATATCTCCATCCTGATTGGAGCGGGCGGCTGGAACCTGGTGGGCTACCCCTCAAACGACAGCGGCGCGTTACCCGCCATCCTCAGCAGCCTTGGAACGGACTACTCTCTTGTTTACGCCTATCACCCCAGCGATAGTTCCGATCCTTGGAAACTCTACGACCGCGACGGCGCTGCTTATGCCAACGACCTGGCTGCACTCGACCCGGGATGGGGTTACTGGATCAAAGCCAGCGCGGCGCATACTTGGAGCGTGCCGTACTAGAGATACACCAGAGATAGTTTATAAAACCGGGGAAGTCCCGGATTGGCGACTTCCCCGGAGAAAAAACAAAAGGCGAGGAAAATTGACAACCACTTTAGAGGAACGATGACACGTAAACATGGAACTCTCATAATCGCTGCGGCGCTCTTTATGTTCTTGCTTCCCACCGCAACGGTGCTGGCATTTCCTTCACTACCTTCCAGTTTTTATGGTGTCGTGAAATACAACGGCGCCAATATACCGGAGGGTACGCTGGTTGAAGCGTTAATCAACGATCAAGTATTCGCAACCGGGTATTCCGAGATGTATCAAGGAGATTCGGTCTACACCGTGGATGTGCGCGGCGATGACAGCGATACAACCGAAAAAGATGGAGGCGTGGAAAGCGACACAATCCATTTCCGAGTCGGAGGCTTGATGGCAGCAGAAACCGCAGAATGGCACGCAGGCACCAATGTTGTTCTGGACCTGACGGTCAATTCAAAATCCGCATTGAATTCGGCGCAGCCCACCCCCACCGCCCTGGCAACCCAAACACCAATCGCCTTTCCGGAAGCAGGCAGCGAATCACAAGCAATTATTCAGAAACCAGTGATTATTCTCATTGCGGCAATTCTGGTTTCATGTACAGCAGGTGTAATTTGGTTTCATTGGAAAAAAAACTCTAAGAAGAGGTAGGTAAGAGCAGAAAAAAGAATGATTTTTTCTGCTGGAAAGGGAGCGTTTATGAAAACACGGCAAGTTTTGATCAGTTTATTCACGGTGTTTTGTTTGCTGTTGGCCAACACTTCAACAGCATTTGCCATGCCACCATTACCATCCTGTTTCTACGGAACAGTTCAATTGGATGGAGTGGATGCTGCCGCCGGTATCTGGGTAACTGCCTGGATTAATGACGTGCAATATGCCTCAACCCAAGTTGTCGAGTATGGGGGAAGGAGCGTCTACTCGCTGGATATTGCCGGGGATGATAGCGAAACCTCCGGAATTGTTGAGGGAGGTACATCCGGCGCAACAATTATATTTAAAATCGACGGTGAAACAGCTACCCAAACAGGAACGTGGCATAGTGGAACGAACGTTGAGCTTGATCTGACTGCTTTTGTCGAACACACTTTCACAGCGGTTAATGACAGCTACAGCACCAATGAAGATACGGTTCTAAACGTACCTGCCGCAGGAGTTTTAGCCAATGACATTGAATCTCTTGGCTATGCGCTAACCGCCAGTAGAGTCAGCGATCCCTTGCATGGAATTTTGACCCTAAACAGCGACGGCAGTTTTGACTATCAACCCGATGCGGATTTCTATGGGAGCGACAGTTTTATTTATAAAGCGAATAACGGTATTAATGACAGCAATGAAGCTGTTGTTTCCATCACGGTCAATCCCGTGAACGACGCGCCGGTCTGCGCGCCCGCCTCCCTGAATACCTACAAGAACACCATCGGCTGGGCCGACCCCGCCTGCTCCGACGTGGAAGGCGACGCCCTCACCTTCGCCATCGCTTCCCAGCCCGCCCACGGCGCCGCCGCCCTGCGTACCGGACGCCTGCGCTACATCCCCGCCTATAACTTCTACGGCTCCGATTCCTTCACCTACACCGCCAGCGACGGCCTGGACACCAGCAGCCCCGCCTCCG
>JABLXK010000020.1 GCA_013178095.1 Anaerolineae bacterium | reverse complement strand
GTGCTTGCCATGCCCGCAGCATTTGCAGTCTGTGTTTCGCTTTCTCGCTAAGTGCTATTGGCTTGCGCTTGACTAACTGATAAAATTCCTTTGGCAAGTGATATCGAATGTGCATCGGGATCTCCTTTTTTTGGTTTACCACCGCTAAGGATGACCCCGATGCTCCTTTTTGTCCAGAGCCTTCGTCTCATATGTTTCTGAACTTATTCATATCTTTTTAAGCTGATTTGTAAAAATTCATCAACTCATGGATTATCTTATGGCGCGCCATTCAGTATTCCCCCCTTATCTCAATCTTCCTGTTTAAAAGGATTTTGTCTTTACTTTATCTCCTTCGTCATCATGACATTGGCTTCAATAAAGCCTGCCTTTTTATACAATTCCCGGGCAGCCGTGTTGTGTCCGAAAACATGCAGTTCGATGGTTTCGATACTGCGAGTCCGGGCGAATTCTTCCAGTTTCGCCAACGCTTGAAAAGCATATCCCCGGCGGCGGAAAACTTCGAAAATCTCGAAATCGTAGATAAAATACCATTCTGGACGACGGGGCGCAAGGGCGAACCACAGAAATCCGACTTTCTCGCCAGCTTCATTCACGATATTGTAGAGAAAATGATCCGCGGTGTGAACACCTTCGGGTAGCAGATCGTTGAATTCCTTGCGGGATCGGTCGAGTGCCTCATCCTCCCTCCAGTTCCCTGCTTTTACCTTCTCCGCGGCATAAGTCTCCACCGCTCTGGTTAAATATTCTTGAAAATCAGATTCAGTCATGGCTTGAAGTTCAATCATTGATTTTCTCCCGGCAAAAAATTGGTGGTCACTTTTCCACGACAAGCTTGAGGATTCCTTTTCTAAAGATTGTAAAGCAGATTGGAGCCGCCTGCCATCCCTATGGATTAGCCGGATCAGCCCATCAGTCGAGCTTGATACCAAGACATAACGGAAAGCTAAAACGGGATTGATTCTGTTTTTCCGCGTTCCATAAGTTATGATTAAAACAAAAAGGCTGCCGAAACAGCCTTTTTAGGTCTGGGTGGCTGATGGGGGTCGAACCCACAACCCCTTGATCCACAGTCAAGTGCTCTGCCATTGAGCTACAGCCACCATGTCAGACCCTGATTTTACTATGCTCGCCTATACAGAGCAAGTGGTTTTTTAATTCGAAAACTTTTCTTCCCTATTCACCCAGGAATGATTGGTATTGGTTGCCCAGCAGTGCTCGCGCAACGAGATCCTCATTATCCGGCGTGAGCAGGCCAATATTCAATTCCTCCAATTTGATGGCGGCGAGTTCGTCCACTGGCCTGCTTTCTTTCAACAGGCAAATGATCGCATAAGCATTATCGTCACCTGCGACGCGGTTGCACGAAATCCGGCCGCAAGCCAGACAATGATGCACCAGCATGATCTCGCCGCTCGCTTTTTGGGTATAGGGATTGACGCGAATGTTTTTTAACGTAAGTCCGATTGGCTGCATGCGGGCGCCGCAATCAGATTTTCGGTCACCAGGTACGTTCAAATCCAGGTGGCGGGACCATAAACAGGTGGGGCAATGATTTCGATGATTTGTGCCTACCGCACAGTTGGAGATTAAAGTATGACAATTCAGACACCGGAAGGATGTCTGACGAGGACGAAATCTTTATTCCATAGATAGTTATTGCGAGTATTCAAACAGGCCAATTTTACCAAAAAATCTTCGCAACAGGGCGAAGATTTTTTTTGAGGAATACGTAAGCTTATTTGTGAATCATTTTTTGCAGAACACTTACAGCCTCCTTGATCGGCACAGTGTTCTGTTCCCCACTCTGCAAATCCTTTACCTGGATAATTTTCGCATCGCGTTCATCCGGTCCGGCCACGATTACGTAACGCGCTCCCACCCGGTCGGCATATTTGAATTGCTTGCCTATCTTGACCGCTTCCGGATAGGTATTCACGTTAATGCCGGCCTGACGCAGCTCTGCAGCAATAGCCAGGCTGTATGCCTGGCAATCGGCATCGAATACCGTTACCAGCACTTCGGCAGGGTTCAGGTTTAAAGCAGGCAATTTTCCAAATTGTTCCAGGATCAACGGCATAACCACGTCGCCCATAGCAAAACCCACACCCGTGAGTGGATTGCCGCCCACATCACCCACAAGATTATCATAGCGTCCGCCGCCCAGGATCGCGCGCGAACTTTCACCGGCATCCCGCGCCTCAAAAACAATCCCGGTGTAATAATCCAGTCCGCGTACCACGCGCGGATCGTAGCTGACGTATTGCTCCACTCCCAAAGCATTTAATGCGGCGAAAAACCGCATAACGGTCTCTGATGTTTTATACAGATCCTTATTATTTAGGACATCCTTCAATCCATTTAATTGCGTAGTTGTAAAACCAGATTCCAATACATAAGAATCCCAATCATTTGCGCTCAATTTATCGCGCCGGTCGATGATACTGAGCACCTTTTTTTTGTCTTCGGTTTTTTCAATTCCTAATTTTGAGATCTGGCTATCCATCAGCCGGCGGTCATTTACCAGGATTTTTACTTCGGAAGGCGTCAATCCCACCGCTTTGAAAAATTCTGCGGCGATGGCTACCAGTTCCGCATCGCCTTCCGGGCTGTCCACGCCAATCAGGTCGATATTCCATTGGAAAAATTCGCGTGTGCGCCCTTTTTGCGGTTTCTCGTATCGCCAGAAAGGGCCGAAAGACCACCAACGCAGCGGATAAACCAGTTGGTTTTGGCGCTGCGCCACCATGCGCGCCAGGCTGGGAGTTAATTCCGGCCGCAATGTGATCAAGTTGCCACCCCGATCGGGGAAAACAAAGGATTGCTCCTTTACCAGTTCCTCGCCTGATTTGGCGGCGTACAACTCGATGGATTCCAGAAACGGGCCGTCATATTCCTGATAGCCGAACGATTGCGAAACCTGGCTGATCTTGCCGTACAGCCATTTTCGCAATGCCATTTCTTCCGGATAAAATTCGCGTGTTCCTTTAACAGTTTGAATGATGTTTTTCATAAGCGCTCGCCTAAATATCCCGAAATTTTAACATATAATTATGGAGGTCACCCTTACGTAATAGTTTAGACAATATTTGGTATAGATGAATATCAAAAACCTGATCAAATACATCGATGGAGATTTGCTGACCAAATCAGCCGATCTCTCCCGCGAAGTCAAAGGCGGCTGCGGCGCTGACCTGATGAGCGATGTGCTGGCTTCCATCCAACCGGATGCGGTTCTCCTAACCGGTTTATGCAATCCCCAAGTGGTGCGCACCGCCCAAATGTCGGACGTTGCCGCAATCATTTTCGTCCGCGGAAAGAAACCACCCCAGGAAACGATTGATCTTGCCAATGAGGAAGGCATCCCGTTAATCACCTCCCCATTCGGCATGTTCGAGCTCTCCGGCAGGCTTTATCTCGCCGGCTTGCCAAGCCTGGAGCGGCCCATAACGGACTAACCATGAATATTCGTGATACAAACTTCGACCAATCTCCATCGCGCTTCAAAGGAAAAATCATAACGGATGAGATGGCAGGCAGTATCACACGCGTGGAGGAACTGGCTTACATCCTCAAAATATCCGAGGTGATGTCCAGCCAGGTAAAAACTCTCAATCCCCACAACACTATGCAGGATGTACTCGAGTGCATGCGTGAAAACCGCATATCCGGCATACCGATTGTCGATCAGGAAAACCAATCGCTGATTGGCATGGTCAGCACTGAGGATTTAATCCGCTGCCTGGCAAATCAGGATGTGCAATCCAACCTGCAGAAATACATGAGTACGCGCCTGGTTACGGTAAATTCCTTTGATCACTTGACTGAGGCGCTAAAACTATTCGCCAAAACCGGGTTGGGCCGGCTGCCTGTTCTGGATGAAAAAGGTGCGCTCACTGGCATTCTGACCAAGGGAGACGTGACCTATGGGCTGCTGCGCGCGCTGCAGCACGATTATCAAGAGGAAGAAGTTCGCATCTACCGCGCTTCGCATCTTTTCGAGGATATCGAATCGGACCGCACCAGCCTGATCCTACGTTATACCATTCAGCATTTCGATTTCACAAACGGCGGGGCGGCTTCCAGCAAGATTAAACGCGCTCTGCTGCGCATGGGCGCCAATGCGCAACTCGCACGCCGGGTCGGCATCGGCACCTATGAGGCCGAAATGAATTTGATCATCCATACAACCAATGGCGGCTCAATTCACGTGGAAATTGAGCCGCATCAAATCGCGGTTTATGCCTGGGACGATGGCCCCGGCATCGCGGACGTCCAGCTTGCCATGCAGCCCGGTTATTCCACCGCCACCGAAGAGATCCGCGAACTGGGATTCGGCGCCGGTATGGGATTGACAAATATTTCACGCTGCGCGGATGAAATGGATTTAAGATCCGAGCTCGGCAAGGGCACACACCTGACGATGAAATTTCTTCTTACCGGCGAAGATGTCGTCGGGGAAGGCTATACCTCAAAAACAAAAAAGGAGTCTTCAAAAAATGACGCTTGACCAGATAATCAAAGAACTCAACCTGAAAGTCCTAACCGACGCCAAAGATTTTTCTCAAATTTCACCCACGCACGGCTATGTTTCGGATATGCTAAGCTGTGTGATGACCGGCGCCAAACATCAGAGCATTTGGGTAACCTTGCAAGCGCATAACAACATCGTAGCAGTTGCCTGCCTGCTGGAACTGGCGGCAGTCATCATCACCGAAAATGCACAACCCGACGCAGTAACGATTAAAAAAGCCAATGAAGAAGGCATCACGCTGCTCTCGTGCCCGCGGAACTCATTTTACGTAACCGGAAAACTATGGGGGATGGGATTGCGCGACCAATAATTTTGGGCTTCAGTGGAAAACACCCAGATTGAACTAAAAACCTACCGGGCAGAGTTGCATCTGCACACCGTGCTTTCCCCCTGTGCTGCCGTGGAAATGATTCCGCCCCTGATTATCCAGGAAGCGGAGGAAAAAGGGATCAACCTGATCGCTGTCAGTGATCATAATGCCATCGAGAATATTTCCGCCGTCATGCAGGCAGCCCATGGCACTACAGTCACCGTCCTGCCGGCCATGGAATTGCAGACCCGTGAAGAAATCCACAGCTTGTGCCTGTTCGATACTCTCGAACAAATCACGGATTTTTACGATCGGCTAAGGCCCACTTTTCCTGAAATCCGCAACAATGTCGACTATTTCGGCGAACAATTCGTGGTGGATGCCACCGGCGATTTCGTGCGACGGGAAGAACGCCTGTTGATCACTTCGTCCAGCCTTTCTTTAAAGGATGCCTGGGAATTGACTACTGATCATGGCGGATTATTAATCCCCGCGCATATCAACCGCTCAGCATTCGGATTGATCCCTATCCTCGGTTTTATCCCAAAAGATATTCCGCTTGAGGTATTGGAAATATCGCACCACATCAACCCTGAACAGGCTCGCGCGAATTATCCGCAACTTACTGGATATTACCTTATTCAAAATGGCGACGCCCATCAACTGAGTGAGATCGCTGGATTCAACCGCTTCCATATTGCCGAACCCTCAATTGCCGAGTTCAAACTTGCCTTTCACCGATCCGCCGGCCGGTTTCACGAATTGATTGCCAGTCAAAACGCCAAATAAATATCCTGTTATTGGCGGTCATTGCTCACAAATGATCTATATATCAAAGTCGAAATTAATAAAATTCATATAATTCGGTAATCGTGATAAAATAACACGGTTTTAAACAAATTTACCTTACGGCGAATCAAATGCTAGATAATATCAGTCCTACCACACAAATCGATCCCACTCATAACCCTGAATTAGCTGACCGAATTGACGAAATTCTCGAAGAGCACAAAGCAAAACCTGGCAGCTTGATGGTTATCCTGAACGAAGTTCAATCGAAAATTGGTTTTGTCTCCGAACCAATCCAGGACTACATTGCCAAATCGCTGCGAGTCCCGGTCAGCAAAGTTCACGGTGTAATCTCTTTTTATTCATTCTTTACCACCCAACCGCGCGGCAAACACACGATCAAGTTTTGTCTGGGTACTGCCTGCTATGTTGGCGGCGCTCCACAATTGATCGACAAAGCCAAGCAACTGGTTGGCATTGAAATGGGTAAAACTACCGATGACGGCCAAATTACACTCGAAGAATGCCGTTGTGTCGGTGCATGCAGCCAGGCTCCAGTAGTCGTGATCGACGAGACGATTCACGGCCGCGTGAAGCCCAGTAAAGTCGCGCAATTGATCCGCGCCCTGGAAAAGGAAGACGAAGGAGCGTAATACGTTAAAAGAACTATCCCTGCATATCATGGATATCGCAGAGAATAGCGTCAACGCCGGCGCCTCCCGAGTGGAGATCAGCGTTGAAGAGAACCTTAATAAAGATCGGCTATCTATATCGATCACGGACAACGGTAAAGGCATGGATGCAGAAATGGTGAAAAAGGTTACCGACCCTTTCATCACCACCCGCACTACTCGCAAGGTCGGCCTGGGGATTCCTTTTCTGAAAGAAGCGGCCGAAGCCTGCTGCGGCTGTCTGCGGATTGAATCGCAGCCTGGAGTGGGCACCAACATCTTCGTTGATTTTCAACGCAGCCACATCGACCGCATGCCGCTTGGCAATTTATCCTCCACATTCCTGAACCTGATGATTGGATACCCTCACGTCAACTGGATATTCAGGTACCAGGTTGATGATCGTGTTTTTGAATTCGACGATCAGGCGGTCAAAGACACCTTGCAGGACGTACCGCTTTCCGAACCGTCAGTGATAGCTTATCTGGATCGTGTTTTAACAAACGGAATTAATGAAGTTGCTGGAAATGTATAATTAATCAATCGAGTTTATCAAGGAGAAACAATGAACGCGATTAAAAGCCTGGATGATCTGCAAAAAATTCGTGATGCGGCGTTGGCAAAACGCAAATTAGGAGAAACTAGTGGTTCCAAACAAGTGATCGTTGGCATGGGAACTTGCGGCATCGCCGCCGGCGCGCGCGAAACCATGAAATCGGTGTTGGATTTCATCGAAGCCAATAACCTGGAAAATGTCGTCGTTACTCAAACGGGCTGCATCGGCCTTTGCGAGCAGGAGCCGATCATGCAGGTTGTCATGCCTGGTCAGGAAAAAGTTACCTATGGCAAGGTCGATGCGGAAGTAGCGAAAAAGATCATGAAAGAACACGTCACAGATGGAAAAGTAGTGCAAGGCAACGTTATAACCATATAGCTTCATTGAATTATTATAAAGACAGTGCAGGTAATTGATAATGACGTATTTTCGTTCGCATATTTTAGTATGCAATGACCCCGAATGCCTCGAAAAAGGCTCCATGGAGATCATGCAAGCATTGAAATCGGAACTTTCCTCCAAGGGCTTATTGGATGAAGTTCAGATTCTCGATACACCCCGTATTGGTAATTGTGAATCAGGCCCCGAGATATTGGTTTATCCTGAGGGGTTTCACTACATCAATCTTTCAAAGGAAAACATTCCCTTTTTAGTTGAAGAGCAGTTTCTCAAGGGACGGCCAGTCAATGATTTGCTGGCGCCACCCAAAAAAGAAGAAGCCCAGGAATTGGGCGAACCCACCGCAAAAGAAATCCGCGTTGTGCTGCGCAATTGCGGCAAGATTGATCCTCAAAATATCGAAGAGTATATTGCCGAAGATGGTTATCAGGCTCTTGCCAAAGTTCTGACGCAATATTCTCCCGACGACGTGATCAATACTATTACCCAATCTGGTTTGCGCGGCCGCGGCGGCGCAGGTTTCCCCACCGGCAAAAAATGGGCAATCGCCCGCGACAGTGTCGACGGACAAAAATATCTGGTCTGCAATGCTGACGAAGGCGACCCGGGCGCGTTCATGAACCGCAGCGTTCTCGAAGGCGACCCCCATTCCGTGATCGAGGGCATGATCATCGCCGCCTACACCATTGGTGCATCCCAGGGTTATATCTACTGCCGCGCTGAATACCCTATTGCCATCCGCACCCTGAACATCGCCATTGAACAGGCGCGTGAATACGGCTTGCTGGGCAAGAACATTATTGGAACAGATTTTTCCTTCGATCTTGAAGTTCGCAAAGGTGCCGGTGCTTTCGTTTGCGGCGAAGAAACCGCTTTGATTGCCTCCATTGAAGGCAAACGGGGCGAACCCCGCCCGCGTCCGCCTTTCCCGGCTGTCAAAGGCTTGTTCGGCAAACCCACCAATATCAACAACGTTGAGACATACGCCAATATTCCCCAAATCATTTTGCGGGGAGCGGACTGGTATGCAAGCATGGGCACCGAGAAAAGCAAAGGCACCAAGACTTTTGCCCTGGCAGGCGACGTCAAGCGCACCGGTTTGATCGAAGTACCATTTGGCATTACTGTCCGTGAAATTGTGTACGACGTTGGCGGCGGCATCAAGAACGACCGTGAATTCAAAGCCATCCAAACCGGCGGCCCTATGGGCGGCTGTTTGCCGGCCGAATATCTGGATTTACCGGTCGATTACGAAAAACTAACCCAGGCTGGCTCCATTATGGGTTCGGGCGGCATGGTCGTCATGGATGACGAAACCTGCATGGTCGATATCGCCCGTTTCTTTATGGAATTCATTCAGGATGAAAGTTGTGGTAAATGCGTGCCTTGCCGCGTCGGCACCCGCCGCATGCTCGAAATCCTGACACGTATTTGCAATGGCGAGGGACGTGACGGTGATATTGAACTGCTGGAAGCTCTGAGTGCGGAAATCAAACAGGACAGCCTGTGCGGTTTGGGGCAAGGCGCTCCCAACCCGGTGGTCAGCACGCTGAAACATTTCCGCAGCGAATACGAAGCTCATATTTACAAAAAAGAATGCCCCGCTAAAGTATGCCGTGCTTTGATTCGGTACGAAATTCAGGCGGATAAGTGCGTCGGCTGCACAGCTTGCGCGCGCAATTGTCCTGTGAATGCCATCACAGGAGAAGCAAAGAAGACTCACTACATCGATCCCGATATCTGCATTCGTTGCGGTATCTGCAAACAGGTCTGTAACTATGAGGCGGTACTGGTAACGTAATATTGATTCTGACGATATCTCGATCAAAAATATGCACTCATCAAAGGAGGAACTTGCATGTCAAAGTTAAACGGTAACGGTCGGGATGTAAATAAGATAGTCAACGCAGCAGTCACTGAGTATCATAGCAAGCCGGAGGAATTGATACCCATCCTGTTGAAAGTGAATCAGGAACTGGGTTTCATTCCTGCGGAAGCACTGGAATTGATTAGTGAAAGGATCCACATACCGGAGAGCCGCGTGTATTCGGTGGCCAGTTTCTACCGAATGCTTTCCACCAAACCCACCGGCAGACACGTGATCAAGTTTTGTGAAAGCGCCCCCTGCCATGTGGCCGGAGGCCGCGAAGTCTGGAATGCGCTGCTGAAAGAACTGATGATCCAACCGGGAGAAACCAGTCCGGATGGCAAATGGACTTTGAAAACCACCAGCTGCCTGGGAGTGTGTGCAGTCGGCCCGGTCATGATGGTGGACGATGATATCTACGGGAACCTGACCCCTGGTCAGATTCCTGATATTCTTGAGAAATACGAGTGAAAGGAGACATAAAATGAAAATCAAACGTTCAATGGTTTTGGTTTCCAGCGATCCTCATTCACTCGATAAAGGTGCTGAGGCGGTCTATCAGCGCTTCTCGGAAGAATTGAAAGCATTCGACCTTTCAGACGAAATTTCTTTATCTAAAATTTCGGATATGGAGCGCAGCGATGTAGCGCCTTTCGTGATCGTTTATCCTGAAGCCACTGTTTACGGCCCAGTCACTCCTGACGATGTGCATTTCCTGGTGGAAGAACACTTGTTTAAGGGCCGCATCGCCACCCGCCTGCAAGCCCCTACCAAGGAGCTGACAGGCAAAATCGCCTGGTTGAGCGCCCGCAGCGGAACACTGCCGGCAGAACAGCGCATCGTGCTGGAACGAGCCGGAGTTATCGATCCGGACTCGATCGAAGATTATATTGTCCACGATGGCTACCAGGCACTCGGCAAAGTCCTTACCGGGATGAGTCCGACGGACGTGATTGAACTGCTCAAACAATCCGGTCTTAAAGGCCGCGGCGGCGCCGGCTTCCCGACCGGCAGCAAATGGCAATTTGTCGCCGGTACAAAGAGTGAAAAGAAATATGTGATCTGCAATGCAGACGAAAGCGAACCGGGTACATTTAAGGACCGCTTGATCCTTGAAGGTGATCCGCATAGCATTATTGAAGCGATGACCATCGCTGCGTACGCGGTTGGGGCGGATGAAGGGTACTTATATATTCGCGGCGAATACGCGCTGGCGCAAGCGCGCCTGCTGAAAGCCATCCTGCAAGCCAAGCAAATGGGCTTTTTGGGTGAAAATATCTTCAATTCCGGTTTCAACTTTGAGCTGCACGTGCACGGCGGAGCCGGTGCTTACGTTTGCGGTGAAGAGACAGCCCTGATTGAATCGATCGAAGGCAAACGCGGCGAACCCCGCCCGCGCCCCCCCTACCCGACCACCAACGGTTTATGGGACAAACCCACATTGGTGAATAACGTTGAGACATTGGCTAATGTTCCTCCAATTATTCGCAACGGCGCAGCCTGGTTCAAATCTTTTGGAACACCGACCAGCCCCGGTACAAAAGTCTATACGATCATGGGCAACGTTAATTTGACCGGCCTTATCGAAGTACCCATGGGCATCACCCTGCGCGAAGTAATCACAATTTACGCCAGGGGAATGAAAGACGGCAAGCAGCTCAAACTGGCTCAAACTGGCGGCTCCAGCGGTTCCATCATTCCCGCCCGGCTTCAAGACACCCCCATGGACTACGACTCCTATGCAAAAGCCGGTGTCTCGATGGGTTCAGGCGCCTTATTAATTTGTAATGAGGACACCTGTGTTGTCGACCTTGCCAAAGTGCTACTCAATTTCTTCCGTTTTGAAAGCTGCGGCAAATGCAATCCCTGCCGTATTGGCAACCAGCGCGCTTTTCAGATTCTGACCAATATTTCAGAAGGGTTGGGGTCGATGAATGATATCGACGCCTTGCAGGACATCAGCAAATGGCTCTTCGAAATGTCCAATTGCGGATTGGGACAAACCGCCGGCTCGCCGATTAAGGACATTTTGAATCACTTCCGGGAGGAAGTTGAAGCGCACATTCAACAGAAAGAATGCCCCGCTGGAGTTTGCGCCATGAGCGGCAAATCCACACAAACGGTCTAATTTTCGTACTTTTACGGAGAGAATGAACATGGTTAATTTGACAATTGATGGAAAGACAATTGAAGTAAAGGAAGGCACAACAGTTTTAAACGCTGCTCGCGCCAACGGGGTGGAAATTCCCACTTTGTGCGATCATCCTCAGCTTACTCCTTATGGTGGATGCCGTTTATGCCTGGTCGAAGTGGAAGGCGCCCGCACGCTGCAGCCCTCCTGCACGCTGCCGGTGAACAACAATATGGTTGTTCATACCGATTCGGAGAAAGTTCGTGAAGCGCGAAAATTCGTTCTCACCATGATCTTCAGCGAACGCAACCATTTTTGCCCATATTGCCAGGTCAGCGGCGGTGACTGTGAATTGCAGAATGCGGCTTATGACGAGGGCATGACTCACTGGCCGCTGCAACCGAACTGGAAACCTTTCCCGGTGGATGCCTCCCATCCATACATTATTATGGAGCACAACCGTTGCATCCTCTGCCGCCGCTGCGTGCGCGCCTGCGGTGAACTGGTTGGCAACTTTACTTTGGGATTTGAAGAGCGCGGTGCTGATAGCGCTCTGGTAGCTGATTTGGGTTTACCTTTGGGCGAGTCTTCCTGCATCGGCTGCGGAACCTGCGTACAAATTTGCCCCACCGGCGCCCTGATCGACCGCTGGAGCGCTTACCAGGGCAAGGAAACCGACGTCGAAATCACGAAGACGATTTGCCAGGGTTGCAGCGTAGGCTGTGGAATCGAAGTCCTCACCCGCGATAACCGTTTGGTGCGCATCGAGGGAGATTGGGATGCAGAGATCAACGGCGGTGTCTTGTGCGATGTCGGCCGCTTTGAACCGAAAACCGATGAACGCGAACGTGTTCTCACGCCCATGCTGCGCAAGGATGGCGCGTTGAAGGCTGCGACCTGGGAAGATGCATTGGCGGTCATCAGCAGCAAAATGAAATCATCCAATGGCAAAGCAGCGGCAATTGCCTCAACGCGTTTGTCTTTGGAAGCAATGGATGCCTTCAACCAGGTTTGCCGTGCTGCCGGTATTCAATCGGTATTCAGCTCCGAAGAAAGCCTGCCCACTGCAGCCGCTTGGAAAATAGCCGAAAAGGTCGGCAAACCTTTCGAAAGTAAACTCGACGCATTGAAGCAAGCTGATTGCTACCTGTTGATCGGGGAAGACCTTACCAAGGATCACCAGGTTCTCAGTTTCTTCATGAAACGCAACCTGCCTGCCGGCGCCAGCCTGATCCACGTAGGCTCGGCTGATTCCGGATTTAAAAATTACGCCAATGTGATCCTGCCGGTTGCTGCCGGGAAGGAAGCTGAATTTCTGGGGGACTTGAAAACCCTGCTGAATGGCGGCGACTCAAAAGCAACTGCTGCAAAATATGGACTCAATGAGGAGTATTTGGCTGAATCGGTAAAATTGATGAAATCCGCAGCTAAACCGGCGATCGTTCTGGGCAGCCGTTATGATTACAAACAGCCCGTTGAAACCTGTCAAGCCGCGCTGGATATCGCCAACGCAATGAAAGCTATTTTCATTTCCAGCAAAGGCGGAGCGAACAGCCTGGCCGCCGCCCAAATGGGCATGGACGATGCGATCGACCTGACCGGTGCGGAGATGGTTATTCTGGCTGCAGCGGATGACAAATTCTCTCAAACCTTTATGAAGAAATTTGAAAAAGTTCCCTTCCTGGTAGTGTTCAGCAGCTACGTTTCTCCGTTGACAGCGTCAGCTGATGTTGTGCTGCCAGTCAGAAATTGGTTGGAACAGGACGGCCACTTTGTCAATTTGGAAGGCCGGTTGTTATCCGCCAAAGCGGCATTGGAAGCACCGCAAGACGTGCTCTCAACTTTCGAGGCTCTGGAAAAACTGGCCGCTGGTATGAATGTCAAACTGGCTTCCACCTGGAAAGATGCCCTCAAAACAACCTCAGCGGTAATGGTTGACTAGGAAATTTTGTAATTAGGAGATTGTAGAAATTATGGCAAAACCAAAAGTTGCAAGCGACTGGTTGGCAGGCTGCGCCGGCTGCCACATGTCATTGCTGGATATTGATGAACGAATTGCAAAATTAGTCCAGTTGGTTGATCTGCGTGCCACACCCATCACCGATCTGAAAGAACCTGATGAGAGCGGCGTAACTGTCGGTATCCTCGAAGGCGGTATCAATAACAGCTACAACGAGGAAGTCGCCAAGAAAATGCGCTCGCGCTGCCAAATCCTGGTAGCATTGGGTGATTGCGCCGTCTTTGGCGGCGTTCCCGCCATGCGCAACTTCTTCACCATTGAAGAATCTCTCAAACGTGCATATATTGAGACACCCAGCACGGATGGCAGCGGCAAGATCCCTTCTTCGCCCGAACTGGCAGTACCCACCCGCGTTCGCGCCATTCATGAAGTTGTCAAGGTGGATGTGTTCATCCCCGGCTGCCCGCCCGATGCGGACATCATCTTCTTTGCGTTGAGCGAACTGGCCCAGGGCAGGATCCCCAAGCTGGAAAACCAGAATCTGATGTGGAATTAGAGGTTGAATATGGTTGCTCAAAAAATCACAATCGAACCCGTAACCCGTATCGAAGGCCATGCCAAGGTTACGATTAATCTGAACGATGCAGGCAAGGTGGAACATGCCTACTTTCATGTGAACGAATTCCGCGGATTTGAAAAATTCTGCGAAGGGCGCATTGTCTTTGAAATGCCCTCCATCACCCCGCGCATCTGCGGTATCTGCCCAGTCAGCCACCATTTAGCCTCCGCTAAAGCCGGCGACATCGTCATGGGCTGCCCGCCTCCCCGCACGGCCTCCCTTTTGCGCGAATTGACGCACATGGGGCAGATTATACAAAGCCATGGTATGCATTTCTTTGAATTAGCCGGTCCTGATTTGATCCTGGGTTTTGACGCCGATCCTGCCACCCGCAACGTGGTGGGCTTGATCAACGCGGATGCCAACCTGGCGCTCAAAGCGGTTGCGCTGCGCAAATACGGCCAGGAGATCATTCACATGGTCGCCGGCCGCCGCATCCATCCCAATTTCGCCATTCCCGGCGGCGTTAACAAAGCCTTAGCCGCTGCCGACCGTGATGTTATGCTAAAAGGCATCGATGAAATGATAGCCATCACCCAGGCTGGCTTGAAAATCTTCAAAGATTGGGCCGCCGCCAACCAGGAAGACATCAATAAATTCGCGGTCTTTCCATCCGGTTATATGGGTTTGGTCACTCCTGATAACAGCCTCGAGCTATACCAGGGCGACATCCGCCTGGTCGGCAGAGACGGTCAGCAGTTGGAGAAATTCGATTCCAATAATTATTTGGACGTAATTTCCGAGCACGTCGAGGATTGGTCATACCTGAAATTCCCGTATTACAAAAAGATGGGATACCCTGAAGGCGTGTATCGCGTTGGTCCCTTGGGCCGCTTGAACGCCATCGACCAGATCGATACCCCGCTTGCCAACCAGGAATTCAAGGAATACCGCGCCATCAATGGCGGCAAGCCTATCGAAAATACGCTGTATTACCACTATGCCCGCTTGATCGAGACGCTCTTTGCCATTGAAAAAGTACAAGTATTGTTGAATGACCCTGATATCCTGGGGAAGGATATCCTGAATACCCGCCAGGAATTCAAGGGCGAAGGCGTGGGCGTGATCGAAGCGCCACGCGGCACGCTGCTGCATCACTACATTGTCCGCAAGAATGGCAAGGTGGAAAAGGTGAACTTAATCGTTTCCACCGGCCATAACAACTGGGCCATGAGCGAAGCGGTCGATTCGGTCGCCAAGACGTACATCACCGGGCCTGATATTCGCGAAGGCTTATTGAATCGCGTTGAAGCCGCCATCCGCGCGCACGATCCTTGTCTGTCCTGTTCCACTCACGCGGTCGGCCAGATGCCGATGGTCATTGACGTGATTGCAGCCGACGGCCAACTGGTCAAGACCCTCAAGCGCAATTCCTAGGGTTCTTGCCAAGAAAAATCAAAGTGCCGTCTAAAACTGACGGCACTTTTTTTAAGCAGATGAAAAGTACACTCTTGATTGGTTATGGGAATCCGGATCGCGGGGACGATGGCGTCGCCTGGCATATGCTGAATCTAGTATTAAAAGAAAACGGCAGCAAGGAAGACGACTTGTTCAGCAGTGATATCCTTCACGTCCGGGAAGGCTTGGATATCTGGTTCAATTTCCAGCTTCTACCCGAAATGGCGGAGACTGTTGCCGCATATGAACGCGTTATTTTCATTGATGCGCATACCGGTGAGGTCAAGGAGGAAATCAGCCTGGTTCGGGTGGAACCGCAGTTCCAAAATTCGCCCCTGACCCATCATTTCAACCCGCCTTCCTGCCTGG
Source organism: Anaerolineae bacterium (assembly GCA_013178095.1). Taxonomy (GTDB): domain Bacteria; phylum Chloroflexota; class Anaerolineae; order Anaerolineales; family Anaerolineaceae; genus Pelolinea. Next base: position 39,278 of record JABLXK010000020.1, on the reverse strand, counting down.
CGCTGGCGCAATCGCTCACGGGAAAGTACCCCGAAGCCTGGCTGCTTTCCGTGCGCGGTTATCAGTTCGCATTCAGCCGGGACCTGACATCTCAAACCCGGGCTCTCGTTGAAAAGGCTTGGCAACTTTTGTCTGAAGAGTTTTTCGCATAATTATCATTATTATAGTTTTAATTACCTTAATAGTATAATTGCCCCATGCACGAATATGCCATAACCGAAGCATTGTTGAAAACGGCTTCCGAATACGCTGAAAATAACGGCGCAAAGAGAGTGCTCAGCCTGAACCTGGTGATAGGCGATCTTTCGGGTATCATTGATGAGAGTGTGCAGTTCTACTGGGACATGGTCAGCGAAGATACCATCTGCGCGGGATCCATTCTCAAATTTGAAAAACAATCGGCAGTATTCCGCTGCCTTGCATGCCAAAGTGAATTTCCAATGGTGGAAGAGCTTGCCCCCTGTCCCAAATGCGGCAGCATCGACATTCGGGTAATCAGCGGCGACGACTTCACCCTGAAAAGTATCGAAATAGAAAAGTAGGCCCATTATGAGTATTGAAAAAGTACAGATCGTTGAAAAAATCCTGGACGCGAATGACCAAATGGCATTGGAGAACCAGCAGGTTTTTGACCAGAAGAATATTTTGGCAATCAATATCATGGCTTCGCCCGGCGCCGGTAAAACCAGCTTGATCCTGCGTACTATCGAGGGTCTTGCATCGGATTATAAGATCGCGGTGATCGAGGGCGACACAGCCCCGGTGACCATCGATGCGGACAAGATTTACGAACGCGGCATCCCCGTGACCCAAATCAACACCGGCGGCGACTGCCACCTGGACGCGCTGATGGTGCGCAAGGGTATGCAGGCGCTGAACCTTGAGGGTGTTGATCTCGTCATCATTGAGAATGTCGGCAACCTGATATGCCCCGCGGCATTCAAATTAGGTTCACATTTAAACGTAGCAATCGCCAGCATTCCCGAAGGGGATGATAAACCGTATAAATATCCCAATATCTACCGCGGCATTCAATGCCTGGTGCTTAACAAGACCGACCTTCTGCCTTACGTGGATTTCAACCTCGAGTATTTCAAACAGGGGATTCGCATCCTGAATCCGGGAGTGGATATCCTGCCGCTCTCCAGCAAGACCGGCGAAGGGATGGATGCCTGGCTGGCCTGGCTGTGCAAGCGTATAAACGAAAAAAAGCATGCCCAAAAATGAACTGATCGGGAAGAAGATCCACATTCAGGGTATCGTTCAGGGGGTGGGTTTTCGTCCTTTTATCTACTCACTCGCAAGTAAATACCATCTCACCGGTTGGGTGCGGAATTCCAGCGCCGGGGTGGATATTGTCGCCAACGGATCCACCTTGAATATGGCATCCTTTTTAGATGAAATTCGCATCAACCCGCCTCCTCTTGCCAAAATTGACCAGTTGGAAACAATTGAGGTGGAACCTGATTCTTTCACCGATTTTACAATCATAGAAAGCCACACAGAGGAAGGCGGTTTTATCCCTATCTCTCCGGATATCGCCATCTGCCCCGATTGCCTGCGTGAACTGTTCGACCCTGCCGACCGCCGCTACCGCTATCCATTCATCAATTGCACCAATTGCGGTCCGCGCTTTACCATCATCAAGGACATTCCTTACGACCGACCGCTGACCACCATGGCTGATTTCAAGCTTTGCGCGCAATGCAGCCGTGAATATCATGATCCATCCGATCGCCGTTTTCACGCGCAGCCGGTGGCCTGCGCGGATTGCGGTCCGCAAGTATGGTTTGAAGCGAAAGAACACGCCAAAATAACCGGAGGAGAAGCTATCCAAACCGCCCGCCATTGGTTGAAACAAGGCAAGATCGTGGCCATCAAGGGTCTGGGCGGTTTCCATCTGGCTTGTGACGCCACCAATCCGGCTGCAATCGATGAACTGCGCCGGCGCAAACGCCGCTCGGAAAAGTCTTTCGCGTTAATGGTATTCGATTCCTCAGCCGCGCAGCAATTTTGCCTCATCTCCCCGGCTGAACGCGCGCTGCTGGAATCCAAAGAAAAGCCGATTGTGATCCTTGAAAGAAAGCCTAATTGCGCACTGCCCGCGCAAATTGCCCCGGGGTTGCGCACGTTGGGCATCATGCTGCCTTATACGCCGCTGCATTACCTGCTGCTTGAACCGGAGGCGGATTATCCGCAAGTATGGGTGATGACCAGCGGAAACCTAAGCGAAGAACCGATTGCCTATGCGAATAGCACTGCATTAAGTGAATTAGGAGAAATCGCCGACGGATTCCTGCTTAATGACAGAGAAATTGAAACGCGCGTGGATGATTCGGTGATTGCCGAACTTCGCGGAAAGCCTTATTTTTTCCGCCGGTCGCGCGGCTACGCGCCTACCCCCCTGCGTTCACCCTACCCTTTGCGCGAAATCCTGGCAGTCGGCGCTGAATTGAAAAACACTTTCTGCCTGACCAGGGGAGAATATGCATTTCTCAGCCATCACATCGGCGATCTGGAAAATATGGAAACGCTGCAAGCCTTTGAAAACAGCATTTCTCATTACGAGCGCATTTTCAAGATCGATCCAATCTGCCTGGCGCATGATCTGCATGCGGACTACCTGTCATCGCAATACGCGCAAAAGCGCTCGCAGGCAGAAAACCTGCCCCAGGTCGCAGTGCAGCATCACCACGCCCACTTGGCTGCCTGTCTGGCCGATAACCTGTGGGATTCGCCTGAAGCGGTAATTGGGATCATCTTCGACGGTACAGGACTCGGCACTGACGGCAAAATTTGGGGCGGCGAATTTCTGATCGGGAATTATGATGGTTTTTATCGACCGTTCCATCTGGCGGAATACCCGCTGCCAGGTGGTGATGCCGCTATCCGCCAACCCCGGCGTCTGGCAGCAGCTTACCTTTGGAAAGCAGGAATTCCATGGGAAGAGGATCTCCCGCCAATAAAGGCATTGAATAATCAGGAAAAGTCTGTCCTGTTGACGCAACTCGAAAAATCCATCAACACTCCCGTGACTTCCAGTATGGGCCGGCTATTCGACGTGGTTGCCGCGTTGCTTGGGCTGCGCCAGGTGATCAATTACGAAGCGCAGGCAGCCATTGAGCTGGAAAACATCGCAGTATGTCCTGAAAAAGGGAAATACCGATTCAACATCGAAGCGGGTGTGATTGACCCGAAACCCTTGCTTGAAGAGATCCTTTCCGATCTGAGAAATGGGATTCAGGCAAATCTGGTCGCTGCTCGCTTTCATTGTTCGGTAGTGGAGATGGTTCGCGCGGTATGTGATATCTTGCGCAAAGAAACCGGAATCCAAAAAGTCGCCCTCTCCGGCGGCGTTTGGCAGAACATGCTGCTCACCCGCCAGGCAATTGAGGGGTTGGAGAAGGACAATTTCCAGGTTCTGACACACCAGGCGACACCCCCGAATGATGGCTGTATCGCGTTGGGCCAGGCAATGATCGCCAATCAACAATTAAAATAATAATTAAAGAGGTAAAAAAATGTGTTTGGGAATCCCCGGAAAAATCATTGAAATTTTCAATCATGAAAGCACCCGCATGGGCAAAGTTGATTTCAACGGTGTTGAGCTGGAAGTATGCCTTGAGGCTGTGCCCGAAGCGCAATTGGGGAATTACGTGATCGTGCATGCGGGATTTGCAATCAGCACCTTGAGCGAGAGTGAAGCCAAAGAGACACTGGATATTCTCAATCAATTGGACAGTTTTCAGCAGGAATTGGGTAATTGAGCGCTGCTATGTTGGATCAATTCCGCGATAAGCAACTCGTTCAACAATCTCTGGCAGAAATCCGCCGGATTACCACGCGCCCCTGGGCAATCATGGAGATCTGCGGCGGACAAACGCACGCCATCATGCAATACGGCTTGCACGAATTGCTGCCACAGGAGATTGAACTGATCCACGGCCCGGGCTGCCCGGTATGTGTCACATCGCTGGAGTTGGTCGATAAAGCCATTGCCATCGCTTCGAAAGAAAACGTGATTTTCACCTCCTATGGCGACATGCTGCGGGTTCCGGGCTCCAGCCAGGATCTTTTCGCGGTCAAAGCTGGCGGCGGGGATGTGCGCGTGGTGTATTCCGCCATCGAAGCCCTGCATATCGCCGAGAAAAATCCCGATAAGGAAGTGGTTTTTTTTGGGATCGGTTTCGAAACCACCGCACCGGCTAATGTCATCAGCGTGGTAAAAGCGAAAAATCAGGGCATCCGCAATTACTCCATGCTCGTTTCGCAAGTTTGCGTTCCTCCTGCCATGCATGCCATTTTAGGCTCTCCCGCTAACCGCGTTCAGGGCTTTTTGGCTGCGGGGCACGTATGCGCGGTTATGGGCTATCGGGAATATGAACCGATCGCGCAGCAATATCGCGTCCCGATGGCAGTGACCGGTTTCGAACCGCTCGATTTGACCCTGGGCATCCTTGAAACGGTTAAAATGCTGGAAAGCGGCCAGGTAGAGGTACGCAATGCCTACACGCGCGGCGTCACGCGCGACGGCAATTTGATCGCGCAGAAAATCATCCATGATTGCTTTGAACCCTGCGATCGCAATTGGCGCGGGATCGGCATGATCCCTATGAGCGGTTGGAAATTGAAGGATGCGTATCGTGATTTCGACGCTGAATTGAAATTCCAGGTGCAGGATATCCAAACGCGCGAATCGGAAATTTGCATCGCCGGACAGATCCTGCAGGGCCTGAAGAAACCTTACGAGTGCCCGGCTTTCGGTAAACCATGCACGCCGCAAAATCCGTTGGGAGCCACCATGGTATCCTCCGAAGGCGCTTGTGCAGCTTATTATCTCTATGCGAGAATCGACCATGAGTGATACAACAGATTTGAATTTCGAAAACAACGTCTGTCCCCTGCCGCTCCCTCATAAAGACCGGATCGTGATGAGCCACGGCAGCGGCGGCAGCATGACCAGGGATCTGATTGCTTCCATTTTTCATAAATACTTCCACAATCCCCTCCTCGACCGCGGCAACGACTTCGCCGATTTTCAACCTCCCTCCGGCAGGAAGCTGGTCGTTTCTACCGATGGCCACATCGTCAGCCCGATTTTTTTTCCGGGCGGCGATATCGGCCGGCTGGCGGTATCTGGTACAGTCAACGACATCGCCATGTCCGGCGGCCAGCCCGTTTATCTGACAGCCTCCTTCATCCTGGAAGAAGGTTTTTCCATCGCAGACCTTGAAAAGGTGGCGGTTTCCATGGCAGCCGCAGCCGCCGAAGCCGGCGTGCAGATTATTGCCGGCGATACCAAGGTGGCCGAGAAAGGTAAAGCGGACGGTATTTTCATCTCCACCACCGGCATCGGTTTTGCGGACGCCGGCCTGCAAATCGGCGGTGAATTCGCCCAACCAGGCGACGCAGTACTCGTTTCCGGCACAATGGGCGACCACGGCATCGCTGTGCTGGCTGCGCGCAATCAGTTGGGCTTTACCACTGCGATTCAATCAGACATCGCGCCTTTGAATCATCTGATCCAGGCTGCCCTGCAGGCCGCTCCCGAGATTCACGTGCTGCGCGACCCCACCCGCGGAGGCCTGGCAACCACGCTGAACGAGATCGCCTGTCAAAGCCAGGTGAACATCCTGCTTGAAGAAACCGCCATTCCGGTTCAACGGGAAGTGCGCGCCGCCTGCGAAATGCTCGGTTTTGACCCGCTTTATGTCGCCAACGAAGGCAAGGTGATCATCATCCTGCCGGCTTCTCAAGCTGAAGCCGCTCTCGCGGCGCTCAGGAACCATCCGCGCGGCAGCCAAGCCGCCATTATCGGAACGGTCACAGAACGCAGTTCCTCGCCCCGCGTCAGCATGCACACGCTGATTGGTGGTACACGCATCGTGGATATGCTCAGCGGCGAGATGCTGCCGCGAATTTGTTGATAAAATAGTACGGAATAATCCAATAACTTAATAATAGAGGCCAAATGAAAATCAATTATCAGGAAACCACTTCCGATTTGCTGAAAAGGATCAACATTCACGATCAATTTGGCGGCAGGAATATCGACGAATGGATGCTCGACCTACTGCAGCTCAAACCGGGCATGAAAATTCTGGATGTCGCCTGCGGCGCCGGAAAACAATGTGTTTCCTTCTACAACAAACTAAACGGTGATTGCGACATCACCGGCGGCGACGTTTCTCCTGAACTACTGGAAAAAGCCAAACAGGAAACATCTTCCAAAGGCTACAAGATCAACTTCCTGCCCCTGGATTTCGATCAGCGCTTCCCGTTCGAAGATAATCAGTTTGATCTGATTTCCTGCTGCTTTGCGATCTATTACTCGACGGATATTCCTTTTACCATTCGGGAAATGCACCGCGTTCTAAAACCCGGCGGGCGTCTGTTCACCACCGGCCCGATGCCGCAAAACAAGCAAGTTTTTTACGACATCATTAAGGAAGCCACCCAGAAGGTCATTCCCCCCATGCCGGGCAGCTCCCGCTATGATAGCGAGATCCTCGGCGCAATGAAAACCACGTTCAGCAAGGTGGATGTCAACATCTTCGAAAATCCGCTTACTTTCAAGACCGCCGAACCATTCCTCGAATATACCGGCGCTTCTCTCTCGGAAGATCGCAAACTCTGGCGCGATTTCTTCACGGGTAAAGAAGGCTACGAAGGAATCATGAAAGAGATCGCATCCGTGGCGCAAAAATGGGTGGAGCGCGACGGGCAGATCGTGATGACCAAAGTCGTGGGTGGTTTTATCGCCACTAAATAAAATGGATAATAACCTGATCCTCTACGGAAAGAAAGTCCTGTTCATCGGCGCCCATCCCGACGATATTGAACTGGGCTGCGGCGCGCTGATCGCCAACATCCTGCCGCGCACGGACGTTTACTGTGTTACCTTATCAGACAATCAGAAAAATCCACAGTTGAATAATGTGGTTTCTGAACATTTAGCCAGTATGGAAATCCTGGGTATGGAGCATTCACACGTGATTGTCGGCCAATTCGAAACCCGCCGTTTCCCGGAACAGCGCCAGGCAATCCTGGAATACTTACTCAAGCTGCGCAAAGATTTGAATCCCGACATGGTCTTCGCGCATACTACCGCCGACGTGCATCAAGATCACGGCACCGTCACCCAGGAAGCGCTGCGGGCTTTCCGTGGAATTTCCCTGTTCGGTTACGACGTCATACGCAGCAGCCACGGTTTCTTCCCGACATTTCTGGTTGAAGTCACGCCTGCGGACGTGGAGAAAAAGATACGTGCGTTGGGGGCTTACAAAACTTATCAGGATAAGTATTACTTCAGCCCCGAGCTGACACGTTCGATCCTGGTGCGCAACGGTGCCATCTGCGAACGGCCGTACGCCGAGGGTTTTGATATGATGCGGCTGGTGGGTGCTTTCTCGGCAGCGAAATCCTGAATCGAATTACCTAATATAAAAGACCGTATGCTTTGACTGGTTCATCATGCGGTCTTTCCTTTTTTATTGAAGATATTAATCCATTAAATCGTCCTGGGCTTCTTCCACCTCGTAAGCGGCGGCTTTGGCCACTTTCAATGAAAGCAGCGCGCATTTTAGGCGCACGGGACTGAGTTCTATGCCCAATAAATCCAGGATGTCCTGTTTGCTTAACTTTTTTACTTCGTCGATTGATTTTCCGATCAGGGTTTCCAGCAGCATATCAGCGGAAGCCATCGAAATCGCGCAGCCATGCCCGTCGAAACGGGCATCCGTGATGATGCCGTTGGCGTCGGTCTTCAGGTCGATATGCAAGTGGTCGCCGCACAACGGATTTTCGTCTTCAAAAGAATAATCACTATCTGCTATCCGGCCTTTGTATGCCGGATTTTTGTAATGCTCCAGAATGATCTCTCGGTATAAATCGTCCATTTTTCCCTATGCGAAAGTCGTAATGACTTTATCCAACCCCTTGCGCAGCGCATCCAGGTCAGCCGTGGAATTGTACAAGTAAAGGCTGGCGCGTGTGGTAGCCGGTAAATTGAAACGCTCGTGCAGCGGCATGGCGCAATGATGCCCCGCCCTCACAGCGATGCCTTCGCTATCCAGGATCTGCGCCACATCGTGCGGGTGAATGCCCTCCAGGGCGAAAGAAATCACTCCCCCGCGTTGATTGGCTGCTGGACCGATGATGCGCAGGCCCGGCACATCCGCTAATACATCGAAAGCGTAATCAGTCAAGCGCCGTTCGTGTTCGAAAATCGCTGGCATACCCACGCTTTCCAGAAAATCGATGGTCGCACCCATTCCAATACCCTCGGCGATAGCCGGGGTTCCGGCTTCAAATTTATGCGGCAGTGTATTCGTGCTGAATCCTTCAAACGTAACCTTTCGGATCATATCTCCGCCGCCCAGGAATGGCGGCATATCGGCTAACAAATCCGACCGTCCATAGAGAACGCCGATACCGGTTGGGCCGCACATCTTATGCGCGGAAAAAGCGTAGAAATCAGGCTGCAATTCCGCCAGGCTTACAGGAAAATGCGGGACTGCTTGCGCGCCGTCGATCACAGTGATAGCCCCGGCGTTTTTCGCGGCAGCGATCATTTCCTTGACTGGATTGATGGTGCCCAACACATTGGACATGTGCGTAAAGGCTGCCAGGGCTGGCTGCCGGGCCAGTAAAGCCCGATAATGATCCTGATCCAGGATGCCATCGTCGCGTACCTTGATGAACTCGATCTTGAGGTCTTTTTCTTTTGCCAACATAAACCAGGGCACCAGGTTGGAGTGATGCTCCATTTCACTGAGCAAGATTAAATCGCCGGCTTTCAGGAATTTCCGTCCCCAGCTATACGCCACCAGGTTGATCGATTCGGTGGTATTACGCGTAAAGATAATCTGCTTTGCATCGGCGACGCCGATGAAACGCGCGGTTTTTATGCGAGCCTGTTCATACAACTCCGTCGCGGCTTCCGCCAAAGCATGGATTCCACGGTGGATATTGGCGTTTGTATTTTCGTAATAATCGGCCATGGCTTGAATGACACTGGCCGGTTTCTGCGATGTTGCGGCTGAGTCCAAATACACCAGGCGTTTGTCCTGGTGAACTTTTTGTTTTAATATCGGGAATTGTTCAACAACGGATTGAAAGTCGCTTTCGAATTTCATTTTCCTGTCGATCCGGTAATTCATTTATGGGCGGCGGATTTCTTCCGAATTTGGTTGGATGCCTGCGGGAACCACAGGATATGATCCGGAACCATCCAGCCGTCGGTTAAATACACTTCGGATTGGAACTGAACAGCAACCAATTTGCCGTCGATTTGTACTACAGTCCCTTTCAGCCATCCCTTGATACGCTGATCGCCTTTCTCATGATCACAAAAAGCTTCTACAGTATCGCCTACTTGATAACTGTCTTCCAAATCGGGGGGTCGCATAAAAGGAACTGCTGCCATATTAATGTTTCTCCTGACGCAAATTAATCAATGGATTTTAGCATAAAGAAATTAAAAAATCAAAATTCCATTAATCTAATGCTTTCAGCATCCTTTCTTTCAGTTTCTGATCCCTGATCCGGGTGGCTGCGGATTCCAGGAATCCGCTTACGATTAGGTCTTGAGCTTCTTTCTCGCTGATACCGCGGCTGCGCAGGAAAAACAATTGTTCCTCATCCACGCTGCTCAATGTTACCGCGTGCGAGCAGCGCACGTCATCGGCATTGATCTCCAGGCCGGGTATGGATTCGGCGTGGGCTGCTTCGCTTAACAATAAATTTTTGTTTCTTTGAAAGCCATCCGTGCCTTTGGTTCCTTCGGATACGTAGATATTACCTTTCCAGAGTGAAAAAGCATCATCCTCCAGAACACCTCCGAAAAGAAGGTCGCTGGTGGTGTCGGAGGCAAGGTGATTTTGGAAAGTATCGATCACAAAATGCTGTCCGGCTTGCGGGTTGTAGATACCGGTAATTTCTGCCTTCCCGCCATCTTTTTCCAGGGTCACGCGCAGGTTGCGCTGCAGCACAGCGCTGCCTTTATCCAGTAACAAATATTCCAGGCGGGCATCTTTCCCTAAGACTATTTGTTCTTCGGTAAAAGCCCAGACATTTTTTCCGTAGTTCTGCATCTCCAAAACGCGCAGAGCAGCCGAGTCACCCAAATGCAAATTCCAACTGGAGGTAGCGATTGCGCCGCCGCCGGTGATTTCAGATTCCTGCCGGTTGATCACAGTTGCGCTCGCCTGTTCGTCCAAAACGATCAGGCAGGTAGCAGGCAGCACGGCATTCGTCTGGTGTAATTTCCACCGGATTTCTATTGGCTTCTCGATCTTATATACACGCGGAATATATAAAAGGAATCCATGTCGGCTCGCGCCGTTGGTAAAAGCTGCAACTTTGCCCGATCCGGAGAAATGTGCAGTTGATTGCATTTTTTCATAGATTTCAACGTGTTTTTCAGCAGCCGTTTTCAGATCGCAGGCAACCACACCTGCCTTGACGCAAACGTCATTGAGCGTGAATTGGATTTCATTTTCGGAAACCTCGATCACCCCGGCCAGGTCATCCGCTAATCCTGCCGGGTGCGCAGAGAGAATCCGGGGTTCAGGCGCGGCTTGATAGGATCTCGCCGGCAATACCAGATTCGCTAATTTTGCCCAATTTTTATCCTTCGAGTTCGGCACTGCCAGGGAATGATAGCGTGCAATTGCCAGTTGCTGATGTTTTGTCAGTGAGTGATTTTCCGGTAAGGGTTGTTCTTTTTCTACTGACTGCAAAACTGAATCCAGGATAGTAAATAATTGATCCATAATTTCAACCAACCGATCCTTCCATTTGGAGTTGGATCAAGCGGTTCATTTCGACAGCATATTCCATGGGTAATTCCTTCACCAATGGTTCGATAAAACCAGAAACAACCATGGTGGTGGCTTGCTCGTCCGAAAGTCCGCGGCTTTTCAGGTAGAAAAGCTGCTCTTCGCTGATTTTGGATACCGAGGCCTCATGCCCGATGGATACCCGGTTTTCAGCGGCATCGATATCCGGGTAAGTATCTGAACGAGACAGGGGGTCGAGAATCAACGCATCGCAGGCAACGCTTGAGCGTGAATTGACCGCGCCTTTGACTACTTTTAATAAACCTCGGAACGAAGACCTGCCGCCGTCTTTGCTGATCGATTTGGATGTGATCTTGCTGGAAGTATTTGGGGCCAGGTGAATCATCTTGCCGCCCGCATCCTGGGTTTGGCCATTGCCGGCAAAAGCCATGGAGAGAATTTCCCCATGCGCGCCCGGTTCCAATAGAATACAGGAGGGGTATTTCATGGTGGTTTTGGAACCCAGGTTTGAGTCAACCCATTCCATCGTTCCGCCGGCGTAAACCATCGAGCGCTGGGTCACCAGGTTGTACACGTTGGTTGACCAATTCTGGATGGTCGTGTAACGCACTCGGGCGTTCTTCTTAACGAAAATCTCGATCACGCCGCTGTGGAATGAATCGCGCGAATATTGCGGCGCCGTGCAGCCTTCAACGTAGTGAACTTGCGAACCTTCGTCGGCAATAATGATGCTGCGTTCAAATTGTCCAATACTGGCGGTGTTCAATCGGAAATATGCCTGCAAGGGCAAATCCACTCTCACCCCTTTTGGAATGTATACGAAAGATCCGCCAGACCATACCGCGCTGTTCAGAGCGGCAAATTTATTATCGCTCGGTGGGACGGCTTTGCTGAAATATTCACGAAAGATTTCTTCGTGTTGCCGCAATCCGTCCTCAATGCTGAGAAAAATCACACCCTGGCTGGCGAGCTGCTCCTGGATGCTGTGGTAGACCATCTCGGATTCATATTGAGCTCCAACACCCGCCAGGAATTTCTGCTCCGCTTCCGGTATTCCCAGGCGGTTGAAAGTATTCTTGATATCTTCGGGAACCTCATCCCAGGTTCTTCCTTGGGAATCGGCAGGGCGCACATAATAATATAAGTCATCCAAATCCAGATGGCTCAGGTCAGGCCCCCATGCCGGCATGGGCATCTTCTCGAATTGTTCCAGCGCTTTCAGGCGAAAATCCAGCATCCATCGCGGTTCGCCCTTCATCTCCGAAATCTGCCTGACAACTTCCCGGTTCAAGCCTTTTTGAGATTTAAAAACATAATGCTCCGGATCTTTGAATCCGTACTTTTCGGTATTGATCTCTTTGAGAAAATCGGCGGGTGCTTTGTCTGCCATTTGGTTTCCTTGTCTCAGATCTTTTATCAGGCAGCCTCAACAGATTTGGTCCACTCGTATCCTTCTTCTTCCAACTTAAGGGCAAGTTCAGGTCCACCGGATTGCAGAATCTTGCCATCAACCATCACATGCACTACATCCGGTTTTAGATAGTTCAACATTCTTTGATAGTGAGTGATCACCAGAATACCCAGGTGTTCGTTCTTCAGGCTGTTGATACCTTCAGCGACAATACGCAGCGCGTCAATATCCAGGCCCGAATCCGTTTCGTCTAAAATTGCCATACCAGGCTCGAGCATCGCCATTTGCAATATCTCAACACGTTTCTTTTCACCGCCGGAAAATCCATCGTTCAGGTAACGCCCCGCCATGGCATGATCCATCTCAAGGAAATCCATCTTTTCTGTCAACAAGCGCCGAAATTCAGGGATGGAAATACCCTTGTCTTCAGGATTTTTTGCTTTACGGTGTGCGTTGATCGCCGTTCGCAGGAAATTAGCGACTGTAACACCCGGGATAGCCACCGGATACTGAAAAGCCAGGAAAAGCCCCAGGCAGGATCTTTCCTCCGGAGCCATGCCAATCAAGCTTTGTCCGTTCAACATGATCTCTCCGCTTTCGATCTGATAGCGGGGATGCCCCATTAATGTATAAGCTAATGTAGATTTTCCTGTTCCGTTGGGTCCCATAATTGCGTGCACCTGCCCCTGCGGAACAACCAGATTGATACCATTCAGGATTTGCTGGTCTTCAACTTTAACATGCAGATTTTTTATTTCCAGGCTTGCCATTGGATAATTTTTCTCCAATATTCTTAATTTCAGTCATAAATTTCATTATTTTTATTCGCCGCGTAGAGTATACCACAGCCGAACTTTATGGTCAATATTTATAATAATAATCATTAATATTGACATTCAGCCCGGCTGTGATATACTTGTGAAAAATATCATAAAAAACAAATAATAATATGAAAAGCACTCGCGAAAAAGTCCTTCAGACCTTGGCCAGCAATCCGCGCTCGACCATCATGGAAATCGCGGATTCGGTAGGGATCAACGCCATCTCCGTGCGCCATCACCTCACCAGTTTGCAAGCTTCCAGCCTGGTTTCGGCGGAGGAAGAACGGCACGGGGTCGGGCGTCCACGGCTGGTATATTATCTCACCGAAAAAGGGATGGAAAAATTCCCCACACGCTATTTTCGGCTTACCAACAACCTGCTGGGGCAAATCAAGGAAACTTTGCCGGAAGACGCAGTAAAAGGGATTTTCAAGAAAATGGCCGATCGTATTTCCGAGGAATACAAACCAGTCTTAAAGAACCTTTCTATTGAGGAAAAGCTGGATTTGCTTAAAGATGTGATGGCTCAGGAAGGATATGAATTATCCTGGGAAAAATCTACTGATGGCTATTCCATCAGCGAGGTATCCTGCCCATTTTATCAAATTGGCAAGGAACACCCTGAAATCTGCCTGTTCGACAAGACGCTGGTTGCCAATATGCTGGCAATTCCAGAAACCAAGATCAAACATATCCGCAAGGCGGAAAGTCATTGCGCCTTTGTAATTGCCGACAGCGACGTCAAATGACCGAACCCGCCAAGAATATCCCCAATTGGGATGCCCAAAGCGAGCACCCTGAATTATGCGACCAGGTTCGCGAAGCACTGCGTTCCGTCCGCGATCCTGAAATTGGCATGGATCTGATTCAATTAGGCTTGGTGCGCAATGTCAGCCTGGGCAATGGTAAACTTCGTATTGAAATGATCCTTACCACGCCATACTGCCCCTATGCTCCCATGTTGATGGAATCCGCCCGCCGCCAGGCAGAAACTGCCACTAACTACCCTACTGAGGTTGTTTATGGCAAGGAAATTTGGGATCAAAGCATGATGGAAGACGGCACAACCCTTGATTGGGGTCTTTTCTAATTTCATCACCAGTATCTCTTTAAAACCAGTGCCTTAATCAAAGTAGAATTTTTCGTGAAATAATTCTCTCCCACTTGGAAATTGGAGTTCATCCTATGAAACTGATTCAATGGTCAAATACTGATGCTTCGTACAACCTGGCCGCGGAAGAATATATCTTTACTAACCTCGATCAGCACCAGGATTATCTGCTGCTATGGCAAAACCGCAATGCGGTTATCGTCGGGCGGCACCAGAATACCATTGAAGAGATCAACCAGGATTATGTAAAAAACCATGGTATCCAAGTTGTCAGGCGCATGTCCGGCGGAGGCGCGGTATATCACGACCTCGGAAACTTGAATTATTCGCTCATCGTTAACACCCAAACCAGCCTGTATGATTTCAAAGAGCTATCTCTGCCCGTGGTCCGCGCGCTGCGAAATCTGGGGGTGAACGCCGAATTTACCGGCCGCAACGATCTGGTGATCGATGGCAGAAAAATTTCCGGCGCCGCCCAAATGATCAAACAAGGCCGTTTGCTTCATCATGGCACGCTGCTTTTCCACTCCGACCTTGAGATGCTCCAAAAGGTGCTCACTGTAAAGATCGACAAAATCGAGTCCAAAGGCATAAAATCGGTTCGCAGCCGCGTAACGAACATCTGCGATCATGCTCCAGACCTGACGATCGAAGGATTTAAAACCGAATTAATAAGGATCCTTCAGAGCGAACAGGATCTCACTTTGGAAGATTTATCCAGGGAAGACGATCTTGGAATCACCGCACTGGCAGATTCCAAATATCGCACCTGGGATTGGAATTTCGGGCAATCTCCTGAATATAACATCCGTAAAGACGTCCGTTTCAATTCAGGTGGGATGAGTATATATTTAACGGTAAACAAGGGCATTATTGAATCCATCCATTTCTATGGAGATTACTTCGGTGATGGCGATATCGAAGAGATAGAGCGTGCTCTACAGAACACCAAAATCCAGCCGGAAGCGGTTAACCAAATTCTGCTTAAATTTGACATCGCCAGCTACATTCATGGATTAACAGCGGATGAACTTACCCGATTCATTGTAGACTGAATTCGGCAACCTAATTATCACTGCTTTGGACTGTGGACTGTTTTTCTTGGGATTAGCTATCGCCAGATCTTTTCTTTTTATTCCGGTTTAACCATCCCATTATCGCGCTCCGCTTTTTACTATTTTGATTAAAAGGCATTTCATACATGCCTATGCGCATTTATGTGCTGCAATACCACATTCAGGCTTTTTTATTATCCCATTTGTGAAAACTTCGTCAGGGAATAAATCCAATTAAACATTCTTATGTATAATAATTATGGTTGTTTCTATGAATCGCACGCAACCTGATTTTTTCGTGGAGACAGGGAAGAAGATGACGAAATTATTAAAATGGCTCGGAATTCAGGAAGCATTCCAAAAAGGCTTGATCGCCCGCATTATTACCATTCTGTGTCTCCTTTACATTGCTTTCGGTATTATTTTCGTGAGCGCCAGATTGGTGATGACCATATCCCCCGCTCTGCCTGACGCGCATTGGACAGATATGCTGATTGAATCTTCTATTTTGTTGGTCGGGGTGGTCACTCTTTTCTATATCCGCGCCGATCGGATGCAGGCCGCCAGCCGCGTGATCATGATCGGCCTGTTTTTCGCCGTAGCATTGCAGGCCTATTTTATCGGCGATCCCGCCAGCGATGTTGGGGCTGCGATGGGGCTGCAGCTCTTCGCCATTTTGGCAATCCTCTTGCTCGACCGCCGCGATCGTTGGATTGCAGTACTGTTGGTCATCGCAGTATTTATTGGCTTGAATATCCTGTCCACTTCCGGTAAAATCCTGCCGACTATCTCGCTTACTCCCGCCGGTAAAGTGATGTTCGCCTTATTCATCTGGTTCTCTGTCAGCGTCATTATCGCGCTGGTTTTGATGGCTGCCATGGGCGCGATGCGCCGCGAGCCCCAGCTCATCCAGCAGCGCCTGGCCCAAATGGAGCAATCCGCGAATGCCGGCTCTGTTTCCACCGACCTGTCCTATATCAGCACGCATGACGATTTAACGGGTTTATTTAACCGCCTGTTCTTCGAAACTGAATTTTCCCGATTGGAAAAAGGACGCCAATATCCCATCAGCATCATCATGGCTGAAATCGCCGGACTTGATGGAATCAAAAAAGCCAATGGATCGCGGGCTGCAGATCAGTTGAAGATCAACTCCGCGCGTTTGTTTGCACGCGCATTCCGGCAGGAAGATATTGTCTCCTGCTACAGCGAAGATGAGTTTGCCATTCTCCTGCCGAATACCGACCAGGCTGCATTGGGGGTGGTGATGAACCGCATTGAAAAACAATTGGCAGCTTATAATCAGAGTCATGCACAAACACCAATTCAGTTTGTGTTCGGTTCTTCAACCACTAATCAGGGTGAATCTCTTAAAGAGAAACTCCGCGCAGCGAAGAAACAGCTTCGCCAGGAAAAATCAAGGGAAATCATCCCGCAATAACGATTCCCTGATCCGTATCCAGATTATAAAATCGGCGCGCTGAGTACGCATGAGAAATTGATTGTGAAATTTTCGTTAGTAATTTATGGCCGCCAGGAAATCGTTCCCGCAACACCAACCAGGCTGGTGATATCTTTTTTACCGCTGCCATCGGCATTCATCAGCATGGTCTTCCATTGATTGTCAGAACTGGTCAGATAAATGATCAATTGTCCATCACGGGAAATGCTCGGCCAGATATCCATTGCAGTGGGGTTTTCTGTAAGGTTCCTTTGATTTGATCCATCCGCGTTCATACTGTAGATTTCATCTTCCCCATCCCGTTTGGAGATGAATAAAATCTTTTGCCCATCGGGGAACCAGCGAGGATAGGAATCGAATCCCGCAGTTTCGGTCAAACGCTGCGCCTTACCTTGCTCTTTATCAAATATATAGATATCAAAATTCCCGTCCCCGCTGTCCGCAAAGTATACTAGTTGGCGCCCATCCGGAGACCATTCACTCGCCGCCCCTGAGATCGGTTGGCTGGAAAAAGGAGTCGTCTTTTTATCGGAAATATCCACTTGATATATATCCATTTGCCCATTGATTTCTCCTGTCAGGAGTATCGAGCGGTTATCCGGATTCCAAACCACCCCGCCATACCGCTGCGGGTTGGATGTCAGGTTGATTGCGTTTTTCCCGTTTTTACTGACAACAAAGATGTCATAAACGTATGCTTGTGCATCAGTAAAGACCGGAAGCACAATCCAATTTCCATCCGGCGACCACGCTAAAGGTGCATCCGGGCTGCAGGAACACCCGGAAATGGCATCGGTTATTTCTTTGGGGTCGGAGCCATCACCGCGGGCAACAAATAACCTGCTTGTCCCATTTTCTTCGTTGCAGAAAGCCACCAAAGCGCCGTCGGGCGAGTATGCCGGGCATTTGCCTGAATTTGTGCTTTCGCTGAACGGTTGAACTGTGGATTCGTCCAGATCAACAGTTAAAACTCCGCCAAGTTCGAGGCCGGTGCTCGTAAAAACAAAATCAGTGGATAATTCCTTATTGGTTGGGGATTCTTCTTCCTTCGGTTGTGAAGTCTGTGCAGAAACTGCACATGCTGTCAAAATAATGGTGACAATCAATCCCCGGAGAAGAAACCAAACACACCTATTCCCTCGAGTCATCATCCCGCTCCTGATCCATTCTATTGTAGCACGCAGATCCAGCGATAATTCAAGTCTCTTTTTCTTCTACTTTCATATGGGGGATAGAGATAATTCAGGGAAACCGTTAGAATCATAATATGGATAAAGTCAACAGTGAGGAATTAAAGTTAATACTGATGAGGCACTCTCAATGGCTGCAAGAGAAGCCTGATGGAAAGCAGGTGGTTTTATCCTATGCCGACCTGTCGGGTCTAGATTTAACTCGCGTGAATCTCGAAAAAGCCGACCTCACCGGCGCGAACCTTCGGGGAACCAATCTGCTGCTATCGAATCTCAAGGCAGCCATTCTCAGCCAGGCAGATCTCACCGGCGCGGATTTGACCAATGCCGACTTGGAGGGTACGTTCCTGGATTCCGCCAATTTAACCGGCGCCAATCTATCGAAATGCGTCCTGCTTTACACCGGCTTGCAGCAAGCCAATCTCACTACCGCAAATCTCAGCGATACGTTCGTAAATAACGCCAATTTCGTAAAAGCAAACCTGACCGGCGCCGATTTATCTCGCGCGCGCATGAACAAAACTTTATTTACCGAAAGTCTGCTCCGCAAAGCCAACCTCTCACGCGCGACTTTCTTCATGGTTAATTTCAGCAATGCCGATCTGAGTCAGGCTGATCTCGAGGGCAGCTATTTTAGAAAATGTATCTTTAATAAAACTAATTTCACTGATACCCGGATTAAAGGTTCTAATCTAACCAGTTCAGATTTGAGAACCGCCGGAAATGTCCGGGAATAAGCAATCTACCCACTGGCAATAATATTCACTCCGAATCTCTTTCCGAAATTCGGAGTGAAAGTAATATCATTGTAATGCGTGGTTGTTTTTCAGGCTTATTTGTCGGGGTCAAAACTATTTTACCGTTACCAAAACCTTATCCACCCGCCGCCCGTCCATATCCATGACCTCAAAGCGCATATTCTTCCATTCGAAATAATCTCCGCTGACAGGAATCCGGCCAAGTTCGGACATCACCAGACCGCTGAGTGTTTCGTAATCGCCCTCATCTTCATCCGGTAATTCGTCAATATCCAGATAGTCTTTCAATTCATCGATGTGAATCATGCCGTCAAATAACCAGGAGCCATCTTCCCGGCGGATCGCCTCGGGTTCTTCTTCGCCAAAAGGCGCGATGACCTCACCGACGATTGCCTCGAGAATATCATTTAAGCTGACCAAGCCTAAAACACCGCCATACTCGTCGATAATGACAGCTAATTCTGCTCCGGTACTCTTGAAAGTCTGGATCACATCCAGCGCGGGTGTGGATTCCGGTATGAAAAGCGGTTCCTGCAAGACTGATTGAATATCATATTGATTGCTTTCTAGGCGTTGCAGCAGTAAATCCCGTGATTGAACAATACCGATCAGATTATCAATGGAATCCTTGATCACCGGAAAACGGGAGAAGGGAAATTTGTTGATGATATGCTGAATTTCTTCATGCGTCGCGTCAATGTCCAGAAAAACTGTTTCGGTTCTGGGAGTCATGAAAGCGCTGACATTCCGATCATTCAGGCGAAAAATCCGCTCGACCATATCCTGTTCGGATTCCTCAAAAATACCGCTCTCAGTACCCTGATCCAAAATATCTTTCAAGTCGTCTTCCGTTACTTCAGGCTCAGTAGAAGGTTTTACTGCCAGAAGACTCAAGATCAAATTGGTAGAACCGCTTAGAAGACTGACGATTGGTTTGGTTATTGTTGACAGAAATTGCATAAAACCAGATGTCCGCGAAGCAATTTTCTCCGCGCTGCTCATCGCCAACCGTTTGGGTACCAGCTCGCCGAAGACCAACGACAGATACGTGATAACGAGGACGACTATACCAACGCCGATTGCCTCGCTGTAGGGCTCCAAAGCTGGAATTCTGGCAAGCTCGATTCCGATTTTTTCTGCAATGGTGGCTCCACCGAAAGCGCCGCTCAAAATTCCGATCAGGGTAATTCCAACCTGCACAGTGGAAAGGAAACGATTGGGATTGTTCGCCAATTCCAGCGCTCTGGCAGCACCCGAATTCCCGCCTTCCGCCTTTTTTTCCAGCCGGTTTTTTCGCGCGGACACAATCGCCATTTCCGACATGGAAAATAGCCCATTCAATAATACCAGGGACAAAATGATAACTACTTCAACAAACATCGCAATTCTCCAATGAAAATCGATAACATCAATACAACACTAACCCAAACCCAAACCTCTTTTACTCCACCAGAGATCTTGGTCTGTTTTAATAATTAAGTAAATAAAAGGATAGATTTTCTGAATGCCTAGGTGTGGGTCAGAATCGTCGATTGAATTTTCTTCTGATAACATGTCTGAATCTGTATTTTTCATGCCTTCCCGGAAATTCTTTCCGGACATTGATTTCTCTGATTCAATTTTACTTTGAAAATCGTAATCTGGCGAATGGGTGTCAATCGGTCGATCTGATTTTAATAAAATGAGAACCCCGGTGATGGGGTTCTCGAATCAATTAAATAATCCCGACTTGTTTACCTACCTGGTTGAATATCTCCAACACCCGGTCAATTTGCGCGTCAGTATGCGAGGCCATATAACTGGTACGCAGCAGTTGCATGCCTTGCGGAACTGCCGGTGAAATCACCGGATTGACGAATACACCATTCTCAAAAAGAGTCTTCCAGGTTAAGAAGGTTTTTTCATCATCACCAATAATAACCGGCACGATTGGAGTAACGGATTCGCCCACGTTAAAGCCCATAGCTCCCAATTCCTTCTTCACGCGCGCGCCAATTTGAATGACACGTTCAGCCATTTGCGGTTCATCGCGGATCACATGCAGCGCCGCCAAAGCAGCGGCAGCATTTGCCGCAGGAATGCTGGCGCTGAAGATCAATGACCGCGCATTATGCTTGATATAGTGGATCACATCGTCATCCCCGGCTATGAATCCTCCCAGAGACGCGAAGGATTTGCTGAAAGTAGACATAATCAGGTCAACATCACCGGTCATGCCGAATTCCGCCGCCGTACCGCGGCCTTTACCCATCACACCCATGCCGTGGGCATCATCCACCATTACGCGCGCGCCGTATTTGCGCGCTACCGGAATGATCCTGGGAAGGTCGGCCAGGTCGCCGCCCATGCTGAACACACCATCCACTACGATCAACTTGCCGACATGCTCAGGCAGCGATTGCAGCACTCGCTCCAGATGCTCGATGTCGTTGTGGCGGAATCTTTCGATCTTGCCATATCCCAGGCGAGCGCCGTCCACAATGCTAGCGTGGTCGTCCTTGTCCAGGATCACCACATCGTCGCGGGTGATCAAAGCGGAGATGGTGCCCAGATTGACTTGCATGCCAGTTGAAAAGATCAAGGCACTGTCCTTGCCGACAAATTCAGCCAGTTCCCGCTCCAACTGCTCGTGCATCGCCAGGGTGCCGTTCAGAAACCGCGACCCTGTACAGGAAGTACCGTAGCGCTTGATGGCTGCCTCTGCGGCTTCCTTGACCTTGGGGTGCGTGGTCAAACCCAGGTAATTGTTCGACCCGCACATGATCAGGCGATTGCCCTTATACTCAACTTCCGTACCTTCGTTTTCATCCAGGGGAATGAAATAAGGATACGTCCCGCTTTTCATCGCTTCCCTGGCTTGGGTGTAATTCCGACATTTCTCAAAGATATCCATGATTTAAGTCCTTTTTTTTGATGTTCGGTTCGTAATATAAAACAGGAGATATATAATAAAGTTACTTTAAAAATAATTTTTCTATTATATCGCAATGGTTAAAACAAATGTCTAAACAATATTTTGGCGCTATTGAATTGGGCGGAACGAAAACCAACGTGCTGATCGCCGACGATCAAAACAACCCGCTTGCCAAGAAAGTTTTTCCAACGCTTTCGCCGACAGAAACAGTTACAGATATTGCCAGGTTTATCAAAACGACTGTCGCTTCTGAAGGAATTGAATTGAAGTCCATCGGCGTTGGCAGTTTTGGCCCGCTGGATTTGCATCCGGATTCAAAGACTTACGGTTTTATCACTACAACCCCCAAGTTGGGTTGGGAATTCTTTGACATCAAGGGCAAAATCGAATCCGCGCTGGATGTTCATGTGGAAATCGACACAGACGTCAATGCGGCGGCTCTGGGTGAGTACTCATTTAAAGCCATGCAAACCATTCAGAACCTGGTTTACATCACCATCGGCACCGGCATCGGCGCGGGATTCATCGTCAATGGCGAATTACTGCATGGGTTGGTTCATCCCGAATTCGGCCATATCCGCCTGCCGCATGATCAGCGCGTCGACCCGTTTCCCGGAATTTGCCCATACCATCGCGATTGTTTCGAAGGCCTGGCTTCCGGTCCCGCGCTGGCGGAACGCTGGCGCATGCCTGCCGATGAAATTCCGCAGGAGCATGTAGCCTGGGATCTGGAAGGCGAATATATCGCTTATGCCCTTTCCGACCTGATCTGCACTGTCTCCCCTGAAAAGATCATCCTGGGCGGCGGAGTGATGCATCGTTATTACCTCTACGATATCATCCGCGCCAAGACCATCCAGATCATGAACAACTATATCCGTTCCAAGTATTTGGAAGAAAGCGTTGGCGATTACATTATTTCCCCCCGTTGGAAAAATGAATCCGGCCTGATGGGTGCCTTGTGCCTGGCTTACCAATCATCGAGGCCGGATTAGTAAATCTATCTGAAAAGTTCCGGTAAATCCGAATTTAAAAGTTTCCGGTCGGAAAAGTGCAGACGAATGACGCGCCGGTCATGTTTCTCAAGCGCCTGGCAATCGCCGAGAGCTTGGGCCATGATCAGATCGTTGAAAGTGATGCCCTCTCCGGGGATGGGTAATCGTTCCGGTTCATCCTGTGAGATGACAATAAACAATCCGTTGTTCTTGCCGCCCTTGTGCAATTGGCCTGTTGAATGCAGGAAACGCGGTCCAAAACCCAGGGTGGTTGGCAAACCGGTCTGTTCGGTCAGAAATTTCCTCAGACTTTGCAGGCTGTTTTCATTCTCTTCATTTCTGGCAACAAAAGCGTTGATCGCGATAAAGTCGCCGCCCTTGCCCAATGCGAGGAAATCACCCAGTGTTTCACGCAAGGTTGGTTTCGGGTCACCTGCTCCGTAAAGCGTTAAACGTTGATCCGACCAAAGTGGACGGCCGATTCTCAAATCTTCTTTGTTTTTCAGAGCAGCAATCATCTGCTTGGCGATGTCCTTGCTTTCCTGCACGTTTGGTTGGTTGAACGCGTTCACATTCAGAATTATGCAGGCAACTGCCGTAGCGATTTCCCAACTATAAAACTCGGCTGCCAGATCGTATATCTCCGGGATGTCGCAGATGTATACCGGGTGTCCGACAGTAACTAATTGTCTGACGAACTCATCCATCCCCCCTTCTTTGCGGAGATAAACGAAGAATCGATCTGCCTGGTAGTGGTCTGCTGCAAAAACGGGTTCCTGGTGAATTGGGATAATTCCCCGTTCGTCCTTGCCGCTGCTTTCCGCGATCAATTGCTCAATCCACGAACCCAGCGGGGCTGTTTGGGGATCTGACAGGATGGTCAGTTTGTCCCTGCCGGTCAGGTAAGCTGCCCCCATGGCCATGCCAAGATGAACGCCGCGGTCATCAGTCGAAATACCGTTGGCTGATTTTGCCGACGATTTTTCCAGCAAATCCCGGCCGTCGAATCCCGCTAGAATGGCGGGAATCAAGCCAAAAGCAATCAGAGCAGAATAGCGCCCGCCCACGTTGGGGTCGGCTTCAATCACGCGCCTGAAGTTCTTTTCCGCCGCCAATTTCTGAATTTTTGTTTCTGGATCGCCAATGGCTATGAAATGCCGGCCGGTATTTTCAGGGTCAATCTTTTCGACCTGCTCCCAAAAGTAAGCGAAAAGGGTGTTGACTTCCACCGTTGTCCCCGATTTGCTGCTGACAATAAAAACTGTTTTATCTAAGGGAATTTCAGCTTGCTTCCGCAGGATTTGTTCCGGAGAAGTAGAATCCAGGATCGACACAGCCAAACTGCGCGGCGAGTTCAGGTTGTAACAATCAACGAACTGGCTGTAAACCTCAGGCGCCAGCGAAGAGCCGCCCATGCCTAAAACCAGGGCATGGGTATAGCCTTCACCTAACAATTCAGTTAGAAGTCCTTCACCGGCAGCGATTAAGGATTCACTCTTTATGCGTACATCCAGCCAGCCTAACCGCTGCGAAATTTCCAATTGCTCATCCGCATTCTTCGACCACAACGTGGCGTCACGTTGATTCAGCCGATCCAAAACAGCGTTTTTGCGGAAAAATTCTGCCTGTTTGTCAATCTCCGGGATAAGCACATCCATATTCCCGCGAGAAGGGTTTATCAAATCCATATTTTTATTTAAAAAACTCGCTTTCGATGGCTTTAATTTTACTAATCCGGTTCTGGTATCGGTCGACATCCATGACTTTCGCGTTAAGGAAGCTAGTTACAATTTCCTTTGCCAAGGTCGGGCCGATGATTTGACCTCCCATGCAAAGGACATTCATCCCATCGTGTTCCACGCCCTGATGCGCGGAATAGATGTCGTGGCACAATCCGGCATAAATGCCTTTCATCTTACTCACGGTCATGCAAATTCCAATTCCCGAACCGCACATGACAACCGCCCGGTCTGCCTGGCCGGAGATGATTGCCCTGCCGGCTTTTTCGCCGAAATCCGGAAAATCACTGCGTTCATCGGTATATGCACCCAAATCGAGCACTTCGTTTCCGGAGGCTTCAATCGCCTCAATTACAGCTTTTTTAATAGGAAAACCGGCATGATCGTTCGCTACTGCAATGCGCATTTTTTCTCCATTTATTTTTTCAATAAATTCTCTGCGGCCTGTAACACGGCATCTGCAGTGATTCCAAATTGTTTGTAGAGCGTGTTAGCTGGAGCGGATGCTCCAAAACCGGTCATCCCGATGGATATTCCCTGGGAGCCAATCCATTTTTCCCAACCCATGGTGATTCCGGCTTCAACGGAAATTCTCTTAGCAATCGAATCCGGCAAGACTTTCTTCTGGTAATCTTCCGGCTGCGCCTCGAATAAATCCCAGGACGGGAATGAAACCAGGCGGACATTGCGGCCCGCATCCGCCAGTTTCTGCCCGGCTTCGATGATCAGACTTACCTCGGAACCGCTGGCCATCAGGATGATCTCGGGATCCCCGCTGCCCAAATCCGCGAGGACATAAGCGCCTTTGCTCAATCCATCCGCAGAACTGAAACTGTTGCTGCGATCCAAAGTTGGCACATTCTGACGGGTCAAAATTAAAGCAGTCGGGCCGTGGGTGCGCTTAATAGCCGCTTTCCAGGCTTCGCACACTTCATTCGCATCGCAGGGCCGGATCACCGAAAGGTTCGGAATGGCGCGCAAAGCAGTCAAGTGTTCAACCGGTTGATGCGTGGGTCCGTCTTCGCCCAAACCGATGCTATCGTGGGTTAACACCCAGATGGCGTGAAGGTGTGATAGCGCAGAAACGCGAATCGCGCCGCGCATGTAATCCGAGAAAACCAGGAAAGTTGCACCATAAGGAATGATACCCTTGTGATAAGCCATTCCGTTCACAACCGCTCCCATGCCATGCTCTCGCACGCCAAAATGAATATTGCGCCCTGCCGGTTTATCGGGTTGGAAAGCTTCGCTGTCCTTCAGCCAGGTATTATTGGATGGCGCCAGATCAGCCGAACCACCCATGACCTCAGGCAATTTTGCGGCAATTTGATTCAAGACTTCACCGCTGGTTTTACGGGTGGCCGCGCCCTTGACATCCGCTTCATAACGGGTCAATCCGCCATCCCAATTTTGGGGCAATTTTCCTTCGAAACGGCGTTGGAATTCCTGCGCCTGTTCGGGATATTTTTTCTGGTAAGCCTGGAAGTCTTTCTGCCATTCCGTCTCAGCCGCTGTGCCTTTTTTCTTTACTTCAAGGAATAATTCCTTTACATCTTGCGGGATGAAGAAGTTTTCATCCGTCGGCCAACCCAGGTTCTTTTTGGCATTGAGCAGCTCTTCCTCACCCGGGGGCTCGCCATGCGCTTTAGCCGTGCCTTGTTTAGTGGGCAGGCCGAAGCCGATAATGGTTGGGCAAACGATCAGGGACGGGCGCGAGTCTTTTTTGGCTGCCTGGATGGCAGCATCGATTTCTTCCACATTGTTGCCGTCTTTAATGCGCTGCACGTGCCAGCCATAAGCCTCAAAACGTTTCCCGCGGTCCTCAGTGAAAGCGATATCTGTGGATCCTTCGATGGAAATTCGATTGTCGTCGTAAAGGTAAATAAGTTTGCCAAGTCTCAGATGGCCTGCCAATGAAGCGGCCTCGGAAGCCACGCCTTCCATCAGGTCGCCATCTGTGACAATTGCGTAGGTGTAATGATCGACAATTTTGGCGTCGGGTTGATTGAATTCAGCGGCAAGGTGCGCTTCGGCCATCGCCATGCCGACGCCGTTAGCCAAACCCTGGCCCAGCGGCCCGGTGGTGGCATCGATGCCCGGGGTCAAACCATATTCCGGGTGTCCGGGCGTCCGGCTGCCCCATTGGCGGAAACTTTTCAATTCATCCAAAGAAAGGTCGAAACCCGTCAGGTGCAGCAAACTGTACAAGAGCATTGAACCATGCCCGCCTGAAAGGATGAACCGATCGCGGTCCGGCCATTCCGGGTTAGCCGGATTGATCTTTAGGTGTCTCGTCCAAACAGTGTAGGCAATCGCCGCCGTTCCCATGGGCAGACCGGGATGACCGGAGTTGGCTTTTTGCACGCCGTCGGCTGAAAGAAAGCGAATTGTGTTTATTGCACGATTTTGAAGGTCTTTATTTTCCATGCCAATCCTCTTGATTCCTGTAATGAATCAATTCTACCATGCCGGTTTTCATGTCCAGTCAGATATCAGGTCAGGAATCAGAGAAATCCGGTTTTTCACAATCGCAGGCGATGAGAGATCAAAATACTTTATCAAACCGTTGGGAGCTGGCAATATTCAAATACACCGCTGCGCTGGATAAGCGTTTGAAAATGCGGATGTCTGCAAATGTGGGTAAAAAAAACATCCTCCAGCTCAGGCCGGATATTCGGACCGATAGCGGGTATTTAAGTTACTATTCCTCAGGTGGGTAATTTATTTCTTTCAGGGTGTCTTTGATCTGTTTAAGTGTGGCGGGATCCTGGTAATCGATCTGCACGGTTTTCGTTTCGAGATCAGCCTTAACCGCCGTCACGCCTTTCAGATCACCCAATTCCATTTCAATGGTATGCACGCAATGGCCGCAATGAATTGAAGGTACTTTATAGGTTACACTGGTCATCTCGTCCTCATATTTTTGTTCTGTTTAGCGCAATAGTATTCCTGTTTCCATGCGCCATTCCATTAACATTCCGTCAAAATTTCTCTATTTTTTCTTGACAGTCCCGTTTAATATCGTAATATGATTAAGAAGAATATGGTTGACCTGACAGGCAAAGAAATCATCATCACCGGCGGTGCGAAGAGGATCGGCCGCCATTTAGCGTTGGCTGCCGCCCGTGCCGGTGCGTCCGTGATCATCCATTATGGACAATCGGAAAGGGAAGCCGTTCAACTCGCGGATGAGATCGCCCGCATGGGGGTCAAAGCCCACCTCTTTCAGGCTGATTTTGCCGATTCGGCCGCTTCGTTATCCGCTTTTCAAGATTTACTCGAAAAGCATGAAAATCTTTTCGGACTGGTCAATAACGCCTCCATTTTCGAACCGCTCAAGTTCATGGAAACATCGCTGGAAAGTTGGCAGGCTCATTTGGACGTCAATCTGACAGTGCCATTTCTCTTCTCCCAGGCTTTCGCGGGCGCGCTCGGAAGCAAACCCGGACGGATCATCAATCTGTTGGACTGGCGTGCGCTGCGCCCGGGCAGAGATCACTTCCCCTACACAATCTCCAAAGCCGCCCTGGCTGCCATGACGCAAATGCTGGCCAGTATCCTGGCGCCGACCATTCAGGTGAACGGTCTGGCCTTAGGCGCCATCCTGCCCCCTTCAGACGGAAATGCCAGCGACGCGATCATCCAGAACGTACCGGCTGCCAGATGGGCCAGCATGGATGAACTGAATGACACCTTTTTGTTTCTCTTAACTGGACCGGATTACATTACCGGCGAGATCATCCACCTGGATGGCGGACGCCATCTGGTTTAATTCATCACAAATGCGAGGGTTTAAAACTTATGGATAAAGTTTTTATAAAAGACTTATTGGTTCGCGGGATCATCGGTATTTCCGAGAAAGAACGGTCAGCGCCCCAGGATATCGTGATCAACGTGGTCATGTATACCGACACCTCGCTGGGCGCGCAAACGGATGACATCGAGTATTGCACCAATTACCGCACCGCCGCCAAAGCCATTATCGCGCATGTTGAAAAAACCTCCCGCTTCACCGTGGAGGCTTTATGCGGTGATATCGCCGGGATTTGTCTGGCGCTGCCGGGGGTCGAAAAGGTCAAGGTCCGCGTGGAAAAGCCAGGTGCGGTCAGATTTTCAAAATCGGTCGGGGTTGAGATCGTTCGCCGAAAAAAGGATGCCGCAGCATAACGTAATTTTGTTGTTGGGTTCTAATATCCTGCCCGAGAAAAATATCCCACGGGCTTTGGGATTGATTGCGGAGCGTTTACCCATTCAGGCTCAATCCCGAATTTGGGAAACGAAAGCCGTGGGCAGCCGCGGGCCGAATTTCCTGAATGTGGCTGTTCAGGTTGCAACAAATCTGGATGCAGCCGGCGTAAAAGAGGCGATTTCGCGGCCAATTGAAAACCAGTTGGGGAGGATCCGTTCAGCGGATAAATTCATGCCGCGCACCATGGACATCGACGTGATTGTTTTTGATGATCAGATATTGGATGAAAATCTTTGGAAAAAAGCGTTTACCGCCATTCCAGTCTCTGAATTGGCGCCCGAGCTGACCTGCCCGGCCAACGGAAAATCATTGAAAGAAATCGCGGCTGAATTAAAAAGCTCAGCTTTCGCTGAGCCTTTTGAACCTGGCAGTTGATCCGTTATCCTAAAATTCAAGCGGACGCGCGCCGCGCGAGATGTTATCCAGAAATTCAACGCGCGTTTTCTCGTCGCTGCGAAATGTTCCCAACATGGATGAAGTGGTCATGCGGGCGTCGTGCTTGCGCACGCCGCGGATCATCCCGCACATGTGCACCGCTTCCATCACAACACCCACCCCGCGCGGCTGCAGTAAGGTATAGATGAAATCGGCAATCTGGCGGGTCATCTTTTCCTGGATTTGCAGTCGCCGCGAGAACATGTCCACAATTCGGGGTATTTTCGATAATCCAATCACTTTGCCCTTGGGCAGATAAGCCACGTGTGCGCGCCCGATAAACGGCAGCATGTGGTGTTCACACATGCTGTAAAACTCGATGTCACGCACGATAACCATATCGTCGTATTTGGCGGTGAAGACGGCATTGTTCACCAACTTGATTGGATCAGTGCGGTAGCCCTCTAATAGTTCGCCATACGCGCGTGAAACCCTTGCGGGAGTCGCCAATAATCCCTCACGATTGGGGTCCTCGCCGATCGCAATCAGGATGTCCTTGACCGATTTTTCAATCGTCGCGAAATCGATCTCCGAATCGCAAAATAATTCCGCCGCGTTGAAAACCGGCGTGTCTTCACAGTTATCAATTTTTTTATTAACCATAGTTCTCCTAAACAATCGCTTATAAAATGTTCTTTATTATACAGTTCGGCTATGTGTCTTATATTAATGAATTATTTGAAAGAATGGTTGAGCGGTTGATCCTCAACCCATCAATTTTCCCTGCCGCAATTCCGCTATCGACCTTGAACCGGTGGTGAACATGCACAAACGTAACTGTAGTTTGAGCACCTTGATTGTTTGCCGCAAGGCGTCTTCTGACTGCATGACTGCCCGCAGCAGCGGGCCTGCCATTCCAACCAGGCTGGCTCCCAGAGCCAGGCATTTGCCGATCTCAATCCCGTCAGTGATCCCGCCGGAAGCGATTATCACGGCATTCGGCAGGGCTGCATGGATCTCGCGCAAGCATTGCGCAGTGGGAATGCCCCAGCTTCTGAAAGCGCCTGCAGCCGCGTTCATGATCTCGTTGCTGCCGCGTTGTTTTTCAACTTCCGACCAGGACGTGCCGCCTGCTCCCGCAACGTCAATCGCGCTGACGCCGGCTTCGATCAATCTGCGGGCTGTCCCGCTATTGATCCCCCATCCCACTTCCTTCGCAACTACGGGAACGGGTAATTCACGGCAGACTTGCCCGATCCGTTTCAGGAGGTCTTTGAAATTGGTATTGCCGTTCTCCATCAAAGCTTCCTGCAGCGGATTTAAGTGCAGGATCAACGCATCCGCTTCCAGCGCATCTACAGCGGCTTTGCAGTGTTCAATGCTATAGCCGTAATTCAATTGGATGGCGCCCAGGTTGGCAAACAGGAGAATATCCGGCGCGATCTTTCGAACTTTGAATGTATCCATTTGCTGCGGATGTTCCAGGCCGATACGCTGCGAACCCACGCCCATGGCAATGTTAAAATGCTGCGCGGCTTCAGCCAGACTGCGGTTAATCTGCCGGGCGGCGGTCGTTCCTCCGGTCATGGAGGAAATCAATAATGGAAAAGACAACTCTTTCTGAAAGAAGGTGATGCGGCAATCGACTTCGGCCAGGTCAATCTCGGGCAAGGCATTGTGAGTAAAATGATAATTCTCCAACCCGTTAAGGATCCCGGAACGTACGTCTTGGCGGGTGTTGATCGCCAGATGGTCATTTTTACGGGTGTGAATTTCAGATTGCTTCGACATTTTCTAAAGTATACACGTTTGTAATCAATTAATAATATAATAGTTCAGAATATCCAAATGGAGGTCGTAGATGAGCGACGTACTTGAAGGCGTAAAAGAAGTGATTGTTGACGTGATGAAAATTGATGCGAAAGACATCTCATTGGAAACGCGTTTTATCGAAGATTTGAAAGCCGATTCCATGGATCAATTTTTCCTGATCGATGGCCTTTGCGAGAAATTCGATCTGTCCATCTCGGATGAAGACGCCCGCCAGATTAAAAGCGTTAAAGATGCGGTAACTTATATCGAAAAAACCAAATAATCGATTACGACTTTAATAAAAGAGCCGGGATTTCTTCAATCGAAGAAGCCAGCCGGATACCAGCATTTTTGATCAAATCGATCTTATATGCGGCTGACCCTGCTCTTTTTTCTATGATGGCGCCGGCATGGCCCATGCGCCGCCCCTCGGGAGCAGACTTCCCCACGATAAACGCGTAAGTCGGTTTGGTCACGTGTTGTGAAATGAATTTCACCGCGTCTTCTTCGAAGCGTCCGCCAATTTCACCGACCATCAGGATTTTTTCAGTTTCCGGATCATCTTCGAACATTTCCAATAATTCAACAAATCCCATACCCAGGATCGGATCACCGCCAATCCCGATACAGGTGGAAACCCCTCCGCCGGCTTTCCTGATCTCATTCACGATTTCGTAGGTCAATGTTCCCGAGCGGGAGATCACCCCGATGTTGCCCGGTTGGGCAATTTCTCCCGGAATGATGCCGAGTTTCACCTTGCCCGGGGATAACAGTCCGGGCGAGTTGGGGCCAACCAGTTGGGTGTCGGAAGTGGCCAGATAACGCTTCACCCGCATCATATCCTGCATGGGAATTCCTTCCGTCACGCAAAAGATAAACTGCAAACCTGCGTCGATGGCTTCGAACATGGCATCGGCAGCCCGGTCAGCGGGTACGAAAATAACGCTGGCTTCCGCACCGGTGGCTTCAATCGCAGTTCTCACCGTATCGAAGACCGGGATCTTTTCGTCCAGCACCCAATCGCCGCCCTTGCCGGGAGTCACGCCGGCCACGATGCGCGTTCCATAACCCTGCATCTTCTGGGCATGAAAAGTTCCTTCCTTGCCGGTGATGCCTTGCACCAGCACTGGAATATCACTTCTCACCAGGATGCTCATCTCTTTTTCCCTTTCGAAGCTTTCACGCTTAGTTTGACTGCATCAGCTATATTTTCTGCTGCGATAAACCCGCTGGATTGCAGCAGCGCCAACCCTTGGCTGGAGTTGGTGCCCGCCAGCCTGATCACCACCGGAAGCGTGCAATGCTTCTCTTCCATTACGTTCAAGATACCGCGCGCAACCTCGTCGCAGCGGGTGATGCCTCCAAAAATATTGATCAGGATGACCTTGACCCGTTCATCCTCCAGGATGATCTTCAACCCTGAAGCTACTTTTTCCGCGTTCGCTCCCCCGCCGATATCCAGGAAATTGGCCGGCTGCCCGCCGTTGTCTGCCAACAGGTCCAGCGTCGCCATTGCCAGGCCTGCGCCGTTCACCATGCAACCGATGTTTCCCTCGAGCTTGACGTAGGAAAGGCCGTATTTTTTGGCCATGTACTCCATGCGGTCTTCTTCTTCCATATCGAAGAATTCGGACAATTCCGGATGGCGGTAAATGGCGTTATCGTCGATGGTTACCTTCGCATCCAGGGCGATCAGCCGGTTTCCCTCGGAAATCACCAGGGGGTTGATCTCGACATTTTCCGCGTCGTTCTCACGGTATAAATTCCATAAGTTCAGGACGATATCCTCAAAATCATGCCAGAGCTGCTTAGGGAGTTCGATTGCCAGCGCAGCACTGCGCACCTGGAATTCGCGCAACCCAACCAGCGGTTCTATCGGCATGCTGAAGAGGGCATTATGGTTCCCTTTGACGATCTCTTCGATGTCGACGCCGCCATATTTAGATGCCATCAAGACCGGCACACCCTCATCCTTATCCGTAGTGATGGCGATGAAATATTCCTGATCGATCCTGACCGCTTCTTCAACCAGGATCTTTTTTACGGGGAGGCCTTTGATGCTCATGCTGAGGATCTCGTTGGTCAGTTCCTCAACCTGTTCGGCGGACTTGGCCAGCCTGATGCCGCCCGCTTTTCCCCTACCCCCCGTCAACACCTGGGCTTTGATGACCACATCCGATTTTAATTCTTCATATATGTGATCCGCGATGATTGCGTTGATTGCCACCCTGCCTTTGGGGATCGGTATTCCATATTGCGAAAAAATTCTTTTGGATTGGTATTCTAATATTCTCATTGATTGGTATTCACCAGCCCGCTTCTCATTATATCAGGCTGCGCAAAAAAACAGCCCGATGGATGTCACCGGGCTGTCATTATTTTATCGAAAAGCCTAACTTTTCAGGAACTCTTCCAGGGATTCCTTACTGATACGATAGGCGCTGCCGATCTTTTTGGCTTTTAAAGTCTTTTCGTTGATGGCCGCCATCACATCTTCCTCGGAGACTTGCAGGATGCGCGCAGCTTCGCCGGGCGTCATCACATCCGGAATGCCATTAGTTTTGGGCGTACCCGCACCGCCGGAACCGCCGCTAACGTTTTTCAGCGAGTCGCTGATCACGTTGCCCAGGCCCATCCCGGCGCCAATACCGGCGGTCAAACCTGCCCCACCGCTGGGGTTCTTGGCCGCGTCGCGCAGCGCATCCGCTGCCTGCAGTTGGGTGTAGGTGGCCATATCCAGCATGCCCATGGAACGTAATTCCTCGGCGGATTTCTCGGAGGGTTTCAGGTTGCCGATGTAGAATGACTTCAGCGTCAGTCCGATCGCCGCGAAATCATCCTGCGCCTTGGCGCGCACGCCGGCGCCCAACTCCTCAGTTAACGCGATCAATTCAACTACTGATTTCTTGCCGGTGGTTTCGCCCAACAGGTCCTGCAATTTCGAAAGCAGCATAGTGCGCAGCCGGTTTTCAATATCCTCGGTGCGGTAAACACCCTGCGCCCCCACCAATTGCGTCACGAATTGCTGCGCGTCCTTGATTTGGTAGCTGTAGGTGCCAAAACCTTGCAAAAGCGCCACCCCCAGGCCCATGCCGGGATTGCGCACAATGATCGGCTGCGGCGTACCCCATTTTCGATCAGCGAATTCTTTAACCGAGACGTAATACACTTCCGCGGTGAAGGGCGTGCGATTGTTGAATGCTTTTCCGATGAAATCGATCAGCAGGGGAATATTGGCGGTCGCGATTGTGTGCCGGCCGGCGCTGAAGATATCCAGTGCTTTACCGTCTCTGAAAAACACCGCTTTCTGGGATTCCCGCACGATCACCTGCGAACCGATGCGCAGGTCGGCAATACCCTCCTCCGGGAAGCGATGCACCAGCTCATCTTTCATCTCACTTGCGTATTCAACTACATCAAAAATTCTTGCCATTTTTAATTCTCCTGAAATTATTCAACCGGTCAAGCGACCGGGCTGCCACCCATATTCACAATGACGTTCTTGCGTTGTTCAAAAGTATCCACGCAGGATTGCGCCAGACTGACCA
Organism: Anaerolineae bacterium; assembly: GCA_013178095.1. Lineage (GTDB taxonomy): Bacteria > Chloroflexota > Anaerolineae > Anaerolineales > Anaerolineaceae > Pelolinea. The sequence goes on along the minus strand of JABLXK010000020.1, from coordinate 5,036 downwards.
GGTGCCGTACGGCAGCCGGAAAGCCGTCCGTCCCGTAGGAAGCATCAATATTATCGAGCGCGCCGGTTACCTCACCTTGCAATGAAATCATCTGCGCGTCATATTGATAAATCTCGTCCAGTTCTTCAGTGTTGATTTTTATAGCGTCAAAGAAACCGGCGTATCCGTACGAAGCCGTGCGGACGCGGTCGATGAATTGGCGGATTTTCAGCGCGGCGGATTCCAATTCATCCACCGTATCCAGGTTCCCGTTGCTGATCGCCTCGCGCTGCATGGACGAGATACGGCCCCATAACGCCTCAAATTGATCAGCGATCGACTCTCGCAGCAGCTTATCCGCTGCGCGGCGGTCTTCCCGCTCCACGTACCCTTTAAATCCCGGAATTTTTTCCAGGATCTTCTTGAAGAAATCATGTTCGCCGGTCACTCGACCCAGGATGTCATTCATTTCTTGTCCTCCAGATATGCTTTATTCCTTTACATAAGATTATAGCGATATTTCTTCATAAAACAACGAATCAGGTTCGTTATAATCTTCTATGTAAGAATTACGTAAATACAATGAAATAGTTGCAAATCCGAGAGGGTTTGATATATACTGAAAAAAACACAGAAAGGAGTCGAATTCAATGAGATCCCCCCGCACCAACCAAGGGCAAGGCTTCATTGAATATTTTTTAATCATCGTCATTATCATCTTATTTATCATGATCGTATCCAAATTGCTTGGTCCGGCGATCAACAATTTCATTCAGGAATCGCTTCAGAACGTATAACAAAATGACACCACTGGCACTTCTCAAGGTTGAAAGGAAAGAAAACGGGAAATGCTGAAAGAAAATTCAATCAACCCCACCTTCTTCAAACCTTCTCTAAACCTGTGGGTGCTGCTTGATTGGATTTTTCCACCTTTTTGTGTTCACTGTCAGAAAATCGGTTACGAAATCTGCCCTGAATGCTGGAACGGCATTCCCCGGCTTTCCAACACCCTTACTTGCTCTCGCTGCGGTAAACAGATCGTGAAAGGGCAAACCTGCCGCGTCTGCCGCGATTTACCGCCGGCATACGATCAGCTTAAATCCTGGTCTAATTATGATGACACGGTCAGGGAGATCGTTATCGGCATCAAATACCAGCGCCGTCTTGGCCTGGTGCGTTATCTGACGCCTGCCCTGGCAGACTTGATCCGGAATTGGCAGATCGATATTGACGTCATGGCGCCCGTTCCTCTGGGCGAAAAACGCTTGCACGAACGCGGCTATAACCAGGCTGATCTGATCGCCAAACCGCTGGCCAGGACGCTTCACATCCCTTACCGCCCAACAACCCTGCGTCGTGTGCGGGAGACCCGCTCCCAGGTCGGGCTGGATGCGGAAGAGCGCCGCGTCAACCTGAACAGCGCTTTTGCCGCCGAGCCCGAAATCTGCCGCGATCAATCCTTCCTGATTGTGGATGATATTGCCACCACCGGGGCGACTCTGGATGCCTGCGCCGCAGCTTTGCGGGAAGCCGGCGCAAAAAGTGTATTTTGTTTAACCGTGGCACGAACGAATTTATCCCCAAATTCAAATCCCAAGAATACGGAGGTAAGAATATGAAAGACAAAGTGGATGTTTTCGTGAAAGAAATGGACCTTACCCAGGAAATTCGAGAATATATCGATAAAAAAATACCCCGTCTTGACCGTTACCTGGATCAAATCGATGAAACCCGCATCGACCTGGCCTACGTTAAAACCGCCCGAGAGTTGAATAGCCGCTTTGTAGCACAGATCACCCTGCGCGGGCGCGGATTCATCCTGCGAGCGGAGGAACGCGCTTCCGAGATCAAATCGGCAATCGACCTGGTCATGGACAAAATCGAACGTCAAATCGAAAGATACAAAGGAAAGCGGCAGCACGCCCGCGCGGGTATTTCGCCGTCCGAGGAGTTGCTGGACGAGGAAGAGCTTGAGGAGAACCATCCTTTGATCGCCCGCCGTAAGAAATTCACGCTGGTTCCGATGGACGAAATGGAAGCCGTTGAGCAGATGAACCTGCTCGGGCACGAGGACTTCTTTATCTTCTACAATGCCCAAACCAGCTCGATCAACGTGCTATACAAACGCCGCGACGGCACCTATGGCATCATCCAACCGGAATTGGGTTAAGGGTGGCAACGCCTGAAATTGGCGCTTTGTTCGGCAATTGAGATACAAAAATCATGCAATAAGGCGGAGAATTGCTCTCCGCCTTTCTCTTGCCTGTTCTTTTACCTCTATACTATAATAAGCCCGCAAATTTATCATAGAGGTTGGATCTTATGATTGATGTAAACGAATTACGCAAGGGAACGACTTTCGAGCTGGAAAACCAGCTTTTCAAGGTGCTGGATTACCATCACAACAAGACCGGTCGCGGCAACGCCAGCGTCCGCATCAAGGCGCGCAATTTGCGCACCCTTGCCACGATTGAAAAGACTTTCAACTCCGGCGAACGCGTTCAGGACGTCCGCCTGGACTACCATAACGTGCAATTCTTATATTCCGACGGCGATCTGTACCACTTCATGGATATGCAGACCTTCGAACAACCCGCCATCCAGAAAGATGTCATCGGCGATTCGGCGGTTTTTCTCAAGGAAGGCGTGGAGGTCAAACTGACCTTGTTTGACAATGAACCGCTGGATGTGGAACTGCCCATGAACGTCGACCTGCGCGTGATGAAGGCCGAGAATGCTGTGCGCGGCGATACCGCCACCGGCGTGACCAAGAAAGTGGTTCTGGAAACCGGCGCTGAAGTGAACACCCCCAATTTCGTCCAGGAAGGCGATCTGATTCGGGTGAATACCGAAACCGGAGAATACGTCACCCGCGTTCAGGAATAACAAGGAAAAAAACCCGCCTTTCGCAGGCGGGTTTTTTCTATATTAGAAATATCTATAAATTGCCGATACGGCCTGCCGGCCGGGATTGGTTGGTATAATTCGCATGCGTAAATGAACCCTTTTTGGAGGAATCTGTGAAATCGAACGGACAAACCAATTTTGTCTATTTGCTGATCCTCATCTCGATTGTCGCGATGGTTTTCATGAACATTAACCAGGATAGCGGCCAGACAGTTATGTCGATTAATGAACTGGCGGCGCAAATCAGCCAAGGTAATGTTAAATCGATCGTTGAAGATGAAAATACCTTGACCGTCACCCTCAAGGACGGCCAGGAAAAGACTGCGACAAAAGAATCCGGATCGACTTTAGTCGAACAATTATTGAATTACGGCGTAACAACCGATGCGTTGAACCACGCCAATGTCGCCATTTCCGTGAAGCAACCCAGCCAATGGAACGCGGTGTTGTCCTTCCTCGGATACATCCTGCCTTTCCTGATTGTGGGGGTGGCTTTCTTCCTGATCTTCCGTCAGGCGCAGGGCAGCAACAACGCGGCTATCTCTTTCGGCAAGTCCCGCGCCCGCATGTTCTCCGGCGATCAGCCCAAGGTGACCTTCGCCGACGTGGCGGGGGTAGACGAAGCCAAGGAAGAGTTGCAGGAAGTGGTTGAATTCCTGCGCGAACCGCAGAAATTCATCTCGCTGGGCGCGCGCATTCCCAAGGGCGTGCTCCTTGTAGGCCCTCCCGGCGGTGGCAAGACCCTTTTAGCCAAAGCGGTTTCTGGGGAAGCCGGCGTACCGTTCTTCTCCATTTCCGGCTCCGAATTCGTTGAAATGTTCGTGGGCGTTGGCGCCAGCCGCGTGCGCGATCTGTTCGACCAGGCCAAGAAGCACTCGCCCTGTATCATCTTCATCGACGAAATCGATGCGGTCGGCCGTCATCGCGGCGCCGGTTTGGGCGGTTCGCACGACGAGCGCGAGCAAACCCTTAACCAGATGCTGGTCGAGATGGACGGTTTCGACACCGACACCAACGTAATCATCATGGCCGCCACCAACCGCCCGGATATCCTCGACCCAGCCCTGCTGCGCCCTGGCCGTTTCGACCGCCGCGTGGTGTTGGATCGCCCGGATATGCGCGGACGCGAAGCCATCCTGAATGTGCACGTCAAGGGCAAGCCGCTGGCGCCCAGCGTTAATCTGAACATACTGGCCAAGGCCACGCCCGGATTTGTGGGGGCTGACCTGGAAAACCTGGTGAATGAAGGCGCCATCCTGGCGGCGCGCCGCAACAAGAAGCAGATCACGCAATCTGAATTCGAAGAAGCCATCGAGCGCGTCATTGCCGGTCCGGAACGCAAGAGCCGCCTGATCAACGAAGACGAAAAACGCATCATCGCCTATCATGAAGCCGGACACGCCATCGTGATCGCCTCGCTGCCGGAAGCCGACCTGGTGCAGAAAATATCCATCATCTCGCGCGGCATGGCTGCAGGCTACACCATCGCCCTGCCGGAAGATGACCGCACCCTGATGTCCAAGAACAAGATGATGGCTGAGATTATCGGCCTGTTGGGCGGGCGCGCTTCAGAGGAAATCGTGTTCAACGATATCACCTCAGGCGCCGCCAACGACATCGAGAACGTCACCAAACTGGCGCGCAAGATGGTCACCCGCCTGGGCATGAGCCCGGAATTGGGCCCGATGGTCTACGGCCAAAAGGACGAGCTGGTATTCCTCGGCCGCGAGATCGGCGAGCAGCGCGATTATTCCGAAGCGGTTGCGGAAAAGATCGACCAGGAAGTGCAAAAACTGGTCAGCGAATCCTATGCGAAAGCCAAGAAAATCCTCACCAAGTACCGCGCCAAGTTGGATGAGGTTGCCAACCGCTTGCTGGAAGTGGAAACCCTTTCCCGCGAGGATTTCGAAAAGATTTTCGCTCCTCCCGTGAAAAAGAACCAGGGCATCCCCACCCTGAGCAGCAACTAAATACCCATCCGGCCCGCGCTTGCGGGCCGGATTTTTTTTATATTGACAGGATATGTAGATACCGTCTTGCTTGTCAAGCCCCAAGAGCAAAATTGGGGTCAAAAGGCATATCCGTCTTGATAACGCCATAAGCCAAAACCAGCAGTTTGCGCATGGCGGCACCCACTACTGCCATCTTGC